>NZ_LAZU01000021.1 GCF_000987955.1 Paenibacillus sp. DMB20
TTTAATATTGGTCGTTCGCTGAGCATGAAGGGATGCCCTTACGACAACGCCGTTGCTGAAGCCACCTACAAAGTAATGAAAACCGAGTTCATAAATCAAATCAATTTCCAAAGTCTTCACCATCTAAACGTAGAATTATATGATTATGTGAACTGGTTCAACAGGCATCGAGTTCATGGCTCACTAGGTTACATGACACCAGTTCAGTACAAAGCTGCAGCCCTTAAAAAAGTTGTCTGATTTACTGTTGACAGTCCACTATCATCAATAATTTATTGTAGCTTGTTGTAGATCATCAGAATCGTTTGATGTAAAAGAAAGAAGGTTTATGATCTTATGAGGAAGAAGTTTACCTGTGTGTTATTAGTGACAAATTTATTGTTCTTACCTTCTAGTGCTTTTGGAAATGGTAACAACAATGTAGATATGAGCACCGTAACTATTAGCGAGGTGCAAAACCTAATAGATCAAAAGCTTGATCAAACGGTTAAGAAGAGTGAAGTTGATGATATCTTATCAGATAGGAACGTGTTAACAGATAAGGAAGTTATGCAACAGTTGATAGATTTACAGTCTGACAGAATCGGCTTATTACAGGGGAATATCTCCTCAATTTTAAATATAATTGCTACTCTTGTAGCGATTCTTGCCTTTCTGGGATTTTGTTATGGTTATTGGCTTAAGAAGCAATTAGCTGAAAAGCTAGAAGATGCTGAAAGAATACAAGATGAAATTAAAATTGACAAAGAAGAGGTTATTCGTTCAATGAATGAAGCTACTGCCCTGAAGAAGGATTTGAGAAACTCTATAAATGAAGTGGATGAACTTAACCGAGAACTTAATAAGCAGAAATTGCTTTACGAGGAAACGATAGAAAATGTAGAGCGTTTAAGGAAGTACATTGTATTTCAAGATGTAAAGATAAAGAGACTTACAGTATTGGGTCGATTCTTTCACTTAAGGGAAGATGCAGCACAAGTACTTAAGAAACTCGATACCCTTGATCATAATATATGGTATGCTGAGCCAAATCTGCAATACAAAATTCAAAAGGTCACGGGGAGTAAGTCAAATGAGCACATATTAGAAACAATAGAGTACTATATCAAACACTTAGAGGCAGAAGAGGCGAATGTTTGGAAAGCTGCTAAGTATGAATTGGAATTTGATGATTTTGAGGATGAAGATTATGATGAGGACTTTGATGATTTTCTTTCTATTTTCGAAGATTGGGAAAGTTATTATGACGATTTGAAGAGGATATCAGAGGTGGTTGAAGCTTATATAGCTATGGATGATAATAGTGATTCCGAAGGAAGTATAGCTTAACTGATCGATAACACTTTTTTTTTTGAGAAGAATTTTCTTTCCCTATAATAGATATACACAAAGGATTCAAGAGTTCTTTAAGGTTATGAATCCTGTTGAGTCAACTGGCTACAGATAGTGTAGAATCCAGTCTCAACGCTGGTTTTGAGGAATTGGCAGACGACAGGACTTAAAATCCTGCAGAGTAGGCTACTAATGTCGGGTTCGCCCCCTGTCCTCGGCAATTTCAGGGCCTCGATTCTTTGGTGATCATTCGCTAAATCGTACATAAACACGTGATCCTGCGTACCTGAAAGGGTCATTTTAACCATATAGAATATGAATCCTTCTTTGAGGTGCTTGGTAAAAAAGGTGGAAGAGGTTTCTGTTTTGGTAGGATGTTAACAAAGGTATGGAAGTCAGCTCCTGTAACATACGAAGCTGCGCCCGAACAGTTTCTGATTTGGAAGAAGGCTCAGGGTATTTCCATGCAGAAAATGAAAGAGTACAGGGAATAGATCGCTCTTTTCGTCGATGTCTCGAAGCTGGTATACCGCAAGCAGTCGAAGCACTGGAGAGAAGCGTGAATAGCACTTATATGGAGAGTTCTTGAAGTTGAAGTAAGGCAGGAAACGGCCAAAACGAACTCCTCAGGCACGCTACATTATTTACCCGTGACAATCAAGGGTATTTTAGAATAAATATCGGTTAGACCTAAGGAATGGGACGAGCAGTTCCTATCTTCTGCACTTACGAGGACAAACCGACATGATTGAATTCTACTGCATGAAGCTCGGAACGTATATTATTGCGTATGATCTGCGGCACTCATTCGCTATCTTGTTTTTGCAGCAATGCAGGAATGCATTAGCGTTGCAACGGGATGCTGAGGCACGTCACACTGGAGATGACGAAAGAATATATAGCGGTAACGAATAATGAAATGAAAAACCAGCATACAATGGTCTCACCAATTAAATTCTGCTTCTATCGAAGAAGTTCAAGGTAAATATTCACAAACGATGATGAGCACCTTTTCTTTGAGGGAAAGGTGCTCTTTCGGTTTAGTTCTTTACCTTTTTGATTACATGGTTGATACCGATAATAGCCAAGCAGATAAGAACCAGAATGAACCATGCAGGGGCAGAGAAGGCCTTGCCGCCGCCTAATGCGATTCCGACGTTACCCATTGAGTTTCACCTCCTCTCCCGTAACTTGAGCAAGGAGAGAGGGCAAGGAAGCGATAATTTGATTCCAGATTTTCCTTGTTTCAGGATTGGACAAGAACTGCTTGAGTTGTTGACGATAACCACCGCTGATTAGGACAAGTAACGCGTATCTGTAGAACGATGGCTTGTCAGTTAAGAACTTTAATTGAAAATAGTTTTCTAGGTTCTTAATGCTGTTACCGAAGAAGGGAATTTCATATACGCTTCCGAAGAGAGCCTCTAGATCCGACCAGTATTCCTTTAACAAATCAATAAGTTCGTAAGCTTCTTGGTAGTCTTGCTCATCTGAATGTCTGACTGCGTTCTTCCAGGTCATCATCTGCAGCCAGTCGTTTGTTGGCTCAAGAATAGTCTCATTCATTACTTCCGAGTCGATATTAGATAGTTGATTGAAAGTGCGAAACACATCCAACGATATGGTTCCATTGTCGATTATGTCAGCAATGAGTTTACTGGCTATTATTAACCGCGTAGTAGATTCTTTTGCTTCGATCCTCTGCATCTCTTTTGATTGTTTTGTTGGCCTTCCAATTGCTTTAGGTGCTCTCGCTACTTCGTCATTAGCGATATCTTCAATGATCTCAGGAAACTCAGGATGTGCAGTATAACCTGCAACTTCCTTGAATGTATTCATAATGCTCGAATGGAATTCGACAAGTCGAGCTTTTAGCTTGTCCCACTGAACGGGATAGCCTTTCCAATAAAGGATGAAAATACAGTCCTTCTGGTGCTTACACATCCTGCTAGATTTAAGCTTGTCAATTAAGACAATAGTGTCTATTGAGCGCTCATCGTAGTGGGTAACGACACCTTGAGAGAACCCTAAACTCACACGATTCCCTACGATAAGACCATATTCTACGTATCGCTCAATCATACTGCTGCTTATTGATATTCCCTGCTCTCGAACTCGTTCAAGCAGTTCCTCTTTCAACATTGTTCTCACCTCTTGAACCGATTGTAGCCCGCCTACAATATGAAAACAATGGATGTTGAATGCGGAAATGAATTAGACATTCACTCTAATCACAACATTCACAGTAGAAGCTTACTATTCTGGAAAATGAAATTCATGTTACGATAGAAAAAAAACATGAAAGGAGTGATTCTGAATGAAAAGTACTTGCAGGGATGAGTTGTTACAGGCAACGAGATCGATAGTTAAAGCCAAAGGAGAAAATCGGTTCACACCTAAGGAAGCTGTTGAGTACATGCATCACAACAATACGAACTATGCTGAATCGACGATCAGGACACATATCGTTTCAAAATGCTGCGCTAACGCAATTCTTCATTAATGAACAACTTGAAGATGGCAGTGTTGCTTTGAAAGCATTGAATACCGAAACGGGAAAAGAAAGATGGAGCTACAGTGAAGGGTTACTATCACTGTCGACCTCTCCAATAGTAGCAGGGGAGAAAGTATACGTTACTAGTCAAGGGAACCTCTACATTCTGAGTGTTAAGTCTGGCAAGGAGCTTGAAGTCATCAAGCACGAGGCTGTAATAAATAGCCTGGCAGCAAACAATAAGCTTGTGGTGGTTGCCGATTTGGGTGCCGGAGTAACTGCTTATGATTTGAAGAGCAAGAAAGCAAAATGGAGTTATACAAATGATAGCTTTGACATAAAGAATAGACCGCAAGTGACTCTGTTCGATAATAAGTGATTATTAACAGAAGTGAAGAACGGTACTGTGGTGATGTTGGATGCTGAAAACGGCAAGGAGCAATGGAACAAAAAGTTTGGTAATCCTGTGTTCTCGACGGTGTACAGTGGTACTATTACGGAGCCAACTGAGAATACAGTGTATCTTGCCGTTTTTGAAGGTCAAAGCGAAAAGCTAAAAGCTAAAAGGTTATCCAGGCTACTCCTCCCTTATGGGGTTAAACGTCGATACAGGAATGAGTTATGGCGCTATCAAGAAGAGGACTTTATTTTCCAAGATCCTAACCTTTTTGATAATGGTATGATCGTTGTAACTCAAAATGGAATCAAGGCATATCAGGCTGGCAAAAACACCCAAGTTGCTGTACAGAAAGTGTCGGATGCGACAGATAACCAGCCTAGTTCTAATTCGAATACAGAGCTAGTTGATTTGGAAACATTCGAAGGACGATGGAGTACGCCTGGTTCGGATGAATTAGCAATTAACATATCCATAACCGATGACAAGAATGGGTCATCACATATTTCATTGAAGGGTCGGAGAATTCAGTCCCTTTCCAATACGTTCAATCAAGCTATAGTCAGTTAATGCTGTTGGTTGGAAACGAGGAGAAGCCACTAATTCTTACCTGGTATGAGTCGGGAAAGCTGGGCTATAAGACTAATGAGCAAGACTATACACTGGAGAGGGGCGGCGTAAGCCAACCTTCAGAGGAAGCGTCAGAAACCAGCTTGATCAATGGGTTCAAAGGCAAATGGTGCGATTCGGATCAAATGTTATGTTTTGAAATTAAGCTTGATGGTGACTCAGGCGGCAAACTTGATTACTATCAAGAACGGGAACCATTCGAAGGTCCTTTCCGAATTACCAATATGGATGAGTATAGCATCGTAATCAATATTAACGATTCCATAGAGGCATCCCTTGAATTAAGTGATGATAAGAATACTTTAACTTACGTGACAGATTCAATAAACTGAAACGATGACAATACAGGAATAGCGCCCATGCGGCGCTTTTCTTATGCCCCCAAAAAGGGATATACTCCGTTTCTGTCGAACTATTAGACGAATAATCGAATGCTCGCTCAGAAGCATATTCAAAGCGGTAAGCACACACTTGGATTCGAACTGACTAAGTAATCACAAGAGTATCGCGGGAGGATATCACATGAATGCTTCTTATATAATAAAAAAAGCTTGAAAAGGCGTATCCAGACAAGATAATTCAGAGCTTTGCTGAGCAGCATGCCTCCTTGTACCAGCTAACAGGGGCTTTTTCTCGGCAGAATGACACTACAATAAAAGATTTTCTAGATTCCAACGGCTTTGAATATATTACTAAGCCCAGAGGTATCCCATCGACGTTTGATGCAGTAACCGCTCGGCGACTTATTGAGCAGTTCGATGTGACCCAAATGGACTTCGCAGTTTGGTTTAAGGTTTCTAAGCAAGCGATTAGCCAGAAACTTAATAGAACGTACATTGGTGTTAGCTGGACTAGTACTAATCTGAGTCCTGACGAAGAAGAAGTGATTGACGACATGATCGAGCGAAACATCTTTACTTATGAGGATGAGGAATTGATTGTCGCCATAAGATCGAATTTCATCCAAGCATGTATCATTATTATTGGGAGCGAACAAACCAAAGTACTGTTCGAGTTTAATCAGCCACTAAGCGAAAAGCTGGGTAGGGCGAAGTACGATACCTTCAGAGAAATTGATTTCTCATTACGCGAAAGTATGATTCCTGTTAATGTATTTGGAATAAAACACGCCAAGATCGATGATAGAGCTGCATTAGCCAGAATAAATCAACAATGTAGGAAGAGAGGCATCACTACCGACGAATATTGTGTAATGCATGGATTCGAGGGAGGGTATTGCCGCTCTAACATGCAGACAGACGAGGATCTAATTGAAATTTTAAACAGTTACGTGACTCAAGATAACCTTGTATACTTCCCGCATACGGTACCTGAATATTTCAAGTTCACCAACAAAGCATCACGTGCAAATATGACGCTCGACGAGCTGTTTGAGTTCTTTGGATACATTAAGGTGGATAGTCGTTTAGACTCTAACTATAAAAACAAAATCTCTAGATACATTGACGAGTTAAAACAACTACGAGTGAAGGACAGTCAGAATAAAATCTTACTGAGAACGGAAACGGCATTATATCAGCGTTTATACACTTTCGCTAAAAGGCGGGGGAGTACACTGGATGAGTTCCTTGCAGAGCTTGGATTCGAACGAGTGTACGAACGTGCAGTAACCTTTGATTCGGAAAGAAGGCCTTCTGATACTGACAGACATCCTAAAGACAAGTCAGCATTATTGAGAGAGCTGGAAGGTCTTCAAGGTCACTTGGAAAGAAGTGTAACGCAGAATGAATCAATCAGCCGAAACCGACAATTAGTTAACAAACTAAAAGAACTTTATGATTATCGTTGCCAGCTTTGTGACCCTTTCAATATTTATCCTGTTATTGAAAAGGAAGATGGAACTTTCTATGTGGAAGTCCATCACATCATTGCATTACAACATGCTTCATTATTACCGAATGGATATGATGACCAGTTAGACACTTTTAGAAATGCCATAGTCGTTTGCCCTTTTCATCATAAAGTCCTTCATTACCACCAAGGAGGATTTGAACGGTTGATCAACCAAAACGGCGACATATTTTTTGTATCGAAGCACGATGCACTTCTCAAAGTCCTAGTTAATCATCATCTGCAAGTGGACGACAGGGGTAGTCATTTGTTAGTTAAGTCAAGTTGGAATCACAATAGTGTGAACAATCTCAAATTATTTAAGCGTCCTGAGGAGTTGTGCTCAGCTGGACAAAACATAACGACATAACGATAAAAAGGTAATCGTATATGACCTCTTGGTATCAGAATTGGAATAGGAAACAGGAGCAGTGGTCTTTGGAAGAGGTAGTTAACAAGATAATCGAGATTAACGAGGATAACGAGCTGTTTTGGTCAAAATCGTATGGATGGGCTCCATCTGACGCCGCTGATCTATTAAGCATCTCGCGGCTTGATTGGCAGACCTCATTATCTCATACATTAAAGTTATGGATTGACGAAAGTCTATTATCGAATGATAACATGGATGGTTCGCTGATACTAGCTTGGACTAACCTTGGAGCTCTTGTTGAAGGCACTATGAAGCTTTTGCTCTGTGTATACTATCTAGACTATAAAGATGATGAAGATGCAATTAAGATTTATGACAGGAAGCAGAAGGAAAGAATTGTGGCAGAGCCAGACTCAGCTAAGCTAGATTTGATGAGAGAGTTTTATAAAAAGAGGATCTGGACTGAGGGACAAGAACATTGGAATGAATGGGTGCTAGTGGTCCAACAAAGGCGTAATGCAGTTCATGAGTTCAAAACACGTGAGATTGGCGACTTTGGAGAGTTCCACAAGAATGTCAGACGCTACTTGGAGTTCCTGCAGCTTATCACCGAGCGTTTGCCACGTCCATAGCCTGCCCAATTCAGCGATCACATACATTCTCACGAAGCCAAGAGTACGGAAGGAATTTTATGGATTCAGAAAAACAGACGGAAGTCCGAAAACCCGCGGTGTAGTAAGCTTTCGGACACTTTGGTACACAGCAGGATACCACGCACATTACACTGGCGTGATGCGGTCTGATCCTCTTTATGGAAGCATCTGGAGAGACTTAACGGTAATTGAATTAATAAAATCCAAGTAAGTCGAAGTGCCCATGAGGCACTTTCTTTTTTTTTCTAAATGCAGGAAATTCGTCTGAATAAGTCGAAGATTGGGATATAAGAGAACCATAGAGGTGAGTCGAGTGAGGATTTCGAGACTACTTATCCGTAATTTTAGGGGCATCAAAGAAGGCGAGTTATTGTTAAGTCCAAAGACAGTGCTTGTAGGAGATAATAACATAGGTAAGTCTTCGGTATTGGAGGCTATTGACCTTGTCCTGGGGCCAGATAGGTTATCAAGACCTTCAGTGATCAATGAACATGATTTCTATGCTGGAGAATATCTCGACAACGAGAGTAAACTTGTAGAAATAAATATCGAGGTAGTTGTAGTCGATTTGACTGAAGACCAACAAAGGCATTTCAGAAACCACTTAGAATGGTGGCATAATGAGAATCAAACTATACTGGATGGCCCGCCACCAGAGTCTACTGATGAAGAGAAGGTTGTTCCTGCGTTACGTGTTTCTTTTACAGGGAGATATGATGAGGACGAAGACGACTTCATTGGTAAAACGTATTTTGAATCTCCAATGAAAGACGATGGTTCAAGAGACATATTTGGAACGAAGGATAAACGTCTTTGTGGTTTCTTATTACTCCGAACCCTTAGGACAGGTTCAAGAGCACTAAGCCTAGAGAGGGGCTCCCTTCTCGACATAATAGTTCGCTTGAAAGAAATAAACCTTCCAATGTGGGAAGAGGTATTAATTAAGCTTAGAAAGATAACTGTTGTAGATGACCCTGCATTGGGCGTTACTGAAATTCTTACTTCTGTACAAGAAGGCCTGAGAGCGTTAGTTCCATCGGAATGGGCTGATAAACCTCATTTTCGGGTTTCCGATCTGACACGTTCCAGTATGAGAAAGGCACTAACCGTATTTATGGGAACAGGCGCTATCCGTAGTGATGGCGAAGAATATGCAGCCCCCTTTCAATTTCAAGGAACAGGGACTATTAATACCCTTGTGTTGACTCTGTTGTCCATGATTGCAGAGCTCAAGCAAAATGTTATATTTGCTATGGAAGAGCCTGAAATAGCGATTCCACCGCATACACAAAAAAGGATCATACACAGCATCATAGCCAAATCAGCACAAGCCATCTTCACTTCTCACTCCCCTTACGTATTGGAGGAACTTGATCCTTCTGAAATTCTTGTAATAACGAGGCAGCATGGAATCCTCTCTGGAAAACCTGCCCAGTATCCACCAAGCGTGAAACCAAAAGCATATCGGGATGAGTTTAGGAGAAGATTTTGTGAGGCACTACTTACACGAACTATATTAATTACGGAAGGTAGAACGGAGTACGACTCATTCCCTGTGGCGGCAAGAAGATTGCAGCAGTTATTCCCATTCAAGTACAGAACACTTGAGGAATTAGGAATAGCTATCGTTAATGCTGAAGGGGAGTCAAAAGTAGCTACGTTGGGAGCTTACTTTAGAAGCATCGGTAAAACAACCTTGGCTGTTTTTGATAAGCAAGCCGACGAAAGTAAAAAGCTGATTGATCTTGCAGTTGACCATCCTTTTGAAGCTCAAGAAAAAGGGTTTGAAGACTTGATAGTTAATGGTTCTGATATTGCAGCTTTACGGCGTTATGCAAAATCAGTAACTGAAGCGGGTGAATGGCCGACTCATTTATCTAAAGTCACTGATAGTAGTACAGATGAAGAGCTTAAAAAGAGTCTTCGTGAATTCTTCAAGCAGTCAAAGGCTGCTGGTGTAACATCTGACTTTATTAATCAGTGTGAAGAATCTGAAATGCCTAGCTTTATCACTGATACATTACAAGCTATACAAGCAATAATCGAAACACGAGCTGGCAAATCAGGAGAAAATGAAGAGGATAATGACGATCTACTGGGATGATGGCGACGTAAGAGGCGGGAGGATATCGGATGTTTGAACTCTCGGATCAAAAGAAGGAATTGTTAAATACAAACGGCCCTTTGTTAATTTTGGGAGGGCCTGGTTCTGGGAAGACAACAATTGCTTTATTGAAGGCGAATCAAATAATTGAGCAGGATGGTTTGAGTAAAGGGCAACTGGTTTTATTTTTAAGTTTTGCACGGGCAACTGTTTCTCGAGTTGAAGAACAGGTTGGCCAAATGATTTCAAGTGGTAATAAAAAGCATATCGAAGTCAATACTTATCACGGATTTATCTGGGGGATATTGCGGAGTCATGGGTACTTGTTGAACTCCAATTCTCCGTTAAAGCTGCTGACTCCGCCTGAAGCTGCGTCCAGACTTGCTAATATCAGCAACGAACAGGAGAAAACGGCTGAGAAAAGGCGATTGTTTGATGCCGAGGGAATTGTACATTTTGATTTGTTTGCAGGTTTGGGGGCAGAACTGCTATCACGAAGCAACTCTTTGGCAAGAATCATTTCTGATGCCTACCCTGTTATAATTCTTGATGAGTTTCAAGATACAAACCCAGATGAATGGAGCTTCATAAAAGAATTAGGTAAGAGGAGTAGACTGATAGCTCTAGCTGATGCTGAACAAAGGATATATGAATTCAGAGGAGCTGATCCAGCACGCATCTCAGAATTCATAAAGCAGTACAACCCAAAGCAGTTCGACTTCGGGTTTGAAAATAATCGTAGTAACGGGACCGATATAGCCATCTTTGGTAACGATTTGTTGTCAGGGCGAAACAAAGAAAAGAAGTACAACAATGTTCATATAGTAACTTATCCATTTCGTAAAGGGAATTGGCTTCATTTTGATGTTAAGATCGGGGCCATTAAAGCAGCTAGAAGGTTAATTGCTGCGGGCCAAAAGAATTGGTCGGTTGTAGTACTTGTACCCACAAAGAAACTCATGATGGAAGTGTCTGACTACTTCAGTGAAACTCAAAATGTTATGAACAAGACATTGCGTAGGGTTCCTCATGAAGTTGCCCTTGAAACAACGGGACCATCACTTGCTGCGATCCTTATTGGGGAATTATTGGATTTAGGTGTTGCTAAGGAAGATGGATTAAACCAATTAATAAAAAACTTATGTGAACACATTCGGGGAAGGAATGGTAATGAGCCTCCAAGCAAGGCTAACTTGGAACTGTCGACAGCTCTATTGGATTATCTAGCAACAGGTAAAATTCGGGGTACAAAGCGTCAAAGCATAATAAACGATTGCAAAGCCATAAATGATGCCATTTATGATTTGGAGTATAGCGGGAACCCCAGTGAAGACTGGATTCAAATAGTCGACATCTTATCCAAGTCCAGTTCAGATGTCATAAAACAGGTTGTTGTCGATTCACAGTATCTTAGAATACTTCATAAGGGTTCAGAACTTAGGTCTAGTCTTTCAACAATGTGGCGATCTTACGGTTCGTATAGAGGAGCGGGACAGGCAATAAGGTTATCCTTGCTTCAGGACTACTTTTCCTCATCAACGAAAGAATATAGAGGAATTCATATTATGACCATTCACAAGTCCAAAGGTAAGGAATTCGATGAAGTCATAATTTACGAAGGACTATTTCAAGGTAAAATTGTAAACAAGATCGGCGGGGCCAAATCTATAGAGCAATCACGATTAAGTCTTCGAGTTGGAGTTACACGTGCAAGGCAAAACACAACGATTATAACCCCAGCGAATGATATTTGCCCATTTTTATAATTCATAACAACCTGGACTGTTTAATAACTGAGTTATGATAATTTTAATCAACGGTGGTAGGTACTCATGTATGTAAAATCTGTTAATTATTGAGAAGATTGAATATGATGGAACATTAAAAACAGTTCAACTCAATTCACTGTTGCTGATCAACTGATGATTTCTTTCCCTAATGTGTATGATGAAAAGCGTAGCGGTCCATTCTACTTTCAATCGCTATGATAGAGTATTACGGAGGACTGCAAGAACCAATGGCGCGAGAAAATTGCACTCGAACCATTTTCGTACAAGTGAGTTAGTAACACAGTTGAGTTTACCCTGGAGAAATATTCCCACTGATCAGGGGGAGTTATCCTACTACGCATTAAGCCTTCCAAATTACGCAGTACCTATAATGGTCATCCATTAAAAAAGGCAGTTATTAAAGATAAACAAAAAAAGAAATGCTATGTAGTCTATATTGAGTCTAGGTCACGTTTCAAATCTTTTGGTTTTGATCTTGAATGTTCTTATAAAAAGGCAACGCATGAAGAGTTCAAAAACTATGAATATCATGATGATGACTTGTTTTGATGCATATTGGATCACCCCATGTCTATTCCAATAAAGAGCACACAAAATAAACAGATAGCTACTATAATCCCAAGCATTATCAATTTTTCACTCTGTTGATTATCATTGCTCACACGATCACCCTTATAGTTATATAATGTTTTCCATAGGTTAAGTAAGAATACTCCCTGATTAAGCCTGAATGTCCTTCTTCCTAAACAAAATGTAAGTTATGCTCAAGCAGAAGCCGATCAAGATCAAGGGAATGGCCAGTGCACTCAAATAGTCGGATAACCCGGAAAGGACAATATGTTCGGAATTAACCACATAAACGCCGGAAAATTTCATGATTTGTGTGGTCAGCGTATGTTCAGACAGCCAAAGCAAAACGTCAGCTGAACTATTCTTGAAATAACCGCTTATCAAGAAATCACCGAATATAATCATGAAGGTGGCGACTACTGCAGTTGCTGTTCGCTTGGCAATTACGCTAACCAGCATGATGATGGCTGCATACGCAGCTAAATACAAAATGTTGAAAGCGATCGCACTGGCCGCCGCAACTAAATCATGATTTGAATTTGGATGACCTGAAGTAGAACCCGAGATCCAGGCAGCTAGAATATATACAACATAGAAAGTGCCGAAGAACTGTAAGACCCACCAAGTTATGGCCTGAATGGCTGACATAAATTTTCCGGTAATATACTTTGATCTACTGTACCCGGAAGCGATGATATGCTTGATTGAACCATGCTCGAAGCCTTCTGTAACGAAGAAGCTTAAATATATCGGAATTATAAAATAGAGAAATAAAGATAAGGGTGTAACCTGAGTTAACGGTTCGATCCAGTGATTAAGCTGAAAATTCGTTTTATTCCCTATCCAAATCGGAAGCAGAATGCCAACGATCAAGAACAGTAGGGTAATTCCCATAAACGCGGTATCCCGCATCATATAATAGGTTTGGCCCTTTAAAAAATTCCTCATCCTACATGGCTCCTATCAGGTTCATATAGTAATTTTCAAGATTAGCAGCAGACAGGTTAATTTCTTCAATGTGTATCCCATGTTTCAAAAATATAGACAACAGAACTTCTAGTTCAACCGTATCTTTAGGAATGAATACCTCCCCAGTCTCGGATAGGGTAATATTCGTTATATTCAGTTCTTGTTGCATGATCTGCATGGCTGCAGCCGGGTTAGCCGTCTTGATGCAGTATTGAGCCTTTGCCGATTCCTTTAGTTTTTCCAGAGGCAGTTCTCTAACCAATTTTCCCTTGTGTATAAATCCGAATTTTGTTGCCATGAGCTGCAGTTCGCTTAAAATGTGGCTGGAAATAAGTATGGTCACTTCATTTTCACGTGCTAATCTAGTCAATATTTTTCTTATTTCCACAATTCCGGAAGGATCGAGTCCGTTAATAGGCTCGTCTAAAACAAGAAATTTCGGGTGATTCAGCAATGCGATAGCAAGGCCTAATCTTTGCTGCATGCCCAAGGAATATTCTGAAGCTTTTTTATTTCCTGCATCTGATAGAGAAACCCAGTCCAACACTTCATGAATTCTCGAAAGGTCGCGAATTCCGTAAACTTTGCAATAAAAGGTCAAATTCTCCAAGGCGTTAAGATGTGGGTATACAGCAGGTCTTTCGATCAGAATTCCCAGTTGTTTTCTAGCCTGAATAATATCCCTAGGTTTGTGTTGACCTAATAGCGAGATACTCCCCTCCGTAGGATAGATCAGACCGCTAATCATCCGCATTAGGGTAGTCTTGCCTGCACCGTTTTCTCCGATCAATCCATAAATATCGCCTTGTTCTACAACCATATTGATATGTTGAAGAGCGTAGCTCTTCCCGTATCGCTTGCTTAATCCTCTGGCCTCAAAGATCGCTGTGCTCAAGTGAGTTGTCGCTCCTTATTTTTTGTAATGTGTCGTATATGATTAAGTGAATCGTACTACGATTTTGGTTACCTGAAGCGTCTGGTGTAAAAAATGGGGCGAAAATTGTAATTTCCACTGAAATGTTGGGTTATTTTTGAAGAAAAGAAGATATTTGAGGTATACTGATAGAGAATGACTTGATGACAGGAATGCCGAAAGGAAGGGTTATATGATTCGCATTGCAATTTGTGATGATGACTTTCAAATGGCTGAACAAATTGAAAATTTGTTAGATTCCTTTCAACAAAAGCATGCCGAGGAAATTGAAACCGATATTTTTTTATTCGGGAGAAAAGCTAAGAGAGGAAATAAAGCAGAGTTGCCCATACGAAATCATGTTGATGGATATTGAAATGAAGGGACTTAATGGGGTAGACGTTGGCCATATATTAAGAGCGGATGAAAATAATGACTTGGTTCAACTCATTTACATATCAAGCCATGAAAAGTATCATATTCAGCTTTTTGATGTTCAGCCGTCAGGATTCATCAGCAAACCCATTCAGCCTGACCTCTTTGAACGAAAGCTAGTATCCGCAATTCAGAAGATTAAACGCAGGTCCAGGGACAATCGAAGACGGTTATTGCCGTTGCAGCAAAAAGGTAGCGAGTTCCTCATCCCTTTTAAAGAGATTATTTATCTGGAAAGTAGCGGACGAAAAATTATCCTGCATACCAAAACGGAACAAATTGAATATTACAGTACGTTGAATAAAGAAAATGAGAAATTATTTGGCGACGAATTTATTCGGACCCACCAATCGTATATCATTAATTTCTATCATGTGAAACAAATCACCTCAAAGAAGATTGTATTATTGAATGGTTTGGAATTGCCGATCAGCGAAAGATATGTTGCCTCTGTCAAAAAAATTAACATTCAGGGGGAATTTAATTGGATAACTTTTGGCTAGAGGAGCTATTCTATGGATTTACACTCGCTTCGATCCCTGTCATCATTCACTATTTCAATAAGCAGGTTTTTAGGGTTTGTGTTTTTAATGGCGTGTATACTTTCTTGTTTTACTGCTTATATTATGTGCTTAGTTTGGCTTTGCACTTCAGTTCTTTGTCCGGTACCTATATATTGCTATTGAATGCCGTGTTCATCATATTATTAGGATTTCTCTATAAAGGCCGTACGGCTGGAAGATAGGCGTTGCTTTTTTCATTATTGTGGTCATTGTGTTAACCGACATAGCCATTATGGCTCAGGTACAAAATACTATGGGATATATCTTTAGTTTGTTCTTCTCAAAGATACTAATTTTTTTAATCCTGCAAATCATATTAAGGCTGGCGCAGTCTATTGGCGACGGCCATTTAAATAAGGGATATTGGATGATATTGTTCCTGTGTCCGCTATTCAGCATTGTCGGAATTCATCATCTAACCATAAACCCATCGTATCGAATCTATCCTACTACGTTTCCCGTCATTTCTAGTAGTTTATTATTTATCAATTTATTAGTTTTGATCTTATGCGACCGTATATTGCGTATCCAATCTGCCCAGATCAAAAACAGCCTTTTGGAAAAGCAAAACGCTTATTATGTTCATCAATATTTAATTTCAAAGAACAGACAAGAAGAAATGAGCAAGTTTCAACATGATTTTAAAAATATACTGTTAGGATTGCGTTCCCAACTCCGGTCAGAACATGAAACCATCAGCATGAAGCAGCTGGATGGTCTTCTTGGAAACATTAATGATGCTGTGGGCAGTTGCAACACGGGGTGTTTGATGATCGATTCCATTATTAATTACAAACAGAAGATCGCCCATCAATTGAAAATTCCCGTTAATCTGGATATAAACATTCCGCCGAATTTGCAGTTAGACAGTGTAGCCATGAGCATTATTCTAGGAAACATTCTGGATAACGCCATTGAAGCGTGTAAAGCTAACGCCACTTCTGATCCCTATATCCATATCTATATTCATTACATGAACGAGTCTCTATTTTTAAAAGTGGTAAATCCCTATGCTCACAAAATCATTACAAATCATCACGGCAATATCCTCTCTAATAAACCGGACAAACATAAACATGGGATCGGGTTAAGCAGCGTTAAGAAAGTGGTAGAAGAACATCAGGGCATATGGGATATCTCTTATGAAGATCAGGTGTTCAAGGTTGAAATTGTTTTGTTTGAGATATCGAAAGAGCAGTATGTGGTGAGGAATTAGAATAGGGGCTTTTCATTGCTTTGTTCTACAGGCTATCCGAATATGAAGTGATATACGAGGTAAAGAGAATGGAAGCAGCCGAATTAAAAGGCAAAATATCAAATCTATCCATATGGAAAAAGAATGGGCAGCGGGCTCCGCATAAACCTTTATTGATTCTTCTTGGACTTGCTCAAATACAGCAAAACAATATAATCTTACCGTATGAATTAGTCCGGGAAAAATTAAAAAGGCTCCTCATCGAGTTTGGTCCGGCTAGAAAATCATATCATCCGGAAGAACCGTTCGTCCGGTTAACCACGGATGGAATATGGAGGTTAACGGGTCATGTTGATAAACGGAATTTTTCGGACAAGCAGCTCTTAAATGAGCGATTGGCAGGAGGCTTTAATGAGGAGGTCCTTGCGCTTCTTCAGAACAATGAGCTTCTTATTCAAGAGTTGGCTGAGTTATTATTGAATGAACATTTTCCAGGGACTATGCATCAGGATATTCTTGATGAGATTGGGCTTGATTTGTTTGTACGAAAAAAACGGAAGCGGGATCCGCATTTTAGAGATCGAATTTTAAAGGCTTATGAATATAGCTGCGCCGTATGCGGCTTTAATGTAAGGCTGGGTCATCATTTAGTGGCGATTGACGCCGCCCATATTCAATGGCATCAAGCCGGAGGCCCTGACAGAGAGGAAAATGGGATTGCACTATACTCTTTGCATCATAAGTTGTTTGATCGTGGCGTATTTACGATAACGGGGGAACGGGAACTGCTCGTAGCCGAACAGGCGCATGGTACGCATGGGTTTGAGGAGTGGCTTATGCGGTTTCACGGTAAAAAGGTACGTTCTCCTATTCATCCGGAATATACACCGAGAGAGAGATTTATTGGCTGGCATATCCGGGAAGTGTTTAGGGGCCCCGCCCGATACCGGGTTAAGTAAGAATGCTAAATAAAGGGGACGGCAGTCGATGAGACCTCCTATAAAGATTATTCATTGAACAAGGCCAAAATAATATAGGTTTGTGAATTGGGGAGCGTATAACATAATAGCCACGGATGATCTACCGCAGAGTGTGGGGCAGGCTGTTTCTGCGGTTAAATACCGTGGCATGTCCCGTTTAGGGAAGGTCTATTTTTCAGGAACGAGCGACCTCTTACTTTTTTTGTTCACTTCGTATTGCTGCATATCTTTGAAGATTATCGGTTAGGAAATTGGCGAAACGGTCATCTATGATATGTCCGGCATAACTTCCGACTGTTCCCCCCTCGATGAAGATGTTCCCTGATCAACCACCAAACCTTTCGAAATATGCATCAATCTCAAAATGATGGATCATAGCTGCTTGCATGATTTTGAATAAGGCTCTTAGTATTTCGTTTTCACGGGAGGAGAGATACTCGATATACGGTTCAAGCACGTCTGTATTCCCTTTCATGAGTTGATATAGATAACGGTTGCCCTTGGCCCAATCCCGAAACTGCGCTTTGGTTTTTTCATCCATTTCATCGGTTTCTATTGAAAAGGTTGGGGATAAAACAGGGACGGAGTCTAACTCCGTCCCTGTTTAAGAGTAACAATTCTATCGATTTTGTGATAAATAATCATGCTTTCTTCTGAGGCATAAATGCATAGTCGAACACAAATTCTTTCTCGGTTAAACGATATTGCTGCAGTGTGTAGGGACCGCAGCTTCCGGAACCGAGTCCGGTCATCGCATAGTCAATGTTCCATACGGTGCAGCCACTCTTTTGCAACTCGAAATGGTGTTTCTGTGCAGCCAGCTCTTCACGAGTATACTCTGAAGCACAGAAGCTAAAAGGCGTTGTGCTACATACCTTGATCGTCGTATTCGCACTAGACAGTGTGCATTCTTCTGTACCATAGTGCGAACCGTTCTCCTGCGGATAAATATAGTTTTCAAAAAGATTCGGCACTGTTGCATGAAACATACTTTTATAACAGCCAGTATGCTTATCGGCATAGCTCTCCTGCGGGCCATAGCCGAAATAGGTGCAATTCTCAAAATCTTCAGTCAGAAAATAGCGCATGCCAAAACGCGGCAGATAGGCTAGATCTTTACGCACCGATACATGCAAAGACACTTCTAAGGCCGCACTCCCATGCACTGTATAGACTGCCTTTATATCACAGAAAGGCGCTGCACGATCCGCTACAAGCGACAGAGGGCAGGTAATCGTAACACATGTATTCGATTGTTCTACCGATGTTTCGTAAGTGTAGGCATAAGCCGCATCCAGCCGCAGGCTTTTCCAGGAACGTTTACTGTAACTGACAATTCCAGCCTCAATCATATCGTTATCCGTTGGGGCTCGGTAAATATCAAATTCAGCCGCTAGAGCAAAACACTCTTTTCCGTCTACCACGCATGAATCAAAAGTACCGAGTGTTGCATTAAAATGATAGGAAAATGCTTCGCCGCACACCAGCCATCCGGTCTTGGTCTGCTTAACCGATAAGGCGTGATGCGACACCGGCAAGCTCACGCTCGATTTTTCTGTGGAAAGATCAAACTGATCAAATCCTAGAGACGTTCCGGCAGGGATCAGTGGATGTTCGGCTTTTTGCAGATACTCGAATTTCAGATAAATACGTGAACCATCTATTTGTGGCATCGTAAGCGGTAATTGTGCTTTAGCGTGAGGAGCAAGGTTGAGATCGTCAACACAGCCTTCGGCTATTTTTGTACCGTTTTGCTCAAGTGTCCAGACCATGGTAACAGCATCGGAAAGGTCAGCAAAGTCCAGTTTATTTTCAGCCCAAAACGAGTTTCCTTTCCTTGTAACGTGAACCGGACGGGCACAGTTTTTCAGCTCCAGCAAACCGGTGTGCGGCGTTCGATCAGGATAAACCAGTCCGTCTACGCAGAAGTTCCCATCGTGCAGCACTTCGCCGAAGTTCCCGCCATAAAGATACTGCGCGTTACCATTCGCATCATGCTGTAAAACAGCATGATCACACCATTCCCACACAAAGCCGCCGGCAAAACCGGAATAACGATAGAACAAATCGTAGTATTCAGATAAGCTGCCAGGGCCATTGCCCATCGCATGGGCAAACTCACACAAAATCAATGGCTTTTTGCTTTCCTGAGCCAGTTTTTCAGCGGTTTCAAGATCCGGGTACATATAGCTTTCCACATCCAGAATGTCAAAGCTGAATTTCCCCTGATCCTCAGGTACAAGCAGCCTCGATTCATAGTGAAGGAGTCGTGTGCTGTCCAGATTCCGCACGGCGGCAATAGCGGCTTCCGTATTGACGCCAAAACCGCTCTCGTTGCCAAGCGACCAGATCAGCACGCACGGGCGGTTGATGTCGCGAGTGACAAGACGCTGCACACGATCGACAACAGCCGTTTCAAACCGCGGATCGTGATGCATAAGCGCATACCAGTCATCTTCGCGTTCGCCGTGGCTCGACCATGCGCCATGCGTTTCCATGTCCCCCTCGTCAATCACATAAAAGCCGTATTCGTCGCACAGATGATAAAATTCCGGTGCATTCGGATAATGCGAGGTGCGAATGGCGTTGATGTTGTGCTGTTTCATCAACTGCAAATCCCGTACCATCTGCTCGCGCGAAGCGACATAGCCGGTATCGGGATAGCTGTCGTGACGGTTTACGCCTTTTAGTGTGATAGGCTGCTCGTTGACGAGCAGCACATTGCCCTTAGCGGATATCGTGCGAATCCCGATCGTATCTACAATCCGTTCCTGCAAGGCATCAAGAATCACCTGATACAAATAAGGCTGCTCGGCATTCCAAAACACAGGGTTTTCTATGGTCAGGCAAAGCGTGTCATCGCAAGTTTCTCCCTGCGTCACAAGAGTGCCTGCTGCGTCCAGAATTTTAACGGATTTGCAAAGTGCCGTACCGGAATCTTCAAAACGGAAAGACAATGCGGCACGATCTTGTTGCATTGATGTTTGCACCACATAATGGCGTACAATATTTTGCGGGCGTTTCAGCAGATATACATCGCGGAAAATGCCCGACATGCGGAATTTATCCTGCGCTTCCAGATAGGTTCCATCGCACCATTATAAGACGGCAACGGCGATTTCGTTCTCGCCATCTCGCAAGAACGGGGTAACATCATATTCCGCAGTGGAATGGGATACCTGACTGTATCCTACAAATGCACCGTTGAGAAATACATAATGACAGGAATCCACACCTTCAAAATTCAGATAAAATCGCATATCCTCTGCAAGCTCCACCGAAAAGGCGCGCTTATAAATACCGCAAGGGTTTTCTTTCGGCACATAGGGCGGATTATAAGGAATCGGATAATCGAAGTTGACATACTGATGTTTGTCGTACCCGTACATTTGCCAGTTGGACGGAACGGGAAGGACGCTGTCCGGAGCACCTTCCAGGGAAGCTTCAGCAAAGGAAGGATAATACGCAAACCGCCAGCTGCCGTTTAAAAGCAATACACGCTCATTGTTTTCTTTCGATGCGGTGGTTTTGCCGGGTGCACAGGGAATGTAATAAGCCCGGTCAGGCATCGTGTTTACCCTAACGGTTTGCAAATTCTGGTGATAGTTGTAATTCATCATATCTCTCCATTACCGTTTGATTTATAAAGTGACAGGATAAAATTGATCGCTTTCGGAAGACGCTTTGGCCTGCAAACACACAAGAGCGCTGCGGATGCCATCCTTCAGCGGAGCAACGGATTCGGTGGTTTTACCCTGCATCAGGTGCACAAAATTGCGCATCAATACAATGTCACCGCCGCCATGGCGCGAACCTTTGTCTTCGAGATGCACTGTGGTTACTTTATCACTCATGTGGTCAAATACTTTGATTTCATTCGTGACGAAATCGAATTCCACGGTGCCTTTGTAGCCGTACAGCCTTGCGCCACGTCGCCCGGCGCCTTTGCGGGCAAAGAAGTTCTGCGAATACATGGCGTGCATGCCGCTTTCGTATTTCACAATCATGCTGCCGGAGTCTTCGTTTCCGGTGTCTACCGCAAAACCGCAATAATCGCTGCGTGGAGTATCATTGCGCAGATTCATGATATTGTAAGTGCTGTCCATGCAGGTTTCCCATTTGTCGCATTCGCTGCAACGCAGGCCGGCCGGCATATCGCCTTTGTAAATCTGTTTGGACTTCATGGCGCAAACTTTCAAGGGTTCTTCACCCAACAGATAGTTAATGACGTCGATGTCATGCGTTGCCTTTTGCAGAAAAAGCCCCTTCGAAACGGACTCATCGCGGTACCAGTCATGGAAATATACAAAGCCATAGGTTACATCGTTGAACGCCTGTACATGCTCCACCTTGCCAATCATGCCACAATCCAGAATGCGCTTTACTTCCTGCACCAGCGGCGTAACGCGCAGCGGGAAGGAGACAACCGTGGGAGCCGTTGCTTTCGCTTCGCACTCAGCTAACGTTCTCAGATCCTCCATCGAAGTAGCCACAGGTTTTTCCAAAAACAGCGGCAGGTTGCGATTCAGCACCTTTTTAGCAAAATAAGTATGCGTGTTGCAGTTCGTACCAACGATCACGCCGTCCAGTTTCTCTTTGTCCAGCATTTCGTCTGCATCCCTATAAAAGTTAATGGTATCCGGATTCATCTCGCAGCTGCGCATAAATCCGTCGATTTTATCGATTTCCATGTGATGCATCGTTTCTTTGGAGCCGTCTTTTTTCATCAAAGCCCGCACGCGTTCGTGGTTGGTATCCGCTACTGCTTTGATGCGGACTTCATAAGGCAGCGCGAACAAATCATCCATCAGCATGTCGATCCGCACGCCATATCCGATAATACCAATATTCAACATAAGAAAATCCTCCTGCTATTTTTTTAGTTCAAGTTGTATCCGTTGTCCGGCTGATAGAGGAACGGTTTTCATTTTTTCAAAGTAATTATGCGTCACATGTTTGGTGTTTGTACGTTCGTCCGCAAGCAGCGTGACCGTTGTGTCGTATGCGGTAGGATTATGCATTTCGAACAAAACAGAGTCTGCATTCCACTGCGTAACAAAGCATTCCACATGGTCAAATACCTGCAATGTGCGGCTTGCGAAATCCACATAGACGCCGGGTACTTCCACAAACGTAAGCAGCATGGAAACTTCCGGCCAGTTGGAGCCATAGAGGAATTCCCCAACGGTTTCCTTACCTTCCCAGTCGCTTGTTTGCACGCGTTCGTTCATATAGCCTGCGGGCAAATATTTCTTTTCAAGGGTAAGCTCCGGATCTTCTGCCAGAGATACATACTGCGGTAAACTATGTGCAATAGCATGCAGATACCGTAGATATTTTGCATTGCCCGTAAAGCGAAACAGCCTGAGAAGACTGTTGCCTGAAAGCGTACAAATACCGGGCGCAGAGTGTTTGTTCTGTGCGTTGGCAAACACCGTGCCGCTGCTGTGCACGCCGCGTTTAGCCGCGGTACTGTGCGCAGGGAACACAAAGTCATAGCTCATGACCCACGTCATGGCAATCTCGCAGGTAACTTCCGCATAAGAAAGCCAAATGCTCTCTCTCGTCGTTTCAAACAGCTGCACATAGCTTTCCAGCATGGCGAACGCCGCCTCGCTGTCCGGCGCCTGACAGATTTCTCCAGGACAGCCGTTCAGCATCCCTTTTTTTACATAGTTGTTGTAATAATAGTCCCCTAGCTGCTCTGCGGCATTGCGGTATTCCGTACACTGAAAATATTCGCTTGCCAGTGCCAGCGCGCCTACAGCCATACATGCTCCGGCCGAATTGCCTACTACGATTTCTTCCGTAGCCATATCCATAAACTGCCCGATCTGCCCGTATTTTTGGAACAGCCGCACAAATGCATCGCAAAGGGCTTTTACGGGCTGCTCAAACTCGATCGTGGAATGGCGGTGATCCGAAAGCCAAAATAGTTGTTTCAGCACGAAATAAAGCAAATCGGCATTTTTCCGGACCAACAAAATGGTGTCAGGGTTACTGTCGCCGCCGTCGCCATAAAATCTTCCGTTTCCATACATGCCGAACACCCAACCGCCGGGATGCTGCAAACGCGAAAAAATAAAGCGGAGCGTAGACAGCGCGCGCTGCCGTGCTTCGGATGAATCTTCCAGCAAGAACGGATAGCTGTTGATGCCTCCGCCAATCCAGCCAGCCTGCCAACACTGCTGAGGGATGTTCCAGTCGGTTCCTACGGAGTAATATCCTTCTTCCGTAAAGTTCTCCTTTTGGTATTTTTCTTTGATGCTCGTGTATGCCTTATGAAACGGAACATTATAAAAATGCTTTGGGCTTTCCAATGTTGTTTTCGAACCATTCACCAGTTTGAAAAAGTCCGGCAAAGATATTTGCTGCCAATGAAAGACACAGAGAGTCAGCGTTAGTAATTCGCCTTGTTTAAACAAAGCGCCGGTATCATGCGAAGGAGCCGAGACGTCTGGACGAAAGCCTTTTCCGTCGTTTTGGTCCCCAAAAAAATATTGCGTAGTTTCGCGCACGCCCGGAACGGAAAGCACAAAAGCAGCTTGGCAATCGGTTTGATTTTCATCGACGGTAAACCCTGTATAATAACTGCCGCATTGGTGCTCTCCCAAGAGAACAGAACCGGATTGGCTGTTAAAATCATAAAACCCGCATAAAGGCGATGCCATATCACCCGAAAGCAAAGAGATTTGCGAGTGCGCTTTCTCCACATCCAGATGAGGAATGCTGGTAATGACTTCGGCATCCGTACATCGGCTGTTTTGGGGAGGCTCATAATAAGGCGGGTAAGGAAGAGGTAAACTTACAAAACGATTGCCATTATAAACCGCACCGGGCATCAACACATAGTTGCCTTTTTCCCATTGCTCCGTTTCCATGGAAAATGAAAAATTCATCGGATCGGTTGTATCTTCATGAAAAGACAAGGCAATATCCAATCGTTGTCCATACGGCAGCGTTTGGGTTGTCATCGAAACACTGCAAGGGTACCGTGAAAAAGCATATTGATTGTTTTCCAGGTTTATAGTGACTTTCTCACAGTCTAATGCTTCACTGCCGGTAAAAGATTTACACATAAGAGAATAGCGCATATCGAATTCCTCTCTATTAAGCTTATTAAAATAGAAATCCGGTGTACGATATAAAGCAATACACCGGATTTCACAAATGAACCGAGATTATTTGTTTGCTTTCCAGGCGTCATATTGGGCCTGTTTTTCTGCGATGATGTCGTCCACGCCGGCCGTTTTCAGGCGCTTGAGGAATTCAGGCAATGCTTTAGCAGGATCCACGGAACCGGAACTGAGAGCCGGAATGATCTCCGTGGTTACTGCAGAGCAGTTTGCAACCTGAGTTTTCACAGGAGTCGGATCGAAAACGAAGCCCGTTAGCGGCGAGATCTCTGCCGTTTTGTCTGTTTCATAGACAAATTTTTGGGTTTCTTTTTGGGTTTCGCCATCTTTGTTTTTATCATATGGAGCACGGTTGAAAGTTGGGCTGTAAGATTGACCGATTTGCCATTCGTTAAAGTTGAAATTATATTTGCCTTCAATCATAGTGAACTTGCCGTTGTCATCGTATTTGTAGTCAACGCCTTCTTCACCAAGCGTAATCAGCTTGTACAGGTCATCGTTGGTGTTAAGCAGCTCAACCAGCTGCAAAGCTTTTTCAATGTGTTTTGAATCGGCATTGATTGCAATGGCAGCAGTGGAAGCGGCACCTGCAGGAATCATCGTGCGAGTGGTGGATACGGATACAGCAGGGCCGTTTCCGGCGTTTTTAGTCATGGACATGTTGCTTGTATCAGGGTTGCCTGGATAGTCAATGCTGTCAGGCCAGCCGTAGATTTTCTCAGCGACAAATTTTCCTGCTTTACGGTCAGGAGTAGTATCTTTTACCGTTGCGCCATCCTTGCGAACATAACCTTTGACGTACCAGTCGCGCATAATTTCAGTGAACTTCGCAAATTCTTCAGTCTCATACTGGTTGATGACTTTATCCGGATTATCGAGGTTAATCCAGCCAGGGATGCTCATATCGCCAACAGCTTCCATATTCCAGAAGAGCGGGTCGTTTGCGAACAAGCTGTAAGTAGAGCTGGTTTCAAAACCGATCATGTCAGGATGTTTTTCGAGCGCAGCGCCAAGGAAAGGTCCCATCATTTCGAGTGCTTCAATGGTCGGCTTGCCTTTTACGGCTTTCCAGTCAAAGCCCGTTTCTTCCACAAGGTCTTTGCGGAACGCAAAGCCGTTGCGCTTGGCGGAGCCCCACTGCTGATAGTTAACAATTCCATAGATGCGGTCTTTAACTTTAACGCCTTCCCATAGGCCTTTAGGGATACGGGAATAAGTTTCAGGCGCATGTTTAGGAAGGAGGTCCGTCAGGTCAGCATAAGCACCTTTGGCGGCGTTTTCAAAGAAGTTAATGCCGCCCCAGCTTGCGGTGAAAGCAAGATCCCAGTCGTCGCCGGAATTGATCATCAGATTCATTTTGTCGGCATAAGTGCTGCTGTCTACCAGAATCAGATTCAGTTTTGCGTTGATTTCTTTGCCAATGATTTCGTTAGCTTTCTTCATGACGCGGTCAAACTCATTGACAGGGCTGTTCATCATGTAGAAGGTGAGCTCTACCGTTTCTTCATTACTCGAAGCAGGGTTCTTGTCAGGATCACCGGCAGAGCTTGTCTCTTTCTGCCCGCAGCCGGTCAGCAGCACGGTAAACAGCATCGTTACGGACAACAGAATCGCAGAGAATCTTTTCATTGTCGTTCCCCCTGAAATTTATTTAATTTTCCGGTTGGTTTCCCGGTAAAATTACTCTTTTACGGCGCCTATTGTCAAACCTTTTTCAAAGTACTTCTGCAGTAAAGGATACAGCAAAATAATCGGACCGATGGCGAGTACGCAGGTTGCCATGCGCGCGCCTTCACTAGGCAGCATGCCAATAGCTGATTCCATCGACTGCGAAGCTTGAGCGTTCGACTGCAAATATCCAATATTGTTCATTAAAGATTGGAGCAGATATTGCAGGGGACGCAGTTTCGGCGATTCGATGTACAATGAGGCGGTCATCCAATCATTCCAGTATGCAATGGCTACAAACAAACCGATGGTCGCCAGCGATGGTTTGGACAGCGGTAACGCAATCCGGAAAAAAGTACGGATTTCACCCGATCCGTCTATTCGCGCTGACTCAATTAATGAATCCGGAATCGTGCGGAAGAAGTTTTTCATAATCAGCACGTTAACCGTCGACACCAGATAGACGATAATCAGCACCCAGATGGTGTCCTTCAGATGCAGAATTTGCGTTAGCAAAATATACTGCGGAACGAGACCTCCGTTAAACAGAACCGGAAGATACACAAAGAAAGTGAGCGCTCTGCGGTGAGTTACTTCGGGACGTGTCAGCGAATACGACAGCATGGAAGTAATCAGCAGATGCAAAAGTGTGCCAACAACAGTCACAAAAATCGTAACGGCATATGCATTTAGAATAGAGCCCGCTCCGCTGAATACATACTGGTAAGCTGCCGTGCTGAACTCTTTGGGCCAGAAGCGATATCCGTCAAGCATCAACGATTGCTCGTCCGTAAACGATATGGATACAACCAAAAGCAGCGGAAGGATGCAGGCAAGGCTCATTGCAATGAAAATAAGATGAATCGTCATTTTTGAAAAATGCAGCTTTCTCAGAAGCATGTATTTCCCTCCCAAGTAGAAACGGCTTTACGTCTCTTTTCAAAGACAGCATCCGTCTCTGCAGATCGGTCAGAAAAGACAAATTCCAACCTTTCTGAAGATATCAGAAAGTATAAACTTCGCGGAGTCGGCTTCCTGATATCGCAAGAAAAACTTCTGCTAAATGCGGTCTGTCTTCTTAGAGGTACGTCGATAGACGTTTTTCTTATCGATTAGAATAGTGCGCTGTCGGGATCTTTCTTTTTTATGATGTAGTTGGAGATCAACACAAGGAAGAAACCAACTACCGCTTGATATAAACCGATTGCCGACGCCATGCCGTAATCATTGACCTTTTTCAGCGACCGGAATACAAGTGTGTCGATAACGTCTGTTGTTGGGTAAAGAGCACCTGCATCATTCGGAAGCGTGTAGAATCCGTTCCAGTCGCCTAGACCGCCATTGAATAATTTACCTACCCATAGCAGCGAAAGCACAATGATGGTCGGTTGCAAAAGCGGCAATGTAATATGTTTAATTCGTTGCCACTTCGAAGCGCCGTCCAATTGGGCCGCTTCATAGTAATCGGGGTTAATTCCGGCAATCGCCGCCACATATAGCACCGAATAGTAACCGACATTCTTCCATAGATAGGCAATCGGCATGATGATGCGCCAGTAAGACGGCTCACTGTACCAGTAAATGGCTTCCCCGCCGTTTTCGGTAATCATGCTGTTGACAATGCCGCGGTCAACACTCAACAGGCTGAAGAGAATGTACTGGATGACAATCCAAGAGAGGAAAGTTGGCAGCAAAATGGAGCCTTTATAGGTAGCAGAAACAAATTTGTTTTTTACTTCGCTTAATAGAATAGCCAGTGCCAATGCGCAAAGCGTAACGGTAACGGCTTCTAGTAGATTGTAAAAAAGCGTATTGAAGGAAACGGTTCTCGCTGCGTCGGATTTAAAGAAAAATTCAAAGTTTTTGAACAGCGGATCCATCCATGGACTTCCGAGAATGCCATCGCGTGCATTGTAATCTTTGAAGGCAATGAGAACGCCGGCCATCGGGATATAAAATAAAATCGTAATAAAGATTAATCCCGGTGCCATCATGAAATAGAAAGGTACCTGACGGCGCGCGCTGCGCAATGTTCTGTAGGATTTGCCCTTGCGAGACGGATTTGTAATCGTCTTCATTTATTTCACCCCTTTTCTTTGCAGCATTTGTACGTCTGCCATCATTGTAGTAAGGGGGATTTTCTTGCTCAACAAACAAATATGTTGATCTTTTTGTTTTTCAACACAAGGCATCTCTAAAAACTAACGATTTCTACAAAGAGTTATAAATCGTTGAGGCACATTTTATTTGACACTATAATAAAAATTGGAATCATACCAGGAAGTCGCATGATTAGGAGGTCGCAATGAAGCTCTCATATAAGACCCAAAACCGCAGTACAAGCTTTCTACGCAAAGCTTTTTTTTCTTTTTTGATTATCACGATCATCATCACTGTATTACTTACGACTTTTTTGACGTTTACTTATTTGCGCACTACGAATGCATTGATTAGCCGCTATAACGACAAACTGATTGCGCAGTCGAATTATAGCATTACCTATCTTGACGAGACCGCAAAAAAATTAGGCAATGCTCTGTACAGCGACAAAGATATCATCCAATTTTTAAATATGAAGGAAAGTGATGAGCGCGTAGCGCTTTTAGCAAGCAAGGTCATCGACAAGCACTTTCTGACACTGAAAGATATCGACAGTGTGTATCTTTACAATGCGGGGTTGGATTTGTTTTACTCCTCACGGAGCGGCGAACGTCGATCAGCATCCGCATTTTCAGATCAGGCGATTGCAAAGTTGTTAACCGACAAAAAATTTGTGGCTGACTATCGTGGCCGCCCGATTGCGGCATCTGTAGATGAAGCAACACAATCGGCAAATGTATGCTCATATATATTATTTGAACCTGGCGCCACTGCATCCGGCTTGAAAAATGCCGTTGTTGTCAACATTCGAACGAAAGCGCTTACGGAATCGATCCAAGCCATTAATAGTAGTGATCCTGTACCGGAAACGTCTTTTTTAGTGGTTGACGCAAACGGTTCTATCTTAAGTATGGCACTCTCGCCGGAGTTCGGACATGACATGAGCGAAGTGCGAGCATTAAGCCGGAAAGCGCAGAAGCTGGACGGCAGCATCAATCAGGTGCAAAAAATGGACGGGATCAGTTACCTTGTTTCGAGCAGCAAAAGCAATGCAAACAACTGGTACATCATGGGCGTTACGCCCGTCAAAAAAATTTTTAAGGATGTAATTACTGCATCGATTATGTCTGCAGGGATAGTCGTAGCCGTATTCATTTTTTGCGCGGTCATTTGTCTGTTATTGGCACGCAGGCTGAACAATCCTATTCAAGCAATGACGAAAATTATAAACGGGGAAGCTCCAGAAAAAAGTAATTCACTTGTGTCTGGAACGGAAGAGTTTCGAGTTATTCTGTCTGTATTTGAATCCATGAAGGAGCAAAATCTGCAGCTCGATAAAATCATGCGCGAAACAGGATATGCTGCCAAACAAGATTTTCTAAATGCTCTGTTAAGCGAAAGTACAACGTACTCAATGCAAACCGTACGGGAAAAACTGCATGACTTGCATCTGGATTATATCGCCTCCAATCAGCTGTGCATGTGCCTTTTTAAAATTGACAATTACAGTAAGTTTATGACCGTAAATAGCCAGAAGGAACGTTGGGCATTGCGCTACGCGATTGTGAATATCGCGACAGAGATCGCTGAGAATTACGGCAATTGCGAAATTTTCAGTTGTGATTCCGATAAATTTGTGATGCTTATTGACTGTGACGCCGTATCGCAATATAAGGTGCTGCAGGATAAAGTAGAACGTTTTTTAAGCGAAATACAATGGAATACGCAAAAGTATATTCATATTTCGCTGTCTATGGCCTACAGCACGATGTTCCAGGGACTGGAACATTTGCCCAGCATGTATAACAATATGAAGGGCTCGATTCTTTTGAAAATGCGCTATGGCCATGGTTGCATCATCACTCCTTACATGATGGATGAAATCAATACCGATGAATTCCACGTTTCAGTCAAAAAGGAGGAACAGCTGATCGAAAAAGTGCTGGAGGGTGACTATGAAGAAGCTAGCAGGATCTATCAGTCCATTAGTAAACTACTGTATCAATATACTTACAATGAGATTTTGTTCTGCATTGTACATTTGATTTACAGAATCTATTCGGGCGTGCTCAGTAAAGTGCCGGCCATAAAGGACAATCAGGATCTAACTCTGCAGGAGTTTTTGCAAAATATACAACATGCAGAAGTGGGTTCAGATATTGATCTTTTGATGAATGCGTTTTTACAAAAGCTCAGCCATAAGGTAACAGCGATCAAAAACACATCCAATAGCAATGACCTTCTGATGCAGCGCATTATCGGAATGGTGGAACAGGAATATTCCAACACCGAATTGTGCCTCAGTTCCATTGCCGAAAAATTGCGCTTATCACCGAACTATGTCGGCCATTTGTTCAAAGCGGCACGCGGGCAGTCGATTGCGCAATACATTTTTGACTTCCGCATGCAAAAGCTGGACGAATATATGCGCAACACCAAACTGCCTTTGTCGACCATAATCGAAAAGGTTGGCCTTGAAAAGAACAATTATTTTTACACGAGGTTTAAAAAGCATTTTGGCATGTCCCTCAGTGAGTACAAGATGCAGCTTGGACAAGAACTCGATGTTGATTAACGGCTAAAAACAAAAAGTGCCTGATCGAATCATTAGATCCTTTGGACAACAAGACCTAAAAACCATGACCATCAAGACATGAAGCCTGAGAGAATAAACATGGACACAAATGTGAGACCCCGAGTCAAAAAAGTATAACGAAAAAGCAAAACCTATTTATTTATTAACTTGTCAGCTAGACATTAAAATAATACTCAAATGATTAAATTATCATCTTTAATGTGAAAGGATGGATGCATTTTCATGAGTGTTATGAATCTGGCAACTGAAGCCGAGCTGATTATAAATGTCATGGACTACGGTGCACTACCCGATTCTGGCGAAGATTGCACAATGGCAATTCGCCTTGCCATCCAGGCTGCTTCGCGCGTCAACGGTCCCGTTATCTTATATTTTCCTAAAGGGCGATATGACATCTATTCTCATCAGGCCATACGAGTACCCTACAATATCTCGAACACGGCTAGCGAGGAAGAAGTATCGGATAATATAAAGACGATTGGACTTTATTTTGATCGCCACCGACAATTAACCATAGAAGGAAACGATTCGTTGCTGATGTATCATGGGAAACAAACCATGATTGCATTCGAAGCATGTGAGTTTGTCACGATACAAAATTTACGGATCGATGTTGCAAATCCAACGATGGCGGAGATGACCGTTCTAGCCGTAGGTGATCATTATATCGACGTGCAGGTCCATCCGGATTCGAAGTATGAAATCTGTCAAGATCGTTTATTCTGGATTGGCTCGGGTTGGCGCTTTCATCACGGATATATGCAGGAAGTTGATCTAGCTTCCAATACGACCTGGAGAGCTGAAAATTTGTGTGAGACTGCCAGTAAAGTCGAGGAGATTGCGGCTAATCATTTAAGATTCCATTTCATTGACCTGCCAACCGTGCCGGTAGGAAGAATTCTTCAAGTCAGAGACGGAATACGAGATCAAGTCGGTTCCTTCATTCATAGAAGCCGTCATATTTCATGGAAGAACGTAAGTATTCATTTTATGCATGGTCTAGGCATTGTGAGCCAATTTAGCGAGAATATTACATTTGATCATATCGATCTATCTCCACGTACAGAAACCGGGCGGACCGCTGCCGCATTCGCGGATCTTATGCATTTCTCAAGCTGCAGAGGTCTGATCAAAATTGAAAATAGCAGGTTTATGGGATCCCACGATGATGCAATTAATATCCACGGCACGCACTTGCAAATTGTTGAGGTGCTGGAAAAACATCATGTCAGAGTTCGTTTTATGCACCCACAAACCTATGGTTTGGACGGTTTCTATCCTGGAGATGATATTCACTTCGTAAGAGAACAAACATTAGCTGTATTTGACAAAAATATGGTGATAGCCGTTCAACGAATTAGTCCTCGCGAACTGCTCTTAACCTTGGAGAAACCTGTTCCTGATGATATTGTCTCTGGTGATGTAATCGAAAACGTAACATGGAATCCGGATGTCGAGATACGTAACAATCATTTCTCCAGAATTCCAACCCGCGGCATCCTTGCGACCAGTTCCGGAAAAGTCGTCATTGAAGATAATCTGTTCGAACGCACCGTTATGAGCGGGATCCTGATTGCGAATGACGCGAGCAGCTGGTTTGAATCCGGGAGGGTGAATGATGTTATCATTCGTAGAAACCGATTTATCGAATGCGGGGGCAGAGAGCATCCCGTACTCTATATCGTGCCCGAAAACCGCAGCGTCGATGTCAATCAACCAGTTCATGAGCATATTCTTATCGAAGATAACTACTTTCAACTAACGGATTCTCTAGTTCTTTGCGCAAAAAGCACGAGAGATTTAATGTTTCGAAATAATACCATGACGAAGACGGATGCCGTACAAGCTAGAAACATCCTGAGATTGAACGGTGGCATTGAAATGACGGATCGACAGATGGATGACGATACGTTGATATCTCTTCATGGTTGCAGCGAAGTAACGATCATCGGCAATAAAATGCCTGAAGAAGACTTCCCGCGTCAAATCCAAATCATGAATATGTCACAACAAGAAATACTTACTGATGCGAGTCAGAGGTTAGAATTCCAGTATGAAGACGCATAATAAACAAGAAGCTGCTTCCCGTTATGGATGGGAGCAGCTTTTTGTTCTGTACCTTATCGATCTGTCGTCACATATGCATTTTTATATTCGGATGGCGTTAATCCGGTCACTAATTTGAATACTTTGCTGAAGTAATAGGGATTGCTATAGCCTACCATATCTCCGATGTCTTTAAACTTATGATTAGATGGTTCCAATATGAGCCGTTTCGCCTTTTCAATCCTTAGCTGCGTTAAATATTCGATTGGAGAAACCCCTTTTATTTTTTTTGAACTCCCGGCTTAGGAATGAAACATTAAAATTGACCATATCCGCAATATCCGCGATCGTAAGTTCATCCGCCATATGGTCCTGAAGATATTGGTCCACGATTTCAATTGCGTTTTTCACGGAATTTGAAGCAGAATCCGAATTTCCTTGAGCGTGATGGAAAAACTTCTCGAATAGAAAGGAGACATTTCGAAATAAGGATGGATAATCCTTTGAAATCGAGATGACTTCATCGAGTTCTAATTTTAGATCGCGGCTCACGATATTCTGCTGCAGCATAGCTTGGCACATGCATTGCAGCATATGCGTTAAGCACAACTCGATGTTTACTTGCGACAATTTAGACCTTTCCCAATCAGCTAGACATAACTTGATTTCGCTTAGAAAGGCTTCTTTATTATTTTTTTTTCATGAAGGACAGAAGCTTCTGCTTATCAAACGATTTATCCGGATCTATCAGATTCGGAGCATTCAGAGCATAGTCACCCACTTGAATAAGCTTCGACATTCCGAAGACCGCATTATGGCTTAGTATCATCCTCGTTAATTGATATTCGAGCTTCAAATTGCATAGCTTCTCTACACGGTTACTCATTGCGAAGGTAAAAAAAATGCTCTTGTTGTCGACTAAAAGCCTGGCAAAACGCATCGTATAACGATTCCGTAGGGAAGGGACTTTCTGTCTCACACCGAAATACGACGACAATCTCATTCATCGCTTCTCCATCAAATACCCACGCATTATCGTAAGCAATATCATGATGATTGGCGAGAAAGCGCGGCATGTCAAACTTAAACCAGACATCATGATACGGATTCGCAAGATCAATTTGAAATTTAGAGATGGAACCCACACAGATAATTAATACGCGATATGATTTATTTTCGGCTTCCAGTATGCTTCGATCTGGCGATATATGTCTGCCTTTCAGTAAATCAGAAATGTATTGCTGCTCCTTAGCACCATATTGCGATAGAGCCAGATGCGTTACACGTTCTAACACCTCATCCATCGCTTGTTGGGTGACAGGCTTTAGCACATATTCCTTGACACCCAGTTGGATCGCTTGCCGAGCATATTCAAAATCATTATAACCGCTAATAATGACGAATATCGTTTCCGGGCATGCTTGTTTGAGCTGCTTAATCAGCTCTAACCCATCCATTCCCGGCATCCGAATATCCGTAAAAACGATATGTGGTTTTAGCCGGAGGCACATTTCAAGTGCGGTCAACCCGTCTGAGGCTTCACCAATAACATGAAGCTGTGAACGATATCCTTCAATTTTCTTGACTAAATTTCGAAGTATTGGATGTTTATCTTCTGCAACGATAACCTTGATCATGATGAAATATCATTTCCTTCCTTAGTTGTTCGGACACCAAAGACAATCTGGCTTCCTTTAGGTTCTAAATTAGTCATGTCGAAATAAAAATCCTCGCCAAATTGTGTCAGCAATCGGGCATACGTATTCAAGATCCCCATACCTGACACTTGCAGGTTAGCCACCAGCTTGCCTTCCATAAAATTATCCCGATAGGCTGAGATTGCATTTCGCAATTCTTCAAGCGGCTCGGCGGCAAATCCTGATCCGTTATCCTTAATCCTGATGCACCAATCGGATAGTCCATGGAATTGGCCGTCGATTTCAATATGCCAAGGGGGCAGACAGGTATCAAAGCCATGATTTATTGCGTTTTCTACGAAAGGCTGAAGCGACAGCTTGGGAAAGTGGAGTAAGGTCATTTCATCCGGGATACTCACTTGATACAACAAGCTCTCATCATAATGAAGCTTCATCAATTCCAGGTAATAAATGGAATATTTAATCTCATCCGCCAATGTAGCCGTTGGTGGAGATGATGAGCCGCTGTATCTCATCATCTCCGATAGTCGGTAGCACATATCTGCTGCGACCATGGAATCCGTCTCTTCGCAATGAACGGCAATCACGTTCAACGTGTTAAACAGAAAATGCGGATTGATTTGCGCTTGAAGCGCCGAATAATTCGCTTCGATGCTCCGGATCCGGGACTCGTATTCGGTATTGATCGCAAGTTTGAGCTTATCTATCATCTTTTCGAAGGAACGATTCAATATCATAATTTCATCATAATCACGATTTTCTTCGATAACAGGACTGAACGTTAAATTATTTAAGCTTACGGAACGAACGGTTCTCGTCAGTGTTAACAGCGGTTTGATCAGTCTACCAATCGCATAATGGTAGATGATTACAACGGCAAACAAGATGAGCAGCCCGATCATCAACAAGGTTAGACGATAGTTGCGTAAATTTTGCTGAAGCGTCACACCGTCATCCATTAGGACTGTTGTCCAATTCAAGTAGTTAGACGTATATGCGCTAATCAATGAAGAACCGCCATCCAGATTCAGCACGCCATTCGAAAGCGTTTTCTCTCGTATGTGTTGTTTGAGTTGCTTCAGCGTATTCATGTCATGTGCACTCGTATTCGTCAACACCGGAAAAATGAGTTCGCCGTCCGCGTTAAAAATGTATATTTTCTTGTCAAAAGATTGACTATGAATGGTTGCAATCTGCTCTAAGCTTCGGTAAGGAAGTTGAATCTCAACCATTCCGAAATCGGTAGAATAGGGCGTGCTGAATTTCCTAACGACGGAGATGACAGGCTCAGGCGTCGTGGACCAAGCATCGAGATGTGGGGGCAGAACGGCAACAAGCTTGTCATTTCTAAATAATTCTGCCATTTGGGTAGAGCTAGTATAAGACTCGGGGATTTGTTTAACAAGATTATCGGCTCTAAAGTAGGAGTAAAAAAATCTGTTTGTCTGCATTAAAGACGACGACTTTGTATAGATCATTGACAACGTTATAGATCGCATTCAGATTGTGAGCGAGTCTAGACAGTGCGACGTAACTGTCATTCTCGTTCGCTGCACCGCTAATCTCTACCATAACGTCTAAATTCTCCTGATTGTTAGTAAATCCTAATGCAGCATAATCGAGCTGTTTGTATAACATATCCACTTGATCGGAAATTTTCTGCGTTGTTGGAACTAAACCGGCAAGCTCCGTTTTTAATAATGATGATTTCATGTAGGAATAAAGGTAGAGCATGAACGAAAGGAGCATAACAAAGAACACGATCATGATCGTAAGCATAAGTTTGTTCTGCAATCTAAGTTTTTGAAACATATCGATGCTCCTCAAATAGGAATATGGGTGCACTTAAACAACCACATTATAATCAAAAATGTATAAATTCGATAGTCAGAATACTATATTTCATACGTATAGCGCTTACATTATATTAATCTTAAAGATTTCAATATACATCATTGAGATCATCTGAATAGGAGGTCATGAGATGAACAGATTTGTAAAGAAGAGCTGGTTGCTGCTCATGTCGAGTCTAATGGTGGTGGCATTGGCGGGATGCGGAGCAGGATCATCCAACAATGCCGCAACTTCATCGGATTCGGGAACGAATACGGGAGAAACGGTTGCTGCCCCGGACAAGAAAGAACCGGTAGAGATTAGCTACATTGGTGCAGCAAGCCAACTGGCTGTAGGCGGCATTAAGGATTTAATCGCGAAATGGGAGCAAAAAACCGGGAACAAAGTGGACATTCAAGCCATACAGGATGATCAGTATGACAACCTTGTCAAAGCGAAGCTTTCAGGTGACGGAGATGTTGATATCTTCTTCGGTACGTACCAGAAGTATGATGTTCCAAACCAATTGCTGGAGATATCCGGAGAGGACTTCGAGAGCCGAGTTAACGATGTCGTTCTTAACTCCCTTAAATATTCAGATGGAAAGATCTATGCATTCCCTTATCCATCTCAGCTCGGGTCATGGGGAGTATTCTACAACAAAAAAAGTGTTCTCCGACTTGGGACTCTCCGTTCCTAAAACGATCGATGAGCTGAATAAAAAATCTGGAAGCGATCAAAGCAGCCGGCAAAACGCCATTCTATTTCGCCGCAAAGGACGGCTGGACGATGTTGCAGCACCGAAACGCAGTAAACGGTATTCTGGGCGGCGCAGATCCACAGGTTTGGGATAAGTTGAATAAAAACGAGATTCAATGGAAGGACATCCCGGATTTTGTAGAACAGTATAAACAAGTAGAGGATTGGGCGAAGAAAGGATATTTCAACAAAGACTTGTTTACAGGAACCTATGAGAAACAACAACAAGCCCTTGCTAAAGGCGACGCAGCGATGGTCATCCAAGGCGGTTTCTTTGTTCCTGAAGTTCTAAAGCAAGACCCGAATGCTCAAATCGGATTCTTCCCTTTACCGAATAAGGATGGAGAAGAGTCGATTGCCCTATCAGGCGGAACGCAAGTATTCATCGCGAAGAACAGCAAACATCCAGAAGAAGCGAAGGATTTGTTGCGTTTTATTACAGATAAGGAACAGGCGCAATCTGCCTTGGAGCAAGCACCGGGGATTAGCCCATTTAAAGATATCGATGTATCGGATAAAATGCCTGAAGCGATGAAGGAAGTCCAAACGTTCGTAAATACTGGAAAGATCGCTAGACACGGTGATGACGCTTATGTAGTACCCATGCCATATGACGATTTGGTGGCTGCGTATACGGAGCTCTTGGCTGGAAAAATCACAGCGGATGAATTCGTGGAAAAACATCAAGATATTTATGCGAAAAACGCAAAAATCGCAAAAATTCCAGGATTTTAAACCTTTCATTTCAATAGCATAAAGATAAGGAACTATATCTATGAACCAGGTATAGTTCCTCCTTTAAGAGTACGGAGGAAGAGAAACTATGCAGGACACTTACAAGAAAAAGACATATCCCGTATATTACTTAATCCCGATCATAATTATTTTCACTGTTTTTTACATCTCGCCAGCGGCGATAGGCTTGTTCTATTCGCTAACCGACGCAAGTATCAAAACTTCCGGGGTTCATTTCGTGGGGTTCGAGAATTACAAGACACTGTTCAGTGATAGCGAAGCTTTCTTATTGAGTATTTGGAATCAATTTAAATTCGCCATTCTCGTCGCAGTAGGGAAGACGGTTATCGGACTTTTCCTTGCGCTTCTTCTGAACAGGAAGTTCAAGGGGAATCAATTTCTTCGCGCATTGATCTATATCCCGATTATGTTCGGCGTCATTATGGTTGCGCTTATCTTTAATTATATTCTAAGTTACGATGGCTTCCTGAATAATTTCTTAACCTCGATTGGACTGTCGTCGCTCGCGAATGACTGGCTCGGAGACTTTTCACTAGCCATGTATTCTGTAGTTGGCGTAGATATCTGGTTAGGTGTTGGCTGGTCCATGATGCTGATCTTAGCAGCGCTTCAATCCGTTTCGAAAGATTTGATCGAATGCTCCGAAATCGATGGGGCAGGCGCTTTTAAGAAATTTTTTTAATATTACTCTGCCGAGTATCTCATCTACCTTAAATCTTAGCATCCTATTATCTATTATTTCAGGGTTAAAAGCCTTCGATATTATTTATGCGCTAACTCGCGGGGGTCCCGGACATGCGACCGAAGTGATGTCTACCTATCTTGTTAAATCGATGTCATCTGGATCGATCGGCTATCCTTCTGCAATTAGCGTCATTCAATTCATCATTATTACGATCGTAGCGCTAGCGATTAATTCCTTTACCAATAGATCGGAGTCGAATTAAGATGAGTAGTCGCAAAAAAATCCTACAACTGGGTACCTATTTCACAGCCATCATCGTTTTTCTCATCTATATCGTTCCATTTCTTCTCATATTAATCACTTCGGTGAAAAGCGAAGCTGAATCTAAAATTATGGATTTTACGCTGCCTTCAACATTTCACTTCGAGAATTTTATAACGGCATTCGATGAAGGACAGATATGGAGAGGACTAACCAACGGATTATTTATCTCTGTGACTGTAACTTTTTTGACCGTCATTTTATGTTCATATTCCGCGTTTTATTATGCAACGCCATCGAACCCGCTTCACTAGCTTTACTTATAAATTTCTGCTCGCTGGGATGATTGCTCCTTTTTCGTTTATACCAGCCATTAAATTGCTTCAAATTTTGCATATGGGCAACAATTTTTCCGGATTAATCATGGTTGATCTAGCAAGTCAAATTCCATTTACGATTCTCATTTACTATAGCTTCATTCATGGCGTTCCACGTGAATTAGACGATGCGGCGAATGTTGATGGGACTGGACCGATCCGAATGTTCTTTCAGGTGATTTTTCCGTTATTAATGCCCGTCGTATCGACGAATATCGTTCTGACCTTTACGAGTATTTGGAATGATTTCAGCAACGTACTATTTCTTGTACCTAATTCGTCTATGTGGACGATGCCGATGGGTGTGTTTAACTTTCAGCAGCTGTACTCATATAACTATGCTCTTGTATGTGCCTACATCACAATTGCACTGATTCCAGTGCTTATTATTTACCTTCTCGGGCAGAAGTATATTATTTCGGGAATGACGACAGGAGCGGTCAAGGGTTAATCCCCATGATCGCTCCAAACAAGGGTAGAGCATAAATTTAAGACAATCCTCTAATCTGTCTAATCAGGAGGCTATCATGATTGAGTCAAGAATGAATTCAAGCCAAACACTTTGGTACGATAAACCCGCTTCATCGTGGGAAGAAGCATTGCCCATCGGAAATGGGTTCATGGGAGGAATGGTATACGGCGGTATTGATAACGAGCGAATCGATTTAAATGAAGATACCTTATGGTCAGGTTTCACGAGAGATACGAACAATTATGATGCGATTCGCCATCTCGAACAGGTCAGAGACCTGATATTCAAGAAAGAATATCAAGCGGCTGAAGAAATTGTAGAGCGTTATATGCTTGGACCATGGCATGAATGCTATTTGCCATTAGGCAGTCTAGACCTTCAACACATGACACAAGTTGAAAGCGCTTCAGCATATGAACGCACGCTAGATCTGACTACAGGAGTCGCGACTACCGTCTATTCCATAGATGGTGCGACGTATTCAAGAGAAGTGTTCATGAGCACCGCGGATCACTGTATGGTTATGAGATTAACGAGCTCCAAGCCGGAGGGAATATCGATTGTTTTAAAGTTAGATAGCCAACTGAAGCATGATATCGAATATCACGCTGGTTCATCGACGTTTCGACTTTTAGGCCAATGTCCTAGCCATGTTGAACCGAATTATATCGAAGATCATCCTCATCCGATTATTTACGAGGAAGGGAAGGGACTTCGTTTCGTAACGGCTATGAAATGGGTTACGGATCAAGGGAATGTTCTATGGAATGAGCATGATTCGGTTATCGAGATTCGAAATGCCAATGCCGTGACGATATTCATCTCTGCTGCCACTGATTATTCAGAGCTGCATTCGGAAGGCTATGATCGTGATCTGAATCTCAAGGATTTAGTACAAAGCTTGCTTGATCACAGCAGCAAAATGACTTATGAAGCATTAAAGACTAGGCATACCTCTGAATTTGAAGCACTATCAACCAGGGTTGAACTGTCTTTGGAGCATACGGATATTTCTGAGCTGTCAACAGATCGCCGTTTACAAGCGGTCAACCAAGGCGCTAGAGATCCTGAATTGGCAGCGCTTTATTTTCATTATGGACGCTATTTGCTAATCTCCAGCTCAAGTGCCGGCTCTCAACCCGCTAGTCTGCAAGGCATATGGTCCCGTGAAATTAGAGCCCCATGGGGGAGCAATTGGACCACAAACATCAATGTTCAAATGAACTATTGGCACGCCGAGACGACCAATCTAGCAGAATGCCACCAGCCCTTGTTCGCATGGATCAAACGGTTGGCCCAACAAGGGAAGAGGACGGCACTGATTCATTATCAATGCAGAGGTTGGGCAGCGCATCATAACGTGGATATCTGGATGGACGCATCACCGGCTAATGGGCAAGCGGTATGGGCATTTTGGCCGATGGCAGGCGCGTGGCTGTGCAGTCATTTATGGGAACATTATTGTTTCAACCAAGATGAAATATTCCTGAAGCAGGAAGCATTCCCGATTATGAAGGAAGCTGCGCTTTTCTATCTGGACTGGTTGATTTCCGACAATGAAACGGGGTACTTGATTACAAATCCTTCAACCTCGCCCGAGAATAAATTCATTACACCTGATGGCGAGCCTTGTGCCATCTCAAAAGCAGCTACGATGGACCTGGTACTGATTCGTGAATTATTCACGCAATGCATTGCTGCGATTGAAGTTCTAAATCAAGATTATGAATTTGCACTGCAACTAAAAGAGGCAATATCCAAACTTCACCCTTTACAGATCGGAAGCGACGGTCGACTGCAGGAATGGATATACGAGTACGAAGAGTGGGAACCGGGACATCGACATTTATCGCATCTTTATGGTATGTATCCGGGGTCCAGCATTCAAATGGACCGTCATATCGAACTAAGCGATGCCGTTCGTAAATCCTTAGAATATCGAATGCTGCACAGCGGCGGTCGTACAGGCTGGAGCTGTGCATGGGCGATGGCTTTATGGGCAAGACAGCGGGATGGAGAGAGAGCGCACGACAATTTGCTTGCTTTATACAGCAACTCGACCTTCATGAATCTATTCGACGGTCATCCATATATGGTCGATACACGCATTGATTATACTCGATCCATCTTCCAGATTGATGGAAACTTCGGGACAACCGCTGCGATTGCAGAAATGCTCTTACAGAGCCATACCGATGAAATACTTCTTCTGCCTGCGCTTCCTGCCGCGTGGTCAAATGGGAAGGTTCGCGGCCTCCGGGCCAGGGGCGGCGTTACGGTAGATATGGAATGGCACAATGGGCAAATGACAGAAGTACATTTGGAATCGGATCGGGGAGGCTGTTACCGTGTACGATCAGCTGTACCCCTTAAAACGGACATGCCTATCATTCATTCCGTAAGCACGCACAATAGCTATCAATATGAAATTCAACTGCCAGCGCATCAGGTCGTCAGCATGAGAGCGCTGCAGCCCACAAATCGTTAATTCCAAGAGGGGGGTGAATAGGACAAGTTCAAAAATGAATGGTTCTAGGCAACATAACTAATGCGAAATGGGAGCTGAAGTTCAAGTGAAGAAGATCAAAGCACGTAAGTACTTATGGATTTTACTTTTTTACATCATGTCTACTGTTGCTTAGCCTCTTAAATGATTTCATTTCACAAGCAAAAGCAGAGCCCGCAATGCGTGTAACGGTAAACAATACACATCCCTTGAACATGATCGGGTTCTATTACACGGATTCTTCAACATTAACACAGCTATGGAATTCAATACCCGAGAACCAGAAACCTTATTCTACGATTCTTCTCATTGCAGAGAATCATCTAGATAATACAGATATCGTTAAAAATTGGATTACTGCACGACTGGATGAGTGCGAAGCCAATCAAATGTCCTGTATGGTACAAGCCATGAATGGGGAAACAAGGGAAAGTAAAGCAATACCTATTAGCTGGTATGAGGGATTGATGCAGAAATATAGCTCTTTAAAAGGCTTTAATGCTGCAGAATTGTATAATTCAACGCCTTGGTTTGGCGAAGCCGAAGGAAATCATTCACAGTATGTAGCAGATCTGCTTAACATGGTTTCTCAATACGGCGGACTATTCGTATGGTCAGATACGAACATCTTTAGCCCGAATGGAACGATGATGGATTGGATTCAGAATAATCCGAATTTAATCAACGCCATGAGAGCACATAAAGATAATTTTGCTTTTCTGTATAAAGAATCTTATACAGAGCGATCAACCGAAAGCTTAGGCTTAGGTTTATTCCTTGCTGACTTAGCAGGGAATTGGGGAACCAGCTCAGATTGGTGGCATTGGCAGCTAGCAGGTTACGGTGAATTGTTCGGTGGATGGAATCCTTCGAATGGGGAGTGGAAGCAGATCTTTACGTATCCCGAATCGCTATATGTCATGGATATGATTCGCGCTGCCAGTGAAGGTGCAACAATTTTCAAGTCCGAAGCGGGCTGGTATTCAACCTCTAACCAAGGACAACTTACACCAGGTTATACTCGTGCCGCATTGCCTTTCTTGAACAAAATTGTTGATGGCAGCATACACATTCCTTCGAGAGACGAGGTACTAGCAAAGAACAAGTTTGCTTATGTCGGGCGTCCGGCTTTCTCCGTTCCTTACACATCCCCCTTTTCAGAAATCTTTATGAGTACGGGCCAATACGGCATCATCCCGCTGCTTCCGACGAATGTAAACGAGACAGAACTAGCGAATTTCGAGAATACATCGACGATTCCAAAGGATGAAGCTTATTTCAAGTCATTATATCCAGAGGAAACCTATTCGTCGAACACGTTTGCCTCTAGAAACGGGAATACGTGGTATTGGATGAATAGCAGCGAGAATACGGACATATATCAAAGCTCCAAGCTAAAGCCGGTGATCAATCCAAGCACTTATTTTTATATTGGAGCGAATCCGCATACCTATGCGATCATAAACGAATCGACAGACAAATTTGATATTCATCTGAATAACTATCGCGTTGATAAAAGCTCGATTTACGATGGTACGAGTTGGAATCAAAACGAGATTAATCATTACATTTCCAACACATACACAACAAATCCTAATGACAGTACATTACGTACATCCATTATTAGAGTCAATGGAAGCAATGATGGAGGGCGTCCGCAGCTAACCATCAATGGCGACAACGGCTACACTTATAGTGAACAATGGGATGGAGTCAATAAAGAATATACGTTGACGATTCAACACAATGGTGAAGTGAATATTCAAATTCTTGCCAATCAACCGGGCTCAGGCGACCCGAACCCTCCGATGCAAATTGAAGGCGAGAGCGGCATGCTAGGCGGAGAAGCACTTGTCAAAAATCTTGGTTCTGCTTCCGGCGGCAAATATGTTGGGGAACTTGGCAATAGCAACGAAAGTTCGGTCACGCTTAATGCATTTGTGGATTCACCGGGGTACTATACGATGAATGTTTATAGTATCGTATCAGGCACACGTTCTTTCACGGTCAGTGTGAACGACAGAATCGGTCAACCATTGTCAGTCACAGGCAATTCATGGTCGAAGCCTGCGGCGCCTGTGCCTCTGACAATTTTCTTGGATGCAGGAGCGAACACAATTAAGTTTTATAATAAATCGTCATATGCACCCGATCTTGACAAAATCGTCCTAACACCAGCTGCGAATAGCATATCGGGATTTGAAGCAGAAAGCGGTTCACTAAATGGTTCCGCAGTGATCAAAAACCTGAACACTGCTTCAGGCGGTGCAGTGGTCGGCAATATTGGCAATGGCGCTGACAATTACGTAACATTAAACGTTAATATTGATACTGCTGGGAAGTACCGACTCAATGTTTACAGTATCGTAAGCGGAACCCGTACCTTCTTTATAAGCGTGAATGGAGGGGTGGGGCAGACTTTGAGCTCGAGCGGTAACTCCTGGACATCCGTTGCACCGGTTTCTTCATTGGATGTAGACCTGATTGCAGGAATGAATACGATAAAGATCTATAATGATTCGGCTTATGCACCTGACCTCGATAAAATCGAGATTCTACCATAGCAAGTGATTTTCATTTAATGAAAAAGAGGACCGAAACTCCAAAAAGAAGGATGGTCAAGACCCAATTTAGTGGACATTTAAAAAAACACCTGCTACAAACTGACGCCGGTACTCTATCGGCGTCAGTTTTCTTAATTTCCGCTACGTCGTGTTAAAACGGAGTTTGCGGCGAATGTTGGCTTAAAGTCCGAGCTTTTGCATCAGGCGCAATACTTTCTTGTGGTTCATCCATATGCCATCATCCTGCTACAAGAACAATTGGATCTGGCGGTAGCCGTATTTCCCTTCGTAGCGCGCATACACCTGACGAATGAGCAATGCAGCTTCCTTGTCCCGGTCCATATGTTTGCGCTTCAGATAGGCGTAATATCCGCTACGAGAGACCTTAAAGAGTTTGCATAAGCTGTTGACGGGATAGCTTGAGGCAGCTATTTCAATGGCCTTTTACTTTTGTTCTTCACCTCCTGCATCCAGATTTCCAAACACTTTTTTAGCATTTCGTTTTCCCGCTTGAGCTTTTGAACATACCGGTCTTGGTCGATGTATGCTTCCCGTCGACCTCGCTGATCCACCAGTCCAAACTCGCCCTGTTCCCGATATTTCCGCATCCATTTCTTCATCCGTTGGGGGTTATTAATCCCCAAGTGTTCATTAATCTTTCGGTAAGTCCATCCTTCGACAACATGCAGATGAACCGCCTCTTTCTTGATCTCTTCCGAATACGTTTTATACTTTTCTCCTTTAATGGCCATACAAAAATGCACCCCTTAGGATTTCATCGGATAAACCAGGGGGTTATTCCAATGTCCATTCTAAGGGGCGCACTTCAGGAGGCATCGGTTCTCTTTTATTTTTCTAATTTCGATATTTTGCAGAAATGTTGTCGGGTGACGTTAAAGATAGAATCTGCGAAACCTCTTTTTTTAGTATGAATATTGAACAGATCAAAAGAAATTAGAGATTATATTAAAATTATGAGTTGCAGTACACCAAGTAAAGTATAGGAGTAGTAGAAAACATCAAAAAACTACGGATTTTGAGATTGTTGGTTTGAGAACAGCTCGGCTACAATGCAAGTGACGTAGCTGCATATTTCGTTAAATAGCTGATTTATTGAATCAAAAGAATGCAGCTTATTAACTATCTGGGGGGGGGGATTTATGAATAAGATGATTGCAGCAAAGCAAGAGGAGGTTCTTATTAGCTTGTAGAAACGAAGGAGTCATTATGAAGATGGAAAGATGTCAGCAAGGAAAATTATAAGCGCTACACTCGCTGTAAGTGCGTATGCAACAAGTAACTGAATGAATAGTTCGTTAAACAACTCATCGGACGGGATAGAGTATGTGTAAACGAATCTCCGTAATACAAATGGCAGATATAACAAAGAAACGGGAAAAGTTACTGTAGAGGGAGAGGCAAATGGAACATATGCAATAGGTTTCGCTAAGAAAACCTTTGAGGACACCTCAAGCATAAATGGGCAGAAAAACAGATATCTTTACTTGCTTCCAAAGAAATCATAAGAGGAACATCTGGGGTAGGAAACAATACATTGATCCAAGTGCGCAAATTAGCAGACAAGATATGATGGTCATGGTAGATAAAGCGCTTCAAATCGGGGTAAACCCTATTTAGAAGGAAGTAAAGAGGATCTTTAGAAATTTAGTGACGATGACAAGATCGCCAATTATGCACGAAATAGCGTAGCATCATTAATTAAAGATGGAATGATCACAGGAAATGAAAGCGAAATCAATCCGAATGGCAAGACAACAAGAGTGGAGGCAGCCGTAATATTGTATAGAATTTATAACAAGTAGTCCCTTTTAACATCGCATAAATTGCAAAAATAAGGAGAAGGGGTATGATGATGGCTAAGAAGAAATTCTTTAGTTTCATGCTTGTGTTGTGTATGGTATGCACTTCATTATTGGGTTCTATGAAAAATGTTCAAGCAGCAGTAGGAGAAGAAAATTCTCAAAATAGCATACAAGCCGAGTTCTTTGTTTCATCAGATGGAAATGATAAAAACGATGGCTCGTACGATAAGCCGTTTGCAACTCTGCAAGCCGCAAGAGACGCGGTTCGAGAGATCAATCGGAATATGACAGGCGATATTTACGTATTTATTTCACAAGGCAAATATTATCTTGATGAAACGATTACTTTCGATGAAAGAGACTCAGGTACGAATGGCTATAATATCATCTATAGAAATTTGGATGAATTGGCCAGTGCCGAAATTATCGGCGGCAAGGTTGTGGACACACCATGGCGATTAGTGGAAAGAACCGGTGCTGACGCTGACTTGCCGGCTGCTGCAGAAGGTAAAGTATACAAAACTCACGTTGGCACTGACGTGAGTTTTGATACTCTTTATGTCAATGATAGACGTGCAACATTAGCACGTACGCAAAATTTAAATAAGTATAAAGACTTTCCATCTGCTTTAACTCCATACATGAAAAGTGCAGGCGGCGGAATTGGCGACTTGATTTATAGAGACGGCGATCTTGATCAAGAGTCAATAAACGGTATGGTAAACGCCCAAGCGCGTGGAGACTTGGATGCCTCTGTATATATGTGGGACGGTGGATACTGGGATTGGATGACGGATACGATTCCAGTTTCCGCGATTGATACCGCAAGCCGTAAGCTTGTATACAAGACTGTTCCAGGAAAACCGGAAATGTACAGACCTAAATATAAAACAGGTACGAATGCAAGATATTTTGTGCAAGGAAATTTAGGCTTCTTGGATGTTCCAGGTGAATACTATTTCAATAAAACGACAGGCGATTTGTATTATTATCCGGAAAACGATATTAATGGAAATGAATTTATCGTTCCTACTGTCAAAGAAGTGATCCGTGTCGAGGGTCCTGATCGGGATCAAATGGTCTCGAATATTGAATTCAGCGGCTTGCAATTCAAGGACACCAATACGACGGATTGGTATGCCTATGGTTGGAACTGGGGAGATGCAGGAGATGGATTAGGTTTTTATCCTCCGGAAGCTAAAGGAAGTACGCAACCATCCTATGCCGAGCAATCCGAAAGAATAGAGTTCCAATACGGCGTGATTACACTTACGAATACGAAAAACATCACGATTTCCAAAGCGCATATCAAAAATTCAGGCATGTTTGGAATTAATCTTTATTTGGCTAACCAAAACACAGTGATCAAGGATAACCTTATTGAATATACAGGCCATGGAGGCATAAACGTAGAAGGCGGCTACCCTGGTGTGGCTGGAGACCAAAACGGAGATGGCTATAGCAGAGATAATACGATAACGAATACGATTGTTCATGATATTGGTGAGCTCATTGGTCAAGCTTCAGGGATCACGATTCAGCAGTCAAGCTATAATACGGTATCTCATGTAGAGGTGTATAATTCACCAAGAAGAGGAATCTTTCTGACTGCCGGACATAGTCGGAACCCGAATGTAGCTTTCCCGAATGGCGATAAAGACTTCAATATTATGACGGATATGTACACTCACCATAATAAAATTGAATATGTACATTTGCATCATGCCCAACAAGATGGTGGAGATGATGGAGCTTTCTTTGCATGTTATTTATACAAGGGTTCACAAAATTACAAACCTAACTACTTAAACCAAGTTCTTATTGATAACACAGGCCCGAACCCTACCATGGCCGATTTTGGCCCGAACGACATGAACCTGGATATGGGAGCCTCAGGCATGGAGTTAAGCAATGTAAAAGCAACGAACCCAATGAACTTTAACATCGAAGTGAATACGATTTTGCAATATGGTGATGTAATCAAGTTTGATAATACGAATGTTAATTATGGAAGAATTGCAAATCATATCAAGGAATTTGACGACTCCAAGATGGAGTACGACAAAATTGGAGTAACTTCCGACTATCCTAAACAATATTTAACAGACAGAGACGTTCTTACTGAACCGGAAGATATTTATTTTAAAGAAAACTTTGAAAATGGATTAGATGACACGGTTTGGTCTACTCAAAATGGTCAGGCAAAAATCTCAACAGAATTTATGTCTGAAGGAGTTATAAACGGCAAACAAAGTCTGGAGCTGCTGGATAAAACCCAAGCTTTCAAGAATTTCCCTGAAATGCTGAACAAAGTCGTGACGGTTAAGATGTTTGACAGACAAAATAATAATCTGGCTTCGTACGATTCAGGGCATCAGAATTCGGCTAAGGTTACATCCATTGCACGAGTTGATGATGGTGAAAACATGATCGGCATGGGTTTGGATTATGATACGGCAGATAAATATATCATCCAGATTGGAGATCAAAAGGAAGCTACGGACATCGTTAGAACTTTTGGTTGGCATGAGCTGAAGTTTGACTATACATCAGGCACCGATGTAAAGCTGTATATCGATAATCAATTCGTTAAAACCTTACCTGCTACCGGATTTGATTATATCTCGCTTGGTTCTGATCATGGCAGAGGGCAAGCTTTCTATGATCAGCTTTATGTGTTTGGCGGGGATCCGGCGACAATGCCAATCCCTCCATCAAATATACCAGCACCTCCAGCATATGATGGATCGGATGACAATAAGCAGCAGCTTAAACTGGATTTTGAAGATGGAGAAGTTCCTGCTTTTGACAAAATAGGGGGTATGCCATCCGTAACAAGTGTTGTATATGATGCCGGAAATCAAGTTTTAAAGGATGAGATTAGAGACGGCAATGATTTCTATGAATTGAATGCCCCTTGGAATAATTACCTGGTCAATATGAAATGGAAATTTGAAGGATGGGGTGAAACGGATGTACTTGGGGGTGCCTACGATAACTTTACCATTTATGTAATGGCATCTAATGAAGGTATAGCCCCTGGTAAAGCACCGTTATCCTATCAAGTGGTTTATCGAAGAAATAAAAATGGAACTGGTGGTTACCCTGCAGGCACACCGTATTTTGAAATATCGAAACATACGGCCAGCTCAGATGCATCATTAGGTAAAGTAGGCGTACCTGATGGATTTAATGCGAATGAGTGGCATGATTTGCAGATTCAAACTTTTGATGGGAAGATCGGTTTCGTATTGGATGGTCAAAAATTGATATCTGTTGATGACGGTCAGTATAAATCAGGCGGGGTAGGCTTTGGAGGAATTAACGCCACTGTTTACCTGGATGATATCGAGATCATATCCAATCCGAAATACGTAGATTATGAGGTTGACCTCGGACTAGGCAATGCGGTATTAAACGGTAAATTTAATCCGGATTATTATACTTATTATGCTGCTATAACTGATACCGAGAAGCCTATTACAATCAAGAAACCGAATATCGTACTTGATGGTGTAGAGATTAAACTGCAGATGAATGGCAAAAAAAATTCAATTTGAAGATGACAGCGCAACGATTGCACCAGAGCAATTGGTTAATGGAAAGAACACTGTAGTATTATCGGAAATCACTCTAGCAGGAAGCAGAGACTATACCATTTATATGAATAAAGATTATGAGATCATTTCCATAGAAGGTATAGAAGATCATATCTTTACAATGGTCGATCATGCTCCAAATTTACCGCAAGAAGTTACTGTTACTTTTAAGGATGGTGGTTCTCAGGCTGCAAAAGTGAACTGGGATACCGTAAATCCATCATTCTATAAAAAACCTGGCACATTTACCGTAAAGGGTCAGCTTGCCGATCTAAAAGGTGCATTAAGCACATTTAGCGTCAATGTAACAGTAGATGGCATAGTATCAATCGATAAGCTGGGTAGCGTGACTACTTTATCTGGTACAGCGCCAAAATTGGCTACAACCGTTAAGGCACAGTACTTAAACGATACGAGAGAGCTGCCACTTACTTTTGCCGAATTGGATCCTTCCTTATATGCATATAGAGGAACGGTTATAGCCGTTGGCAAAGCCGAAGGATATGCAGGAGATATTTTGCAAGTCGTAGAGGTAAAGGGTAAAAAAGATCCTAGGCCTATATTAACGGCAGGTGCTGCAGATCGTTTAACGGAGACTACAGCTTTCGTTTCATTTAACACAAGTGATAACGGATGGTACTACTATCAAATCGTTGAACGTGGAGCTGAAATGCCAGAAATGGATACGAATGTGGCTGGTGTGAAATGTAAAACCGGACCAGTGCAAATTGATCTTAATGGTTTAAAAAACGCAGCTGCCAAAGATATTTATATTGTTGTTAAAAAAGGTAATGTTATAAGTGATGTATTAAATATGGAGATCCCTAAGTATACATCTGGTTCAAAGCATTAGAAGTTTAAAAAAGTGAAATCTATACCATGGATATGTGTATAGGTTTCACTTTTCTAACAAGATAAGTTTGTAGAGGAGAGGGAGAAAAACCATGAACAAAACAAAGACAGGATATATCATCCCCCCCACACACTGGGATCGAGAATGGCGTTACCCTATTTGGGAAAACAGAGTAGTATTTAATACGGGAGAAATACCAGCCGGCGGCTATAAGGTATAAAAGTTGTGCAATAAAGTAGAGTTTAGTAGAAAAACAGAATTTTGGGCGAAGACCAGAACAACGGATGGGAAAGAAATCGCTACATCTTCTACATGCATGCAAAATAAGTATATCAAGGTTGAAGTGAATCCAAACGGAACCATTTCAATACTAAATAAAGAAAATGGAAACTGCTACAATCAGCTCAACTATTTTGAAAGTTTCTTAATGGAGAATGGTAATCTTCAAGCTACGATTGGCGTTAGCCTCGCGGCGCAGACGGTTGGGATCCGCTACGCCGACGATCTGAAGCTCCTCCGGATGGGCAAGCGCATAGGGGCATAAGCCCGCATGCCCCGGTCGCCTGCACCAATAACAATCGCTGTTATAGGTTTCATGGTGTTTCTCCCTTTAATATAGTCGTCAGAGGTAAAGTACTTACTGGCTGCTCATTTTTGCGTGATAAGCTTCGGTCATTTCATCCGATATCTGCTTAAGTGTTGGATCATTGCGCAGCTGTTCGATAAACTTATCATAGTTTTCGATCGTATCTTTGCCAATGATGACTTTGATGCGCATATCGTCCACTTTTTTTCTTAATATCAGGATAGTACTTGTTATAGGCTTCAGAATACAACTCGTTGCCAGGGTTTGACGTTTTGATTGTTTTGCGCTCATTCACGATTTCAACGTTGCGGTTATAGACATCATCCGGCATGCCGACGGCGCCAATCGACATATCATCGCTGATGAGATGGAACAGGTTGTTGAAATTGCCATCGCCCAAATGGTCTATTTCGCTTTGAGGCGTCGGGATTTTACGTCCATTCTTGATGGTGTAGTGCTCGCCTTCGATACCATAGGTAGCCAGTTCATTGCCTTCTTTACTGTATCCATAGTCAAAAAATTCCATAATTTTCTTCATTTTTGCCTCAGGAACCTCTTTAGGAATCAGGTAAACGCCATAATACGGCACTCCGGATGGCGTATATTTCTCCCCAGCAGCGTTTTCCAGATAAGTAAGCGGCATGTAGTCGGCTGTAGGAACAACGTCGCGGATTCTCGATCCGGTTACCCAAGCATGGTTCATAGATTGGGAAGTACCGCCTGCTTTACCCCCGCTGATCAAATCAACCGTTTGCGAGTATTGCATAATGGCAAAGTCTTTCGGGAACAAACCCGCATCAAATGCTTTTTTGAGCCAGAGCACGGCATCGCGGGATGCATCCTCGGTAATGACCGGGACGAGCTTATCATCCTTCAGCTTCCAATCTCCCTGAGTTCCGTTGAACACGCCGTAAACGAAGTTCACAGTACCATGATTGGCTGCATATGGAATTTCATCAGCCTGTCCGTTTCCGTTCGGATCCTTCTCCTTGAATGCTACCAGCACATCAAAAAGTTCATCCATATTCGTAGGTGTTTGCAATCCTAGAGTATCCATCCAGTCCTTGCGCAAGATCGGGAATGCTCCACCGCCATAGCTTGGATAATACCGCGGGATGACATAGTTTTTGCCCTCCACTTTGGATACGGTCCACATTTCTTCCAGATTCGGTGCGCTAAGATTCGGATAATCCTTGATATACGGCGTCAAGTCCCAGAATGCGCCCTGCTGGATCATCTTCTGCAGTTGCGGATTGGTTAGCGATTCAACGAACGTCACTTCAGGCAGATCGCCGGAAGCAAGCAAGACATTAACTTTATCTGTGGCCGATGATGGCGGCAACCAGGTGATATCAAGCTTGGTGTTGGTGCGTTTCTCGAATTCTTTCCAGATGACATTGGTATTGTCAACAAATTCAGTGGCGTAGTTCAGCGTTTGAATCTCGATTGGCGTCGGTTCGGATGAATCGGTCGATGCATCCTTGGAACCGCCGCATGCCGTCAGCAGAACGCTAGCGCTCAGCATGACCAGCATGGATTTCATCATCAAAGATTTCTTTTGTTTTCTTGGTGGATTCATTTTCTATAACCTCCTTTTAATTTAGCAATGCCTGTATATCAATCATTCCTTCACAGAACCGACCATAGCGCCTTTCGCGAAATGCTTCTGGAGGAATGGATACACCAACATGATAGGGGTGGTTGCAATGACGATTGCAGCCATTTTCAAGGTTTCCGTCGGCAGCTGCCTGTTCATTTGCATGGATACAGCCTGACTGCTGCCTCCGCCGCCCATGGTGGTCGGGTCGACAAGCATGTTTTGCAACAGCACCTGCAGCGGCCACTTCGACTGATCATTAATGTACATGACGCCATTAAAATAAGTGTTCCAGTAGCCGACGGCAAAAAAGAGTCCGAAGGCGACGATAGCAGGAAGCGAGAGCGGAATAATGATTCGCCAGAAAGCGCTGAGTTCAGTACACCCGTCAATGCGGGCGGCTTCATCGAGACTGTCCGGTATGCTGTCAAAAAAAGCCTTTCATCAAAAGCACGTACCATGCGCTCGTAAGTGTCGGGAGAATGAGGGACCAGACGCTGTCAATCAACCCCAGGTTTCTCACGACCATATATGCAGGGACAAGCCCCGGCGAAAACAAGAAGGTTACCATGATCATGAACATTATTGTTCTGCGGAAACGGAGCCGCCGGCAGGAAAGGGCGTATGCCAGTCCCCCTGTGACAATGAGGCTGAGTGCTGTTCCAACCGTAGCTAGAAAAGTGCTAACCAGAAAGGAATCCATGAACATGCCGTTTCCCAGCAAGTATTTATAAGCATCCAGTGACCAGTCATGTGGCCACAGAATCAAATCGCGGGTGTAATATTCCGTTGGATCGGTGAATGAAAGTATGACGGTATAGTATAACGGGAAGAGCATCGCCAAGCTAATCAGGAGCAGTAGCCCGGTGTTGACTATGTTAAGCAAGCGATCCTTCCATGACGAATTATAAATCATTAGTTGACTCTCCTTTCCAAGCTACCCATTAATACAAGCTCTCTTGGCCGAAGCGTTTGGCAATCTTGTTCGCGCTGATGACCATGATTAGGCCTACAACCGATTTGAACAGACCGACTGCGGTACTGTAACTGAATTCACCTTGACGGATGCCAACACGATATACGTAAGTATCGAATACTTCAGCCACATGGGCTACCGGTGCGTTCATCATTAGATAGATCTGCTCGAAGCCCGTATCCAAGATGCTGCCGAGACGGAGAATGAGCATAATCATAATGACGTTTCGCATCGCTGGCAGCGTGACATGCCACATTCTGCGGAAGCGTCCGGCTCCATCGAGAACGGCTGCTTCATACAGTCTGGGATCGACGCCGGCGATGGCGGCAAGGAAGATGATCGTGCCCCAGCCTACCTCTTTCCAGATCGACTGTGCGGTCAGCAAGCCCCAGAAGTAATCGGGATTGGATAAAATATCGATCGTGTTCTTATCCATTGCGACTAACAGCTTATTGACCAAGCCCTCGGACTGGGAAAACATTAGGTAGGTGAGACCGTAAATTAACACCCAGGACAGAAAATGAGGGATATAGACCAGTGACTGTACTGTTCGTTTAAAGAACTGGTTACGGACTTCGTTCAACATAAGCGCAAGGATAATCGGCGCCGGGAAAAAGAAAATCAGGTTCAAGAAACTGATGGCCAGCGTATTGCGCAGCAGCATCCAGAAATCGGGATTCGAGAAAAACCGGGTGAAATGCTCAAATCCGGCCCACTCGCTTCCCGCAATCCCAAGGTACGGGGAGTAATCCTGGAAAGCGATGATTAAATTGGTGATAGGGATGTACTTAAAGATAATGAAAAACAAAATGCCTGGCAAAGCCAGAAGGTACAGGTACTTATCTCGTTTCAAGTCCGGCCATAACGGTCGTTTGGGTTGTAGCAACTGTGGTTGTTGCAACTGTACTTTCGCCTTTGGTGCTCGCATCTGGCTACCTCTCTTTCCTTGGATCAAAAGTAAACACATAACCAAAATGTAAGGGTTTACAACATTTTCGGCAATTTGACTTTATTTCAGGCGTGCCAAAAGGCTTTGATATGTTGTTGTTACAAGCTTTTTTCGGATTTCGTTTCAGGCGATTGCACTTTTTTTGACGAGGGCCTTTTTTTGGGGGATATTGCCGAAAAATCACGTTTTTTTTCTTATTGAAAGCCTTTTCATATCAACTTCATTTCGATATGATGGATTAAAACATGATTACGAATTTTCAGCGTTCATCCGAATGGGATACGGTCAGGAGTGAGAGGTTTGGGTAAAGAGTGGACGAGGAAACTCGCGTCAAAAGGAATCATGTACTGGAAAACCATTGCGCTTGCCATATTGCTTACATGCGTTCCGATTTCTTTTGTGAGCTTCATCAGCTGGCATGTCGGTAATCAATACCTCATCAGGCAGCATCAGCAGAACAATGAAGAACTGGTGAAGGATACTGTGCGGCAAATTGACGAGCAGTTTTCCCAGCTGGTTCAATATGCCCTGCATATGATTTCCAATCCTATACTAAAGCCTTCCCTTGCCGATACGAACTTTGTGGATCAGTTTGAAAAGACGCAGGAATTAAACGATACGCTGTATTTTATCGAGAACGGGGATCCGCTGATCGACCAGGCTTACCTGTATGTAGAGAAGCAGAATATGATTATGCAGCCTCTGCTTGGTCTCCGCCCGCTTGATGACCCGGTGGATTCGACTTCCTGGAAAAACATCATGCATGACGAGAATGGGATTTTCTGGACGAATCATCTGGACCGGCCCTTTCATCAGGGAGGCTCGTCGCATGCAATCGTGGTGAAATTGCCTTTTAACAGCCAGAAGCCGTACGGGGCGCTTGTTCTGTACATCAACCCCTCTATGGTGAATCTGAATGCCAATTCCGAGCAGGTAGCCTTTGTTCTGGATGGGGAAGACACCCTGGTCGCCCAATCCGATGCGAGCAAGCAGTATCCGGAGGTCATTTCCGATATTCAGGAGGCGCTGAGCACCACCAAGCGTTCTTACAATACCCAGATGCATTTTCAGCTGCCGGTGAAGAATGACACATTGCTAGTGAGTTCGGTATCTTTTCAGAAATTGGGGGGGATTTGGACCTTTGTCTCAGGTACTCCTTCCTCCGCAATTACGGCCCCAACAGAGACATACAAACGTGTCGTGCTTATTTATTGGGGCGTTTCCCTGCTGCTGGCTCTTGCCCTGAGCTGGTTCGCTTCCAAAAGCATGTACAGACCGATCCGCCGGATGGTGGATTTATTCAAAGAGGGCAAATCCGAGACGACGACGGAAAACAACGAACTAAAATATATCGAGGAAAAATGGCGACAGTACCGTTCCGTGAACGAAACGCTGCAAAGCAATCTGAACCAGTCCATTCCAAAGGTCCGTGAGGCGCTGATCAACCAATTTCTATCAGGCCAGGCGGCCCATCTGACGGAATCCGAGATTGCCGAGAAGCTGCAGGGCCTCAAGCTGGATATTACGCAGCAGCATTTTTTCATCATTGTGTGCCAGCTCCATTCCCTCAGCGAAGATCGCGGCCAGCTAACGTCCAAGGACAGCGAGCTGCTCACTTATGCCGCAGTCAATCTGCTGCATGAAATGTCTGAGCGTCTGGCTTCCTACGTACATACCATCGATTTTATGGACGGATCCTTCGCCGTCATCGGGTTTGTACCGGCAGCTTCGCCCGTTGAAGATCTGAAGCCGCCGCTTATGGAATTGAGCAAAGACATGATCGATACGCTTCGGGATGTACTGCATATGCCGGCAACCATCGTCGTAAACGGCCCGGCGGGGGTCTGGACGGATGTTCCTTACCTACTGGAACAGGCAAGAAGAGCGTTGAGCTATCGCAGCTTTACGTCGGAAAGCCAGCTGCTGGAGGCGGCCGTGGTGCTAAAGCAGTCGCATCTGGAGGTTAAGTTTCCTTTCGAGCTGGAACAGGAGTTTACGTATACGCTGAACCTGGGTCTTGAAAAAGAGGCTGAGGACATCCTGATCCGGTTTGTGGAGGCACTTCAAAATGACGGGGCGCCGGAGTGGGTCGTGCATCAAGGTCTGATGCGCCTGAAGAACAGCTTGTACCGTTCCATGCTGCAGTCCAATCATAATCCGTACGCGCTGTATGACGGCGTGAAATTGCAAAAGGAGCTTAAGGCGCTGCGGGATTCGCATGCTTGCATAGAGTGGTTCCGCGTCAGCATTATCAAGCCGTATATCGAAGTGCTGAACAAAAGCTATCATCAGTCCATGAAGCATATCGTGGATAGAATCATTCAGATGATTAACGAGAATTATATGAGCGATCTGTCGCTCGAGACCTTCGCCATGGAAGCGGGCATGAGCGTGTCGCAGCTGAGCAAGGCTTTCAGGCAGATGACGGGCTCAAATTATATCGATTACTTGACTGAGATCAAAATGAACCACTGCAAAAAGCTGCTCGTAACTACCGATATGAAGATCAGCGAAATTGCTAAGGCGGTCAGCTATCAGCCACCGTATTTTAACCGGATGTTCAAGAAATTGGAGGGGATGACGCCAGGCCAGTACCGGGAGCAATTTAATTCCGTTCATGAGCATAAGAAACAGGCGTAAGGCTACCGCTCGCTCCTTTTTTTAAACAAAATTTAAATTTCCGCTCCCCTTACTTTTAACCTCTATCAACTAGGATAGATGATGAGGTGAGAGGAAAATGAAAAAATATCGTACAAACCAAAAAGAAAAAAGTTTAGATTTTGGAAGTTAACTGGATATACATTTATAATCATCGAAGCCATACTCTTAAGTTGGATCGCTTACCACCATGTCATGTCGATGGTTGAACAGAATAAATACCCAGCGTTAGGGCAATTGGTAGAAGTGGATGATAAGAAATTATAAACCTCTTGAAGCACGAAGGTAGATGTCGCATTCTTTTTTTGAACCAATCTCCATAATCCTTGACTTTATATATTTTCCATTCCTTCACGTTTTTCGGATTCTGCACGCCAATTTGAAGATCGGAAGAGCTTTTCTCATCAATGTAAAATAAAATGTCTTTGCCTGCAGGGGCATTTTCACCAAGCTGTGGCACATAAGCAGGCTGAACAAGTCTTACAAAAAAAGGAACGGGTTTTAGCAGTTTGTTCTTTAGTTGTTTCGCTGCTTTTCAGAACAGGGATTTGATCTGCCGTTTTCACGGTTGTATCTGCTTCTAAGTCCGTGCTTAACAGTCCACGATAAACTTCATTATAAAGCGTGGTTAAATGATACAAAAAAGGCTCGATTTGCATCTTTCGCCACATCGGCATTTTCGGGATTGGGCGTAATAAAGATATCCTTTCCGCGTTGAAGAACGAGTCTTTCAATGGACTTCTCCTTTTTCCTTTCCTCGACCGTTACGGTTTTTGTTTCCGAATCCCACTCCACTTGTTGATGCAAATTTTCAGCAATGACCCTCAGTGGAACGAAAGTCTTCCCATCGATCATTTTCACTTGCTCCGTTGTATTTATGGTTTTACCGTGAATCTTTAAGGTAAATCCGTCCGCAGCATGGGCAATCTGAACCGCTCCCAGAACCAATAAAGCTGCGCCTACAGTAACCCATCTTTTTTTCACAATCCTTATCTCCTTTAAGGGTTATTTGATTTTGGCTCCACATGCCATCTAACCTTGTCATCATCATTTCCAACGCGGATTCTTTATATAAAACACCTTGGTTTTGAAAAAGTTATGTTTTTCTTTACTGTCTTTAGAATAAAAGATTGCTGCCGAGAAGATCGGAAATTTGCTGTAAGATGTCGTTAGCATCGGTAGAGGAGGGAGGCGCGGCCGCAGGACAATCAACATGCTTTTCCAAGGCCCACAGCAGAGAGAAGCAAACATGAAGTGTGGGGCAAGCTCTCCCTACAGCTAATGTTATGGATGCCTTACTTTAGGAAAGGTCTATTTTTCAGGAACGAGAATCCTCTTACTTTTTTGTTCACTTCGTATTGCTGCATATCTTTGCAGAACGGAATAGCTTAATTTAGATCGGATATGCTCTATCGTCGTGCAGCATCTTGCGATGTTAACAGAACTATTGATGCGATATGAAACTTCCAAACCGTCCAATATATATTGGATTCCTTTGAGTATGTTATTCCTCCGTAAATAATATTCTCCGATATCGGTCAGGAAATTGGCGAAGCGGTCATCTATAAGGTGTCCGGGATAACTTCCGACTGTTCCCCCTCGATGAAGATGTTCCCTGATCAAACCCTCAAACCTTTCTAGATATCTTTCAATTTCAAAATGAAACATGTTAGCCGCTTGAATGATTTTAAATAAAGCTCTTAGTACTTCGTTCTCCCTGGAAGATACATACTCAATGTATGGTTCTAGCACTTCTATGTTGCCTTTCATCAGTTCATATAGATAACGATTGCCTCTAGCCCATTCACAGAACTGCTCTTTGGTTCGTTCGGCAGTTTCATCTGATTCTATAATCCAGCTTTGATCCTCATAACAGGATAAATAATAGAGTGCTTGATCATAATCATCATTATCGGCAGCTATGGAGCCTAACAGCAAATCGGAGTATAAAATGTAACCGAACAATGGCTTGGCTGGCTGCGTATGTTTCCTGTTCGACCTGTTTTGGTCATGTTTCTGGGCATACAGCATTCTGGCGATGCGTCCCATTTCTAGGGCATAAGTTTTTGCCTTATTCCACTTACGTAAGGACAAAAACGTGTTGGTCAGATCCTTTAAAGCATCTAATTGTACTTTATCGGGCACTCGCTGAATATAAGATTCAAACTGTATGGCGCAGTCCAGATTATTTTCTTGATCCATCATCATATCAATAGCCTGAACGATGCAGTCAAGTTTTCCTAATTCGGCACATCGCATGATAAACGGGCCTAGTCGTCTCCAATTAGGAGATGATTCATTTACATATAAAGAATAAAAATATCCTTCTTCTAAATTCATGGCTCTTGTTATTAAATCAAGATTTGAAAGAGACATTGGCTGTTGCCCATTGATGAATCGACTGAGCGTTCCCGAATTAATCCCTGATTTATTTGCAAAAGAGGAAATGCTTAAATTTTTCTTTCTTCAAGTAACGTAATAGTTCCGTGCTGATCGTTATGTCTGTAGGTACCAGTGATATCACCTCCAGATTTATATTCCATATTAAGGGAAATAACTTATATAAGTAATTTAATGTGTGTTAAACCATTGATCAATAGCTTTTATAAGATATGGGCAGGTGAATTTTATTTTAGAATTGAGCCACCCATTAAGATTTGATCGCTATTAGATCCTGCTGTCTTTATGCAAAATGCTCAATTATGACAATGATGAATAAATTCAGGACCTTGGAATGTTTTCCAATTATTTGTATTTGGGTATAATTTGCTTAGCAAATAATGGAGTGATAAAAATGCCCAAAATCCAGGTTCCACCCGAGTTGCTGATTCAAGTCGCTGAGAAGTTCCGTATAGAGTCCCTGCAAATGGAATGGAGAATAAGTTCACTGGACCATCAAATGAATACCATGCTGATGTGGGAGGGAACGACGCGGCAGCGTTTTTTTTGAAGACTTTTTATAGAGCCCGCAGTGAAATGACCCGGACGATTGAGCATATGAGATCAATTAGTGATGAATTAAAAACGCATTGCCTATAGATTTATATTAGTAGATGAAGAGCTATTACCTCTTGCACTGGTAGGCAGCAAAGAGGAGCCCAAGACTTGGCTTGAAGAGGCCTGGGGTAGCTTGAAAGAATTAGGAAACGGAATAATGGCTGCTTCTAATGAGAGATATGATAAACGGTATTCTTCGGTGTGGAGCTTTTTGGATTACTGGACAGCTGGTATACCTAAAGGTGCTTACCAAGGTTATGTGGAAAGAGCTGATAAGCTATTTGATTCCCCGAATGACTTCGCCAATGGTATGACTTTTGGAGTACATGGAACTTTTAGAGAAGCCATTTTTCCTACAAATGCATGGTCTACAGAACATGTTGCTAGTATTATTGGAGCAGCAGGAATTGCTACGGGTGCAACAGTACCTCTTATGAAACCGAAAGATTTATTGAGTCCAAGGGTTAAGTATGAAGTTAGAAGAGGTAATGATGGATTGAAGCATGGTGGAGATGGAGGGGGGAACGCCGAAGGCTGATGGGGTCGGAGATGCTAAAGTATATGATACAGTTCCTAATGATTCATATGCATATCGGGAATATAAAAAAAACATTGATGAAAGATGATATTATTAGTAATTCAGAAAAAAATTATTAATGGAGCAGAGTTTTGGGATCAAAAGGCTATAAAACATATTGACGAAGAATGGTTCAGATATAAATGACTGGTGGAAAATGGAGTCAAAAATATTCATATAGTACAGAGTTTGGCGAGGGAAAAATTCATTATTATCAGAATGTTAAGACTGGTGAAATAAGTTCATTTGATAGTAAACTAAAAGTACCAAAACCCAAAAGACTTTAGGACAGATACAAAAGATTTATTTTGGATTATAGATCTAGATGAAAATTTCATTCCTACGAAAATGAGGTGAGATAATGCGAGTAAAGTGTATAGAAAATAGCAATAAGCCTAATTTAACTATAAATAAAATATATACAGTTTATGAAGGTGAGTTCATAGCAGATGCTTATGAAAGACTGTATATTATGTTTAAAATTCAAAATGATTACGGAAGTGTAATTCCGTATGATGCAAAGTATTTTGAAATCAGTTCAGATAAAAATCCTAATTATTTTGAAAAAGAAATATCAGAAAATAAGTATAGGTTTACTCATAAATTTATTAGTTATGACAAGTTTTGGTCAATGCTATATGATGAAGCAGGTACTTCAGTAGATGATTTTAGGAGTGCAAAGAAAGATATATACAAATTAGAAATGAGCAGAGAAGAAATATGTGAAATAATAAAGGGAGATAATCAAGATGAACTAGACATTATATTTGAGTTATTGTTAGAAACAAAGGATAGTAACTTTATTGAAGAGGTTATTAGGTTATCACATAGGGAAATGAATAAACGTATGTTTAATCAAAATGTAGAAACAGCATTTTTGTATTTGAGTGAATTTAAAAATGATTATGTTAATAACTTTTTTTATCGAATACTTATCTGAAAATGAAAAGGGAAATGAAAAACTAGATAAAAATCGTAAGTGACTATTTTAACAGTTAAGAGTGACGAGTCTGTAAAATAGTCTGTGTAAACTCCCAAATCTATATGGAAAGTAATGGAAATGTTGGGAGAGCACATGGGACTTTGGACAAAAGAGCAATTGCGAGCCTTTATTAAGGAGAATAAGCTGGTAACAGCACAGGACGCGCAGAACGCTTTGAAAGAGCTGTTTGCAGAGACAATTCAGGAGATGCTCGAGACAGAACTCGATACGCATCTAGGTTATGAGAAGCATGAAGTTAAAGCCAAGGTGACGCCAATAGCCGGAATGGCAAGAGCAAAAAGACGGTGGTCAGCAAATACGGAGAGCAGGAAATAGCGGTCCCCGGGATCGGTTGGTGAGTTGAGCCCCTGGTGGTACAGAAGCATCAGAAGAACGTGACAGGCATTGAAGACCAGATCATCGCCCTTTACGCCAAAGGTGTCAGCACAAGGGAGGTTCAGGACCATCCCCAGAACCTGTACGGCATCGAAGTCTCGCCCACGCTCATTTCCAACGTCACGAACAAAATCGTACCACTCATTAAGGAATGGCAGAATCGTCCTCTCCAAGGAGTGTACGCTGTTGTGTACATGGATGCGATTCACTTCAAAGTAAAGCAGGACGGGGCCATTGTAAACAAGGCTGCCTACATGGTCATCGGGATTGATCTGAGGGAACAAAGATGTGCTATGTCTGGGGTTAGAACGAAGGGATAGGGGGAGATGGACATCAAGTTCAGCACATGGGAGTCTACTAGGATTCTTCCAGGCTATCATTGGTGCTCACTCGTCTTTTGAATATCTTGGAGATTTTTCTGTGTTTACAAAACTGGGTAATAATATGGTACAATATGTATATAATAAAGAGGAGCGAAGATGCTGGAACATCCTCACTCCTAACAACAGCCGCTTTTAAGGGCGGTAGGCTGTACAAGGTTCAGAAATAGGTCGTCACCCTTGCCTAGGGCGGCCTATTTCTTTTTGTTTTGGTTCAATGCTAAGACAATCGTTACGACCAACCCGATCAGCGTCACAAGCAGCGAACCGAATTGGATCATTAATGTCAGAGCATCCTTAACCTCCACTAGGCATCACCTCCCTTCAGGGAGACTAGCCGACCGCCCATACTAGCCATTCTGTTGTTATGGTTAATTATACCATGATTGAAAGAAAAGCGCCTATTATCCAAGAGCGATGTCTTATACATATCTGATGAAGGAGATTCAGAAGATACTTTCCTAATCTTTAGTTGAAAAAGTCCGAGGGAGGGCCCTCCTAGGTATTTAGTTTCATCTCCCTCTCATAATCCTCAATTAGCCGAAGGCTTAACATGAAGCGCCCTTTCTAATGCGGTAATCGTTAGCAGAGAGGGTGCTTTTTTCGCCGTACCCCTGCTCACTGATATAAGACCGATCTACACGGGAATACAGGCTCAAGAAAAGCATATTCCTAATACTCCAAATTACAAACAAGAAATAGCAAATGGACAAAACAAGAGCATTTTCTATGGCGATAATAAAACTGCACAAGAATTGCTTGATAAGTTTGCAGGAAAAGGAACCACTGTCACCAAAAAAGAGAGAGTGGACTTTGGTGAACCAATAGGAAAATACTATGACCCTGTGACAGGACAATATAGAGACTCATAGAGATATACATTATGGAAAAGATGGTGCTCATATAGTACCAGCTAAACCATCAGAATAAAATAAGAAAAGAGGATGTCTATGTCTGATTTACTGTTGACAATCCAAACTGTCAAATGAACGGCTGCAATTAAAAAAAGCACCCACAACCAAACACTTTTTAAAATGTCAGTATACGGGTACTCGCTATTGAAGAGTTACACTTGTTTATTTACTTACACTAACTACTTTTATAAATTTGCTATATTCTTCCTTCGCAATAATAGCAAAGGGATCTGATCTTAACCAATTGAATTCTTCCTCAATAATATCATTCATACTTACAGTAGCTTGAATAGTAATTCCGATATAATCCTTAGATTTGTTCGGGTCGATGCTATCGAATAATTCTTTGTTGGGCACCTCATAAACTCGAACATTATCTTTAATATTATACCTGTCAATATAGTATTCGCTATCTAATGTGAGTTTAATATAGTTTTTTTTCTTTTTCAACGTATTTATCCAGAATGGTAATATCAGCGAATCCAGTATAGGAAACAATATTATTCTTATAATATTGCTTTTCTTGTACAGAAGATACAATTATAGGAGTAAGTATAATCAACAGGAACAAGATTATGGACATCAGGATTACAGAACTTCGTTTCATAATATTCACTCCCAATTAGTAAAACATTGACCACTCAATTGAATGGTCAATGTTCATAAGTCTTTATCAGTAACTCAAAGTATAAACATTTGTATTATAGCCCACATTGGAAGAATTCGGTGTGACAGAAATGCTAGCAGGACCGAATCCAATTCCATAGCTATAACTGCCACCTGAAGAGGTATCGTGAACATAAGATATAGCGATTTTTTTCACTGGACTTGAAGCGTCTATATCAGCTTGGAAATAGAAATTACCTTTAATGAAAATAGGGAAATCAGGAGTGCCGAGAGTGCTTCCCTTGTGTTCATAACCAGTTAAGCTAGAACTAGAACTCATAGACAGATAGAGCAAGAAGCATCAGATTGCAGGCAGCTTGTGCAGTATAACCAGACAGTTCTAGTACGGCAGGAGCAAGAACTTGAAGATGCAAAGGCAGCAGCGGTAAAAATAGTTCAGGATGCAGAAGAGCGTCTGAAACAAACAAGGCAGATAGCTGAAAAAAGTCGCTCAGCTTGCAGAACTGGAGGGCTAAGCAGATGAGTAACCACATACCTCAAAAATATCAAGGCGTGATGCACGATCTGTCGCAGAAGCATAAGGGAACAGGCAAACGAATTGAACTACCAGCCACCTTGACCATGACTGTTTGTGGTGGACATCGGGATAGGAGGAATCGGTTTTGATGGATCCGCTGCAGTTAGGCTACCCGGCAACACAAGGACTCCTACGAAGCTAAGGATGAATGATAGTATCACTAACTTTTTTTTTCATAGCGATAATAAACCTCCTTCATTATTGCAGCATATTTTTGGAGAACTGAATGACTAAACTTATGTCGAAAATGCTCAATCGTCGTGCAGCATCTTACGATGTTAGCAGAACTATTGATGCGATATGAAACTTCCAAACCGTCCAATATATATTGGATTCCTTTGAGTATGTTATTCCTCCGTAAATAATATTCTCCGATATCGGTCAGGAAATTGGCGAAGCGGTCATCTATAAGGTGTCCGGGATAACTTCCGACTGTTCCCCCTCGATGAAGATGTTCCCTGATCAAACCCTCAAACCTTTCGAGATATGTATCAATCTCAAAATGATGGATCTTAGCCGCTTGAATGATTTTGAATAAGGCTCTTAGGATTTCGTTCTCGCGGGAAGAAATATACTCGACGTACGGTTCAAGCACGTCTGTATTTCCTTTCATGAGTTGATACAGTAAACGGTTGCCTTTGGCCCAATCGCGAAACTGCGCTTTGGTTTCTTCAGCCCTTTCATCCGTTTCGATAATCCAGCTTTGATCCTCGTAGCGGGATAAATAATACTGGGCTTGATCGTAATCGTCGTTATCGGCAGCTATGGAGCCTAACAGCAAGTCGGAGTATAAAATGTAACCGAACAATGGCTTGGCTGGCTGCGTATGTTTCCTGTTCGACCTGTTTTGGTCATGCTTCTGGGCATACAGCATTCTGGCGATGCGTCCCATTTCTTGGGCATAAGTTTTTGCCTTATTCCACTTACGTAAGGACAATAACGTGTTGGTCAGATCCTTTAAAGCATCTAATTGTACGGCTTCGGGTACTCGCTGAATATAAGATTCAAACTGTATGGCGCAATCCAGATTATTTTCCTGATCCGAGTTTAAGGAGCATGTAAATATCCTATAATGGCACAAACTTAACCGCTCGGAGTGCTGATATTTTTCACCTTCTGCAACCTTCTTGTAAATAATAAGGGCTGCTTCTTTGTTTCCTTTGTGATATAACTCTTCTGCACTGTCAAAGAGCAGAGGGGAATAAGCCGGATTATCCATCATCATATCAATAGCCTGAACGATGCAGTCGAGCTTTCCTAACTCAGCGCATCGCATGATAAACGGGCCTAGTCGTCTCCAGTTAGGCGATGATTCATTTACATATAAAGAATAAAAATATCCTTCTTCTAAATTCATGGCCCTTGTTATTACATCAAGATTTGAAAGAGACAGTGGCTGCTGCCTGTTGATGAATCGACTGAGAGTTCCCGAATTAATCCCCGATTTATTTGCAAAAGAGGAAATGCTTAATGCTTCTTTCTTTATGTAACGTAATAGTTCCGTGCTGATGTCTGTAGGTACCAGTGATATCACCTCCAGATCCATGTTCCATACCAAGGAAAATGACTTATATAAGTAATTTAATGCATGAAACACCATCGGTCAATAGCTTATATAAGTTATTTGTAAGTGGGTTTTAGTGAAGAGGTACTGGAGATTTGTGGAGGGATATTAAATTGCCGGACTATAAACTCCTGCGCTAATGTGCTTATCGATTATTATACAAGTTAATTGCATACATTAATTCTCTAACCTCATTTACATGTTTTTGGACATAAAAAGAGCCCTGAATGTAAAAAAAGGCATACCGAATAAGTAATCAGACTAAATTACGATATATGCTCAGCTTTTCCGTCGACATGCCATTCTTTCGATCCATTTCAAACTATTAATTTCGAGTAACATACCAGATCAGATTGCCATGGATTAGAGACACGGATATGATATACGTAGGACAATGTACCTGGTACCTGCTCCACGTTAGTGAGCTCTCCAAATAAGTTGAATAGGAGATCGGAATGAATAATAGGCAAAAAGAGATTGTTCGTAAATTATTAATGGAACCGAACCGGCTGTGGCTCGTTCAGGATCTGGCGGATCAGACCGAGTGCTCGGAAAAAACGATCCGAAACGATCTGAAGGTGATTGAAGAATATATAGTTAAGCACTCCAGTGGCCAGCTGGTGAAAAGGCCGGGACTTGGCGTCTATCTGGAGATCGGGGAAGCGGATCAGGCTGATTTATTCCATCGCTTGTATTCCAACGAGAGTACCAACGAGGATGAATCCGATGAGGAAAGGGTGCTGCACCTGGCCTATCGGCTCTTGATGAACGCGAAACCCGTAACCATACAGAACCTCGCTTCACGGTTTTATGTGAACAAGACGATTATCCGTCGGGATATGGAGAAGATTGAGGACTGGCTGAGCAGCTTTGATCTGAGCTTAATCACTAAGCAGCGCGTTGGTTTAATGATCGAGGGCTCGGAGAAGAACAAACGGATGGCGCTGGCGCGGTTGAACCAGTTGATCAACCGTCCGGAGTTGACGGGACAGTTGATGCGTAACCAGTATGAACCGCACGAGATTGCAACCGTATACAATGAGTTGAAGGCGTTGCAAAAGCAGCATCAGCTCCGCTTCACCGATGAAACCTTTGAAAGCCTGATGCTGCATATTCTGCTCATGGTCAAACGGACCAAGCTGGGACAGCCGATTTCGCTCTCTGGACAGGACATTGCCTTTTTGGAGAACAAGGCGGAATTTGCATGGGCTACGGCATTTTTAAGGCAGCTGCAAAAACTGTTCGCCGTCCCTTTTTCCAAGGAAGAAACCGCTTATCTAACCCTGCACCTGCTTGGCGGGAAGTTCCGATACACGCAGGAGGACGGAGGCGCCCGGCGGAGCGATCTGGCAGACAGCCACCCCCTGTTGCCACAATTGGTTGAACAACTGATTCGACGGATGTCGGAGCTGAATATGATCCCTTTTTCCAAGGACCAAGTATTATTGGACGGGTTGAAAGTGCATTTGTACACGACCATGAACCGTCTCCATTATGGTCTGGCTGTGTCCAATCCGATGCTGGCTGAGATCAAAAAGATGTATCCCTATATGTTCGATCGGGTCATCATGGCGCTGGAAGAGGTAGGGGGAGCGCTCCATCTGCACTTTCCCGAAGAGGAAGCCGCATATTTGACGCTGCACTTTCAGGCGTCTGTGGAACGGCTTCACCAGAACGAAAGCCACCCTCAGAAGGTCATTATTGTGTGTCACATGGGCGTTGGGATGTCCCAATTGCTTCTCGCGAAGGTGGAACGGAGATTCCCGTCCGTGCATGTGGAGACAACGATGTCGAGAGCGGAAGTGCAGGATTATCTGGCAACTCATGAGGTGGATCTTGTCATTACGACCGTTGATCTGCCCGAGCTAAAATCACCTTACATCCTCGTTTCCCCACTGCTAGAGGCCAATGACGAGCGCAAGCTGGAGCAAGCGATCCGGCGGCTTGATGAGCCGGACAGCAGGGCGGCCGAGGAATCGGTCTTTTTGAAATATACGACACCTTTTCTCGTCTTTCCTCAGCAGGAGGTAAAACGTCCAGAACAGTTAATCGCCAAGTTTGCGCAACTGCTGGAGGACAAAGGGTATGTCGAGGAAGGGTATACGAAAAGTGTGCTGGATCGTGAGAATATGTCTGCTACGACGATTGGGGGAGGCATTGCCATCCCTCATGGCAGCTCGGAGCGGGTTAAACAGTCCTGCATCGTTGTTGTGACATTGAAGCAGCCGATTACCTGGGGAACCGAGAAGGTAGAGCTTGTGTTCTTGCTTGCGGTTAAGCATGATGAGCGGAAAGAGATGCGGCAGCTGTTCAGGGAATTGTCACGGATCAGCGAGCAGCCGGCATTGGTCAGTGCGTTGTCTAAGGAGACGGACGTGATGCGATTGTTGAACACGTTGAAAGGGTAATATTAGTATTAGAAACTTTGATGATGAAGCAGGACGGTATACGTCCTGCTTTTTATATTTTTGGGGGTCACCGCAAAGTACTTGGAATAAGCATCGTAGATAGGCTCCACTTTGTGGGGATATTATATTGCGAAATAAACCTGTTTTTCCGGAAGTTCCGGTAAAAAGTTCATCCGATAACAGCGCTTTCAGCGTGTACACTATAAATGTAAGCGGGATCATGACAGCAAAGGAGAATAAGTATCATGAAAATATTAGCGATTACTTCATGTCCTAACGGAATCGCACATACGTATATGGCCGCTGAGAATCTGCAGAAGGCAGGCGCGAAGCTGGGCGTTGAGTTGAAGATCGAGACCCAAGGCTCTATTGGCGTGGAGAATCAATTCACGGAGCAGGATATCCGTGAAGCCGATGGCATTATTATCGCAGCGGATAAAACGGTGGTGAAGGACCGGTTTGTCGGTAAAAAACTGCTTGTCGTTGGTGTGCAGGATGGTATCCGTCGTCCAGAAGAGCTGATCCAACAGATGATAAAAGGGGATGTGCCAGTCTATCAGGCACAGTCCAAGTCAGTCGAAGATACAGGAGAGAACAGACCTAAACAAAATCCGATCTACCGTCACTTGATGAATGGCGTATCCTATATGGTACCGTTTATCGTGATCGGTGGGCTGCTTATCGCAATCGCCCTGACGATGGGCGGCGTGAAAACGCCGGGTGGTCTGGTGATACCGGAAGATTCCATCTGGAAAACGATTGAGAGTATCGGCGCGGCTGCGTTTACCTTTATGGTTCCGATCCTTGCCGGATTTATCGCCATGAGTATTGCGGACAGGCCGGGCCTTGCACCAGGTATGGTCGGCGGGTTCATTGCTGCGAACGGCAGCTTTTATGGAAGTGAAGCGGGAGCGGGATTCATCGGCGGGATTATTGCCGGTTTCCTGGCGGGTTATGTTGCACTTGCTATTAAAAAGATCAAGGTTCCTCGGTCGTTGCAGCCGATTATGCCCATAATCGTTATTCCGGTGCTGGCTTCTCTAGTTGTAGGGTTAATCTTCGTCTTTGTAATTGGTGCTCCAGTTGCAGATCTGTTTGAAGCGTTAACCGTCTGGCTCGCGGGAATGCAGGGCACAAGTTCAATTCTGCTCGCGCTTATTCTGGGCGCGATGATATCTTTTGACATGGGTGGTCCCGTGAATAAGGTTGCGTTCCTGTTCGGCTCGGCCATGATCGGTGAAGGAAATTATCTGATTATGGGACAAATTGCCGTTGCCATCTGCGTTCCTCCGATTGCGATGGGACTGGCAGCAATGATTAACAAAAAGAAGTTTACACCTGCGGAACGAGAAGCAGGAAAAGCAACATTTACGATGGGACTGTTCGGGATTACCGAAGGAGCGATTCCATTCGCGGCGCAAGATCCTCTACGCGTCATCCCAAGTATCATGGTCGGTTCGATGGCTGGTTCGGTAATTGCGATGTTTGGCAGTGTCGGTGACAGTGTAGCCCATGGCGGGCCCATTGTAGCCGTACTCGGTGCCGTTGATAATGTGTTGATGTTCTTCCTCGCTGTCATGGTCGGCGCAGCCGTATCGATTATCATGGTGAGCTTGCTCAAGAAAGATGTTGCAGGTGTGACTCCGGCAGTTGTTGGAGAAGGTGCAAAAGAAACTCCGGCCGGTGTACGTAAAGAGTTGGCCGTAGACGTGGCTGCACCCTTGGCTGCGGAATCGGCCGAAGTGGCTCCAACCGTAATGAATAACGCTACAGCAACGGAGGCATCTGCTATCCGCGTTGAGAAATTGACGGATATTGTAACACCGGATCTCATTAACCTCAATCTGGTCGGAACGACACAGGATGCTGTTATCGACGAAATGATCGGTATATTGGAGCGGAATGGGGCGGTAAGAGCTGACGGAGATTTTAAACAGGCCATCTTAGCCCGGGAACAAGAAAGCTCCACAGGCATCGGCATGAATATTGCGATCCCTCACGGTAAATCGGATGCTGTCCTGAAACCAAGCGTGGTCTTTGGTATCCAGCAGGATGGCGTCGACTGGAAGAGTCTGGACGGCAGTGAAGCCAAACTGATCTTCATGATTGCCGTGCCTCGTAATAGCAAACAGAATGCGCATCTGAAAGTGCTGCAAATGTTGTCCCGCAAGCTGATGGACGATGATTTCAGAGAAGCGCTTTTGGCAGTTAAAACGAAGGAAGAAGCGTATCAATTGTTGGATCAGGTGCATTAATTCAAGGCAACTGAGTGACTTCACCTAGCCATTAGTTGGGTGGGCAAAAATAGCCAAGGAGCTTGGCTTATAGCAGAAGGATAATGGCTGATCTGTTGGAGTTACCCTGCTATTATCTCATCATATTAGGGTCCTATGGAACTATTCCAATGAAGCCAGCCTCGCACAGAAATGAGCGGGGTTGGCTTTAATTTTGCCCATGCTTGAACCGGAGTAGGCATTACATCTGTGGGTGATAACAGCATGAACATGAAAAAACTCGGCTTACTTCCGAAAATCCTAGTAGCCACATGTTGCTCGGCATGTAATCAACCATTTTTATTTGAATCACGAGGCGTACGAAATTGGAGAAGAGTTCATGACGCTTTTGCCTGATTGGTTGCTTATCTTACATAAAATACGCGCATTCTTTTCTTGTTAATCAATCACATTAACTTATCTTACACTCCTAATTATGACAATGATGAATAAATTCAGGACCTTGGAATGTTTTCCAGTTATTTGTATTTGGGTATAATCTGCTTAGCAAATAATGGAGTGATATAAATGCCCAAAATCCAGGTTCCACCCGAGTCGCTGATTCAAGTCGCTGAGAAGTTCCGTATAGAGTCCTTGCAAATGGAATGGAGAATAAGTTCACTGGACCATCAAATGAATACCATGCTGATGAAACCGAAAGATTTATTGAGTCCAAGGGTTAAATATGAAGTTAGAAAAGGTAATGATGGTTTGAAGCATGATTCGAGTGGAGATGGAGGGGAACGCCGAAGAAGGCTGAGGGGCCTGGTGAGGTTGGTAAAGTTATACCAACAAACAGTACTGTTATTAGTCCAGAAATGAAAGATAAGATATTGGAGGGACAACGCAAAAAACCAAATAAGAATGACTTAATTGGTGGGCATTCTCCTGAAATCACTAACCGTAATCCAAATTATGCAGTTGAAGAGATCTCTATTAACCTTGATGGTACGAGAAAAGTAAGGTTTACCACACAATTCCTAGATGGAAATCTTTCTAAAATTAAAACAAGTACACTCTTTCCAGAGTCTTGGACTGAAGAACAAATTCTAAATAGCATAACTAATGTTGGTAATGCACCGGCTATTTCTACCAGGTTAAGAGATGGGGCAACTTGGCATAGAGCTATTGTTAATGGTGTTGAAATTGATGTAATTAAAGCTGGTGAAAATGTGACCAGTGGCTATCCAACAGGAACAGTAAATGCATCTCGCCCAGCAGGTTTTTAATTCAACATTAAGTGGAGGCAAAGGTATATGTACAAAGAACTAGATAACCTATTATCTGCGGATACAACAGTAGATTCTTGGTACGATGATGGCTGTGTCATTGCAAACGAGATCCTTGCAGAATTTAGTCCAAGTGATTGGGATGAATTATCTAATCAAGTACTAAGTAAACCAGTAGAATGGCAAAGAAAATTAGCTTATTGTTTAGATAATGAGTGCAATATGCATGAACTTAACATTTTAATAGCATTGCTGAGCACTAATGATGTTGAGTTGTTCGAGATATGCATTGACACACTAAGAAGTTTTACACACCAAGATAGTAAGAAAATGATATTAGATAATCCCATAATAATACAACGTGTTAATAACATTTTATTGCAAACTTCGAGCTTACCAGTGAAAAATATGCTTCAAGATTTTCTTTCAAAAATACATTCGTAAATTTACGCTCTATATCTTGATTGGTTTTAAGTCTTTCAAGGTTTCTTTTTTTGATAAAAACAAATAGAAGACCACCCTTTACTGTAATGCCCCCCATTGTCAAGACACAATTTCTTAAGGAATAAGTTAATCCTCCTTGTCTTTAATCTGGTAATTTAGGATGCAATTTTGTCAGTTGAATAGGCATAAAAAATGATTGGGTTTGGCCCCGTTCAAAGAGTCATGAGGTCGTTCTTGGTTGTAAAATTGGACATAACGAGCTATCCCTTTACGCAGCGCTCGAGGGTCTTCGAATTCGTTAAGGAAGATGCATTTGTACTTGAGCGACCGGAAATAACGCTCTGTGCGGCTGTTATCCTGGGTCTGTCAAGAATTTTGTGTAAACTCATTTTAAGCAATCCCCCCAAGGGGGATTTGGTGTTTCTAACGTAAGTAGTTACTGACACGACCCGTCCATTTACGGGTAACATCCATCGTGGCTAGTTAGAGCATTTGAGCAGGGCTTCATCGGTAGGGAAATACTCTTCCCTTTGGTCACTTTATGAAGCTGCCGGTGGTAGTTTTCTATCATATCCATCCGAGATGGGAGCAAATACTAGGGTCGCATGGTAGAGAAGATTCGTGAACTCAGTAGGCAGCATAAATTTCGCTATAAAGAATTTACTCTCAATATCAAAATGATAGGCATCAAGACCATACATAGATTTTGTTTTTTTTTCTAGGTACTAAATTCCAAAACGCGTTCCTGGAAACACAGTATAACGATCTAAAAAATTGTGCGGATTTTGGTACGATCTTTATAGATTTAATTAAAAAAGATATACTTCTTTTGGTTTTGAACGGGATTGCTTTTCTTTTAATATTTATTATCATGTTTGTTGGCACATGGCTTTTCGGGCCTTGATACATTTAAGGATTTTGCATTAGTGGAATTAAATTATCCCTTTAATTTCGAAGAACTAATGCGGCTACAAAAAACATTATAGAAAATTCAAATATGCCGTTGGAGCCCAATTTATGGCAAGGTACGAACAACGATAAGGAAAGGAGATGTGATATACTCAGGGGAATAATTTAGATCGTTTATTTTATATCGGAGGAGCAGTCGAGATGCTATCGGAAAAAGTGGTCAATTATTGCAAAAGCAACAACTGGTGGTTTGATGACATTACAGAGGAGTATGAACACGCATTAGTAAAGTTAGGCATCGATTTGGGTTCAGATTTTGCTGCGTTTTATTTGCATGCAGAGGATGGGCCGACTTTCTTTAATAGACGACGCGAAATCTATCAGATTTGTTGGTTTATGATCAATTCTTCGGATTATATGTTAGGCATGAAGAGAACTCATGACGTTTTAAACCTGCCTGAAGAATATATTCCGTTGGATAGCTTTGAAGGGGAGTTCGGCTTTTTTTTATAATAAGAATACAGACGAAGTGTTAGGCTTAGGATTGGGCCAGCAGATGGAGGATTTTTTTTGCTGGTAAATTGAATTCGCAATGGAAAAGCTTTAACTCCTTCCTGGAGTGGTATTTTGAACTGACAGATTCGTGTGTGACTATATAGAAAAAGGCCATCAGCTACCGCTGCACTGGAGCTAACCTGATGGTGGAATGCTCCAGAGTAGGCATGACGGCCTTTGTCCGTTAGTGACTCATTAAGCGAATACAGTTTGGTTGAGTTTATTGTGTAAGCGGGGGATAAGCAGATGAAGATCATGTTTTGTTCTGATCCTTTGAATAGCAAGGTTGTAGATATGGAGTATGAGCATGAATATAGATGTGCCAGGGAGTTGGGATTAGATGTCCAAGCGAATCCGGAACATTTTTCTAAATCGATATTGGATACTGGCAAGACATAAAATTGCCCATTTTTTTCATAAATTGTTGGACGTTATCTTATACATCTCATCATCAATCCTGGGTGATGTAGTTAAGTTAAGTACCTCCAGAAACTATTTTTTTTTTGATAAACGGTTCATACCCCTTAGCTCGGATCGCAGCAACCAGTTCTGGGCTCATGCTGAAATATAATGCTTCGTTTTTTTTCGTAATTCACACTAATACCGAAATCTTGTTCCTTACTTCCAATTACGTTTCCTTCCAAAATGACTTCGTGAGCAATATATTTTGGAAGCATTTTCGCTTCTGTAATTTCAACATCCAGCTCATACTTATCCTTTAAATGCTTGATGGCCGTAGCTTTGGCGTGATTAATAATTTTATCCTCTTCATTATATCCGTTATTGTTTTTGTCCAGGAGTTGATATCCCACAGGCCATAAAATAAAAAATGAGAAAACTAAGAAGCGCTATTAACGATCTGGATCTGGCATGAATACGAATCAATCCCTTCGAATGTTCGTTAATAAGAGAAACGTGTTAAGTTAACTTCGGTTTGTAATATATTAATCCAGCAATTGGCTGCATTCAACCTTCAATTCAAGAATTTTCCATGGTTTAGTTCCTTTGGATCAGATGCCAAACAAAACAGAACTGCCCCAAAAGCTGCAATGGATGCATCCTTTTGGGGCAGTTCCGCTTAGAATCTTTATGACTTAATAGAGGGCCATCCCCGATTTCCACGCCTTCCTTTATAACCTATTTTCCGCTCGGCAGTATTTTGTTCAATACGATCGCTGCCATGGATGCCGCTAAAATAGGCGATCCCAGCAAATATTGCACGAACATAGGCAAAGAGTTCAAGTAGTCTTTAGGAATGAGCACTAACGCTAAGGTGAGAATCATCGGTACGGCAATAATGTACATTTCTTTTTTCGCCGATTTTTACGTTTTTCATGACTTGCACGCCGTTAATCGCGATGATGCCGCAGATGATAGCGAATACGCCCCCGATGACGGCGGTTGGAATCGAAGAGATTAAGGCGGCTAATTTGCCTGAACACCCGAAGATGACGAACCATACGCCTACGCTCAGGAAGACCCGGCGGCTCGCGATGCCCGTGATGGAAATAATCCCCGCGTTCGTGGAATAACCGGTAACCGGAGTGGAACCGGCCAGGGAAGCGATCAGGCAGCCAATCCCTTCCCCAATAACCCCCCGATTGATATTTTTATCCGTTAACGGTTGATCGATGACGTTGCTGACGGCAAACCATGTACCCGTCGTTTCAGCCAGCAGTACCAGATAAATGATGATCATCGTAATGATTGCAGAGAAGTTGAAAAGAAAAGCCGAAATCCGCAAAAGGAAGCTGAGGCATGCTAAACCATTTGGCATTTTCTACGGCCGTGAAATCCAAAATCCCCATAAATTCTGCGGCAAAACATCCGGCAATTAACGCGAACAACACGGACATAATTCGGAATATCGATCCTTTATGACGGAACAAAAGAACCCAGGATCGCGAAAACAATGAGCACGGCGCCCGAAATGAGGGCTAAGGACACGTTCTGATTGATAGGAGCGTCGGCGGCGCCATAAATATTGTCTCTGATCGCAACCGGCAATAGCGAAAGACCTACGATAAAGATGATCGTCCCCCCCAACAATGGGCGGGATGAACGATTTGACGATTTTATTGAAAATGCCCGTAAAACCCAGAAGAATCACCAGGACTGCACCGATTAAGCTGGCCCCGAGCACCGAACTCCAACCGGATTGCCCGCCGCCGCTAGCCATATAGATCGTGACGATGGCCCCCAGCGGAATATACGAAGGGCCTTGGGCGACCGGCAGCTTCATGCAGAAATAACTTTGCACGATCGTGGCAAGTCCCGCCGCGATAAACGTTGATTGAATCAAAGCGCTTGACTGATCGGCCTGCAAACCGATCAACATCGCGATAAGGAAAGGAACCACGTAAACGTCCATGGCGACTACATGCTGTAAACCCAGAATGGCGGACTTGCCGAATGAAATTTTTTCATCGGGCGAGACCGTTAAGTGCTGCGATTTCGTTTGAGCCGGATCTTGCTTGTCTGCTTGTGTTTTCATTCTCAGATGCGCACCCCTAATTTAGTTTGTGTTCTTAACGCGTATGCACTTGATTGCCCTGTACCCAGACTTCCCGGATATGTTCAGGCCGAACCAGGTACATGATTTTTTGGAAAACATCGTGCAAATCTTCATTTTCATTAAAAATTAGCAGTTTGGCGGATGGACATTTCGTATCGATGATTTGCACGTCCCATGCATAATTTTCTTGTATGCGGCCGATCGGCAAGCTTAAGCTTTCTCCGCCGCCGGCCGTAGCCAGATAGAATGCTTCATCAATCGTAATGCGTGACCCGGGTACGCCGCGATGTTGGGCCGGAAGGGAGGCATTCACGCCGTCTTCCAGCATCCTCGAAGAGATGACGGCTTGTCTGATGTTATCGAATAGGCTGGGCGAAAAACCTCCGGAAATATCCGAGCCTAAGCCGATCTCGACGCCTATGGAATGGAAGTGAGCGACGGGAAGGACGCTATTGGCAAAATACGCGTTGGATATCGGACAGTGAGCAATAGCCGTTCCCGTGTCAGCAAACAAACGGGCATCGTCGTCATCCAGGAAATTGCAATGCGCCATGACCGATTTATCGCGTAGCAGGCCAAAATCATTTAAGGCAAAGGCATCGTTCTTCTGGAACCGATCTTTTACATACCCGTGCGCCCAGTCGCTTTCGCTGCAATGGGATTGAATATATGCATCATATTTAGCCGCAAGCTCTCCCAAGCCTTGTAAAGCCTCATCCGTACAGCTCGGAATGAATCTCGGCGTAACGACCGGATACACGCCTTGTTTCGTGGATTTGGCTAATTCTTGCACGGCCAGAATGAATTCTTCCGTATCCTTGAGTGCCGTAGTTGTGTCTTTGTCGCGATAGCTTTCGGGATTTTGCTGAGGATCGTCCATGACCACTTTTCCGACAAGCCCGCGCTGGCCTTTATGAGCGCATATTTCAGCTAACAGTAAACTTGCCTCTTTATGTACGGTTGCAAAATAAAGGGCCGTCGTTGTTCCGTTGGCGAGCAGGGTGCTTACCACATCCTCGTAGACCTTTTTCGCAAAATCCAGATCGGAGAATTTAGATTCGAGCGGGAAGGTATAGGTATTCAACCAATCATAGAGCGGGATATCCAATGCGGTGCCGGATTGAGCCCATTGCGGTGCGTGAACGTGAAGGTCGACAAAACCAGGCAAGAAATACTGGCCTTCGGCCAAGGAATGGAAGTTGTCTTTGCCTTGATAAGCATCTAGAAGGGGCTGATAGTCGGCATCTTCCGGCGCTACGACTCGCTCAATCATCCCGTCGGCATTGATGCAGAAAAGATGGTTTTGCATGATTTGAATTTCTTTCGGAGACTGGCTTGAAAAAGCAGTGCCAAGGAATATTTCCTTATAATTATTCATTTTTACCGTCCTAATGTTCGTTTTTTAGAATGTATTTGTTATTATAGTCCGTTAAAAAAGATAAGTCCATATTAAAAAACGAATAGTTGGAGTGCTTTATGTATTTGAGATGCTCTAAGAATGATGGATAACGACGGGCGGGATCTTGATATTCACCTAATACTGAGATTCGCGGCTCGAACGAGACGCATAACGATAGAGGGATGCCTTCGGATTGGCTTACGGCTTATTTCAGGGACGTTATTTTCAGGCGGGTTCGCGTTGTTACAATTCTGGAACAAGGAATGTGAAGTGCCGAATAAGAGGGGCCAATAGGTTGCTGGCCGTTTATTTCGTAACTTTTCCAGGGGAGCTAACGTTTATGAAGATAATGGGAGGGATTGCGAAAAATGAATAAAAAAAATAATTATTGCTGTTTTTGCAACTGTATTGGCGTTATCAGCCGCATTTGGCGTTGGTTATGCCAACGGTATCATTTCAATCAATGTCAACGGCAAAAAGGTTTCATCCGATGTTAATCCAAGAATGGTAAACAATCGAGTTATGGTACCGATAAGTTTCGTTTCAAAAGCACTCGGTGCTGTCGTCTCCTGGGACCCCAAAAAACAAACCGTATCCATTCAAAGTTATGGTCTTCTTCCTGAGAACGTATGGGATGAAAATTTTGATAAGAACGGACGTTTGAGCGGGATTAGCGTTTCATCCATCAATGATACGGTTCAAGTATTTTTAGCCGGGTTGGATACGGGTAACCAAGAGCTTTTGAAAAGAACGACATCAAAGGAAATGGATATCAAATCGCTTTCCGGCGGACATTTTTCTTTGGGGGCAAGTTTTTTTGTCTTCGCGCATTTTAGATATAAAAACCATAAAGAGACCCACGCCGGAAACAACGCCTGAATATCAGGTAAGAGTAGCCATACAGACTTGGTTGGACGGATTAACAATTGATTACTTGGACCTGCATGTCACTATGGCACCGCCGGTAGAGAAGGATGGGATGATAACTACGGGCGACAAGATGGAGTATATTGTTACGAAGCAAAAGTTGGTGAAATCCATTCCCGTAAAAGAGCATAGGGTTTTCCCGGGGTTTTCTTTAAAGTAATGAACCCTGGTCCTGTCGGATAAATACTTCAACTTAAAACAGCTTGTATTGAATGTTAAAAAGGCATGTTAGGATGAAGAAAAAAAGCAGTCAATAACAAACCAGCGCGTACCAGGACATCACGGGTACGCGCTGGCCGTTTAAGTTGAATGTCATCCCTAGCGATGACCGAATTCCCGTTCGATGAAAGCTGCGATGATCTCCTATGACCGACATCGTGCGACGCCATACCTCGCGGTGAGCTGCGCGCAGTACGAAACAGTCGGTTGTGGCGGTCTGTAAAAAGCCGGGGCAGCGCGATGAACAGAATCTACAATGTTAGGTTAAACGAACCGGCATCCCGTCCTATTTAAGTCATCCAACCAGCAACTTTCTGTCATTTCCTCTGCTGCGTCCCCACAGCAGCTCTAGGCCAGATGGCAGGCGACATAATGCCCCGGTTTCGCTTCCCGGAACTCGGGCTTGCGCTCGGCGCAGGTCTCGGTCGCGTACGGGCATCGCGTTCGGAAGGAGCAGCCGCTCGGCGGATTCAGCGGACTCGGCAGCTCGCCGGTCAGCACGATACGCTCTTTGCCGGCTTCGACATCGGGATCGGGGACGGGAATGGCGGACATGAGCGAGCGTGTATACGGGTGAAGCGGCTCCGCATACAGCGTCCCGCTGTCGGCCAGCTCGACGATCTGCCCCAAGTACATGACGGCCACCCGATCGCTGATATGTTTGACCATGGACAGATCATGCGCGATGAACAGGTAGGTCAGTCCAAGACGCTTCTGCAGATCCTGCAGCAGATTGACGACCTGGGCCTGTATCGATACGTCCAGCGCCGAGATCGGCTCGTCGCAAATGATGAATTTCGGATCGACCGCCAGCGCGCGGGCGATGCCGATGCGCTGGCGCTGGCCGCCCGAAAATTCATGGGGATAGCGGGTAGCATGATCGGGATTGAGCCCGACCAGATGAAGCATCTCCTCGACCCGCTTCCTGCGCGCCGAACGGGTGTCGGCGAGACGGTGAATGTCCAGCGCCTCCCCGATAATGTCCATGATGGTCATGCGCGGATTCAACGATGCGTACGGGTCCTGGAAGATCATCTGCATCTCGCGGCGGAACGCTTTGAGCTGCCCCGCTTGAGCCGATAAATATTCGTACCCCCGTACAAGGCCTCCCCTTGCGTCGGCTCGTACAAGCGGAGGATCGTCCGTCCTGCCGTCGATTTGCCGCATCCCGATTCGCCTACCATCCCGAGCGTCTCTCCTCTCTGGACGGCGAAGCTGATATCATGGACGGCCTTCAGCGTCTGGCCCCGGCCAAGGTGGAAATGCTTGCTCAGCCGGTTGATCCGGAGCAATGGCTCTGTGCTCATCTGGCCACCTCCCGGGCCAGCGGATGCAGAAGCCAGCAGCTCGCGCTGTGGGTTCCGCTGATGGCGGTCGATTCCGGCTGCCGCTGCTGGCAGATATGCATCGCGTCGCTGCAGCGGGCCCAGAACGGGCAGCCGGCCGGCGGCTTGGCCAGATCGGGCGGCGTGCCGTAAATCGGCACGAGCGGCTCATCCTTGTTCTGATCGATCCGCGGCAGGGAGCGCAGCAGGCCTCGGGTATACGGATGCTGCGGCTGCTTGAAGATTTCCCGTTTCGTGCCGGACTCGACGATTTGTCCCGCATACATGACGATGACGCGGTCGCACAGATCCGCCACAATGCCAAGATCATGCGTAATCAAAATGATCGATGTCCCGAATTCGCGCTGCAGATGCTTGAGCACGCGCAAAATTTGGGCCTGGATCGTCACGTCCAGCGCCGTTGTCGGCTCGTCCGCGATGAGCAGTGCCGGGCGGCAGGCCAAGGCCATGGCGATCATGGCCCGCTGCCTCATGCCGCCGGAGAACTCATGCGGATATTGGGAAAAGCGCGTGGCCGGATGGGGGATCCCGACCATCTCCAGCATCTCGATCGCCCGCCGCTTGGCTTCCTGTGCGGTCATGCGCTGATGCTTTGACAGCACCTCGGTAATCTGGCGGCCGATCGTCATCGTGGGATTGAGCGATGTCATCGGATCCTGGAAGATCATCCCGATATCTTTGCCCCGGATGGACTGCATTTCCCGCTCCTTCATGCGCAGCAGATCTTTACCCTGGAACCGGATCGCTCCTTGATGAATGCGGGCGGGAGGATGGGGGAGAAGACGCATGATGGCTTGGGCGGTCACGCTCTTGCCGCAGCCGGATTCGCCGACGATGGCGACGGCCTCGCCGGGCTCAACATGGAATCCGATGCCGCGCACCGCTTGCACCTCGCCGCCGCGGACGTGAAAAGAGACGCGGAGATCTTGGACTTCGAGCAATCGTTGCATGGGCAAACCCTCCTTGTCCTTATTTTTTCATCTTCGGATCGAGCGCATCGCGCAGCCCGTCCCCGAACAGATTGAAGCACAGCATCATCAAGCTGATGAACAGCGCAGGGAAGGCAAGACGCCAAGGATGAATGATCATGGCCTTAAGCGCGTCGTTAATCATCGTCCCCCATGATGCGGCCGGCGATTGCACGCCCAGCCCGAGGAAACTGAGCACCGCTTCGCTGAAGATGGCTGCCGGCACGGCCAAGGTCAAGGTGACGATGATCGGGCCCATGGCGTTCGGCAGGAGATGCCGGAACAGTATGCGCATGCCTGACGAGCCCAGGGAACGGGAGGCGAGGGCATATTCCTGATTTTTGAGCTGCATCATCTGCCCTCGCACGATCCAGGACATATTGATCCAGCCGGTCACGCACAGCGCCAAAATAATCGTGCCCAGGCTCGGTTCGAAGACGACGACGAGCAGAATCGCCACCAGCAGATCCGGAATGGAATAGATCACTTCGGAGATTTTGTTCATCACCTCGTCGACCCGTCCGCCGACATATCCCATGATGCCGCCGTAAATAACGCCGATGACGAGATTGATGGCCGCGGCGGAAAAGCCGACGGTAAGGGAAATGCGGGCTCCCATCCATGTGCGGGCGAACATGTCGCGGCCGAGATCGTCCGTGCCGAACCAATGCTCGGCGGAAGGCGGGAGGTTGGTCTTCTCCAGATTATTGGAGTAGTAATCGTAAGGCGTCAGCATCGGGCCGATGATGGCCATGACGATGATGAGCAGCAAGAAGACGAGGCCCGTCATGGCAACCCAGTTGCTTCGCAGCCGCAGCCAGGCGTCGCGCCATGCGGATACGCTTTCCTGTACGATCGCTTCCGCCGCATGTTCGCTGACGTCCGCCTTCCGGAAATCGTCCGGGGCGAGAGGGCGTTCTTCAGCCGGGGAGGAATGGGACATGGTCATGCGGCCTTCTCCTTTCTCGAGACAAGCGTGATGCGGGGATCGATCAACCCGTACGCGATGTCGGTGATGAAGCGGGCCAACATCAGAATCAGCCCGTAGAATAGGGTAATGCCCATAATAAGCGAGTAGTCGCGGTTGCTGATGCTCGTGACGAATATTTTGCCGAGCCCCCCGATTCCGAAGATTTGCTCGATGATGAAGGAACCTGTCACGACGTTGGCCGTGAGCGGCCCAAGATAGGTGACGACGGGCAGAATGCCGTTGCGCAGCACATGCCGGCGGATGATCGCGCCGCGGGACAAGCCTTTGGCCTTGGCCGTCTTGATATAATCGGCCGTCAGGACCTCCAGCATGTTGGAGCGCGTCAGGCGCGCGATGAAGGCGATAGGCAGGGCGGAGAGCGCCAGGGTCGGCATGATGTAATCAAGCGGACCGTTCAGGCCGACGACATGCAGCCATTTGAGCTTCACGCCGAAAATATATTGGAAGAAAGAGGCCAGTACGAAGCTGGGGACCGATACGCCGAGAACGGCGATGACCATCGAGGCGGAGTCGAGCAGCTTGCGATGCCGCAGCGCCGCAACCATGCCCAGGCTGACGCCAATGACGACGGAGACGATGATCGAGACGACGCCGAGCTTCAGGGAGTAGGGGAAGGCATCGCGAATCGTCTGGCTGACTTCGCGGTCCAGCATTTTCATCGAAATGCCTAAATCGCCTTTCGCCAGGTTGGTTAAGTAGGTGAAATATTGCTCATACAGCGGTTTATCCAATCCGTATTGGGCCATCAGCCGGGCGCGAATTTCGGGCGGAACCGCTTTTTCGGACATGAACGGATCGCCGGGAATGGCCTTCATGAGCAAAAATGTGACGGTAGCCAGTACCCACAGCGACAGGATGAGATAGAACAGCTTGGTCAAGGAATACCGAATCATGGGTGCATCCTCCTTCTGGTCAGATTCATTCCGCCGCGGATATGAAGAAGCGGGACGCACCGGCTAGTAAGCCAAGTGCATCCCGAAAGAACTACATGCTGGATAAAGACGCGAACTCACGTCGTTATTCGAAGTAACCTCGGCTGTAGTTGATCATTCCCTGATAATCGATAAACACGTTTTTGAGATTCGGCTTCTTGAGCCCGACGTTCGTGTAGTAGTACAGCGGAAGAATGGCCTGATCCTGCTCGATCAGCATGCGCTCCGCCTCCGCCATCAATTCCATCCGTTTCTTATTGTCAAGCGATTGCTTCGCCTCGCGGACGAGCTTATCGAATTCCGGATTGCTGTATCCGATATCATTGTTGCCGCTTCCGGTCATGTACAGATCGATGAAGGACATCGGGTCGTTGTAGTCGGTCTGCCATCCGGCCCGGGCCATCTGATAGTTGAGCGCGGTCCGGTTCTTCAGGAAGACGCCCCATTCCTGGTTCTCGATTTTCACTTTGATGCCGAGATTTTTGTTCCACATGTCGGCGACGGCCTCGGCTACTTTTTTTGTGGCTTTCATCGGTATTGTATGCGATCGAGAATTCAGGCATGGCGGACAGTCCCAGCTCGCCGAGTCCCTTCTGCAGCAGCGCTTTCGCTTCCTCTAAATTTTCCTTGAAATAATCGTCCTTGTGTTCGGAGCGGAATTCGCCTTTCTCGCCTACGATTCCCGGAGGAACGATGCCGAAGGCGGGCAGCTGTCCGCCGAGCGTCACCTTGTCGACAATCAGCTGGCGGTCGATCGCCATCGACAGCGCTTTGCGGATGTTGACGTTATTGAACGGTTCCTGCTTATTGTTGAACAAATAATAGTAGCTGGAGGCGATGCCCTTGATCTCCAATTCGTCCGGCTTCGTCTCCTTTAAAATCGGAATTTGCTCGTTCGGAACGCGTCCGGTCGCATGCCGGCGTAATCGATCTGGTCGGTCTCGTACATGTTCAGCTCCGAGCCCGAATCGGCGACCATGGACATCTGCACCTTGGTGAATTTGATGTCGTCCTTTTCGTAGTAATGCTCATTCTTCACCATCTCAAGCGAGCTTTGCTGCTTCCAGTCGCTGATTTTGAACGGACCGTTCGAAATGATGGTGCTGGCCTCGGATGCCCACTTCGGATTGTCTTTGACGGAGGAATGTACCGGGAAATAGGTTTGGAATGAAAGAAGGCTTAAAAAGTACGGAGTGGAGTGCTCCAACTCGACCTCAAGCGTGTTGGCGTCGACGGCCTTGACGGCGACCGAATTCGGGTCGGCGTTCTTCCCGGTGTTGTATGCTTCCGCGCCCTTGATATAGTGCAACTGATAGGCGTACGGCGGCGCCGGCTCCATCTTCGGATCGAGCACCCGCTTCCACGAGAACTCGAAGTCTCCCGCGGTCACCGGGTCCCCGTTCGACCATTTCGCGTCCTTCCGCAAATGGAAGGTGTACTTGGTCCCATCCGGGGAAATTTCCCACTTCTCGGCCGTACCCGGAACGGCCTGGCCGTTCTCGTTGCTCCGCGTCAATCCTTCGAACAGACCGTTAAGCACGGCGAATGCCACGGTATCTTGCGCCTGACCGGGATCGAGCGTTGGCGGATTCGAATGCAGATTGAAGCGGAATACCTGTTCTTTCGGCGTTTCTGTCTTGACCTCGGGCGCCGGCTCGGCGGGTTTTTCATTGTTCTTCGCCGGAGGCGGGGAAGAGTTGTTTTCTTGGCCGCCGCTGCTGCCGCAGGCGCTTATAAAAGCGCTTACGACTAGTAATAGTGACAGCACGGCCAGCATGGATTTTCGTCTCATTCGCATAGCGTACCCCTCTCTTGGTATGAAGTGGTCCACCTGGACGGCAGCAAGACGATGATGAAGCGGAAACGATGAGGCCATCGGTGTATACCCTATCACTCTATAGACATGCTAACTCGTCTCTATTTATTCCCATTTGCGATAAATTTTTATGGAGATGTCATGAAAGGCGAGGTTTTCCCGTCCAGAGAGGCGGTAGAAGAGGTCTTTTCGGTTCGTGTCAGGCGTGAGCCCGGTCAATTACAGAAGATTAACCCTTAAAAAGAGCTGTCTGATTTCGTGTTGTCAATCCGGATCTATGTAATAGGCGAGGAGTATGGGGAAAACGAAGGCTTGACATGAAGCGCCTCAGGCAATAATTTAGAGGAATTTCCCTAGGCAAGCCAAAAATAATGTTATAATTTGGATTGTACATACACGCCTTGAGTGGGCGCATTTCCTCCTTGTGAAGGGGGTGGTGCGATGAACATTTCGTTCGGTGAAGTGACTGCTGGCATTGCTGACCTACATCGACAAACGAAAGTAACCCACTCCTAAGGTTTACCGCCTAAGTGGGTTACTTTCTTCTTTGCTTTTATCCTGGAGGAAGGTCCTGCTCAAGATGTTTGTACTGGGGAGCAGCGGGCGGCTGCTCCTTAATTCTATTCTTATCTTAACACACCCTTTTTTAGACCTCAATAACGGCAACGACCCGGATGATCCCCATTTTAATATTAATTCAAAATGAGGTGCAGGCATGAACGAAATCAACTGCAAAAGCGAATTCATTACAAGAGTGGAACAGAGGTTGGAGCATTATCAGAGTCTCTATGACGGAAATGGTCCGTATGTTTTGAATGATCCATTAACGGCGGATCGGATAGAGGAATTCGAAGCCGCGGCCAAAGGTAGTGCTGCTGCAAGACCATAAGGATTTGGCCGGGATTTTCGATATCCGCCACTACCGAATTCCTGACACGGACGCCGAGCAGAGGCGTGACGGTACGGATAGCGAGTGGTATCTCTCCTGCTGCGACATGACCGAGAGCGGGGAAGAAGCGGGGGTTCTGGATGGCGGCGTCGTATCTCGTACCGGCGTAGGCGACGGCGCATACGGAGTGTACAAAGCCGTCAATGAACACGACCTGGTGGTTGGGGTGAAGATTGTGTTTATAAAGGGATGACTCAACCTTTCAAGATTGAGTCTTTTTTGTACAAACAAAGGCAGCTGTTCATCCGGCTGCCTTTTTCTCGATGTACGCCCAGCATGGGTGTCATCTTTAGGGTGAAAATCCCGAACGGGTGCTGGCGAGCGGAGTACGGGACGCCGGAAACCGGAAGGGCTGAACCGAAAAGAGAGAGGAAACCGATCCGTTCGGATGAAGAGCAAAGACAGCAGAATATCCTGCAAGGGAGCTCCCGGCCAAGAGAAGCGGTGAAGCATCCAGGGTATGCCGAAGCGCCGAGTTCTCCGTTGGCACAAGTCGTCCCTTCCTCTCGCAAAGTCCAAAACGACTTGTTGGAGCAAATGCTCGAAGGAAATAACCTTCGACTCGCTTGATAATCTGATCTACACCCGGTATGGAAGATAAGGCGTTCGCGACGGTCGTACTGGCATTGATCGTAACCAGGAATATTAAAGCAGCGTACAGGCACTGGTAAACCATGTATACTTTGAAACGAGCCCCCGTTTCTCCTTAAGTAATTTATGAATGGCCTGGTTGACAACATTATCAAGCTCGTCTGGAATGGGTACCTTTTGATATTCTTTTCGAAGCTGTTCCATTTTTCTGTTCATCTTATTTGATCTCCTTTGAGTGTTTCATCATTCATTTTGCTTTCGTCCCTATCCTTCTGGATTTGTCGTTCATAGGCAGGACGCGGGAGCTTGTGCAAAAAGTTCTTGCCAAATTAATGTAACTCATAGGGAGAACAATAAATTCCTCGGAATGTCTATCTTTTTATTCTTTTAGAAAAGGCACAAACCTTAGAAAGACGAAGGTTTGTGCCTTTTTGACGTGATGAAATTATTGATTATAATAAGGGCCATTTCCTTTGGATTCATTCAAGGATAACAATTGAGAGACCGTTACGAATTGGTAGCCTTGCTTTTTCAGTGATTTAAGCATTTGAGGCAGCGCATCAGCCGTAGAAGCGTGAATATCGTGCATAAGTACAATCGAACCTGGCCTGATGTTTTTAGAAACCTCTTTATTTACGGCTTGGGCGTTCCGGCTTTTCCAATCCAGCGAATCCACAGACCATAAAATAATAGGTGTTTTCTGTTCCTGGGTTACTTTTTTTGACCGCATCATTCATAGCGCCATAAGGCGGACGGAAAAGGGTAGGCCTTTCTCCGGTTGCAGACTCGATTTGGTCCGATGATTCTATGATTTGTTTGCGCACTTCACTCAGGCTCATTTTCGCCAGATTCGGATGACCTTTGGAGTGATTTCCGATCTCGTGGCCGGCCTCAGCAACCTTTTTTGGCCATATCAGGATAATACTCTACTTGTACGCCCAGCATGAAGAAGGTAGCCTTTGCGTTGTACTCCTTCAAAGTCTTTAGAACTCTAGGTGTCACCTTTGGGTGAGGCCCGTCATCAAAGGTAAGAGCTACATATTTTCCTTTAGGATCGAGAGGAGGCTGAATTGGTTTCTGCCCTTCCGGCTCATCGTTATTTTCATAAGTAACATTCCATTTTTTGGTGAGATCCTTTTTCAAGTAGGGACGCAAGGATTTCAGTGGAATGTTTACTTGGACCGTTCCGGCTGCACTAGCGGCGATCTCAAGTTTATTAAAGTATAAAGTAAAGACTCCGTTACCTATGGACCATTTCCATTCAGACGGATTTTTTTATAGATTTTTGAAGCTCTGCTTCGAATACATAAGAATTGACGTTTTTCTGTTTCTTCAATTCTTCCTTCACGATTGACATGATATGGTCAACAGCTGCTTTGTCATAGGTCATAATATCAGATAAATTCAAAATTTTATTATCAGCTGTGTCGATATTAAAAGGTTTAATAATCGATTGTCCATTAGCTCCGCCTATGTATTGATAGGAAGTGAACACTAAACTATATAAATGGTCATTAATTTTATTCGTTTCTACCGTAATATTCAATTCGGCACGATGATCGCCTTGAAGCGTTTCTGCACTTGCTTCCACTTCGGCTAAGAATTTCTTTTCCTGATCATTGACCCACGTCTGAATAGGAGTATTAATCTCCTTGCTGTTTGCGAGAACGCTGCTAATCGACAATATATAATGCTTCGTATTCTTCGTCCTTGTTTCGATGTTTAAGCCAGGGTATGCACTGGGCGAGACTTCAACGTTCTCTACAGCGTTGTCGTTCCCGGCTATAATATCTTGCACCATTAGATTGATTCCTAGAATCCCGCCAGCTAATACCATAAATCCAACCAGCCAAACGGGCCACCGTGTTTTCTTCCTTCTGTTCAATTCAAATCATCCCTTATCTTTATTCTAGCCATAAAACTGCAAGCCGCTATTAATCGTACTATATATTGTCTATCATTGCTTACGGGAATATGTGGAATTAGGTAAAATTACAAATTATTGTTTTTTAAGTAAACAAACGTAATTTTAATAGGTGAATAGCTATTAATTAGATAATATAATCTCATGGAAAAAAGTGGACTTCACGTTCGCTGAAACGGGTGCCGAAGCCAGCGCATCTACAGGCAAACTCGCTGCGCTGATGCCGATCATGGCTGCACAGCCCATGGCACCCATCTTCACGAAGTTTAATGTTTTCTTTTTTCATATCTCTCATCCTCCATCTCTCTGTATAAGAGTCTAATCAATCACTCTCATTGGCTAGACGCACGGGATGGGGCAAAAAGTTTGGGAAATCAATAAAAGAATCCTGCAGAGCAGTACTGTAACGGATTATTTTTATAGGCCGCACATATGAAGAATATATGAAGATGTTCGGTCTCAAACTACGGGAGTTGGAGGATAAGCGCATCATGGATTGTCCGGCAGAAACGTGTTCATTCACTACTATTGGTAGTGGTGAGGACTGAAAATATACGGTGTGATATTGTGTACGACGGATGCTTGGGAGCGTAAAGGACTCTTGGATACTGAGCATGCGATAGAAACAATGTAAAAAGCGAGGGAAATATTCTTCTTGGACTTTCATGAGGATATGCAAGGATTGGGCAACCATTAAATAATGAGTGCTTTCTGTTCCTTGGTAACTTTTTTACTCTGTGAGTGCCTGAAGGTGAAACTCCTTCGGGCTACTCGACTGAGAAGACGGGGATTAGCCGTCCCCTCTTACTCGATTGTTGAATTTCGACGAAAAATCGTCAGTTCTGCTGCAGCATCTCCAAAAATGCCCCTGCAGCCAGCGAGGGCGACGAATGCTTCCGAACAGCGACACCGATATATCGATCCGGTAACGAAGTTTCTGTCCGCAGCTCCAGCAAGGAACCGTCCGAGATGCGGGACGCGACAAAGGCTCGAGGCAAGAATGCCGTTCCATAACCGCGCTCGGCAAATTCCGCTAACATGTCCAGGCTGTTCAACTCGAAGTCGGCTTCCGCTTCCACCCCTTGCGATCGGAACCACCCTTCGATGAAGGAACGCGTCGAGCTGCCGGAGGATAGCATGAGGAGGGGAAGCTCCGTCAACTGTTCGGTCCGCAGGGGCTCACGCGCCCAATCTGCGAAGGCCGTTCCGACCACGGCGCAATAAGGCGAGGCATGGGAGTCGATGACCTTGATCTCGTCGTCCGATACGGGCAGGTGGACGAAACCGAGGTCCAATGAACCTTTCTTCAAGCGCTCCAAAACGCTGCTGGTCCGCTCCTGCGACAGCTGAATGCGGATGTCGGGATAGCGGACATGGAATCCGTCGAGCAAGGAGAGAAGAAAGTCCTTAACGATGGCCCCGTTCGCGCCAATCCTCAGCCTTCCTTCGCTGAACTGCTTTAGCTTCTTCATGCGGCGCTCGGCTGAATCGAGTTCTTCGAATGCTTGCCGGACATGCTGATACAAGGCCTGACCTTCCTGCGTTAATCGGACGCCCTTGGATAACCGGTCGAACAGCCCCACGCCAAGCGCTTCTTCCAACTGCTTGATGGCATAACTCACCGAAGGCTGCGTCATATGAAGGTTTTGCGCAGCTTTCGTCAGATTGGAAGATTCGGCGGCATGCAGGAAAACTCGATACCATTCCGTGTTTGTAATCATTTGTTATCGATCCTCTCTATGACATCTATTCAATATTACGATTTCATTTATTTCAAATATACACCTAAACTGAAGGAGAAGAAATCGAAAGTATTCGGGAGGTATGGACATGGCAGGAAGCACGTTTGGAGAGCGGTTGAAAATGACTACGTTCGGGGAATCGCATGGAGAAGCGGTAGGCGTCATTGTGGAGGGGGTCACGCCGGGCGTGGAGCTGGACGAGACATACGTCCAGATTCAGATGGATCGAAGAAGGCCGGGGCAATCCTCCGTTACGACTCCCCGCAAGGAATACGATAAGATACGCATTTTATCCGGACTTTTCGAGGGGCGAACGACGGGGACGCCGCTGTGCATCATGCTTAACAACACGGACATGATCCCGTCGGCTTACGACGATATCAAATCCGCCTACCGGCCCGGGCATGCGGATTTCACTTATGAGAAAAAATACGGGATCCGCGACTATCGCGGCAGCGGAAGAGCTTCGGGAAGGGAGACGGCTGCGCGAGTGGCTGCTGGAGCAGTGGCGCGCAAGCTTCTGGAACGGCGGGGCGTCTCGGTCCTGGCTTATACGACTGAGATCGGCGGCATCCGATGCGAGAATTTCGACGCCGATGCCATCGAACGGAATGCCGTTCGCGCGTGTGATCCTGAAGCGGCAGGGCGCATGATCCATAGGATAGAACGGCTGGCCGAAGAGGGAGACAGCTGCGGGGGGATCGTGGAATGCCGAATTAGCGGCATCGCCGCGGGATTGGGGGAGCCCGTATTCGACAAGCTGGATGCCGAGTTGGCGAAGGCCATGTTGTCCATTGGCGCGATCAAGGGCATCGAGTTCGGGGCGGTCTTCCAAGCGGCCTCAATGCAGGGAAGCGAACACAACGATCAGATGGACGCAGGGGGGTTCCGGACGAACCATGCCGGGGGGATCGTCGGCGGTATCAGCACCGGGGCGGACATCGTGTTCCGGGTCGTCGTGAAGCCGACTTCATCCATTTCTGTCCCCCAACGGACGGTTGATGCAGACGGTAACGAACGGGAGATTGCGACGATCGGCAGGCACGATCCTTGCATCTGTCCCCGTATCGTACCCGTGATCGAAGCGATGGCTTGCATGGTCATCGAAGATCATTACAAGCGTCAAGCAGCCTTGCAGGACGAATAGCAGTGAACAATATGGATGGAGCCGATCAGAGCGTCAGCGGCGTCATCTTTTCAGCCATCGTCATTTTTGCGGCACATTCGCCACGTTGATTCCTTCGGGACTCAAAATCGCGATGCATACAGCAAAAAAACCGGAAAAGACTGCAGTTCTCTTCCGGTTTTGGATTATATATAAAGATCTAATGCGGCTTCAGGTCCCGGGGAGATGGGGCTGAAATTGCATTAAACCAGGGTTTTCAAGGATTCCGGCGTGAATGGCGCCAACTCGTCGAGACGCCCGTCTCGAACCTTGGCGGCCCACTGCGGATCAGCCAGCAGGGCACGGCCTACGGCAACCAGATCAAATTCATGTTTTTCAAGGCGGTTCAGCAGCTCCTCGAGGTCCTTCCGGCCGGCTCCCTTACCTTGGGTGAAGAGGCTGGTAAACACTTCATCGAGGCCGACGGAACCGACGGTGATGACCGTTTTTCCTGTCAGTTTCTTGGCCCATCCGGCAAAGTTCAGGTCAGAACCTTCGAATTCGGGCTCCCAGAAGCGGCGTGTCGAGCAGTGGAATATATCGACCCCCGCGTCAGACAGCGCGGTTAGCAACTGGCCCAGCTGTTCAGGCGTATCCGCCAGCTTTGCGTCGTATTGGGTCGTCTTCCATTGGGAAAGGCGAATGGCCACAGGCAAGTCGGGACCAACCGCTTGACGTACGGCTTTCACCACTTCGACCGCAAAGCGGGCACGCTTCAGCATGTCGCCTCCGTACTCATCGGTACGCCGGTTCGTTCTTTCCCAGAGAAATTGGTCGATCAGGTATCCGTGAGCCCCATGGATTTCCACTCCGTCAAAGCCAATGCGCTTGGCATTCGCGGCAGCATCGGCATAAGTCTGAATGACCTGTTCGATTTCATCCTTGGTCATCGGCTCCGTGACTTTGTTGCCGTTCAGATCAAGTCCGGATGGTCCGATCGGAAGTGCCTCCGGATTTGGCTGGGCGCCGATTGGTCGGGTCATGCCGATGTGCCAAATTTGCGGCATGATCTTGCCGCCGGCTTCATGGACCTGACGGACCACCTCGGCCCAGCCGTTCAATGCGGCTTCTCCATGGAAATTAGGCACATTGGGGTCATCGGTAGCTGCCGGGTGGTTAATCAGTGTTCCTTCGGTAATGATCAGTCCGACGCCATTCTCCGCACGCCGGCGGTAGTAAGCCGCCACATTCGGGCCCGGTACGCCGTTCGGCGAGAAGCTGCGGGTCATAGGAGCCATCACTACGCGGGACGAAAGAGCGAGCTTTCCGATGGTATATGGTTCGAATAGCGCTGCGGCAGATCGGACATTTTGATTTTGGTTGCTCATGTATGGAATCCTCCAATATGTTTAATATTCTTTTCTGTATTTCTATAAAAATAGATGTATATATTGAAAAAGAAAGAGCTTTTAAGCTTAATCTTTAGGGTGAATATGCTTATTAAGCCTAAAGCTCATTCTTGAGTTGTTCGATAAAACGCTTAATGCCCTCCTCATTGCGTCTGTAATATGTCCACTGGCCCGCTCGATGGGATTCCAGCAGTCCAGCTTTTTGCAATTTTACCAGGTAGCCAGAAACGACCGACTGTGCGAGTCCTGTTTTTTCTGAAATGGAGCCCACGCAGATACCGCCATGAAAATCACATTTGGAAGGCATGTGATCCTGCGGATCAAAATGTTCCTCCGGCTGCTTCAGCCACTCCAGGATTTTAAACCGGGTCTCGTTTGATAGTGCTTTGATGGTTTGTAAGGTATCCATGCGTTTTATTATATCTATTTTTATAGAAATGTAAATATATTTTTTTGGATATTTGTTTTTTGTTGCTGCTCCCGGATATTATGCCAAAATAAATTCGTTTCATTCATGCACTATTTTTGTTTAAGGCATGTAGTCATTTCTGTTCATCTATTCCATGTTATTCTGTGTTCAAATTATATGTAGTACAATGGTTAGTACAATATGGGATGGAAAATCAGGAAAGAGGGAACCAATGCCTACTATACTGGTTGCTGACGACGATGCGAACATACGCGAACTCGTCTGTTTATTTCTGCGCAACGACGGATTCACGACAGTCGAAGCGGCCGACGGCAAGGAAGCGCTTAGCGTTTATGGCTCAACGCCCGTCGATCTCGTCGTGCTTGATATTATGATGCCGTTGATGGATGGCTGGACGTTATGCAAGGAGCTTCGAAAAGCCAATCCGGATTTGCCGCTGCTTATGCTGTCTGCGAGAGGCGAAACATGGGAGAAAGTAAAGGGGTTCGAACTTGGAACGGACGATTATTTGACGAAACCATTCGATCCGTTGGAGTTGACGGCTCGTGTTAAGGCATTGCTGAAGCGATACCGGATTGGCTCCACGCAGATGATCCAGTTCGGCAACGTCATACTTGACAGGCAGACCTATAAGGTCATGAGAGGGACGGAGTCGTTCACGCTGCCGCTCAAAGAATTCGAATTGCTGTATAAGCTGGCTGGAACACCCGGACAAGTCTATACACGCGAGCAGTTGATCGATCAGATTTGGGGAATCGATTACGCAGGAGATGATCGAACGGTAGATGTACATATTAAACGTCTTCGCGAAAGGTTTGCGATGACACCTGATTTTCGGATCGAAACGGTGCGCGGGCTGGGGTACCGGCTTGGGGTCTACGAATGATCAGATCCTTATATATTCGAGTAGTTCTAGCATTTCTAGTCGCCACCACTGTTGGCTCGGACATTTCATTTTTAATGTCTACTTGGATATTCGAAGAACAATTTAACGAGAGCGCACAAGTTAACTTGCGCAACTTTGGTCAGGACGTTGTCCGGATTTACAAGACTCTTCCTTTACGCGAAGCGGACTTGTTCGTAAGTGAAATGAAACAGCTCGATTCCCATTATATTCGTATTTACGAAGAAACAGGCCAGTTCAAGTCTTACGGTAAACTTAACGGACACAACCCTGCTCCTGTGACGATGGAGCAGGTAAAGAAAGTTTTAGATGGCGGCGTTGTTCAAGTTACTCCGAAAGGTATTGCTACGGTCCTCTTAGGGTTGCCGTTGAAGACGGAAATGGGAACGAAAGCGATGTTTTTGGAGGTGATCGTCCCCCCTTCGGTCATTTTTTGGGAATGGATCTTTGTAATCAGTTCGTTGATTACAGGAAGTTTATTGATTCTGGTTGCCTCTATATTCTTGGTAAGGCCGATCAAAAAACTGACAGAAGCGACCAAACGCATTGCAGCCGGAGATTTCAACGTGAAGTTGAATATTAAGCAAACGAGTGAATTGGGCACGCTAGCTCGAAGCTTCGAAGACATGATGCATGATCTGAAGCAGCTTGAGCAGATGCGCAGGGAATTCGTAACGAACGTGTCCCATGAGGTGCAATCGCCACTCACTTCGATCTCCGGTTATGCTCAAGCACTTAAGAACGTAGATCTCGCAGATCACGAACGAAGCCGCTATCTCGATATTATTATCGCTGAAGCAGATCGGATGTCCAAGATGAGCGATAGCCTGCTCAAGCTGAGTTTGCTTGAATCGCAATCACAGCAACTGCAGTTGGGCACGTTCAACCTTGATGAACAGATCAGACGGGTCATCGTCGCGCTTCAACCGCAATGGTCGGCTCGCAATATTCGTTTCGAGCTTGACCTGCAGCCCGTTAAAGTAACGGCTGATCATGATCAATTAAACCAGGTATGGACGAACATCATTGGCAATAGCATCAAATTTTCCGAGGATGGCGGCATGATTGACGTCAGCATCAGGCAAGATATTAAAAAACGTGACCGTCCGAATATCCGACCAAGGCATGGGTATTTCCTTAGAAGATCAGAGGCGGATCTTCGAGCGTTTTTTCAAAGCCGATCGTTCCCACAGCCGTAAATATGGCGGCAGCGGTATGGGACTTGCCATCGTTAAACAGATCGTATCCCTTCATCAAGGCGTCATTCAAGTGGAAAGCGAACCTGGCCAAGGAACGACCTTCATTATCACCTTACCAATCCTTACGCCGACAGATAAATGAAGTTCATTCGCTATGCTACGGTATCATGTGCATTTTCCTGCATATCATGCCGTAGCATTTTTTTCGCCAGTTCATATTCCGTTCATATTGTCGACATGAGGAGTACATCTTCGTCGTATAGGATACTTTTAACGGCTTCTTATTCAAAAAAGTAGCCCATATATAGATGAGGATAGGAGAATATGAATATGAAACCAACAGAAGAGGTAGTGAAAAAGCGGATGCGTAAGCCGCTGCGTATTTTACTCAAAACCTTAGGAGCCATAGCCATAGCCATCGTGCTTTTTTTTCGTTATTGTATTTACCGTGAATGTATTTGCCACGAAATCTGAACAAGCAAAAATCGTACCGTACGGTCAGCACGTTTCTGTCGACGGGAGAAACATGAATGTGTTAATTCAAGGCGAAGGTGAGGAAACGATCGTGCTCCTGCCTGGTTTTGGAACGGCTACCCCAGCGCTTGATTTTAAGCTGCTCATTGATGAATTATCTCCATTCTACAAAGTTGTCGTGGTTGAGCCTTTCGGTTATGGATTAAGTGATGAAACCGAAAAAGAGCGAACCACGGAGAATATCGTAGGTGAAGTTCATGAAGCGCTGCAGCAGCTTAATATTAACCGGTACATGCTCATGGGCCACTCCATTGCAGGTTTATACGGAATAGATTATGTGAACAAATATCCTAACGAGGTGACTGCATTTATCGGAATCGATAGCAGTGTTCCAACACAACCAGGTATGGACGCTAAATTCCCATTAAAAAAGTATGCATTTCTTAAAAAATCAGGTCTTATGAGATTGATGATGAAACTCGATCCTGATCCCTATGCTGCCCTGGCAGTTGATGATCAAACAAAGGAACAAATAAGATGGATTACGAATAAAAAACGCGTTAAGTGCCACTATCCTTAACGAGATGGAGCATATGGCTTCTAATTTTAAAGAGGCTGAGCATTTAACATTCCCCACAAATCTTCCTGTTCTTTTACTTGTACAAGCGAATAATCCTGCCTTGCCAACCTGGATCCCATTGCATGAAGGGCAAGTCAAAGATTCTGACCATGGAAAAGTAATACTACTTGAAGGGGGCCATTACCTGCACCATACCAAATTCAAAGAAATCGCGGAGAACGTTAGAGCGTTTATGAAAGAAATAGAATAAGACATCCAGCCCAATAAAAACAAAAAACGCTTGGACCATGATGGCCCAAGCGTTTTTTGTTTTGCTGTATGAAAGATGCAGTCTATGGCCAGCTTACTGTGCTTTCACGAATTCAGCCGATTTGATCCCGGCTTGACGGCCGAAAATGATGATCTCGGCAACGGAGTTGCCGCCGATTCGGTTTTGGCCGTGCAGGCCGCCCGTTACTTCGCCGGCTGCAAACAGGCCAGGGATCGGCTTGCCGTCTTTATTCAACACTTCCGTGTTCGTGTTGATTTTGACCCCGCCCATGGTGTAGTGAATGCCGGGGGCGATTTTGATAGCATGGTACGGCGCGCCGGACAAGTCGTTGTCCATGCCTGTCGTTCTACCGAATTCGGCATCTTTTTTTATTTTTCACCGCACTGTTCCATGTATCCAGCGTGATTTTGAGCTGATCGGCCGGAACGCCCATTTCTTTGGCCAAAGCCTCGATGGAATCGCCTTGAATGACAAAGCCCATTTTTTCATATTGCTGAATGGCTTTAACGCGGGATTTAACCCCGGAATCGAACACAAGATAAGCCGATTTTTCAGGAAGCTTATTGATGGCGGCGGTGACGTTGTCCCGAGTGTCCAGTTCGTTCGTGAAACGTTTGCCTTCACTGGAAACGAGGATCGCGCCTTCTCCGCGTACGGCTTCCCCGATCAGATAGGATTTCTCCTGCTGCACCGTAGGGTGAACCTGGATTTGATCCATATCGACCGTTGTGCCGCCGAGTTTTTCGATCATGGTAATGCCGTCGCCGGTGCTGCCTTCTTGGTTGGTGGTCACGTAACCTTTCAAATCGGATCTGACTTCGGAAATCATGTCCATATTGGCGCCGAAACCGCCGGTTGTCACGACGACGGCATCCGCTGCAATGATTTTCTCGTCTTTCTCGTTGAAGACGACTTTGACGCCGTTTACTTTGCCGTCTTTTTCCGTAATGTCCGTAACCTTGGCATTGACGAAAAGCGGGATTTCCTTTTCTTGGACATTTTTCACCAAGCCGTTGACAAGGTATTGTCCTACCGCCGAGCCGTCTTCGGGACGGTGGGTGCGCTTCTCGTTCATGCCGCCCGTAATGGTGATATTGTTCAGCCGAATCCCGATGGAGTCGAGCCAATCGATCGCGCTTGCCGAATGGTCAACGAAGAAACGAAGCATGTCTTTGTCGTTGGTATCATGGCCGCCTTTTAAGGTCTCTTCATAAAATGAATCGTTGCTGTCTTTGATGCCCTGCTCTTTTTGGAACTTGGTCTCGGAAGCATTCATGCCCGAGGATGATTTTATGGTATTCCCGCCGGCAATCGGCATTTTTTCAAAAATCACCGGGTTCATGCCTTTTTCTTTTGCCTCAAGGGCAGCGGACATCCCGGCACCGCCTGCACCGACGATGATGATATCATATTTGTCTTTGAGCTGATCGATCGGCGTATAGCCGGCTTGAGACGCTCCCGAAACGGCTTCCGTTTCTTTGGCCTCTTCTTTTTTCGCATTGTCCTGACTCTGGTCTTGCTTCTGGTTCCCGCTGCCGCATCCCGCGATCGCGAGCATGAAAGAGAGAACGAGTATAAGCGTTGCTGCTACTTTCTTTTTCATGTGTAACCCCTCCACTTTTTCTATATCTATTTAGAACATAAAGAGCCAAACAAGAAAAGGAGTGCGTAACGTGGAAAAATTCAGAAACGAAAGGGGCGTGAATATCGCCTTTATCTCCGAACTTCGAATCTTTCTCGGTTACCTCCCCCCCCAGTCTCTCGTTGTCAGTCTCTTTAGGCCCACTTCATTTTAATACACTTGTAACACATTTGTTGTGAATTGTTTCACAATGAACGGTTTCCATTGGGAGTGGGGCTTTCCGCGTTGAGTTCCTTCATAATGAAGATGTATAATTAGGTACACATTTACATTTTTATCCTCATGATAGCGTGGATTGGTAAATAAAATGTGTCGAAATCTTCATATCGTCGCTAAAACATACCCGCGATGATCGTATGGGGCTGATAATTGCTTTTGCGAATGATTACACTCTGGATCGGAGGGGTTTTATGGCACAAACAACAAAAAAAAGCGCTTGCCTTATCGCTAAAAAAAAATGCTTGAGAAAAAAAACGCTTGATAAGATTACCGTTATTGATATTGTCGAGGACTGCGAAGTGAATCGGCAAACGTTTTATTATCATTTCAAAGATATTTATGATCTTGTGGAGTGGATTTGCACAAACGAGGCTGCAAAAGCGCTGGATGGCAAGAAAACGTATGACACGTGGCAGCAGGGCCTATTGCAAATATTCGAGTATGTGCTGAAAAACAAGGCGTTTGTGACAAGCGTCTATCATTCCATTAAACGGGAGCAGCTGGAAAACTACCTATTTAACGTAACGTATACTCTTTTAATAGGGGTTATTGAGGAAAAGGCCGCCACGATGTCGATCAGGGAGGATGATAAGTCGTTTATCGCCGACTTTTATAAATATGCGTTTGTAGGGCTGATGCTGGATTGGATTGCTAAAGGGATGAAGGAAGAGCCTTCTGCCATCGTGGATCGGCTAAGCATTTTGATTCAAGGGGATATTTTTTTCGCGCTTGAAAAGTTTAAATTGTACCGCCATCCTTAGACAATCCTAGGCTTTTGTCGAAAGTTTCGACACTGGGCGGACATTGTCTATGGGAGACCTCCGAATTATTTTTTATGATGGTATTGCTACAATCAATTCGGAGGTGACTGGAATGTATTATAGCAATGGAAATTATGAAGCGTTTGCCCGTCCGGAAAAACCGGTCGACGTCGACAAAAAATCAGCGTATCTGGTTGGAGCCGGATTAAGCTCCCTGGCAGCGGCGTGTTTTCTTGTGCGCGACGGCCAAATGAAGGGGGAGCGGATTCACATTCTGGAAGAGCTTAGCCTTCCCGGAGGTGCTTGCGACGGAATCCATGACAGCGATAAAGGTTTTATTATTCGCGGTGGACGGGAAATGGAAGATCATTTTGAATGCTTGTGGGATTTGTTCCGTTCCATTCCTTCTCTTGAAATTGAAGGCGCATCCGTTTTGGATGAGTTTTACTGGCTAAATAAGAAAGATCCGAACTACTCCCTAATGAGAGCCACGGTTAACCGGGGCGAGGATGCCCATACGGATGGGAAATTTGATCTGAGCGAAAAAGCTTCGCTGGAAATCGTGAAGTTATTCTTTACTCGAAACGAAGATTTGCATGATAAGAAAATTACCGATGTATTCACGGAGGATTTCTTTGCCTCGAATTTCTGGCTTTACTGGAGAACGATGTTTGCTTTTGAAGATTGGCACAGCGCCTTGGAGATGAAGCTTTACATTCAAAGGTTCATTCATCATATCGGCGGATTGCCTGATTTTTCCGCGTTAAAATTCACGAAGTATAATCAATATGAGTCCTTGATTCTGCCAATGATGAAATATTTGCAGTCGCATGGCGTTCATTTCCAATATGATACGACGGTTACGAATGTAGTATTTGATATTCAAGGCAATAAGAAGGCTGCCAAGCAAATAGTATGCCGCCGTGCCGGAAAAGAGGAATATATCGACTTGACGGAAGATGATTTGGTGTTTGTGACAAACGGCAGCTGCACGGAAAATTCTTCTTCGGGCGACCATCATCGTGCGGCTGAATTCAATCGTTCCGTCGGCGGCTGCTGGGAGCTTTGGAGAAATATCGCCAAGCAGGATCCATCCTTTGGACGCCCCGATAAATTCTGCACGAACACAGAAGCAACGAACTGGGAATCGGCAACCGTTACGACGCTGGATGACAGAATCCCGCCCTATATCGAAAAAGTTTGTCAGCGCGACCCGTTCAGCGGAAAGGTCGTTACCGGCGGCATCGTGTCCGTAAAGGATTCCAAGTGGCTCATGAGTTATACCTTAAATCGTCAACCGCATTTCAAAGAGCAGCCGAAAGATCAGCTTGTGGTGTGGGTATACGGTTTATTCACCGATGTTCCGGGCGATTACGTCAAGAAGCCGATGAGAGAATGCACAGGCGAGGAAATTACGATGGAGTGGCTATACCATCTGGGTGTGCCTGTTCATGAGATTCCCGACATGGCTGCGAACTCTGCCCGCTGCATCCCGACCATGATGCCTTATATTACGGCATTCTTCATGCCGAGAACAGCAGGAGACCGGCCGAAAGTAGTTCCGGACGGTTGCGTCAACTTCGCTTTTATCGGACAGTTTGCGGACACGGTTCGCGACACCGTATTTACAACGGAATATTCGGTCAGAACGGCAATGGAAGCCGTCTACACCTTATTAAACGTAGACCGCGGCGTACCTGAAGTATTCGGCTCCTGCTACGATGTCCGCGTACTGCTGGACTCTACTTCCAAAATGATGGACGGCAAAAAACTTACGGATTTGAAGCTTCCGTTTATCATGAACTTGATCGAAAAACAGGCTTTGAAAAAAGTCTCGGGAACCGTTATCGAAGAATTGCTGAAACGGTATAACATCATTTAGTCGAGAAATAGGGATGGTGGAACGTTTATACGTTGAGCATGACAACAGGGCGATACATGAAAAAGCGCTTCGGGAAGCTTGTCCCAAGCGCTTTTTTTTATTCTGTTTTTGATGGCAGGAGGCAGATGCTGCGGCTTGTTCGCCGGATCGCAGGCGGTCGTGCAAAAAAATGCGCTATTCAGCTCCTTCAGCGCCGTCGGCTCCGTGTGGCTTCAACTTTTCCAATGCTTCAATTATTATTTTGCCGGCAAATAGGCAACTGTATTAGACACCTCTCTTGGACTGATCATATATTGTTTCAAAAGCAAGAGGAGGTATTTCATGGCAGAAGTTAGAGTGAGTCCACGATTTCGGAGGTTATGTAACCAATTTGCCAGCATATTGGGAGGAGAACATGAAATCGTGGAGGGGCCGGTTTGTTTTGTCAGCCGCGCTCGGAGATTTAATGCAACAATTTTAGGAAGACGTACGACTTCGCCTTTGGTTGGAGCCCAACTATTTTCATTTGAATCGCTCGATACGTCGGGACGTGCGCTCTGCTTGGGCGAAACGGCAGTTTTCCAAAACCAGGCCAACCGATTAATTAGAAACCTTCAACGGAATGGTATTACAGTGACGGCTCTGCATAATCACTGGTTGAAAGAGAACCCTAGATTAATGTATATTCACTGGGAATCCATTGACGAACCTGTTGCATTTGCCAGAAAAACGAAAGAATCCATTGCTTTCCTCGGATAAAACCGAAGTAACCATAAAAAAACCTTAGTTCGATTTCCATCGGACTAAGGTTCTTAAAGTTCTTCACTCTTGAAGATTCTCCGGTTCACTTTTCCGTCTTACGGATTTCTTTTTGCGTAATTGCTGTGCGATGGTAAGGCCGATCAAATAAGCTGGGGCTGCTGTATTTCCATCAACGGTAAAAGGTATGATCGAATCATCGGCTACGATCAGATTTTTTTACGCCATGCACTTCTCCTCGTTTATTAACCACCCCACCTTTTGCAAGCGGGGCCATTCGAAGGGAACCTTGTTGATGATGGTTATGCTCAAAGTTTTCTTTAATGAAGCTTTCGAGTTTATCATCGTCATTGATGACGTCTATCGTTGGCGAAACTAATCGGTACATCGGATCAATGGCTCTAAGCTGTTCCGCTATTTTTTTTGATATAGACCCTATAGATTTGCTTTACGGCTTCCATGTCGCTGGCATTCGTTAGGAAGGCCTCGTCGGCAAGCACGATTTGAAGGGGATCGTTGCTTTGTATCTTTATCGAGCCGCGACTTTTTAGGTTTAAGGTATATAATGACGATGGTTAAAGAGTCATCAGACCCTATCCCAGCAAGCTGAACTGCCCGGATATCCGGATTTGCGTCAGGTGTCGGATCAGGCAAGAAGGCGCCGCCTGTGTAAAGAGCGTCTGGATCGTTGTCAGGGAGCGGTTTGTCTGCGGGGTTGGTGGTAAAAACGGCAAAGTTTAATGTGTGGTTCTTAAGCTGCTTCCCCACATTCGGATTGTTTACAACAATAGGAATTCCTGATGATTTTAGTTGTTTTTTAGGTCCGATTCCAGAGAGCATGAGCAGCTGCGTACTGTTAATCCCGGCTGAAACGATTACTTTCTTTCGGGCGTTTGCCCGGACGCATTTTCCTTCTTTTAAAAACTCTACGCCAACGGCACGCTTATTTTCAAAAAGGATACGCAGCGCCGTTGATTTGTAGAATACGCTCAATTTTCGGCCATTAACGCCACGACCACCGGGTGTTACTATATCTGATGAAAGGAAGGCGGTTGATGAGCTTTCGCGTTCCCCATTCGGTTTTTGGAACAACTGCCATCGAGTAAAGGGGCCAAGCGGTGTTTCTGGGGTATTGTAATCAAGTATTTCGGGGAATCCGGTTGCTCGCTCGATTGCTGAAACCAGTTTGGTTGCCATACTCGTAGGATTTCGGGGTGCTTGCCTAATATCGATTCTGCCATGGAATCCGTGAACATTCGGATTGTCCGTCTCCCCGTTAAACCTCTCCATTCTTTTGAAGCGGCTTATCGCTCGTTCAGGTGACCAGTCGCTCCCCAAAAGTGCTTCCCACTGTTCGAAGACAAAGGAAGTTGGTCTTACATATTGCTCGCCATTAATCGAGGAACCGCCACCGGAGAGCCGCCCCGTCGTCCATTCAAATACGCGTCCATCAAGTTCTTCCTGTGGGATTCCCTCCCCCTGCCAAAAATACCGGGGGAAAAACTCCTCCTCAAGCTCGAGAGCAAAAGTGGAATTTCTGATCGGCTCCTCCCTATCCTTATTTTCTCCTGCTTCTAATAGAAGGACTGACGTTTTCTTATCATCTGTTAGGGTCTTTGCGATTACGGCACCGGCCGGTCCTGTTCCAATGACGATATAATCAAACCTTAATTCTTTATCATTTTTAGGCAGTCTGCTCACAATCAGGTCTCCTTTACCCAGTAGTTACTCAGCACCCTGTTTTAGAGTATTACGGACATCTGCCTAAAGTGCGGAGTTATTCAAATTCGTTTAATATGGAGGCCAGAGGAGGGAGCGTCACTCTGAGTAGCGGGATAGGCTGTAGCTGTAAAAGCCCTCCTATGTTACGATGTGGTAGGTCAAGGAAAGATCATACAATCATAGACATCGGAAATGGAGACATAATCTTGAAAACATTTAAAAAAGTTTATATAGAAATTACCAGCATCTGTAATCTTGCCTGTAGCTTTTGTCCGCCAACGGAACGCAAGGCAAATTTCATTAAGGTGGATGACTTTTCCAAAAGGCTGGATGAAATCAAACCGCACACGAACCATATTTATCTGCATGTCAAAGGGGAGCCGCTTCTCCATCCCAAGATCGACGAGTTGCTGGATATCAGCCACGAGAAAGGTTTTAGGGTCAATATCACGACAAACGGGACATTGATCGCGAAAAACCGGCATAAATTGCTGGGAAAGCCGGCGCTAAGACAGATGAATTTTTCGCTCCACAGCTTTGACGGACATGAGGGTTCAACCGACCGCGAAGGATATTTAAGGGAAATCCTCTCATTTGTCCGTGAGGCTAAGGAGCATCATGTCATCTTTTCATTCCGTCTGTGGAATTTGACGCAGGACAACGCAACCAACCTTCAAAAGCGCAGAAACCGCCAGACTCTTGAAATGATAGAGAAAGAATTCGGCCTGGATTACAAGATCGAAGAAAAGGTAGTGCCGGGCGGAGGAGTGAGAGTCGCTAACAACGTCTACTTGAACCAGGATTATGAATTCCAATGGCCAAGTCTGACTGCGCCGAAAGATGAAGGCAAAGGATTTTGCCATGCACTTCGCAGCCAGGCAGCCATTCTCGTGGACGGGACCGTCGTCCCATGCTGCTTGGATGGGGAAGGAATCATCAATTTAGGCAATATCCATCAGGCATCATTTTCTGACATCGTGGATGGCGAGCGGGCGAATAACCTCGTCGATGGATTTTCCCGCAGGGAGGCTGTCGAGGAATTATGCAGGCGATGCGGGTATCGCCAGAGGTTTGGAGCGTAAGGGGCGCCCACGATTCTCCCTGTGATCAAGAAGGCGACGGGACAAAGCGTAGAGATACTTATAGAAGCATCTATAAAGACGGATGACGGAATTGGAAAAGCACCGTGGACAAATGTTCACGGTGCTTTATTGTTTTGGCTTACGGTGCGGCAAAGAGAATAGACACAGCGATGCTGAGGGTCAGTAGCCTGTTAAGAAAAAGCCAGATTGAGATCCGTTTATAGATGTTGACAACGCGTGGAATTTATCATAACTTAATAATTAAGTTGAATGAATTCAACGATGGGGTCAAGCTTCATCGAATGCGGAGGATTGCCTGGAAATCATGAGCCGGCAGGATGATGTGATCACATCGATTGCAAATTGTTCAACGATACGAGGAGGTTCTATATGATTAAAAGGAAGCTTGGAAAAGTTCTTCGAGCATTGGCCGTCACAGGACTGGGGATTACCTTGAGCGTTGGTTCCACTGTGCAGGCCGAAGCGGACGGGACCACCCCCGTCAAGCGGCCATCTGCAGTAACGATTGATCTTGGCGGATTGGAGAAACTGCTCGATCGGTTCATGAAAGAACGCATTGGCGCGGATAAAATGGCGCCTGGGGCTGCCGTAACCGTGGTGCAGAATGGACGAATCATGCTGAGTAAGGGCTATGGTTATGCCGACCTAAAAAGAAAAAAGCCGGTTGACCCGGACCGGACTTTATTCCGTATCGGCTCGGTGACCAAAACCTTCACGGCAGCAGCGATCATGCAGCTGGCGGAGCAGGGAAAGCTTGATCTTCATGGCGATATCCAGGAATACCTGGGCGGGATTCGGTTGGATAATCCTTTTCCGAGGCCCGTCACGATCCATGATCTGCTCACGCATACTTCAGGATTTCAGGTGACGGTCGAGACTAAAGAGGACATGTCCGAAGACCTGAGTACCTTTGTTTCGCTAAAAGAATATATCGTGAAAAACAAACCGCCGGTCGTTCGCGAGCCGGGAACTTCCTACATGTACGATAATTATGCCTTCAATCTGCTCGGGCTGATCATAGAGAACGTCACCGGAATGCCTTATCGGCAGTATATGGAGGAGAATGTTCTAAAGCCGCTCCAGATGGACAATTCGCAGATGATGATGACGAAGCAGGCCTTGCCTAACCTGGCCACCGGCTATGATGACAGCAACAGCCCGATTCCCCCATATATGCTGGCTCCAACTGCTGCGCCTGACGGAGGAATGCTGACGACCGCGGAAAATGCGGCCCATTTCATGATTGCCCAGCTAAACGGTGGTACATACGAGGACAGCCGCCTGTGGAATGGCGAGTCGTTGCGGCTGATGCAGAAGTTCCATTCCAGCATTGTCCCGGAATATCCGGATACAACTTACGGATACGAGAATATGCTGGAACCTGGTAAAAACAACGGTCAATGGATCATTGGCAAAGGAGGAGATGTTCCGGGCTACAGCTCGTTTATGTTGATGTTGCCCGAGCATAACATTGGCATCTTCATGACTTTTAATAAACCGGTCTCTTCTGTTTACGTCGCAAGAGAATGGAACGATATGTTTATGGAGAAATATTTCCCGGCTCCGCCAACGGATGCTGCAGCGGCTGCGGACGTAGCTTATCCCGTCTCTTCCCAAAGGCAGTTGAAGCGGTTCGAAGGGATTTATTCCGATCTGCGCATCAAGATCATGTTGACCCGGGTCATGGCTACGGGGAAGGGAGAACTCACGGTCGTGGATGATTTCACAGGAGCCCATAAGCTAAAGCAAAAGGGAGAACTGGTCTTTGAGGATGAGAACGGAGGTACGTTGGCATTCAAGAGCGACAAGGACGGCAATATAGCTTATCTCAAATACGGAAACCCGGTCGGCTATGCCGGCAAGTCCGCTTTCGCCTTCCGCGATGTTTCTGCAGATAGTGAATATGCGCCGTTTATCAACAATTTGCAAGCGATGGGGATTATTCAAGGCGGTTCAGACCGCAGCTATCTTCCGAAGCATCCGCTGACCCGGGCGCAGTTATCCGCCATGCTGGTCCGGATGATGGGGAGCAGCTTGACTCAGGAACCGTCACAGTTCAAGGATACGGAAGGAACGTGGGCAGAGCGCGAAGTGGAGGCCGCCGTGGCCTCGGGATTCATGAAGGGAATCGGCGAACGGCGCTTCGATCCGGACCGGGCGCTGACTCGCCAAGAGGCTGCAGCGATTCTCGTACCGGTGTTCCGGGCTGCTGCGCCCGAATCCTTCGCGCAGTTGAAGCCATCCAAGGTGAAACTGGCCGACAAGCCTGCCTCCGAAGTCGCCGAAAGCGTAAAACTGCTCGTTGCAGCAGGGATTACCGGGCCTGATGCAGCCCTCAAGCCAGACGGAGCGATTGCCTTCCGGGGAACGGAGCAGTTGACGCGTCAAGAGGCTGCCGTCTGGTTCACCCATTTTGTACGCAAGATGGTACTTGGTGTGGAATAACAGATAAATATGTTCCACAAGTGAGATTCTATCTATTAAAAGCTCACGAAGGTCCTACGTGACAAAAAGAGGCTTATATCTTCACGCACCGTTTTTTTTATGCTGTCTATGAGAAAATTCTTTGTTAAAGTTACCAATCTTTGCTACGATATAAGATAGTCTATCAAAAATAAATAGAAACAGCTTATATGGTGCCGATGCATAACGTATGCGGCTTAATAGGGAAGATCGATGAGAATTCGACGCGGTCCCGCCACTGTAACGCAGAGCCGGCAATCAAGGAAGTAGTCCACTGTCAACGATTTTAGACAGGAAGGACGATTGTCAAGCGATGAAGCGAAGCCAGGAGACCTGCCATGTAAGTGCTCTATATTTCTCACGAGGATGGGAGGGAGATGTTTGTTCGTGCGGCATGTTTGCAGCTGCGCGTTTGCTTGGCTGTGCAAAACGGGCCTTGGAACATCTTTCCATTCGGAAAGATGTTTTTTTATTTCCATTTTTACGATAAGGAGTCTTTGACGTCATGAACAGATTGTTGAAGAAAAGCGTATCTGCGCTGTTAAGTATTGCTTTATTGTTTACCCTGCTGATTCCGCAAGTCGCGAGTGCGGCAAGTGGTCAGAGCAATACACAATTGGACAGCATGATTGAACGTACGGTCAATTATTATAAAGAGAACTACAATAATAACGCCGAATACGCCATTTCATCTTGGTGGGAGTTGGTTGGCCTATGGGGGGCAGGCCAGAATCTACAAGATGGAACATGGAAACTGCCGTCTTGGGAAACGAAACAACCAAGACTTAAACCTGATGCCGTAAATTTAACGGATCATATTCGGTATATTTTCGCACTGCTCGCCATGGGGAAAGACCCGGCTCACGCTTGGGAAACCGATCGAAACCTGTGGGCGGAACTTGCTACCCATCAAAATCAGGAGACGGGCGGCATTGGCGGCGTAAATAAGCATATTTGGGCGATGCTTGCTATGGATGCCGGGGAGAAGCTCGGACGGGATGTAGGCACATGGAATGCGGAGTCCAAGCAAAAAGCGCTCAACTTCCTGCTTAAAGCGCAGTATGAAGATGGCGGCTTTGGTCTGTCTGCATCAGGTGGAAAAGGCACTAGCGATACAGACATGACAGGTATGGCGCTGCTAGCGCTCGGCGAATACAAAGGGCAGAGTGAAGTGGATGCTGCCATTGAACGGGCCAAGCAGGTTTTGAAGGATCGCCAGTTAGAAAATGGCGGTTTTAATGCTCCCGGAACTTGGGGGGCCGGCGACAATTCCAACAGTCTGTCTACATCTGTATCTGGTCTGGTTGCCGTAGGTGAAGACATGATGTCGCCCGCTTGGCAGATGAACGGGAATACCGTCGTTAATGCGTATGCCGGATTCCAATTGGATGACGGCTCGTTTAAATGGAAAGCAACGGATACTGATAAAAACGGGATGTCCACCGAACAGGCGCTTATCGGATTAGTTGATATTCAGCACGGAAAATCGGTATGGAAGCGAATTGCCGAAGGGAGTATTCCACCGGTTAACCCGGGCATGAATGTACAAGTTAGCATTCAAGGCATAGACAATATGATCTATCATCCGAGTTCGATCACGCTGGATGCGAATGGCCAATCCCGGACAGCACTGGATGCGTTGAAACAAGCGTTGGATCAAGCCAATCCGCCAATCAGCTATAACATTACAGGTGATGGAAACCAGGCGTGCCTTACTTCCATTGCGGGACAAAATGAAGGGCAGTTGGGTGGAAGCGACGGTTGGGCTTATAAAGTAAACGGCAGCATTCCTCCTGCAGGCGCGGCAGCCTATGAACTCAAGAACGGCGACGATCTGTATTTCTATTATGATCGCCAGCCTGTGATATCGTCGGCTTCTTCTATTGAACAAGGCGCGGTAAATCCTTCGATCGAAGTGCAGCTTGTCGGGGATACGTTCTCATCCGAGGCGGTACAGCCCGACAGATGGTCCGTAACCTCAGAAGCTGCAGGGCTGAAGTTAAAGTCCGTCTCGCTGCTTACGAATCAACAAGCTGAGCTTGCATTCGAAGGCCGAGCGGCTTCAGGCCAGGTTTCCGTTCGAGCATTGGCAGAAGCGACAACCAGTCAAAAAACAAGCAATGAAATTATTGTAGATATTAATGAAATTCCGGATCCAAACGGTGACCAGACGATCGTCGTCGATGAGAATGAAACCCTTGTGAGCGTCGGATCGGACCAGGATCCGCTGTCTTCAAACAAAGTTACGCTTGTATTTCCAAAAAGCGAGCTGCCGCACGTAACTTCGGCGACAGACAGTACATATTTGGAAATCGAGCCGAACACGAATATCGTTTCGGCATGGGATTCCAAGCTTGAATTGCCGCATCGCTTGAATACGAATGATGCTCTTTTGCATAAGAAGATCAATGACGTGTTGTCCCCTGCTAACAAAGAGATCAAGCAAGTTGATCAGCGCATAAAAGTAGGCGGAGATCAGGATATCCGCTTCAGCCAGCATGTATCCTTAACCCTGAAGGGTCTGGGCCATGCAGATGCCGGATTCATCGACGCAAGCGGGGCATTTAAGCTGATTCCGAAATATGGGGATTCATCGGCACGCAGCGACGAGGTTTACGCCTATGTCCATGACGGCGATCTAATCATTAAGACTGCGCATTTTACCGAGTTTGTTGCCTTTACTACAAAGGCAAAGGAAACGACCGGAGGAGATGACGGTTCCGGCAACGGTAACGGTAACGGCAACAATGGAGGAGGAACCGGATCCGGAGGAGGCAATGGATCGGGCAATGGCGGCGGCGTAATTCCTCCGATTACGAAAACTATTACGCTGTCCGTTGAAAAACGCTCCATCGGCGAAGGAGATATCATCGCACCGATTAGCGTTACTATTCAGGATGGAGATACCGCTTTTACGGCATTGAAAAAAGCTCTTGATCAAAGAGGAATCTCCTTCGATTATATGGGTTCCGGGGCTTCGCTCTATGTCCAAGCGATCAGCGGCCTGGGAGAGTTCGATAAAGGTCCTCTTAGCGGATGGATGTATTCCGTCAACGGCGCCTTCCCGAACTATAGTGCAGGGCTCTATGCTTTGAATCATGGCGATACTCTTCGCTGGCAGTATACGACGAACCTGGGTGAAGATATCGGGGGCGGGATTAACGGCGGTACGCCGGGTAAACCGGGGCAACCGGGAACTCCGGGAACACCAGGAACACCAGGAACACCAGGAACACCAGGGACGACGGGTACAACAGGTACAACGGGTGCAACAGGAGGGGGTACGGTTTCTCCGAAGCAACTCGAAGAGTCTGCCAAACTCCGGAGCCTGATCGACGGCTCCGCTGCATGGATTTTGAACAACCGCAAGTTCTCCGTTCAAGACAACTTTAACGATTGGGACGTGATGGCGCTGGCGCGTTCCGGTAAACAAGTGCCGTCCGTGTACTATACGGTACTGGAAACTTCGTTAAAGAGAAAAAGGGCGAGTTCCGTTTGGTTACGGATTATGAACGCATGGCTATGGCGGTAACGGCCATCGGCAAGGATCCACGCAATATTGCGGGTTATGATTTCCTGGAAAAAATTTATAATCATGAGCGCATGAAAAATCAAGGAACGAATGGGTTGATATTTGCCCTGTTGGCATTGGATGCCGACAAGACCGTAATCCCGAATAATGCGCTCTGGACAAGAGACAAGCTCATTCAGAACCTTCTTGACCAGCAAAATGCCGACGGTGGATTCCCGATCAGCAAAGAGTCGAACGCGGTAAGCGACATCGATATGACCGCCATGGCGCTGCAGGCATTGGCGAAATACCAGGACCGCAAAGAGGTCAAGGCAGCGACAGATAAAGCATTAACCTGGCTGTCGTCGCAGCAGCTTCCGAACGGCGGATTCAAGGCTTGGGGCGTCGAAACGAGCGAGAGCATTTCACAAGTGATCCTTGCCCTGTCCAGTCTTGGAAACAGCTTGGATGATAAACGATTCGTGAAGCAAGACGGCGATTTGTTGAAAGCATTGCGTACGTACCTCAATAAAGACGGGGGCTTCGCTCATGGACGCGGAGAAGCCAGCAATTATATGGCGACGCAGCAAGCATTGTTGGCGCTCAATGCCTATGATCGCATGCTGAACAAGCATAACGGCCTTTACGATATGACGGACGTGAAATCGGCGGGTACCTCGAAACCGGAGACGTCTGCTCATCCATACGCAGATAAAGCTGCCATAGCTGCATGGGCGAAAGAAGCAGTCAACAAAGCAACCGACCTGGGATTGATGCAAGGAACGAGCGGAGAGGCTGCCAAGTTCGAGCCGAAGCGCGAGCTGACTCGTGCCGAATTCGCGGCGTTGATCGTCAGATATGCCGGCTTGAAGCCGAAAGGTACGAGCACGGGATTCAAAGACGTTGACGCCAAGGCATGGTATGCGGGTTATGTTGCCACAGCCAAGGAAAAAGGATTGATTTCAGGTGTTACGGCCCATGAGTTTGCACCAAATCAAGCCATTACGAGACAAGAGATGGCGACCATTCTGGTTCGGCTGAAAGGCCTGCCGAAGAACACATATGCCGCATCAGGTTTGAAAGACCAAAAGCAAGTGTCTGCCTGGGCGCTTCCTTACGTCAAATATGCTTATCAATCAGGACTCATGTCCGGCAATGACGGATACTTTAAACCACAGCAACATGTAACAAGAGAGATGGCCGCGGTGGTCATCGTCAGATTGCACGATATACAATAACGGATTTAGCCCGGAAAGAAGGAGAGCGATCTCCTTCTTTCCCTTTACAACAGAATGGATTATGCAAGGTTTTGAGGTGAGGATATGTCCGATTGGTTAGCATTAATATGGCGTAAAAAAAAACTACTTGCTTGGAGTGTTCGCCGTACTGGCTATTGTGCTTGCTACCGTATGGATTTACAGCGGGAGCGGTGAACCGGCAAAGGATGCGAAACAAGTAGCCTCGTCGGCTGTTTTGGAACGAGAAGCGGCTGGTCAGGAAACGTCCAAGGATCATTCCAAGGATAACTCCAAGGTTACATCCGGGGAATCGGCCGATCCCTCAGCCGGCACAACGGTGACGAAGCCGAAGGAGGCAGCTTCGGAATCGCAGCCGGAGCAGCCTTCTGCTCCATCCGGTCAGAATGAATCAGGGAACGAGAGGGCTTCTGACGAGACGGATAGCGGGACTTCCAAGGCTGAGCAATCAACCGACAAGGATACGAAAGAAACTTCTATTCCCAATGGAAAGAAGTCCGCTAGCGGAGATCATGGTACGGTTACCGAGCGTGCAGGCGGAGAACCGCCGCTTGCGGGTAAAACCAATGAATCTTCCAAAATAGCGACTCCATCAAAGAAGGGAACGAAAGCAACCGATTCTTCCTCGCCCGCAGCGAAGAACAAGGACGCTGCGGCGATGACAGGAAAGCGGGACAGCGGGAAACAAGCAGCGGGCCCCTCTGCCGACAGCACGCCTGCTCCTGAACCGGAAGCTGCGCCATCTTCGTCCACTACCGTGCGCATTACGATCGTGGGCTCTCCCGATGTGGGAACGATTATGAGCACGCGGGAGATTGACATTGGCGATTCAGAAACAGTGCTGGATTTATTGAAAAAAGCGACACGTGCCGCGAAAATCCAAATGGATTTCAGCGGTTCGGGTCTTACCGCTTACGTGAAAGGCATCGATAATTTATACGAATTCGACCGAGGTGCCGGAAGCGGCTGGATGTACAGCGTCAACAATAAATTTCCGAACCGCAGTGCCGGCGTATGGCCGATTCAACCCGGCGACCATATTCAATGGCTGTACACGGAAGATTTGGGTAAGGACATAGGCGCTGGCATAGATAACGGATTATGGGATGGGAAGAGCTAGATGATACATGGATTCTCTACTTTGCATCCCCGATTAGGTTTTGCTTATTTTGCCGTTCTCTTGCTGTCGTGCATGATGTTTAATCATCCGGTGTATTTGGTTATCGCTCTCGTTGGGATCCTTGTGCTGAATCTGTTCCTGGATGGAGGACGAGCGCTCAAGAAGGGAATCAAGGGTTACTTGATCATCGCCGTTGTTATTTTCCTGATGAACCCTCTTTTCTCCAGCCGTGGAGCGACCATCCTGGGGTATATGTTCGACCGGCCGATCACATTGGAATCGATCACGTATGGAGCGTTGTTCGCGTTGTCGTTGTTAAATATTTTGCTGGCGTTCGTGGCATATAATCTCGTCATTACGCCTGAGAAACTGCTGTATCTTTTAACGCCGATTGCGCCGCAAACGGCTTTTGTCATTACGGTAACCCTCCGTTTCGTACCGCTGCTGACCAGGCGCTTGAAGCAAATTATGACAGTCCAGCGAGCGCTCGGCTACTTGCATCCCGGAGCTAATAAGAGGCAACTCATGCGTGAGGGCATGGAGACGCTGCATACGTTAATCACCTGGTCATTGGAAGAGGCACTGCAAACGGCCAGTTCCATGCGGGCACGGGGATACGGTATCGGCAAGAGAACCAGTGCAATATCGTACCGGATGGATCGAAGAGATATCCTTGTATCCTGGATCATGGTTGTGACGGGCGCCAATATAATGATCGGAGGATTGTTCGGCGTGAACAAGTACCAGGTTTATCCTCGGCTGCAGCCGCTGGAATGGTCGCCTCAGCTCTGGCTGCATCTGTTATGCTACTTGATCTTTGTTTTCATCCCGGTCGTTATGAACGGAAAGGAAGAGCTGTTATGGCGCACTATCAGATCGAAAATGTAAGCTTTCAATACCCGGGCTGTCCGGACCCGACGCTCCAAAATATATCCCTTATGATAGAAGAAGGAGAGTTCGTGCTTCTGTGCGGCTCTTCGGGCTCAGGGAAGACAACTTTGCTTCGGCAGTTGAAGCAGGAGATCCGGCCGGAGGGTATCCGAAACGGCAGCATCCTTTATCGGGGATTGCCCCTGGATCAGGTGGATGAGCGAAGCTCGATCGAAGAGATTGGAATGGTGTTTCAAGACCCGGACAATCAGATTGTCATGAACACCGTCTGGCAAGAGCTGACCTTCGCGATGGAAAATCTCGGTTATTCGACGGAGCAAATGCAGCGAAGGGTAGGCGAGCTTGCTCAATTTTTCGGTATGGAAGACTGGCTTCAGCTTCCCGTCCATGAACTGTCGGGCGGGCAGAAGCAGCTCGTCAATCTTGCCTCGGTTATGACGCTGCGACCTAGAGTGCTGCTGCTCGACGAGCCGACGGCTCAGCTCGATCCGATTGCGGCCAAAGAGTTCGTTCAACTGCTGTCCCGCATTAATGAGGAGTTTTCCATCACGATTGTTATCAGCGAGCATCGGATTGAAGAGATCGTGCCGCTTTCCTCCAAGCTTGTCCTGCTCAGGAAAGGACAGACCGCCTATTGCGGATCTCCCGATTCGGTGATGAAACAGATATGGAGCCAGGGGGATTCGTCGTTTATCCCGTATCTTCCGTCGATCAGCCAGCTCTACTTGGAAGTAGGCCAGTCCATAGGGAACCGGGCCATTCCCGTCAGCGTGAAGGAAGGAAGAAAGTGGATTACGGCGAACAGGGATCGCTTGAACGCCAACGAGGGAGCTGAGCCTGTTACACGAGGGAATGCGGAACAACAACCCGAACCGCTGCTCACATGCAAGGAGCTCTATTTCACTTACGCTAAGCATGCTCCGCTTGTCTTGAAACGTCTGTCATTGTCGATTCATAGAGGTGAATTTTTCGCCCTGTTCGGCGGCAATGGGTCGGGGAAGTCCACGCTGCTTGAGCAAATCGCGGGCGCGCTTGCACCGCAAAGAGGGGATATCCTGTATGCAGGCAAGTCCCTGCTTAAAGGTTCCGCTCGCGACAGGAGCTTGAAGATCGGGTACGTCGCGCAAAATCCGATGCTTTACTTTACAAGAGATACCGTACGGGAACAATTGGAAGATCGGCTCAAACGTCTGGGCGAGCACGGCAGCAGAGCAAGACTGAACGAGCTGGTAACCAGCTTTGAAATGGAAGAGATCATGGACAAGCACCCTTTCGATATAAGCGGAGGCCAACAGCAGAAGGTTGCGCTCATTCTGGTGCTGCTGGCATCGCCGGAACTGCTGCTGCTCGATGAGCCGACGAAGGGATTGGATCCGATGTCCAAGCAAAAATTGGCTGAATTGCTGAAAATGATCCGCGAATCGGGAACAACGATTTTGATGGTCAGTCACGATATTGAGTTCGCGGCCTCCCATGCGACCCGATGCGGATTGTTGTTCGACGGGGCCATGGTTGCCGTGGAAGAGACGCGATCCTTTTTGCGGAACAATTATTTCTACACGACGGCCATTCATCGAACGGTAGGAGACATTTTGCCGGCAGCGATCACGGTGAAGGATGTATGGAAACAATGGGAAAAATGAAACGAGTGCTCTACTTCGGCAGTTTAGCGGCAGCCATTGCCGTGCTTGCGGTTGTGTTATGGATGGATAAGTACTATATGCCCTTAAGCTTTCTGATGATTGGACTCGCGATGCTTCCCTTCTTCATTCGTTTTGAACGGAAGACGATGAAGACGGAGGAAATCCTGATCATTGCCATGCTTGGCGCAATTGCAGCCGTGAGCCGCGTGCCGTTTGCGCCGCTGCCGAGCGTGCAGCCAACCTCTTTCGTTATCATTATGTCAGCTCTTGTATTCGGGCCTGAGGTCGGGTTTCTGGTAGGGAGCATCGCTGCGGTCGTATCCAATATTTTTCTTGGTCAAGGTCCGTGGACGCCATGGCAAATGTTCTGCTGGGGCATGATCGGTTTCACGGCCGGATTGCTGAGAAATACGCGGTTCATGAAGAGTTTATGGGGCAAAAATATTTTCGGGTTTACGTGGGGATTCCTGTTCGGCTGGATTATGAATTTATGGTTCTTGATTGACTTGTATGATCATCTAAACTGGAAAATTTTTTGTGTCCGCTTATGTGGCGAGTTTCTATTTCGATCTGGCCCATGCCCTGTCGAATGTATTTTTCCTCACTTTGTTCTCGGCGATATGGTTGAAAATATTATTGAGGGTCAAATCGAAATACGGTTTGCTGCATGTTTAGCGGCCTGAAACCGTCGGATATGCAATGCTTGCTTCGGTGCGGCCGGGTGGACCGATTCCCGGTTATGGGATTGGAATAGTTAAGAAAGAAGGGTGCCTTAAAGGTACTCTTTTTTTTCGCGGAAGATAAAAAAAACATTGATTCCGTCCATGACCAGGAAGGCTTATATTGGATTCGTTTTGGATTTTTATGTAATATAGTATTTAGATAAAATGAAACTTGATTCCATCTGATAAAACAACGGTGTTGTCGGATTAACTTTCACAATGGAGAGTGATTGGCATGGACAGTAAGGAACGATTTTCGAGTCGAGTAGACGCATATGTGAAGTATCGACCCAGCTATCCGGAGGAAGCGATTTCGTACTTGTATGGAAGCGTCGGGTTCCGGCCGGGCATGGAGATTGCGGATATCGGGGCAGGAACGGGGATATTCTCGAAGCTGCTGCTGGCTCATGGGAGCCGCGTGATTGCGGTTGAACCGAACGAGGCTATGCGGCAAGCGGCAGAGAAGGCTCTAGGAAGCGATCCGAACTTCCGTGCGATCCCGGGTGCGGCCGAGGCAACCGGTTTGCCCAATGATTCTGTCGATCACATCGTATGTGCGCAAGCTTTTCACTGGTTCGACCGCGCTGCCGCACGGATGGAATTCCGGCGAATCGTGAAGCCGGGCGGCAAGGTTGTATTAATCTGGAACTCGCGCATGCTTCAGGGCACCCCATTTCTGGAGGAGTATGAACAGCTTCTGCTGAGGTATGGCACGGACTATGAGAAGCTTCGACATAAAAAATATTTCGCAGGAAGCGCTTGCTTCCTTCTTCAAACCCGGTGAATTGCAAGTGGCTAGGTTCAAGCTCAGTCAGTTGTTCAATGAGGAAGAGCTCGGTGGAAGACTGCTGTCATCCTCGTACGCGCCCGAGCCCGGTCATCCGAATTATGAACCCATGATGGCGGAACTTCATCGTATATTCGATCGCAATCAACAGGATGGGGCAGTGTCCCTGGATTACGAGACGGAAATCTATTGGGGAGAAGTGTAAGGACGTTAGGACAGAACCGCATATCCGAATTGGGCAAAGCGAGAGGGAAGACCCAGAGAGGGGAGGCCCTCTCTTTTTTTGTTGGTTATATTTGATATTGACTCTGCGATAAAATATGTTACAATCATTATCACGATAATTCCTACTGTATTACTTGGTATAGATGGAGGAGGACAGAGTATGGTACAAATGATCATTACAGGCTTGCTATGCGGCGGTTTGCTGGGCTTCGTCATGCAGCGCGGGCGGTTCTGCCTGACGGGCGGCTTTCGGGATATGTATCTGGCGAAGGACAATCGGATGTTCTATGCGCTGCTCATTGCCATCACGGTTCAAAGTATCGGCGTATTTGCACTCATCCAGTTTGGGCTGATTGAGTTCAAAGCCGGATCGTTCCAATGGCTGGCCACGATCGCGGGATCCTTCATATTCGGCATCGGGATTATACTCGCCGGGGGCTGCGCGACAGGAACATGGTATCGCGCGGGGGAAGGCTTGATTGGCAGCTGGATTGCCTTGTTCGGATATATGGGGATGAGTGCCATTATGAAGTCAGGGGCGCTCCTGCCGGTTAACAACAGTCTGAAGCCATATGCGCTGCCGTCGAATTCCATTCCGGCTACCTTCGGGCTATCCGTATGGCCCTTTATTGCGATTCTTTCAGTCATTACGGTCTGGCTTGCCGTCAAGCAGCTGCGTAAATCGACGGTTGCGATTCCAACGATGCCTCCGAAGCGGAGAGGACTCAGCCACCTTTTGTTCGAGAAGCGCTGGCATCCGTTCTTCACGGCGGCTCTTGTCGGGGGGATTGCCCTTATCGCCTGGCCGTTAAGCGAGGCAACGGGGCGAATGTCCGGCCTCGGCATCACGACGCCGTCTGCGAATGTGCTTCAGTATCTCGTGACTGGAGATAGCAGCAAATATATCAATTGGGGCGTATTTCTCGTACTGGGCATCTTTGCGGGATCCTTCCTCGCAGCGAAAGGGAGCCGCGAATTCCGCTTTCGTGCGCCTGATGCAAAGACGGCGGTATCCAGCTTCAGCGGCGGCCTTCTCATGGGCTTTGGTGCCAGCTGGGCAGGAGGCTGCTCGATCGGCAACGGTCTTGTCATGACGGCCATGATGACTTGGCAGGGGTGGGTATCGCTTGTCTTTATGATTTTGGGCACATGGACGGCTTCATACTTCGTATATGTAAGGCCGCGCGCCAAAGCGAAAAGAAAGCAGGCTGCAGCCTATCAGGCACAAACCGCATAGGAGGAATTTGATATGAAAACCAAATTAGCAGTGCTCGGCATGGTGTGTCCATTTCCGTTAATCGAGGCGAAGGAGGCAATCCAGACGCTGAACAGCGGCGATGAACTTGTCATCGACTTTGATTGCACGCAAGCTACGGAGAGCATTCCGCGTTGGGCGGCCGAAGCCGGACATACGATTACGCATTTCGAGCAAATCGATGATGCATCTTGGACAATTACGGTGCGTAAAAATTAACAAAAGCGATAATCTGAACCGTCTTTCCCATGTTCATCGATGGGGAGGCGGTTCTTTTTGTGCTGCTACCAAAATACGGATTGAAACCTCGGGCTTGCCCCTTTACACCCATGTCCAATTCCGACATACTGAGAATAGAAGGAAGCAAGCTGTGCAAGATAAAAGATACCGTTATAGTCGGTGCGGCAAAGCCGCTTCGGCGGTGAGCTTGTACAGGCGGTATGTGCTTGCCTTTCATTTAGACAAGTTAAGGGAGAGTGATCCGATGTTAAGTGAGAAGCTGCTCGCGAAGTTGAACGATCAAATGAATTACGAATTTTATTCTTCCCAGGTGTACCTGGCTATGGCGGCCTATTGTTCATCGGAGAGCTTTGACGGGTTTGCGAACTTTTTCATCGCGCAATCGGAAGAAGAGAAGTACCACGGCATGAGAATTTTTCATTTTATCAACGCCTTGGGCAAACGCGCCATCGTCAGCGGCATGGAACATCCTCAGAATGAATACAGCTCATTGCTTGACGCTTTCGAGCATTCCTTCGAGCATGAGAAGACGGTGACCAAGCGAATTTATGAATTGTCCGATATCGCCTGGGATGAGCGGGAGCATGCGACGATCAACTTCCTCAAGTGGTTCATTGATGAGCAAGTAGAGGAAGAAGCCACCTTCGACGGCATCATTCAGAAGCTGCGCCGCATCGATAATGACAGCAACGCCTTTTATATGCTCGATTCCGAGCTCGGCAAGCGCACGTTCACGCCACCGGCCGGCGAAGCTTAAAGCTTAATCAACCATCAAGAAGCTGTTTTCCCCGAACATGTATCAGGGAGAGCGGCTTCTTTTGCTTTGTGAGGAAGACGGTATATTCAGCAGGAAGGATATGGTACCGACTTCACGAAATATAGAAATGTTGGATACTACAAATTTAAAGGCAGTGGTAGGAATGCGTAACGAGTTTATTTTGTTGGTTGATGATGAAAAAGGGATTTTAACGATGCTGGAGACGCTTTTGAAAAAAGAGGGTTATCATCGGATCGTTACGGCGACAACGGGAAGGGAGGCCTTGGATTGGGTGGCAACCGCTTCGTTCGATCTGGCTGTGCTTGACGTGATGCTCCCGGATATGGATGGGTTCGAGCTGTGTCAACAGATCCGTAAGTTTACGTCCATTCCGATCTTATTTCTGACCGCCCGTTCCGGTGATTTGGATAAATTGACGGGTCTTGGAATCGGCGGGGACGACTATATCACGAAGCCGTTTTACCCTTTGGAAGTGGTGGCGAGAATTCAGGCTCAATTGCGTAGGCAGCAGCTGTACAAGTCTTCCGCTCAACTGAAGCCGCATTTTTTTTGATTTCGGCAGATTTGCGGTTAATAAAAGCGCCGGTCAACTGACCGTGAATGGGGCTGAGATCCCTTGTCCGGCCAAAGAATTCGAATTGCTGCTTTTTTTATGCGAGCATCCCAATCAGGTGTTCACCGCTCTTCAACTGTATGAGAAAGTATGGGGGACGGCTCTTTTCGGTGATGAAAAAACCGTCGTGATTCATATTTCCCGACTTCGAAAAAAGTTGGAAGCCGATCCGGCCAATCCGAAAATCATTGTAAATTTACGCGGCATCGGATATAAATTCATTCCGCCGCGGAAGGAAACGGACCATGAAGCCTAATTATCGTCTTATCATTCGACTCGCCGTCCATATCCTGATCAGTTTGGTGCTCCTGTGCTTGATTGCAAGCGCGGGGTTGGTTGCTTTGACGGAATGGATCTTGCCTGAAGAAGGGGAAGCGCAGGATCTGGCGGTATTGATCGGCTTGTTCGTCGTTTTTGCCTCGTTTGTAGCGGTGTACGGTTGGTTTATAGGGAAACCGCTCTTATATATAATGGGTTGGATGAGTCGACTGGCCACCGGAATCTATGCGGACCCGGACAATCATCGGAAGTTATACGCCCGCAAAGGCAAGAAATTAAAAAGACCGTATCGCTTATATGAAGAGATGATTGTCCAATTGCAAATGTTATCCGACGCTTTGGAGACAAGCCAGAAGGAAAGAAGGCGTCTGAATGAAATGAAGAAGGAGTGGATCGCCGGCATATCTCACGATTTAAAAACCCCCCTCACTTATATTAAAGGTTATTCCTCGATGCTGCTTTCCCCTCAACATGACTGGACAACGGAAGAAAAAACGGCATTCCTCACGGAAATTCAGCTGAAGGCGAACCATATGCAGGATCTGATCCGTGATTTGAATATATCCTTCCGCCTGGATGAACAGCAGATTCCTTTGCAATTGGAACGACATGATCTCGTTGAATTGGTGCGGCGAATCGTGGTCGATGTGGCCAATGATCCTCGCGCCGCCGGTTACAATCTATCCTTCGACGCCGAAACATCGCATATCGAAACGTTGCTTGACGTTAAACTGCTTCAGCGTGCGCTGCACAACCTGCTGCTTAACGCGATTCTGCATAATCCTTCAGGCACAAACGTCCATATTCATATAACGCAATCCCCCCATTTGCAAATTGTGATGACGGATGACGGGGTGGGGATCGACGAGGAGGCGATAGAGCGACTGTTCCATAAATATTACCGCGGAACCGCTACGGATATATTGTCGGAGGGGACCGGGCTTGGCATGGCGATCGCGAAACAGTTCATTTTGGCGCATGGGGGCAACATCCACGTGACCAGCCGAATCAACGAAGGCACGGCGATCGCCGTGATCCTGCCGCAGCATGTTTAGGATATATTTAGTTTTCCGTTTACCTCCTGTTTACTTTCATGCCCTACAATGTTCCTTGCGGTCAGCATGAACCGGCAGCAATAAGTCGGCGGCTGGGCGATAGGAAGGATGTTCTCAAGGCAACCGACCTGGGCATGTATTTATAGGAATTGGGGGAAGAGCATGCTGCTGAATATTCAACAAATATGCAAACAGTACAAAAAAAGACACGTGGGCGCTGCGGGACATCGACTTGCCATTGAAGCCCGGCATCGTAGGGCTGCTTGGACCGAACGGCGCTGGCAAATCCACGCTCATGAAGATTTTGGCGACAGTTTCGCAGCCAACCTCCGGAACGGTTACCTGGAACGGGACTGATATTCGAAAGAATCCCGATGAACTGCGCCGAACGCTCGGATATTTACCTCAAGACTTCGGTATGTTTCCGAATTTGAATCCTGTCGAGTTACTAGAATACGTGGCAGCATTGAAAGGACTGGTGGGCCGTCAGGTCAGGACTCGTATCTTGGACATTCTGGAGCTGCTGAATCTGCATCAAACGCTCAAGCGTTCAATCGGCAGCTTGTCCGGAGGAATGCGTCAGCGGATCGGCATTGCGCAGGCGCTGATCAATGACCCTCAGCTGCTTATCATCGATGAGCCGACTGTCGGGCTGGACCCGGAGGAGCGGGTGCGTTTTCGCAGCTTATTGACCGATTTGTCCGGCGAAAGGATCATCATTTTTTCGACGCATATCGTATCGGATATTGAAGCGACGGCGGATCAGATTGCCATTTTGTCCAAAGGGCAACTGCTAATGAAGTCGGATCCCCAAAAACTCTTGCAGCATGCGCGGGGGAAAGTATGGTCGGTCACCATCCCGGATCAAGAGCTGCAAGATGCCCGAACCAAATGGACAATCAGTGCTGCCATCCGGCGAGAGGACGGACTGCAGCTTCGCATCGTATCGGACGAACCGCCTCTTCTGCAAGCGATCGAAGTTTCCCCCAGTCTTGAAGATGCTTACTTGTACGTCAGGACTGTCCTGGAGGGAGCATAACATGAACGTCCGCACGATTTACCACATAGCACGTGCTGATCTTCTCGCAAGGATCAGGCAATATGCATTTTTGGTTATTTTGGGAATAGCCATGCTGGCCGCTTATTTTTTTCGTTCCCCCTGCAGAGGGCGGTTATGTCACGCTGCATCTGGACGGGTACCGGGGGATTTATAACTCCGCCTGGGTAGGCGGATCGGTTGCCCTTTCCACCACCCTGCTCATGGCATTGTTCGGGTTTTATTTAGTTAAGAATAGTATCGAGCGGGACAGAAAAACGGGCGTCGGGCCAATCATTGCATCGACCTCTGTGAAAAAGCTGCACTACGTGATGGGAAAATCATTCAGCAACTTTGCTGTCCTGTCCATTATTGTAGTTGTCGTTATGGGGATGGCCATCATCATGCAATGGATTCGGGGCGAGGTTATGCAGGTCCAACTGTGGCCCCTGCTGTCTCCATTTCTATTCCTGACGCTTCCGATCCTGTCTGTCGTCTCAGCACTGGCCGTGCTGTTTGAAACAAGGAGGGCCTTGCAGGGCGTGCTGGGCAATGTCATTTACTTCATCCTGTTCCTTATCTTCTGCACCGGTTCGAGCTACATCGCATTTGGAACGAACGTCATTACATCGGATATGGTCAATGAGCTTGCCTCAACCAAGCCGTACTTTTCCGGTTCGTATGGAATCGGAGTTCTTATTCCTGAACAACCGATCGAGCTATTCGTATGGCAAGGCGTGGAATGGACCGGATCGCTTCTGTTACAGCAGTTATCGCTTTTCCTGTTTGCCTGTCTGTTGGTCCTTGCGGCTGCCTTGTTGTTCCCCGGTTTTCAGGAAGCGTTGGAAGGAAAGAAGCGGGAGAAAAAATCCGCGGAGACATTGCCCAGCGCGGAGACGGGCGAGGATCCGGGTCGCACTGAAGTTGATGTGGAGGAGATGCAGGAGCGGACAGCCTCCCGATCCCGCGTTGCCGATCTCCCTCCAGTAACCGTGCGGATGACCTTCCGGCCATTGCTGCTTGCGGAATGGCGCCTGATGATGAAGAGCGCTTCGTTTGGTTGGTATATCGTCGCCGGCATCCTGGCGGTGCTTTGTCTTGCGATGCCCTCTACCGTCTCATCCCAATGGATGATATGGCCTGCAACCTGGATATGGCCGCTGATGCTCTGGTCCGGAATCGGGAATCGGGAAACGCGCTTCCAGACACAGTTTCTTGTCGCTTCAAGTCCGCATTTTCTTATCCGCCAGTTATCGGCCGTCTGGGTTGCCGGGATCTTGCTGACCTGCGCCACAGGATCCGGTATGCTCTTACGATTGATTCTTGAAGGTGATATGGAACGGCTGGCCTATTGGATCTCCGCCGCCATCTTAATTCCGAGTTTGGCTCTTGCCTCAGGTGTGCTTACAAAGACAAATCGCACCTTCGAGGTGTTTTACATGATCATCTGGTATTTGGGGCCGTTAAACAAGATGCCTGTTTTTGATTTCATGGGAACAAGATCAATCGAAGGAATGGGACTAAATGCTTGGGCAATGTGTTCCATTTATATCGTAATAAGCATTGCATTCTTGTTCCTCGCTTATGTGTCGAGAAGCCGCCAAGCACGATCTTCCTGGTGACGGCAGGATGCTGAATGAATTGAATGACCATGAGTCATAGTGGGAATGGAGGATACTAAATGCTAAAATCTTTTGGAAGAACGATGATGACTTTTGGTTTCATCGGATTAGGCGTGGGGGTGCTACTATTCATCCTTACGCAGGTAGGAGTAGAGATTCCGGTTGTTATCGGTACAACCTCTTATGAAGGCATGGCTGCTTCTCTCTTTTTGCTGATTGGTTCGCCGATCGTGCTGCTCGTCATCGGTTTGATCGTTTCGCTGTTCAACTTGGGCGGCAAAAAATAAATGAGTCCACGTGTCCCAATGTATCAAAACTGATCTAAGCTCAAGCGGCGACAACGCTTGGGCTTTTTTAGATATAAAAAAGTATAAGCTTCGAAAGACGCGACTTCCTTACATCGCAAGGACCGATGAACCTCCCGATAGGAACCATCTGCGATATTTTGTGTGAAAACCGCGTTTTTATCGTAAAATACGATTATGAATATGAAGGAAAAAGGAGCAGGTCATGCACAATTATAAATTAACCATTCAATATGACGGCGGCCGCTATAAGGGCTGGCAGCGTCTTGGAAATAGCGAAAATACGATTCAAGGCAAAATCGAAAAGGCCATATCGGTACTGGTGGGACAACCCGTCGAGATCATTGGGTCTAGCCGAACGGATGCGGGGGTCCATGCCCTGGCCCAAGTGGCCAATTTCAAGATCGGCGAACCCTTGCCCGAATCCAAAATCAAAAATTTTCTCAATCATTATCTCCCGCCGGATATCAGCATTACGGAAGTTGCGGCCGTGGACGAGCGTTTTCACGCCCGTTATCACGCAAAGGATAAAACGTATGTGTACAAGATTTGGAACGAAACGCACAGCCATCCCTTCATGAGAAACTACAGCATGCATGTCCAGAAAAAAACTGGATATCGGGCGAATGAAAGAAGCATGCGGATATTTTGTGGGCGAACACGATTTTGCGGTTTATTCCAATGCCAAGTCCAAGAAAAAGGATACGGTACGCCATATTTATAATTTGGATGTGGAAGAGACCGAAGGCTTTATCCAGTTCCGGGTATGCGGCAGCGGATTTCTGTATAACATGGTCCGCAAGATGGTCGGTACGCTGATCGAGATCGGGTTAGGCGAAAAAAGAACCGGAAGACATTCCGGCCATCCTTCGCTCCAAAGAGCGGCTGCAAACCGGCGGCATGGCGGATGCGTGCGGACTTTATTTGGAAAAGATCAATTTTAATTAATCTCCCAGACGTCTTTTCTTTCGCGGATGGGCTTTATGGATAATGAAGATATTCTTTGGGAAAATTCAACTATAATTATTTTGGGATTTGTATCTACTAGGAAATAGAGAGTAAAATGGAATTATCTTTCTTTGAAGGGAGTGAGCGGCATGAAACGCCGGACTAGTACGCTAAACGTTGATATTAAGGTGGTCCTTAACTGAATATGGCGGCAGACGGACAGGTCTGCCACTCTTTAGGGATATAACTGCTCAGCTTTCCTTTAAAAAAAGAGGGTTTATTTGTGTATGCTTTTTTCACCTTTTACCCCTCCAAATAAGGATTAAGTAGACCGCAGACGTAGCCTGCGGTCTTTTTTGCGCGCAAAAATGGCTTAATGGAGGTAGATATAGCAATGAGATCTTTGCATTCCATAGGCTGGGATTCATTCTTTCTTGAACAGATGGAACGATCTAAACATAAAAATCACATCCCGGCAAAGGTTGTATCGCAGTATAACAATCTGTACCACCTTGTTTCGGAACAAGGCGATTTCGCGGCGAAGGTAACAGGAAAATTTCGATTTAATGCAAAACATCTTGGAGATTATCCCGTAGTTGGAGATTTTGTGCTGATGGAACACATCAAGGAGTCTGACCACGCCTTGGTTCATGAGGTTCTGCCCAGAAAAAATTATTTCTCCAGAAAAGCCCCGATATCCGGGGGGAGAAAGATGAAGAACGGCGTGATTGAAGGCGGTATTACCGAGGAGCAGGTAATCGTATCCAACCTTGATACCGTATTTATTGTGTGTGGGTTGGACGGGAATTTTAACGTATCGAGAATTGAACGATATTTGACCCTTGCCAGGCATCAAAAGCTGGAAACCGTTATTCTGCTAAACAAAATAGACTTGTGCGACAACACCGAAGCGTATTTGGCTCAAGTCAATGATATCGCTGGAGATTCACTGGTTTATCCAATAAGTGCCGCCAACAATATGGGGCTTGATCCGATTTTGAATTACATGACGGAAGGTAAGACGATTGTATTTCTCGGGTCGTCGGGCGTAGGGAAATCAACCTTGCTGAATTCCCTACTTGAACAGGAAGTACAGACGACCAATCATACCAGCGATTATTCCGGAAAAGGCAAACATACCACAACCCATAGACAGTTATTTTTTCATCCCTCGGGATGCATGATCGTCGATACGCCGGGGATGAAAGAACTGCAATTGTGGGCAGAGGATGATGATCTGGATTCGGTATTTACGGATATCGCGGATATGGCGGCGCAATGTAAATTCTCGAACTGCACTCACGGTACCGAGCCGGGCTGCGCTATTCGATCAGCTATTGATGGCGGAGTTATATCGCGGGAGCGCTATGAACGCTATCTAACTCAGTTCAAGGAACTAAGCCGGCTGAAGGAAAAGAAAAAGGAATATATCCGGAAGTATAACAAGAGAATCAAATATTGAACGAAATATGATAAAAGAGGAGCTGTTGCTTTGTGTTGAAGTTAAAATATCTTTTTAATAATGAGGACCTGGCGGAAATGATTTTGCAAAATTGGAATTACGATGAAGCCTCGTTGAAGCTGTTTGAGTATTATCGAATCTCATCAAATGCCATTTACCCGTTTCGATATGAGGGTGAGACCCGACTATTGCGATTTGCTCCGAAGACAGAGAAGCTGAAATCAAACATTTTGGCAGAGCTGGATTTTATCGCATACTTACGCGACAACCGCTATGGGGTTTTGGAATCGGCTGCATCCAAGCATGGCGCGGAGCTTGTAGAGGCAGAGACTCCATGGGGGGAGTACTATGCATCGGTATTTAAACGCGTCTCCGGCGTGCAGATCAGCGATACCGACTTTAGCGACGCTATTCTGTTCAGCTATGGAAAAGCTCTGGGAAGGCTCCATCAATTGTCCAGCCAATATACGCCCGGTCGATTCAAAAGATGGTCGCACAGTGATGTTTTGGATTGGATGCAGGAAGTATTAATGGATTTTCCGGAGAAATCGGCGGCATTAAGAGAAGTCAACTTATTACGGGATTATTTCGCTTCGATTCCTAAGTCGCCAAATCATTATGGACTGGTTCACTATGATTTTGAATACGATAATGTGTTCTACGACGATGAATCCAAGTCATGCAACGTCATTGATTTTGATGATGCCATGTACCACTGGTATGCGATGGATATCGAACAAGCGCTTCATAGTTTGCAGGATTGCATTCCGTCTGAAATTTTTAATCAGAAGAAACAATGTTTTATGGACGGGTATGTCACCGAATATGGTATCCCGAGCGATCTGGAGGAGATTTTGCCGGCATGCAGGCGCTTTGCTAATTTATATGGGTATGTTCGGACTCTGAGGTCCATCGCGGAGAAATGGGATCATGAGCCTGAATGGCTGACCGATTTGAGAGAGGAATTGGAAGAGGGGTTAGAGGAAGAATCCATTGATTTCGGCAAGGAACTCTAGTAAAAGGAATGAGAACGCCTCCTGTGAAAGGGAGGCGTTCTTTAAGTTTCACCAACTAAAATTTAATGTTCCGGTTGCTTTTGTCCCTTTGAATTGAAGAACAAGTTCATTCGTTTCCTCGAGGTTCAGGTCGATGGATTCCTCGTTGTTACCTGATGTAATGTTCTTGTCGAAATATACAGTCCCTGCATCATCCTCCAGTTGTGCACTGACGGTTCCTTTATATAAAAGAAGTAAATGTACAAGAAACAGTCCCGTTTAGCTTGCCGTCCTGATTATTACTTACTTTAGTGCAGTCCATATTATTATCGTTGGATGCACTTGCACAGCCTGAAAAAAGAAGTACTACCGCGGCCAGAATCATTTTTTGAAACCTCTTCACTAACTGCATTCCCTCCAAACTTCCCCAATTGGTAAATGGGTAAATATTCTTGATTGTATCACTATTTTCCTAAGCGAATTAGATCGTTTTTTTTGCATCCTCTCTCTTACTCTTTCTCCCTCCACAGAGTGGTGGTTTTTGCCTGCTATTTTTTACAAATATCTTCTATTAATTTGATGTAAAACGGTATAATCTACCAATTTAATTTGGTATAATATACCACGGCAATCACCAAATCATAGGAGGGCTAATCACGTTATGGGATGGAATTCACGTTGGAATAAGCCTTTTTCTTCCCTGCTGGCGACGGCATTGATCTCTGTGCAGGTCTTGGGGGGATCACTGCTGGGCACAGGCACTGTAGAGGCTGCCGAAGAAGCGGTTCCCGCTCCTGCGAAGCCGACCATCGATCTCCGGTTGATGAGCACGACGGATGTACACACCAATGTGACCGGCTGGGATTATTTCAAAAACGCGCAGTCGGGCGTCGTCGGTCTTGACCGGACGGCAACGCTGGTCAAGCAAGCGAGAGAAGAGCAAGCTAACAACCTCTTGCTGGACAACGGGGATCTGATTCAGGGAACTCCGCTGGGTACTTACATCGCAAAGGAATCCGGATTTATGGCGTCGGATGATCTTCATCCGATGATCGCCGCCATGAACCTCATGAAATACGATGCGGCGACCTATGGCAATCATGAATTTAACTATGGTTTGGAATTTTTGGATCGAACGGTCCATGGCAACACCAGCAACAAAGAAAATACCGACGCTAATTTTCCATACGTGAATGCAAATATTTATAAAGCCGACAACGACGGTAATCCCGATAATGACGTCAACGCATTTACGCCGTATGTCATCATCGATAAGACCGTGACGGACAGTACTTACCAGGAACAGACCATCAAGGTCGGCCTCATCGGTCTGGTTACTCCTCAAATCCTGGAGTGGGATAAGGCTCACCTGGAAGGCAAGGTGATCGCCAAGGATATCGCCGAAACCGCGGCGAAGTTCGTGCCGGAGATGAAAAAGAAAGGTGCGCAGGTGGTTATAGCGATGGCGCATAGCGGGTTTGAAGCCCATACCATAAAGGGCCAAAAATCCGAGAATGACATCAATGAGCTGAGCAAGGTGCGGGATATCGATGCCATCACGTTCTCGCACACGCACAAGGTTTTCCCGACGAACGGCGATGATTCCAAGCTGGACAAATCGTTCAAAGATCCAGCTACGAACAAGCCGTACAACAACGCGGTTTCCGTTGTGGATAACGTGTACGGGCAGATCAACGGCACGCCTGCCGTTCAAGCCGGTTTTGGCGGCGGCCATCTGGGTCTGATCGACCTGAAGATCGTTCCGGACGACAACGGGAAATGGAAGGTCGATAAAGCAAATTCGAAGGCTTCGACCCGGTCCGCCAAAGACGTTCCGGGAGACACGGACGTGTTCGCCGCCGTGCAAGCCGCCCATGACGCCACCATCGCCTACACCGGACGGAAGCTGGGCGAGACCAAAGCTCCGATGAACAGCTATTTTGCGATGGTCCAGGACGATCCGACGGTTCAGGTGGTCACGGAAGCCCAGAAGTGGTATGTCGAGAAGATTATCGCAGCCCAACTGCCGCAGTACAAGGATTTGCCGATCCTGAGCGTGGGCGCTCCGTTCAAAGCGGGGCGAAACGGTCCTGCAGAGTATACGAGCATTGCCGCCGGCGACCTTACGATCCGCAGCGCGAGCGATTTGTATCTTTACGACAATACGCTGAAAGCGATCAAGGTCAAGGGCTCTGTCATTAAAGAATGGATTGAAATGAGCGCAGGCGCATTCAACACGATTGATCCCGCGAGCACGGCTCCGCAATCCTTGCTTAATACTTCTTTTCAAGTGTATAACTTTGACGTGATCGACGGCATCGAATATACAATCGATGTGACGAAAGAAGCCAAATACGACGAGACCGGAAAGCTCAAGAACGCAAGCTCCAGCCGCGTGAAGGAAGTGACCTACAAGGGTCAGCCGCTGAATCCGGACATGGATTTCATCGTGGTCACCAATAACTACCGCGCGAGCGGCGGCGGGAATTTCCCGGGCGTGAAAGAGTCCGTGATGGTATTGGATTCCCAGGAGGAAAACCGCCAGGTATTGATGGATTATATCGCCGAAAAGAAGATCATCGACCCGACGGCCGACCGGAATTGGTCCCTCGCGCCTATCGCCGGCAATGTTAACGTCACCTTCACCTCGGCGCCCGAGGCGGCGGACGTGCTGCCGAACCATATATCCTATACCGGCGAGCAAGATGCCAAGGGCTTCGGCATCTTCAAATTGAATTTATCCGGAAATCCTTCGGGCGACGTCGAAGTCCACCTGCTGGGAATCAACGACTTCCACGGTCAGCTTGATACGGTGTCCACCGTCAACAATAAGCCTGCCGGAACGGCGGCCATTCTGGCTACCTATCTGAAACAAGCTAAGGCCAAACACAAGCACTCCCTGCTTTTCCATAACGGAGATTCCGTGGGCGCATCCGCTCCTGTGTCCTCCATGGAAAGAGATAAGCCGACGCTGGAGTGGATGAACATGATGGGCTTTGATGTGGGCTCCCTGGGCAACCACGAGTTTGATCAGGGCGTGAAGGCCCTGATGGCACAGCTTAACGGGGGAGTCGATCCCGTAAACGATAAAATCATCCATGATAAAATGAAATTTCCATACGTCAACGCCAATGCCGTGGACGCCAAAACCGGCAAACCGATTATCGAGCCGTACGTGATCAAGGAAGTAGGCGGGGTGAAGATCGGATTCATCGGTCTTGTCACAAAGTCTACGCCAAGCAAGGTAGCTCCTTCCGGCATTGCAGGCGTGCGGTTCCTGACGCCGCAGGAAGAAGTCGAAGCGGTTGAGCGCTATGCCAAGGAACTTCAGAAACAAGGCGTGGAGACAATCATCGTGCTTGCGCATGATCCGGCCACGACCAAGAACGATGCAACGACCGGAGAAGCGGCCGATCTGGCCAATGCGCTTCCCGCGAATTCTCCGGTGGACGTGATCGTTGCCGGCGACAATCACGCGCTGGCCAATGGAGAAGTAAACGGCAAGCTGATCGTTCAGGCTTATTCCTATGGAACGGCATTTGAGGACATCAAGCTGATGATTGATCCCGTGACCGGCGACGTGAAGAGCAAATCGGCCGAAGTCATCACAACGTTCCATGAAGGCGTGACGCCTGACGCGGATACCGTGGCTCTGGTTAAACATTATCTGGATAAACATCCTGAGCTGACCAAGCCTATCGGGACGACAGACGGCTCCATTACCCGGACGGATGCTTATAATAACGAATCCGCGCTTGGCAACCTGATTGCTGACGCGATGCGCAGCGCCGACTTTGGCGATGGCAAAGGTCCGGCGGACTTCGCCTTCATGAACCCGGGCGGAATCCGCGCCGATCTTCCAAAAGGAGAAGTGACTTTCGGAGATCTGGCCAAAATCCAGCCGTTCGGCAACACGCTGGTGAAGCTCACGCTGACCGGCGAACAGATCAAGACGCTGCTGCAGCAGCAGTGGAACGTGAAACCGGATGGAAAAACGGACACCAAAACCTTGCAAATTTCAGGTTTGAAGTATACGGCAAACATGTATCTTCCGGTAAAGGAGCGTGTTGCAAGCCTTACGCGCACAGACGGCACGCCGATCAAGCCGACGCAAACGTATACGGTGGTTGTCAATAATTTCATGGCAGCCGGCGGGGATAATTACAAAGTGCTGACGGAAGCCAGCTCTTCCGTACCTGGACCGATTGATTTGGACGTATTCTACGATTACATCAAGAATACGTTTAAGGGCGGAATGATTAAAGCAGGCATCGAGGGTCGGATTGTCAACAAACTGAAGCCTGCGCCGACGCCTGGGCCAACGCCAGGACCGTCGCCGGATTACTCGTCCACGCCGACGCCTGCACCGGCTCCAACCCCGGCACCTTCAGGCAAACCGGCTCAAGAGCCAGTTCCAACGTCTCCGTCCAAGCCGGCGGTTCCAAATGTTCCGCAGACTCCGGCACCGACACCTGTTGTAGAATTCAAAGATTTGGGAAAAGCAGCCTGGGCACAATCAAGCATTCAAAGCTTGGCAGCCCAGGGAATTATTAAAGGGATAGACCGGAATAACTTCGCTCCGACGAAGCCTATCACCCGCGCCGAATTTGTTGCGCTGCTGGTACGAGCCTTGAAATTGTCGGAAACTGCTGCATCTGCTGGCAAGTTCACTGACGTCAAAGCGGGTGCCTGGTATGCGGATGCCGTCAGCGCCGCCGTGAAAGCCGGAATCGTCAAGGGTGTCGGAAAGGGCAAGTTTGAACCGGGCCGCAAAATTACCCGGGAAGAAATGGCCGTCATGATGGCAAACGCTATGATAGCGATAGGTAAACTGCAGCCCGTGAGCAGCAGCGAACCGCTGCAGAAGTTTGCCGATAAGAGCCAAATTGCTCCGTATGCCAAAACATCTGTGGCACAGTTGATCCAACAGGGAATAATCAGCGGCGTTCAGGCTGACCGATTCGCCCCGAAGGGCATAGCCAACCGGGCTCAGGCCGCGGTTATCATCTATCGCATGCTGCAACTGGCCTCCTGATCTTTTCCTAAATGCAAGTCTTTTGAGAGCAGGGACAACCTCGGGTCCAGTGTGTAGCAGTAATATATGAAGACAACGAACACCCCGGCTTACCGATTGGTAATGCCGGGGTGTTTTGTTGGCGTGCGTATTATTTTATCGCATAGGGACGCGGGACTTTACTTGGAAAAGATTCATTTTTAGGGGGAACGAACGGAAGAATTTGCATTTAACATATTGGTTACAATACAGATCAACCAAATGCATGATGCACCCTCTCTGGGGTCGATTCATGAAATGTTAAGAAGCATAAAAGGGGAGCGAATCCGTGATTAAAATATGATGTGATCGTGGTGGGCGGGGGCGTTGTAGGCAGGGCAATTACTTTTAAGTTAAGTGAAGGAAATCACAATTTAAGAATTCTTTGCATTGATCCCCGTCGCAAGGCAAACGGAAGCGCAAGTTACGCAGCGGGAGCCATGTTAGGCGCCTATGGCGAAATTTCCGCCCACAAAACCAAGGAATTGGATATCAACGAAACGGATTTTCGCATACAGGCCCAAAAAATTTACCCCGAATGGTTGGAGCGAATCAAAGAAAGATCGGGAAGGGATATCTATGCCAAAATGGGAACCTTTCTGATTGCCAATGTTGCCGGCGCGCAGGATCGTTCTCATCTCATGAAAATAGCGGAGGAGCTAACCGCCCGGCATGAATCTTTTCAATGGACGGATCCAGCCGATATTCCAAGCTTTCGGCCCAATCCCGACTATCTCGCCTATCAGGGATTATACATCCCCAAGGAAGGATGCGTGGATGCATCCGATCTGATGGAGTCTCTCGCCAAGGCCGCCATCAAATCAGGTGTGGAGCACTTGGGTAAAGCCGTGAGGAAGCTGATGGTCGAAGGGAATAAAGTAGTCGGCGTCGTTGCCGAGGATGAAAAGTTGTATGCCGACCATGTGGTACTCTGCGCCGGCGTAGGCATCGGAAAAATCATGGATGATACCCATATCCCGGCGGGGATCCCATATCTGATGCCGGGGAAAGGGGTGGGTCTTGCCGTTTCAACGGGGGTATCTTTCCCTAACGTCATCCGTACGCCGGATCGGGGGTTTGCATGCGGGGCCCATATTGTTCCAAGAAGCGACTCGACGGTCTATATCGGAACAACCAACCAAGTTTCGAGCCTATCCGGGTTGCAAAACGGGGTAACTTCGGGTGAGGTTCATACCTTATTGCATAGCGCGATTCATGAAATCCATACGGGACTCCGAACGGCAACGATAGAAAAAATGTATTTTGGATCGCGTCCCGTTACAGCGGACGGATATCCGGTAATTGGAGATACAGAGGTGGAAGGGCTTTACGTTGCCACAGGCACCTATCGCAACGGGATATTGATGGCCCCGCTTATCGCCGAAATCGTGGGGGCCAAAATCACGGAGAGTCCTATAAAGTTCGATAATCCGTTTTCCGCAGAGCGAAGAAAGATGCTGCTTGATCGCGTCGCAGACGGAAAAGAAGCGCTTATCGAAAACGGCATTCGCGATTTAGTTTCTTTTATCCAGGAGCCTACGGGCTCGCTGCCGTATCATCGTTCGCAAGAATTGACCAACTTTATCACAACCCTTGCATCCATGGTACTAACCGGGGATCAGCCTAAATATACGCAGTTATTGGAAAAGTCCAAAGAGCTTTTGGAAACGTGCCCTATTGCGGAAATCGTACCGCAGCTGTTTTATAAATACCATGAATTCAAGGCAGGCGAAAGGGATGGACAGACGTAGGCCTTCGCCCGTCCATCGATTTCCGGCATTCAGTACGTCCGATTTCGGACGGATAAAGCTTTGTGGGATCATCTGAATAGGAGCATAACGTCCCGTTCGACCTGCTTGCACGGATCATTGAGTGCGGAAACGCCCTTGATTTGGGCCCGGTTGACCTGATTCAAGCAGTGCTCAAGGCCGAACGTTGCGACGTGCCTCATTGGTTTTTTGCGGCGGGAACTTGATGATCCTCCTGATGCATTAAGCATGGTTGTGGCGAGTGCGTTACAGGATTTCATAAATACGATATCGAAAATTTAATATATCCGAGTAACGCGAAATCGTTAAAAACGGAGGATCCAAGAATGAAATAAAACGGAATAAACGGATGTTGCGATTGAAAGGAGGTCCTACTTATGAATATACGCAAAGCCAAAGCGGAAGAGGCCGCTTATCTAAGCGACCTTTCATTTCGTTCCAAAGCCCATTGGGGTTACAGTGACGAATTTATGGAAGCCTGCCGCAACGATCTGACCCTTACGGTAGAGGGTATGGTCTCTGCCCTGGTTTTCGTTCTGGAAGACGAAGGTGCCGTCAAGGGTTTTATGAGTTTGGAGATGGAGCAGGATACCTGCTTGCTGGACAATTTCTTCATTGCGCCCGAGGCCATCGGAAAAGGCTACGGCAAGGCGTTATGGAGATACATGATAGAGACCGTCGAGGGTTTGGGCGTTCGCACCGTCATGATCCACAGCGATCCCCATGCGGAAAGCTTTTACCTGGCAATGGGAGCGCTGCGGACGGGGGAGACCGAATCGACGGTTTTCCCGGGGAGAAAGCTGCCCTTGCTGGAAGTTAAAATCGGCCGTGGTGTGTAGCTTGTCTTTGTCATTTTAAAAATATGAACGGTGCGAAAAAGCTAACGGACATGGAGTCCGGCATTCCCTCTAAACCCCCTCAACTTGTTGGCTAACGGACACAGAATACGCTTAGAACAGATTGGGAGCAAAAAAAGCGCCGAAATGATCCAGTGACGGACCTGTTGTCCGTTAGAATTTTTAATAGCACAAAAGGCGGGGATAACGGAACTCATGTCCGTTAAAATCCCTGCATCCCCAAAAAATGACCGCCGTTGTCACAGAACAACTCCATATCTCGTTTGATGTGCGAAGGAAGATCAAGGAGTTGTGATGGAGATGAAAGAAATAGGGCCATGGCTGCCTTAGCCGATTCCTACTTCCATGATGAAATGTTTGAAGCGGTTGCACGCGGCGAGCTCCTGTCTTATGCTATGCTTGTGCTGCTCGAATGGCGGGAAATCAACGGCCAAACGGGGATTGTCGTCCGCCTCCGGCGAGAGCGTAGAAACGGCCGCGCTTATCCACGTCAAGGAAAATTCGATACGCAGCATATATTTCATCGGGAATCCGGCTAAGCTTGTTTTTTGCAGTAATAACATCATCCGTTCAATCAGGGAAATGCTCATGAGGAGTCATTAACAGACATGCTAAAGCGTAAAGGTTGGAAGGAGGGATTCATGGCTCTCTGTAGCGTAAAGTTATTTTACATTATTCCTAGCATTGGTTTTATCGGGGGTATCCTTCGGGATCTCCCAGGCTTTGAAAAAAGGAAGATAATCCATAATGGGGAGGCAGTTTTCGATGAACTCCAAGGACAACTATACGTCCGCAAGCGAAATGAAAATGACCGTAATGAGCTTGAATATGTGGCAGTGGTATCTTGCCATTCACCATGGAACGGAGAAGTCCGCGCAATTCATAGCGGATGCCATTCTGGCCGCGGGTGCCGACGTGACCGGCATTCAGGAGAGCAACGCCGATATGGTGCGTGCCGCGGCAAGTCTTCTGGGCTATCATGTGAACGTGAAGCAGGGGACCGACCTTAGCCTGATCAGCAAGTATCCCATCATAGAGCTCAATGAACAGAATGATTACTACCTGATTGAATTGGAGCCTGGAAAAGCTGTAACCGTTTGCAATGTGCATCTGTCGCACGAGCCGTACGGTCCTTACGATATCGCGGATGGGATGAGTGCAGAGGAGGTCATGGAGCGGGAGCATCTTTACCACATGAAAGAAATGAGCAGCCCCTTCCGCAAACTTCCCGCTCTCGCGGCGCAGAACATGTCCGTATTCCTGACAGGGGACTTCAATGTGGCCTCCCATCTGGACTGGACGGAGGAGCGCAAGGAAATTCACTACGGACAGGCGGTGGAGTGGCCGGTATCGAAAAGGCTGGAACAATTGGGGCTGCTTGACTCCTTCCGCGTCATGCATCCCGATCCGGTAGCGGTGCCGGGCATCACTTGGGCGATCGAAGGCACGGAGATGAGAGACCCGGAGGTATATGACCGGATCGATTTCGTATATGCCGGGGGGCCCACGACAACGGTAGACAGCAAAGTGATCGGGGAAAAGAAGGCCGAAGGCGTCCATCCATGTCCTTCCCATTTGCCGTTGGAAACGTGGCTGTCCGACCATCGGGCCGTGGCTTCGACGTTCCTTGTCACCCCTCGCAGCTACAAGGACCTGGTTCTGCCGGGGTAGGAACATTGAGTTTCCCCAGAAGCATCTTTCGCACAATCGAATTGTGCGGAGGGTGCTTTTTGATATTGGAAAGTATTATTTGCCTTTATGACGAATTTCCTAACATTGGACAAGGAATAAAAAATCAGATAGTATATTCGTTATGAGCTCTTGATCCCAGGATTTAGGATTTAATTTCTAAAATAACTTCTTCTAACAGGGGAATGAGCGGGGAAACCAGAAAAGACACAGGAGGATAACTGCGATGAAATCGATAAATTAACGTATTGTTGCTGTTATACCTAGGGCCCGTGCCCCTCCATGCGGTTTCTGATCGATATTCGAAACGAGAATAATAACCCATGGAGGAATGAGAAAATGAGTAAACCGGTTATGAATATTGCTTTGGTGTGCGGTCCCGATTGTGATATGGAAACACAAGCTATGCGGAATACATTTGAGTTTTTTGGCGCAAGGGTATTTACTTATTGGATTGGTAGGCCGAATGATTTCATTTCCGTGCTGAACGGGGAAGACCTTTACCCTGACACGGACATGATCGTCCTCAATTTTCATGGTGATGAAGGGAATTTTATCATGCCGGAATTGGGCGAAGAGGTTTATGAAGACGGGGAGCCGAAAGGCGATTTTGGCGTTGAAGAGATTAAGCGGTATGCCAAACTGGAGGGTAAAGTCGTCTTTGGCAACGGATGCTCGTTGGGGGAGCCGGTATTGGCCCGAGCCTTCCTGGACGGCGGCTGCCGGGTTTATATCGGACCGGATGATTATCCCGATGGTAACGCCGCACTCATGTTCATGCAGCGTCTTTTCTATGAAATCATTCAAAACAACAGAAGCTTGCAAGAGGCTTACCGGATTGCACGGTCCACGGATGAGGAAACGACGATGTATCAAATCTATGAAAAATAACCTTTTTCCGAGGGAATAATAGGTCTCTTTTGTACAACAGACCTGGCGTGATCGACGTGAACGGTAACCCAAGAGCAGGAGATACATATGTCTCCTGCTCTATTTGTCTGGGTCGCTCTATGGATCATAGGATATGAGGGAACAGCGGCGACTATGGGAAATAGATTGACATCCCTAAACGAACGGCAGACAATGTTGGAGAAAGCCTTGGCCGTTCTTGATGGGTTCAAGGTTAGGCGCATTCAGAAGGGCAAAGCGGGCGCTTTCAAAGCTTAATGCATCCACTTTTTCATAACAGGCTAAAGTCAAGGAGGGTAAGCATGATTAAGGCGATTGTCTTTGATTTTGACGGATTGATTATCGATACGGAAACGGTTTGGTACAGTGCCTTCAAGGAAGTGCTTCAGGATTATGGCGTGGAGCTCCCCATGGACGTGTTTCTGCAATGCGTGGGCACGAGCGATGCGGCGATCCACGCCTTTATCGAAGAGGAGATCGGTGCCGAAAGCATCGAGACGATCCTGAAGCTGGCTAAAGATAACCATAGAACCCACATGGAGTTGCTGGATATCCGGGAAGGGGTAAGGGAATACCTGTCGGAAGCCAGGGATTCGGGACTTCGGATCGGTCTGGCTTCAAGCTCCTCCAGGGAATGGGTGGAAGGCTTTTTGAAGAAGCTCGGGATCATCGATTACTTCGAAGTCATCAAGACCCGCGACGATGTCGAAAAAATCAAACCCGACCCGATGCTATACATAGAAGCGCTTAAAGCCTTGAATGTCGGACCGAAAGAGGCCGTAGCCTTCGAGGACTCGGCAAACGGGGCCAAGGCCGCGATTGCGGCGGGGATGCATTGCGTGATTGTGCCCAACGAGGTGACAAAGGATCTCCGTTTTGAAAAATACCATCTGAGAATCGATTCCATGAGCGAGATGAGCCTGACCCGGGTCATTCGCCAGATCGAAAACAACGCCCCTCATGAATTGGATCCGAATATGAGAACGCCGAAAGCGGCAGAAAAACGACCTGACATGGCTTTCTCCGCTAGCTGAACCGCTACGGGTATCCGGCCTGGCCTGGTTTGACCAAGAGCGCCGATACCGCAGGCTGCCCCAGCAGCCCGCTCATCCGATCCGCCCCGAGGTGGATAGCCTCGCTAACTGCACGTCCGGCGGACAAATCCGTTTCCGTACGGATTCCCGGACCGTATCCGTCCGCGTCCGGCTGACTGCGGGGGCAGGCATGTATCATATGCCGCCGACCGGCCAGTGCGGGGTGGATGCTTATACCGGGGGGCCCGGAAGCTGGATCCATACGGGAACTGCGAGCTTTCAACCAGCCGATACGGAGTATGAGAGCCTGGTTTTTTCCTGCGAATCGAAGGAACGCCGATCTTTTATGCTGAACCTGCCTCTTTACCAAGGGGTGGAGGAGCTGTGGATCGGCCTGGAGCCGGATGCGGAAGTTTTGGCGCCGGAGCCTTACGATTCCGGCAAAAAGATTATCGTTTACGGCACTTCCATTACGCAGGGAGGATGCGCGTCGCGTCCGGGGATGTCCTATACCAATATTTTGAGCCGAAGAATGAACCTGGAGTTTATCAATCTTGGATTTTCCGGCAACGGGAAGGGAGAAGCGGAGCTTGCCAAGCTGTCTGCTGAAATTAATGATCCGGCTTGCCTGGTGATCGACTATGAAGCGAACTGCGTCAGCACGGAGAATTATGTCCGCACCCTGCCGGTATTTATTCAAACATATCGCGATTATCACCCGGATGTTCCGATCATTCTGATCTCCAGAGTGCCGCATGGGGCGGAATCATTAAGACCGGACCTGCTTCAGGCGCGGATGGAGCGCAAGGCGTTCCAGGCCGATCTTGTCCGGAATCTGCAGGAGGCCGGCGATGCGCGGCTTACGTTTGTCGATGGTTCAAGCCTGCTCGGCAGCGACCCTGGCGAAGCGACGGTAGACGGGGTTCACCCGACCGATCTTGGGTTCAAACGGATGGCCGATGGACTGGAGCCGGTTCTGGCGATGGCCTTGGCATCCGCGGGGTATGCTGATTAACAACAGGTCTATAACATGGAAGGGATGGCACGAACAAACATGAACTCACAGGGGAAACATGCTGAAAATTCCGAAAGTACCGAAAATACCCAAAATACCCAAAAATACCCAAAATGCCCAAAGTGCCCAAAAGTGCCCAAAGTGCCCAAAGTGCCAAAAAAACTGGCGAAGCACGAATACGCCCTTTTCAAGCGGACGATGCCGGACGGTTGGTGGATATTTGGCTGCAAGGTTCGCTGATCTCACATGGCTTTATTGACCCCGGTTACTGGGAAGCCCAAACCGGAGAGATGGCCAGCCAATATTTGCCGAAAGCCGATACCTATGTATTGGAGGACCAGGAGAGTGGGAAGCCTCTCGGCTTCATTTCGCTGGTGGAAAGCTATATTGCCGCATTGTTTGTGGACGTGAGGGAGCAGAACCGGGGGTATGGAAAGCAGCTGCTGAGTATGGCGAAAGACGGCCATGACCTGCTCAGCCTGAAAGTGTATCAGCAGAATAAGGACGCGGTGCGTTTCTACCGTAAGAACGGTTTTGTTATCGTGGAAGAAACGGAGGACCCTGGCACCTCGGCCAAGGAATACGTTATGGAGTGGAGGAGCGCCGCGGCGACGGGAACTCCATCATAGACGGCGTGAGGTTTAGAGACTTTTGGGATTTTACGCGTAACAAGATTAGGTTGAAACAGAAACGCTATTCTCTCCTTTGATCGGGAGAGAATAGCGTTTTTTTAACACAATGATTCGGAATTTGAGCAAAATGAAACTACAGGGTTCGGGTCACGTTTCTTGGTTTCCGTCTTGTTCGATGCGTATCCCCATATTTTTTGCCGTACCTTCAATCATTTTCATCGCATTTTCCACATTTGTCGTATTCAGATCGGGAAGTTTGATCTCTGCGATGATTCGGAGTTGTTCCCGAGTGACGGCTCCCACGGTTTCACTGCCGGGTTTTGCGGCACCCTTTTCGACACCGGCATATTTTTTGAGCAAAAATGCCACCGGCGGCGTTTTCAGATTCACGCTAAACGTCCGATCTTCAAATACGGTTATTTCCGCAGGCACGATCTGCCCGGTCTGGCCTTTCGTCATTTCGTTATACTGATTGCAAAACTGCAGCAGATTAATGCCTGTAGGAGCCAGATCCTTGCCCACTTTAGCCGGATTTGCTTTGCCGGCTTCCAATTCCAGTTTCAATTTTCTTGCGATTGCTTTTGCCATAGTAAGCCCCACCTTTATTCTTGTCATTCTCTCTTAAGAGCGATTATAGGGGCTTACGTAACGTGAAGGTCAATGGATGTGTGCAAAATCTATCGCGACAATTCAACTTCCGGATTCAAGGTAATCTCGAAAGCGCGATGCCAGATGAAGTCCGGATTCTCGTAGTCGATTGAAGCACATTCGTATTCCGCATAGGACCAAGCAGACCCGCAGATCTGGCGGATGTTGCGGGAAGCCTGGGATTGGCCGATCCCAAAAGCGTTTTTGGCCGCAAGGGTGTCCGCGTAAGTCTGCATGCGATCCCGCAAGAGACCGGTCATATGATCGTAGTCGCTTTCCGAATTGAACAGAAGCATGTTGGCATCTGCATAAGGAATGTTCGTATATAAGTGACGATCTCTGGAATACTGGCGGATCTCTTTAATAGCCAATGCTTTATAGTAATAATCTTTCAAGAATCGTTTGAATAAAAGAGATCCGTGCGCGTTTACCGCCTTGCCCAAGGCCGAGGGCTTGGTTTCCGTTACGAGATACGCATGCCGTGCCTGCGCCATTCCGAGGGCGATTCCGATTTTGTTGCCGGCGGTATTCCATGCGCTGTAACCGAGAATTTGCCCGGCGGATTTACTGTCGAGCAGCGCTTCGGCAACCACGGGATTCGCCGGTCCTCCCCCCACGAAATCGATGACGACGGTCGGGATACGGTCGGCGCTGTTGGATTCAAGCCGGCTCACCGCGCCGGAGGTCTGATTTACGTCCGTTACCGCAATAATCTCGACGTCAGCCGAACCGCTCACAAGCTCCCCGCCGATCATACCGACATGAAACCGGATATTTTCATGAACGCTCATATATTCGTACGGATTAATGATGGTCGAACCGTCCGGTCCGAAATATTGCACCGAATATTTCGTCTTTGTCCCCCTGCGCAAGAACTCGTTAGCCATTCTGGCCAAAAGGGAATGGCCCAGGCCGTCCGCATCGGGAAGAATGATGGCGCGTTCAGGATTTTGGCCGTTCACTCCTCCCAGCTTCTCATTAATGTACTCTTCCACAAAGGCGATTTCATTGGCCTGTACCCCTTGCGTCGAGGAATCGTCGACGCCAATCGCCAGAAAATCGATGTAACCCGCACGCGACAACTGATCCAGGATATAGTAATTCGACTTGAATTTATGGCGTCTGGCCTCATAGTAATGCTCTTTGTTAAAAGTGACTGTTTCTCCGTATGGCGTGCCGTCCGGGCTCAGATCGTAGCTTTCCAGGATTCCGTTGAAGTCCGACACGCTTTTTCTCGGTTGTTTCATGAAGGCGCGGGACTCGTCATAAGCGTTTTGGAAGACGCCTTCCACATAAGTGGTCGTGGCCAGCCTCATGATGGTATCCATGACATAGACCGGCTTGGACGGACAACGCTCCTTCACGAGGCGGATGACGTCCAGCAGATGCGTGGTGGAAGGATCGTAGTTTGGATACGTCCCGCCCCCGTCCGTCCGCAGCCGTCTGCTTCCGATCAATCCGCCGTAGGCCAGCATATCCGCCGATATGATGATGCCGTCCGCTTCATGGGCATGGTCCAGTATGAATTCACGAATGTTCGCGGTGTTCCCGAAGGTTGGGGCGAACGTGCTTGTCAGCGTGGAATCCGATGTTGTTTTTTGCGAATCCAGGCGGTTCCTTATATCGTCAGCACAAGGCGTTATAACCTTGATTCCGGCCGTTCTACCCTGAACGACAACATCATCAAGGTTTACGGGACGGTCATCCAACGGGACATAAAGTATTTTTTTCATGAGTAACAACTCCCTTTACTTTTTATTGGCAGGCCTCAAACAAAAGGGAAGTGAAGAAATCGCAATGAACCTCTTCCCAAGCTCATTTTATTTCTTTATTGTTGTGCCTTCACCTATATAGGTAATTTTTATATATAAATAACAACCATCATGAAAAAATTATTTGAAAAAAATGCGTTATGACGAGGAAGAATCAAAAAATATGGAACAAAAGGTAGAAAAAAGTGGTGTGATATGAAATAATGAGAACAAACGTTCTCGTATTTGAGTAGACTATAGCAAACGGAACAGAATGAGGTGGATAAAAATGTGCAAACAGCGGACGGCCTACGAACGTCTGAAAGTCGAGGTTGAGCGAATCGGATGGAGAATTCAATACCGTGCCAAAACGATCTCTAAGCGGGAGCATTCCTTCTGCGGTTTGGAACAAACAACCAAGGAATGCTGTTTTACGGAACGCACCGACAATAAAATCATGGTAGAACAGCTTATCGATACGCTGCCTCCGCAAGGCCGGGCAATCATTCATAAACTGTACATACAGGATCAAACGGAATCCGAAGTCGCTCTTCAACTGAATATGAGTCAACAGGCGGTGAATAAATGGAAACGAAAAATGATCTCGCAATTATCCCGGACAGTGAACTCCTGAGTCTTCAACAAGCCGCAAAAGACGGCGATCAGGAAGCTATGCTGCAGCTTATAGATATGTTTAAGGACGACATGATCCGGCTGAGCCGGTTTATTCGGCTCCCGGAAGAGGATGCGGTGGGGGAAATGATCGTCGAACTTCTGGAATTTATAAAGGGCAGCAAGGCATAAGAACAGTAAAGATGCCGGGAGCAGTAAAGACAAAGACTAAAGTGATAAGCAAAGATAAGCGGAGCATTAAGGCCTTCCCATTGAAGGCCTTAATGCAAGCCGCAAAAAACGGCGTTCATGACTTAAGACTGGTCGGCTTAGAAAACGAATTACGACAACCGGTAAGAGGCAAAAGGCTTCCCGTAAACGAACGGATCACTGATCTCGTCCAGCCGTGTGCCGAGCTCCGTATCCAGCCGAATGTCCAAACATTTCATATTGCTCTCCAGCTGTTCGGGGCTCGTGGCTCCGACAATTACCGTAGAAACCGCAGGGCGGTTCATCAACCAAGCGAGGGAAAGCGCGCTTGGCGTCCAGCCGTTCTCTGCGGCGAGGCGGGCCACCTCCTGCCCAAGGCGGATATTTTTTTCTTCAAGGAAACGGTTGAAGTTCGGATCGGTATCCGCCCGGGAGCCGGACGGCACCCCTTCTCCGCCGCCGTATTTACCGGTCAAAATCCCGCCGGCCAGCGGAAAATACGGAATAATGCCGACTCCCTGGTCGAGGCACATCGGAACAAGCTCGAGCTCCGGCGTACGGTCGGCCAGGGAATAGCTGGTCTGGGTGGACGCATATCGGACATAGCCTTTCAGCTCGCTGATGCCGATGGCCTTCATGATTTCCCACGCGGCATAATTCGACGCGCCGATATACCGCACTTTCCCGGAGGCCACCATGTCATCCAGCGTCCGGAGCGTTTCGTCCAGCGGCGTGTTCGGATCGAATGTATGGATCTGGTAAAGGTCCACGTAGTCGGTTTGGAGCCGGCGGAGGCTGTTTTCTAGCTCCTGCTGCAAATGAAGGCGGGAGGAGCCCCGTTCATTGGGCCCATTGCCGCGCACCAACCCGGCCTTCGTCGCGAGGACGACGTTGTGTCGCTTGCCCGCGAGCGCTTGGCCGATGATCGATTCGGATTCGGTATTCGCATAGATATTTGCGGTATCGATAAAGTTAATCCCATGATCCAGCGCGTAGTGAAGAATGCGGGCGGACGTTTCCTGATCGGCCCTTTTGCCGAAAGCGTTGGTTCCAAGTCCCAATTGGGAGACTTGAAGGCCGCTGTTCCCAAGGCGGCGGTATAACATGGCATCTCCTCCAATTTCGAAAATGATCTCTCAGTCTCAAGTATAAACATTTTGACTCTATCTTCCAATTTTCAACGAAAAAACATCCGGCCTTTTATCGTGAAATAGCTGGATATCGCCAGCATTTCCTCGTTAAAGCGGATGTTTTTAGTGTTTGATTCAGGTTTGCTAATGGGAGAAAAGCTATTCCATTCCTGATTTTAAGGCCTCGCTCATAGAAACGGCATTGACTTTTTTTCTTGCATAACCGTTTCGACAACTCATAGGAGAACATCACGACAATAAACCCGATGAGGGTGTATAGCGGACTGATCTTCAGGGGCGGCAGCACCACACCCATACTGTTTTTAAGCGATTCGATCAATGCACCTATTGCAGCAAGAGTCAACGGTATTCCAATGAGATATCCAAGGACGACGACGATCGTCGAGCTGTTAAGTATTAATGAATGGGTTTCCTTCTTCCGGTAGCCGAAAATCTTCAATAGCGAAATGATGCTCTTATTCTCCTCAACGATCAGCGATGTAACGACATAGATGACAATCATGCCGATGATGAACGCTATCGCCGAAAGGAAACCGACCATGGACTGCACTGGCGCCATCGTCTCTCTAACCGCATCGGTTTTTTCGTCAATAGAAATTACGGTATACGACTCGTCTACAGGAACATCTAATCGTACGTGACTAAAAGCCCCTGTGTAGCTTCCTTCAGGCATCCCGAATTTCACGTTATAATCCGTTAACGGCATGTAGATAAACTTGCCCGCATAGGTATCCGCAATGCCCTCGATCTGTAATGAAAATTTGCGCCCATCCAGTTTTCTTACGATGTTTACGGTGTCGCCCTGCTTTAACTTCAGTTGTTCGGCAACGGGCTTTGTCATAATGACTTTATCCGTGCTTAACCCGGATCCGGATTCATCTGCAAGCGTAAGCATGGCAGAGTCCGGTATCACCCCGGTGACGTAAAAATCAATTTTATGGTCAGCCTCCGGCACAAACAACGAGGCGGAGAAAGGCTCGGCACCCGCCGGCAGCTGCTCATAGCGCATAGAGTTGAACTTATACTCGTACTTGAAACGATACGCGCTCTCCATGCTGTCTTTAAGAAGGTAGTCCACGGAAGTTTTGAGAGTAAAACCCCAAAGCAACAGCATTGTCGATACGGCAATACCGAAGAGCAGGAAAGCAAGCCGGGATAGACTTCTAAGTTGTTCCCTGATTTTGAACTTTGCAGCGAATTTGAACTTGTCAAGCTTGAGCACGCGCTCCAAAAAATGGACCTTGTTTTTTTTCTTTTTTTGCCTTTCATCAGCTCCAAAGGCGAATGTTTGAGTTCTTTTCGAATGACAAAGTAGCCGCTGCTTCCAAGAAATAGAATCGGCAAGAGAAGGCTTATGATCATGATAATTGGATCGAAGTCGATCTCGGTCAGAGGGATATTGAAGTTAGAAAACATGAACAATAGCATGGAACGTACCGGAAATGTACCAACGATCGTCCCGATGATCCCGCCTATAAGGGCGATTAGCAATGGATACATCATATAATGGCGATAGATTTCCTTTCTTTTATACCCTAACGCATACAATGCGCCGATGGTCGTTGCATCGCGGTTAATCAGCCGCCAAACGATGTTGCCGACCATAATGCTGGCCAACAATAAAATCGCAGTAGGGACTCCCTTGCTTACAAGACCCAGGATTTTAATCTCCGCCGTGACGAAACTGACCCGTTTATTATCCTCGATGTTTGTCCATTGCATGATCTCGATGCCGTGGCTTTTAAGATGCTCTTTAAATTGGGTCGACTGGGAAAGAAGATTTTGATCATCGCCGTTAAACTTTACTGCATAGGAATAGTTTTCTTTACCAAGTGCGGAGAAATCCTTCTTGCTAATGACCGCTATGCCGAAGTTAGGCTGCAGCATCATGTCCGTATCGGATTGCAGCGGATAAATATAATTCGGCAGAGCCATGAAACCCGCAATCGTAAACGAACGATCCGAAATTTTCATCTCATCGCCGATTTTAAAGTCGTTTGCAGCAGCAAATGCCGGGTTGATGAGGATGCCGCCGCTTTCGCTTAATTCTTTGCCTTCGAGGATTGCGGGGATGTCGACCTTGTCATTCTGGCTGAAGATTCGCAGCGTTTTCCCTTCTGACAGCGCATAGTCGAAAGTTTTGCTTTCTTCAAGCACAACATTCGACGCAGACTCAAGTTCCCGCAAGTCGCCAATGCTTTTGTCTGTTATGAATGAAGCGTCTTCCTGTACGTATTGGTTTTCAAATTCACTTGCCAATCGCTCGAAATTATCCGCGAACTGGGTCATCATTGTGAGTGCAAAGCAGCCAAAAAAGATCAGGACCATCGCTCCGATATATTGTGCTTTGTTTTCTAACAAAACACGTTTGATTCTTTTATGAATCACCATCACCATGCAATCCTTTCGGCTGGAACAATTGTCTGATTCACCGTTTCTTCTACGATTTCTCCGCTTCGCACCTTGAATACCTTGTTCGCCATAGCGGCAATGGCAGCATTGTGGGTAATCATCAAAATGGTTGTTCCGTATTTTTTTGTTCACTTCCTGCAAGAGTTGCAGGATGCTTCGGGATGTATCAAAATCAAGCGCACCGGTGGGCTCGTCGCAAAGCAGCAGCTTGGGATTCTTGACGATCGCCCTGGCAATGGAAACCCGTTGCTGCTCACCGCCGCTCAATTCTCTAGGGAAGCGGTGTTTTTTGTCCTTCATTCCGACCGCGGCTAAAACTTCGTCAACGTTTAGAGGCGATTTGCTAATATTGGAAACGACTTCAATGTTTTCTCCAACGGTAAGGTTTGGAACGAGGTTATAGAACTGGAAAACGAAACCGATGTGCTCGCGTCTATAATCGGTCAGCTTGTCGTCACTCAATTTGTTGACTTCGATCCCATCCACAATGACCCTACCGCTATCGCCGCGGTCAATGCCGCCGAGGATATTCATTAGCGTGGATTTTCCCGAGCCTGATGGGCCGAGGATGACACCGATTTCCCCTTTTTGAATGTTCATCCCAATTCCCTTCAAAACGTCAGTCGTCACCATGCCTGAAGCGTAGCTTTTCTTCAAGTTCGAAATATCAATAAACATGCTACGCCTCCTCCTTTTTATAAAAGCAATTTCTCAATATGCTTGCATAGCCGTCCCATTCCTCAAGCGGTTCCATATCGATGTCTTCAAAGGAATTTATTTTTTTCATTTGTTGTTCTGAAAAACTCAGCATCGTCCAATTGATAATTTGAATCGTTTTTTGAATATCAATATCTTCACGAAATTTTGTTAAATCCAAATTCGAATAAATTCTTTCCAAACCGTAATCAATAAAATGTTTGCTCATTTCCTTAATTTCGGATTTCACTTCATCCGCTTCCTCATGGGAAACCGCCTTAAGAAAGTTAAAGGCTTGAGGGAGTTTTTTTCATGATTTTGAACTTAATGAATCCCACGTCCCGAAGCCGTTTGAAAATATCCGTTTCATTCAGATCAATTTCATCTAGAATTTTATCGATCACTTCAACCAGGTATTCAAGCAAGAACAAATACAATTCCTTTTTACTGTTAAAGTAGTTGAATAACGATCCTTTCGAAATCTCCGCTTCCTTAATGATTTCATTGGTAGAAGCCTTATCATAACCATTTCGTGCAAACTCCTTAATAGCGGCATTAATGATGCGCTCCCGTTTTTCGGGTTCCAAACCGTAAAATTTTTGAGACATAATAACCACCTCGTTTATTGTGAGTGCCATGAATTGACCAGTCTGGTCAATTCGAGTATAGAGTAAAATGACCACTATGGTCAATGGGCGGTTCATCGTAAAATAAAGTTCGCATGGGTACGGATATAAAGGCCGTTACTTTTGTGAAAATGCTCCCTCGGCATAAACTTTCCACTTCAAGGACATTCTAAGTCGGAAGGTTTACATTCCTTGCGGAAGGGGTTATCACGAACAATGGCAGAACAACGTACGTCGGCCAAGACCATTGTGGCGATCGGATCGATCCCGCTGATCATGACGCTCGGCAATTCCATGCTCATTCCGGTCTTGCCCAAAATGAAATCCGAGCTGAATCTCTCTTCCCTTCAGGTCAGTCTGACGATCACGGTATTTTCGCTTGTCGCGGCTTTTTCCATTCCGATTCTTGGTTATCTGTCCGACCGTTTTTCCCGGAAAGCCATTATCATCCCGGCGCTGTCGCTGTATGGAATCGGGGGAATCCTGGCGGGGCTGGCTGCCGCGTTCTTTCCGAGCCCCTATATGTGGATTATGGTCGGACGAACGCTTCAGGGAATCGGGGCGGCGGGAACGGCGCCGATTGCCATGGCGCTGACAGGAGACTTGTTTAAGGGAGCGGAAGAGAGCCGGGTGCTCGGCTTGGTGGAGGCGTCCAACGGTTCGGGGAAAGTGCTTTCGCCCATTCTGGGCTCGCTAATCGCTCTCATCGTCTGGTATGGCGTGTTTTTCGCTTTTCCTGCGGTCGTGCTGGTATCGATCATCTTAACCTGGATGTTCATCAAGGAGAAGAAAAAGACGGAGAAACCGCCGGCGCTGAAGAAATACGTTCAAGGTTTGGCAAGCGTGTTCAAACATGAGGGCAGATGGCTGTTTACCGCATACCTGGCCGGTTCGACCTGTTTGTTTACGCTGTTCGGCATTCTTTTCTACCTGTCCGAGGTTTTGGAGAAGACGTACAACATTGAAGGGGTTGTCAAGGGACTGGTTCTGGCGATTCCGCTGCTTGTCATGTGCACCACTTCCTACATTACGGGCAGCAAAATCGGAGAGAACCAGAAGCTGATGAAAAAGACTGATTGTGCTTGGCTTTATTCTTATGACGGCTGCCTACGCGGCGCTGGCCTTTATCGGGCACTTGACCCTGTTTATCTCGGTTCTGGCCGTCAGCAGCCTGGGGACGGGGCTCATCCTTCCTTGCATCAACAGCTTCATCACGGGGGCGGTCGGCAAGGAAAGACGGGGATTTGTTACCTCGCTGTACGGATCGGTGCGTTTCTTCGGGGTTGCCGTCGGACCGCCGCTGTTCGGCTGGATGATGGAATGGTCCCGGATCGGCATGTTCCTTTCCCTCGCGGGATTTACGTTTGTTGTAGGGTTGCTTGCCCTGCTGATGATCCGGGTGGGAGAGGGCAAGAAAGAGGGGGAACAGTCAGGCGGCCGCGAAGAGAGGAAAAGCAAAAAACCGGTGCGCACCCTAAAGCCTGTCGGCGGGCGATAATGAGAGAACGAAAACCAACATATCATGTTGAGAAACTCCTTTTTCCAAAGGAGTTTTTTATTTCGCGACCGATTCCGCAAGAGACAGCTTCTCCTAAACACGCCAAGCCCTTTCTTTTGTCCGGGAGGGATAATTCTTTCTCGTAACTGCATAATATCAACGATCATGACCGACGGCGGAATCAAAATGAACTGGAGCGGGTAAATGGACAGGTCTATTTTTTGCTCCGCCACGCGACGCCGTAGCCCCATTTCGGCCTGGGTCCCGGCATGTGAAGCAGCCAGTTGATCATTCGCGTGGACAGCCACTGGCACACAATGGCCAGGATAATGATTTTCCAATCGATGGCATAAGCGGCCAAAGCAAAGATAAACCCGTTCATCCAGAATAGAGACGTGCCGGGATGGATTCCCTTGTACTTGTAAATCGCCAAGGCGACATACCCGATTCCCCCGTTGGACACCCGCTGCTTCATCAGCAGGGCGACGCCTGTCCCGAGAAACATCGACCCGCACAGCAAATCGATCCATACGTTCGCGAACGGAGGCTTGACGAACACCTCGAAGAAGTTGACCGATACGGATGTAACCGTAATCACATACACCGTCCCGAAGGCGCTGACGCTACCGAGGTATTGCACCGTAAAAACGAGAAAAAATAAAATTCGAAAACCATAGTCCGAGGCTGATCGGTATGCCGAACGCATGGTTCAGAAGGACCGCGATCCCGGCGCCCCCGCCCGAAGGTATCGAATGGGGAAACAAAAAAGACCGCCATCGCGAATCCCTGAATGATGGAACCGGCGGTAATGAGGGAAATTTTTTTGCTTAAACGGCGGTAAAAGAAAGGCCTGCCCCAGCCGGGCGTGATCTGCATTTTCACACGTTATCATCCTTCAGGGTTATGGAGTGGTATAGCCAGTCCTGCTGTCTTATGTGTATGCTTGCCACCCGAAGGGGATGCCGGGTTACTGGAAAAAGCTCCGGCAGCACCTAGGTCGTTATCCCGTATGGCGATATACGCCGTACATCGCCCGCCGTTTGACAGATCCTGCAAACCTATGTACAGTATTAGGCAAAAGAATAGGAAGTCCACTAGGGGAGCCGTCAGCGGCTGAGACGAGAGAATATCTTGGACCCTTTGAACCTGATCTAGTTCGTACTAGCGTAGGAAAGTGGAGTCGGTCGCAAAAGTCTTTTGATGCGCGTTCGCGCGCCGTGACTTGTTGATGAAGCCGCTCCAGTTTTCGGGGCGGCTTTTTTTGATATCAGAAAGTATAAACTCCGAGGATTGCCATCCTTATCTCGCAAAAAAAAACTTCCGCTAAATGCGGTCTGCCTTTTTTGGAAAGCGGCAGCCTGACGGATGTTTTTCCCGGCGGCTTTTACCCGGGGCTATGACCCTAACTTACGGACTTCCTGCTCTTCATTATTTTCGGAGGTGGGAAAGGATGAGTTTTACGCAAGAGCTCCGTCAGCGGGCGGACGGCATTTTCCAGGCCATATTCGGTCATCCCTTTGTGAAAGGCATTGCAGACGGAAGCCTGGGCAGAGAACAGCTGATACATTACGTTAAACAGGATTACGAGTATCTAAATGCCTATATGCGGATCTATGGGATCGCGATCTCCAAATGCACGAGCCGCGACGAAATTTCCATGTTCACCGAACAGATTTCTTTTATCCTGCACAGCGAGGTGCATCCTCATCAAAATTTCTGCACTGCGGCAGGAGTGGCTTATGAGGAAATGCAAGGATATCCGCTGGCTCCGTCCGCGCATCATTATATCCGGCACATGCTGACCGTTGCCCATGAAGGCAGCCTCGGCGAAATTATGGCGGTCCTGCTGCCCTGCCCGTGGACATATGTGGAGATCGGCCGAAAGCTGCTGGACGAGGTTCAACCGGATGCCTCCCATCCGTTTCAAGAGTGGATACAGTTTTATGGACGTGCCGGGGGAGCGACGGACAAGTTCCGTGAACTGGTGGATGCATGGGCGGAAGGAGCCACGTCCGTGGAGCGCGCGCGCATGGCCGAACATTTCATGCTCAGCTGCCAACTGGAGTACATGTTCTGGGACATGGCATACCGGCAGGAAGAATGGCCGGTGCCGATGGAGGCCGAGGCGGTCTTGTGACATTTCTTATCGAACCCATAAATTTCCGAAGAGAGGCTGATGAATATGAGTACACTGCGGAAGGAAGAGCTCTCCGTTCTGCTTGAAAAGGTGAAAAAAAACAAACCGCTCGTACATAACATGACCAATGTCGTCGTGACCAATTTTACGGCAAACGGTCTGTACGCGCTGGGCGCATCGCCGGTGATGGCCTACGCCCCCGAAGAAGCGGCTGATATGGCCAAGATCGCGGGCGCGTTGGTGCTTAACATCGGAACGCTGTCCCGCGAATTGGTGGATGCCATGATGATTGCCGGGCAATCGGCGAATGCCCATGGCGTGCCGGTCCTGCTGGACCCGGTGGGCGCAGGCGCCACGGCATTCCGGACGGAGTCGGCTCTGCGGATTTTGAACGGGATCAAGGTCTCGCTGGTTCGCGGCAACGCGGCTGAAATCGCCCATCTCGTGGGCGAGGCCCGCGAGATAAAGGGCGTGGATGCCGGGGATAACGCGGGTGCCGGAAATGTGGACCTGGCGGTTCGGGCTGCGCGGGAGCTGAATACCGTCGTTGCCATCACCGGACAGGAGGATGTGATTACGGATGGGACGTCCGTTTGGATCATAAGCGGGGGAGACCCGCTGCTGACCAAGGTGACCGGAGCAGGCTGTCTGCTGACCTCGGTACTGGGCGCGTTTGCGGCCGTCGAACCCGATCTGATGCTGGCCGGTTCCGCAGGCCTTGCCTTCTATGGCGCGGCGGCTTCCCGTGCGGCGGAACGTACGTCCGGCCTTGGACCCGGAAGCTTCCAGGTTGCCTTTCTGGATGAGCTCGCCAAGCTGGACCAGGATTCGCTGGAAGGGCATGCCGCGATTCGCGGCAGGGCAGCAGCCGCTGCCGGTGACGAACGATGAAGGGCGTACGCGTTCCCAGAGCGCTGACGATTGCGGGCTCGGACAGCGGCGGCGGCGCCGGCATCCAAGCGGATCTCAAAAACGTTCCAGGAGCTTGGCGTATACGGCATGTCGGCCATTACCGCAATAACGGTCCAGAATACGCTCGGCGTGCGCGGGGTCTATCCGCTGCCCCCGGAGGCGACGACGGAGCAGATCGAGGCCGTCGGCTCGGATCTTGGAGTGGATGCGTTGAAAACCGGCATGCTGTTTAGCGCGGAAATCATCCGTACCGCCGCGGAACAGATCCGGAATTTCGGCTGGGAAAAGGTTGTCGTCGATCCCGTGATGATCGCCAAGGGAGGCGCGGAGCTGCTGCGGCCTGAAGCGGTGCAGGCCTTGAGAGAGGAACTGCTGCCCTTGGCGCAGATCGTTACCCCGAACATTCCGGAAGCGGAAGTTTTGTCCGGCATGCACATCCGTTCCATGCATGATCGCCGGGAAGCCGCAAAGCGTATCCTCGAACTGGGGCCGAAAACGGTCGTGATCAAGGGAGGCCATGACGAGGAAGGCGGGGTCGCCGAAAGTGGGGGGCCTCGCGGAATTGGCGGCAGGCTTAACGAAATCGGCGAAGACGGGAAGAACCGTAATTCCGGCGGAGAGAACGCGTACGGCAATAGCGCGGGAGGCAGCGAAAGTTCCTCGGGCAAGGGCAGTACCGGGCGTTCGTTTGGAAAGGAAAGAAGCGGACAGATCGTCGACCTGGTGTATGACGGCAAGGACTTCAAGGAGCTGACGGGCAAACGGGTGCTGACCGCCCATACGCACGGAACCGGATGCACGTTCTCCGCTGCGATTGCCGCCGGGTTGGCAAAAGGGCTATCCGCAATCGAAGCCATAACCGAGGGAAGAGCGTTCATCCAGGCGGCGATCGAAGACGGCCTGTATCTGGGACACGGGCATGGCCCAACCAACCATTGGGCTTACGGCCGCCGTCAGGAAGTGCTCCGATGAGCGGCAGGATTACTCCCGCCAGGATGCGTGAATACTTGCGGATGTACCTGGTGATGGGCAGCACCAATTGCAGGGAAGAGCCCGAACGGGTGCTGATCGAGGCATTGGCGGGCGGAGCGACGATGTTCCAGTTCCGCGAGAAGGGAGAGGGGGCATTGCGGGATGAAGCGAAACTCTCGCTAGCCCGCGAGCTTCAGGGCATGTGCCGCCGCGCCCGCGTGCCGTTCATCGTAAACGATGATGTGGAGCTCGCCCTTGAGCTGGACGCCGACGGCGTGCATATCGGCCAGGACGACGAATCCGCCGAATCCGTGCGCGGGCGGATTGGAAACCGTATCCTTGGCGTATCCGCCCATACGGTGGACGAAGCCCGCCGCGCCATCCATCATGGTGCCGATTATCTCGGCATCGGTCCGATTTATCCCACCTTCTCCAAGAGCGATGCCAAAGCAGCGCAAGGCCCCGCGATTCTTCATGAGATGCGCCGTTCAGGGATCGAGCTCCCGATGGTCGCCATTGGCGGGATTACGGCAGGGCGCGCGGAGGAAGCGATCCGAGCCGGCGCCGACGGCGCGGCTGTCATTTCTGCGGTTACGCAAGCGGAGCATGTCCGGATGGCGGTGGAGGAGATTGCTGCCAGGGTGCGGGCAGCGGTGAGGATGGGGTGAAAGGATTGGCTTTGCTTGAAGGAAAGGGCGCCAGATGCTGCTGGCGCTCTTTTTTTTTGGAAGAATACGGATCATCGATATAGAGAAGGGGATTAAGTAAGCTTTTGACAACGTGATGGGTTTGGTTACCAGTCGAATCCTATTATTGTTTATAAATGGATTGTGTAGTAAACTGTAAATATATTGAAATCCATCCGGCAATTGCAGAAGAGATTCGCCGCAATGCGGTGGCGTTTGTATGATCGCCCGGACCCAGGCGTAATTGACAGGTGTAATAATTAAATATACTATTACTTTTAATAAATTCTCATACTAAATTATGGATGTTCCGAGTGTGAATGTCTTATTGGAGGTTGTTTGCTTTGATACATACAACCACGATACGATCAGAACTGGAAAGCTATTTGAGAAGGACCGGCTTAACGATTAACCGCTTTGCCGAGAATTCGGAGGTCAATTCGGGCACGATCAGTGCCATCATTAAGCGAAACCGGCCCATTGCCATGCAACAGTTAGACCGGATTACGTCCGCCATGGGACTTCCGGAAGGCAGCCTTTATGAGCTCTATGTGGATGAATGTTTTATTCATTCCCCCAATTGGAGACGTTTTCGGCCATTTTTGTACCGTTGTGCCGAATTGGACAAGCTGGAATGCATAGAGAAAGTTGTTCGGCTGATGATGGACAATCTCTCTTACGTTCCGGCGCTTTTCGATACCGCCGAGGATTTATACCAACAGGGCAAACACAAAGCTGCGGCCGTCATTTATGAATGCGTGGCCGAAAGCGAGAAATACCAGCATTCCGAGCGGCTGGCCCTTTGCCATTATCGGCTTTTTTCGATCGCAATGGGTCAGGACCAGGAGCAAAACCTCCGGGCCGCCGCCAAATTCGAGGGCTTTATTGAACGGCTGGATGAAATGGATCAACTCGATGCATTAAAAGACTTGGCAAATACGTACTCTTCTCTTCGGCATTGGAGAAAAGTCGATGAACTGGCTGAAGAGATGGGACGAAAGGCAAAGATTCAGTACACCTATAGATATGAGAAAGCAAAAAGGCATGAACTGCATAAGCAGCCCAAACTTCCTTTATTTTCATACATCTCCTATTCCTACTTGCTGCGTTCGGCCGTTTGCGACGAACGCGGCGATTATGAGGAGGCTTTGCGGTATGTCTCCTTATATTCCGATATGAGTTGGGTCAAGGAGGACACGGAAGAAGCACGCCGCATTATGGAACAGTTTAAGATGTGGGCTGCTGCAAATACGTATTTATACCGGCTCATGATGGGGCATGTTGAAGTGCTGCCGGAATATGTAGCTTATATCGAATCAAGAGAAAGCGAGATTATTCCGGCGCTGATCAAAATTCTCCAAGCCGCTAACCGTTTCGATTTTAACGTTGACGGCATCCTGCACAAGTTTGAACAACAAATTTCTCTTTATGCCGTAAACAAGGCGGATTCCGGAACGTATACCCATCAAGTCGCAGCCGACCGGTATACGCATTTTCTGACCGAGCTATCCTCCTATTTTTTGGATAGACAGAGGCATGAGGAAGGTGTAAAGTTGTTATTAGATAGCTTGGCTTTTGCCATTGAAATCCATAATGAAGATTCGATCCTCAAGTGCGTAAGATTGTTTGAGCTTTTCAGGCATGTGGCATCCAATGAAGAACAACATAGATATAAAATATTAATTAGCGAGGTGCAGATGAAATGAAAAGAAAAATCGCTCTGCTGTTGGCTACATTTAGTATCGTAATGTCCATTGCTGTTCCAGTAAGTGCTTCTGCTTCTGATTCAAGTCCCGTTATCATCAAACCATTTACTCATGGCGTCGGAGGACTTTGATTCTTGATATTGTAGGCCCCGTGAAATGATCAGGGTTTATTGAGTAAGTCAGTTCGAGGCAGTTCATGAAGGGCGTTCCCGTCATAGGGAGCGCCCTTTTCTTGTAGATATAGAATTTATAAGTTATCAGCGGAGCTGATGAAATTCTATATCGCAAGAAAAAACTTCAGCCCCTATCCACCCAATCTATGAAAAGTATGCAATACAAATATAAATCTATATTTTTACATTATGTTCTAAAATATTACAGAAGGGGGTGGGAGCAATGATGCAAACCGATGTCATGCGGCATCGAATAGAAGAGTCGAGGCAGTTGCTGCATCAGCTGGGGAATCAGTATGGATTGCTGCACCCTAAAGTCCTTAAACAATCGATGGCCCTTGACGAACTTCTTAATCGGTATTACCGGGCGATACGCAACAAAGATATGAAGCCCATTGCCTAGAAAGTAACGGTATCTTCCTGGAATTTCCTTCCTTTATATAGCAAGAACAGGCCCCCGGAGTACGGATTGGGTCTTGAAGACGTTAATTACTTTTCTTTAAATATAAGAAAATCTAAGGTATAGAAACACGGCTTTGTTTATCGCGAAAAAAAAGCTCCGTCGTCCTTTGAGTGGATGACGGAGCCTTTTGGTTTATCCCTGTTCTTTCAGATCCAGCCCCGGTCGCGAGCTTTGCTTATGGCGTGGTGTCTGGTTTCCACTTCAAGTTTCTGGATGGCGGAGGACAAATAATTCCGTACCGTTCCCGTCGTCAGATAGAGCTTGCCCGCAATAACGCGGGTTGAATCCCCTTCCGCCGCCATCCGCAGCACTTCCTGCTCGCGTTCGGTCAGCGGATTGTCCTCATGGGCAAACAACGAATCGGCCAGATAGGGACTGACCACCCGTTTGCCTTGCATTACCTTTCGAATCGCCTCGACCAGAAACTCGATCGGCTCGTCTTTCAAAAGATAAGCATCGACCGCTGCGCTCATCGCTTGCTGCAAATAGCCGGGTCTTGCAAAAGTGGTAACGATCATGATTTTGCAGGTCAATCCACCCCGTCTTATGGCAGCGGCCACCTCCAGTCCGGTGAGTCCGGGCATTTCAATATCCAGCAAGCACAGGTCAGGCTTGCAGGCTTCAATCATGCTGAGCGCCTCATGGCCGTCGGATACCTGTGCGACAATCTCGATATCATCCTCCAGCTGCAGCAGGGAAGCGAAAGCGCCCCGCAGCATGTGCTGGTCTTCTGCTATAACAATACGAATCAATGCGGTTACCTCCTTCATCTGGACGATGATTGCGGAATCGAAGGCTCAGTGCTCATGCGCGCTTTAGACCAGGGCCTGTAAGCCGAACCGGGATGCTCAGCTTCACCAAGGTCCCCCCGGAGGGGGACGGTACAATACGAGCCTGCCCCTGAACCTGACGCATCCGCTCTTGCATGGAGGGCAGGCCAAAGCCTTCCGATGGCTCGGGCGTAATGCCGTTGCCGTTGTCCTGAACCGTAAGGCTGTAGATGCCTTCATCGTAATGGTCACTGATGCTGCATCGGTCTGCGCCGCTATGTTTGACAATGTTCGTTACCGCTTCGCGAAGGGAAAGGGCAAGCATCGTCTCTGCCGCTCCCGGGAGGGGCGGAGGTCCTTGAAACCGTCCGCTTTCCAGCGCAATGCCGGCAGAAGAGAGCAAATTCCGAGCATGTATGAGTTCCTCCTGTAGCGGCACATGACGAATGGACGTCACCAACTCGCGGACCTGATGCAGCGCTTGGCGGGCGCTGGTTTTGATCTCTTCGATCTCGGAGCGCGCCCGGGCCGTATCTTTGTCGACCAGCCGGGAAGCCAGCTCGCTTTTCATCTTGATCATCGTTAGGGTTTGGCCCAGCGTATCATGAAGGTCCCGCGCGATCCGGTTCCGTTCCTCCTCTTGAATGTACCGTTCGAGCTTGCGGTTGGCGGCGTTTAGCTTGGAGGACAGTTTACGGGAATTCTCCACCGTACGGATAATATAAGGCGTAAGCAGCTGCAGAATAAGGAACGGCATCATCGATGACAGGAAAAAAGAATGCAGCTCTCCGTGCAGCACCGCATACGAGACTAGGAACATGGCGGCGATGCCCGCCATGCCGGCTCCCATCAGCTTGATCGTACGAGCCCGGCCGAGCATATCGGCATAAAGGAAGCCGAATAATACCATCCAATCTTTATAAAAAAATGCAGTAAACCGTTACGACCCCAAAGCCTGCCCAGGCGGCAAACACAAGCAGCCAGCCCCGCTTCCACAATGCAATGTAAAAGGAGACGAGCATCAACAAATAAAGGGCGATGGCTGCCCCCCATCCGAGCGGCTGGTTTTTCAGCACCGTCAGGTAAGCGAGAAATACCAACATGACGATATCAATGGCCAAATAACGTTCTATTTGATCAGGTGGATATAGTTTTTGAATCATGATTCCTCTCTTTGGCGGACAGCCGCCGAACGATAAATTTACGTGACGCTTCGAGCGGTCCTTGCTTAAACAGGCTCAGCCAGATACTTGTAAAGAGCATGAGGCTCAGGCAGATGAGCAGCCAGGCGGCAACGGTGCCAAACGACCCGACCGATCCGCCTAAACCGAATCCCCACCCGTAAAAAATAACGGAAGCGAGCACATTTTGCAGCACGTAACAGCTGAGCGCCATTTTTCCGACCCGTTCCAGCACCGGCCAAATCAGCCACCGGTTGAACCGTTCCGTCAGCTTGGCCAGGAGAGCGATATAACCGATTGCCATAACCGGGGCAAAAAAGATAGCGCAGCGGAAAATCAAACCATCCGCCCGGCACGAACAGCAGCAGGTTAAGCGGTATGCCTACCCCCAGACCGATCTTCAGCATCCGTTTCCGGATCGCTCGGCCCCGCTCATCCGGATGAAAGGCTCCCGCCCGCATGAGGCGTACCCCGGCAAGGAACAGAAAAATATTGAGCGACAGTACAAATATCGCTTCCATACGGAAAAAGCCGAAGTTCTCGAGCCGGAATGCAACCTGCTCGAGCCACGTTCCGCTGCCGTACAGGGCCTCTAAGCTGCCGTTGTTCAGAGACATGCTGCCCCCGCCAAAGTACAGGCTCAGGCTGGAAAGGAATAGCAGCAAAACGAGCATACCATGAATTGTACCGGTGATCCACATGGTTCGTTTGATGGCACGGTCACCCCTTTTTACGACGAAGGCGACCACGAGGGCTGTGAGTGCATAACTCATCAAAATATCATATTCAAGGACGAGGGTGTAATGCAGCAGTCCCTCAAGCATCAAAAACAGAGCGGTCCAGAGATATGGGCCGGGCCAGCGCTTTTGCTTGATCTGCGCCCTGTTGAACTGGATTTCCAATCCCGCTCCGAACAGAATGGTCAGCAAGCCGAGCAACTTGCCGTTGACCAAAAACAGAGTCACGTAGCGGATCAGTACATCCGCGGACGCCCACCAGTCATTATGCGCGTAGGTAAAAAGATAGTCGGTATTGCCAAGATGGGCGAACAACCAGATGTTTGTGCCGAGCGTGCCCATAATCGCGAATCCCCGCAGGATATCCAGCAGCCGGATCCGTTCATTGGATGTTTTCTTCATGATTATACTCCTCCCGATACGTCTAAAGCTTATTTCATATCAAGTTTAAAATTTGGGAGGAATGAAAGGTAGACACGGGCGTCATGCCAGGCAGCATGACAGGTGTCATAAAATTGGAGAAGGATACTCGAGGGCTCACTTTTGGAATATGAACAAGTATTTGTAACGTTTGGCTTAATGATATATCGACAGTTGTCCCCAATGTCGGGGCCCACGCGCATGACCGGACAGAGGCTATGCCTAGCGGCGGCTGCTTACCCTAGAGACGGACCGCGTATACGATGCTCTTGCATCCAGGTGTTCGAGCAGTTGGAGTACGGGCTTATGATGCGCGAGCATGATCCGTTTCCGTTTGAGAGTTGGATGGAATCGTCGATGAGGTTGGAGGCCAATTCATATTCTGATGTCAGTCCGGGCAACCGGGCTTTTCATTTGCGTGATCACGTAAAAAATAATGCGTGAGCAAGTCCAAACTCGACGGGGAATACGGATTCCTCCGGCGGCAAAGTCCGCTATGATCAAGGGAGCGTACCAAAAAATCAACGCTTGCTTTGAGCTAAATGGAGGGATTACGTCATGTCTGCGGTTTACCGTAAATTCGCTAATTTTTTCAATCTGTCGGATCCAAACTACGTTCGTTTTATACGTAAGTATGAAGCCAAAACGAAAAAGCAAATCGCCTTCTACCTGTTCCTCGGTCTGTTGCCCGGCCTGCTCGCGTACATTTTCGTCTACCCGCTTCGCGAGCCGATCATGGAATGGACCGGCTTGTCGGCCACGTATGTACAGTTACTGGCGCTCACTATCATGGCCAGCGGTTGGCATTTAGTCGTTCCGTTCCTGATGCTGCGCTTCAAGGACGGACTAACATTCAAGGAATCGCTTATATACCTCGGATTTCACAGACTTGATCTGAAAGGACTGCTGATCGTCTTACCGATCTTGACGGTCTTGTTCACGCTCATTACGCTACCTTATGTGAAATATGTGTATCCGCCGCTTCACGAATGGCTGAACGGATTCCCGGCTTTCCATATGGGAGAATGGCATGTTTTTAATCATGATTATTACGATCCGAACTTTCCATGGCCGCTGTTTCTGATTGGCCTGATTGGCAACTTTATCGGCGAGGAAGTCTACTTCCGCGGTTATCTGCTGCGCAAGGTGGGACGCCTCAGACTCGACTGGCTGTGGATCGCGATCATTTTCCAGATATACCATATGTGGCAAATACCAATCAATTGGGCGTACATTCCGATAGCCCTGTTCATCCCGGAGGAAATCTTGGTCAAGCTCCGCAAAAATATATATGGCGCCATCCTGCTGCATCTGTTCGTGAACTTTCTGTGGGGGATCGTTACGATGTATTTGGTCGGCGTGCGATGAAGCCTTTCTCTGAAGTCTGGACGGAATGCCTGCTGACCATTCATGTATGCAATCCACGGCCTATATTTACGGCCCGTATTTAATTGAAGTGTGTTCAATCGACCGCCTGCTGTCACAAATCGTGATACGGGCGGTTTTTTTTTATATACCGGATGGCAAGAGCCCTACCTTTTTGCAGTCATAACATGCAAACAGAAACTTGTATACATAAAAACATAATCCGGTAGTTCCAAGGAGGGGTTTTTATGGGGCTGACGAATTATTATAGTGAACGTTTTTTTAGTTTAACCAGGAAAAGAGGCCTATGTCAGACAAGCTGTTTCGATGGTTCAAAATCATCTATGCCATTCAAGCCAGGCCAGGGATTAAAGCCCCGGAGCTGGCGCAACACTGCGACACCGACGTTAGGACGATTTACCGGGATTTAAGATCGCTTGATTTGCTGGTCCCGATAACCAATGAAGGTCACGGGAAGGGATATACGTTTGCGGGAGATTTTGTCATGTATCCTCTCAACTGGACGCCACAGGAAGCCTTGGTGTTTTCCATGCTGCCTTCCCTTGTGGATCCCCATAACATGCCTGAGGGCTTTGATAGTGCATATGACAAGGTGATGGCGGCATATTTCCGGGAGAAACGCCGGGATCAGGATATCCTGCAGAACATTACGGATATCATCCAGATGGGATCGCCTGCTTACCGAGAGGATTCGCCCAATTATTTGCTGCCGGTGATCGAAGCCATCTTAAACCAAAAAACACTATCCGCCATCTATTACACCCAGAGCCGCAACGAGTTGACGGAACGTGAGATCGACCCTTATTATCTCGTTCCGCGGGAGCAGCGGTTTTATCTGATCGGCTTCTGCCATCAGGCTCAAGATATACGAACCTTTCGGTTAAGCCGCTTCCGTAAACTCGAGATTACCGAGCGCGATTTTGACCGGGGAGACTTTAACGTGAAAAGCTACATGAGAAATACTTGGTCCATCGAACGCGGCAGGGAGCAGATTCACTTCAAGGTGAAGTTCTCGCCGGACGTAGCCCGTTATATTAAGGAAGAGGAGATGTTTGTACGGCCGAGAATGATCGACCTGCCCGATGGCAGCCTGCTGTTTGAGGTGACGCTGAACCATGATCGGGAGTTTTTGAACTGGGTGTGCCAGTATGGCCCGGAAGCCGAGATCCTGGAGCCGAAGTCATACCGGGAGCTTATGCGGAAGCGGCTGGAGAGATGGGGGAGGTTGTATGATAAGTAAGGCAGGAGGCAGGGGGGTTCTTTAGCTCTGCGGGAAGGTTTGCAAGATGGATGAACTAGGTTAAGAGCCAAGGAATAGAATGAGGGATTTTAGAGTCTGCTCTTCATAGATCGTTGGTAATAAGGGGGAGGTTTTGTTGGACATCATGAGGCTGAAGATCAATAAAAACAACAAACCCAGCATTAAATAGGTTACGAATACTTGATAGACTTTCAAAAGCTTATTCCAACTTGAACATGAGAGAGAATTAAGCTTTTTGCATTATCCAAAATCAATGACGGATAGATTGTTGGTGGCTGTATTGGAGTGAATGGGGTATTATGGGGGACATGGAATTTGAAACACATTTTACTGTTACAAATTATAATGACTACGAACTTGAGTCTGAATTTGCAGGCATCAAAGAATATCGAGAAAAATTTGCAGATTCTACGGAAACGGATTCCTATACAATAAGAGATAATAAAGTGTATAAAGATAATGGTGAGCTGCTGAATGACAATTCAGATTTTAGTGTACTTAATGACAGCGGTGGTTTTCCTACTATGAGTCATTATTACAGTACTCGTGATTTGAAGACTTATACATTTGGAACTTATAGTGATGTGAAATTTAATTTAGGAGCTCTTTATATGGGGCCGGCTGGATCTCATACCTCGGGAACTGTATCCCGTAATCATTCTTTTTTTTATAGTGCTAAAACTGCGGTAGATTCATTCGAGGATAGCGTTGATGATTACGTTACCAACATCGATCTATTATGATTGCAACAGGCACGGCTTTAATTACGTGGGAGACTATTGTTGGTGCCATAGCAGCGCACGTAATTGATGCATTCAATGATGCTAAAGATGATATTGCTGATGCTTATATGTATGTAGAAGCTTTCATATTTATTATTATAAAAAAGGCATAATAGCAATGTTGATCATTGCTATTATGCCTTTTATTCAATCCCAGAAATGTTAAAATATAAGATGTTTTATTAAGAAAGGGTGATGGCCATGCTATTAACGATTATAGGAGTATTAATGATTGTTTTTATTTTCAGTATAGTGATTTTTCGAATTATCAAATATAAATTCAATAAATTAAACAAAGAAAATATTGGGCTTCTTGTGATCGCTGTTCTTATAGCAATCACCTGCAAAACCCCAGCCATTTTTTTATTATTTTGCAATTGCTTTAGACGTGATTTTGTTGCTTATAATAGTTGCAGGGATGGTCGCCAAAACCAAGAAAGCATAGTGTGATTGTCAGTAGCACATACAAATGCAAAGTCTGTATTCATATGAACAGTCTCCCATGAGTGTTTTCTTCCATTTCTTCAGATGTATTTTGATTCCCAAACGATATTAAAGAAAATAATAAATAACATATATCGCAAGGGTAGATCGTTGTCGCACCCCACGTGGGTGCGTGGATTGAAATGTCGAAATCCGCCCAATTGATGGCAAAGAAAAGTCTCACCCCACGGGAGCTAGGATTAAAATGTAAAATCGACCGCATCATTTTAAAAAAAGGCAAGAGCGAACCGATAATGCTGCGATACTGCTTTTATAGCCTCCCTCTAATCATTCATAAATCCACATTGATTATCCTTAGAAATAGTAACTTTTAACCAAACAGCCCACACCAAGAATGAATCAAAACAACAAATGAAGGACCCTGGAACCTTTTCCAGTTAATTGTAAACCTATAAAATCAGGATAGCAAATAACGGAGAGGTTATTTTATGTCCAAGATCCTTGTTCCACCGGAGCAACTGCTCCGAGTGGCGAATGAGTTCCATACAGCGTCAATGCAATTGGAATGGACCCTGAACCTGCTGAATCAGCAAATCTCTACGATGTTGGTTTGGGAGGGAACAACACGGCAGCGGTTTTTTGAAGATTTTCAAAGAGCCCGCAGCGAGATGACCTTAACAGTTGAACACATGCAGGTCATTAGTGAAGAATTAAAGAAAATTGCTATTAAATTTAAACTTCTAGACGAAGAGTTATTTCCTGTACTTCTTGGCGAGAGGGAAGATGAGCCCAAAACATGGCAGGACCATGCGGAAGAGCTTTGGGAAGGCGTGAAATCCGGCGGTAAGATTTTGGCTGAATCAGTTACCGATACAGTAGAATCGCTAATAGAAGACCCATTAGGGACTGGCGGCCAGATGCTGTACAATGCCACAATTGGAACCGTTGAGGAAGTCGTCGACACGGCGGTTTGGGGGAGGGAAAATGCTTTTCGATGTCGGCGACACCCGAGAAGAGTATAATGAGAAAGTCAACGAAGCGGGTAGCGTAGCGAACTATGTAGGTCAACAGGGGGCCCTGTTAGCAGGGAGTGTCGTACTTGGCAGGGTTGGGGTCAGGGGCAGACATGCGTTGAAGCCTGATTCAGGTGGTGACGGAGGTGGGCCTCCTAAGAAGGTTGAGGGGATGGGCAACTCTGCAAAGTTTACTCCCAATGAAAATGGATATTATGGAACAGTCGGTCAAAGTGGAAGTACAAAAGTAAGAAATCTAGCAGGAGGAGATAAGGCCGCTCGGGAATTTTTTGAAGAAAAAACTCAAGGCTTTAAGACTGAAAAAGATCTTAGCGATGGTAAAGTTCTTAGGATTATGGAGGACGGGACAGTAATAACATTTAGATCTGTTTCACATTCTGACGGTACTCCTGCTGTAGATATTAATGGAGGTAGTACTTTCAAACAGCAAAAAATTCACTTCATACCATAAAAAGGAGGGATAAGGTGCAGCACGTTATAAAAAAATGATATAACTGAAGAGCAAATTGATATACTAAGAAGTATAAAAGGTGCTTCATCGATGAATCTGTATATCGACGAAGTTGGAGAATTTGCACTCAATTTTGTCATTGAAATCCCTGATAGGAAGATAAGCGTAAAAAATATTCCTATCAATGCATCAGATGGTGAAGAGTATCCTAAATTAAAAATCGAACATGTTACAACACCAAACCCCGATTGTAAATTAATATATGTGGGTACGGGCTTAGAGGATATACTCATTTTGAAGGATGTAGCATCTTGGCGAAATAATGGCGATAATTGGATGGTTGAGATTGATATCGGAATAAAGTTAGTTTTCCAACAAGAGGAATTCTTAATAGTTGCCCAAGATTCATTGGCCGGATTTCTCAAACTGTTCAAACTTAACAAAATGACTTCAGTGAAGGAAATTTTAGAGGATTACTGGTCAATGAAAACTGATAAAGTTGACTCTTTAATAAGAGATGAAAAGAAAATATAGTTGTTATAAAATCAACCTTGATTGGCTTCGTGCCTATCAAGTTTTTTTTCTTTGGGGGGCTACCCAGTGCCCATCATTCAACCAATAACACATATAACCCATGTAATACCCATACAAAGATTTGGTCATTTAGTTTGTACGCACACAAATGCTTGAAATTTATACTCTAAATAACGCTATTCCGTTATGAGTAGGAATGAGCTTTTTTTTGCGTGAAGGATTAAAATCCTCCAGCGGACCATTTATATCCTGTTGTCGTTACTGGCGGTTATCATGCTCTACCCGTTTTGGAACTCGCTTGTCATTTCCTTTAATCAAGGAAGCGATACGCGCTTGGCGGCGTAACCTTCTGGTCAAGGGTCTTTACGCTGGAGAACTATTACATTGTGTTCCAGGATAACCGTCTATTGAACTCCTTTGGGGTCACCATCCTTAGAACTTTGTGCGGCACTGTGCTGTCATTATTTTTTACGGCTCTCTTGGCCTATGGGATGTCAAAAAAAGCGTTGTTGTATCGAAAACAATACATGGTGTTCTTTATCGTAACGATGTTTTTTTAGCGGCGGGTTGATTCCAACCTACATGCTCATCCGTTCTCTCGGTATGGTCGACACCTTTTGGGTCCTGGTTATACCCGGCATCATTAGCGTTTATAACATGATCGTCATTCGCACCTCATGAACCGGAATCGAACGATTACGACGAAGTCGTTGACCATGGCCACGATGATGATCGCTACGATCCCTATTATCTTGACGTACCCCTTTCTCCAAAAGTATTTTGTTAAAGGTGTATTGATCGGATCGTTAAAAGAATAGAAGACTTCATATTCTAATAGAAAGAAGGAAAAAGAATGCGTAAACGTATAAGATGGGCATCGCTTCTGTTTGTCTCCGTACTCGTTTTTCTGAGCGCTTGCGGCGGGGACGGCAAACCGGACGCATCGCAGGAAAATAACGGGGGAACGCCGGACGCAGGGGCAGTCGCCGATGATGGCAGCGGAATCAAGCCTGTTACCTTCAGTTTCTATGGGCACTACGACTGGCTTACGACAGCGCCTTGGGCAGAGAACGAGGCAACGAAGTGGATCCAGGAAAACCGCAAGGTGACTGTTGAACCGGTGCAATCCGGAGGGGCGGCTACGGAGAAATTCAACACGATGATCGTCAGCAACGATCTGCCGGACGTCATCTTTACCGACCGCGGGGCTACGGTGGAGCGGCTGGTGAAGGCGGGAAAACTCGTGGCGCTGGATGCTTACTATGAGAAGTATCCGAACTTCAAGAAATATGTCAAAGCATCCACCCTGAATCTTCTTCGCTCCGAGGACGGGAAAATCTATCAAATCCCGAACTGGTATACATCGGGGCAATTCGGCAACGGCGGTTGGATGGTGAATAAGGATATTTATAATGCGCTCGGCAGACCGGCGCTGGAAACCTTCGATGACTTATATCAATATTTATTGCAGGTTCGGGACAAATATCCGGATGTGGTGCCTCTGGAAGTTGGGGAGAAGGGAGCAGGCCTTGAAATTATGTATGGCGGTTTCAAAGAGAATTCCACCAGCAAATTCATTTCGCTCATGGGATATCCCGAAGGCGATAAACTGGTGTCCATCTATGATGATCCTGCCTTTAAGGAAATGATGCTGTATATCAACAAGCTGTTTCGCGAACGCCTGATTACGCAGGACGCGCTGCAGCAAACCCAGGACGCGGTAAAAGAAAAGGTGAATACCGGCCGGGTAGCGGTCATGATCGAATCCAACATTACGACCTACGGAGCCGAGGGGCATCGAGCGCTGACGGCAAACCATCCGGATAGCGGGTATGAGATCATTTGGCCGATTCATAAAGCCGGATTAGATAAAAATAAAGTTTTTGTAAGCGGTTTCGAAACGCTTGGTTGGAACGTTAACGTGATCACGACCAATGCGAAAGACCCGGAAGCCATCTTCGCTTATTTTGATTGGATTACCGGTCCGGAGGGACAGAAGGTCCTTTTCTTCGGTCCGAAAGGCTTGTACTGGGATGAAGAGGATGCGGATGGAGCGCCGATTCCGAACGAGAAATACAAGACGACTCCTGCCAATGAGCGTACGGAGAAAATGAGAAAATTCGAGGACTTTAACTGGGCGGGAAATACGACGTTTATTGATACGGCAAAAATGAGACTGGAGACTTTGCTCTCCAAAAATCAGAAGTCGTGGGAGACGGTGGCTCAGTCTACGGTAACCTGGAAAACCTCTCTGGACCTTACGGAATTTGTGAATACCGACCCGGTTCCGGACACAGAAATCGGCATCATTGCTCAAAATGTCCGTGATATTTATACTGTTGCTTTTGCCCAGATGGTCTATGGGAAGTCCGATGCCGATGTGCTGTCGGCCCTGGAGACGGCCAAAACGAACTCCGCCAATGCAGGGCTGGATAAGCTGCTTCAATTCAAAACCGAGATATGGCAGGAGAATGTCAAAAAAAATCAATGCGACTCAGTAATCCTTGTTTGAAGTCTAAAAAAACTATTTTAATGGAGGCAAGAATATGAGAATAACGCTGAGGGCGAGGTTCGTAGCAGTGCTAAGTTTAGTGGTAGCTTTCTCGATGGCAGGCACTTCCGGTTTGGTTATGGCATCGGGGGAGACCAATCCTCCCTTTGAAACGGAAGTCATTGTAAGAACAGTGAACCAGTTTAAAAATAAGGCGGATGTACTCACTTTTATCGAAATGTCCAAACGCTACGGAGTCGATGTCATCAGCATGAACGTCAAGCAGGATGAAGACGACGAGGTTCCGTCTGGCCGGGTGTTTTATCAGAGTGATATCGCGCCTGTAGCGAGTGGATACGAGAATTTCGATGCGTTGCAGGAGGTCGTGACGGCAGCCCATGCAGCAGGGATCAAGGTTCATGCTTGGATTCCGCAGTTCCACGATCAGGAGGCCTTTCTGAAGCACAAAGACTGGCAGATGCAGTCGCTGGTCGACGGGGTTCGAACCCCGTTTACAGGCTCAAACGGCAACGAATACTTCGTTAATCCGCTTCATCATGAAGTTCAGCAGTATGAGCGCTCCATCATTCGGGAAGTGATTGAGAACTATCCTGTAGACGGCGTTGTGCTGGATTGGATCCGCTTCGACAATTACAATATGGACGTGAGCGATTACACGGTCGCAAAGTATCAGGAGCAGTTCGGATACTCACCGCTTAGCATTGACTTCGAGACGGATTCGCCTCGGCGCAAGCAGTGGAATGACTGGAGAACCGATCAAATCGGACAGTATGTAGGGGATATTCGCAAGGACATTTCCCAGTCCTCGAAGCCAGGAATGCAGCTAGGCGTGTATATTTTGCCGCCGGAATTTGTAGAGGTTGGGCAGGATGTATCCAAATTCAAGCAATCTATCGATTTTGTCGCTCCCATGGCGTATTTCGATGACTGGGATTTCAACAGCGATTGGGTATACAGCAAAGAATATGGTATTTTGAAGGATACGAGCGATCGGATCAGCGGCAATCAAGTGGAAATTGTAGCTACTCTGGATAATGACTGGACCGATGACGAATATCAGGAGATATATAAAGGAATCCGCGATAATTATCCGGGCGTAAAGCGTCTCTCATTCTTTGCTTATGGGACTTGGCCCGAAGCCGAGCTGGCGAAAATCAATGAACGCACAACTTGGCCGACGCCGGACTGGACGCCACCGGCAGAACAGGATTACCCGGCCAAGCTGCCGACAGGCTGGAAGGCGAGAAATATTGGTTCTATGCCAGGGGACGTTGTATACCATTCTTCTAAAAAGCAGTTTTCGCTGAGCAGCCGCTCCACGGATATTTGGGGGAGAGCGGATCGGCTGAACTTTATATATCAACCCGTGAAGGGCGATACGGAGATGATTCTTCAGGTACGGTCGATGGACCGTCTTCACGGTTGGGCCAAGGCCGGCATTATGATACGGGAGTCTTTGAGTCATGATTCAAAGCACGCGGATATGATGATCACCTCCGAGAACGGCGCCGCGTTCCAATATCGGCAAGAAACAAAGGGGAGCACGACCGACCAAACCGCGGATGGATCCGCTCCAAGCTGGCTGAAGCTGAGCAGGAAGGGAAATACCTTCATCGGGTCGATTTCTGCCGACGGCAGGAATTGGGCAGCGGTCGGGACAGTCAGTATCCCCATGGACCAACAGGTATATATTGGCATAGCGCTTAGCAATCCGGGAGACGATCCGGGGAGCAAGGCCGTCTTCACCAATGTGAAGTTAAATCAATAACATTGTGTGTTAAAAGCGGGTTCGGTCTGCTGATGCTCGCGAAATGGGGACAATGTCCGAACCGGAATGGATAAGGAATTTACGTATGGCCAGTCCAATATACTCGTTGTGGCATTAGCTGGGATACCGGTTAATGCCACTTACCTGTTCAAGGGGATGGCAAAGATGACGGGTATTGTTTCCTACATACTTGCTCCTGATGTAATCAGACGGAAACAGAAGAAACAACTTTTAGTGCTTCAACCTCACGCCCGGTACGTTATATAATAGAGGCGTGAAAAAACGAACGTAGGCCGTGAAATGCCTGCCTTATGTCGAATACATGGCTGGTGCGAATGTGAAGCGAGAACATGATTTTCCCGGGGGATTCGCACCAAAATATGACCGTTTATTTCCTGTTTGGAAGTAATAAAGGGTTGTTTTTTGATTTATCATTGAAGGATAGAATTTATTTTTTGTAGTTAAACGACTTTTTGGGCTGTTTTGTCTAAAAAATCGGCGTCGCACCCTACGCGGGTGCGTGGATTGAAATCAGTATATCGATTCCACGATTCCCTTGATCGCCTGGTCGCACCCCACACGGGTGCGTGGATTAAAATGTAAAATCGGCCGCAACATTAATACATCTCAGTGCATTAAAAAGGCGAGAGCGAACCGATATCTAAATGCTTCTATACTGCTTTTATAGCCTCCCTCTAATCATTCAAAAATCCACATTGTTTTCCCATAGAAGTAGTAACTTTTTACCACATAGCCCACACCAAGAATGAACCGATTTATGATGGGAAAAAATCAACTAAAATACGCTATGATGATTAAGGAGGGCTACCTTGGAAGAGATTTGGAGAATATGGGAAGTCGGAAATGAAATGAAATCAAAGTATTATGTTGAATCCATAATTGATAATATTGAGGGATTCCGTATATTGCTTTCTGAGGCTAATGATGAATCTAAGAAAGTAGAGATATTATTCGAGGATTCGGTACATGCCTACAGAAGTACTGATGAAAGTTTTAGGCAAAGTACAATAAACTACCTTGATGAGTATTACGGGACTGAGTTCTATCGAGACCGTACTTTTTTCAAGGTGTCAAATTCGAAATACATTCAATGGCTATCATTACAGTCCTTCGGCATTGCTGACTCAGAGCCAGTACATCACTTTTCCATCTTAGCAGTAGATTCTGTCGTGGATATTATTGCCGCATACGAACCGAAAATTTCCAAGCTATATTAATGTTTTGGGCGGTTACTCATTTTTGAGCTAACCGCTTGTTCTTTTGGGATGGGGGCTACCCAGTGCCGAATGAACAAGTTCACCTCATCATTACCAACATAACCATTGTTCAACCTATAGGATGTTTTCACGAATGTATCTCTGTCAATAGAGTAGACACATGAAACAGAGAAAATCATAACAATAGGTGGTTCATACGTTCGTATTGGTTGGGCTTGTAATACTCTATGGACGAGTGGATCCTTTTTCCATTTTAAAAGCTTGCAATGTATTCGAAAATGCGTTTTCGTGCCTGCTCTCGTGTTTTAAACTTTTCCAGGTAGATCAGTTCTTTCTTGATAACACTGTGAAAAGACTGATGAATGCGTTGTCATAGCAGTATCCTTTTCGGCTCACGCTGCCCTTCATGTTGTACTCCTTTAGCCGGGCTTTGTAGTCATGGGAGGCATACTGGCTGCCGCGGTCAGGATGATGTAGGATGCCTTGTGGCAATGAACAAGGTGGCCCAATCCACCTATCAGATCCAGCGAGATGTTGACCGCCCTGCGGGGCAAATTGTACGCGGAGTGTACAAACCGGGAGAGTATCTTCCTTCCGAAACGGACTTGGCAAAAGTATTCATGCTCAGCAAAAACTCCGTCCGGCTTGTTCTGGACAAGCTGGTGAAGAGGGAATTATCGAAAAAATACCGCGCGTGGGCAATTTGGTGAAGAAGCATGAGTCCTCGGAGGTTCGTTCGGCGTTTATTCCTTCTTGTATCTCCAGGCTAATCGGCGTTGAAGCAACAAGACGATCCGCCAAGGAAAAAAAAGAGATGGCTGCCTATCTGATGGGCAGTCATCTCTTTTTTGAAGATATAAGAAGGTGTAAGCTTCGAAAGACGCAGCGTTTAATCCTGACGCCCCGCCAACTCTTTCGATTGCCAATAGAAGAAGGTATTGCGGAATTCCAATCATTTCCACAATGGCAAAACATAAAAAATCATTAATTTCCGAGGGTTTGGAGCTTCTCGTATCGTCATATATTATCAGCCTCTCCCGGCAGAGTCCTGGAAATCAGGATCCCATTGATATTGGTCGCGCACGATTCTGTCGACCTCTTCGGGTACCCGACCCCAAGGCTCATTGGGGTACTGCTGAATCATTCTGTGCAAGCGCAGCAGGCGGTCCTTCGGCAGCCGGTAGGCATACCGGCGAATTAATCCGGGATACGCGAGCACATACCGTTTCATTCTTGCGGCTGCTCCGGCCACGCCGGCCAGGATGTCCTGACCGTTTTTAAGACCGAGGATTTCCGGCTCGTAATGGATGACGTATCGGAACGTCCGGTCTTTGATCAGTTCCCGCTTGATTTTGGCAATCTCGCCGATATAATCGACCAGCAGCGGGTCATATTGCTCCAGCAGAAGCGGTTCCAGCTCCAGTTCCATATCTTTGCGCAGTGCAAAGTGATGGAGAAGCCCAAGCTGCTGCAGCCGAATCGTATCGTTGTGAATCAGGGGGCGCAGCTGGCGCAGCAGTTCGTATGTGAGCTGCTTGTCCTCATCCCAGTGTGAGAAGGCTGTCTCCCAGTCACGGTACATGTCCCGGATCAATTGCACCTGTTCCTGCTGCAGCAGCCGATCCAGCTCCCGGCTGCATTCGGAAGAGAACGACTTTCGCTGGATGTACCAAAGAATGCCTATAAGCAGCAGGGCTGCGGCAAGGCAGAGCATTCTCTGGGCGAACGTTTCGCTCAGGAGGACGCCGACCAGTCCCATGAACGCCGCAAAGAGACGTTTCGTTAGCATTGACCGTTTTACATTGACGGCCGACTGACGCTCGATCGGGCGCAGAGCGGTTTTGCCGCAGGAAGGACAGACTTCGTCTTCCAACACAGAGAAGGAGCCGCATGATTTGCATCTGCTGATTAAATCATAGAGTTGCCTTGGCTTGTGGTAAGGTCTGAAATGGACTGGTATTTTTTTCATGGCGTCTTTCTGCTCCTGTCGTTCAATAGAGAGAGAAGCCGGCTGTCAATATCTTTCGGTGCGGGTGACTTTTTATGTCGAATCCAGTAGGTGACGGCTTGAATGACAATAAAAAGAAACAAAATCGCGATACATCCGTATGCAAACATAGTGAGTCCCATCCTTTTATACAATATCTTTGGTCAAGTTATTGCTGGAAATGACATTGCTATATAGCTTTGTTCCTATATTGTAATGGTATTATGGTTGAACTTTACAATCCCTGATTATATCATAATGACAGTCGGTGGTAGATTTAGTAAATATAATGTCGCAAACAGTAAATTAAAGAAGAAAAATAGCGAACCAAGAAGATGTTTATCTCGTTTTAACAATAGCAAGAACGATTGGGTATAACAATGAGTGCCGTTTCAGCGCGCTTGCGTGTGCCTGCCATTAACCTATCATTTTATGATAAAGGAGTACAACTATGCTTCAGAGAAAAGTGATCGCTTATATGATGTTGTTCACTCTGGTATTCAGCTTCATGCCGTGGATCGGGGGGGAAGCCGCTGCTTCTTCTACCCGGACGGCGTCTAAAATCGATGCGATGCTCGTTATCGACGTGAGCAACTCGATGGATACGAGTGATACGGATAAAATCGGAAACGAAGCGATGAAGATGTTCATTGATATGTTGTCTACTACCGGAGACAAGGTGGGCATCGTTGCCTACACCGACAAAATCGAACGCGAGAAGGCGCTGCTCGAGATGCGGTCCGAGACCGACAAGGGGGATCTCAAGCAATTCATCGACGAACTGAACCGCGGAGCCTATACGGACATCGCCGTCGGGGTGAAAGAAGCGGTCAAGGTGCTTGAGCAGGGAGCCGAGCCTGATCATGAGCCGATGATCGTTCTGCTTGCGGACGGCAACAATTACCTGAATAAGAACGGTTCCCGTACGCAGGCGGAGTCGGACCAAGAGCTGAGCGCTGCGGTAGCCGACGCGAAGCAGAAGGGCATCCCGATCTACACGATCGGGCTTAACGCCGACGGGCAGTTGAATCAGGACGCGCTGGCGGACTTGTCCAAGCAGACGAACGGCAAATCATTTGTCACGTCTTCCGCGGACGATCTGCCGCAAATATTGAGCGAGATTTTCGCCAGTCATCAGAAACTGAAAATCGTTCCGATTCAGTCGATGACGGGGAGCGGAAGCTATCAGGACGTGACAGTGAATGTGCCAAACGCGAACGTGATGGAGGCCAATATTTCCATCATGTCCTCAAAGCCGGTCGATCTGAGGCTTTACGATCCGTCCGGCAAGGCGGCAGCCATCCCCGGGGATGATGTACGGCTGTCCCGCTCGAAGAGTTATTCCCTGCTGAAGCTGCTTGAGCCGGCTCAGGGCGATTGGAAGCTGCAGGTAAAAGGGGCGGAGAAAGACAAAATCGATATTAATCTCGTCTTTAACTATGATTTGAAGCTGGCGCTGGACCCGATTCCGTCCAAAATCCACAAACCGGGCGACAAGATCCAAATCAACGCTTATTTGACCAGCAATGGCCAGAAGCTGCAAAATGATGCGCTCTATCGCAATATGAAAGCCGTGCTTCATGTTAAGGATCTTGATACGGGGAAAATCGCCAACCTTTCGCTCGTTAACGCGGGAGATCGCTTCACGGGTGAGTTCGAGGTGAAGGACAAGCATGATTATGAGCTAAAAGTAAGGGCTGAGGAGAAAAGCTTTTACCGGGAGACGGTACCGGTTAAGGTCAGCGCGAAGACGGGGGCAGGCGCAGGGGCCTCTGCCCAGCCAGGGGCTGGCGGGGAAGAGGAAAAGCCGTTCCCGATGTGGATTATCTATTCAGCCGCCGGCGCGGCTGTGCTCGGTCTGGCAGCCGCCTTCCTGTTAGCAGCATGGAAGAAGGCGAACCGCGGCTTCGTAGGCCAGTTGGTGATTGAAGTGCGGGATGAGAACACGGGCGAGAAGAGCCATCCTCAATATAAGAAGTTGAACGCCTTCAAAGGCAAGTGTACGCTCCACCAACTGCTGCAACTGGCTCCCGAGTTCAAGGAGACCGAGAAGATGGTGTTCATTCCGGACAGGAACGACCGCATTCTGCTCAAGAACGGCTCAAGCGGTACCATCGAGAAATCAGGTCGAGCCGTCGACGCGAGCAGAGGTTTGGAACTGAAGAGCGGCGATCGGATTACCGTTCCGTTAACTCAGGCAGATAAAACGATCTGGATCGAATATATCGTATAGGGAGGAACATCCATTTATGAAACCAATCGTCAGAGAACATATTCAGCAATTGGACGTATCGCTGGGCGGAGGGATCGTCAGCGATAAGATACGCGTCGATACGATCGATAATCCGATCCTCATTATCGGCTTGGGAGGAACCGGGATCGATGCGCTGCTGCGATTGAAATATCAGATTAACCGCAGATTCAAGTTGCCTGAAGATCCGATCTCGAAAAAGAAACGCGAGAAGCCGGATAATGTGGAGTTCCTGGCGCTGGAGACCAACGAGCAGGACCGCAACAAGAAATATCGCGGCATTGGCCTCGATCCGCTTAATGAATTCGTGCTGCTGTCGAATGCCGAGATCGGCGGACTGCTGCAGAACCGCAGCATTTTGGAGCCTTATATTACCGAATGGCTGTCCCCGGAGCTGAGCATTACCGACGGGATGAACGGCGCCGCTGGGGTTCGCCAGGCCGGACGGCTGCTGCTGTTCACCAAAATCAACCAGGTTGTCCAGGCCATTGACAAGAAGATCAAGACGCTGTCGGTCGGAACGAACAAGAAGTTGATGGTATTTCTGTTGTCCGGCTTGTCCGGGGGAACCGGCAGCGGCTGCTTTCTCGACATCTCCTACATCGTGCGCGGCATTATCGAACGGGATTACGGTTCTGCCGGCATTGACCGCGTCAATACGCTCGGCTATTTGTTTACTCCGGACGTGAATCTGGCGAATAAAAGTTTGAGCGAGCATACGCGCGAATATATCAAGAAGAACGGATACGCCGCACTTAAAGAGCTGGACTACTGGATGAACGTCGACAGCCGCGGCGAGCGTTTCCGGCAGAAGTACGGGAACATCCTTACGGTCAATTCCCCGCTGCCGCCGTTCAACCTGTGCCATCTCATCTCCGCGACGAACACGGAAGGGAAGCTGTTGGAGAGCGCTTATGACTACTGCATGAACGTCACGGCAGAGAATATAACGAATTTCATGGCAAGCGAGGAGAAACAGTCCGGCGAGGAATTCGCGATCCATGATTACATCAGCAACATTCGCACCAATATTGCGCAGATGAACCGGATGTATCCGGCCAATTATGAATACAACATCATTGGCGCCTCATCCGCCGTCCTCCCTATCGAAGAGATGACGACCTATCTCGGGTACCGCTTGTTTCAGAAAATGGAGAAGATGTTTCATAAGGCGCCGACCCAGGAGGAGGTCGAAAAGTTCGCCCGCAAGCTGGGGGTTGATCTCGATACGCTCGTGAAGACGTTCGAGTCGCGCGTGCCGGAGCCGCTGCCGGGTTATGAGAACAGCGAGCGGCTGAGCTATAACAACGTAGTGAAGCTGCAGGTTGTTAATATGGATACCGAACTGGAGCAAACGTTCCTTGCGCGGGCGCGGGAAGAATACATTAAGGCAAAGAAGCAGCTTCCAGGCGAGATTGCAGGCAGTTTCACTGATCAAATCCGCAGAATGTTCCTACATCCGGAGCAAGGGCCGTTTTACGTATCGCGCCTCATTTATACCGAGAAGGGCTTCTGTCTGTTGAAAATGCTGCTTTCTTACATCGAGACGCTGCGTGAAAATCTGCACCGCCTCCCGCGTGACATCGAAGCCGCGCAAGAGCAGGCGAATGATCGTCTTGGCGATGCGAAGAGCGCCTTTATTTCCAAGGATAAAAAGAAAAACATGTACATTGAAGCCAAAATCCAGGAATATTGGCTGCATGCGGATGTAGAGCGCACCGAGCAGATGATCGAGTTCTACGAGGATCTGTACCAGTTGCTTAATCAGGAAAACAATCGGATTTATGGCGTTTTTACCGAAATATTGAACGCCCTCAATTCGATCTTCGAGAAGAACGGCGACATTCTGATTAACGGTGAAGAGCAGGCCGATCATAAAGGGAATCGGACCTATTACTGGAATATCGTCAGCGTGCCGGACATTTCGAAAGTAATCAGCAACATCATGGATCAGAAGGAAGTCGATGACCTGATCCGGGACTTCTCGCTGGAGTTGCTGGATCACTCGAACCAATGGATCAAAGAGCAGGAACTCGATATCGTCAGCTCGATTTCGGATTTCCTGTCGGACAAGTTCGGCGACTTGATTACGCAATCGATGGAGGAGTTTCTGATCATGAAGTTTGGCAACGACGAGTCGATTGACAAATTCGTCGAGCGCCAGATCGCAAGCAAGCTGGATGACGAGGCCGTTCCGGTTTTTCACCTGAGCAACAGCTCGGGCAACTTGCATTTTCCGAAATGGGGATTCGTATCCGTGCCCGTGAAGGCGCCAAGCATTTTGAAGGGAATTCGCAATTATCAGAACAATGCGGTCGGCAAGTCGAACTTCACCGTCAAGGAGAGCGAAGTGAAGAACCGCATCTTCTGGCTGAACACGCATAACGGGGTGCCGCTCTTCGTCTATACGCCGCTCAAGGTATACGAAGAAAGCTACGAGCGGACTATTCTGGACAAGGAAGGGATCGGCCGTCATCTTGTGCAGACGGACAAAGCGAACTGGACTTATCTCCCTTCCCCGATTCCGGAACAATCATGGGGTGACACGTACCGCAACGAGCGGGTGGAGCAATACAATGCTCGCGTCAGAGCCGAATTTGATCTTGGCCTGAAGCATAACGCCGTTGTGGCGAAAAGCATGGATGACAACACAAGCAATCGTTATTCGGTTGTCTTCACGAAACCGTTCCGGCTGCAGGATATGCTCAAGGATTACGATCTGCAGCTGCAGGCGGCGAAGCCGAACCTCGGAGAAGTAAAGCGCGCTTATTTGGAACTGAAGCGGCTGTTGGAGGAAGGGCTGGAGCAGGTAGGAACGAAGGATATTTTCGGCAGCATCAATGAGAATCTGGCGAGGGAGAATCTGATCCGATCACCGGAACTGATTGCGCACTTGCGCGAGGAACTGGCCAAATATGAGGCAATCCGCGCCCAGGCTGAACAATTCGAACAGCTGCTGAGCCAGCATCAGGACGAAGAGAAGTGGCAGGATCATTTCATCGAAGCGCTGTACACAGGCACGATCTGCAAGAAAGGCGCACTCTATGTCTATGACCGAGATGAGGAAGAAGAAGCGTGGGAACCGTTCGCCAATTTGATGAAGAGCCGGGACTACGTGGAATTTGAGGTGTACGAGCATTTCCGCAGCTTGGATGAAAAGCTCCGCGGAACACTGCTGCGCAAGTCGGCCCGCCGTGCGGCCGAGATGACGGCAACGGAGGATGTTGCTCCGTTGCTGGCGAAGCTGGATGAATTATACGCAATGTTCCTGGAAGCCCGCGAACGTCTGGAGTATGAGAAGATCGAGCTGGCGAACGGCGAAGACACCTACCAGTTCTACAAGCAATTGACAACCAAGCTGAATGCGATTCGGAGAAAGTTGAAATAGGATGAACACATACACGATAGTGGAAAAATACGCAGCAGCATATTCACGCGACGAGGGGAGACTCAGCGGAAAGGACGACAGCCAGAGCAGCATTCATTATCCGACGGTGTTTCTCTTCATTGGCGACAAGGCGGGGGATGCCATCGAGCCGATGATCCGGGTCAATGAGCGGAAGTGGGACAACAGCGCCGGCGTCATGTATATCCACGCGCTGTCTCGTAACGCGGTTGCGTCCGCTACGGCTTCCGGCAGCAGAATTGTCCGGCTCGTGCTGCCGGTTGACGCCGGCCATGCCCCGGACAAGAGCAAGACGCTGCGCCGCGATGTACACCGGCAGTTCCATGAGCACAATCACGAACGGTTCGAGCTTAATCGCGTTTTGCGGCAGGTGAGCGGCGATATCGCCGAGTACGGCCGGCTCTACGCTTCCTTTGATCGGATTCATCTGGCGATTATTACGATGGTCGACGACCCGCTCAATGTGCTGGTGCCGGAAATAACACTTCTCGCGGATGCAATTTTCCGGCAATCGTTCAAGTCGGTGCAGATGGACCTGTATGTGCTCATCAACGAACGGGAGCAGGCGGAAACGTTCGGCTATGCCAGCTCGGCGGGGGTTGCTTTCCTGCGCGAGGTTGATTACATGCAGAGTCCGGACTATGCCTTCTCCGCACCTTTGCACGTGACGGAAGACGGGATATCGATCGAGGTGACGCATCCCGCCTCGCCGCTCTTCGATCTCGTTTATGTGCTGACGGACAAAAATGAGCGCGGAATGTCGACCTTCGCCGAAGAAGACAATTACGAGATCATATGCCATATGAATCTGTTGAAAAACCGGAAGCAGAGCAGTTCGGGCCGCTTGCATGAAATGGACAACTATAACAATACGTCCTTGCGCAACAACGTCATGACCGAATCCGGACGTTTGGGGTACGTTTCCGCCGGCTTGTCCAAGGTGGCGCGCCCGAACCATTCGATTGCGCTCGCTGTACTGTACCATTTCTACCGCGGGCTGATAGATCGAATGAAGGCCGCTCCGGAGCGTACGCCAGCGGAGAAGCTGTCCTGGTTCGGGCTTGATCCGCAGGCAATCGCTGCACGGGTTGAGCGGGTCGTACCGGATGAGGAACGTCTCAGCGATATGAATGGCATCATGACCCATAACATCAGCTTCAGCCAATTGAAACGCATGACGCTGCGCGAAGCCGAGCAGGCCTTGTTCGGCAGCGGCTGCAATGCATATTTTCGTGACAATTATGAACAGGTTGCCGATAAAGCGTTCCGGGATCTGCCGGACGGCGAGCTTCTGCATATGGTCCGGGAACGGTTGGCCATGCCGGCGGATACGAGCTTCTATCAAGTGTATGCCTGGACGAATGAGGCGGATGAAGGAGACTCCGTTTGGCCGCTGCTGCACAGCCGCATTCGCGATGCAGGCCGGGCGCTGGAGACGGCGCGGGCCGAACTGGAGCAGAAGTATGCCGAGACGGTGGAGGAGCAATCCTTCCAACGGGTGCCGCTGCTGGATAAGCATAATGTGCGCAATTTTATCCGCTGTTTTTTTAACACCGTCTACCGCCGGAAGCGCGAGGTGCTTCGGCTGGAGACGGAGCTGCGGCTGTACCGGAAATATGAAGCGGAGCTGGAAAGGCTGCACGAAATCCATGCTAAGCATGTGCAGCAGATGGAGTCGCTGGAGGAGACGCTCCGGGATGCAGCGCTCATGAGCATCCGCCGAGCCGATGACTATATCGGCCAAAATATTATGGAGTACTACGAACGGGTAACGGCGGACATTATGCAGGAGATTGAAGCGAAGCGGGGACCGGGAACCTTTGGCGAAGAACGGTACATGGGAAGTTTGGCCCGATTGCTTGAGCAGGGGACCGATGCCTTGGCTGCGCGGCTGTGTGAAGTGTGCAGAACGCATATTTTGACGGCAGCGCCGTTCAGGCAGACGTTTGAGGAAGAACTGCTGCAGCGGGCGAATGTGATGATTGAATACAGCAATCAAGAGGTGCTGTCGAAGGACGAGCTGTTCAAGAAGCTGTACCGTATGCTGGAGGAGCATGCGGGCATTCATGTGCGGCTGCTTGATTATACGCATGAGCACCGTTACGAGGAGAAGTATTTTTTCGGCGATGCAATGAGCGAGTTCATGCGTTATGCCTTGGGCGAAGAGGAGACGTCCCGTATCTACAAACTCGGCTGTGTGCATGAGCAGCGCAGCAGCGGCGTAGAGAAGCTGAACATTATGGGCGGTTTCCAGATCGAGGACTTGTTGTATTACCGGAATGGAAAAATGTACTACGAGAGCTATGAACAGAACGGATATCAATTCCACGGCATCCGTTCCGAGGTGCTTCCGCCAATCCGGTAAGCAAGTTCGATCAAATCAGGCCCCTCTGTTCTCGTAACGGAGCGAATCGCTGGATATTCCCGATCAGGCTTTTCGATTTCGGACAAGCGAAAAGGCTGTTTGAGCCGAAGACGGACAGCGGCGTCAGCGCCGCTCTACGGCTCGTCCGGACGTGTGACCGATAAAAACGATGACATGGCGAAGCCTGCATCCGGGAGGATGCACATTATATGCGAGAGGATGCTATATCTATGCAGCGAAAAGTAAATTGGCTCATGGTGCTGTTCAGTTTGATCGGGGGCGCCATCGGCTGGGGAATCGGAGAATGGCTGCTGCACGGCCTGCGCGGCGAGTGGCCGGATATTGCAGTAAGCGGACTATACTTCGGCGTGATGTCCCTCTGCGTCGGACTGGCCTGTCTGGTCGCCGAGATGATCTCGCCTCGGTTGAATGGCCCGTCATGGCGCCAGCGATATGCGGGAACCTCATGGCTGGTGCTTGTTCCGGCGACGCTTGTGATGATGTTCATCGCGGGCTTGGCGCTGGAAACGGCATATCAGTTCGAGCCGGGCAGTGTAAAAACCGTGAACAATATCGTGCTTGCTATCGATAACTCGGGCAGTATGGAGCAGAACGATCCGAATCAGGATCGGTATAAAGCAGCCAAGCGCATGATCGAAGAGATGGATCGGGACAAGCAGGCAGCTGTGCTTGTATTTAGCGACAGCGTTGACCTGCTTCAGCCTTTTGTGCAGTTGAAGGATCAGCATGTCAAAGAGGAGCTGTTCTCCAAGATCGATACGATCCAGCCAACGCAGGGCGGTACGGATATCGGCCTCGCGCTGTCCGAAGCAATGAAACATATTAAGGATCAACAAGATACGGCGCGCGGCACGATGCTCGTGCTTTTGTCGGACGGATTCAGCGAAGTGGACACGAGCGCCGTGCTCGCCGATTATAAGGCGCAGCATGTTGGCGTTCATACGATCGGCCTCAGCCAGGTCGATGCTCAAGGGGCGGGTTTGCTGCGTTTGATTGCCGAGGAGACTGGAGGCCAATATTACGATGTTTCTGAAGCCAACGAACTGTCGTTCGTTTTTGAACAGATATACAGCAGTATCGGTGACCGGACGCTGATTACGGAGCGATCCGGCCCGCTGCGGGACAGCGCCTATTATACGGTTCTCCATATCGTTGCCTTGACGCTTATCGGGACGGCGCTTGGCCTGGCGCTCGGACTCGTATTCGATAACCGTTACCTTGCCAAGAGCTTCGGGATCGGCGGCGCGGCAGCGGGTCTGTTGGCCGGCTTCCTGCTGGAGGCGGGCTTGTCTGGACATCCATTGACGGACGGATTCGTTCGCTTGAGTGCCGATCTGGTGCTGGCGGGTGTCATTACGCTGTTCTCCTTCGTCGTGCCCGTACGGGAGAACCAGCGGCAGCGGGAAGGAAGGCGGCGCAGAGGAGCGTCCGATAGCGAAGTCAGCAGCCTGTCCGGGCGGCAGCCTGATCGAAGCAGCCGCGGATTCTAATGTGGGGAGGCCATGACAGATGCATTATATGGAAGCGGGATCGGACACGCCGATCATCCGCGAACTGACACATCATATGGACGAAGGGCAATGCACCTTGCGCTGGCTATGGCCCGCCGGCATTCAAGCCGTTTATGTTCACAAGGCGGCGGAAGGCTCGTCAGCGGACCGTCCGTCAGTCGCGGAGCTAAAGCTGTATACGAGAGACGAATACAAAGCGAATAACGGGTATCGCGACCGGATTGAAGATTTCGGGCGGCTCGTTTATACGGTATACGCATGTCTGCTCCAAGAAGACGGTCAAACGCTCATTATCCAGCCGAATGGCGAAAACCGGATCACACTCAGTACGGGCCGGGCGAGAATTCGTTATTCGATCCGCTATAAGGGGGGCTGGTTCAAAAAAATTCAAAGCCGCGCAAATCCAGGTGACGGCAGAGGTGCCGCTCCCTGCCGATGTGCTTTGCTATGTGAAGAAACAGGGAGGCTATCCCGTCAGCCAGGACGACGGGACGGTCTACCCTTTCGTCGAGCCGTTTGCCCCGGGCCGTAACGTGCTGCCGGAGATAGAGATCGGCAAGGACGACTATATCCGGCTCTTCTTTACGGACCGCCGCCAATACGGAAAAATTTACGAGCTGATACCGGAATAAGGAGGGGAAGACACTTGGGGATTTTTGATTTCCTGAAACGCAAACCGCAGCTGAAGCCGCAACCGCTGTTTTATGATATCGTGTGCCCGTACTGCTTTAGCAAGTTCTCGCCGAAAGAGGTCGTGTTCCGTGCGGCGCACCATCGTGAGGATGATGAGGATTATGCGATGCAGGAGGATGAGAAGCTGAATAAATACCGGGACCGCTTCGGTCTTGATACCGTCTATGATATGGAGGCGGTCATCGATCCAAATGATATTCCGGAGGAGCATCGCCTTTATTCCGATCACGTGCTCATCGGATTGAATGACCGGTATGGGGTCGTTACGCGCAGAAGGCTGTGCCCGCACTGCCATAACGAGCTTCCGGTGACGGCCGGGAAGGTGCCCAGCAATATCATATCCATTATCGGGGCCTCCCAGGTCGGCAAGTCGGTTTACATGACTTCGCTTATTCATACGCTCCAGCATAGCACGGCGGATCATTTCGATGCCGCCTGCATGCCGCTCAATGCGGAAATAAGCCGCAAATTTCGCCAGATGTACGAGGAGCCGCTGTTTGAACGCGGTGATCTGCTCGCTTCGACGCAGAAGGAGAAGATGCAGGAGCCGTTCATTTTCCAGTTCGTCTTCAAGGATGAGTCGAAGCCCCCGCTGACGCTGGTGTTTTTTGATGTCGCGGGAGAAGGAATGGTCGATCAGGATTATCTGGGGCTGCACGGGCAGCATATCAAAAATTCAGCCGGCATCCTGTTCATGATCGATCCGCTGCAAATTCGTTCCATTCGTGAAAAAATACGCATGCAATACGGCGGCGTATCCGGCGAGTGGATACCGCAGTACGATGAACCGCGTGATGTCGTGCTGACGCTTTTTGGCGATTTCATCGCCTATCAAGAGAAGAACAAGACTGACATCCCGACGGCGGTCGTTCTGACAAAGAGCGATATGCTGCATGCGCTGAAAGATGAGGACGGCGATTATATAAAGGAAAACAGCAATATTTTTCATAATATGACGCATCGCAAGTATCTTGATCTGACCGAATCCAACAATATCGATGGCGAGGTGCGGCGTTTTATCGAGAAGGTGGATCGTCCATTCAAAGGCACGATGGATGTCTATTTCTCCAATACGTCTTACTTTGCCGTGTCCGCATTGGGCAGCAACCCGGTCAATCAGAAGCTGCAAGGTGTTGTCAGTCCGATTCGCGTCGATGAGCCGTTCATCTGGCTGCTGTATCAATTGAATTATATCGAGGGGAGAGAGCAGCAGTGACAGCTAACAGATCCTCTCGCATCCAGCAGCAAATATACACACGGGAGCGGAGCGGGATTTTCCGTCCGAACGAAGGGTTTGACACGATTGCGAAATCAACCGGTCTCGATACCGGGTTCATCAAAAAAGTGCTGCATCCGTTCTGTGTTTACGATGCGCCGACGGAATTGGTATCACAAGGCGAGAAGGATGAAACCCGCTACCCGCAAGCGCTGCACCTGTTCCACGCTGAAACGGGACAGCTCGTTCTCGGCCGCAGCATCTATCAGGCGGCGGATTTCACCGGCTTGCGCAGCGCTTTCTTCACGCATAACTACGTAATTCCTGCCGACAGGGCCGCGGCGGTGAAAGACTATGGCCGCTTGCTCAGAACCCCCTTCGCCAGCAGCCATGATATCGAGCTAGGCATGGAACTGCCCGAGCTGGAACAATTGCCTGCCGCAGCTGAAGTCCACCCTCCGGCCTCGCCGACGGATCTGCTCGCTAGTCTAGGGATCGACGAGAAGATGTTCAAGCAGCTGCTGTTCGCCGTCATGTCGTCCATCGTTACACGGCGCAAAGTGTTCGTGGCGCTCGATGTTGAAGTGGAGGCATTGACGGAGTGCGCTATACAGCTTGCCAGCGTGTTGTACGACAGCCTTCCTTACGCGTACCGCCGCGCGCTGGGCTTGCTTACATATTCGAAGGAACCGCAGAGCCGGAAGGGCGTTCATCTCACCTTCGTTGAGCGTGGAAGCTTGCGGCCCAATGATCGCCAAATCGACAAGGATTATGCGTTCGATCTGGCTTCCGGGCGGGTCACGAATGTCGATATCGATCTGTCGAAGCAGCCCTACCTTCACTTTGCCTGGAGCAATCTCTCGTTGCCGGAGCGGGCGGAAGCGTTCTATGGCTTTGCGGAAGAACTTCTGCAGGACATGGACTCGCAGCGGCATACGGCGCTGGTCAGCAGCCATGAGCTTGCCGTCTTGTACCAGATCGAAAGAGGCGACGCCTCCTTATATATTCAGAATCGAAACATCGTACTGCGTTCCATGCTCGGCTATTTGGAGCCCGCCGGAGCCGCCAAGGCGAAGCCGCGGCTGCTGAAGCTGTTCCGCGACTGTTTCGACGGCGAATATGAGCGGGTGCAGCAGGGACAAGCACCTGATCCGGATATCGTGAAGTGCTTTATCGAATATGAATCGATAGTCGGAGAGACAGCGGGATGGGGAAGCGATCTGCTCGGATTTTTAATCCGAAGCTTGTACGAGGCAAGCAAGGAGAAGAACCGTGAGCGGATGGAAGCTTACTACGCTCTTATTGAGGGCAGCGACAGGGTCAGCCAGGCCTTTTTTGCCGCGCTGCTGCGGGGCGGGAAGACCATTACGCTTTTCTTCCCGTATATGCAGTCCAAGTTCCAAAAAGCGACCCGGGCCGGGGGAGATTGTGACGCTGGCGCATCATTGGTCCGGCCGGTATCCGGTGCTGTTGGAGACGAAGGAATTCATTGATCTGGCCACCGGAACGCTGGCGGAGAAGCTCCGGCACGAAGTGGAGCCGGTGTCGGCCGTGAATGCATTGCTGGACATGATCGACCGCTTGCTTGCGGAGAAGAGCCATCAGGCCAGCAAAGGGATGTTACCGTTTATGGAGCTGCTGTCATACACAGCGAACGTGTTTTTGCTGACAGAGCTCGAGCTGGAGCAGGTACGCAAGGATGCGTTCCTGCAGATCGGTTTTCTGGCATACCCGGATGAAGTCAGGCAGTGGGCGGCCCGCTATCCGTCGCATGTAGAGTCGAACGCAGCGGTTATGCTGTCTGCATACCGCTGGTTCCACGACGAAGAGCCGGATGAATCGATATTCGACGGATTGTCGCCGGCGGAGATGGACCGGCTGCAGAAGCTCGGCCGCCGCTGGTTGCAGGACGATCTGAGACCGGCCAACTTCGGCCGTCTGGTGTTTGCCTTCTATCGCGGTGCCGACAGCGGCATGATCGAGTACGGAGCGCTGCTTTATTACTTCCAGCAGCATGCCCCCGACAAAGAGACGGTCTACAAGTTTATGAACTGGTCGAAGAACAAGCCTTTCTTTTTGAGAGGAAAGAAGCTCGAGCCGGGATATGCATCGGCATTGGTGGCCTATTTCAAGAAATACGACAGCGACGCATTCAAGGATCGGGCAAACAGGAAACGTTATTTCGAAAAGGTGGGCGAACCGCTGCAGTCCGTCTATGACAAGGCGCGCCGCGAGCTGTCGCCGCCGCTAGTGAGATGGCTGCAGCGCAACCGGAAACCGCTGGTATGGTTCTTGGCTTTAATTCTGGTTGGCGGCGCCATTGCCGGAGGATTGGCTGCGTTTGGCGTCTTTGATCGGGGTGAGCAGGCCGGGACAGGAAAGCCTGCCGCCAAGCCGGTACCGCCGCAGCAAACGGCAGAGCCGCAGGTTTACGCGCGGTTAACCGACGATGATGGCGGATCGAAAGCGCAGACGGAGCTTGTATTCGAATTCGGAACGGGGGGAGGAGTGCGCCGCCTTCAAGGCGGACACGATTACGGTAAAGCTGGCAAGCGGCACGGACCATAGTTATTCGGAATTTGAAGTAAATCATCTCTGTGCTGCGGGAAGCGGTGCGGAAGGCGCCGGGGAGGAGGTCACGCAGGTCGAAACTGCTAATAAGGCTGATACGAAGGCTGATGCGGACCCGGGAGCGGCGGTGCCTGCATCGGTGACGGGACAGCCCGCAGAGGCGGAGCATGGAGATCAGCTTGACGGGAACGATGGCCAGGAACCGGCGGATAATCCTTCGGCAAGCTCCTCTGGGGATAGTGCAGGACAGAACCCGGACAAGGCAGCGACAGATGACGCAGCGCCGGACGACAATCCGGAAAAAGCGGCTTCAACAGACGGAAGTGCGGCCGATGGCGCAACGGATACGGTTCAGCCCGTTAAACAGCAGACTTATCAGGCGGTAGTCTCCTTAGCTGAAAATTTAGATATTGATCATATTAGCGAGATTTTTGTGAATGGAAAAAAATTTAAATATATAAAAAAATAGAGGCCGATGTCGAGCCTCTATTTTTTTATATTAGTTCTGAATGAGCAAAAATAGCGATCCTTCCGGTTTGAACCGATGGCCTTCCTTGGAGGGTTAGTTAAGACATGGATCAAGTTCATTTGCATTTGCACCACATGTTGAGAACGAACCGTTGTCTAAATGCTCACACACTGCTTTTATGAACCATTGTACATAAATCCACATTGTTTTCCCTTAGAAATAGTAACTTTTAACCAAACAGCCCATAGCAATGATGAACCGAATTCACAAATGAAGGACCCTGGAACCTTTTCCAGTTATTTGTAAACCTATAAAATCAGGATAGCAAATAACGGAGAGGTTATTTTATGTCCAAGATTCTTGTTCCACCGGAGCGACTGCTCCAAGTGGCGAATGAGTTCCATACAGCGTCAATACAATTGGAATGGACCCTGAACCTACTGGACCGGCAAATGAATACGTTGTTGGTTTGGGAGGGAACAACGCGTCAGCGTTTTTTTTGAAGATTTCCAGAGAGCACGCGGCGAGCTGACCTTCACAGTTGAACACATGCAGGTGATTAGTCGGGAATTAAAGGGGATTGCTATTAAATTTAAACTTCTAGACGAAGAGTTATTTCCTGTACTTCTTGGCGATAGGGAAGATGAGCCCAAAACATGGCAGGACCATGCGGAAGAGCTTTGGGAAGGTGTGAAATCTGGCGGAAAAATCTTGGCCGATTCAGTTACCGATACAGTAGAATCGCTAATAGAAGACCCCTTAGGGACCAGTGGACAGATGCTTTACAATGCCACGATTGGAACCGTTGAGGAAGTCGTCGACACGGCCGTTTGGGGAGGGAAAATGCTTTTCGATGTCGGCGACACCCGAGAAGAGTATGATGAAAAAATCAGTGAAACAGGCGGCGTGGCAAACTATTTAGGTCAACAGGGAGCCTTGTTAGCAGGGAGTGTCGTACTTGGCAGGGTTGGGGTCAAGAACAGACATGCGTTGAAGCCTGATTCAGGTGGTGATGGAGGTGGGCCGTCTAGGAAAGATCAGGGGACGGGAAATGCTGCTCTAGTTGAAGATGCTGGTAGCATTGCCCAGAACACTGAAAACTTGAGAGCTTGGGCAAATGATAATGGATGGGAACAACAATATTCTGCTGGTGGAGTTGAGCAATGGGGAGTCAGGAACGCCGATGGAACGTTTAGTTGGAGATTAAAACTAAAACCTGAAGCAAGTATGAGAGAAGGTTTGGGAACAGGAAGCAATCAACCCCGTTTTGACGCTAGACTAGATGATAAAGGAATGTATATCAATCCTTTTACTGGTGAAACGGGTGGGCGAAGTGTAGGGACACATATACCACTAGGGAAGTGATATGGATGGATAAAAAAAGTTTATTGGAAATATTGTTAGATCCAGCAACAAGTGATGCAGAAAAAGATGATGCAGTTATTGAATTGGGAAGCAACTTTCAGGACGACGAAACGGTTGATATTCTAATCAAAGTATCAAATGACAGTAACTGTGATGAAATGATTGCCGCAAGTTGTGGTGAGTCTATAGCACACATATGGCTGACTAATCAACGAATTGATTACGAAAGATTATCACGCTTAAAAGGAATTACATTGACCGAAGCGCTATCTTTAATTAAAGCACAACGCCCTGACTGGTACCAAACGTATTCAGAATTGTATTCTCAACTCTAGGCAAAAGGTTGGGTGCTAGACTCAATATTAGACACGGAGAACGGAGAGTGCGAAAATAAAAGCATTCATAATCGAGGTGTCTGACTTGACGAAAAGTACGACAAAGAATTCAAGCTTCAAACCGTTCGACTCGTACCGGAACAAGTAAGCATGCTTCCATTTGATGCGGTGGAAGAATACAAAAAAAAAAGTACCTAAATTTACCCATATAGAGCCTTCGTAATCAAAAAGCACATGCAACCGTATTTTTCTTTGGTAAGGGCTATCGAGTGCCGAATAAACCTATGATCCAACCAAGCAAATAAACCATTTAAATCGAATTGAACTACTTCCACATGCGAGTATACAACTCCATGTGGTTTCTTTTTGTTCAAAACAAATAAAGACAACTTTCATGAATGAGCCGAAACTGGCCAGACTTTATAAAATGGCCTTTGAATCAGGAGAGCTTTTCAATGACTTTAGTCCCACCACAACCACCCGAGCTTTGGATCGCCTTCTCCCCGGCTATAAGGCCGAACTGCCAGAGACCGTCCCACAGCGTGGAACGGTCCCGGCCCAAGCTTTCTACTTCAACGCAAGATTGGACGACTCGCCGGCTTCGCACCATCCCTCTTCCCTTGCTTTGGTGATGGCGTCCTCGCGATTGCTGACGCCAAGCTTCGAGTAAAGGCTGGAGCAATAGTTGCGGATGGTGCCCTCGGATAGAAACATCTGGCTCGCGATGGACTTGTAGCGCAGTCCGTTTGCCAAGTGAAGAAGGATATCGAGCTCACGTTTGGTTAATCCGTACGGATGCTCCTGCTCCTTGCCGACCGGCTTGCTATCCGGCAGCTTGCGCGGTTGCCTTATCTTTTTGAACACTTGAGCGGCAATGTCTTGATCTATCCATGTCCCTCCATGGATGATGGCTTTGATGGCTTCGGCTAATTCCCGCGGACGGATCGATTTCAGCAAATATCCTTCCGCACCCAGCTGGAGCGAGAGGGCCGCCTGTTCCATATCTTCGAAGGTCGTTAGCATGGCGACCCGGATATCCGGCCATTTTTGCTTGATCTGACGCAGAGCTTCGATCCCGTTCATGCCCGGCATCTGTATATCCATTAGCACGATATCAGGACGAAACGCCTCGCATTGTTCAAGCGCGTCATGTCCTTGGGCAGCCGTACCGACGATCTTAAAGCCTTGCTGCTGTTCGAGAATACGCTGCAGGCTTTCGGTAATGATAGGCTGGTCGTCAACAAGCAGGACGGTGATTTCTTTATTGGACGCTTCTCTTGCAAGCGGGAGCGAACATACGATTAAAGTGCCCGATTCCGGAGTGGAATGGACAGACAATTGTCCTGACAGCTCCGTCAGCCGCTCCCTCATGCCGGACAGCCCGAATCCGAAGTTGACCTGTTCCATGCCGACTCCGTTATCCTCGATCTGCAAGCGAAGCTCATGATCATCAAAGAACAGATGAATTTGAATCAGGTCTGCTTTACCGTGACGTACCGCATTGGTCAGGGCTTCTTGAAGGCAGCGCTGCAGACAAAAGCTGAACCGCTTGCCGACCTTTACCTGATGGCCGAATATGCGGAAATGTACGGATACGCCGGTTGATTGGGTAAACTCCTCAACAAGCTGCTGCAGCGATTCCGTCAATACGAGGGCGGATTGAGGCTGCGAAAGATGATGCAAATGTTTGCGGATATCCTCCAACCCATGACGTGCCAGATTCACGATGGTCTCCAGGCGTGCATCCAGAGCTTCGGGACATGATGGACGCATCGACTCGATGCCGACGATCATCGAGGTAAGCGTATGTCCTATCGTGTCATGCAGTTCATGGGACAGTCGATTGCGTTCCTCCATAAGCGTGAGTTGTTCAACCTTTGTTATATGCTGCTCCAGCACGCGACTCTGTTCCCGGATAATTTCGTTCTGCCGCTGATTATGCACGAATAGCTGCCATCCATATCCCAGCGCAAAGGCTATCCCATGATTCAGCGTGTAGGTGATCCATATATCATATCGGGGTTCGTTAGCTGCCCAGCCGATCGCGACGGAAATGACCAGGACGCTTGAGAGGGCGAACCAAAGATAAGTACGGCTATGGCTAAAGAAACCGATCATGCAAGCAAATATGATGAATTGCCAGGAGAGCTCGGCCGTTTGCCCGGATAAAAAAATGCTGAACGAACCTGCAAGTACGATCTCTGCCAGCAGATACCATGCAGGATTCAACGGCTGCAGCAAGAAAGGGATGACAAACACCGGAGCGGATAATGCCAGAATCAAGCCGACCGGTGACGTAAACAGTTCCGGTTGACGCCAAACGACGATAACCAAATGAGTCAACCATAACACGCGGAGAAGAAATAAAATCCAATGATACCACTGCCAATGTCTTGTTAGGTGCATTACGGAACCCCTTCCTACTGCCGTGAAAAATCATACCCCATTAGTGTAGGAGGAAAATGTCATTTTGACCAGTGAGCATTTGTCATATGACATCGGAAAAATGATTTCGTGACATCTTGTCACTGCTCACATGAGACCTTCTTCCATTATCGTTATGGCTGGATGCGCATGCCGGAGGCTGAACGGTTCAAATTTGGCCTGCATGCGCTGCCATACTTATTTGAAGGAGTGGGAAACTATGTATGTGAAAAAAATAGGCTTGATAAGCTGTGTTGCTTTGTTGGCAGGAGCCATGGCGATGCAGACGGCCGATAGCGTGAGCGCAAGCTCAAACAAAGCGGGAGGGGGGCAATCGCCTGCCGCGAATTCGAAACAGAAGGAGCAAAAAAACCTCAAGGTCCAGAAGGAATTGGACAAACTGCTCAGACCGGATGTGCCGGGGGCGATCGCTTATGTATATGACCATGGCAAATATCAGGGTTATGCGTCGGGCGTTGCCGATCTTGCGACCGGCCGCAAGATGCAGGCCGATTATCGCTATCGGATCGGAAGTTTGACCAAGACATTCATCGCGGCGGTTGTGCTGCAGCTGGCTGGCGAAAACAAGCTGGGGCTGGACGATCCTGTCGAGAAATGGGTTCCCGGCTTGGTCAAGGGCAACGGGTACGACGGGAAAAAGATAACGATTCGGCAGCTGCTGAACCATACGAGCGGATTGGCCGATTATTCCATGGACCTGTTCGACGGTACGGGTGCGGATATCATGAAGCGCATTCAGGTGACGTATCCGCCGGAGCAGCTTGTCAAGAAAGGGCTGAAGCAGAAGCCGTTGTTTGCGCCGGGCAAAGGGCTGATGTATACCAATACCAATTATGTTCTGCTCGGCATCATTATCGAGAAAGTCACGGGAAGCACCTACGCTCAGCAGATTGAAAAGCGAATTATCGAGCCGCTGAAGCTGAATAACACGTTCTGTCCGGGTACCAATCTGGTGGTTCCGGGAGCGAATCATTCCCGGGCATACTTTTATCATAATAATGAAAGATTTGACGTTACGGATTTGAACCCTTCCATTGCGGGAGCTTCCGGGGAGATGATCTCGACGGGAAGGGATTTAAGCACGTTCTTCTCTGCTTTGCTCGGCGGAAAATTGTTCAAGCCGGAGATAACGAAGGAGATGTTCAAGGGAGTAAAGTCCGGATATGACGAAGCGCCTTATTTTGGTCTTGGCATTTATCAGATCAAATTGCCAAATGGTAAACTGGTGTGGGGGCATAGCGGCGGCATTTTCGGATCGGTCAACGGCGTCAGGGCATCCAGTGACGGAAAGCGCGTCGTGGTGGCTAACATGAATGTATATACGGATTCCACCGGCGGCGAAGAGTATTTTAATGGGGTATACATGGCTGGCCTGGGAATGAGCAAGAAATAGGTATCTCCTGAAACGTTTCAGCAGGAAAACAGACAAAGATTTGAAACAAGGCTGGCTGTCTCTGACAGTCGGCCTTGTTTGCATCCGGTGCGACATCGAACGCTTGTGCATTTTTGTGACGAGGATAGGCAGGGCCTTAGGGAGCCGTGGATAGGCTGGACTTATATTTTGACGAATGAAGAAAGGTTACGATGGGGGCGGTCGGATGACTGCTCCTTTTTTGTGCTATTCGTAGGGCAGTCCCCGATTTTTCTCCGTTACATTTTATTTCAATAGTGCGCACCCTCGGTCATCGAATCCTAATGAACATGATATAGCTTATTAGAGCAAACAATATGCCGAACGCTCCGAATACAAGCGCAGAGGGAGCAACGTTTAATAACAGCCCGGAAATTACGGGCCCCGCAGCCATTCCCATATATCTGATGAAGTTAAACATCCCTATGGCGCTTCCGCGGTTCAACTCGAATTCATCCGTTATCCTGGTGGCAAACAGAGGGGTCAGCATGCCTACGGCTATCCCATGCAGGGCCAAAATGACAGACGTGCCCGCTAAAGTATGCAAGTGAGCCACGGCAAATAAAAGGAGGCTGGAAGACGCCAATATATTTCCGAATGCCAACAATTTTCCAAACGAAACTTTAGCTTGGAGGGATTTATAGGCCAAACTTCCGAAGATTAAGCTTAAAGCCATGGGCAAATAAAGAAGTCCTATGATTTTTATACTCAAACGATAGTGATCCGCCAACAAAACCGGCAAATACACCATGATCGAAAAATAGAGAAAGAATATGCAAAAACTTAAGAGCAGAACGGAACTTCCGACTTTATTTTTAAATATGGAGGTGTAGTGAAGGGCTAGCGTTTTCAGGCTTACAGCCTTATTGCGATCAATATCGTCCCCAGGGAAGAACAACCAATTGATAAGCAGCAATAGGACGGATACGCCAACAAGAAACCAGAACACGCCAGGGTAACCATGCCGCTCGCCGATGAAGCCGCCCAGCACGGGTGCGGCTGCCGGAGCGACGGATAACAACATCTGGTAGGTTCCCATTGCGCTTCCCCGCTCATTTCCTTGGAATAGCCGCCCGATGGTCGTAGCCGCAATAAGCGGGATCGCCGCCGTCCCAATCGCCTGCAAAATCCTCGAAATAAAAAAATACGGAGAAATTCCTGGTAAGGGCGCAAGTTATGCTGGCCGCCACCGTTAGCAGGATGCTGGGAATAAGAACGGATCGGGCTCCTTTAAAATCAAGGAGCGATCCAAAGACAATCTGCATCATGGCCGTAAGAAAGATGAAAATGGAGACCGACAGGTTCACCATGGTTACGGAAACATGGAAAGAATCCCGAATCAAAGGAATGATCGGAGAATAAATATTTTGATTTAAAGAAGCGAAAAAAGCGCTGATACACACCAAATATAGGATAAAATTAGAATTTAATTTCAAGCGATTCATCATAACCATCCCATCCCGTTTTCAAAAATTAAATGCAGATCCATAACAAGAGATTCAATTCTCCGTTATCCGATGGGTCATAGCCTGCAAAAATTTCAGAATCGCTTTTTGTTCCGATTGCGAAAACGTATCGATAAACGCATAGAATTCTTTTTCTTTTTGCTCATGAATTTTTTCATGCAATTCGAATAGGGAATGCCCTTGAGGCGTTAACTCAAAATAGATCTCTTTTTTGTTATCAGGGGATTGGAAGCGGGTAATAAGACCTTCCTTGATCAGCTTCGTGCTGATTTTCGTAATATTCGCTTTCGATAGATTCATTTTCTTGGCAATGGCAATATTATTGATGGGTTGATGTTCGCCGATACACGCAATCACATGCAGACTTGTCATATTTGTAGGCAGATACGGCAGTTCTTCTTGCGCGGCCTGTTCATGGAACATCTGCATATCGCGATCCGCTTTCTGTTCGTTAAGGTGCAAAAAATGCAGATAATTTAGATATATTTCGTGTTTCGTAAGATTGTTATGGTCCATAACGACAGCGCCTTCCTTTAAACGTATTTGTGTTGACTATCCGAAATATTGTTTACCAGTAAACAATTTTGATTTTATATGTTACTCCTATCGATTGTCAATGAGGCTAAAAGTATATAATATCCTGTACTTCTCCCCGGTAATGTTGTATATTTCATCATGCTTGTATTCATAATGATCGGTAAAGGATCGAACCGGAAACCCGGGTCATTTCAGACATTTCGCAGGGCTATTTACGAAGGGAATGAAGCGTTTTGGATATGGAACAACAAGTACATGGCGAAAAAAAATGAAAACAGCTACAAGGAGCTGAAGGCGGCGGCCAACCGGATGTCGAACTGGAGGGAGCGGTTGAGGGCGGTTGAAGAGTTGGGCAAGCTGGATAACCCGCAGGCATTGGATGTGCTGAATCATCGGATGGTAAGCGACCCGGTCTATAAGGTTCAGGAGGCGGCTTACCGCCAGCTCAAACAGCTCGGCGAAGAGGTTGAAATGCCCCCTAGACGACAAGAAGAGCCGGTGAAAGGACTCACCAAAATGCTGGTCCGAATCAAGAAAAGCCTGCCGGCCGGCCACACCTTTGAAGAATTCAAAGAGAAGCTGAAGAAGATGAGAATCGATGTATACGACATTTACGAAGGCCACATGGGCGAGGATTTCGATTCGTGGCTTGAAGAGAAATGGGCCGCTTTGCGTACATAGTCCATATGTCCGAATAATCGGCAAAGGTTCCAAAGCAGGGATCCGCCTTTTTTGAGAGAGCAGTTATAAACCGCATGAATTCCAAGGACAAGCTTTAATTTAGCTGGTATACTGGGGAGAATGAATTTGTTTTTTTCGTGCATCCCCATCCTGTCACCTGAAGCAGGAGGAAACGAAGACCGTAATGGGGTGATCCATTGAGCAAAGCCAAAGGCAAAGGCGGAACCGGCAGAGGAACCGGCAAAAAGGGCTGGAACCGCTGGCAGGCCGCTGCAAAACGGGCCCAAAACGCTCCAAAGCCGTACAAAAGCAAAGGCACGAAAAGGCAGGATGGCGAAACATCTTCCGGTAATCCGATAGACGATAGGCTTAATAAGATGTAACGTTGCCAAAGAAACCCGATTAGGAGTGGTAAATTGAGAAAACATCAACCCATGTCATTTGACGATCTGCTGAAGGACTTGCAAGGACAGAGAACGGTTCAGGAAGATCCGGACCATATCTCTTTGGACCAATTGTTTAATGAATCGTTTATGCGTAAGCATTCCGGGTTTGCAAGTTTCGGCGAGTTTGCCCATAAGGGCAACTTCCAGATTCAAACGCACGAGGATATCGAAAACATTCCGGATGAGCTGTTTGATCGTCATGTTGCGCGGGAAACGGATTTTTCCGATTGGAAAGCGATGCTGGATGCCGCTAACAAGGCATACGGCAAGTAAATCATGAAGATACAGTCATATTAAACGGAAGCCGGGTTTGCCGATCTGGCGAAGAACATGAAAAAGCTGCCTTTTACATATAGTGTAAGGCAGCTTTTTTGTATAAGTGAACAACATTTCACTTCTTTTAAAGAAATAGGGATTATTTTAGAATTACAGATAGAGGAACAAAGACCATCATTTTAGGAGGAATGCGACGTGAAGTATAGAAGACTCGGACGCAGCGGGCTGAAGGTCAGCGAGATCAGCTTGGGCAGTTGGCTTACCTACGGCGGTTACGTGGAGCGCGAAAATGCGGTGAATGCCATTAAAACGGCTTATGATCTGGGCATCAATTTTTTTTGACACCGCCAATGTGTATGAAAAAAGGGGCTGCCGAGGTGCTGGTCGGGGAAACGTTGAAAGCGTATCCGCGCGAATCGTACGTACTGGCTACCAAAGCGTTCTGGCCGATGGGAGACGGTCCGAACGACCGGGGGCTGTCGCGCAAGCACATTATGGAGCAAGCCCATGCCAGCTTGAAGCGCCTGGGCCATGACTATGTGGATATTTTCTACTGCCACCGCCACGATCCGGAGACGCCGCTGGACGAGACGCTGCGCGCGCTGGATGATCTCGTCCGGCAAGGCAAGGTGCTGTATGTGGGCGTCAGCGAATGGCAGGCTTCCCAAATCGCCGAAGCGATGACCGTGGCCGACCGTTATCTGTTGGACCGCATTGTAGTGAACCAGCCGGTCTACAATATGTTTGACCGCTACATCGAAAAAGAAGTGATGCCGCTCAGCGAACACATCGGGGTCGGACAGGTCGTGTTCTCGCCGCTGGCGCAGGGCCTGCTGACAGGCAAGTACACCTCCGCTTCCGACATTCCGGAGGACAGCCGCGCAGCCAAGGTGGATTGGGTGCGCAAAGGCATCACGGAAGAAAAAATCGCCAAGGTACGGGAGCTCGAAAACATCGCCGCCGATCTGGATTTGTCCGTCGGCAATCTGGCCCTTGCCTGGATTTTGCGCAACGGCAATGTGGCCAGCGCGCTCGTCGGCGCCAGCCGTCCGGAGCAGGTGACGGAAAATGCGAAAGCGTCCGGCGTGGAGCTGAGCGAGGATATCCTTAACCGCATCGAGGAAATCCTGAAGTAAGATATTACGGCATAATCCTAAACCTTTTGAACCGTAAAAGGAGCAATGGCCAAAAAGCCTCGTCCGACAGGACGGAGGCTTTTTGCTGCAATCCTTTTCGTTTCATTGATTTTGAGAGTAAAAGTCATAGCTGCCTTGCCAAGAGAACCGCTCACCCTTTTTCAGTTCCGGTGCCGTTCCTTTGATCTGAAGGAAGTAGGTCTTCCCGTAGTTTTGCGTGAAAACGACGGGCATATCCTCGGCAAGGTGCTGCAATGTTCCAAGACCGTATTGCCGGTCGAGCTGTACTCGCAGCATATGCCGGAATCCGCCTTGATCATCGGAACTGAGCAAGAAGCTGTCAATGTCCGGATTTAAGGTTTTGGTTCCGGAATCGCTGTATACATTGGCCGGACTTGAGGCTGCTTCCCGATCGCCGGCGTAATATCGCACGGTATGGTTCCATGCGCCGTTCACCGTTTGCAGACCGTAATAGGTTTCAAAGATGATATCCTCCAGCGCTTCGATATCATTATGCACGCGAACACGGCCGCCCGAAATTTCATACGTCACCGTTTCTTTCAAAACGGCTCTTCCGGTGCCGTCCTGCAGCTTGGTGTTATATCCTTGAACCAAGTTAACCACGCGAATTTTGACCTCATCGCTTGAAACGACCTTGCCTTCTTCCAACTCCACGCCATCAGCCCATACCTGCACAGATTCGGTGACTGCCGTAGCAGATCCGGTATTTCCTCCATCATAAGCGTGGTTTCCTCCCGTAAAACTCGGAGGATGACCGTTGCCGTCCGCATTCGCCCTTACGATATAAGGACCGATCCAGTCGGATACATCGCCTTGCAAAAGGGTGTACGGTCGTTCCATGTCAGGATTGGCATCCGTTCCGGTATTCTCCGCCAGCCGCCATTCCTTAAAACTGACCAGCTTGTTGGCTCCAAACCGATCGAATACGAACCACAGGTCAACGAAATCATTGTATTTGTGGGCGATCGTTATCTCGCTTCCGCACTTCACGACATATTGCCGAGCAGTTCGTTCAATGGGACCATCTGGTTTTTTGGCGCACGGCTCTGGTTTTTCGTAGGTACCCATCACGAATTGGTACAGGAAGTCATAGTTTTGTCGTGAAACCGGATCCGTACTTCGGGCACTGTCAAGCAAGGCCTTGCTTTCTCCCTGATCATACGTTTTAAAAGCATCATACATGTATCCATAATCCGCGCCTCCGTTCAGATCATCGATATACTGCTGCCTCTTCTCGTTATCTTTATTGATCCGTTCATCCCACTCAAGCTCGACTCCCATATGATATTGCCTCGCTAATTCAGCGGCATCTCCCAAGCGCTGGGGAATCTGTGCGGGCGAACCGTAATGGTTCGGCTCCAGCAGCGCGGCGTCGAAGCCCAGGTCCATCCAGTCGAAGTTCCGGTTGCCTTGAAAATGGGGGATCCAAAAATAGTTCAAATGATTCCTGTGCATCAGGCTGCCCGTCGCTTGGATCAAATTTGGTTCCGACGGATCGGTTAAGCTGATTCCTTTGCTGCTCCAGTACATGCCGTTTAGTTTCAAATTCGGGTACTTTTCCTCTTTCCATCTTTCTTTGACCTGCGTGATCCACCATGTGACGGCCTTTAATTTATTGGCATAAGCCGCTTCCGTGCCAATCCCGGCTGTGTTAAAGCTTTCGGGAATGCCATCGCCGTCCACATCGCCAAAATCCCCCGCCGAATCCCCGGGATTCGGAATCATAAGCACGACTTTCACTTTGTGTCCAGGATCGCCCAAGCGTCTCCCGGCTTCCGCAACGGCTTCGTTCAGCTGCTGTAAATCACCTTGCTCCGCAAATGTCTTGTCCAGATACCACCTCCAATCGTCAAGGTTGGCTGTTCCCGTTGTGAAATCACGCCCCTCCGGTGAACGCAGCCCGTGATACAAAATTCCGTCGAATAACCAATCCTCCGGTTCTTCCCGTTCATTCACATAACTGATATATGGGGTTAACTCCTTCTTCGTCCAAATCCCTGAATCGTCCTTGGCGTACCCATTATTCAGCAAAACGAGATTGCGGATTCCTCCCGTTGCCTTGCCCGGTTCCTGATAAGCGGGACGATCCGGCTGCACCGGTCTGGCTTTGTTCATTTTGCCGTCCATGCCCCATATTTCAATCTCATCCAAAAAAAACAAACACGTCGGTGGTGAACGTTACTTTGACATAACGGGCATAGGCTAGTGCCTCCTTGTGCGGACCGATTCCGTCCTTGCTGCCATCCCAGGCGAAATCCTGAGTGTTAGCCGAAACCGGCTCCCATCTTGGGGTCTTGCTCGGGAGATGGGCAAGCGTTCCCCATTGTGAATGATCGTCGGACACGTACATGGACACCGTATTCGGATAGGCGATCCCAACGGAGGAATCCTGAAGAAAATGGGCCCGGATTTTCGCGATCGATTTCTTCTCTCCCAGATCAAACACGACGGCACGCGTCGTTTTACGCAAGTGACCAACCCAAGCGGCATCGGAAAAAACGGTTGAACCGAATTTTCCGTCCGTCAATTCCTTTCCGTCATCACCATAGCCGGGCTCCGGCTGCTCTGACCAGGTATAGCCGACTCCTGCTGCGAGATTGCGCAACTCGGCCGATGGCTCGGCTGCCGCGCCTGTTGTTAACGCAATCAACATCGTAAAGAGTAAAATCGCTGTGACAACCGCTTGGCCCCAGATTCGCTTCATTCATTTCCCTCCCGTTTTGGATGAAATCGCAGATTTGTATGCGTTTGCAAAATATTGCATTAGATGAATTCTGCCATATGGACGGGTTTTGTGCATCGGCTAATGGACCCATTAGAAAGTCACGATAAATGGATTGCTGTTCCCAATCGTAATGTTTGACAATCCGGGGGCCATACCCCACAATATAATACGTGATGTAAACTTTATCCAATGATCGGGAGCATTGTACATGAATGAGGAATCAGTAAAGCTGTCCTTTCAGCAAAAATTGGACCGCATGATCCGGACGCTCCGCATGGAGATTCTGAATGGGGCCCGGAGCCCCGGCTCGTTTCTCCCTTCGGAAAGCGCGCTGGCCAAGCAGTTTCATATAAGCAACAAGACGGTCCGCAAAGGGCTGGATGTATTGGTAGCCGAAGGGCTGATCGTAAAAATAGACCGGGTCGGAAGTTTGGTGACGGAGCAGCGGAAGAGGACCTATCTCCATTTCGGATGCAATCCGACGTTGTTCGAAGACATCGCGCTGTCTGTGCTGCTGGATGAATTTCACGCCAGATACCCGTTCATTCAGGTACGGGCCATTCCGCTTGATTTCTTCGGGCATGTTACGTCGGCCCGGGAGATGCTTGCGGGCGGACTGCTTGACGTGGTGTCCTTCAACAGCTCGCAGTTCCAGGAACTGACGGAGACCGGGGATGTCTTGTCCCTGCTCGAGCCTTTGGAGCCGGACAACGGGCTATATCCCGCGGCGGAGGAGCCGTTCCAGCATGGAGGCCGGCTCTATGCCCGGGCCGTTTCGTTCTCTCCGGTCGTCCTCTGCTATAACAAAACGCATTTTCGGGAGGCTGGACTCCAGGAGCCGGACAGCTCCTGGACATGGGACGACCTGCTCGAAACTTCCCGCAACCTGACCGCCTTCAGCGGCAGGCATTCGATTTATTTCGTGCCGACTTCCCTGAACCGCTACCCGTTGTTCCTGCTGCAAAGCGGATGGGGACCGGGGCCTCATCCGAAGGCCGCGGCCAGCCTGCGGAAATTCAGCGACGTCGTGAACGACCATGCGATTTTTCCGAAATATTTTTCCGGCACGAGTGAGGACGACTCCATCTCTTTGTTCAAACAGGAGCGGGTCTCCATGATTCTTACCACGTACTTCAGCCTGAATGCGTTCAGGGATCTGCCGCTTTCATATGACATTTCTCCGGTACCGCTGATGAATCGCGGAGGAGAACAGCGGACGCTGCTGTTATCGATCGGGGCGGCGGTGAACCGCAGCTCGAAGGAGAAGGAGGCTGCCCGCACGTTCGCCGAGTTTCTCGCTTCCCCGGAAGCCCAGCGGCTCATCCGGGAACAAAGGCTGAGCATTCCATCCCGAAAAGAAGCCGCCGAGACGCCGGTCGGCGATCATCTGAACCGTCCTTCCCGCTATGCGATGTACCGGGAGCTGTTCCCGACGTTCAAGGCGCACAAAGAGCTGGGGATACCGGTGGAATCCTTGAAGCGGTTTAGCCGGAGTCTTAAGGAATACTGGTCGGGAATCATTGACGAGCACATTCTGAACGATCATCTTGAAAAGCTGCAGCCGCCGGAATCATACAGATGCCATTTGCCGTAAGGCAGATGGCTTTTTCCTTGGAGCCAACGGGCAGGTTTACGGACGTTTTTTTTCTCATTGACAAAAAAATAAGGATGTTTTTATAATTTACATACATCAGCGTACATCAGGACGGCGAATGGAATGATTGAGTTATTATTTATCGCTGATTCATGAATTAATAATCAATTAAAGGAGGGTTTGACAAGTTTTTGTAAGCGTATCCATAAGATGCCGATAGGGCGGATACAGGGCGTTTTTGCATGGAATCCATATCACTGGACGGGTAAAGGAGGAATTGATGATGCCAACGATCGGAGTAACGGGGGCCATCCTTTTGGTTGTGCTTGGGTTATTGCTGTTTGGGCCTAAAAAGCTTCCGGAGCTGGGACGCGCCGTAGGCACGACCATCCGGGAACTGAAAGCCGGAGCATCCAAAATGATGACGGAACCTGATGAAACGCGGAACAAAGAGTAAGCGCCAGGCAGATATGAACGACTAAAGGAGGATCCATGATGACTTACGAGGAAAACAGCAGATTACAAGGTAATCCGACCGTAAGCCGGCGAAAAGCGCTGCAGGTGCTGGGAGCGGCCGGAGCGGTTGTGGTAGGGAGCGTCCTTACCTCCAAGCTGGCTTTTGCCGAGGAGGTCCCGGCACCGCAGGAGAACGCGGCCGCTATGGGGGGAGCTCACACCAAAGTTGAGGTCGTGCCTAACGTCAACGCTTTGCTTAGGCTGAATCCCAGGAGTTTCAAGGCTGACGCGCTGGTGTATGTGGCCGGCTATCATGAGGCCGGCGACGGCGGAGGCAAATGGGTCCGCTGGGTGCCTGACGGCCGGAAGGACGATAACGGAGGTACGGTTCATGCTCCGTCAGGCGGGACGGGCCGTTGGGAAACGGTTCATCAGGGGGTAGCCGACTTCCGCTGGTTCGGCATTTTTGACGAGAAGACCAACGCGGACGAAGCGCTGGATGCCATGGTAAACGATCTTTCCATCCACCGGATCGAAGCGCATACGGATTTAAACTTTGTCAAACGGCATGTCTTCCATCGGAGCGGAATCGAACTGGATTTCGGAGGCCATATGGTGACGACGGAAGGCATCGAGCTGAATACCCGGGATAATCCGTTCGGGGCCGTCTTGTTTTTTCAGGGAGAGGAAGCTGGTGAGGCCGGCCAGGTTACGCTAAGCGCGGAACTTCCCGAAGGAAGCGATGTGCTGGAAGTGCAGGGCTCTTCCGGTTTTGCGGTGGACGACTGGTGGATCGCGCAGGTGTCTCCGCAGAAAGGCGGCAAAGCGCAGCGGGAACTGGATTATATGGTTAAAGTGACGGAAATTATCGACGGCTCCCATATCCGGGTGAACTATAAGCTCGGCTGGGCGCTGGAAGCAGGGCGCACGATTACATACAAAAAAAATGAATCCGGTCTTCCGCTCCATCGTCCGGAACATGAAGTTCGCGGGCGTTCCGGTTCCTCCGACGCAGTCGACGAGTCAGAGACCGTTCGAAACGTGGGATCAGATCGGTTCAAACCCCGTCGCCTACGAATTTGCGGTGGAATGCGACGTGTCCGGCATCCGGGCGACCAAAGTGTTCTGGCCTGTCGTTCAGCGCCGTTACTGCTCTCACTATATTACGGAAAGTTGCGAGCTGATCAACCCGGAGGAACGGGATTGGGGCGGTACCGGTTACCTGACCCAACAGCTGAACGTCCTGTACGGAAACGTGCGGAACTGCAACACCAGCAACGCGCGCCATTTGAACGATTTTACCTGCGCGGCTTATTGCATGGTGGAGAACTGCCACGGGGACGGGGACGATTACGGTCCGTTCGTCACCCACGGCCAGTTTGAGCACGACCTGACGTATATCGGCAATTCCGGGCTGCTGTCTTTTGCGAACAGCGGCACCCACTGGGGCGACAGCGCGAAAAGGATCACCGTCAAAAAGCATATCGCCACCCGGATTGTCGCCCATAAAAAGCTGACGGACCTCACCCTGGAGGATTGCTATGCGATCAACAAGCCGGGCCTCGGCAATTCCGGCTCCATCTGGGCGAACGTCGACGGTCTTCAAATCAGGGGCTGCATCGCCGAAAACATGATCACGCTGTCCCAAAGCTCGGCGCGTTCCAAACGCCCGAACAGCATCGAAAGTTCGTCCTTCGGCATGTTGAAGGGCTATGAAATCGCAAGACCGATCCGGAGTGAGGCCGTCGGCGTAACGCCGGTGGCGAACGATCTGCTGATCGCGAACTGCCAGTTTACGAAGGTGGAGGACGTGAATATCGGCAGCATCAACCGGCTTACCCTCCGGGACACTTGGTTTAGGGGATTATCCGAGGCAACGGGGATTCTGCGAGTCGGAAGCAAGGAGGTTTTGGTCAGCGGCGGGGGGCTGGAGAACTGCAGCCTGGTATTTACCGGCGCCTGGGATTATGCTAAGACGGGTACCGCGGACCAAAGCCTGACGGTTGACGGCGGAGCCGTGTTCCACGGGACGAACGGCGAGAAAGCCTTTATCGTCAAAAAATCCGAAGGCGGTGTCTTCACTCTTCATTACGGCAGCTGTCAAAGCCTTGCGGCGGATCAGGCTACCGCGCATTTCCGGATCACGGACGGCAAGCTTCATTTAAAGGCCGTCGGCTCTCGCTTCAAGGGAGGACGGTATGACGCAGCGGAGGGAAGCGTCGCCGGCGGAGCCTACTTCTTAATAACGGCTTGCGTTGAAGAGCAGGTCAATCGTTCCTCGCTTCCTGCAGAAGGAACCTCGGTACAGCATACCAATGGGAACCTAATCATCGGGTAATACATCCAAAAACACACTCCATACAAAAGAGATGACCGCAAAACTTATCAGGGTCATCTCTTTTTGCGTAAATTTTATTTGGTTCTTCCGTACTGTCTGCTGTATGAGAGGATGCGGTTGTACAGGCTTTTGTCCTTTAAACCCTTGAGAGGATAAAACTGGGGCCGCGTGTTTACTTCCAGAATCCAAGGCTTGCCCTTGAAATCCAACGCAACGTCAAGTCCCAATTCCTTAAACCCTTTGGAATGCCTGTCGAAATTATAGCCTGCCCATACACCGAGCTGCTTCAGCTTCGTTTCCTTGCTCCGGATGGAATGATGGTCGTATCCGGCACCGGCCATGGTCTTGTGAAAATATCCGACGGATCCGCCCTGATTATAATTCGTAGCGACTTTATTCGGCCGTCCGACCTTCGTAAACAATCCGGTGCTGACCCAGTTGCCCTTATTGGTCTTCTGCACCATGACACGAATATCAAACGGTCTCCCGCCGGTTCTGGCTAACCGGATGCCTTTTTGCAGCAAAAAGGCTTTCGTGCCCGCAAAACGTCTCAGCTCATCGTATAGCTTATCCTGGGTCTTGTGGGTTTTCTTTACCGTATTCAGCTGAGTCTGATACCCGCTTTTCTTTTTTTTTGATCCGGATGATGTTATGTCCTCCAGATCCGTTGGTCGGCTTGAAATATACCGTGGAATAGGAGGAGAGCATGGATTTCAGATTGCTTTTGCTGAAGGGCTGGGTCGCTGGAACGTATGCCTTTAAATTGGGATCCCCCAGAAGCCATAATGTTTTTGTCCATTTGCTTTTGACAGTACTGCTTTTATAGGCCACGGCCAAGAGTTCACCTCGCTTTTTGCCAGCATATGAAAGATTGCGAGAGCTTGTCACCGCATTTGCCTATGGCAGGATGTCCCGAAGCTGAAAAACGGAAAACGAAATCATTCTATCAAAATCGACACTGCAACTGAAAGAGTACTGATTATTTTAAGGAGTTAGTATATATTGGTAAGGTATCCTAAACCAACAATACTAAAGAAGGTATTTTTTTATGAGTCTCATGGTGCGAGAGAAACCGTTTTATAAGAGCTTTTTTTTGGCTTACCCTGGTGATCGGCCTGCAAAACACCATTTCCCTCGGGGTGAATTTATCGGATAATCTCATGCTCGGCGGTTACAGCGAATCGGCGCTTTCCGGCGTGGCCTTGGGGAATCAGGTGCAATTTTTGCTGCATATGCTCGTATTGGGCGCGGCCGAGGGGGTGGTCATCATGTCGTCCCGTTTCTGGGGGGGCGAAGGACATGGGGGCCATTGCGAAGATGGCCAGCATCGGGATGCGGATGGCCGTCGGGTTGGCGTTTTTTATTATGGGCGGTGGTTTATTTCTTCCCGCATGGCACGCTGTCGCTGTTTACCGGCGAAGAGAGCGTCATTTCGGAAGGCGTCGAATATTTGAAGGTCATATGCTTTTCCTACGTCTTTTTTGCGGTAACGAATATACTGCTCGCTTCCCTGCGCAGCGTGGAAACGGTCAAAATCGGCTTTATCGTCTCTCTATCCACGTTAATCATTAATGTGAGCCTGAACTACGTGCTGATTTACGGCCATTTGGGCTTTCCCGAGTTGGGGGTGACAGGCTCGGCCATAGCCACGCTGATCGCCCGGGTGATCGAAACCGTGATCGTCTGCGTGTACATCAAAAAATACGACCGGAAAATTCTGCTCAAGCTGAAGGATTTCTTCCGGATCGACATGGGTCTGTTTAAGCAGTATATCGCCGTCGGATCGCCGATTCTCCTGTCGAATACGATCTGGGGACTTGCCATGGGAGCGCAAACCGCGATCCTTGGGCATATGGGGGAGGCGGCAATCGCGGCCAACAGCATCGCAACCACCATTTTTCAGCTGGTGACGGTCGTGATCTACGCGTCGGCGAGCGCAACGGCGGTACTGATCGGCAAAACGATCGGCGAAGGCTTTACGGACAAAATAAAACCGTACGCCAAAACGCTGCAGGTGCTATACCTCATCCTCGGCCTATGCGCGGGCGCGGTGCTGTTTATTCTGAAGGACGCTGTGCTTGGCTTCTACAGCGTATCCGGCGAAGCCAAGTCGCTGGCGCTGCAGTTCATGACGGTGCTGTCGATCACGGTCGTCGGAACCGCCTATCAAATGCCTGCCCTCACCGGCATCGTCCGAAGCGGAGGAGACACGAGGTTCGTGCTGTACAATGACTTTATTTTCATGTGGCTGGTCGTGCTGCCTTCCTCGTTCCTGTGCGCATTCGTGTTTGACCTGTCGCCGCTGGTGACGTTCATCTGCCTGAAATCGGACCAGATTTTGAAATGTTTTGTGGCTGTCGTAAAGGTTAACCGGTATAAGTGGATCCGTGTTTTCGACTCCTGATTATCAAATCCCTCAATCTCCCGGTCATCGTAGGGTGTGCATGACGCACGCCACGCGATGGCCTTTTTTCGGGTTCAAGCGATTGTCCAAATCCGAGAAACAAAAAAACGTTCGGGGGAATTACAGATGTTAAATTTCGTAAATTCCGAACATTAACTCATTTAATCAATATAAATATACTTAAAAAAGACCAAAATACATATTTAAATTACATTTTATTACAATAAACTGCGCAATTCGCTAAAATTCTTTTGACATATGCTCTTCTATCCCCTAGGATATAGCTATACCGGATAAGCACACTGAGGAGGATAAGGGGAGAAAATGAAAAAAGACTTGGTCAATTCTATTAGCAATGGTTCTGGTCGTCGGGTTGCTCGCAGGCTGCGGAAGCAAAGACAAGGCCGAAGGCGGCGAGTCCACCGGCAGCAAGGGCGATTCCAAAGATAAAAAAACGCATCGCGCTCGTTCTTCCCGAGAAAATCGGCGTCAATCCGTTCTTCTCGTTAATGGATGAAGGTTTGAAGAAAGCTGCGGCGGATTTCAGCGTGGAGGTCAAGACGATCGAATCGACGGACCCGGCTTCGATAGAGCAGAACCTTCGTACAGCCGTTGCCGAGAAATATGATCTCATTATTACCTCAACCTTCCAGATGGAGGATGCGTTGAAGAAGGTTGCGCCGGAAAATCCGGACGTGCCGTTTGCCATTATCGATACCGTGGTTGACCTGCCTAACGTCCGCAGCGTCGTTTTCCGAGAGCACGAAGCGGCTTACCTGCTGGGAGCGGCGGCCGGATTGGCTACGAAAACCGGCAAGCTCGGCAATGTGGTCGCCAATGACATTCCGATCATGCACAAATACATTACCGGCTTTGAGGAAGGCGCGAAATCGGTCCGTCCGGACGTCGAAATCTTCGTGAACTATGTCGGAAGCTTCACGGATCCGGCAAAAGCCAAAGAATTCGCCCTTCTGCAAAACTCGAAAGGCGCGGATTTCGTTGCGGGACTGTCCGCCGTCGGCGACCTTGGGGTGTTTGAGGCCGCCAAGGAAAAAGGCTTCTACACTTCGGGCCAGGACACCGACAACACCGGCGTGGATCCGGAGCACGTAGTCCTCGCTCAATTGAAGAGCACGGACACCGTCGTATATGAAACCGTAAAAGATTTTTCGGAAGGCAAGTATTCCTTCGATGTCCGCGACTATGGCTTGAAGGAAGGCGGCGTAGGCCTGACCTACGTTACTCACGAGAGCAAGACGCCGCTTAACGATTTCATCGGACAAGAGACCGTGGACAAGGTTAAAGCGATTGCCGACGACATTATCGCGGGCAAAATCAAAGTTACGAACGCTCTGGAGCAATAATCGAGTTTATTCCCCCGACCGGCTGTCCAAGGCAGTCGGTCTTTTGTTAACAGCGAAGGGGTAAATAAGGTTTCTCTATACTTTGGCTGAAAGGAAGGCAGATCTTTAATGCTACTCCAAATGGACAATATTACGAAGAAGTATGGGGAGTTCAGCGCAAACCGCGGCATTGATTTTTCGCTTCGCGCGGGCGAAGTGCATGCCATCGTCGGAGAGAACGGTGCAGGCAAAACGACGCTTATGCGGATATTGTACGGTATGGAGCAGCCGACGTCCGGCACGATCCGGCTGAACGGCAGGGAAGTCACCTTTTCCAGTCCTTTAGACGCCATTCGTCACGGCATCGGAATGGTACACCAGCACTTTATGCTCTTTCCTTCCTTTACGATCGCCGAGAATATCGTTATCGGCAAGGAGCCGGGGGCTTCTGCCAGGTTCGACCGGAAGCAGGCCGTCAAAATCGTGGAAGGACTCTGCGATCAATACGGAATGAAGGTGGACCCGAGAGCCGTTGCGGGGAGCAGCGCTCCGGGTGTCCAGCAGCGGGTCGAAATACTAAAGGTGCTGTACCAGGGCGCCGAAATCATTATTTTGGACGAACCGACAGGCGTTCTGACGCCGCTGGAAGTCCAGGAGCTGCTGCAGGCCATCAAGCTGCTGGCGAAGCAGGGCAAAAGCTTTATCCTCATCAGCCACAAGCTGAACGAGGTGCTTGACGTGGCGGATCGAATTACGGTGCTTCGCGATGGGACCGTCACCGGCACCGTCGATAAGGGCGGCACGGATGCCAATGAGCTGTCCCGGCTGATGGTCGGACGAGAGCTTGCGGAGCTGGAGAAGAAACCGGCGGTTCCCGGTGAACCAGTGCTTGAGGTATCGGACGTAACGATTCGCGGAACCAAGGGGAAACCGGTGCTGGACGGCATTAGCCTAGCGGTTCAGGCGGGCGAGGTCGTCGGCATCGCCGGCATATCCGGCAACGGCCAATCGGAGCTGTTGCAGGTGGTATCAGGCCTTATGCAGCCGGATCAAGGCAAGATCGCGCTGGCCGGAACCGATGTCACGGGAATGCCGACGCGGCAAATACGCGAACGCGGCCTTGCCCACATTCCGGAGGACCGGTACGTGTGGGGAGCGAGCCGGGAAGCTACCGTTCTCGATACCGGCATGATGGGACATCACCGCCGAATGCAGCGGGGAGGTTTTCTGAAGCTGAACGACATTCGCGCGCTTGTGTCCGGATGGGTCCATAAATTCTCGATCAAGACGGGTTCGCTGGAGACAAGCACCCAGCATTTATCCGGCGGAAACCTGCAGAAGCTCATTGTCGCAAGGGAGCTCGAGCAGGGGACGCCGTTTTTGATCGCGGCCGAGCCTACGCGCGGCGTCGATATCGGCGCAATGGAGACGATCCATGTCGAGCTGCTGAAAAGACGGGACCAGGGAACGGGCATACTCCTGGTGTCGTCCGAACTAACGGAAATCCTGAAGCTTTCGGACCGGATTCTGGTCATGTACGAAGGAAGGATTGCCGGGGAATTGACGGCGCGTGAAGCGACGGAGGAGAAGCTGGGGCTGTTGATGGCAGGAGGAACGATCCAATGAACAAACTAATGAATTATGCCTCTCCGCTGCTTCAGTCGCTGGCAGCCGTCATCGTCGGACTTCTCGCCGGCGCGGTTGCCATCGTCATCGCGGGCGGGGACATCTTGGAAACGTACGCGGAAATGTGGAAAGGCGCCTTCGGCGGATTCTATTTCTTCACGAATACGCTGGCAAGAGCAACCCCCATTATTCTGGCCGGTTTGGGCGCGGCGTTTGCGTTCCGCGCGGGATTTTTCAACCTCGGTCCGCCGGGGCAGATGATATTCGGCGCGCTTGCGGCCGCGCTGGTCGGTCTGTATATGCCGGGGCCGGGCTGGCTGGTCTGCGCGGCGGCCCTGCTTGCGGGGATTGCGGCCGGCGGCTTGTGGTCGGTGATGGCCGGTTATTTTGACGCGAGGTTTGCGGTGAGCCTGTTGATATCGACGCTGCTGCTCAATTATGTGGCCGACCTGTTTGCCGGCTATCTTGTGGCTTATCCGCTAAAGGATGAATCAGGCTCTGCCGCCATGGCGCAATCGGCCATGCTGGACAACGGGGTATGGCTGCCGAAGCTGTTCCCGGGCATGCCGCTGCATATCGGATTTATTTTTGCGGTAATCCTTGCCATTGTGATTTACGTGCTGCTTAAGCGCTCCGTAACGGGCTACGAAATCCGGATGCTCGGCGGCAACCCGCTGTTCGCCTTATATGGCGGCATCAAGCGCGGATCGGTAATGCTCGGCGCGATGTTCGTAAGCGGCGGTCTTGCCGGGTTGGGGGGAGCGGTTGAGATTCTGGGCTCGCAGTACCGGTACATCGACGGCGCGCTGACGACGGCCGACTTCGCCTGGACCGGCATCATGGCGGCCCTGCTTGCCGGATCGCATCCAATCGGAACGATGATCGCCGCCATATTCCTGGCCGCCTTGCAGACCGGCGGGATGGGCGTGGAGCGGAATACGGAGGTTCCCCTGGAAGTAGGGGCTATCATCCAGGCCGTGCTGATCCTGTTTATTTCCGCGAGGTTCACTTACGGCTTCCTGAAGCGAAAGAAGGGGGATAAGACGCATGGAACAGCTGTTTGATCTTGCTTTGCTGAATACGGCTCTCCGTGTTCTTACTCCGATTTTGCTCGCAGCGCTTGGCGGAGCGCTGTGCGCCCGCGTCGGGTTGTTTAATGTCGGCTTGGAAGGCTTTATGCTGCTGGGGGCTTTCGCCGCCGTTGCAGGCAATTATTTTTTCGGGAACGTTGTCTTGGCGATTCTGTTCGCGATTATCGTCGTGATGTTCTTTTCCTTTGTCTTTGCTTATTTGGCCATTCATCTGAAAGCGAATGTTATCGTGGTCGGGATCGCGATGAACGCATTAGCGGCAGGCTTAACCACGTTCAGCCTGCGGGCGATCTTTGATGTGAAAGGCGCTTTTTACGACAAAGAGATGGTCGGTCTTCCAAAGTGGAACATTCCGGTCATTGAAGATATCCCCGTCGTCGGTCCCGTTATATCCGGCCACACGCCGCTTGTATATCTGGCGTTTGTCATTGCGGGGCTGATGTGGTACTACTTCTACCGGACCAAGAACGGCTTTCGTTTTCTCGCTTCCGGAGAAAATCCGCTGGCGGCCGCCAGCATCGGAATCCGGGTGCCGCGCTATCAATACGGGGCGGTGCTCGCGAGCGGCGTTTTGTGCGCGCTGGCAGGGGCTCAGCTATCTTTGGGCCAGCTGACCATGTTCACGGAAGGCATGACGGAGGGCCGCGGCTTTATCGCACTCGTGGCAACGATGCTCGGACAATCCGGCCCTCTTGGCGTAACGGCGTCCAGCCTGCTGTTCGGCTTTATGGAGGCGGTAAGCATTCGCGTTCAGGGCTTGGCGCTGCCGACGCATTTCACGCAAATGCTGCCGTATATCGTTACGATTGCCGCGATGTTTTTCTTCAAAGACAAGAGCTTCCTGAAGGACGCGCAAAAGCAAAGCTCAAGTTCCAGATAAGGTACGGATGGATATACAAGGCGAGTTTTGCCGAACCGAACAAGAAGCACAAAACGTGACGCATGGACCGACATAACCGAAAGGAGTTGATCAGCATGCACCTGAAAGCGGAACGGCTTAAGAAAATGAAGCCGGTGCCCGTGGGGAATTTGACGGACGAGCAGCGCGCAAAGCTGCCTCCGGGCCAAGCGCTGACCGATAAGTTCCCGATCCTTCATGAGGGGGAGGTTCCCCGTTATGACCTGGAGGCATGGACGCTGGAAGTGTTCGGGGAAGTCGAGGAAGAGCGGAAGTTTACCTACGGCGAGTTGATGGCGCTCCCGACCGCAGCGGTGGGCTGCGACATTCACTGCGTCACCCGCTGGTCGAAGTTTGATACCGTATGGGAGGGAATTTTGTTCAGCGATTTTCTCAAGCTGCTGCAGGTGAAGCCGGAAGCGAAATACGTGATGTTCCATGCCGACCCGGATTACGAGACGAATGTGCCGATCGGGGATCTGCTCAGGGATGACGTGCTGCTGGCTTACCGGTTTAACGGCGAGCCATTGACGGAGAAGCACGGATGGCCGCTGCGGACGGTCGTGCCGCACCGTTATTTCTGGAAGAGCGCCAAGTGGCTGCGGAAGATCGAATTTATGAAGGAAGACCGGCCGGGCTTCTGGGAGCGGAACGGCTTCCACAATGAAGCGGACCCGTTCAAGGAAGAACGGTTCAGCGGAGAAGCGCTGCCCATACCCGAAGACGAATGGACGCGGAAGGAGTATGATTGATATGTTGATGCCTATCCTGCAAGTGAATAGTGAAGATATACCGGAATATGCAATCGTCTGCGGCGATCCGAAACGCGCGGAGACCATTTCGAAAAAGCTGGAGAATGTCCGCGAGCTGGCATTTAGCCGTGAATACCGTACTTTTGTCGGTACGTATGAAGGCGTGGAGCTTGCGGTGACGAGCCATGGGGTGGGTTCGCCGGGAGCGGCCGTCTGCTTCGAGGAGCTGATCCGTGCGGGCGCAAAAACGCTGATACGGGTCGGCACCGCCGGCTCTTACCGCGCGGATACGCCTGCCGGGAGCCTCGTGGTCAGCACGGCTGCCATCCGAACGGACGGGCTTACCCGACAGATGGTGCCGGATGGTTTTCCGGCGGTAGCCGACAGCGCGGTGGCCGAAGCGCTGTACGAATCCGCGCGTGCAGCGGGCGAAGGCGTCGTGCGCAAAGGGATTACCGTGACGCTGGATGTTTTTTTCAACGGGGTGGAAGAAGTCCCGCATCACAAATATAAAGCGGCCGGCGCTTTGGGCGTGGAAATGGAAATTTCCGCCTTGTACGTCGTGGCCGCGATTCGCGGCGCCCGTGCCGGGGCCATCGTGGCCATGGACGGTTTCGCCGACGCGGACCTGGCCGCGGAGTACGATCCGAATACGGATACCGTTGCCCGTGCCGTGGATCGGGAAATCAACGCTGCTCTCGAGGCGGTAGCAAAGCTGGCGAAATAGAGTAGAAGAAACGTTTTCCCAATGCGCGCCTCTCCCGGCGCGTTGGCTGCACGGCGGGTAGCCAGACCATGAAAAAGGCGATCCCTAAGGTGTATACCGATCAAGGACCGCCTTTTTTTAAGATATCAGAAAGAATAAACTTCGAAGCATGGACTATCCTGATATCGCAAGAAAAACTTCCGCTATAAGCGGTCTGTCTTCTGTGAAGTGCGTCGATAGACGTTTTTTGTTAAGAGATAAGAAAGTATAAACTTCAGAGGGTTGCCATCCCTATCTCGCAAGAAAAACTTCTTCTAAACGCGGTCTGTCTTCTGGAAGTACGTCGATAGACGTTTTTTCTTATTTTCTGCTTGCAAATTGATTGCAGTTGGCATACACTGGATTTAATTAGTGATTGGTCAATCAATAATAATGTTTGAAGGAAGGAGTGAGCGTCGATTATGGCAAGAGGGCCATCATCGGTTAATCGCCGCGTTGAAATCGTATCGGCAGCCATCGAAGTGTTTGCGGAAATCGGCTATTATCGGGCCACTACGGCGCAAGTTGCGGAGCGTGCATCCATATCGCAGCCTTACGTGTACCGTTTCTTTACCAAAGAATCGCTGCTGGTGGAATCCCTGAACGTATCTTGGCAGCGTATCCTGCAAGCTTTCCAACAGGTCATCGAATCTGCGGCACCGGAAGAATTGGAGACGGGGCTGATCCGTGCATACGAGGGTATTATGCATTCGCACCGCAGCGAGATTCTGCTTCAAATGCAGGCCCAGACGATTCAGGAAACGCCGATCCGTGCCGCAATGCAGCAGGGAATGAACCAAGTGAAGGAACAGGTGGAAAATGCTTTTCGGAATGCCGGGATTAAAAATGCAGAGGAAAGAACATCCGCGTTTCTGGCAAGGGGCATGCTGTGCAATGTCGCTATGGCCATGGATATGCCGAACTTGATGCCAAAAAAATAAAAATTTTTTTAATAATTAGTGATTGGTCAATCAATAACAATAAGGTCAGGAGATGATTCGTATGAAAAAGGCGATAGTATTAGGTGCAACAGGCGGGGTGGGCAAACCGCTGACGGCTGAATTGGTTAAGAGAGGCATAGAGACGGTGGCGTTTGGCAGGTCCATGCAAAAACTTGAGCAGCTTGCGGAAGAATTGAACGCTCCATCGTTGCTTCGGCTTGAAACGGGAGATGCTTTTCATCCGCAGGACATTGCAAGCGCGGCAGCCGGAGCGGACGTCATTTTCCACAGCGCCAATATTCCTTACCATGAGATGGAGTCGAGGCTATTGCCGCTTGGCGAATCTGTCATGCAAGCCGTTGATCACTTGGGAGCAAAGGTCGTTGTCGTCGATGGGATCTATCCATATGGGAGACGGACGGTTGAATTTGCCACGGAGGATCATCCGAAACGTCCGCATACCCGGAAAGGAAAAATAAGGCTGGCCTATGAAGAGCTAATCTTCAGTTCACGCTGGGATCGGGCCAAGCCGCTTATCGTTCGTCTTCCGGATTATTACGGACCTTCTGCACAGGCGTCATATCTATCTCTCACGATGGAGGCGATCGCGGCAGGCAAACCAACCGCTTTTATCGGGAACATGAAGATTCCGCGAGAATATGTCTATCTCCCTGACGCAGCCCGCATGATCGTAGAGATTGCGGAGCGGGATGAATCGTACGGGCAGAATTGGCATATTCCCGGTTCGGGGGTCATATCGGGCCGCGAATTGGTAAGGATTGCGCAACAAGCCAGCGGGAAAAGCAAGAGCGTTATTCCGCTCGGACGTTTGGGACTGTCGCTTCTCGGGTTATTTAATCCGGTCATGAAGGAAGTCGTTGAAATGCTGTATCTGACAGAGGAGCCATTTGTGCTTAGCGGCGAAAAGTATGAGCGGTTGATCGGGCCGATCTCGTGGACGCCTCACGAGCAAGCCATAACGGAAACCATCCGGGAACTGATGAACGGAAAGGGGATGTAAGCTTATAAAAGAAGGGGTTTTTTTAAAAATTTTGCGATTGATCAATCAATAAGCAAAAATGTCTTCGACATCATCATTTTTCAACGCACGCTAACCATGAAATGGCTTGGCGTGCGTTGCCGCATTTCTGGACAGCAATCAGCTGGCTTTGCCTTGGTTCAAGGGGCAGGGGGGTTGCCATTTTTGGCGCGGGAAAAGGCAATTGCAAAGGACGAAAAAAGATGCCGCAGATTTACGGAATGAGCTGTCCAAGGTGGGGGGATGATTCGTGATGAAGGAAAGCGGCAATACTGGCGCCTTCATAGGCAGCAGCCATAAAGCCGCTTTTTTAAAGCAGGCCCCCAACAACCGCTCGATTTAAGTCCAATGAACGGCCCGAATCATATTGACATTAAAAATAAGAACGTGTTTAATAAAAGAGGTGTTGGCACTCTCTGTGGGTGAGTGCTAAAAAGAACAATTACGGTTTGAAGGGAGATTCATCCATGGCCAAGAAAGAATTCAAAGCGGAATCCAAACGTTTGCTGGAAATGATGATCAACTCCATCTACACGCAGCGCGAAATTTTTCTCAGAGAACTGGTTTCGAACGCAAGCGACGCCATCGACAAAATCTACTACAAAGCGCTTACCGACGATAATCTGGTATTCAACAAAGAAGACTATTACATCAAGGTAGCCGCGGATAAGGCGAACCGCATGCTGACCATTACGGATACCGGGATCGGAATGACCCAGGAGGAGCTGGAGAACAACCTGGGCGTTATCGCCAAGAGCGGATCCCTTGCCTTCAAGAATGAGAATGAGGCGAAAGACGGCCACAACATCATCGGCCAGTTCGGGGTGGGCTTTTATTCCGCCTTCATGGTTGCGGACCATGTGACGGTGACAAGCCGGGCTTTGGGCAGCGATGAGGCTTTCCGCTGGGAGTCCGGCGGAGCCGACGGCTATACGATTGAACCGGCGGAGAAGGACACGGTGGGAACCGAAATCGTGCTCAAGATCAAGGAAAACACCGAGGAAGACAGCTACGATGAATTTTTGGAGGAATACCGGCTGAGAGCCGTCATTAAAAAGTATTCCGACTTCATCCGTTATCCGATCAAGATGGACGTTTCCGGACAGCGGCCGAAGGAAGGCGCCGAGAACGAGTTTGAGGAATACCGCGAGGAGCAGGTCGTCAACAGCATGGTTCCGATCTGGCGCAAGAACAAGGACGAGCTGAAGGACGAGGACTACGAAAACTTTTATCACGAGAAACGCTACGGCTTTGATAAACCGCTGAAGCATATCCACGTCAAGGCGGACGGCGCGGTGGTATACAACGCGATATTGTTCATTCCGGAAAACACGCCTTTCGACTACTACACGAAGGAATACGAAAAAGGGCTGGAGCTCTACTCCAACGGCGTCCTGATCATGGACAAATGCGGCGATCTGCTGCCGGACTATTTCAGCTTCGTCAAAGGGATGGTGGATTCCGAGGACCTGTCGCTGAATATTTCCCGGGAGATGCTGCAGCATGACCGTCAGCTGACGATGATCGCGAAGAACATCAAGAGCAAGATCAAGAGCGCGCTGCAAAGCCTGCTGAAAGAAGAACGGGAGAATTACGAGAAATTCTATCAAGCCTTTGGCCGACAGCTGAAATTCGGCGTTTACAACGACTTCGGACAGAATAAGGACGTACTTCAGGACCTCCTGCTATTCCATTCCTCCAAGGAGAAAAAGCTGGTCACCCTGGATGAATACGTGTCAAGAATGCCTGAGGACCAGAAGTATATCTATTATGCTTCGGGTGAATCGATCGACCGCATCGAGAAGCTTCCGCAGACGGAGCTTGTGGCCGACAAGGGCTACGAAATCCTGTACTTCACGGACGACGTGGACGAGTTCGCGATCAAGATGCTCATGAAATATAAGGAAAAAGAATTCAAGTCCGTATCGAGCGGCGACCTTGGCATCGAGTCCGAAGGGGAGGACAAAGCGGCGGATACGGAAGACAGCGGCAACAAAGAGCTGTTTGAAGCGATGGGCAAAATACTGGAAGGCAAGGTGAAAAGCGTCAAAGCCTCCAAACGCCTGAAATCCCATCCGGTCTGCTTATCCGCGGAGGGCGACCTGTCGATCGAAATGGAAAAAATCCTGAATCAAATGCCGAACAACCAAGGTATCCAGGCCGACAAAGTGCTGGAAATCAACATTAACCATGACGTGTTCCAGTCGCTGAAAAACGCTCAGAAAAACGATCAAGAGAAGCTTTCGCTGTACACCAACCTGCTGTACAATCAAGCGCTGTTGATCGAGGGCCTGCCGGTGTCCGACCCGGTGGAGTTCACGAACGACATCTGCAAAATGATGGTATAAAGCAACGGTTTACGGTTAAGGGGCATCAAAGGCTATATCCAACAACAAGAAACCGGGTCTCTGGCAAAGAGCCCGGTTTTGCTATTAAAATATAAGAAAGCATATATCCTTGGCTTATGTTTCTCGCGAAAAACGCTATCGTCCTTCTTATGGGCGATAGCGTTTTTCGCTTGGATTAAAATTGGAGCGGTGTTCGGTCCAATTGGACAGAACAATGAATGCTCTGAGGTGCTCTAACGGACCTGAGATCCGTTAGAGTGACGTTAAGCAGGCATTCGATGTTTTAACGGACAACAGATCCGTTAGCCGGTCATTTTCAAACAAATGCAAGCCCATTTGGACGAGTAACGGATTCCTTGTCCGTTAGCCTGCAAAAAGGGTGGAAATCGACGAATAACGGACTCCATGTCCGTTAGAATCAAAGCCCGTGTCAGGTCACCGGTTTCACACCACATCCGCGGCAAGAATCATGAGCGGACCGGTTTCGGCGGCCATTCCTTGCAGCGTGTATACCGAAATCGGGAACATCGGGAAGCCGACGTAATACGGGGTGATAGCGTACAGCGGATAAAAGATTACCAGCGATTTGTCGGCCAGGTAGAAGTCCTGATTGGGCTGTACGGTTACCGGGCTTCCTTCAAGTACGGGGATGCTCCGTTCTTTGATCTGCCGGTTAATCTCGGCCGTCAGTACGGACTCGTACCCGGAACCCGGCCGGAACAGGTCGGACAGCGCGTAAGATTGGCCTGTGCGGATAGAGAAGGTTAACGCTTTCGCTACGGTATAACCATGGGCCATCGGGATGGAGTACGTATAATTGCTCAGCAGAAGGCTGAGAATGCCGCGTTCGTTCGTTTTGATCTCGAAATGTCCGGTCGTCTCCGGATGGGTCCCGGTCTGCACGCCCTGCTGAATCCGCTGCATTTCCTGAATCTGCAGGATGATGGCCCGGTTGATTTTTTCCTCGGCTTGGCGGCTGGCAAGTCCGGTTACCTGGGGATATTGAATGACGGTGCCGGGAGCCGTGTAGGTCAACGTCCGGACATCGACCGGCGGTTCATAATGGGACATGCTTCTTCGCTCCGTTTCACAAGGGATACATTAGCCTATTCCTGCATGAAACGCGGGGTGACGATAAATAGCGCAGATGCATCCAACAATCCTCCCCCCAACGGTCTAACAAAATGACACCCTCTTTCTTACCGCATGGCTGCTGCCAACAATTTTCCCTCTTCGTCAAAACATCCTGCTGTTCCTCTTCCTACAAGAGAAGCCTACAATGAAAGCGAATGCATTTCTCTGGAAGGAGACTTCTTATGAATTTCGATCTGAATATCGTGCCTTTTAGCCGAAGAGAATCCTTTCTGGCCATATCGCTTCTGCCTGAAGGGGAGGACCGGATAAAGGGGCTTTATCTGCGTACCGTCCGCGGCGGGGACGACAAGTTCGGCGAGGCTTTCCGGATTGAACTGCTGAACCGCCGGAATGAGCCGGTTCCGTTCGAGGCGCAGGCTTCGCCGGAAATGATTCGACTGATGCCCGCGTCCCCGGAAGGTTCGCCTGAAACGGTAGGACTGTCGTCCCCGGACTCCGGCGCTTCCGCGGAAATTTGCATATCCGATTCCCGGACCGTAAGGTTCCGCTCCCATGGCTGCGGGATCCGGATGACCTTTACGCCTGCAGCTTATGACTATGCTTATGAGGCGGCGCAAGACAGCTGGGAGGTCAACAGTTTTACGCACGGCTGCCGCTTTATGCTGACCCGGCTTACGGGTCAGATGAATATGGAAGTCGAATGGAACGAGATCAAGAGTTCCCGGGTCGTCGCGGATTTCACCGTCGACGCCGGAGCGGATACGGCCGAATTTGCCGTGGAGGAATTTCTGACGGTTAAAGAGCACCGCGTCGGATGGGAAAACTTTGACGACGCCGTGGACGAGGTCCGGCAGGATTTTGCGCACTGGCTCCGGAACACGCTTACCGTGCCCAAGCCCTTGCAGGCAGCGAGGGAGCTTGCAGCCTATATCACCTGGTCCTGCGTGGTTCCGGCCGAAGGCTGCTTGACCCGGCCCGCCATGTACATGTCCAAGAACTGGATGACGAACATCTGGAGCTGGGACAACTGTTTTAATGCGATGGCGCTCGTTCGGCATAACCCGAAGCTGGCCTGGGACCAATTCATGGTCTTTTTTGACCGGCAGGATGAGAGCGGCCTGATTCCGGATTTCGTGAACGATAAATACGAGCTGTGGAACTGCAACAAGCCGCCGATCCACGGCTGGACGCTGTCCTGGATGATGAGGCGGACCGATTTTATCAAGGAAGCCCAACTGCGCGAGGTTTACGGTCCCTTATCCAAATGGACGCGCTGGTGGTTCACCTACCGTGATCACGACGGTGACGGGATTCCCCAGTACAACCACGGCAACGACTCGGGGTGGGATAACAGCACCGCCTTTAATAACGGCATTCCCGTCGAGAGCCCCGACCTGTCGGCCTTTCTCATTATCCAGATGGAAATTTTGGCCGAGATTGCCGGATTGCTGGGCCTTGCGGAAGAGTCGGCGGCCTGGAGGCGGAAAGCGGACGATACGCTTGACCGCATGATTCGGCATTTTTGGAAGGACGGAAGATTTACGGCCTGCCGTTCGGGGACCCACGAGGTGTCGGAAGGAGACAGTCTGCTGCTGTTTGTTCCCATTCTGCTGGGCCGGCGATTGCCGGAGCATATACGCATCGCCCTTCTAGAAGGACTCAGGGACGAAACCCGCTTTCTCACGGACAACGGCTGGGCCACCGAAAACGTAAACAGCCGATATTACAAACCCGACGGCTATTGGCGGGGGCCGATCTGGGCGCCGTCCACGATGCTGCTTGTCGAAGGCGTGGCCGCGGCCGGCGATCCGGAGCTGGCAAGGGAAGTCTCCCGCCGCTTCTGCCGCATGCTAAATCTCAGCGGCATGGCCGAAAATTTTGATGCGTTAACCGGTGCCGGGCTGCGGGACAGGGCTTTCACCTGGACCTCCAGCGTGTTTCTGATCCTGGGCCATGAGTATGCCGGTTAACCCTGTGATGATTGCACTTCTTCCGAGGCGAAATAACGTCTTTGGGGGAGGTGCTTTTCCCGTTTCCAGTTGGCGCCTAATTACAGGACGCATTTGTTCAGTTTATAATGAAAGCGGTATCAATCTTATCGCGGCAACGGCCTCCTTCGGGTCCCGTGCCGCGGCCTGAATATGATTGGATGGCGAAGGAGAGGACCATGAAACTTCAGCGGACAAAAAGGCTTTTCGGCCGGATTCTCTCCGGCAGTTATCGCAGCATCAGGGCCAAGCTGCTGTCCTGTTTTTTAATCGTGACCCTCATACCGCTGTTCTCGCTTGGCGGGCTCTCATATTATCAATCCGCCAAGATCATCAATTCCCAGTTCGGGAAATACGGCGATAATGCCGTGGCGCAGCTGGAGCAGCAGACGAGTTCCACGTTAAACCGGATGAAGCAGACGGCGGAAACGATTTATTCCTATTTGCTGGATCCGACTCATACGGGGATCGGAAGAACGCCTTCCACCTACGGGGAAATCATAGAGAAGAACGATTTTGAATCCCTCTTGAAATCCCTTCGGAATCCATTGACCGCCGGCATCTACATTATTACGACGTCGGGCTATTATTACGGGGAGAACAACCTGGATGTTGCCAAGCTAGATCATATTCCGTTATGGAAAAACAGGCCGGAGACGTATTCCGGGACCTATTGGCTCGGATTCTATAACCAGGATCATTTCATCAAGAGCGATGATGCCGGCGGTCAGCCCGTTATCGGCTTGGCCGTTCCGATCCATCTTTCGAACAAGGCTCAGAACGGCAGTATCATTCTTATAGAGGAGCATGCCGCGGAGCTGCTGCACATGTTCCGAAAATTCGAAACGGATACGCATGCCCATCTGCTCATAAAATCGCCGGAAGGACATGTGATATATGAAACCGATGCGGAGTTTAGCCCGAAAGACAGCGATATTGTCTGGTCCCGGACCCTCGGCGTCAATCATTGGACCATGGAAGCGAGAATTCCCGCCAAGGCGTTCTACCAATCGTCCGGGATCATCCGGGGGAATACGATGGCGGTGGCCATCGTTTCCTGTTTGCTCGCTTTCGGCGTAGCCTATTTGTTTTCCTCCCGGTTTACTGCCAGGATCCGAAGGCTGAAGGATTCCATGCAAAGGGTGAGTTTCGGCAAGCTGGACACCCGGACGCCGATCGAGGGCAGGGACGAGCTGGGAAGCCTGGATATCAGTTTTAACCGGATGGTGACGGGAGTCCAGACGCTGATCGGCGAAGTGGAGAGAAGCGAACGGCTTTAAAAAAGAGGCGGAACTGCGGGCGTTTCATTATCAGATCAATCCGCATTTGCTGTTCAATACGCTGAACTCCATTCAATGGAAGGCCCGGCTTCAAGGAGCCGAGGATATACGGCAGATGCTGTATCATCTAACCATGGTGCTGGAGGGAAATCTGGACATTTCGCAGGAGCTGGTTACCTTGGCAGGGAGCTGCGAATGATCGGGCATTTCCTGAAAATCCAGGAAATCAGGTATGGGGAAGTTTTCCGGTATGAACTGGACTGCGAAGAATCGCTGCGCCGGTATCTGATTCCGCGCATGACGCTGCAGCCGCTATTTGAAAACATTTTTTTTTCATGCCTTTACGGACGGTCAAGGAAACATCGTCATGAAGATTGCCGAGGATCAAGGCGATCTGCTGCTTACGCTCCGCGATGACGGGGCGGGAATTCCGGAGGATAAGCTGGAAAGGTTATTCCGTTCCGGCGAAAGACGGAGCGGACGCGGCGGGCTCGGGCTGCGGAACGCCGACCAGAAGTTCAAGCTGCACTTCGGACCGCTGTACGGGCTGACCGTACGTTCGGTGAAGGGCGAAGGGACGACCATCGCCATCAGATGGCCTAAAAGGGAGGAATCTGCCGATGACTGCAAATAAAATCAAGGTGCTGATCGCGGACGATGAGAGCATTGTGCGCAAGGGACTTCGCACGACGGTACCCTGGGACCGGTTCGGGATGGAGGTCGTGGCCGACAGCCCTAACGGCTTGTCCGCCTGGGAGGCTTTTTTTGGAGCACCGGCCCCAGGTTGTCATCACGGATATCGTCATGCCCGAAATGGACGGAATCGAACTGTCCCGCAAAGTGAAAGCGATGGCGGAAGAAACCAAAATCATTTTGCTCAGCTGCCATCGGGATTTTGAATATGCCCAGGAAGGGATACGCCTTGGAGCTTCGGGCTACTTGCTGAAAACGGCTTTCGAGGACGAAGAGCTGGAGGGGATGCTGGATAAATTCCGGAGAGAGCTGTCAGCCGTCCCGGCTGCGGGGCCTGAGGAAGAGGAGCGGCTGGCGACGCATCTTTTTGCATGGCTTAACGGCCACAACGACAGGTTCGTGGAAGAAATCCGGAAGCTTCGCCAAGGCAGCTGGAGGTTTGACGGCCAGGCTCTCTATCTTTATCTGGTCAAAACGGCAGGGTGCGACGGGAATTGGGAAGCCCTGCTCCGAAAACAGGGCATAACGGACCGGAGCATATACGAGGGCAGGCTGATATCCTATGGAGCGGACAGCTGCTACTGGGCCGTTCCGGAAACGTTGAAGGCGGAAGCGGACGGCGTGCTGGTTGAGATCAAGAGCAGGAACGGAAAGCTGGCATGGTGCATGCGTGGAGCTCTGCGGGATGAGGAAGACGTAAGGAACGCCTTTTTAGCGCTGCATAAGGATGCCGAGCTGGAGCGGATTTACGGATTGAAGGGAGAAGACTGGCCCGCCCCGATCTGGAAAGCCGTTCATTTGCTGCATGAGTTCCCCGAGGCCGACTGGTCGGCCGGAGAGCTGGCACAGAAGGTGGGTTTGAGCCGCAGCCATTTTTCCATCCTTTTCAAAAAAACGGTAGGGGACAGCTTCATCGCCTTTCAATATAAGCGAAAGCTCCGGCTTGCCTACGCTTTGCTGCGCGAAACGACGCTGACGATGCAGGAAATCGCGGAGCGCACGGGCCTGGGAAACAGCAAATATTTCAGCAAATGGTTTAAGCGCTGCACCGGCCAGACGCCGAGCCAGTACCGTTTCGAACAAAAAAAAGGAGTCATGTTGAACAAATGAACACCCGGTCCTTCAAATTCGAACAAAATAACGGCAGTTTGCGAATCGCCGCACGTTTTGAACCGCTTTCATTCGAGTTATGATGAAAGCGGTTCAATGATTAGGCCTCAATACATGAAGGGGAGCTGACAATATGAAAAAAAGAATGTCCTGGTTGTCTTTGGTATCCATTGCGGCGCTCATGGGGACGATGCTGGCCGCATGCGGCGGCAGCGGCGGTTCCGACTCGGCGAAGGAACAGGGAGGAGATTCGGCAGCCCAAACAACCACGCTGCGGTTTGCGACCTGGGATACGGGCGATACGCTCAAAATCGAGCAGGAAATCGCCAAAAAATTCGAAGAAAAGCATCCGGGTACCAAAGTGCAGGTTGAAGCCTACGCGGACGGTTTCGATCAGAAGCTCGCCGCCGGTTTCGGCGCGGCCAACCCCCCTGACGTGATGTATATGTGGGACTTCCCTACGTACCACCAATCGCTGGAGCCGCTGGACAGTTACGCGTCCAAGGACAAGGACCTCAATATCGATGATTTTTATCAAGGGCTTTTCAACTACGGAAAGATCGACGGCACGCTGTACGGCATTCCGGCCGGCTTCACGACCCGGGTGGTTTATTATAACAAGAAAATGTTCGACGAAGCGGGCATCGCTTATCCGAAAGACGGATGGACATGGAATGATTTTCAGGAAATCGCCCAAAAACTGACGGATAAGTCCAAAAAGCAGTACGGCTTCGGCGTACGGGCCGAAAACGATACGTATGACCTGCAAGGTCTGGTATGGAGCAACGGAGGCTCCTTTATCTCCGAGGACGGCAAAACCATTGAAGGGTTTATGAACAGCAAAGAAACGGCGGAAGCGATTCAAATGCTGGGAGACATGGTCAAGAACGGATCGGCCGTGCTTACCGGCGGCAAAGGGCAGCAAAGCGGCGAGGATATTTTCAAAGCCGGAAAAATCGCGATGTGGGAAAGCGGAATCTGGCCGCTGGAATCGTTCAGGGAAGCCGGAATCGACGTAGGAACCGTGGAGATGCCGGCCTTTGCAGGCAAGCCCGTCAAAGGAATTCTCGCGGAATCGGCGCTGTCGATCGCGAAGGATTCGAAGAATAAGGACCTGGCTTGGGAATTCGTGAAATTCTACGTGTCCGATGAAGCGATCAAAATGCGGGTGGCCGATCTCCCGGTCCGGGCAAGCGTGGTCGACGAGATGAAGAAGGATCAGGACCCGCTGTACAAACCGTATTACACGATGCTGGAGCGCGCGGACAATACGCCGGCTTTCCTGCTGAATCCGAAATGGAACGAAGTGAACCGGCAGCTGTCGGCCGCGGTGGAATCCGTCATGTTCGGAAGCAGCGCCCAGGAAGTGCTGGACCAGGCGGTTAAGGACAGCGAACGTTACTTGAAATAATAAGAAATAACATTAGAGAAAGAAGGTTCGGAGATGGCCCAGATCTTTGTGTCCCACTCACAAGAACAGACAGCCGCCCCGAAACGATTGGGAAAACGAAGATGGGGTGGGGCAGCGCCCTACCTCTTCATTTTTCCATGGATATTCGGATTTGTCGTTTTCACGCTAGGCCCCCTGTTATTTTCCCTTGTGATTTCGTTTTTTTGATTGGCCGATCGTCGGCCAAGTCACCTTTATCGGCATCGATAACTATGTCGAGATGTTCTCCAACGACCCGCTGTTCTGGAAGTCGCTCGGGGTCACCCTGAAGTTCGCGGCTTTGTTCGTTCCGCTGAATATCATTGTGGCTCTGGGACTGGCCATGCTGCTGAACCAAAAGGTGAGGGGGAGCGCGTTCTTCCGTACGGCGTTCTACCTTCCGTCGGTCATCTCCGGCGTAGCCCTGGCCATGATCTGGTCCTGGGTATACAGCGGGGATTACGGAATACTGAATTTCTTTCTGTCGATTTTCGGCGTCGAAGGCCCGGATTGGCTGAATGATACGAAATGGTCCCTGGTGGCGATGGTCATTGCAAGCCTTTGGGGGCAGGGCGCCATGATGCTTATTTTTTTGGCGGGGCTGAAAGGCATCCCGAAGGATTTGTATGAATCGGCATCCATAGACGGGGCGGGGAAGATCCGGCAATTTTTCAGCGTGACGATCCCGATGATCACGCCGACCCTGCTGTTTAACTTGATCACCTCCATTATCGCCGCTTTCCAGCAGTTGACGCTAGCTCTCCTGCTGACGGGCGGAGGACCGCTCAAATCCACGTTTTTTTTATGCGATGTACATGTACGAAAATGCCTTTAAATATTTCAAAATGGGTTACTCCGCGGCGAACGCCTGGTTCATGTTCCTAATCGTCCTGACCCTGACGTTCCTCGTATTCAAATCGTCCGAGGCGTGGGTGTTCTATGAAGGCGAGATGAAGAAGAGCAAGCCCCGGAAGGAAGCGAAAAGAGGGGCTGCCGCGCGCAGAGAGGAGCCGTCCATATGAAAAAGGCGATCACGTATGCGATGCTCATTTTTTGCTCGCTGTTGTTCATTGCCCCCTTGTTTTGGGCGGTAACTACGGCCCTGAAAACGCCGCAGGAGCTCTATCTGTTTCCGCCGAAATGGCTTCCGTCCGTGTGGCGGTTCGAGAATTTCGCGGAGGCCTGGAACATCCAGCCCTTCAACCTGTTTTTGAAGAATACCCTGATCGTAACGCTGCTCTCGACGCTGGGTCAGTTGATCTCCTGCACGCTGGTCGCTTACGGTTTTGCCAGATTCCAGTTTAAGGGGCGGGATTTCCTGTTTCTCATCGTCCTGGCGACGATGATGATTCCATGGGAAGTGACCATGATTCCGCAGTACATGGAGTTCAACTACCTGGGCTGGATCAATACCTTGAAGCCGCTGATCGTTCCGTCCTGGTTCGGCTCCGCTTATTTCATTTTCCTGCTGCGCCAGTTTATCATGACCCTGCCCCGGGAGCTTGATGAAGCAGCAACGATTGACGGCGCCGGAAAAATGATGGTTCTGATGCGGATCATCGTGCCGCTGATGGGTCCTTCCCTCATTCTGGTGGCCGTGTTCCAGATGATGAGCTGCTGGAACGACTACCTGGGTCCGCTGATCTTCCTGAACGATCAGGCCATGTACACGCTGACGCTCGGCTTGTCCCAGTTCAAGGGAATGCACGGCGTCGACATGCAGTCGATTATGGCCATCACGTGCCTGATTTCCATTCCGCCGCTTGCCGTATTTTTCTTTGCCCAGCGCTACATCGTCGGCGGGATCGCAACGACAGGAATCAAAGGCTAGAGAATTGCTTGTTTTGAAAGGATGGAGAGACATATGGATAACAAGGGATTTGGACGGGATTGGGAATCGCTTGGCGTTCTGGAGAGGAATCGGGCCAAGAGCCGCGCTTATTTTATCCCTTACGCGGACGCGGATGGCGCTTTAAGCTATGACAGAGGCCGCTCGGACTGGTACAAATCGCTGAACGGGATATGGAAATTCCATTATGCCCTGCAGCCCGAGGCGGCTCCGGAGAACTTTTTTGCGGAGGCATTCGACGCGTCCGGCTGGGACGAAATTCCCGTTCCGGGACACTGGCAGCTGCACGGGTACGGGAGCCCGCATTATACGGACCTTTATTATCCGTTCCCGGTGGATCCTCCCCGCGTGCCGGATGAGAATCCGACCGGTTGTTACGTGCGCGAATTCGAGCTGCCGGGGAATTGGAACGGGAAAAAGATCGGCGTTAAATTCGACGGGGTGGACAGTGCGTTTCATGTATGGCTGAACGGTTCATGGATCGGCTACAGCCAAGGGAGCCGGCTGACCTCGGAATTCGATCTGACGTCGTATGTCAAACCAGGCGTTAACAAGATGGCGGTCCGGGTTTACCAATGGTCGGACGGAAGTTACCTGGAGGACCAGGATATGTGGTGGTTAAGCGGGATTTTCCGGGACGTTTACCTGATCGCCGAACCGCTTTCTCTCCGCATTGCCGACTACCGCATCGTCACCGAGCTGGACGACCGGTACGAAAACGCCGCGCTGAACGTCCGCGTCCACCTGGAGGGAACGGAATCGTCCGGGGCGGTCAAGCTGGAGTTGCTCGCTCCTAACGGAACGCAGATTGCGGCAGCGGATAAAGGCGTTGTTCACGGCTCGGTGGAGGAGTTCGCATTGGCAGTGGAGAAGCCCGCCTTGTGGAGCGCCGAATCCCCGGTCTTGTATCACCTGGTTATCACGTTGACGGATTCGCAAGGCCAGTCTTTGGAAATCGTTGCCCAGCGCGTCGGTTTCCGCCGGATCGAAGTTAAGGACGGACAGTTTCTGGTGAACGGCAAAGCGATTATGCTTAAGGGAGTAAACCGGCACGACCACCATCCGGATACGGGAAGGACCGTCACTTTGTCCACGATGCGGGATGACATCGAAATGATGAAGCGGCATAACATTAACGCCGTGCGGACGGCCCATTATCCGAACGACCCCCGGTTCTATGATCTGTGTGATATATACGGCTTGTATGTTATGGAGGAAACGGATCTTGAAACGCACGGGTTTGAGCTGCTCGGCAATATTTCGCGCCTAAGCGACGATCCCGACTGGAAGGAGGCCTATGTGGACCGGATTCGCCGGATGGTGGAGCGGGATAAGAACCACCCATCGGTCCTTTTCTGGTCGCTCGGCAACGAGTCCGGATTCGGGTGCAATTTCCGGGCGATGGCGGAGTGGTGCAGGGAGAACGATCCGACGAGGCTGATCCATTACGAGGAAGACCGCGAGGCCGAAGTATGCGACGTGGTAAGCACCATGTACTCTTCCGTCGAGAAGATGGAAGCTTTCGGAAAAATGGTGGATCACCCCAAACCGCATATCCTGTGCGAGTTTGCCCATGCCATGGGCAACGGACCCGGGGGATTGCGCCCTTATTTCGACACCTTCGAGGCGCACCGGCGTTTGCAGGGAGGCTTCGTATGGGAGTGGATCGACCACGGATTGAGCAGAAAGACGGAAGACGGCAGGGAGGACTACGCTTATGGCGGCGATTACGGCGATGTGCCGAACAACGGCAACTTCGTGATCGACGGCTTGGTTCGCCCCGACCGGACGCCTTCCCCCGGATTGATCGAGTATAAAAAGATCATCGAACCGGTCCGCGTCGAAAGGCTTGAAAACGGACGGCTTCTCGTCATGAACCGGTACGACTTCATCACGCTCGGCCATCTTCAGGCCCATTATCGAATTTCGGCCGAAGGCCGGCTTCTGCACAGCGGGCAGCTTCCGCTTCCGTGCATTGAACCCGGCGGCAGCGCAGAGATTACGATTCCGGTGAATACGGATGAGTTATCGGCTGGAACCGATCCTTATGCGGAAATTTGGCTTGAACTTTCCTTTGCGACGGCTGCGGATTGCCGCTGGGCCCCGCGGGGACATGAGGTAGCCTGGGCACAATTTTTGCTGCGGGCCTCGTCTGTGCCGGAATTCCGGCTCACTCGGCCAATATGGCAAGAAGATCTCAGGGTATGCGAAGAGAAGCGCAAACTTACGGTAGAAAGTGACCGCTTCCGGCTTGCCTTGGATGTCCTTCGTCCCGGTTTCGAATCCTTGACAATTGGCGGCAAAAACATGGCGCTTGGCGGGCCGCGGCTGAATTTTTGGCGTCCGCCGATCGATAACGACATGTATGTCCTGCCGGATTGGCGCAAAGCGCACCTGGATCGGCTAACGGAGCGGACGGACTCTTTCGAGTGGAAGCGGCTGGATAAAGGAGCGGTTCAGGTCCGCTGGAAAACCCGTATGGCTCCGCCGGTATATGATTGGGGCTTCCGCTGCGAAACGGTTTATACGATTACATCCAGCGGATTGATCATCATGGATGTGAAGGGGGACCCGGAGGGAACGCCGCCCGCCATGCTCCCGAAAATCGGGCTTCAAATGAAGGTCGCGGGAGATATGAAACATGTCCGGTGGTATGGCCGGGGGCCGGGAGAAAGCTACCCGGACAGCAAGGAAGCGGGACATTTCGGCGAGTACCGGAACACCGTGGACGGGTTGTTCACGCCGTACATTTATCCGCAGGAGAACGGGAACCGGACCGACGTCCGTTGGATCTCCGTCGCCGATGGGGCCGGCATGGGCCTTCTTGCCGCGGGCGTGCCCGTTTTGGATTTTAGCGCGAGCCGGTATGCCGATAACGACGTGGAAGCGGCACGGCATTTAAGCGATCTCGTTCCCCGCGATTTTATTACGCTAAATCTGGATTACCGGCAGAACGGACTCGGCAGCAACAGCTGCGGCCCCGGCCAGTCTCCCGAGTTTACGGTCAAGCCTGAGCCGTTCCGGTTCCGTATCCTGCTCCGGGCCTATGGCGCGGAAGATACCGATCCGGGGGCGCTTAGCCGGCAGATGCGCTCGGAAGCGGCAGCTTATGAGTAGAGTCGCCGCTTTCGCAAGTTTGGTCCGGATTCAAGGAAAAGGGGAATGACATGTCCTTATACATCAAAGACCTGCTTCAGCTGTCCACGGGCGTGCGCCGCTTTCTCGTCAGCGAAGCTTTATACGGGGTGAGCATCGGTCTATATACACTCGTTCTGAATCTGCACCTGCTCTACAGAGGTCTGAAGGAAGACGAAATCGGCGCGCTGGTGTCCATGGGGATTTTGATCATGGGCATTCTGGCCATCCCGGTTTCGCTGCTGGCCAACCGGACGGGAAGAAAGAAGCTGCTTGTCATTGGAATCTTCTTTATCGCGGCGGGAAACGTTCTGTTTGCGGTCAGCGGGGAATTGATCTGGTTTTATGCCGCCCAGATTCTGCTGTCGGCCGGCCTTACGCTTGTCGAGACGACGGAGATCCAACTGCTCTTCCATTATTGCAAGTCACGCAAGGAGGAAGCGCGTTCGTTTTCGCTCATGTTTGCCGTCTTTACGGCTTTTACGGGCTTGGGCACGCTTGCGGCCGGTTATATCGCGGACGGTTTTGAAGGGGGCAGGGGCTACGAGATTACCTTGCTGCTGACCGGTTTGATTCTTGTCCTGCATGGAATGATCCGGGCGCTTTGGCTGCCCCCTGAAAGCAAGATACCGGATGAGCCTTCCGCCGCTGCGGATTCCGGCAGATTATCCGGGGCAACGGCAAGGATATTCTCCGGTACCTTATGGGTGTTTGCCGTGTTTATGGCCCTGCTGGGAGGTTCCATCGCCATGACGGGCTCGTTTCTTAACGTAATCGTCAAGTTCCGGCTGGACTGGATGGATAATCAGGTATCCCTGCTTTTGGCCATCGGCGGCATCGTTTTATTCATCTGTTCCTTGATGACGCCTTACGTCATGGAACGCTTCGGCTACAACACCGCGATTATTTCCGTTTTTACGGTAAATATATTGCTGTTCGCCGCCTTGTCTTTGGTGATGCCCGTATGGCTGTTCGTGATTTTGTTCCTGCTGCGGGGCGGAGGCGCGACCATGCTGTCCAATCTGCTGGACAGTCTCCTGATGTCGGCGTTCAATGAAAAGGAACGAAATTTGTACGCGGGGATGAGATCGGTTTTTCGAAGTTTGGGATCTTCCGCGGCCACTTTCGCCTCGGGTTTGATTTTATCCGTGCAAGACTATCGGCTTCCGTTTCTGGCGACGGCAGGAACCCTGCTGGCATGCGGTTTATATTACATGTGGTGGATTCGTCCGGTATTGTCCAAGAGGTTGAACGGCAGCATCGGAGCTTGAAAGTAGAAGATTAAAACACATCAACTTTAAATACCAAAGATTAAAGATTAAAGATTAAAGAGCAGCCCTTTTGCAGTTCGAGGCTGCTCTTTTTTGAAGATATCAGAAAGTATAAACATCGAAGCATGAACCATCCTGATATCGCAAGAAAAACTTCCGCTAAATGCGGTCTGTCTTCTGTGAAGTACGTCGATGACGTTTTTCTTAAGATATCAGAAAGTATAAACATCGAAGCATGAACCATCCTGATATCGCAAGAAAAACTTCCGCTAAATGCGGTCTGTCTTCTGTGAAGTACGTCGATGACGTTTTTCTTAACAAATTTTCGCGTAAGACGTCATTGTTCTTCCCAACGGACGATGGCGTCGTTTCTGTTTCAGATCATTTCATTTTCGGCCATCATCCGATATAATGGAAACGTGAGTTCGCATGATCATGGAGTTGTGCATAGAAAATTTATTGATAAGAGAGGAAACCTGCATAGATGACCCAATTCGACCGTTTAGAGCCCGGCATCCGGGAAGCCGTGGAACAATTCATTCGGGACGGCCGTCCGTCGGCCCGGCTGCAAACCTTTGAGGAACGGCGCAAAGGATATTTGGCGACGATTGAGCTGGCCGGGGAGGCGGAGCCCGTCTGGAAGATCGAAGATTTAACCTTTGAAGAGATGCGGCTGCGGATCTACAGGCCGCTGGACGAAAGCGGGCTTCCCGTGATGATTTACTTCCACGGAGGATGCTTTGTGAGCGGCGATCTGGAGACGCATGACCGCCAGCTTCGGCAGCTTGCCAACAGGGGCCGCTGCGTGGTGGTTGCCGTTCATTACCGGCTCGCGCCGGAGCATCCTTACCCGGCCGCTCATGACGACGCGGTGAAGGCGATCCGGATCGTCAAGGAGCATGCGCCGGAATGGGGCGGAAGCGCCGAGGATCTTACCCTGGCCGGAGACAGCGCCGGCGGGCATATCGCTCTTGTGGCATCCTTGCGCCTAAAATCCGAAGGATTGTCTTGGATTCGGCGCCTGATCCTGATATATCCGATGCTGGACGCGAGGGGCGCGAGCGAAAGTTACGAAAAATACGGCGACGATTATATCGTCACGCGGGATATGCTGCTCAGCGGATATGAGGCATACTTCGGCAGCATGCCTCCCGGGCATCCGGAAGCGAGCCCCTTGCATCGGGACGATTTGGCCGGTCTGCCGGATACGTTCATCTTAACGGCTGAGTTCGATCCGCTGGTGGACGAAGGCGAAGAACTGTACCGCCGACTTTTGCAAGCGGGGGTAAGCGCCCAATGCCAGAGATACCTCGGGGTGAATCACGGTTTTTTCCAGCTTGGCAGGATCAGTCCGGCCGGACGCAAGGCCATCGGTGACGTGGCCGCTATGATGAGAAGTTAGGCGGAGAGGACTATTCCGCCAGAGTAAAGGCAATATCCTTGTCATCCTCATCGCCGGCGGCAAAATGGAGCAGTTGAAGGCCTTCTGCCGTCAGGTCGTTGAGCTCCCGCGGGGTCAACCGTTTGAATGTTTCCAAACATAATACCGCTTTCTTGCGTTCCCGGACGATCTTCCAAGTGCCTGAAACAAAGCCGTCTATGAGAAACGTTGACCTGACGATTCCGTTCTTTGTGATGACCCGTTTGCGATACTTATCATCCAAAATACGGCTGCGATCGGCGTGGGATAATAACACGTTGTCAAATTCTCCTAGAAATCGGGGCGGCGAGGGGGTATCCGCATCCGGCCTCGGAGCCCCGGGCAGATCGAATAACTCGTTTCCTTGTTCGTCATGGAATATCGCGAGTTGCGGACGCAGCTTCCCGAACGTCTCCCGGAGCCGGGGCAGACCCGACCATGCCTGCATGTCTTTGATCGTGGCGGGACCATATGCAGTCAAGTAACGTTTAATGAACCCTGTCTCATCGGGTTCAGCCGAGAGGGACCGGCCCAGCCAGGCTTCCGCGGAAGCATGGACCGCTTGGCCGCTCTCTCCCCAGAGACCCCGGGGGGGAACCTGAACGAGAGGCACCAAGGAGCGAACCGCCGCGGCCAGGGCTGCGGGCTCGTGTGCCGGCCACGCAACGTTCAGCCGTTTGCCGATTTCATGAAGCGCAAGGGGCTCGGTTCCAAGGCATGTCCGGCCGGCGGAAGCAAGCTGCAGAGGATCCAGGCCCTCAAGTTTTTTGCCGAATGCGCCGTTCAGGCTTCGCTCAAGAACGGATTGTACCCATGGCCTCATGGTTAGGCAATCCGCAGCGGATACCAGATGAAGGGTCGAACGCATCAATGCGATGCGTACGGCCTTTTTGCTTCGGATTAGCCGAGATAATTCGTCTTGGGCAAATCCGTTCAGCCTCGTCCACAGGGCAAAGTATGGAGCATTCGGGGATTGGGCCTGCAGCCCGGCCAAATGCTCGATGGCATCGAGGGCGGGAAGGGACATGCGGCTGAGCAGCATCTGTCTTGCCAGCAATGCCCGGTTCAACTCGCGTCGTCCCAGGACGTTCTCCGTGTTGGCCTTTTTCCGTCCGTTATCTTCGTTATCCGGTGGGGTCTTTTTCGCTGTCTTCATTGCGGCTTCCTCCTCAACGCTGTTATTGTTCTATATTTCCCATTTTAAACCGCAAATCCTGACAGCATTATGTCAAGGTTCAAAAAAAAAGATGACCGCTTTTACGGACGGTCATCTTTTTTTCGTCGATGAAGCTCGCGGCGTTAAAAAGAAACGAGGGAGCTTCCGATGGATATATGTATGATTCTGCTGATAAGAAGGCTACGAGCGGGCGACGTCCCACCATTTGTAGTAAACCTTGACTTGTCCTGCAGGGTTTGAAATACGGGGCTCGATAACCAGCGTTTTGCCGCTGATCTTCAGTTGAATTTCTTTTTTGTTCTTCACGGCGGAGTCAATCTTCGCGAGGAGATAGCTTTTATCGATCTTGAAGCCGTACAGATCCAATACATCGGCCAGCATGCTGCGCTGGGTTTTGTCGCTGCTGTCGGACAGGGATATGCTGCTGAACGACAGGATTTGCGGCTCGAACTGTACGCTAACCGCGTTGTCGATGTCTCCCTCCTGCTTGGTCCGGGTCATGATCACGCGGCTGTCGCCGTCGTCATAAATGCGGTATCCGGTATATTTGGGAAAAACCTTCTGGCGGATCACCATATGCATGTCGTCCCGGTACAGGTCCCATGGCGTCGGGAGTTTGGGAAGGCTTGCGGTCGGGCTGCTTTCCACTGGTCTGTCGTACAGGATATGCATGCCGTGGTTCGTCAAATTTTTAATCAGCTGAAGCACTTCGGCCCGGGTGATGGTTGCATGCCCCATATATCCCCGGATCGTGTTCTCGCCTTGAATGCGCCCGTGCGCATATTTTTTGCCGAGCACATACTGAATGGCCTCATCTCCGGAATAGTTGACTCCATCGGCACTGGACACGAGTTCCGCGACCTGGGTGCGCGTAATAAAGGCGTTGCGTATCTTTTTGTCCGAAAACCCGCGGACCGGGTAATTTTTAAAATGAAGGAAGTTGTAATATTTATCCGACCAATACTCCGTTAAATAGGTCTCCTCCAAATCCTTGCCGCCGATTCCCACGACAAGCATGCGGATAAATTCCGCTTCAGTTACATTCTGGTTGGGCATAAATGTGCCATTTGCATAGCCGTTCACGATCCCTTTTTCGACTCCCCATTCTATGGTCGCTTTTGCCCAGTGGGTGTCGGTATCGCGGAAGGTAATGCCAGCGAATGCGTTCCCGGCTCCTACCAGCATCAATGCGGTCAGGAGAATGGACGCACACAATGACCTAAACTTCAACATCTAGCAATCCCCCATCTAAAATATGCTAAATTACTACAAAATACATTGTATAAGTCGCTATTTCGGGCGGTCAAGCGAATCAAGTCACCCGTGGCAAAAGATGGTTATTTCTAACTAATCCGAGGGTTCGGCCACATACTTAAGGACTAATGGCACTGCTGAAGGTCCGGCATGAAAGAACTAATTCGGATGAGGGGCGGCGGGAGCACAAAGGTCTACTTCACGAAAGCCGCGGTTCCCAAAAATAAAAAGGAACTTCAAAAAACGGGTTATTGAAGCGTGCTTAAACGGAGGTAGCATTGTGTTATGATAACGGAGCGGGGAATCTTCAGTTGAATCGTTAGTATTAGTAGAATAAATGAGGTGTTTAAGATATGACCGGAGGCGGAAAATTGACGGCGAGCGCCAGGCTGATGGAGCAGAACGAACGGCTTTTTAGATGCCCGATATGCCATGGCGCCATGAAAGTGGAAGAAGGAAAAAGCCTTCTCTGCGACGCAGGACACCGATTTGATTTGGCCAAGCAGGGTTATGCGAATATGCTGACGCATCCCTCCAAAACCAAATACGACCGCAGGATGTTTGATGCAAGGAGAATGATGAACGAGGCGGCGTTCTTTGAGCCGCTGCTGGTCCGCTTAAGCGAAATCATCGCACGGCGGCTGAAAACGGACGTCATGGCCGAAAGAGTGTACATGCTCGACGCGGGCTGCGGGGAGGGATCGCATTTAACCGATCTGCGCCGGAAGGTAAGCCGCTTCGGAGCGGAGGACGTGCTGGGGGTCGGCATTGACATCTCCAAAGAGGGGGTCCAAATGGCGGCAAGAGACGACCGCTCGAACCTGTGGTATGTGGCGGATCTTGCCAAACCTCCATTTTCGGACAAATCGTTCCACTTTATACTCAATATATTGTCCCCGTCGAATTATGCGGAATTCGGGAGACTGCTTACTGACGACGGAGTGCTCCTGAAAGTTATTCCGGGCAGCGGCTACTTGAAGGAGCTCCGGGCGAAGCTGTATGACCGGGATGACCGGCGAGCGTATTCCAACGAGCAGACGGTGGAGCTGTTTGAACGCCATTTCGAGCTGGAGGCCCAGGAGACGATCGCCTATACGGTCGGCTTGTCGCCGGAACAGCTGGCACACCTGGTCTACATGACGCCGTTATCCTGGGGGGCGGAGGAAGAACAGATCCTTCAGATGTTAAATGATCATCCGATAACCGAAATGACCTGCGAATTTTCCATTCTGACCGGACGTAAAAAAGGAAACTGAACATAGCGGTGTTCAAAAGAATGAGGCTTTTTCCAAATGGCGAGAATTGAACAGCCCCCAATGGATAGTCGTGCCTAAACCATTGGGGGGCCGTTCAGATTTGGAGCAGCCTCTATTTTTTGTTCTGGGCTGCATATTGGAAACACGGCTGTCGGCAGGGGGGCCGGCTCCGATCGCAGCTTCATTTATACTTGGCCATAATGCCGGCCAGTATTTTTTTTCATGCAGTCGATAAGCTCCGGAGGCTCTAAAACGGTGGCCTCATAGCCGAGTCCGATGAAATATTTCGCAAAAAACAAAATCTCGCTCTCCGGGATACGCTGGTCGATCCGCCCGGTGCCATCCTCGCCGAGGCGAATCCGGGGCGCCGGACGCAGTTCCGCCTCGCACCGCTGAACGCCTTCCCGGCTCAGCTCAACCACGATTGGAACGTAAACCTGCTTCTTACTCGTCAAAGACTCCCAATTGCCCAGGTGAATATGGCGGTGATCCCTGGCCTTCAAACCGGAAGAGTCGTACTCCGCCGAATGGATGCGGTCGCATCGGAACAAACGGAAATCCTCGCGCAGGAAGCAGTAGGCCGGACAGTACCAGAATCCGTTGCTCGCATAGATGCCGACCGGCTGGATCTTCCGCTGCGAGAAGCCGCCCTTGGATTCATACTGAATCGAAACGACCTTTTGTTCCACGGCTGCGTCCAGCAGGATGGACAAATAGAGGGCTTTCTGCTGCCGTGTCGGCGTAAAAATATCGACGCGGTTTTTCATTTGATCGATCCGGTCCCGCACATCGCCGGGCATGTAGAAGTAAAATTTATTCAGTGCGGACGAAGACTCGGCCTCAAAGGGCATAAACAGGTAATGGCGCAGGGCGTGGCTGGCAAAAAACATCGCGACCGCCTCTTCCTCGCTGAACGCGATGGGAGGAAGAATCCGTTCGTTCAGAACCTGGTACCCCCCATGAGGCCCTACCTCCGAATATAAGGGGACGCCCAGTTCGCTTAACTCTTGTAGGTCTCTTAAGATGGTGCGCGGAGATACCCCGAACTGGTTTGCCAGTTCTTTAACGGTAAATTTCCGCATCCGGTTGACGGTCATCATCAGCTCCATGAGCCGTTTGGATTTTGACATAACAAGTTCCCCGTTTATTGAATGATTTTGGTCCGTCTGAAATTATTTTCGTAATGATGACAAGAGTTGTCACTATTATAATCTACAATGGGAACCAAGCCCACAACTTAAACGGCGGATGGGGCAAGTAAATATTGGAAACGGAGTGAAAGAACATGAACGCGGTATATGAAATGAAACACTTATTGTTTGAAGAGCTGGAGCTTATCGTGAAAACCTCCTCCAACCTGATCGCCAAAATCAAGCCGGATCATTGGGATCACCGGCCCGCAGGCAACATGAGATCCTTGAAGGAGCTCGTTCAACATCTCGTGTCCGTGCCTGCCGTGGATTTGTTGATTTTGCAGGAGCACACCCAGCCCGTGATCCGGGAGTTGGAGGAGAAGATTAACGCGGAGCTGGACAAGGATAAGTTGATCGGCTGGATGACTTCCGGCACGGATGACGTAAAACGGTATATGGATCAGCTCTCGGACGAGGATTTTCTGCACAAAAAAAACCAAACCGTTTTACCTCGAGCACGGCACGGTTCAGGCCAAGTGGCTGATCGAGATCGTAACCCACGCCCAGCATCACCGGGCGCAAACGTTCAATTATATGAAGACGCTGGGGTATGAAGTGAACATGTTCGATTTGTATGGTTAAGCCCGCTTAAATTCGGCCGTTACGGCGTTATCAAATCGATCCATTAAAACAAGGGGTGTCCTTTAAGGCCATGAGCCAATGGACACCCCTGTTTGCGGTTGGGAGACGCTCGCTGTCGCTGATATTTTTAAGAACATCGGCCCAAGGCGAACCCGGCGAAACCCGTTCCCTTGAACGAATGTTCTTTATCCGTTCACGCCAGGGAGGTTGCGTTTTCTGGCCGGAATATGTTCTCGTTGAACCTCGGCCCCGGCGTGCCCCGACAGTTCATGGCATTCACGGAAGGCGAATTGCTTGCAGCCGGCGCATTGGGCGGCATTCAACTTCGTCAGCGCATATTGAATGGCTTCGCCGGTGCTGTCCAGGAACCGCTCGGGTCCGATGATTTCATCCAATCCCGTTTTATGCAGCACCTGCCGCGGCTGGTCCTGGATTTCCGAGATGATGACCGTACCGCCGCTTTTCTGAAAATGTTGTACGAGGCTCGCAAAGTTGGACTCTCCGGTCGTGTCCATATAGAGCACGCTGTCCATTTTAATAATGAGCACCTTGGGTTTGTAATGGATCTCTTCCATAATCGCCTGTTCAAACATGCGGGCCACCCCGAAAAACAGGGCGCCATCGACCGTATAGATGCTGATCTGAGGACAGTTCCGATGTTTGTTTACCATATCGGCAGACACTCTGGCGTTCTTGTCGGAGGGGTCCGGCAGCACTTTTTTGGTAACAAGGAGGCTGCTCATATGCTTCACGAACAAGACGGCCGACAGCAGCAGGCCGATTTGCACGGCGATAGTGAGGTCGGCAAACACCGTGAGCACAAAAGTAATGACCAGTACGAGTGAATCCGCAGTCCGGGTCTTCAGCACATGGGCAAAGGCCTTTCTTTCGCTCATGTTCCAGGCCACGATCATCAGGACCGGCGCCATGCTGGCGAGCGGGATCATCGAGGCATAGGGGGCGAACAGCAGCAGCACGAGCAGGACGACGACGCCGTGGACTACGCCGGAAACAGGAGATACGGCACCGCTTTTAATATTGGTGGCCGTTCTGGCGATCGCGCCCGTAGCCGGGATGCCCCCGAACAGCGGAGTAACGATATTGGCTATGCCCTGACCGATCAGCTCCCGGTTGCTGTTATGCCGGGTCCCCGTCATGCCGTCGGCCACAACGGCCGACAGCAGGGACTCGATTCCTCCGAGCATGGCTATGGCGAAGGCGGGCTTGAGCAGCGTTTGGAAATGCTCCATCGTTAGATCCGGAACGTGAAAAGCCGGAAGGCTGCTCGAAATCGCCCCATAGGTGGAACCGATCGTCTCAACCTGGCCCGGATAGAAGAGGGAGGCCGCAAGGGTTGAAGCGAGCAGCCCCAGCAGGGAAGCCGGGAGCTTGGGAAACCATTTTGGAACCATAATCATGATCGCGAGACAGATGAGGGCTGTAAGTACGCTGTAAATATTTACCGTCGAGAGATGCAATCCGATCTCTTTCATGCTCGACAGAAAGCTTTCCTGCTTAGCGAGGCCCGTAAGGCCCAGGAAATTCGCGATTTGCCCGCAGAAAATCGTAACGGCAATGCCTGTCGTAAAGCCGATCGTGACCGGTCGCGGAATGAATTTGATGACCCCACCCAGCTTGAATAGTCCCATGAGCAGGAGCATGATGCCTGCCATAAAACCTGCGATGAGCAGATTCTCGTAGCCGTATTGCATCACAATCGCAAAAAGAATCGGGATAAAAGCGCCCGTCGGACCGCCGATTTGAAATTTGGATCCTCCGAACAAGGAAATCAGGATGCCTGCCACGATGGTGGTGTACAAGCCGTATTCCGGCTTGACCCCCGAGGCAATAGCAAACGCCATTCCGAGCGGAATGGCGACGATACCGACGATTAATCCGGACATGAGGTCCTTCTGAAATGCTTGTAAACCATAATTCTGAAATCTGCCGTTCATAGAGGCCTTCATTGAATAACCACCTATATTCTAAATATTTGATTATTTGAATATATAGAATATTAAAGGCGTGCTGCATGAAAGTCAATTTGACGATAACTCTTGAAATACGCAAAAAAGAAGCAAGGGGAGCGCAGGGCCCCGCATTGCTTCATTTCTTGCAGCTTTATTGATTTTTTCGGATTAAAAATGTAATCGCCAAAAAAAACAACCTCTATACGTGGTTTGTTTTGATTGATGGATCGTCGTTAGACGTTTTTTTTTAAGAGATAAGAAAGAATAAACCACAGAGGTTTGCCATCCTTATCTCGCAAGAAAAAACTTCCGCTAAATGCGGTCTGTCTTCTAAGGAAGTACGTCGTTAGACGTTTTTTTTTATGTTCTCCAGCATGCTGATCGCATTAACAAGGTGATTATCGAAAATCTGCTTGGCGACGGCCAGCAGGTCCCGGATCAGCGGGTCCGTCAAGGAGTAGATGACGGAAGTGCCGTCCTTTCGTCCGATGACCACATTCTTATTGCGCAGCACGGCCAATTGCTGGGATACGGCAGACCCTTCGCTCCCCAAAAGGGACTGAATCTCATTGACGGTCTTATCGCCTTCGCACAGCACCTCCAAGATCCGAATCCGCAGCGGGTGTGCCAATGCTTTGAAGAAGTCGGCTTTAAACTGCTGTATTTCCTGAAACATCACGCTCGCTCCTAAATATTCAGTCTTTTAAATCCATAGAGATAGTGTAACACAGTTCGATAAGGCGGACGAATGATCAGGCCATATTCTTGTCCATTCAAAATGAACCGGGTCCTTTGGATATGTAAAAAGACATAAAGCCTTCCGCCGGCCGATTCGTGATTATTCCCCAGGAAATGACAGGGGAAAGGCTAATGGGCGATTTTGCTAGTGCCAAAGTATGAAATCAGTTGACCGCTACTTGGAAGGATGACATTGGTCAGGTAAAATATCCCTTGGTTTAATCTAGACAAAAAAAAAGAAAGGCGGCTTGATTGGATGAAAAAGGGAATGGGATTTGTATATAAGTTTTTGCTTGCTGCCTGCGCGTTCTTGTTGATTTCGGCAGCGGTGCTGCCAACGTCCCCGGCAGATGCGGCAGACCGGAAGTGGATGAATCAAATTTGGAAGGCCTATGAAACCTTTAACGCGAAGACGGTAAAAGCTTATGAGGCTTATCAAAAACAAATCGAAGAAAATTACGATCGTTATTATGAAAGCAGCCAGGCCAGAATCGACGAGCTGGAGAAAATAGTCCTTGAGGACCTGAAAATGTGGGATGCCAAGCTGCAGGCCGATTATGAGCAGCTGAAGCAGCGCTACGGCAATGACCGTTCTCTGGCCGACGAGCTTAGGGAATATTCGCGCGATATCAGTCTCACCAATATGAGCAGCCCGATGTGGAAGTACAAAAAAGACGCCAGCCGTACGTTTATGAACAGCCTGATGTGGAAGTACAACAAAGAGCTGAGCGATACCTTTCTGAACAGTTTCATGTGGACATACCGCAAAACGATTTCCCCGACGTATTTGAACAGCGCCGCCTGGGAGATGAAAAGAAACGTCAGCACGACCTATTTAAACAGCAATATGTGGAATCTTCGCAACGCTTCGAGCGATTCTTATCTTAGCAGTCCGATGTGGAAATACCGTGTGGGCAAGTTAAGCAAAGCACAGGCCAAAAAAACAATATGACCAGCTTTATAAAAAGTATACCGCCGCGCTGGCGAAGGTTAACGCGGAACAGAAAAAGTACATTGCCGAAATGGAGAGCGGAACGAAGAGAAAGCTTGAAGAGCTGTATTTGGCCACAATCAAGGGGCTTGAGGACCAGCGTGAAAACTCGCTGCAGGCCGTCTCCGAGCTGAGAAAGAAAATTACGGGGGAAGGGCTGGAATGGAAGCCCCTGCTGGTTACGCCATAGTTGAAAGACAATAATAACTCCCGCAGTCATCCGGGGCGAATAACGAAAAGCCTTGAGGGGTCATCCCCTGCAAGGCTTTTCGGCTTTTAAATGAAGGTTGCATCCCCTTTTTAGCCGCAGTATTCATAGTCCTGTATGATGGCGAGCGCAGCGCCTGCAGCCGGACTTTCCTCGTTTCTTACAAAGAGGATTTCGGTATGATCGCCGGGAAATCGAAGCGTTTTACGGAGCGTTTCCTCGACGGTCGATTCCCGGAACGGTTTGCTCCACGAATAAGGACTGTCTACGACAATGAGCTTCGGGTTGCATAGATGGATCATATGGGCCAGAGCCATACTGAGGTACCGGCCGATTTCCGCATAAAGCCGCTCCCGGGGAGAGGCGCCCGGATGAGCGTCCCCCGCCGTGCTCACGTTCTCCGCTTCAAGATCAAGCTGCTCCAGTCGCTGGCCCACGGATTCGGATCGAATGAAGGCTTCAAGGCAGCCCTTTCGTCCGCACCGGCAGATTGGACCATCCGGGTCGACGGTGAGATGCCCCACCTCGCCGGCGGTCCAGGAGCCTCCGACGTGGAGCTTGTCCCGGATCAGGAAGCTCCGCCAACCCCTTCGTCAATCCAGACATAGAAGGTCGAGTCGGCAGGTTCCCCTTCGAGTTGCCCGACGACGGCAAGCGCGCTTGCCTTTACGCTGTTCATCACCCGCAGCGGGACGGACAGATAAGGGGCAAGCGCCGCCTTTACGTCTACCTCTTCCCAGCCCATGTGGGAAGAATAATGCACGTAACCTCTTTCGGGGTCCACGATGCCGGGGAGGCCGACGCCGACGCCGATCGTTTCCGGGTGCCTTCGGATCAAATCCGCCGCGCAGGAACCGATTTTTTGCAGGCAAGTTTCCGGATCGGAGGTATCAAGCTGAAGCCGCTCGGCATCGATGGTGGTCAAGAAATAATCCGTAACCGCAATGTAAGCTTCCTGATTACGGAGATAGACGCCAATGGATTTCAAAGACTCCCGGATGATCTCGATATTGATTTTCGGACGTCCGGCGGACGGGGCTTCATGGGTGCCGGTTTCCCGGATGATCTGCTGCTTAATGTATTTGTCTACAATGAGGGATACCGTGTTTTTGCTGAGATTCAGTCTGCGGGAGATATCCAGCCGGGAGGTGGTTCCTTCCTTCCGGAGAAGCCCCAAAATCCGCTTTTCGTTTTGCTGCCGTAGGACAGCCGTGCCTTTCGTCATCTCGATTACCTCTTCATATGCAGGGATTGGAAAAAAGCTCTTTAACGACATTGTAACAAGGACGGAGGAACGGAACAAATGTGACGGTTAACGGCAACGAGACGGAGGCTTTGCTTATGGCTGGTACTGGATAAAGAGAAAAGCTCCGGATTTGGAGCTTGAAATTCGGCATTGACATGGTGGAATCGAGTATAGTACTTTATAGGAAATAATTAGTCATAGTTAAGGATTAAATGATTGGCGTTTTGAAATTACGAAGGAAAGGGGGAAAGAATTACCGGACGACAAACACAAGCTGGACCTTTTCACTAACCTGATTTCCCATCAAAAATGAAAACGATTCCAATACTTCGAATGTTCGCTGGAACACCTTGATTGCGGTTTGGCCGTATCCAAATGGAAAGGGGTTCGTTTATCGTGAAATGGGCAGATTTGATTGTTATCGGCTTTTATATCTTACTCGTTATGGGTGCGACTTACTGGTCGCTGAAGCAGGTGAAGAACAGCAATGACTTTTTTGCGGCCGGAGGAAAGCTGCCCTGGTGGCTGTCAGGGGTTTCGCATCATATGTCGGGCTACAGCGCGGCGGTCTTTGTGGCTTATGCCGCGGTGGCATACAACTATGGATTTACGATGTACGTCTGGTGGGCGGTGCCGATAGCGATCGGCGTGTTTGCGGGTTCGTTCCTGTTTGCCCCGCGGTGGGCAAGACTGAGACGGAGGCTGAACATCGAGTCGCCGATGGAATACTTGTCCATCCGTTACAATGTGCCGACCCAGCAGATGATGGCCTGGAGCGGAGTGCTGCTCAAGGTGTTTGACGTCGGCGCCAAATGGGCGGCGATCGCCGTGATCCTGAACGTGTTTACCGGGCTGGATATCATGACGGGGATTTTCATTTCCGGGGCGGTGGGACTGTTTTATACCGCTATCGGAGGACTTTGGGCTGACGCGCTGAATGATTTCGGGCAATTTATCGTGCAGCTGCTTGCCGCTGCGGCCATGATCGTGGCCGTTGCTTCCCGGCTCGGCGGGTTCGGCGAGCTGCTGACGATGTGGGACCGGCTGCCGGCCGAACATTCCATGCCCCTGCGGGAGCCGTACACCCTAGGCTTTGTTCTGGCGTATCTGCTGATTTATACGTTCAGCTACAACGGGGGGACGTGGAACCTGGCACAGCGTTTTATCGCTTCTCCCCGTGGGAAGGACGCCCGAAAAGCCGCCGTTTTATCGTCCATCCTGTACTTGGTATGGCCGCTTTTCATATTTTACCCGATGTGGGCGGCGCCGATTCTGTTCCCGGGATTGGAGGACCCGACGAAATCCTATTCGATCATGGCGACGGAGCTTCTCCCGCACGGCTTGATCGGGCTTGTCCTTATCGCGATGTTCACCCAGACGCTGGCGATGACCTCATCGGACGCCAACGCGATTACGGCGGTCGTAACGCGTGATATTCTGCCGGTCATGTTCCCGAAAAAATTTCAAAAGAACCGGACCTCCCTGTTCGCGGTACGCCTGACGGTGCTGATTTTTATCCTTGTCACCGTCATGATCGCCCTGAACGCCAAATCGTTCGGCGGCGTGCTGGATCTCTTGATCATCTGGTTCGGAGGGCTGGTCGGTCCGATCTCCATCCCGATGCTGCTCGGTCTGCTGCCATGGTTCCGGCGGAGCGGCTCGGCGGCGGCGATAACCTCCTGGTGCGCAGGCATTGCCGCTTTCATTCTGGTCAAGTTCGTCATCCCTGATCTGAGTACGGCTGCCGTTGTTGCCGCACCGGTCTTGACCTCCCTCGTTATATATGCGGGGATGGGATGGCTAAACCCGAACAAGGTCGTAAGGGCGGAGGTCGATGAGCTGCTGGATGCGCTTAATCGGGATGACGATGACGACTACGCGCCGGTGCCGCCAAAAGGAGCGGTCACGGATGCGGGCTGACGGGATGGCGCATATGGAACCGTAGGCAAAAAAGGGGTGAAATGATGAAAAAATCATCGCTGGATTTTTATCGCAATCACGTGAATCAAGTGCTGCTCCCGTTCTGGGAACGGGCGCTGGATGAACGGAATGGCGGAGTATACACCTGTTTTAACAACGCCGGAACGGAGCGGATATCGACGGATAAATATACCTGGTCCCAGGGAAGATTTGTCTGGATCTGGTCCCGTCTTGCCCGGCTGCGCATGGATGGCTTAATGCAAGGGGAAGCGGAGCCGCTGCTTGCGCAGGCAGGAAAAACGGCACGTTTTTTGAGGGAGCGTGCTTTTCTGGAAAACGGCCATGCGGCCTTTTTGCTCACCGAAGACGGAAAGCCCAAGGAGAGTTTCCCGGGAGCCGGATATGATTCGAGCTTTTATGCGGATTGTTTCGTCGTGCTTGGATTTACGGAGTACGCGCGTGCAGCCGGCGATAGGGAGATGCTTGGCCAGGCGCTGGCAGTATATGATTCCATCCTGTCCCGGCTGGATCGGGGGGACGTTCGCAGCGAGCCGTACCCGGCGCCGGAAGGGCTTTGCCTCCATGCCTACTCCATGATCATGCTCAATGTGTCCCAAGAGCTTGCCGAGGTTTTGAGGGCGTTTCGTCACGGGCGGGCCGAAGAGGTGGAGCGCCGGGCTGTCGGGTATATGGACAAGATTTTGGACCGGTTTGTCATGGCCGACGGCACGCTGCTGGAGATGGTGGATGAACACGGAGTCCGGGGAAGAAAGGAAAAGCTGCTTTGCCGTTACGTCAATCCGGGCCATGCGATTGAATGCATGTGGTTCGTCATGAAAACGGCGGAATTTAACGGGCGCGCGGATGCCCTGGACCAAGCTTGCGCTGTCGTCAGACGTGCGTTCGAGCTGGGCTGGGATCCCGTCTACGGCGGATTGCTGCGGTTCGTAGATTACGGAGGAGGCGAGCCCGAAGGCGATCTGATCGGCGACGGGAATGAGGATCTGATCCTCGGATCCTGGGATACAAAGCTGTGGTGGCCTCATTCGGAGGCTTTATATTCTGCCGTTCTGGCCTATGATTTTAGCGGGGATGATAGGATCCTGGACTGGTATGAGCGTGTGTTCGAATATGCCTTCAGCGTATTTCCGAACCCGGATGCCAAGGTGGGCGAATGGATTCAGATCCGCGACCGTCAGGGACGCCCGCTGGAAAAGGTCGTCGCGCTGCCGGTCAAGGACCCGTATCATGTTTTGCGGAACATGCTGCTGATCATAGAACGGCTGTCGGAGCGGGATTGCAAGATCAAACTGGAAACGAAAGGAGTACGGTAACATGAGTACGTTAACCGTGGCGGATTTAACATTTGAAAGGTTGAATGTCAAAGTGTATCAAGACCGAGCGTCGCTGGGGAGGGCTGCGGGGCTGGAGTGCGCCGCTCATATGAGAGAACTGCTCGGGAAGCAGGAGCGCATCCGAATGGTTTTTGCCGCCGCCCCGTCCCAAAACGAATTTTTGGAGACGCTGGCATCGGAGCCGGATCTCGACTGGTCGCGCGTCATCGCATTTCATATGGATGAATATATCGGATTGGATCGTCAAGCCCCACAGCGCTTTGCCCAATTTTTGCAGGAGAGGTTGTTCGATCTTGTGCGACCCGGCGAGGTTCATCTGATCGATGGCGGCGCGTCTCCCGAAGAGGAATGCCGGAGGTACGGGGAGCTCGCCTCGAAGCAGCCGATCGATATCGTCTGCATGGGAATCGGGGAGAACGGCCATATCGCATTTAACGATCCGCCGGTTGCGGACTTTCATGATCCGGCACCGATGAAGCCGGTGAAGCTGGATGAGGTGTGCCGCCGGCAGCAGGTAAACGATGGCTGCTTCGAATCGATCGGAGACGTGCCGACCCATGCGCTGACGCTGACGATTCCGATGCTGATGTCAGGCAGGAGGCTGTTCTGCATGGTTCCCGGCGCAACCAAAAGGGCAGCCGTCCGCCGTACGCTGCATGACGAGATATCCACCTCGTGTCCTTCCACCATTCTCCGCACGCATGCCGACTGTACGCTTTATACGGATACGTCGGCATATGGGGAAGATGCGAATGGGTAGTCCGCAAGCGTGGTCACTCCGCGGCATTCATTATGCGACGGGGGAGCCGGTGGAGGTTGTCATTCGGGAAGGCTTCATTTTAAGCGTAAGTCCTTGCGACCCTAAAGACCGCTCCGCTCTCGGGTACATTGGACCGGGGCTGGTCGATCTTCAAATCAACGGTTACGCCGGGCATGACTTCAATTCGCTGCCCTTGTCGGCCGATCTGGTGCCGGAGGTTACCGCGAAGCTGTGGAGGGAAGGGGTAACCTCGTATTGCCCGACGGTAATCACGAACGGGGACCGCGAGATCGGGGAAGCGCTGCGAAGGATCGCAGAGGCGTGCGAAAAGAATAAAGAAATCGGCTCATGCATAGCGGGCATTCACCTGGAGGGACCGTTTATCACGCCGGAAGACGGTCCCCGGGGCGCACACGACCGGAAATTCGTCAAGCCGCCGGATTGGGAGCTGTTTCAGCGCTGGCAGGAAGCGGCCGGCGGGCGCATCGCCATCGTGACCCTTTCCCCGGAATGGGATTCGGCGGCTTCCTTCATAGAACGCTGCGTGGATAGCGGCGTGGCGGTTTCCATAGGGCATACGGCTGCGGCTCCGGAACAGATCAGGGAAGCGGTCAGGGCAGGAGCGAGCTTGTCGACCCATCTCGCAATGGGGCTCATCTGATGCTGCCCCGCCATCCGAATTATTTATGGGAGCAGCTGGCGGAGGACCGCTTGCATGCATGCCTGATCGGCGACGGCTTTCATTTGCCGGATGCGTTTCTCAAAGTGGCGCTTCGCGCGAAAGGCGAGAAAGCCATGCTCGTAAGCGATGCGGTATCTTTAAGCGCATGCCGCCGGGGATTTACGATATGCATATCGGCGGGCGGGTAAGGTTGACGGAGGAAGGCCGCCTCTGTGTCGCTGAACGGCCGGAGCTGTTGGCCGGTTCGGCACAAATGCTTCCCTGGGGCATAGGCAAGCTGGTCGGCAGCGGGATTGCCGATCTCCGGACGGCTTGGGATATGGCCTCCGTACGTCCGGCCCGGTTTATCGGCACCTCCGGGTCGGGTGGGCTGAAGCCTGGTGCTGCGGCGGATCTGGTGCTGTTTGACATACACGGAAGGGATATATCCATCCTCAGGACGGTTAAAGATGGAAAGACCGTGTATGCGGTTTGAAAGGTTACAGGCAAGAGGTCCTTTTCCCATGAGGTGAAAGACCTCTTGCGCACTTATTTGTGATTGTTTTCACATAATTATTCTATCTGCTGAACTATAGTTGAGGTAGCAGGAGTGCCGTTAAAAGCGCCATGCTGACCGATAACTCAAGTAAATCTTTATATCTTAATTTTTAATTTTTATTATTCTTATCTGTTAAGTGTGTTATAATCTTAAAAAAAGATAGAGGAGAGGGATCAACATGCCGCTGGAGACATTTAAAGCGACCGCACATTTGCAGCAGGGAATGGTAGTGAAAGCCAAATCGAGAAATTTTGAGATTACGATCGATGAACCGAAAAACCTGGGAGGTACGGACCAAGGGATGAATCCGGTGGAGCTCGTCCTCTGCGCGCTGGGCGCTTGCCAGTCCATTGTAGCCCGGGTATATGCACGCAAATTTGATATAACTTTCGAGGATTTCTGGGTGGAGGTAGAAGGCGATCTGGACACCGACGGATTCATGAACAAATCCGACGTGCGTCGGGGATACTCGGAGGTCAGATACAACATACATATTAAAACGGATGCGCCAAGAGAAAAGGTGGAAGCCTTTGTCGACTTTATCGAGCGCACCTGCCCGGTAGGCGATACCATCAACAACCCGGTTAACCTGGTTTTGGACAAAATCGTCGTGGAATAAACATCATGAAGCTTCCCCGCCGAACCTTGGGGTTCCCGGCGCGGAAGCTTTTTAATTTAGGCTATGTATTAATGCGAGATAAAAGGTGCTTTGTGTACGTACTTGGGGTTATCTATTTGGTCAATGATGAAGGAGGCTATATCTTGATTGGTAATTTTTGTGCCAGGCATATCAGTGAGGTTTTCCTTTATATCATTTGATTCTAAGCTATCTATTACAAATGGCAATCTAATGAGTGTCCATTGGATATGTTTATTGTTGAACAAAATTTCCCATTCCAATTTTTTTGTCCTGCATCATTTTTGGAAAAAAAAAGTTCAAACATCTTTGCTCCAAAACGATTTATGATACTCTTTTTATCATCGTTAATAGTTAGAGAACCACCAGAAACACCTATATAACGACTAATGTTTAAATCTTTCATCACATCAAGAATGTTTTTGGTTACTTTGCTGTACATAGGTTCCTCTTTGGTTGGTTGGCCAAATGTATTAATCACAATTTTACAATCTTTAAGCAGTTCTTGAATATGATCAATATCTTGTATTTGCCCTTTCACTATTTCAATTTTATCGTTTTTACACAACACCCTTTCCGGATTCCTAACAAGCATGCGAACTTGATATCCTTTTTGTATTGCATGAGTTGCAATATGACGTCCTACTTTCCCTGTTCCTCCAATGATACCTATTTTATAAGAGTTATCCATTATATCCTCCAACTCAATTTAATAATAGGTATACGCACCATTCCTTTAATGGGTTTCATTACCGTTATAAATTCTCTTGCAGAACTCTCCAATAACGCGAAAAGGGCCCTCCGCGACATGGCGGAAGGCCCTTCTTGCTTACTTTCTTGCTTTCTTTTTTGCTTACTTGGCGCTGCTTTGGTAGCTTGCCAAGAACTCTTTTACTTTAGCCGGATCGGCTTTCAGCTCATTGCCGGTTTTGACCATCGGGCTGAGGGTGGAGTACGCCTTGATTTTATTGTTTTTGTAGTACGACAAGATTTCGTCTTGGTTAATGGAGTAAAGAACTGCTTTTCTCAAATCATCGCTCTTCGCAATATCGCGGTTCTTGGTGTTGAAGAGCAGGTAAGAAACGGCATTGCTTTCAATCGTTTGGAGCTTCAGCTTGCTGTCGCCTTTAACGACATCATACTTGGTTTCCGGAACGCCGTAATACAGATGAATCTCGTTGCTGCGCAGGGCGGACAACGTACTGTCGGCATCTTTGATGAAGCGGACTTTTACCTGGTTGATTTTCGGCTCATGCTCGGTGCCTTTCATGTAACCCGGGTTTTTGTAGAAGATGGCTTCATAGTCGTTTTTATAGGACAGGATGTATGGACCGCTGGCGAACAACGTATTGTTGTACTTGTCTCCCTCGGTTACCGTGTTTTGATCGCCGTAAGGGATGTCTTTGTTCACGTCGAATTTGGCTACGTCATAGGTGTTGATTTTCTCGACTTGTTTTTTCGATACGATGCCGGCCGATTGGTGAGCTAGATAGTTCAGCACTTGCGGGAAAGGCTCGGTCGTCGTCAATTTGATGACCTGGTATTTGCCGTCCTTCGTGCTGGCTTGATTCTTGTCGGTCACGAGGGAAGAAATTTTCGTCTCCAGGCCTTTTTCCAGGGCTTGTCTTACGGTTTCGCCGCTACCGGCCACTTTAACGGCGTCCAGGGAGCTCAGGTCTTTCACGACTTCAACGTCCTTGATATGCTCGTGCAGCGTGTATGTCCGGTGATCCGGAACGGAGTCTTTATTCTTCGCGCGGTTCAGGGAGAATACCACGTCGTCGGCACCGACGCGTTCTCCGGAATCCACGGCCAGCTTGTTGTCCACTTTGGCAAAGTTGATGTCGTCTCTCAAAATGAAATAGTATTCGCCGTTTCCTTCGGCAATCGCGTTGTTGTAAGACAGCGAGCCTTCGGACGTGATTTTGTCGTCATCGGTCAAGTTGATTAGGCGAACGTTCATGTTGGTGTTGATAATGTTGATGGAGCCGTCGTTGCCTTTGATCGGGTCAAGGGACGTCAGCGTGGAAATCGATTGGGCCAGAACCAGAGGTTCTTTGTCGCGTTTGGATTTGTCTTTGAAATCAACGGCTTCCCAAGGCAGGGAACGGGATTTCGACAGGCGTACGGAGTTCTCGTCGAGAACGTCCTTGTTGAACGCCTGGCTCTTCAGCGAAATGTACAGCGGCGCAATATAGGCCTTGTCGGCCACGAGGCGCTGTTCCAGCTGTTTGTATGTTTCTACGGCTTCCTCGGGAGACTGCGTCGCGGCCTGGTCGATCAGCTTGTCGACTTCTTCGTCGGACATGATGCTGTAGTCGCCGCCGGTTTTGAAGAGGGAGCGAACGGCATAGTCGGGATTCCCGGTTACGGTTGTCCAGCTGGAGAGGGAAACGTCGTAGTTTCCGGCGTCCTGCTGGGCTTTATAGCTGCCATAATCCGCCTGCAGGTTCAGCTTTACGTTAAAGCCGTTTTTGGTAAGCTGGTCACGGATGATGTTCACGTCGGATTCATTGGAGCTCATGCCGAGCAGTTCGATGGTAACCGCCGACGGATTTGCCGCTTTCTCGCCTGACGGCTCGGGCGATGTCGGCGCCGCTTCGTCTTTCGTTTTCACGCTGCAGCCGCTGACCACGAGTATAAGCGTAAGCAGCAGCAGTAAAAGCGTTCTTTTTTTTCATGATGATTCCCTCCTGAGTGTGTTATATATATAAAAAAAATTGTAGCTAACAAAAGGTTAATCCAGCTTGGGATCCAGTGCATCCCGCAACCCGTCGCCTAGGAAGTTGAAGGACAGCACCAGCGCGATAATGGCAAGGCCCGGGTAAATGGCCAGATACGAATTGGTTTCGAGATACGTGCTGCCGATCTTCAGAATATTTCCCCATTCCGGGATATGCGGCTCCACCCCGAGTCCCAGATAGCTTAAGCTGCTTGTGGAGATAACGGCGCTGCCGATGGTCAGCGTTGACTTTACGATCATCGGCGCAAGCGAGTTCGGAACGATATGCTTGAAAATAATCGACAGATTGCTGGAGCCGAAGGCCCTTGCCGCATCCACGTATTCGAAAGTGGACACCAGGAGCACGTTCGCCCTCATCGTTCTCGCATAGGTCGGAATGGCCCCGACGCTCAGCGCGATGATCAGGTTCACGGTGTTGGCGCCAAAGGCGGCGATGATCGCAATAGCCAGCAGGATGCCGGGAATCGCGTACAAAATATCCAGCGAACGCATGATGATATTGTCGGTATGGCGTCCGTAATATCCGGATATGGCCCCGAGAATGCCTCCGATCACAACCGGAATCAGGGTTGACATAAACCCGACGATCAGCGAGATGCGGGCGCCGAATACGATCCGCGAATACAGGCATCGTCCGAAGTCATCGGTTCCCAGCGGATAGGCCAGGCTTGGCTGCTGCAGGATCGCGGAGTAGTTGTTGTCCACCGCGAAGCTGTATTCAAAGGTGAACAGGCTGCATACGGATACGGTAAACAGGAAGATGATGAAAAACAATCCCAGCATGGCCGTGGTGTTGCCCGTAATCCGAACCCAGACGTCCGACCAGCGGGTGACCGCAGGATTATCGTTTTTCCGGATTTTGGACAGCAGGTTAAAGCCGAGCACCAGTGCGAAAATATTGCCCGTCACCGCCGTCAGAATAAGCGGAAACGCCAGCCATGCCAGACGCGGATGCGCATAGTGGCCGTTTACGAATTTCGCAACGAGGAGCAGGGCGGCCAGATGGAATACCGTTACCAGCAGCAGCGCCGCCATTCCCGGCAGGAATGTATCGGACACGTAAGGCTTAAAGATATTCAAGGCCGACAGGGCGATCACAAAGATTTGCGTGAGCACCATATAAACGGCAATGGAATATTCGGGGCTCTTCTGTTTCTTAATGAGATTGAAACCAAAAGTCGTGACAAACACGTTGCCCGTAAATATGCTCAACAGCTGAATATAGCCGAGGGCGCGGGTTGAGTTCTTGATCTCTCCGCCCTGAAGCAAATCCTTCCGAATCAGGGCCGTGATGGCCACCTGCATCAGGGTAAATAAAGCATATGCGGCAAAGACAGCAAGCACATACGGTCTTACGCGCCCGCTTCCGAAGCTATAGCTGTTCAGAAGCAGGATAAGCGTTATGGTTAAAGAGACGACCCATGTAAACCCGGCCTGACTGTACTCCGGAGAGGACTTCAGCTGGTAGTGGGATTGGCGTTGGTTTAATAGCTTCTTAATCATGAGTACACCTGCTTTAGTAGAGGTTGTTCAAAAATCCGACTTTTTGGGCCCGCGCTAGTATTGTTTCATTTTGGAACGGATGCGCGGGTCGAAGAAGGCATACATAATATCGATCATGACGTTGACCAGCGAGATGGTGATGGCCGTGTACACGACGCCGCCCATGATGGCCGGGATATCGGGAATGAACTGCTTGTCCACGATATAGCTGCCGATACCGCTGATGTTAAACACTTTTTCCGTTACCGCCGATCCGCCGATCATGGCTCCGAACTGAAGGCCGATGACGGTGATGATCGGGATAAGGGCATTGCGCACGGCGTGCTTGCGCAGCACTTGGCGCTTGCCTAGGCCTTTGGCCCTGGCGGTCAAAATATAATCTTCATTAATAACCTCCAGCGTGGAAGAGCGCGTCATTCTTGCAACCGCTGCGGTCAATCCCGTTCCCAGCACGATGACGGGCATAATCATCGACAGCCAGTTCTGCGGGCTGTAGGTTGCCGGGAGCCACTGGAGCTTGATCGAAAAATTCAGGATGAAGATCAGCCCCTGCCAAAAGTTCGGAATGGACAGGCCCAGCAGCGCGATGAACATGAACGTATAGTCGAAAAACGAATTTTTCCGCGTTGCCGAGACAATGCCGATCGGAATGGCAATGACCATGGCCAAGAGCAGGGATATCACGGTCAGCGTCAGCGTCACCGGGAACTTTCTGGCGATGCTGTTCGTAATTTCCTCGCTGCCCGAGAAGGATTTGCCGAGATCAAAGGTGAATATTCCTTTAATATTGTTCCACAGCTGAGTCCAGTAAGGCTGATCCAGCCCGTGCATATGGTTGAACGCCGCGATTTGCTCCTTGGTCGCCGTTTCCCCCAGGATGTTGGCAGCCGGGTTAAACGGGGACAGGTGAAGGATCGTAAAGACCAGGACGGCCACGCCGAAAATGACAAACACGCTCATGACCAGTCTCTCGAAAATGAATTTCAGATAAGGTCTGCCGTACAAAAAAAATAAGTATGTACATCAACAGGCCCGGTATCCATGAAATCGCAAAGAAAACCGGATGGCTTATAAGAGATTCAAACGTGTCCGCAAAGGTCAGGCGCTGCTGCCCGTCCAGCTCCATCCGCCTGCGGGTCCGGTCGTCCACGGTTTCCCGGAAGTGGGCTTCCGTCAAGGCTTCAGCCTCCCGGTTCAGCTTTTCTTCGCTGGTTTTTTGCCCGAAAAATTCATGCTTCCGCCGAAGCTGCTCCAAATGCTCCGTCCTCAGCTTGTCCCGGTAACCGGAGGAGACGAGCTCGTCCTGAACCTTGGACCTTAATGAAGAATATGCGTCCCTCTTGCTCTGAACCATATAAATAAGGAAGACCACCAGATGAACCGGTGCCCCTAACAATAGAAACAAGTATTTATATGAAGGATTCAGAAGGATTTTGCGGTACGTGGTGCTGATGCTGCGGGTAAGCCGGCGGCTGCCGGCGGCTTCACTCACACCCATTGGTGTCGTGCCTCCTTCAATGAAATTGCATTATTCCGAGTGATATAGTATATTTTATTTTAGCGGTTTTTAAAAGTCAATAGATTAAGAGAGTTGCCACATGATATACAAAATAAGGCAGGCGAGCTTATTATGGAACCGATATTACAGGTGAAAAATCTGAGCGTATCCTTTCAAACCCGCGATTCGGAATTTCATGCCGTGCGCGGTGTCAGTTTTGAATTGAATAAAGGGGAGACACTCGGCATCGTCGGGGAGTCCGGCAGCGGAAAGAGCGTGACGGCACGATCGATCATGCGTTTGCTTCCTTCCCCTCCTTCGTTCATGAAGGAAGGCGAGATTCTTTTTTTGGGCGAGAATCTGGCGGGCAAGAGCGAAAAAGAAATGGAGAGCATTCGCGGACGCGACATGGGGATGATTTTTCAGGACCCGATGACCTCCCTGAATCCCACGATCCGCATCGGCGAGCAGATCGCCGAAAGCTTGATCAAACACCAGAAGCTGTCCCAGAAGGAAGCGAAAAAGCAGGCGCTGGACATGCTGAAGCTGGTTGGCATCCCGAACAGCGAGACCCGGTACAACCAGTATCCGCATGAATTTTCCGGCGGGATGCGCCAGCGTGTGATGATTGCCATCGCCCTGGCCTGCCGTCCGGCGCTGCTCATTGCCGATGAGCCGACAACCGCTTTGGACGTTACGATTCAGGCGCAAATTTTGAACCTGATGAAGGATATGCAGGAGCGCTTCGGCACCTCCATCATCCTGATCACCCACGACCTGGGCGTTGTCGCCGGAATGTGTGACCGCGTTGCCGTGATGAAGGAAGGGGTTGTCGTGGAAACCGGGACCACGGAGGAAATCTTCGAGAATCCCCGGCATCCCTATACGCTCAAGCTGTTGAATTCCCTTCCCCGGCTGCATGAGAAGAAAAAGCCGAAGCCGGTGCCGCTCGTTCTGACGGACAAGGACCGCGAGCGTCCTTTGCTTCAAGTGCGCTCGCTCAAGCAGCATTTCGATCTGGGCAAAGGCAACGTCCTGAAGGCGGTGAACGACATCAGCTTTCATATCAACGCGGGTGAAACGCTTGGCCTTGTCGGCGAATCGGGCAGCGGCAAATCGACGACCGGACGGGCGATTCTGCGCCTGCATCAGCCGACGGGCGGAGACGTGTTGTACCAGGGCATGGCGGTGAACCGGCTGTCCTCCTCCGAGATGAAAACGATGCGGCGTTACATGCAGATGATCTTCCAGGATCCGTATGCGTCCTTGAACCCCCGGTTTAAAATCGTGGACATCATCGGCGAAGCGCTGGACGTCCACAAATTGTCCGGAAGCAAGCAGGAGCGCAGAAAGCGCGTGGAGGAGCTGCTCGACATGGTCGGATTAAACCCGGCTTTTGCCGACAGGTACCCGCATGAGTTCTCGGGCGGACAGCGGCAGCGGATCGGCATTGCCCGCGCCCTTGCCGTGGAGCCGAAGTTTATCGTCTGCGACGAGCCGCTGTCCGCGCTCGACGTGTCCATCCAATCGCAGATCGTGAAGCTGCTCGAAGAGCTGCAGCAGCAGCTTGGGCTCACGTACCTGTTCATTGCGCACGATCTTTCGATGGTCAAGCATATCAGCGACCGGGTAGCCGTGATGTATATGGGTAAAATCGTCGAGCTCGCGGAGAGCGAAGAGCTTTACGCCAACCCGCAGCATGAGTATACCAAATCCCTGCTGTCGGCCATTCCGATCCCCGATCCAAAGATCGAAGCGAAGAAAAAGCGGGTGCTTATGGAGGAACGCACCGGGGCGGATAAATACAACCTGGAGCAGTCCGAGCTGGTAGAGGTGTCCAAAGGGCACTGGGTCGCCGTACCGGCCGGTTCCTCGGCTTCATAATATAAAGTGGTCAAAGGAGTTTTTCTATCAGGTGCTTTCGACATCTGCAGGAAAAACTCCTTTTTTCATGCGAAAGTATAAAACGCCGTATTGCTTGCCGCTATTTCTTCGAAAAAATGCTTCGCTTTTCGGGCGTGCCCCGGTCGTTTTTTGCTTGGAAAATAATAGCTGTCGTTAAGAAGGAGAACGAATGAATATGGCCAATAAAGGATAATAGGCGTTTTTCCCGTCCGGTTTTAACTAATGGGTCATACACAGGGCGGCAGGTGCCGAAATGGATGGAGGAGGTAAAGACATGAACCGTTTGCAAAACAATGACATCGTCCTTTTTCAGGGGGACAGCATCACGGATGCCGGCAGAGACCGCGCCAATCCGAACGATCTGGGCAAGGGCTATCCGCTGATGACCGCCGGGCTTGTCGGTCAAGCTTATCCCGAACTGGATGTGAAATTTCTTAACCGTGGCATCAGCGGCAACCGCGTGGTCGATTTGCGGAAAAGATGGCAGGAGGATTGCCTGGATCTGAAACCGACCTGGGTATCCGTTTATATCGGGATCAACGATTGCTGGCGCCGTTATGATTCTGAGGACCCGACAAGCGTAGAGGATTTTAAGGCAGGGTACCGCGAACTTCTGAAGCGGACGAAGGAACATCTTGATGCCAAGCTGATCCTTATGGAGCCGTTCGTTCTTCCCGTTCCGGAAGACCGCAAGGCCTGGCGCGAGGATCTGGATCCGAAGATTCACGCGGTCAGGGAGCTTGCGGCGGAATTCGGCGCGCTGCTCGTTCCGCTGGACGGCCTGTTCAACGCGGCGGCATCCCGCCGGGAACCGGCCTACTGGGCTCCGGACGGCGTGCATCCGTCACCGGCCGGCCATGCGCTCATCGCGAAGGCGTGGATGGAAACGATGGGGTTAAAGGGATAACGGGATCAAGTAAAGTCATCGATGGCGAACTGCCCCACTCGAGAATCTGCAGTCTGTGGAACTGAGCGGCTGCCCCGATATCGGCAATTTGGAGAAGATCGCCCGGTCTGCCTCGTTAAGGAAAATAACGGCCTCTTTTCAGCAGTTTGCCTTGTTGAAGGATCGTTTTGACCGGAAAATAAACATAGAATGGGGGCACAAACAGCCATGGAGCGAATGTTGCTGGATCGCGGCAGCGGCAAAACGTGGAGTTTAAAACGCATCGGCCATCAGGTGCTCACGTCCGCCAACGGCGGCAAGGAAAGGGAAAAATCGTTCGACAATCCGGAACAAGCCGCCAAGCATGCCGAAAAGGAAGTATGGAGCAGGCTGAAAAAAGGCTTTATTTTGAGCAACCTGGAAGCAAAACCGGGGGAACCGGTCCTGCAGCTTTATATCGGCAGCGGATATACCGGTTCTATGCCCATTGCGCCCATTCCGGGCACGAACCGGTTTTATTTGGGCTACGTTGTCGGCTCTTTTGAGAAAGAACAGGTTTATCTAATGGATGAGCATGGCGTGAAACGTCATACCTACGAGTTGGCAGGAAATCACTTGATTTATGATATGCGGTATTGCCCGGAAGCCGGAGAGCTGCTGATCAATGACAGCCATCAAATCCGGGGATTGTCGATTGATAACGGAGCCCTGCGGGACTATGGCTCCAGGGCGAGACATCCCGTCAGCACATTGGCTTTATCCGGCAGCAGAGCCGTCTGGTACGATGAGCCGAATCTCGTCGTCCATGATTTGCTGAATCAGCGAGAGTTGTACCGGGTCAAGGCGGAATGCGAGCTGTATGGCGGCCACAGCCCGCAGCTTTGCGCCGCCCTTTCGCATAGCGGGGACATGCTGGCTTTTTGCGCCAACGGCGGCGAAATTTCGATTTGGGATTTGCCGGCCAAACGGGAGACGATCATCGCCAAATCTTCGAACGCGATGACGGCGTCCATGTTTTTCTCGCCCGACGATCGGTTTTTGTTTACGCAGGAGCGGTACGGGACCTGGGAGTTAAAGCGTTACGATCTCGGCTCCATGGAGGCATGCGGCGAATGGAGCACGGGCAGCGTCAAAAGCTGCGCGGCCGACGCCGGGAAAGGGCTCGTGGCCGTGTTCAATTACGGAAAGATCAGCCTCTATCATATGCTTGCGAAAGAGTGCATTTTGGAGTTCAAAGTCGAGCATGTGGTAAAAAACTGTTCGATGGCTTTCACGAAGGATTATTTGGCCGTCTATACCGACTACGGCTGTGTAAGCTTATATAAAATTTAAGTTTGGGAAATTCGGCCAAGAACGACGGTCGCTATCCTGAAACGGTTCCGTCCGCGCTCGGCTGCGAACGGAGCCGTTTTTGGTATCCGGGACATTTCCCTTTTGAGTTCGCCCTAAAAATGTATTGACTCTTCCAATTAAATCCGATAGGATTACTTGTAATAATGAAGCGCATATATTTAGGGGGAGAGAGACATGAGGGGGAGCAATCCATGGTACAAGCTGTCCGGCCTGCTGTTGTCGGCCGTTATTTTGGCCACCGGCTGCAGCGGAGGGGCCGGGTCCGAAGGCAAAAACGCGGCAAAGCCCGTGCCTAAGGTGGAGAACCTGCCGGCAGGCATCGCGGAGAAGGAAGAAATCAAGCTGATGGTCATCCGCAAAATCGGGGGAGACGATCATACGGCTCAATTTTTTGGCGGGAGCGAAGCAGGAAGGCGAGGCTTTGGGTTTTAAGGTCGATACCTTTACCGCCAATAACGATACGGCCAAATTCCATGACGCCATCGCCCAAGCGATGGACAATGGCTATGACGGCGTTGTTTTGTCGCACGGGGACGACCCGGCAACCGTAGAGGACGTCAAGAAGCTCCAAGACAAGGGAATTTCGGTGGTCGCCTTTGATTCGGTACCGGAGCTGGCCAACGTTGAAGGGGTTACGGTAACCTCGCAGGATGACGAAACGCTGGCCAAGCTGGCGCTGGACAGGCTGGTTGAAGAGCAGGGCCCGGATGCCAATATCGTTTATCTGTGGGTTGACGGCTTCCCGCCGATGGTTCGCCGCAATGCAGTCTACCAGGAGACGCTGAAGAACAATCCCGGGATCAAGGAAGTCGAGCGTTTTGGCGTGGTCAGCAGCGATACCTCGGTAGATACGCAAAATGCCGTCGCCGCCATGCTGACCAAACATCCGAAGGGCGAAATCGATGCGATCTATGCCACTTGGGATGCGTTTGCGATCGGCGCGGCCAGAGCCCTGATCGAAGCCGGGCGGACGGAGATCAAAATCTACGGCATCGACGTCTCCAATTCGGATCTCGAAATCATGCAAAAGCCGGACAGCCCTTGGGTGGCTACCGCAGCGGTTGATCCGAAGACCATCGGAGCGGTGAACGTGCGCCTCCTTGCGAAAAAAAATAGCGGGCGAGAAGACCCCTTCCACCCACAGTCTGGGAGCAACGCTGATCGACAGGGCCAGCCTGGATAAATCGGGCGAAGCCGTGAACATGGCCAACCTCTCCAACCTGATTCCGGGTTGGGGCACCAGCACCGACTTCGAGGAAGACTGGATGAAAGCCTTGAAACAAGCAAACGGCAAATAATTTTCCGTCAGGCGCTCTTATCTTCCGGGATAAGGGCGCTGGTTTTTCAAAATGGAAGGAAAGCATCAGTTGTTCTTTACGCTGGCTTATATTTATCGCAGGAACGCTGTCGACTTTGCCAAGGGTCGTGGGTCGTTTCTGCTTGTGAGAGAGGAGAAGGTGGTCTGCTTGTTCATTTCGCCAACCGCAACGGCCGCAGCGGAATTATCGGCCGCACCGACGGGGCAGAAGCCTCAACTGCTGCGGATGAAAGATATATCGATCTCTTTTCCGGGAGTGAGGGCTTTGTCCGGCGTGGATTTTGAGCTTAAAGCCGGAACGGCCCATGCCCTGATCGGAGCGAACGGAGCCGGTAAATCGACCCTGATGAAAATTCTTGCCGGAGCTTACAGCCATTATGAGGGGGATCTGTTTATCGACGGCCGCAAGGTCTCCATCTCCTCGCCGAAGGAGGCCAAGGATCTGGGAATACAGGTTGTCTACCAGGAGGTCGATACCGCGCTGATCCCAAATCTGACGGTGGCGGAAAACATTATGCTGGAGCAAATGGCTCATGACTTGAGCGGAAAGCATGTGATCCGCTGGAAACAGATGCACCGGGAAGCGCAGGCGGTACTGGAACGGATGCATATCCGCATTCCTACCCGGAAGCTGGTGCAGGAGCTGACGCTGGCCGAAAAGCAGATGGTGCTTATCGCCCGGTCGGTGACGAGGCAGTGCCGCATTCTCGTACTGGACGAACCGACGGCGCCTCTGAGCCGGAGCGAAACGGAGGAATTGTTCGCCCTTGTCCGGAAGCTGAAGGCCGAGGGGGTCGGCGTTATATTTATCTCGCACCGTCTTCCGGAGCTCTACGAAATATGCGATGAAATTACGGTATTGAGAGACGGTATCCGGGTTGCGGGCGATGCGATTCAAAACCTGTCGCAGGCTGAGGTTATCGAATTTATGCTGGACGCCCGAATGGAGCAGCAGTTTCCGATCCGGAAACCAAAGATTGGGCCTATAGCGTTTGAAGCCCGAGGCATCGGCGACCAAGATAAAATCCGCGATGTCAGTCTCTATTTGCGACAGGGCGAGATTGTCGGGGTGGCGGGGCTTGTAGGGGCCGGAAAAACCGAGCTCTGCAGGGCGATTTTCGGGGCATCCCGCCCCACCGCGGGCGAGCTCTTGTTAAACGGACGGAAGCTGCGCATTTCTTCCCCGCATGATGCCGTCCGGGAGGGGATCGCGCTCGTTCCTGAGGAACGGCGGCGCGAGGGCGTGTTCGTTGAGGAAACGGTAACCGCGAACCTGACGCTGGCCGTGCTGTCCCGGTTCTGCACCTGGGGAACCTGGCTGAACTCCCGCAAGGAGCGAAGCACGGCCGGGATGATCATCGACAGCCTGGGCATCAAAACCCCGAACGGGGATGCCAGGGTCGGAAGCCTGTCGGGGGGGGAACCAGCAGAAGGTCGCCATCGGCAAATGGCTGCTCGTCGACGCGGATGTGTACATTTTCGACGAGCCCACCAAAGGGGTTGACGTTGGAGCCAAACGGGATATTTTCGAGCTGGTCGCGGAGCTTGCGGACCGGGGAAAATGCGTTCTTTACGCCTCCGGCGAACTGTCCGAAATCGTGGGCATCACGGACCGGGTTTATGTCATGTACGACGGCAGGGTGATCAAGGAACGGGTTACTGCCGCGACGGACGAAGAGGAACTATTGCTTTACAGCACAGGAGGCGGATTGACATGATTACACCGGCAGCAGTAAAGGAAAAACCCGTGCCAAACGCATTCGATTTTTTGTATAAATACGGCACGCTGATTACGGTCGCGGTGCTGATCGCGGCATTCGGCATGCTGAACGATAACTTTATGAGCGCTGGCAATGTCGTCAACATATTGCGTTCGATCTCCATCGTGACCATTATCGCGGTCGGCCTTACGGTATCGCTGGCCGTCGGGGGATTCGACCTGTCGGTGGGCTCCACGACTTCGCTTGCCAACGCGCTTGTGATTTCCCTGTTCGTCTGGCACAACGTGAATCTCGGGCTCGGCATTCTTTTGACGCTTGCGCTCTGTCTGGGGATTGGACTGGTCAATGCTTTCCTGGTCATCCGTTTTAAAATCCAGGACATGCTGATGACGCTCGCGACGATGTTCATATTCCAGGGCGTGGCCCAAACTTATACCCGGGGCGCTACGGTATCGCAGAACATGATTATGCCGAACGGCGAATACGCCGAAGGAAAAATTCCGGCCGCTTTCGAGAAAATCGGACAGGTTCCGTGGATCATCGTTTTCATGCTTTTGGTCGTCGCGGCCGTCCACCTGTTTTTGACTTACACCAAACACGGCCGTTACATGTACATGATCGGCGGCAACCGGGAAGCGGCGGAGCTGTCCGGCATTGCGGTCGGCAGGTACCGCCTTGCGGCATATCTTATTTCCGCTTTGTTTGCGGCCGTTGGCGGCATTATCCTGGGTGCCAGAGTGATGAATGCGGAGGTGAACGCGGGCGGCCCGTACCTGATGGATGCGGTGGCCGCGGCCTTTATCGGATATTCCGTCTTCGGCGCGGGAAAGCCGAACGCGCTAGGTACGTTTGTCGGCGCGGTGCTCATCGGTATTTTGCAGAACGGGCTGATCATGCTGTCGGTCCCGTATTATGCCATGGATATCGTGAAGGGTTCCGTTCTCGCGCTGGCCCTGGCCGTTACCTATTACAAGAAAAAGCACTGATTATTCTATTGGGAGGCAGGGTCATGGAACCCTGCTTTTTTCTGCCTTCCCGGTCCATGATAATTCCCTGGGAAATGCCGTCTTTCGAAAGGCGGACGAGGCCGTTTCCGCTCAACGGTTGACGGGCATAACTTTTATTCATTATCCTTGTAGGAGTGGCTTTTGAATTACATAGACCGTGAAAGGGGGTTGCTTCACTTCCATGAAAAAGACAAGCTTTGTTCAACCGGATCCTCAGAGCTGGCTGAGCACATTCCATTTCTCGTTTCCGATCAAGATTCGCTATTGCGAGACGGACATGCTGGGACATGTAAATAACGTCAGCTATTTCATGTATTTTGAGCAGGGACGGATCGAGTATTTCGAGAATCTCGGATTGACGGACGAGCTGTTCAGCAAAAAGGCGGTGTCCGTTGTGGCCGATCTGGAATGCCAGTTCCTGGCGCAGATGTATTTAAAGGATCCGCTCATGCTGCATGTCAAAGTGGCGGAAATCGGCCGTTCCTCCATGGACGTTCAATACGCCATCGTAGTGAACGGACAGCTCAAGGCGGCCGGACGCGGAACGATCGTGCTGATCGATACGGCAACGGGGAAAAGCACCCCGATTCCGGACGAGGCCCGGAAAATCATCTCCACCTTTGAAGGATGGGAATAAGGCTGCCGGAAGGCGCCTGAATAATATGCGGAAAGAAGGCGAAGAAATGATGAAAGTACGCTTTGGCATTGTCGGAACCAACTGGATTACGGAACGCTTTATTCAGGCGGCGATGGAGACGGATCAGTTCGTGCTGGCGGCGGTATACTCCCGGACAGAGGAGAAGGGCTCCGAATTTGCGTCCAAGTACGATCCTCGCCCGGCCGTATTTACGGACCTATCGGAGATGGCGTCAAGCGAAGTTATCGATGCGGTTTACATTGCAAGTCCGAACTCCTTCCACGCCGAGCAGGCGATTCTGTGCATGAAGCACGGAAAGCACGTGCTGTGCGAAAAGCCGCTCGCATCCAATACGGCCGAAGTGAAAAGAATGATCGACGCCGCGCGCGAGAACGATGTTCTTTTGATGGAGGCCCTGAAGTCTACGCTGATGCCGAACTTTAAGGCCGTGAAGGACAATCTGTACAAGCTGGGCCGGATCCGCCGTTATTTTGCGGGCTACTGCCAGTACTCATCCCGGTATGATGCCTACAAGCAGGGAACGGTGCTGAATGCCTTTAATCCCGCTTTTTCCAACGGATCGCTGATGGATCTCGGCGTTTACTGCATTTACCCGATGGTGGCGTTATTCGGCAAACCGGAGGAGGTCAAGGCGGAGGGCATCTTGCTGTCGTCCGGCGTTGACGGAGAAGGAAGCATGGTGATCCGCTATCCGAAGATGGATGCCGTCATCATGCACTCCAAGATCAGCGACTCTTATCTGCCGGCTGAGATTCAGGGCGAGAACGGCACGATGATCATCGATAAAATCAACCAGCCGTATGACGTGAAAATCCATTACAGGGACGGAACGATTGAAGACATCACCCAGACGCAATCGAATGAGTCCATGTATTACGAGGTCAAGGAATTTATCGAGCTTTTGGAAACAGGCAAACGCGACAGTGCGGTCAATTCGCTCGAAACCTCGCTTATAGCGGCACAAATTGCAGAGGAATCCAGACGCCAGATCGGGCTTCGGTTCCCGGCGGATTCCAAGGACCGGACGTAACCTTACATTTTTCACGAAAAACGTCATCACCTGTTATCAGGCGATGGCGTTTTTTGCGCTATAAGAAAGGATAAAACTTCATTTGCACAGATGATCCTTTCTTACGGACGGATTATCGTCTTCGTGAAGGACGAACGAGCCGTTTGCGCTTGTCGGTATATGACATTTGTCATACTCCCTACTTGACGTTTATGACTACATCCTATGACAAGGTGCCTCTATACTTATGTACAGAACAGGGCGTGCTGCATGCCGCAGCTATGCCTTGCGTGTCATATTGAGGAGGAAAACACCCATGGCCCAGTCCAATTCGCTGTCCAATTTGAAAAAAAAACGTAGCTCCTTATGAACATATCGAAACGAAGGCGAGCATCCGTCAGCTCCTAAACACGTTAGTGCCTCTGGTGCTGCTATGGATTGCCGCCTATTTAAGTTTATCCGTCTCCTATTGGTTGACCCTTCCCATTACGATCATCGCTTCCGGGTTTGTCGTCCGGACGTTCATTATTTTTCACGACTGCTGCCATCAATCCTTTTTCAAGAGCCGCCGCGCCAATGAAATTCTCGGCACGATTACCGGCGTGCTTACCCTCTGTCCCTATCAGAAATGGAAAATAAGCCACTCCATCCATCATGCGACCAGCAGCAACCTTGATAAACGGGGAACAGGGGACATGTGGGTGCTTACCGTGGAAGAATATGAGGAAGCCTCTATTTGGACGAAAATCCGTTACCGGATCTATCGGAATCCCATGGTCATGTTTGGTTTGGGTCCGATATTCATATTTTTGTTTGCGTACCGCTTTAACCGGAAAGGCGCCAAGCGCAAGGAACGTTTGAGCACTTACATCACGAATGTATCTCTCGTCGCATTGTATGCGCTGCTCTGCTGGTTGATCGGATGGCAGGCCTTTGTGCTGGTACAGGCGCCGGTGTTCTTTTTTTCCGGCATGATGGGAATCTGGCTGTTTTATGTCCAGCATCAATTCGAAGACACGTATTACGAGCATGACGAGGAATGGACATATATCAACGCGGCGGTCGAAGGAAGTTCCTATTACAAGCTGCCGAAACCGCTACAGTGGATCACGGGCAATATCGGGTTCCATCACGTGCATCATCTGAGTCCGAAGGTGCCCAACTATAACCTGGAAAAGGCCCACAATGCCACGCCTCCGCTGCAAAAAGCGACGACCATCACGATCCGCACAAGCATGAAGGCATTGCGGTTCCGTCTGTGGGATGAGTCCGCCAAGGAGTTCATCAGCTTTAAGGATGCGAAGCGAATGAGACGGCCGGGGGCCCGGAAGATGGAAAATCCGGCATCCGAACTGCGGCGGGCGCCGAAGCTTCAGGGAGAATAATCTCCGGGAAGCGGGCCGATTATGTTAATATACGGGTAAAGAAGTGAAAAAGGTGGACACCAAGGTGCAGAAATGGTATCAGATCTTTCACAGAAATACGGGGCTCAGCCCTTATGTATGGGTCGTCTTTTATATTCTCCCGTTTTATTTCATATTCCGGTCCACCTCAACCTACCAGGTCGTTATCGGCAGCATTATGATTCTGGTCTTTTTTGGCTGTTATGTGCTTTCCTTTATATCCAAGGGCTGGCTCGTTTATTTTTGGACAAGCGTCCAGATTCTGATTTCGGTCACGATGACCCTGCTGTTCGGGTATGTGTATTTCTCGCTGTTCCTTGCTTTTTTCATAGGAAACATCAAAAACAAGGCCGGATTTATCACCTTATATTCCATTCATCTGGTGACGACCGTCGTGACCGTGAATTACGGCTTCGTATCCAAATTCCCATGGTTTATCACCCAGCTGCCGTTCGTCCTGGTCAGCGTCGTGGCCGTTATCCTCCTGCCGGTTACGACGTATAACCGGAACCGGAACGACAGGCTGCAGGTGCAGCTCGAGGACGCGAACAAGAAGATTTCCGAACTGGTCAAGCTTGAGGAGCGGCAGCGGATTGCAAGGGACCTGCACGATACGCTCGGACAGAAGCTGTCCCTCATCGGTTTGAAGAGCGATCTCGCCGGCAAGCTGATTACGAAAAATCCGGCGCGCGCCCAAGCCGAGATTCAGGATGTCCGGCAGACGGCCCGAAGCGCGCTCAAGGAAGTGAGGGAGCTGGTAACCCAAATGCGCGGCACCCGGCTGGAGGATGAAATATTCCGCATCTCCCAAATCCTGAAGGCGGCGCAAATCGAATTCAACTTGGACGGGGAACCGAAACCGGCCAACATATCGCTTATGAACGAGAACGTCCTGAGCATGTGCCTGAAGGAAGCGGTCACCAATATTGTCAAGCACAGCAGCGCAACCGCCTGTTCGATTCATATCGAGCCGGGCAGAACCGACCTGAAGGTAACGGTGAAAGACAACGGAATCGGCATTCAGAGCGAGACGGCCTACTGCCGGGGGAACGGGCTGAGAGGCATGCGGGAACGCCTCGAATTCGTCAACGGCAGCATGGAGATCCGATCGGACGGGGGAACCATCCTGGTAATCAGGGTTCCCAATGTACTCAAACAGCCGGAAAAGGAGGCGGGGATATGATTTCGGTCGTCATAGCGGAGGATCAGCGGATGCTGCTTGGAGCCTTGGCGTCCTTGCTGGATCTGGAAGATGACATGCAGGTGGTTGGAACGGCCAATAACGGGGAGGATGCCGTCAAGCTTGTGCATCTTTACAAACCGGACATCTGCATCATGGACATCGAGATGCCGATCAAAAGCGGGCTGGAAGCGGCGGAGGAGCTTAAAGGCTCCGGCTGCAAAATCATGATTCTGACAACCTTTGCCCGCCCCGGATATTTCGAACGGGCGTTAAAGGCCGGAGCCCACGGCTACCTGCTGAAGGACAGCCCGAGCGAAGAGCTGGCGACCTCCATCCGCACCATCATGGCCGGACGCCGCATCTATGCGCCGGAGCTCGTGGATGAGGCTTACGGGGAAGAAAATCCCTTGACCCAGCGTGAAAAGGAAGTCCTCGGGCTTATTGCCGACGGCAAAAATACCAAAGAAATTGCGAATGAGCTGTTTATCACGACAGGCACGGTCCGCAATTACATTTCCGTGATTTTGGATAAACTCGGGGTCAGCAACCGGATCGAAGCCATCACCCGTTTTAAGGAGAAGGGCTGGTTTAAATAATTTCATGACGGTTCACGAAAAAGTTTGCTTTGTCTGAACCGTATGTTTAAGAGCCGGATAAACGGCTCTTTTTTTGTCAATAAAATGAATTTTTATTCAAAATTTTGAATTTAATGACGTTAAAATGACTTGTTTTATTTTGCTCGCTGTGTAACTTCATGCAAAATTGCTGTATAATATTGAATGATTGCCTGAAAATCATGGTTAAGGAGGAGGACGAACATTGTATGGACCATATGATCTTTGAAGTCGGTACGGCCCTTATGCTGGTAGCCCTTGCATCCGTAATTGCCGGCAAGCTTAAATTTTCGATCATACCTTTTTTGATCGTATTGGGAATGCTGGTGGGGCCCCACGCCCCAACCATCGGCATCATCGACTTGAAATTCCTTGAAAGCCAGGAAACCATCGAGTTTTTGGGACGAATTGGGGTATTGTTTCTCTTATTTTACCTTGGATTGGAGTTTTCCGTCCAAAAGCTTATCAAATCGGGACGAAACATCGTGTTTGGCGGAAGCGTTTATGTTCTGCTGAACTTTGGCGCAGGGGTGGCGTACGGATTCATCGTCGGCATGCCTCTGTATGAAACATTGATTATCGCGGGCATGCTTTCCGTCTCTTCCAGCGCCATTGTGGCGAAGGTACTGGTCGATTTAAGACGTACGGGCAACTCGGAGACCGAGCTGATTCTGGGCATGATCTTGTTTGACGACATTTTCCTCGCGGTTTTTCTGTCCGTGATGTCCGGTCTGCTGCTTGGAGGAGCAACTTCCGTAGGGGCAACGCTCCTATCCGTAGGGATTTCCATAGGTATATGCTGTTGTTTTTCTTTATCGCGAGGAAGGGTACGCCGATTCTAAACAAAATACTGAATATCACCTCAAACGAGATCTTTATTATCGTTGTCTTTTCATCTTTGTTTTTCATCGCAGGCTTTTCCGAAACGCTCCATGTGGCGGAAGCCATCGGGGCTCTCCTGTTCGGCCTGGCCTTATCCGAAACGGAGCACAGCAAAAGAATCGAGCAGCTTGTCGTGCCGTTTCGCGATTTTTTCGGTGCCATTTTCTTCTTCAGCTTCGGTCTCAGCATTGAGCCGCAAACGCTGGGCGATGCCTTCTGGATGGCCATCGGGGCGATCCTGTTGACGATCATCTGCAACTATATTGCCGGGATGATGGCCGGCCGTAATGCCGGCCTATCCCATAAATCCTCGTCCAATATCGGGTTAACGGTCATGGCGAGAGGGGAATTCACGATCATCGTGGCCAATCTCGGCCTGGCCGGGGGCTTGGCTCCGATCCTAAAGCCGTTCTCTGCGCTGTATGTCCTTGTTCTTGCCATCTTGGGACCGCTACTGACAAAAGAGTCGAAACATATTTACAAAGGGCTTAACAAAATGTTTAAATGGGGCGAGCCGTCAAAAAAGCGTGAAAGAAAAAAACGGAAGCAAAAGCGGAAGAAACAGCGGAAGAAAAAAATCAAAGAGAAAAACGGAATGTGTTGAAAAACAATGATTTGTGTTATCTTCAAGATATAAGAAAGTATAAGCTTCGGAGACGGGGCTTCCTTATATCGCAAGAAAAACTACAGCTAAAAGCGGTCTGTCTTCTATGAAGTACGGCGATAGACGTTTTTTGTTAAGAGATAAAAAAGTATAAACATCAGAGGTGTACCATCCTTATCTCGCAAGAAAAACTACCGCTAAGGTCTGTCTTCTGTGAAATACGACGATAGACGTTTTTCTTATGGTACGCCGTGATGAAAGGGAGGATTCAAAGAATGAGTTTGATCAGAGAATCCGATCTGCCTGGGATCGGTAAAAAATTTCAAGTGGATACGAGATCCGGAGACAAGCTGGTGATCGTTATACATGATGACGGCCGCAGAGAGCTTTATCACTTCGAGGATGATGATCCGGACGAAAGCATTTCGATGGTGTCTTTGGATGACGATGAAGCGCGTCAAATCGCGGGCATTATCGGCGGCATGACCTACAAGCCGAAAGCGCTTGAAACGATCGAAGTGTCCCTGGAGGATCTGATTATTGAATGGTGCCGCGTCGAGCCGCATTATAAAGCCGCGGATAAAACCATTGCCGAACTGCAGGTACGACAGCGGAGCGGGGTCAATATTTTGGCCATTATTAAAAAGAACGAGCAAAAAATAAACCCCGGTCCGGATGACCGGCTGGCTGCCGGTTCGACGCTGGTTCTTGCAGGCGAGCGGAAACAGATCAAACAGTTGAAAGAGCTGCTGATGAACGGTTGACGAAATAAGGGGTTTTCGCACCCGGCGCATAAGGCAAGCCCTTCCCGTTTAATGGGAACGGGCTTGCTTTGTCGTTTAGAAGAAAAAGTATCTTCGGATCATGAACATGAGGCGGTCATACTTAAAAGATACGACAAATTTTGATAGAGTTTCGCCAAGCGGGTTGGTATAATATTCCTGGTTCATCACTACTACATAACAAAAAGAAATGAGCGTGACCGACAAATGTTGAAAAAATGGTTAGCGTTACTCATGACCGTATGTTTAATCATTCCAGCGACTGCAGGAACGGCCTATGGCCAATCGCAAGCGGGGAACTCCGGAATTGTCACCCTGCTGCCCGACGGAACGCCTCTGCTTGAGGACGGCTCGATGTGGGTGACCTATTCCGCCCAACCGCTTAACCGGATATCGATACCGGTAAACGGGAATCTGACCTCGATTGCCGGCAGCGGGCTTTCCGGTTATGGAATCACGAAGGACGGAAAGCTGGTCCGCTGGAACAGCTCCGGTCTGCAGCCTGTAACTTGGACTGGAAGCGCAAAGCAGGTAGGCGACGGGTACTGGCTTGCGGCGGACGGAACGGTTTGGAGCATGAAGGATTCCACGCCTCAAGCTGTTGACGGATTCAAGGGCATATCCGTTTTTGATGAGTTTCAAAGCATTCTCGGCGGAGTGCTTCCTCGGGAAGCGTAATGTACCAAAACCCTAAATTTCACGCCGCGCCGGTTATTCTCGGGCAAATTCCCGATGCGCCAGCGGTCGTGAAGATGGAAGTTTCCGCGGATCTTGCAGCCGTTCTGTACAACGACGGGCGTCTTGTTCTGTTCAGCACGCTGCTCATCAACGGCAGCAAGACCTATGTATCGCAAACGATCGCTACGGACGGGGCCGATATTTCTTTAGGGAAAGAAGACAAGCTGCTCTATTTGAAAAAAGACGGTACTGCCTGGAGCGCGCGGCTGGACCTGTCTACGCAAAAATTCGACTCGGTCCGCGTGAGCGGAATCGAAAACGCGGAAAAAGTCGTTGCGATTAGCGGCGCCAAGGAATTTTTTGCCCGTCAGCAGGACGGAAGCTGGATCGAATATGATAACGGCCAGCTCTATAAAGTTGAAATTCCGAGAATCGACCGGATCAGCTTCAAGGTATCGAACAGCAAACCCAAGGTCGGGGATTCCATTACGCCAACGGTAGAGATTCAATACGGCAGCGGTGTAAAGGCGAAACTCCCTCCCGGACTGATTCAAATCTCCATCGACAAACCTTATCTGTTAAAGCCGCTGGACAGCGGCAAGATCAAGGTCCTCGGCGTCGGTGAAGCCAATGTGAGCGTTGAGGTCGGCGGCTTGAAACAAACGGTGGGCATCGTCTCCGGATTGGGCAAGCCGATCGGCAAAGGCAAGCAGGAAAAAGGCGTTACTTATCTGCCGCTCAAGCCGGTATTCCAGGCATTGGGCGGAACGGTGGATTATCAGGCATCATCGAAAACCTTTACGATCAAGGTCGGAGATACCGAGATCGCGGTCACCACGGGAAGCAAAAAAGCCGAGGTTAACGGCAAAGCCGTCACGATGAAAGGCGCGCCGATTCTGAACAAGGGAGAAACGCTCGTGTCCGCTGACCTTTTATCGTCCGCCTTGGGGGCCAAACTGAAATGGAACGCTTCCAAGCAGGAAATGACCGTGGCCCTGGGCGCTGCGCAAATGACGGTGAAAGCGGACCAGAACAAGCCCCAGACCTCCAAGCCGTCTTCCGGTGCCGGAAAAATGTATGATGTTCCCGCTACGGGCGACATGGCGGGATGGAGAATCCTGAAAGGCCACGAATATCAGAAATCGCTGCGCATTTATTATCAGTATAAAAACGGCATTCTCTCGGTAACAGTGGAGGATATCCGCAAGGTGAACCTGAACCAAAAGATCACCTGGATTGATGATTACGGAAACAAAAGAACGAACACCGTCCGCGAAATTTACTATCTCTTCGGGCTGTCCAACGAATACACTTCCGAATGGCTGTACAAAAAATTCGGAGACTTGTATGCGGATTGGCTGCTGTCCTCCACGGTGAATGCCGATAGGATCGTAGAGGATTACCTGCAAAAGACCGGCCGTATGCAAACCTACGGCTCCGTGACGTTAACGCCGGATGCCGAGTTTGAATACGAATAGCGTTGGAGAAAGAGCATTCCGCTTTCGGAATGCTCTTTCATGTTGGCCAACAACATCAAGTCCGGGGCAGCATGGTGGTGAAAACTTAAGCGAATGATAAGAACTTGGGGAGGAAAAGCGTGAGAGTTTTCCTTCGCTTCAGATTTGTCAGGGCTTTTTTTGCTATAATTAGGTGTTGTCGGTCGTTCAGCGTAATTTCGGTTTTTAATAGAAAAACGGTTTATTCCCTATTCATGGAACGCCGGAGGTTTTTTGAACGGCAGATTATATTGGATTTGGACGAGGAGGAGCCATGGCTGCAATAAACATATTAATGGTGGATGATGAAACCGAAATCATTAAATTGATGGACATTTATGTTAAAAACGAAGGGTATACCCTGCTCCAGGCCTCAAATGGGCTTGAAGCACTGAGAATATTGAAGGAGCATAAGGTCGATCTCATCATTCTGGATGTCATGATGCCGGAGATGGACGGGATTCAGGCCTGCATGAAAATCCGTGAGGATAATAATACCCCGATTATTATGCTTTCCGCCAAAAGTCAGGAGATCGACAAAATCGCCGGGCTCAGCATCGGGGCGGACGATTACGTAACCAAACCATTCAGCCCTCTTGAGCTGATCGCCAGGATCAAATCCCAGCTCCGGCGTTATAACCAATTCAATACCCATCCGGTCCAGAACGAGAATGAAATCGTCATAAAAGATCTGGTCATCAATGTTGCGTCGCACCGGGTAACGGTTGAGGGCAGGGAGGTTAAGCTTACCCCGCGGGAATTCGACATGCTGCACATGCTTGCCATCAATCGCGGCCTAGTTCTCAGCATGGATAAAATTTACGTCGAAGTGTGGAATGAACCTTTTATGGAGTCGAAAAACACGGTTATGGTTCATATCCGCAAACTGCGGGAAAAAATCGAAAAGAATCCGCAGCAGCCCGAATACATAAAAACGGTATGGGGCATCGGCTACAAAATCGAATAAAGCGGAAACGGAAGGTGACCAGGATGAAAAAAAAACTTGCTCCATACCATCCGCTGGAAACTGATGCTTGGGCTCTTCTCGAGCCTGGGGATTACCGCCTTGTCTCTTGTTACTATTTATGCCTTGAGCACTCTCCTTGTAAGGATTCCGGTCATCAATTATCCATTCCGGTTGGTCATAAACAATATCGGGTCCTTGCCGGTTCTGATCGTGCTTGGCATCCTCATTTTTTTGGTCAGCTATTTTATGGTCAACAAGCGTTTTGTACGCGACCTTCAGGAAATCGATTCCGGCCTGCAGGAAGTTTCGAGCGGACGGTTTGAGTATCAGATCCCGATCCATACGAACGATGAGCTTGGACAAGTAGCGAAAAGCATCAATTTGATGACAGAGCAGCTGAACGATTACCTGAAAGAGATCACTCACGGTCTCCGAGAAATTGCCCAAGGAAATTTCGAAGCCAAAATCCCGGTCCGTCCGGGCAGCCAGCTGGGGGAGGTTGCATCCAGCATAAACCAGATGAGCAGGCAGCTAAATCAGTCCATACAGGAGGAGCGGAACGCGGAGAAAACGAAAAATGACCTGATAACCGGGGTATCGCATGATCTCAGAACTCCGCTAACCTCCATTTTAGGATTCCTGGAAGTGATTGAAGAGGATCGTTATCAGGATGAGGTTGAACTGAGATATTACGTGAACATCGCTTATGAGAAAGCTAAGGGCTTGAAAAAACTGATCGACGATCTGTTTGAATACACCCGTATTAACAACGGGCTTCCGCTCAATATGAATGAGTTGGATATGGTCAGCTTTATCGGTCAGTTGATGGAAGAGTTTGTACCTACTTTTGAAAAGGAAGGCATGGAATGCCGGTTGGAAGCAGCGGAAGAGCGGATTACCATCATGGCGGACGGTGACCGGCTGGTTCGGGCATACGAAAATCTGATGACCAATGCCATCCGGTACGGAAAAAAAGGAGGAGTCGTCGATATTGCCGTACGCAGAGAGATAAATCACGCCGTGATCAGCTTCACCAATTACGGGGAGCCTATTCCGGAGAGAGACCTGCCTTTTATTTTCGATCGGTTCTACAGAGTTGAAAGTTCTCGTTCCAAACAAACGGGCGGTACCGGACTGGGACTAGCCATCACGAAAAGCATCATTGAAGTGCAGGGCGGACAGATTGCCGTGAAAAGCAGTAGTCAAAAAACGACCTTTGAGACGCGTTTCATCATACGTTAGCGGATCAGTGGACTGGAATCAAAGAAACAGGCGGTGCCGTCAACGGCAGCTTCAGCCGAATAACGGACATAGCGGATCAGAAGCTGTAAGAGGTCGTTCTTCAAGGAAGACGGCCTCATTTTTTAAGATATAAGAAAGTATAAACTTCAAAGGTTTGCCATCCTTATATCGCAAGAAAAACTTCCGCAAAATGCGGTCTGTCTTCTGTGAAAATACGTCGACAGACGTTTTTTCTTATTGCAGGGTTTGCTGAAACTATCGCACCCTTAAAAGCGTCTATTCTGTAAGCGTTCTTAATCAGAAAGGGATGGTTCCATTGAAGTCCAAAATTTCTTGCGCGAAAGTGGTCATGTATGGTTGTATGACGGCAGCTGGTTTGGGCCTGCTGTTCAGTCCTGTCGCCCCGATCGCTCCGGCTTCGGCTGCGAAAGCGTCCGCACAGGATTCGGCTTATAGATATAAAGTCGGCGACCAGGTTGTTTTACGCTACCCGGCGGCCCTTTATCCCGAACCGTTGACGGCAGCGAACGGTCTGCGTTCCCTGCAGGTTCAATATTACGGAAAGAAAGGAGATTCCCATAAGGTTCACGCTGCAGCCGGGGAAATGGTCGCCCTGCAGACGATGAACCGCGGCATCATGTGGCTGCCGTCCTGGTATCTTTCCAAAGAGTCAAGCGCGGTCAAGGAAATAGCTCCTTCTTTCATCAAGCTCAAGACGAAAAAAAAACATTCACCTGACGCCTGGAAGTCTTCTGAAATGGCCCGGGACAAGTTCCGGGGCCGAGCTCACCGCGGTTGCACAATGGAAGGACTGGTACGGGGTGCTGGTGAGTCCGAAGGAATGGCATAAGGATTACATGATTTATGTGCCGGCTATGATGTGGGTGAAAGAAGCGGATATTGAATCCAAAGAGCCGATTCCGGACGGAATACTGGACGCGGATTCTTCCATGCCGACAGAGGTTGCGCGCGAGTTGACGTCCTATTTGCTGAAGCAGGGCGACAGCGCCCTCCCGATTCGGAAGCTGCTCGGCAAGCCTCATTATAAAGAAATATCGGCTAATTTACAGATGAAAGATCATGGCCCGCTCCAGCTTGGGGAAACGTGGAGATACGAGCGGCCTGGAGCCCAGTTCAGCGTTACCTTTTCCGCTGCAGGGAAGCTGAAGCGCACGCACTGGGTGCTGCCGTCGGCCGATGGCTATCAGGCAGACCGCAGCGGCGGCGATCATTACTCGTTCACTTATGATTTCGTCACTACCCCTTTGGCCCGAACCATAGCGGAAGAACCCGTATGGAGACATCAGGGGGAACTCGCTTATACGTATTTGATCGGGGCTAACGAGGATGTGCTCCTCCTGAAGGGAGATGACGGGGGATTCAGCGGCATGCACCATAATTCCTCGATCTACGCTCTCGACCGGGCAACCGGGAGGAAACTGTGGCAGCAGGATATGGGTTTCGGCGGATTTACAGCCAAAATGGATGGCGACCGGAATGCCGTCACCGTTTATTCAGGTTACAATCCCGATAAGAAGCAATATGAAGACCGGGTCCGCCACATCCGGCTTTCCGACGGAAAGTTGCTCTGGGAAGTGAAGCCTGCTAAACATAACGGCATCGCCATGTCGTCCGCCCGGCATTCCATTCTCTCTTCGACATCCCGGATTCGGCATCGGGAAAGGGAGCTTTGTCCGTTCTGGACAGTGAAACGGGAAAAGAACGGTGGAAAAAAGCGCTGCCCGGGGATTACCGCATACTGAACCATGGAACGGATGATCCGTACGTGCTGATCCAGCAAAACGGGGAGGTAAAGGCATATGATCCGGCCAACGGAAAAGTGGCATGGAGCTTTAAAGTGAAGGGGCCGCAGATGGAGGACCCGGCACGGGATCCGTACTATACGGGCGGTTACCGGAGCCTGCCGTTATCGCCGGCCGATGGGTCGGCAAGGTGGATGCTGCTGGGAAGGGAATGGAAGCTGGTCGATTTACAGAGCGGCAAGGCGAAAGCCGTGTATCCCGCGGCAAAGGGAGAACGCTTTGAGGTTTTGGATGACCGTTATCTTCTGGTTCATCGCGGAACTGGCGAAAAAGAAGAGGACTATTACGGGGCAAAGGCCTATGAAACCGTACTTTATGACGCAGTGGAGCAGCGAAAAGCGTGGACCCTGAAGGGGCGCGGAACCAAGGGGATCATGGATGGAGACACGATTTATATGGCGCTGAACGGCATCCCGGCCGCCGTCGATACGATGACGGGCAAAGTGCGTTGGGTTATGTCTACCTCATCCAAAACGAATGAGGATCTCTCCCATCTGGCTTCCAGCAGCTTCGCGGTTCTGGAACGTTACCTGCTGCTGGCTCATGGTCACGATCTGCTTGTCCTCGGCAAGGAGGACGGGAAGGTTCTCGGGCGTTTGCATGATGTTTACGCCGGCAGCGCGGAATTGCGCGAACTTGATGCGAGGAATGGATCACTGAATGCGGAAGCGGATGAATTGTATGCGGGTACCGCTAACGGCGCGTTCATCCGTTACGATGTGAAGGCGCTGGAAAAGCGGCTGGACGGGCTTGATTGATGGAGCCTTTAATCGAAGGATGGCAGGAGGGTGCCTCCAAAGGTCCAAAGACTTTTGGAGCCACCCTCCTTTCTAATCTTTAGAAAGCTTGCGAAAAGCCGTCACATGAAACGCGCCAGAACCAGACCGCCATACGCAAACGCGGCTAAAATGACGAGAGCCGGGTGGATCTTTCGGATATTCATGGCCCAGAATGCGACGGCAGCGATGCCGAGCGCCTGCAGCGCCCCGATGGATACGATGGAGCTTCTGCCCATTTGCCAGGTGAGCGTGAACATCATGATGGCGATAACCGGCTGCACCAGCAGGGTCATGCCTTTGACAACAGGGGAACTGCGGTATTTCTGCAGCAGCTTCAAGAGCAAAATGAGTGCTGCCGCGGATGGGACAATCGTAGCCAATAAGGCGGAAGTCATTCCGACCCAGCCCGAAACGCCGTATCCGACAAAGGCGGCGATTTTGGTTGCGATCGGTCCGGGAAGAGCATTGGCCAGTGCGAGCATATTGGAAAACTCGGGATCGGTCAGCCAGCCCTGATGGGTGACGACCTCCTCGTACATAAGCGGGATGGAGGCCGGGCCGCCGCCGTAGCCGAGGATGTTGGCGATGAAAAATCCGATGAACAGCTGGATCCATTCCATCATTCAGCACCCTCCCCGGATTTGCGCGTTTTTTTCATTTTGCCGACCAGCTTAAAATGAACCGCCCCGTACATCAGGAACAGAATGATGACGACCGCGGGATGAATATGTAGAGTCTCCAGCAGAAGAAAAGACAAAATAAAAAAAGCCGACGCCTGCATATATGCCTAGCCCTTTCACGGCTTTCTCCCCGAATTCGTAGGCCATGGTGCCGAGCATAACGGCAATGACGGGAGTGACGCCGGCGATCATGCCGGCTATGACTTTGGAGCTGCTTAGGATTTGAACGACCGAGAGCAGGGCAATCATGGCGATCGAAGTAGGCAGGATATGGGCGAAAACGGCGACGACCGCACCGAGGGTCTTTTTTTTGCCGGTATCCTAAATAAGCCGCCATTTTGGTGGCGATCGGACCGGGCAGCGCATTGGCCAAAGCCAGGGTTTCCCCGAATTCGTCGTTCGACAGCCACTTGTAGCGGTTGACCGCTTCATGGCGGATGAGCGGGATGACGGAAGGTCCTCCCCCATAACCAAGAATGCCTGTGCGCAGCATGGAAAGGGCCAGCTGCAGATACACATTTCCTTTGATGTTCAAAGCAAGGATCCTTTCTAAAAGCATGATCTGTTTAGAACCGGTTCAAAATATCCGGATTTTCGAACGAACCGTATTTTAAATATATAGAGGTTAGGTGATGTTTTCAATGTCAAGGATCCGCAGAGGTTCGGCGTCCGGTTCATACAGACGGGCTAAAATGCCATGGAAATCAGGTTCTTTGCCTCATGTTAAAATAAAATTTTAAAAAACTATTGAAAAATGAAATAAAATTTCAATATGATAGAGATATACATAATTTGCTTTGACTTCATAGATTCATTTCAAAGGGCTAGGGGGTGAAAACGGCATCTCTGTCAGACTGACAGCTCGTTCAGCAGTATTCGGCACCCATAACTTGAGTAGGGAGTGAATTCGTGAATGACAAGTAGACGGAAAACAAAGCGCGGCAAAGCGATCCTATCCTGGACAATGGCGCTATTGATGACTATGGGTACGACCTTGTCCGGTTGGGGCGGCTTGGCCTCGGCGGATTCGTCGGAGCCTCTGCCGGAACTTTCGCGGGATATGACGATAGAGGGACAAGCTGGAAATTACGAGGGAATCAAACCGGAGAACGCCTCGGCCCCGGATCATTCCGGAGAAGAAACGGCAGCGCCTTTAACGGCCTCGGCTTCGGAAGTGGTGGAGGAGTTTGAAGACCTGAACGGCATCGCAGTCTCAGCCGTAAGAGGCAAGGCGGAGCTGGGACTGGTCAGCCGTCCCGAAACGATTCATTACGGCCGCCATGCCGTGAAGCTGTCCTATGATTTTAGCAATAGCGAAATCGGTACTTCCGCGGCGTATGTCAATTTTAAGGATGCCGACGGATCAGCCGGAAGGAGCATTCCGGGCAAGCCGGCAAGCATGGGCGTCTGGGTATACGGAGACGGCGGCAATCACTGGCTTAGAGCCCAGGTGGAGGCGGCCGGCGCCAAAACGACGGTGGATCTGACAACCGCGGCGGGCCTCAGCTGGAATGGCTGGAAATACGTTGCGTTCAACCTGCCAGCCTCGCCGAACCACCCTATAAAGCTGCATCAAATTTATGTCGCGGAGCTGAAGGACACGAATAAAAACAGCGGCGCGGTTTATTTTGACCGGCTGACCGCTTTGTACGGCAACTCCAAGGCTTATGCGCTTGATCTCGTCGGCTTGACTCCGATGAAGGCGGGAGAATCGCAGCGCACGGCGGTTTACGCAACATATGCCGACATGACGGAGCCCGCGCTAATAACAGAAGGCGTGACCTTGACCAGCAGCAATGAGAACATTGCGACCGTAACCGGCGTCACCTACGATACCGTGCAAGCCGTCGCTCCCGGCGAGGTTACGATTATCGCCAATTTCGGAGATGCGCCGACGGCCGCTTTTAACTTGAAGGTAACGGGGGAAGAGGTAACGCCACAGGCACTGACCCTGTCCGGGCCTCTGCAATTGGAAAAGTCATTGACCGGAAAAATGAAAGCGTATGCAGAGTATGAAGGATATGAGCAGCCTCTTCCGCTGTTCGACGGAGTAAGTTATGCCAGCAACCATCCTGACATTGTCAGCGTCAGCGCCGATGGACAGCTTACCGCCGTAGCCAAGGGCTCGGCCGTAATAACCGTCACCTACAAGGGAGTAACGGCCGAACACACGATAACCGTCATAGATCCGGTACCTGTGCTGAAAAGCATTGAGCTGCAAGGGCTGACCGCCGTCAATGTCGGGGATTCGTTCGAGACGGTAGTCATGGCTACCTACACGTGGATGGACGAGCCGGTAAAGCTGAACGAAGGAGTTGTTTACGCAAGCAGCCGACCGGAAATCGCATCCGTTGATAAAACGGGGAAGGTGACGGGGTTGAAGGCGGGAGGAACGAGAATAACGGCTTCGCACGGAGGCAAGACAAGCTCCCTGTATATTACCGTGAATCAGCCGTCCGGCATGCCAAAGGCGGAAATGAGAGCGGCATGGATCGCGACGGTGGAAAACATCGATTGGCCGGTAAAAGGGGCTGATCCGGAGGCCCAGAAGTTGCAGTACATTAAGCTTCTTGACCAATTGGAAGACGCGGGGATGAACGCGGTGATCATGCAGATCAAACCGACTGCCGATGCTTTTTACCCGTCCGAGTACGGTCCATGGTCGGAGTGGCTGACGGGGGAACAGGGCAAGAATCCGGGATACAATCCGCTGGCATTCCTGATTGAGGAAACGCATAAGCGGAACATGGAATTCCATGCCTGGTTCAATCCGTACCGCGTGGCCATGAAGGACGACGTCAACCGTCTCGTGCCGGATCATCCAGCTAGACAGCATCCGGAATGGCTGGAATCCTACGGCGGCAAGCTGTATTTTAATCCGGGCGTGCCGGAGGCACAGAAGTTTATCCTGGACGGCGTTATGGAAGTCGTCAAAAATTATGATATCGATGCGGTTCATTTTGACGATTATTTCTATCCGTACCCTGTCACCGGCGTCGATTTTCCGGATGCCGATACGTATGCCCAATACGGAAACGGCATGAGCAAAGCGGATTGGCGCAGAAACAACGTAAACCAGTTCGTGAAGGCTGTAAGCGAAGCGATCAAGGCCGAAAAAAGCTACGTGAAATTCGGAATCAGCCCGTTCGGCATCTGGAGAAACAAGAGCGCGAGCGTACCGGAGGGTTCGGAAACGAACGGACTCAGCAGTTACGAGGCGATTTACGCCGACTCCAAAAAGTGGATCGAGGAGGAGTGGATCGATTACATTACTCCGCAAATCTACTGGTATCGAGGTTATGCGCCTGCGGCTTACGACAAGCTGATCGATTGGTGGAGCGGCGTTATCAAGGGCAAAAATGTTCAGCTGTACAGCGGCCAGGCCGTTTACCGGGTCGGTACCGTAGACAGCTGGCTGAATCCGGAGGAAATGCCGAACCAGATTTTGTACAACCGGAACTACGAAGAGGTAGCGGGAAGCATGTATTTCAGCGCCAAATGGTTTGCCGATAACCCGCTTGGATTTACGGACCGCCTGCGGGAAGATTTGTACCGCTATCCTGCGCTGGTACCGACGATGCCTTGGCTGGACAGCAAGGCCCCGGCCGCTCCGGTGGGGCTGAACGGGCATAGCGGTTTGGACGGCGTGAAGCTGAGCTGGAAGTCCAAGGATGACGAAACGTATTATGCGGTTTATCGTATAGAAGGAAATGCGGCTCCGGATATCCATAATCCAGCTTACATGCTGGGGAAGGTCCGCAAGCAGGACGGAGCGAATCCATCCTTCGTAGACCGCACCGCCGAGGAAGGCAAAAAGTATAAGTATGTCGTTACTGCGGTAGACCGGCTCCACAATGAGAGCGCGGCAAGCGGGCCGGCAACGGTTCATGTTAAAAACGGCGGGGGAAACAACTCGAACCCGGAGCCACCGGTGACGTCGCCAACGACACCGCCGTCAACCACACCGCCGTCAACCAAACCTCCGGTGACGACACCGCCTGCAGTGAAGCCGCCGGTTACACCGCCTTCGGTACCGCCAATCCATCTGCCGGATAAGCCGGTGTTCAAGGATATTGCCAACGTGGCCTGGGCCAAGGAAGCCATTGAGCAGCTGACGGCAAAGGGAGTTGTCAAGGGCACGGGAAACGGAATTTTCCAGCCGATGAAGCCGGTAACCCGGGCGGAATTCTTAACGATGCTGGTCAGAGCCTTCGATTTATCGGGAGGCAGCGTGCCTGCATCCATCAAAGATGTAAAAGCAACCGACTGGTATTATGAATCCATTGCCGCTGCGCTCGATGCAGGTCTGGCCCAAGGGACCGGAAGCAGCAAATTCGAACCGAACCGTCCGATTACGCGGGAGGAAATGGCGGTCATGGGAGCGAATGCTTTGAAGCTCGTAAAGAAATCGTCAGGGGATCATGCGAGCGATGCCCTGGCCGAGTTCAAGGACGAGAAAAGCATTGCTCCTTATGCCAAGTCTTCCGTTGCGCTGCTTGTCCAAGAGGGGATTCTGAATGGGACGGGCAAGGGACTGTTCGATCCGAAAGGAATCGCGAACCGGGCACAGGCTGCGGCCATCGTCTGGAATTTAATGAATGCCGGGTAACTTGAAAGCCATTTACGGCGAGGAATTATTAAGGTTATATCATGAAGCAAGACGCCTGCCCTTGCGGCAGGCGTTTTTTGTGTAGAGGGAATACACTTTTTCTGCCGAAGTTGGCAGTAGATCACGCATTCACCGGCAGAAGTGACAGCAATCATGCAACATAAAAAATTCTCCTTTTTAATAATATAAAGAGGATAATAACGCCATGTATCAGAATATACACTATGAAACCATACGAAGAGAGGGATACTCTATTGAATATGCAGACACTAGCGGAGAAAATGAGTGCCGGCGTGTTTTACGATCTTCTAAAACGTGACTTCTCGCAGGAAATGATTTCTGAATTAGAACAGATGAATGTAGTCCAAAAGGAAAACAAATTGAAAGACATATTAGCAGTACCGATAAATTTATCAAAGCAGAGGGTATTCGAATATCTTCAATTGTATTATTCAGCTTCTTGGCAGAATCTCTTCATCGAACTGGATATGCCCCGTGCTTTAAGTCTTTTTGAAGTTGGTGCAGGCGATGTTATTTACATTCCAAAGGCTTTAGACGCTTACTCCAAAAAAATGGGAGCATACGTGACCGCCAATCTCAACAGGGGACTGGCACAAAATTTTCAGGAGAAAACGAAAGGAATGGACATAAACATACAGGTTGTTGAGGACGACGCCGCTAATATTGGTCTATATTATCAAGAGTCTTCTTTTGACGTTGTCGCTTTTCATCACGCTATCAATGATATAATTCAGACCATTATCGCCCACCGTGAGGGCATTGATACAGTAAGTAATGATTGGTGGACAATAGAACCTCAAATGTTACAAGCCGTTATGGATTATCACAGAAAAAGCATTTTAAAAGATGCAGCGTATCATGAGTTCATAAAAATCATTGACATGAGTCATAAGCTGTTAAAAACAGGAGGCTACATGGTATTTGATAACATTACATATGCAGGATATGAAGAAATGGGTTATTCCTCCGAATTTCACAGCGACTATATACAACTGGCTAGAAGTTGGATTAGCGAAGCGAATCTGGGTTTAGAAGAGATTGAAGTCGAATCGTATGATAGACAATGGTGGATGATATTGAGAAAAGTGTGAATATGGTTTAAGTTTTTGCATCGCCATAGTTGCAATAAATAACCGCCTCATTGGGGCGGTCTTTTTCTCGTTAATGTGGCGGCTCGGTATGCCCTGTAACGTTCGGTTGGTGAAAAAGCCATCCTGCGATATGACAAGCAAAAAACGCCCTATAGGGAAGAATTTATAGTAAGATGATAATCGAAAGTCATTTCCAAAAAAAAATTCGTGAATCGCCAAGGAGCCCCCATGATCAAAAAGCTTGGCCTGGCGCTGCTGTACGCAGGCATGGCATACCTTATATACCGTTATGGCGATCCCATCCTGAACTGGATGCGGTCATCCGAACAGGTTGTTTTCGTAACGGTCCTGGCTGCATGTTTTGCCTTGTTCCCGGTCCTGCCCTATCCCGTTGTCGGCGGCGTTATTGGAGCGGCATACGGTCCGATTGCCGGAGGTCTCCTCACCTGGATCGGTTCGGTGACAGCATCCGTATTGATGTTTTTGTTCGTCCGATATGGCTACCGCGAATGGGGAGCCCGGCTTCTCTATTCTTATAAACGCTTGGCCCGGGCTACCGTATGGTTTGAGGCGCATGCCTTTTTGACGATTCTGTTTGCCCGCCTTATTCCGTTGGTGCCGTCTGTAGCCATCAACGTGTACTCTGCGCTGAGCCGCGTGTCTTTTGCGGTATACGTTCTGGCTTCTTCCCTGGGCAAAATACCGGCGATGCTGCTGTTCGCCTTGATTGGAGATCATCTGGCCGGCAAGCCGCGTGATCTGTTTTTTACCATCGGCGTTTACGGCCTGTTTTTGGCGGTAACGTTTCTGATTTACGGCCTATGGAAGCGGAAGAAGGCGGTACGCGAGGCGGTCTCATAGGACGGAATCGATATTTCAGAATATCGGGTGCAGGTGAAGCTAGCGACTAATCCATGAAATTTTCCATTTCGAGGAGATCCTGTCCCCGACATAAAAATGGGTCTTGCACTTTCAAGAGGTTGATCCCTGTGGTATGCTGATTTTCACATACTATCGCGTCAGTCAAAATCGAAAAAGGAACTCGCTTCCTATTTACATGAATGGATGTCGTACTTCCGGGGGAGGAGAGCATGGCCACACTAAAAGACATTGCAGAAAAAGTCGGAGTCTCAATTTCAACCGTATCGCGGGTCATTAATCAGGATGACAGCAGGCGCATCAGTGAAGAGACCAAACGAAAGATATGGCAAGCTGCCAAAGCGCTAAACTATCCTACGGTACATACGCCCAAACCGAAGATGCGTGGTCGTTCCAAGCACTCTCCAAAGACATTGCCCGTTCATACGGTCGGCTGTATTTTGTCGCTTCCTGACAACAAGTATAATCATCCTTATTTCTCGCCCATTATTCAGGGAATCGAAGCGAAGCTTCTGGAGGCGGGCGCTACGCTTTCTTTCCTGCATACGCAGGCCGAGCTGAAAAGCGAGACGCTGTTCGAATCCTTGCTTCAATCCCGTCGCCTTAGCGGAATTATTTGCGTGGAGGGGATGGACCACTCCCTGTACAAGTGGCTGAAAGAACGGGTGCCGAACATTGTCGGGATAGACGTCGCAGATCCGTCGATTCCGGTCATTTCTTATGATCGAATGAATGCGGCAAAGGTTGCGGTCGGCCATCTCATTCAGCTGGGACACCGCAAGATCGGATTTATTGGCGGTACGGGACTGTTCGGGCAGTTGGAGCGGGAGAAAAGATACCGCGGTTATCGGATTGCCCTGGAAGAATCGGGCCTGGAGTGGAATCCTTCCTGGACCATTGACGCAGGATGGGACGCAGACCGCAGTCATGCGGAGATGAAGCGGCTTATCGGCAGCGGAGACTGCCCGACGGCCATGTTCTGCGCGAGCGATATGATGGCGATCGCCGCGATGCGCGCGGCTGCGGAAGAGGGAGTCGCGGTACCTGAACAAATGGCGTTCGTCGGCATCGACAATATTGAATTTTCAAAGTACAGCTCACCGCCGTTATCTTCCATCCACATCCCGAAATACGAAATGGGATATGCCGCGGCCAAGGCATTGCTTGACGGATTGACCGATCCGTATCCGACTCCATTTCGCATGCTGCTGCCGTTTGAACTCGTCGTTCGGGAGTCGACGGGAGGGCAGGGAGCGTCCTGATTAGGGCGCTCCTTTGTTGTTGTTTTGGGACCAGGGCGTATGTGTTCGTTCGACGCATCCGGACCTTCAAGCAGATGGGAAAAGACAAAACGGAGAGGAATTGACGGGAGATGCGCTGAAAACCCGGGTTTGGGGGATACCGCATCCGGTTTCTCGGCCTTAAACTGCGCCATGCTTCTTCTTGAACTGTAAAGCTGTGACGCACTCCTTCATAGGCCGTAAGTCTATTGGCTTGCCCGGCTTAGAATGTTGTTTGTTCTACGCCCGCGAATTACGAATCACACACTATCATTCCCCCTGCGTCCTGCCGTCATAGCACCGCCGCCTATTGCCTGCCGATCACGGACTTCCGTACCCAGCGCACTGTGCGCCAATCCCCCGCGTCCTGCCACCATAGCACCGAACCCACCGCCGTTCGTCAATCCCCCCGTCCCGCCTCCAACGCATAACCCGTCACCATCCTCCATCCAGCGCGTCTCTTCCAAGCAGGCTAAAGAGCGAGCTCAGGAATTATAGAGTGCCAGATTACCTTCTTGCGCGAAGAATCAGGACAAACAAATAGGATTTGTGCATTGTATTTGCCCCAAATAATTTAGGTTTGGTTATTTTAATTTTTTCCTAAAAACGTGTTGACTTCATGAATACGACCGTAATATAATGGCGTCAGGTCGTTAGTTGATTATAAAAATGACCAAACATTCACGAATTATTTTCCATGCTGCGCATTTATTTTCCCCAAATCAACATTCCTTTTGTGCAAATTCATGATTTTTTCCGAACAACCATTACATTTTCGACGTCAAGAACATCTGAAGCTCAGTTATGATCTCTTGAATTCCGCTTTTGAATATCTGTCCCCGTAATGTCGTTAAACACTTGAGCGGAGATTATTTTTCCGCCAAAAAAAAGAAAGCGCTTACCATTTGTTTGATAAAGTCCGAGTTTATCGGACCGACACTTTGAAAGCGCTTCATCCATGATGCGTGCCACTAAATACATAGAGAGGAGAATGAGGAAATGAAGACCGGGAAACAAGTGAGAATCGGCATGATCGGTGCCAGGGGAAGAGGGGCCATCGCAAAATATTGGCATCAGCCCGAAGGGCGGTCCGTCGTCGTGGGGGCAGCCGACATTTATGCGGAGCGCCTTGAGGAATTCAAGAATAACATCAACCCGGACGCGTTCGTGACGACCGATTACCGGGAGCTCATCGCACGCGACGATATCGATGCCATCGCGGTAACCTCCCCGGATTTTTGTCACGAGGAACATGCGGTGGCGGCGCTGAAAGCGGGAAAGCATGTGTTCTGCGAGAAGCCGCTGGCGATTACGGTGGAAGGCTGCGACAACATCCTGAAAGCGTGGAAGGAATCCGGCAAGCATCTCATGGTCGGCTTCAATATGCGCTACATGAACATGTACCGCACGATGAAGGAAATCGTCGACTCGGGCGTCATCGGGGAAATCAAGGCGGTGTGGGTGAGGCATTTCGTAGGCTGGGGCGGTTATTTCTACTTTCATGACTGGCATGCGAATTCGAAGAACAGCACCGGCTTGCTGCTTCAGAAAGGCTCGCATGATATCGACATCATTCACTGGATCACAGGCCGCTATGCCACGAAGGTTAGCGGGTTCGGCGGCCTGGATTTCTTCGGCGGCGAGAAGCCGAATGACCTGACGTGTCCAGCGTGCGAGGAACGCGATACGTGTACGGAAGCGAGCCCGGGGCGTCTGATTGAATGTGCTTTCCGCGAAGAGGTGAATGTCGAGGACAACAATATGGTCCTTATGGAGTTGGAAGGAGGCATCAAGGCTTCCTATCTGCAGTGTCATTTTACGCCCGACTATCAGCGGAATTATACGTTCATCGGTACGGAAGGACGCATGGAAAACAGCGAGCTGGAGGACAAGGTATACGTCTGGACGCGCCGTTCCAACAGCGAGCGCGAGCTGGCGGATCGGGTGTATCAGATCAAAGAAGCGAAGGGCTCCCACGGCGGGGCGGATCCGAATATCTGCAAGGACTTCGTCGAGATGATTCTGGATGGCAAGGAGCCTGTAGCGACGCCGCTTGCAGGACGAATGAGCGTTGCGGTCGGCTGCGCGGCGACGCAGTCCATCCGCCAGGGCGGAGGCGTCGTGGCTGTGTCCCCGGTACCGAATTTGGCTGCCGAAGCGGTGGCGGAGGGTTGATGCGATGAGCAATCATGGTTCGAACAAAGAGCAAAGGAGGGAGAAGCGTTGGAATCGACAGACCTGACGCTGCACAGCTCCGGCAAAATTACCGTCGTCAAGCATACCAGAATGGAGCGAATCCGCAAGGGGCTGACGAAGAACTGGCAGCTTTATCTTCTCCTTCTTCCCGTCATTTTGTACTATATCGTATTTCACTACCTGCCGATGTACGGCATTCAAATCGCCTTCAAGGATTTCATGGCGAACAAGGGCATTTGGGACAGTCCTTGGGCCGGTTTAAAGCATTTCGAGCGCTTTTTCAACAGCTTCTATTTTGAGCGGCTGCTGACCAATACGGTGCTTATCAGCCTGTACACCCTGGCGCTCAGCTTCCCGATCCCGATTCTGCTCGCATTAATGCTGAACGAGGTTAAGGCGGAGCGGTTCAAGAAAATCGTACAGACGATAACCTACGCGCCGCATTTTTTGTCCGTCGTGGTCGTGGTCGGCATGCTGTTCATTTTTTTGAACCCGAGCACGGGCATCATTAATCATCTGATCGTCGCGTTCGGCGGGGAGCGGATCACGTTCATGACCTCGCCGGGCTGGTTCAAGACGCTGTATGTGCTGTCCGATGTATGGCAGACCATGGGGTGGAGCTCCATCATTTATTTGGCGGCGCTGTCCGGCGTCGACCAACAGCTTCACGAAGCCGCAACCATCGACGGCGCGAACAAGATCCAACGCATATGGCATATTAATCTGCCTACGATTGCGCCCACCATTGTCATCCTTCTCATTTTGAACCTGGGAAGCGTCATGTCCGTCGGTTTCGAGAAGGTGTTCCTCATGCAAAACTCGCTCAATATGAGCAGCTCGGACATCATTTCCACATATGTGTACCGCACCGGTATTTTGGATGCGCAGTACAGCTTCTCGGCTGCCGTCGGACTGTTCAACTCCGTAGTGAACTTTGCGCTTCTGATCCTCGTCAACTATATCGCGAGACGCGTCAACGAGACAAGCCTATGGTAAGGAGGGACGGTAGATGATCGATCGTTCGCTGGGAGACCGGATTTTTAACGTCGTCAATTACGCGCTGCTGACACTAGTTACCCTTGTCGTGCTGTATCCGCTGTTGTTTGTAGTAAGCGCTTCCGTCAGTAACCCGGAGTTTGTTCTTCGCGGGGAAATGTGGTTTATTCCGAAGGGCTTTAATCTCGATGCCTATGCGAAGATTTTCCAGAACAAAGACATTCTGCTCGGCTACGGCAATACCATCCTGTATACATTGATCGGAACGGCCATTAATGTCGTCTTGACGATATGCGCCGCCTATCCGCTATCCCGCCGCGATCTGACCGGACGCGGGCTTGTAACGGGACTCATCGTGTTTACGATGTTTTTCGGCGGCGGGCTTATTCCGACGTACTTGCTCATTAAAAACCTGAACATGCTGGATACGCTCTGGGTCATGGTCATACCCAACGCCGTATCCGTGTGGAACATTATCATTATGCGAACCTTCTTCCAGCAGTCGATTCCCGGGGAATTGCAGGAATCCGCTATGATTGACGGCTGTACCCACTTCCAGACGCTGCTGCGCATCGTACTGCCGTTATCCATGCCGATTATTGCAGTCATGGTGCTGTTTTATGCGGTTGGCCATTGGAACTCTTATTTCAATGCCTTGATTTATCTGACAACCAAGGAGAGATTTCCGCTGCAGCTCATTCTCCGCGAAATTCTGATTCAAAGCGATTCCGGCGAGTTCGTGAAGCTGACTTCCGAATCGGCGGTGAGAATGAAGATGAGCGTCGAAGGATTGAAATACGCCGTGCTCGTGGTGGCGAATTTGCCGATGCTCGTGTTGTACCCGTTCCTGCAGCGTTATTTTGTGAAGGGCATTATGATTGGCGCTTTGAAGGGATAACGGCAGCAGCCAACCTTTTTTGATCACGTCTATATAAGGGGGATAATGGAATGCGTCATGGAAAATGGTATACCGTATCGCTGAGCGTGCTGCTCGGCTTCTCACTGATCGCTTCAGCGTGCGGTGGAGGAGGAAGCGGGGAGGCAAGCGGAGGCAATCAGGATGAAAGGCTGGCCCGGATCAACAAGGAAGGCATGCCGATCGCCAAGGAGAATTTGCCGATGACGGCCTTTGCCGGGAAGTTCTATGCCTCATCCGATTGGAACAAACTCATGCTGTGGCAGGAGTACGAGAAAATGTCCAATATTCATGTCGAATGGGAAACCGTGCAGGTTGACAGCCTGAAGGAGAAACGGAACATCAAGCTGGCCGGCGGCGACTATCCGGAGATGTTTTTTGCTTCCGCGCTGCCGAAAACGGATTTAATCAAATACGGAAGCCAGGGGACGTTTCTGAAGCTTAACGATCTGATCGACCAATATGCGCCGAATTTCAAGAAGATCATGGACCAATATCCCATTGTGAAAAAGGGGATTACGATGCCGGACGGCAGCATTTACGGCCTGCCTACGGTGTTCGATCCCGAGTTCAAGTCGCTATTTTACGGGACGCCCTGGGTAAAGCAGGAGTGGCTCGACAATGTGGGCATGAAGGCGCCGACGACGCTGGATGAGTTATACAATGTGCTGAAAGCGTTTAAGGAGAAGGACCCGAACAAAAACGGCAAGCAGGACGAGATTCCATGGGGGTCGAGGGGCGTCAACATCATGATCAACTTCCTGCGCGGCTCCTTTGGACTTAGCAAGAACGGCATAGCCAATCCCAACGTGGATCTGGATCCTGCCACAGGCAAGCTTCGCTTCGTCCAAGCGACCGATGAATACAAGCGGCTGCTGGAATATGTCGCGAAGCTGTACAAGGACGGCCTGCTGGATAAAGAAACCTTTACGATGAAGGATACGGATATTACCTCCAAAGCGAGCGAAGGCTTATATGGCTTCCTTGACGGGGTTGACCCTAAAGCCGTCTATAACCAGGAGGGTTATGTAGCATGCCGGTTATTCAAGGAGAAAACGGGGAGAAGCTGTTGACGAATATCGGCTCGCCTTTGGGCAATATCGGCATGTTCGTCCTGACCGACAAAGCCCAAAATCCGGAGGCGGCTATCCGTTGGATAGACCACTTCTACGGCGACGAGGGCGCCAAAATGTTCTTTATGGGCTTCGAAGGCGTGACCTACGAAGTGAACGACAAGGGCGAATTCGAATATCTGGATTCCATTAAAAACAACAAGGACGGTTTGAATCTCGATCAGGCGATCAGCCAGTACCTCACCTGGCCGGGGGGCTATTACCCGGGCATCGTGAAGCAGAAGTTCTTCAAGGGGGCGGAGGGCTACCCATCCTCCGTGAAGAATGCGGAAGCCGCCGAGCCCTATTCCGTCAAGATGGAAGACGTTTGGCCGGCTTTCAACTTCACGCCCGAAGAGCAGGAAGAACTGACGACGATCCAGACGGATATCCAGACCTACATCGACGAGATGCGAGACAAGTTCGCTTCGGGCGCCGCTGGTTCCGACCAGTGGGACGCCTATGTGAAGCAGCTTGAACAGATGAACGTGAAGCGCTATCTGGAGCTGTACCAAGCTGCGTATGACCGGTATAAGAGCGAGAAATAGCCATGTGATTACTGAGCCGCAAAAACAGGAGAGCTGAACGAAAGGCAAGGTCTCCTCTACGGAACATAAAAACAGGCGAGCCGTCTGATTAAGACGAACTCGCCTGTTTTGTTTTAAGATATCGGAAAGTATAAACTTCGAAGCATGGACCTTCCTGATATCGCAAGAAAAACTTCCGCTAAAAGAGGTCTGTCTTCTGTGTCTTACCCGCGATCAGCCGCTTCTGGATCCGGAGGTTTCGGGAACCTCCGAAGCTGCCTCCTTGGAGCGGCGGAACCAGTGCCAGATGCCTTCCACGGCGGATTGCTCGATCGCGTAGATCTTCCCGTCATATTGGCTGGAGATCAGGCTGACCTCAAAAGACAGCAGTTGCCGCCGCCGCTGGCGCCGGGTGCCCGTCACCTTAAGGCTGACGATCTGGGGCCGGCGCACATACCGGGTATGCCGGGCCAACGTTCGGCTGCGCATCGTCAGCTGCTTGCCGCGAAGGGCAATCCCCGTATCCCTGTGCGTCAGGTACGACCACAACAGGGACAGCGGGAACAGCAATAGCGACCATAATCCCGGCGCTTTGAAGTACCAGATCACCGCTGCGCACACGACGGTTGTCACGACGGCTTCCATCCGCAGGTACAGCCACAGCGCTCTCCGCGGGGACCGGGTGTCCACTTGATCGGCACTGAACTGCGGAACGATGTTCCGCAGCAGCTCCCCGACCTCGTTTAAACGAATCATCGGATGCAGCACCAGGTTTTTGTCGGAATCCGAGGTAAGCACGTGCAGTTTTACTTCGCTGTAACCGAACGGCTGCCGCAGAATTCCCTCTTTGACCGATACGGCCTGAACCCGTTTAGGAGAAAAAAACATCTGCTTCCGTTCCAGCAGGCCGCAAGTGACGGCGATTTGTTTGCCGACCCGTTCCACGGTAAAACCCGCATATTTGATCGTGTACAGCACGCCCGATAAAAGCCAGGCCAGCAAAAGGGCGATCGCTGCCGCAGCGGCCCAACCGCCGGACATCAGATGGCCGGCTTCGCGGAACAGTTTGCCGTACAGATTTTTGGGCAGGATATCATCCGCGAAGGAGAATACGCCGGCCGCGAACGCAAGCGCCAGCGACAGATTGAACGAGGTCAGGGCCGCCAGCAGCAGGCGGCCTGCCGATAGGCGAAGCAGCACGGTGCGCTCTTCGGCCGGTGCAGCCGTACCGCCGTACGGTTCGTTGGCGGATTGCGCAGGTCCCGATGGAGCCCCGTGTCGGTTGGCGGCAGGAACGGCTTGAAGAGGGGATGATCCTCCCTGCCTTTGAATGGCGTGCCCGTCCTCTGCCTTCCCGTGAGGGAGCAGGGATTCATCCCCGGCAGGATGGATCGGACCCGGCTCTTTCACGGAGCCCATGGGTTCCGCTTCCGATATGGTATCCGCCCCAGGGAATGGTGCAGCCCTCAAAACGCTCTCTGCCATACGGCTATCTGAAGCACGATCGGTTGCAGCGTTGCTGTCGTGAGCCGCCGCCGTTCGCTCCCGCAGCCATTGCTGAAGTCGCCGAGCTTCCGAGCCCGACACGGCGGGAAGCTTGCCTCCTTCCTCGCTTTTTCCCGGCGTGTCGATCTTCACCTGGGTCAGGCCGAGAATACGCTGAAACAGGGGCTGTTCCATGTTCATGGAATGGATGCGTCCCGTATAGACCGACAGCTCCTCCCGAAACAACACCCCGCGCCGGATCACGATTTTGTTATCTTCCAGCACGTAAACAAAACGTTTCCATCGGAGCCATCCGTAAAAGAGCAGCAATGCGGCCACGCCGGCGGCGGCAGCCGCCATCCACAGCCAGGAAAAAGGTTTGGCTTCATCGCCTTTGAAGATCCGGAAAGCAAACAGAGCGGCGATCGGGAGCAGCGGTTTGATGATGCCGGCAAGCGGAAACAGGATGTATAACTTATGAAGACGATGCTCGATCGGCCGTTCACTCATCATGTTCCACCACTTTCGCAAGCTCCCCGATCTGCAGTTTGAGTTTTTCCGCTTCCTCCAGCTTCAGCGCTTTGATGACATGGGTTTTCGCAGCCGTAACGACCTTTATTTCGGCAAGTCCGTATTTCCTCAGCATGGGGCCGCTTTCGAGCTCCACATGCTGAATCCGGGTCATGGGAACCACGGTGTCATTAAGCCAGATCCACCCCGAGCGCAGTTCAAGTTCTTCGTCGGATACCTTGAAGCCGAACGTCCGATAGAACAGGCCGGGAGCGAACCAGGTGTACCAGATAAGGGAAAGAGCAAACAACCCAAGGGCGATCCAGCCGGGGAGAAGTGTCCAATCCTTGTATTCCGCCACAATGAGATAGGCTGCGGCGAGGGCCATGAGAACCGCATTGCCGATCAAGCTGGATATGCGGGATACCTGTATAATATCCGGGTGGCACTGGTGCATGCCCCTTAGTCGATGATTCATTTTTTTTATAATCCTCCTCATGTGTTTGCCTTGATGACCGTTTATATGTATGGTTGAAGCTTGCTGCCGACCTTACTATTTTAACACGATGGCTTGAATTCCGCGTAAAGACAACTTTAACAATGGCTTAACGTATTCCGTAAGCGTTTAGCTGGAGTTAAGATAGATGAAGAGACTAATATAGAAGGGCTGATCGAATGAAACTGGATCGTCTGCTTGCGATTACCGTGCTTCTGCTCAACCGGGGAAGAGTAAGCGCCAAAGAGCTTTCGGAGCGGTTCGAGGTCACGAGCAAAACCATATACCGCGACATGGACACCCTGAATCAGGCGGGCATTCCGATTATTGCCTACCAGGGGGTATCGGGCGGATTTGAGATCATGGAGTCCTTCATGATCGACAGGCACTGGCTGTCGGTGGAAGAAATGAGATCGCTCGTCACCGCCGTGAAAGGAATAAACAATGCCATGGGGGACATGGAAACGGAAGCCCTTCTCGAAAAGGTGAATAATCTCCTGCAAAAAGCGCTGCAAGGCCGTTCCGGAGAGGAGGGAGGCTTGCAGACGGAACGTTTGATCATGGATATGAACCCATGGGGCCAGCGGGAAGGCATCCGGGAAACCATCGGCATCCTGAAGCAGGCGATCCATGAAAAACAGTGTGCCGTGATCGGGTACATTTCGTCCGATTCCGTAAACCGCAGCAGGATGATTGAGCCGGCATCCCTTATTTTGAAGGGAAACGTGTGGTATGTTCAAGCGTACTGCAAACTCCGGCGGGAATTTCGGATCTTCCGGGTATCCCGTATTCAGCATATTGAATTGACGGACGAGGCATTCCTTCCGCGGCAGGCCCCTGAAATCGAGAGGCTGGATTGGAAAACGACCTGGTCGGACGGCTGCGAGACCGATATGGCGCTCCGGTTCGAGCCGGAGGCCCGGCAGAGGATCGCCGACGTTTTTCATCCCGACGAGATAAGAGAGTTTCCGGACGGATCCTTTCGGGTGAACGTTTCATTGAAGGCGGATGAGTGGTTTTACGGGATGATATTGAGCTTTGGCGGCAAGGTGATCGTCGAGAGTCCCCCATCCGTGGCCGAGGAAGTTGTCCGAAGGGCAAAAAAAATCATTGCCCGCTACGAAAACCAGGACATATAGGTGTCCACTTTTCCGGGTTAGTATAAGGTCATCACGGGTTTATGGAAAGGGGCTTTAGAGAAATGAATATGAAACGAGTACATAAAGAGGCCATACAGCTGATGGGGGTGGCCGCCCGGACCTCCAATCGTCATGAAGCCGGACCGGAAGGGAAAATTCCGGGGCTTTGGGGCAGCTTTTTTCAAAGCGGGCTTTTGCAAAACGACCGAGTCAACGGCGGGCTGATCTACGGTCTATATACGGATTACGAGACGGACGTAAACGGGGAGTACACCGTACTGCTTGGTTGCGAAAACATGGGCGGACCGGATTCCGGATTACCGTCGGAGTATGTCAGTCGTGAGGTGCCCGCTTCTGATTATCTGGTGTTCACCAGCGAACGAGGACCGGTGGGGTCGGTGGTCATTGAATTATGGCAGCAGGTATGGCAGTATTTTCAGAGCAGCGCGGAATCGAGAACCTATACCGGCGATTTTGAGCTGTATAAAGCGGAGGGATTCGATCCTTCGGACGCCGTAGTGGAGATTTATGTAGCGGTATCCTGAAATATCAGAGGCAAATAATCGAAAGGCCATGGACCTGCGGTCCGCGGCCTTTTTGCGTATGGGATAATGGCCGCACGATCAGGTTGTTCCCCATATTGACGGCGCCATTTGTTCCATTTTCCCGTTTTTCTTGTTTACAAACATTTGCGTAATGAATATACTGTATACATCATATACTGTATATTAAATAAACAAAAAGGAGGCGCGAGATGAACACGAAGGCCATTGAAGTGATTGGTCTGCGGAAGAGGCTCGGCAGCCAGGTCGTGCTGGACGGGATCAATCTGCAGGTGCCGCAAGGAACCGTTCATGCCCTGCTGGGCCCGAACGGCGCAGGCAAAACGACGCTGATCAGCATCTTGTCCACCTTGATCGCCCCTGACGAAGGAACCGTACGCGTGGCCGGCTATGATATCGCTGCGGACAAAAACATGGTGAAGCGATCGATCAGCCTTACCGGGCAATTCGCAGCCGTTGACGCAATGTTGACCGCTGAAGAAAACCTCCGCATGATTTGCAGGCTTTCGGGGCTCTCAGCGGTGCAGTCGCTCATCCGGACAGCCGAGTTGCTTCGGGATTTCGACCTGGAGGCAACCGCCCGAAAGCGGGTCAAAACATATTCGGGCGGCATGCGGCGCCGGCTTGACCTCGCTGTCAGCTTGGCGGTCGTCCGTCCGGTATTGTTTCTTGACGAGCCGACGACGGGACTGGACACGCGGAGCCGACGGGCGTTATGGAATATCATTCTGAAGCTCAAGGAGCAGGGCATCACCATCTTTCTGACGACTCAGTACTTGGAAGAAGCGGACCAGTTGGCCGACATGATCTCGGTGATATCGGAGGGGCGCATCGTTGCTTCGGGTACCGCTGCGGAATTGAAATCGAGGGTAGGCGGCGAGATGCTGGAGCTGCGTGATGCCAACGACGAGGTGTTTCAAAAAATACCCCTTCTCAGCAATGCGATTCAAAACGTCAGCAGAGCGTTGAAGGAATGGGAAGGCATCGTTCCGATAGAGACTCGGGTAAGCATCAGCCGGCCGTCGCTTGACGATGTGTTTCTGGCCCTGACGGCCAAGAAAAAGGAGGTAACCGATTCATGAGGCATCCCGCTGCATTATCCAAAGAACCTTCCTTCCTGGGAACGAACGCCGTCTTTATCGGCCGGAGCATTCGGCACAGCTTGCGGAACGTGGAAGCGTTGCTTATGGCCATCGTGCTGCCCGTCATGCTGATGCTGCTCTTCACTTATGTATTCGGAGGCGCGCTGGACCCGAGTGGAGGGTATGTGAATTATGTCGTTCCCGGCATCATTCTGCTGTGTGCCGGATTCGGAGCATCCAGCACGGCCGTGGACGTGGCAACCGATATGACAAACGGCATTATCGACCGATTCCGGACGATGCCCATCCGCAGCCAAAGCGTCATTGTGGGGCATGTTGCAGCCAGTCTGCTTCGCAACCTTCTTGCAACCGGCGTGGTCATCGGGATGGCCCTGCTCGTCGGATTCCGGCCGACTGCCGGCCCTTTGGAATGGATCGGGGCCATGGGCATCATTGCCCTGTTCATTTTGACGTTTACGTGGCTGTACGCGGCAATCGGCCTCGTAGCCAGCAGTCCTTCGGCCGCCAGTGGATATGGCTTCGCGCTCCTGTTTCTGCCCTATCTCTCCAGCGCTTTCGTTTCCACGGATACGATGCCGGGCTGGCTGCGGGGGATCGCCGACCATCAGCCGATCACGCCTGTGATTGAGACGATTCGCGGATTGCTAACCGGCGCCCCGATCCGGAACGAAGCCTGGCTGGCGGTCGGTTGGTGCATTTTTATCCTGCTGGGGGCATTGGCATGGAGCATCTGGTCGTTTCGTCGTAAAGCGGGACGGCGTTAAACGGCACAGACGGTTTTATAAAAACACAAAAACAGCAGCCTCGGGCTGCTGTTTTGCCGTCAAACCGGTGACCATAATCTGGTGACTATTTGCCTTTCTTGGTCTCCAAATAGTGCTCGATGCCGTCCAATATTCGTTCCGTACCGAAATCAAGGTCATCGGCAATCGGGCTTTCATTTCCATGCTCATTTTCGGTTTCGCCGACATAAGCTCCGGACATGATGAGCGGATGCAGGTCGGGAAAGCGTTCCGGCGAGACCAGTTGCTTAAGAGCAGATCCATACTCCAGCCCGTTGAAGGCTTCGGGACTGGCCCCTGCCTTTACGAAACGGTCCAAATCCCTCATCATCATGCCGGTCGATCGCGCGTAACTCGCCAAAAGAAGAACAATGGACATTTTTTCAAATTCATTGAGATCTAACCCGCGCATGGAACGAAGGGCCCAATCCACCATGCGAAGGTTGTTGGGCGTGATCGGAGCTCCGGAAATCGGAATGTCGCCGAACCAGGGATGTTCCACGTAGACCTGGATCGAGGCCCGCACGAATCCACGCAAGCCTTCGCGCCAATCCGATTCCTCCCCTTCCGGCGGAATCGTAATATGACCGACTGATTCTTGCATGAGGATCAGCAAATCATCTTTGCTGGGGATGTACCGATAGAGCGACATGGGAGTATAGCCCAAAGAAGCGGCAACCCGGGCCATGGAGACCGCGGGAAGCCCATCCCTGTCGGCGATGGCGACGGCAGCCTCGACGATTTGCGTAATGCTGAGCTCCCGCTTCGGTCCCCGTTGCGGCTCTTTGACCAAGCCCCAACTGATGGCTACTCCCGGAGGTAAGATTTTTGCTGCCGCTTCGAGATCCGGAGAATTATCCTTCAACATGTATTCATGTCTCCTAAAGTAAATTGAGGAACGGAGTGTCGCCTCATCTAACTGCGCACGAATATTTTGGCAAAAGCCCGCCAAAAAATGCGTATCCGATATACAGTATAGCATATTTCGCAATCTCCCGTAACGCCGGCCATGCGGGGATGGCTTCGGGGTGTGCCTATGTCTGCCGTTCATGAACCATATAACCGTATGGAAGTCCGGTGCGAAAAAAGAATGCGTCGACTCATCGGTATGACCTCTCCTAAAGTCAGCTTCCGGACGCGGAGCGGTTTTCGTTCTTTTTTTCAGCTGCCTTTCAATTGCTTAAGGGCTTCCGTCAATTGCGGATACCGGAACCGGAAGCCGTGTGCCTCCGCTTTGGTCGGAATGATCCGCTGCCCTTTCAGCAGGATAAGGGACAGCTCGCCAAGGACGGCCCGAAGCAGGAAGGAAGGAACGGGAAACCAGTACGGACGGCGAAAGACCTTCGAAACGGCACGTCCGAATTCATCGTTGGTCACCGCATCCGGCGAAGCCGCGTTCACAGGCCCGGAAATTTCCGGATGGGCAATGCAGTAATCGATCAGCGCGACGATATCCTCGATATGGATCCATGACATCCATTGCCGGCCGTTGCCGATTCTTCCGCCGAAGCCGAGCTTGTAAGGGAGCATCATCTTGGGAAAGGCCCCGCCCTTGTTACCGAGCACGACGCTGATGCGAAGCTTGACCAGCCTGTCCGCTTCAATCAGGTCGGCGGCATCCTCCCAGGCCTTGACCACCCCGGAGGGAAAATCCATCACGCGGACGGGACTGTTCTCGTCAAAGACCTCGTTTTCCGAGGTGCCGTAGACGCCAGCCGCAGAGGCCTGGACAACGACGGGCGGCTTTCGCTCCAAGCGGCGCATAAGACCGGCTACGGAAGCAACCGTTTTTTTCCGGGAGTATAGGATTCTTTCCTTTCCTGTCTGCGTCCAGCGCTGGCTGAGCGTGGAGCCGGCCAGGTTGACCAGGGCATCCAGATCCTCAAACAGATGGGGGCTGCGCTCCATGTCTTCCCAGGTCAGATAGGAAACCAGGTCTGATTGTTCATTCTGCTTATCCGGACGGGGTTTTGACCTCGTCACGATCAACAGACGATGACCTTCCTTTATCCAAAAGTTGCACAACGCTTGACCGATAAAGCCGGTCCCTCCGCAAACGGTTATTTTCACAACGCCTGGCCTCCTCTCGTTCATTCATGTATTCTGCTCTCATCATAGAGGATGAGGGGACGCTTAATCAAATGCCGAACCGCGAAAAAAATATCGTCCTATGTACCCGCGTTGCAATGCCAAGAATGAAACGATGTCACGAAAGAGACATAACTTCAGCCCTGAAATGTAAGCGCTGCAAAAAGAGTGCTTCCCGCCACCGGCCGCTTTTGGTAGGATATTCATAAATCAAGCATGTTAAAGGAGAGGGATCATATGCCGGATATCGACAAGTATTGGGAAAATGCCCACGTGCTTCATGTCAGGAGAGAAGCGCCGCGGGCTTATTATATTCCTTATGAAGATGCGGTTTCTGCACGCTCGGGCAAACGTTCCCGGTCGCCGTACTACCAGACGCTTAACGGCAGCTGGAAATTCAGGTACCACGAGAGCGTCCAGGAGATCGAGGAGAACTTTCACCGGAGAGACTATGACTGCTCTAACTGGGATGAATTGATCGTACCGTCCTGCTGGCAGACCGAAGGGTATGATCAGCTACATTACACGAACGTAAATTATCCGATCCCTTATGATCCGCCGTATGTGCCGGACGCGAATCCGGCCGGGCTGTACATACGCGAGTTTTCCGTGCCTGACACATGGGACGGCAAGTCCGTCTATACGGTATTTGAGGGCGTGAACTCCTGTTTTTATGTGTGGGTTAACGGTGAGTTTGCCGGTTATAGCCAAGGAAGCCGGGTACCGGCGGAATTTGAGCTTACTCCATTCTTGCAACCGGGCGCCAACCGGATGTCGGTCATGGTCCTCAAATGGTGCGACGGCACTTATCTGGAGGATCAGGATTTATGGAGATTTTCAGGCATCTTTCGGGACGTGTATTTGCTTGCAAGGGAAACCGGTCATATCCGGGATGCATTCGTGCGGCAGCGGCTTTCGGCCGACCGCTCATCTGCCAGCCTGCAGTGCGAATTGGAGCTGACAGGGGCGCTGGAGGTTAAGGGAGAGCTGCGGGACGCGGAAGGTTTTACGGTGGCGTCGGGATCGCTCAAAACGGAGGGAGGGCAGGCCGTTCTCGGCTTGAATGTGCCCGATCCGGTGCTGTGGAATGCCGAGGAGCCTTATCTGTACCAGCTTTATCTCTCCTCAGGCGAAGAGGTGCTGCGTTTTCCGGTCGGCTTCCGCACCGTAGCGATTGAGGACGGGGTATTCAAGATTAACGGCAGGGCCGTCAAGCTGAAGGGCGTCAACCGCCATGATTCCCATCCGGAGCTCGGCCAGTCGATACCGCTGAACCATATGATCCAGGATCTGAAGCTGATGAAACAGCACAATATCAATACCATCCGGACCTCCCACTATCCGAATGATCCCCGGTTTCTCGATTTATGCGACGAGTACGGATTTTACGTTGTGGACGAAGCGGACCTGGAATGCCACGGCACGCAGCCGGCCGGGGATTTTCATATGCTTACCCGGGATCCGGAGTGGAAAGAGGCCTTCGTGGAGCGCGCCGTCCGGATGGTGGAGAGGGACAAGAACCATCCTTGCGTCATCCTGTGGTCCATGGGCAACGAATCGGGATATGGGGCGAATCATATTGAAATGGCACGGTGGACGAAAGAGCGGGACCCTTCCAGACCCGTTCATTACGAGGGGGCTGAGGAATGGTACGGCGGGGACAAAAACAGGGAATTTCTCGATGTCCGCGGCGTAATGTACACGTCCACGGCTGAAGTGGAGAAGTACGCGGCCGGAGATTCGGCCGACAAACCGCTTTTCCTGTGCGAATACAGCCATGCCATGGGCAACGGCCCCGGCGATTTGAAGGATTACTGGGATATCATTTATAAATATCCGAAGCTGATGGGCGGATGCGTGTGGGAATGGTGCGACCACGGGATCAAAACGCGCACGAAGGATGGGACTCCCTTCTTTGGATACGGCGGAGATTTCGGCGATGAGCCGAATGACGGAAACTTCTGCATCGACGGCCTGGTCTCGCCTGACCGGAAGCCGCACACCGGACTGCTCGAGCTAAAAAAAGTCATCGCTCCTGTCCGCATCGAGGAGGAGAAGCTGTCCCGCGGCGTGCTTCGGATTACCAATCTGTACGATTTCAGGGATTTATCCCATCTGTCGTTCAGCTGGAGCCTGGAAAAGGAAGGGGAGATTCTGGAGCAAGGAAACCTGCCGATGGTGCAGGCCGCCCCGTACGAATCGGTCAACGTGGTGATCCCTTATAAAAAGGCCGTTCCCGAAGGCGGCTGTTATCTTACCTTGACCGTACGTACCCAAGAATCCTTTTGGTGGGCCGGGCTGGGACATGAGGTAACCTTCGAACAGTTCCGATTGCCGGAATCCCGCCCGGACGAGAAGGAAGAGGTTCCGTGGCTGAAGCAGAGCCGTTTGCGGCCTGTCTCCGTTCGGGAGGAGGGGAGCCTGGTCACGGTGGAAGGACCGGATTTCGAGCATATTTTTGACCTGGGCAAGGGCGCCTTCGTCCGGATTTCCAAACATGGCGTGGACATGATTGCTTCGCCTCTCGGGTTCGGAATTTGGCGCGCGCCGACGGATAATGATCGGAACATCCGGCATGCTTGGGAGGATGAGGGTTATCACCGTGCCGGTATGAAAGTTTATCAATCCGCCTTGCGGTCAAGCGGGAGCCATGCTGCAGAATTCGAAACGGATTTTTCCCTCGGCGGATATATTAAAAAGCCGGTTTTGAGGGGCAAAGCGTACTGGCGGGTGGACGGATCGGGCGAAATTTCGCTTAGGGTAAGCATTCAAGTTCGCGAGGAGGTTCCTTTTCTGCCGCGTTTCGGTCTCCGGGTGATCATGCCGCAGGGCAATGAAGAGGTAGAGTATTTCGGTTACGGTCCGCATGAAAGCTATATCGACAAACGCTGCAGCGTCCGTTTGGGCAAATACCTTCAGCGTGTCGACGACATGTTTGTGCCTTACATCATGCCGCAGGAGAACGGTTCGCGGTACGGGACCGAATGGGCTGCCGTCACGAACGAGTTGGGCATGGGGCTGCGTTTTGAAGGAGACCGGCCGTTCTCATTCCATGCCGGCCATTATTTGCCGGAAGACCTGGCCAAAGCGCGCCACCTGCACGAGCTCGCAAGACGGGGAGAGACCATCGTTCACCTCGATTACAAAATGAGCGGCGTCGGCTCCAACTCCTGCGGGCCGGAGCTGCTCAAGCCATACCGCCTGGATGAGAAGGAATTTGAGTACGCGGTCCGGCTGCGCCCTGTATTTAAAGAGGATGAGTAGTACGGGGACAGACAGCTTTTGCGGAGTTCGATTTTTGCGGCTATTAAGGACATCGTGGTGAAGAAGCTTAATTTGGTCCATATATGGATGAGTGAATTCCCTTGCGCTATTGGATTTTTGAAAAAAGATAATAGTTTAGGTGACGAGGGGCTGCGGATGACGTGGCCTCTTTTGTATATCTCATAACGCATGAAAATTTCGCGGATACCTTCGACCGCCTGATTTTTCTGCTCGATGCATGAGTCGTCTATGCCCTTTTGCTGTCTGCTGCGCCAGGCTTGGTTGCCCGTCTCGTCTCCCGCACATCCCGACTTTGCTATGCGCATCCCTAGGGGCTGCGCCACATCGGCAAAACGGGCGATACTCCTAAGAACTAACAGAAACGTAAGCACCGACGACCAAAAATGGTTACGGACATGGAGTCCGTTAGACGAGTTATAACCCCGGTATATATTCGCTAACGGACACAGGATACGCTTACAAGTGTCTGGGGCGGGAAAAATGGACCTAAAAGATCAGATAAGGGGCCCTCATGTCCGTAAGAACTTTTTCCCGCGTTTAACGAGCCGGTAACGGATCTCATGTCCGTTAGCCTTACAAGTAAACGGCGCAGCCGTTGACGGGGTTTGTAAGAAGAACCGTATTCGGTGCGGGAGCCCGAGTGAATCAAACCCAACGCCAGCGGCAGCCAGGCAGCAAGAGAGCGCATAACCAAGTGCAGTTCGACGCGACAGCCAAGGCTGACGGAACCCAGGCCAGTGAGGTTAGGCAGGGGAATCGAACGAAGACCCGTTCGACAGCCAAGGGGGGCGGAACCCAGGTCATGGCGGCAGCATTCGAGCGGGTTAGACAACCTTTTTAAGGGGACGGTTCGAAGGTCTTATCCCGGGGCCGATTGTCCCGGATTTGCGTTCCTTCTATCTGGTAAAAAAGATGCTTTAAGGATAAGAACGGGTTCTATATATTATTATGTAAGCGTTTTAATATCGGGAGATATTGACCATCGCTAGGGACGACGGATTCACATCTCTTGTCATTTAACAAGGGGTTAACATATTGAGGAGGTGCAGTTTACAAGACGGTTATATACTGTCCCATGATCCATTAAGAAATTTTATTTTTTCATGCGGCAGATTTTACTACTGGAATGGAGGTCATGATGTACACATGCCAAGGGTGAAAAGGAGCAGAAGCGCAACCCGATTCGTCGGTTCTTTGCTCAGCGGCATCATGCTGCTGTCTTTGTTGGCACCGGTTCGTCCGTCCATGGCGGAAACGAGCAACCAGAATGCGGGACGTACGGTGGATGAGCGGAAGTTGGAGATCGGCCCGGGGGCGACTTATACCTGGAAGAACATCGAGCTGGACAGGGGAGCGGAAAAGCTCCACTATGTCGAGTTTAATCCGGCAAATCCTGCTATGGAGCTTCAGCCCGCCACAACCGGAGGGAAGATTTACGGCATGCAGGAGCTTACCAAAATGGCCGCGGATGCCGACCGGGAAGGCAACCGGGTGATCGCGGGCATCAACGGCGATTATTACGACATGTCGAACGGGCTGCCTTTAGGTCTGTTCATGGGCGGAGGAGAGCTTCTTAACAGCCCTCCCGACGATTGGTACGCATTCGGAATGAAGAGCGACGGGTCAACGCTCTACGGATCCAGTCCCAAGTTGACCCGGACCGTGTCCATTGGCGGGACGGACAGGGCGTTGACAGCCATCAACCGGCTGCGCGGAAATGATTCGCTCGTTCTTTACACTTCTTCTTTCCATACGTCGACCGCAACGAATGACCTGGGGGACGAGGTTGTTCTTGATATCGATTCGGGCGAGTTCAAAAGCGGACAAACCCTGAAGCTGAAAGTTGCGGCAATACATAAGGACAAAGGGAATACGGTTTTATCGGAAGGCAAGGCGGTTTTATCCGCATCGGGCAAACCGCGGGAATGGCTAGCCGGACTTCAGGTTGGAGACGAAGCGTCGCTTCGGCTGGAGCTGGACCCGGCATGGAAGGACGTCACGACGGCCATCGGCGGGAGCGCGATACTTATCGCGGACGGACAGATTCAGGAAAGCCCCGATCCGGCGGTGCATCCGCGGACGGCGATCGGCACCAAGGCGGACGGGACCGTCATCATGCTCGTTATCGACGGACGCCAGCCGGGTTTTAGCGAAGGCGTAACGCTGAACGAGTTGGCCGCCATCATGAAGGAAATGGGCGCGGTCAATGCCCTGAACCTGGACGGCGGCGGTTCGGCGACGTTTGTCGCCCGCTTGCCGGGCGAGACGGCGCGGAAGGTCCTGAACTCTCCTTCCGACGGCGTGGAGCGGAAAACCGCGAATGGCCTGCTGCTCGTCAATAAGACGCCGGAAGGAGCGGCGGACAAGCTGGTCGTTCAGCCGCAGCTGGAACGGGTACTGGCTGGTTCGAAGGCTTCTTTTAAAGCCTTGGCGGTAGACGGCAATCTTCATCCGGCCAGCATGCCCGGAGCCGTGGAATGGAGTCTTGCCCCGGACCTCGGCACGATCGGAGAGGGAGGCGCATTTACGGCCGGAGATCAGGCAGGAACCGCGGAAATCAAAGCCGTGTCGGGAGCCTTAAGCGGCACGGGAACGGTTGAAGTGGTGGATCAGCTGACCGAGCTGCGTTTTGGCGATGCCGTCAAAAGCTTTGCGCCCGGTCAATCCGAAACGCTGAGCGTAACGGCTTTGCGCGACGGACAGGTCGTTCGGGCGGATAACAGCCGCCTGGAGTGGCGGGTCGAAGGGGAAATCGGAACGATTGACGCCGGCGGTACCTTCACGGCCGCTAACGTTACGGAAAAGACAGGCAAAATTTATGTGAGCCATAAGGGGGTAGAAACCTCCGTTGACGTCAATATCGGCTTGCCTCCGGTCGTGCTGGAGGATTTCGAGAACGGGCTCGACCGCTATCTTGAAAGCGCTGGAGCGCAGTATAACTCGGTCAAGGCCAGCATTGAACAGAACGAGGACTTGGTCCGGTTCGGCAACGGGTCGCTGAAGCTGGAATATGACTTTACCGGAAAGCCGGGAACGTCGGGTGCCTATCTTCAGACCAAAAGCCAGGCCGACAATATCGCAATCCCCGGTTACCCGGAAAAGATAAGCATGTGGGTATACGGCGACGGGAAGAAGCATTGGCTGCGGGCAAAAATGCGCGACGCCAAGGGGGCTGTTGACATTGACTTCGTCCCGCAGGATGTCGGGGTCGATTTTGAAGGATGGAAATATCTTGAGGCGGTCGTGCCAAAAGGACGGACCTTGCCGCTGACGATGGACGTGCCGGTCCGGTACATGGAAACGAAGGCGGACAAGAAGGATGCCGGAGTCCTTTATGTGGACCAAATCCGGGCGATGTACGGACCGAACACGGATGACATGGATCCGCCGGTTGTCAAGGATCTTATGCCGGCGGAAGGCGCCGTCGTAAAAACGAACCAGCCCAAAATCTCGGTGATCGCGGAGGATAAGGGCTATGATCCGGATCAACATCCCGGCACGACGCTGATCGATCCGGAGAAAATCCGTTTTTATCTCGACGGGAAGCTGGTAGAGCATACGTTATATCCGCCAAAAGGGCAAATTCATTACACGCCGGGCACTCCTCTTGCCGACGGTGTCCACCAGGCAAAGGTGTCGGTTCGCGACTTGTCGGGCAACCAGACCATCAAGGAGTGGACGTTCCAGGTCGATACCGGAGCTTCCAAGCTTGTTTACGATACGCCTGAGACCGTATATGCGGGCGGGACATATACCCTGGATCTTTCGGGCGTGAAAACCTCGAACATTCGCAGCGGGACGATTGCGTTTGCCTATGATCCCGCAAAGATTGGAAACCTGCAGCTGATCCGGAACGACAAGGTAAGCGAAAGCCGGCTGCGGGCCGAGATCGACCCTGCAGGGGGCAAAGTGACGATAAGTTTCAACGATCTGGACGCAGCGGGCCTGTCCGATCAGGACCTGATCGGACAGCTGCAGTATGACGTGAAGAAGGATGCCGCCGGCACGCATGCGTTTGCTTTTTTGTCGGGATCGATATCCTTTGCGGATACGGGGGCGGTCGTCTATCCGATTTTCGGACTGCCGCTTACGTCCAAAATTGCGAACCACTTGACGCTGTCATGGAACGAGAGCGGCCAGGTCGAAGGATATGAAACCGTGCTTCAGGTCAAGGATGAACGCGGAACGCCGGTATCGGGAGCACAGGTGACGGCAGACGGCAAGGCGATTGGAACGACGGATGATCAAGGGCAGCTCAGAACGAAGGAGCTTACCGCCGTTGTTAAGACCTACAAGCTTCAGGCCGAAAAAGGCAGCTTTTACAGCCCGGTGATGGCGTTTGCGGTGTCCAAACTGGCGGGAACCAAAACGCCATATAACATTAACGTCAACATGGGCGAGGACCCGACCGTATCCCGCGGGTTTGCTTGGCACACCCATCCGGACGTGGAGCAGACGGTCGTGGAGATCGCCAAACAATCCGGCTTCACCGATTTTGACGGTCCGGATGTGAAGACCATATCGGGCGACAGCTATTTGTATCATACATTGGATCTGGGCACGATCCGCGTGCACAAAGCGTTGGCGTCGGATTTGGAGCCCGGTACGGCTTATGTGTATCGCGTAGGGGACGAGAAAGGGAACTACGGTCCGAAAGGAACGTTCCGGACAACGGATGACTCTAGTGATCGTACGAAGTTTTTGTATTTTGCCGACTCGCAGGCCAGTAAAGAAGCGGAGTTCAAGCTCTGGGGCAATACGGTCCGGAAAGCGGTAAATGAGCATCCTGACGCCGAATTTATCGTTCAGGCCGGAGACATGGTGGACAAGGGCTTTAATGAACAGGAATGGAACTATTGGTTCAAGGAAGCGCAGGATGCGTTTTTGAATACAACCCTGGTCGGGGCGATCGGCAATCATGAAGTCATGGGAACGAAAGGAAACAGCGATTTCCTTGCCCACTTCAATCAGCCGGGCAACGGGCTGCCAAGCCTGAAGGGAAGCAGCTTTTCCTTTGATTACAAAAATGCGCATATTGTCGTGCTGAACAGCGAATACGAGTATGAAGCGCAGAAGGAATGGCTCAAGCAGGATTTGGCGAAAACGAAGAAAAAGTGGAAAATCGCCATCTTCCACCGCGGACCGTACGGCAGCGTGTACGATACGGCCGAGATTAGGGATTTGTGGGCTCCCGTTCTTGAGGAAAACGGGGTGGATCTTGTTTTAAACGGGCATGATCATATCTATTTGCGCACGCATCCGATGAAAGGCAAAGAGATTGCCAAGGATGGCCAAGGAACAACCTATGTTATCGCGGGTTCGTCGGGTCCTAAATTTTATCCGCTAACGAAGCGGGATTGGCAGTATATTACGGATGAAGAGCAGACCCAAATGTATGCCTCGATTGAAATGACGGGTGACGAACTAAAAATGGTCACCAAAACGGTAGGCGGACGGATCGTGGATGAATTCACCCTTTCCAAAACGACCGTTCCCCCGGAACGGGTGGAAATCAAGGAGCAGAACGTAAACCTCGCCGTCGGTGAGAGCAAAGCGCTCACGGCCGTCGTGAAACCGGACAATACCTCGGATAAAACGGTAACCTGGTCGGTATACGGCTCGAAGGCTGAGGAGGTGGTCACCGTATCCGCACAAGGCGTCGTTACGGCCAAAGGTTTGGGCAAAGCCGTTGTCAGGGCGGCAAGCAAAGCCGCACCGCACATTTATGCCGATACGACGATTACCGTAGACCGGATACCGGGTGGAGCCATGGAATCTTTGGCACTGCAGGGGAAAACCTTGCTGAAGACCGGGGAAACCGATCAAACGGTGACGGAAGCGGTGTACGGCGATGGAACCCGCATCCGCTTGCTTGAGGGAGTCGTTTATCTTAGCAGCAATCCGGGCGTTGCCGCGGTTGACGATGGAGGCCTGGTTCGCGCGCTGAGTCCGGGTGCGACGGTTATATCCGCCACTTACGGAGAGTTCAGAGCCAGATATGATCTTACGGTTCAAAGAACGGGCAGCCCGGGAGACGGCGGAGGAAACCCTGGAAACGGCGGAGGAGAACCCGGAAACGGCGGCGGTGGTAGTTCGACCGGTCCGGTGCCGCCTCCTGTTAAGCCACCGGTTCAACCGGATCCAAAACCGACGGACAGCGGGCAAATCACGGTAACTGCTTCCGAGCTTGCAGCCATGAAATCCAAAGGGAAAGTCGTTATAACCTCGGCAGGTTCTTTGAAAGAGCTTTTGCTGCCGGGCCATGCCGGAGCGCTGCTTGGGGATATTCCGATCACCGTAGAGGCGCCTAACGCGGCGGTCACGATCCCGGCGGAGGTACTCCGCGCGTTAAGCGCTCTGGTAGCCTCGGATCAGCGGGAAAGCGCCGTGATCAAGCTGACCGTGAATCAGGTTACGGGGCAGGACGCTTTGAGGCCGCTGGCTTTAGCCGGAAAATCGGGAGCGGAGATCGTTACAGCCAGCGATTTGCTTGCTTTCAGTCTTGGCATTACGCCGAAGGACGGCAAAGAGAAACGGCTGGACTCGTTTACCAAACCGGTATCCATTACCCTGCCTGTCCGAGCAGATGCCGACCGCAAGTTGACCGGTATGTACTTCATTGCGAATGACGGGGGACTGGAATATATCGGGGGGACCTGGAAAGACGGGAAGCTTACGGCGAACGTGCGTCACTTCAGCATGTATGCCGCCCTTGAATATATCAAGACGTACAGCGATGTTCCGGAGCGCCATTGGGCCTATCGCGTCATCCGGGAAATGTCGGCACAGCATCTGCTTCAAGGGGTAAGCGACGAAAAGTTTGCGCCGGATCAAAAGGTTACGCGCGCCGAATTTACGGTCATGCTCGTTCGCTCGCTGGGTCTTGCGGAAGAAGGAACAAGCTCCTTCCGCGACGTGGCAGACGACCGCTGGTATGCCGGTGCCGTATCGGCCGCGGCGAAGACGGGCATCGTGAAAGGATTCAGCGGGCAGGCGTTTAAGCCGGATGCCCTTATCCAGAGGCAGGAAATGGCCGCGATGATCGTAAGGGCGTACCAATATGCTGCAGCCCAACCAACGCTGGACTTGTCGACCCTGCCGTTCAGCGACGTGGACGGACTTCCGCAATGGGCCCTGGAGGCCGTGCGGGCCGCATACGATCTTCACCTGATGGAAGGAAGCAGCAGCAGCTTCTTTAAGCCGAAGGCAACGGCAACCCGCGCAGAGAGTGCCCAGGTGATCTACAATCTGCTGGGCAGGCTTCCGGGTAAAATGAAGTAAAACGTAAGAAAGCCCGACTTTCACGTCATTGACGGAAAGTCGGGCTTTTTGGTTGAAAACGGGAAGATCAAAAGATTGTATTAGTTTCCAACCTTGGCTGCTGCGTCTGCAGATTTCAGCACGAAGGATTTGGAAGGCTGGGACATTACGGTCGTTGCAGTCGTTTTATCCGTTTTGACAACGGACACGACGAACACCTGATAAGATTTTCCGGGTTGAATCTCCTTACCAAACGAATCGACAGTAGGCATAGGTACAGTGACCTTCTGATCTTTGCCTGTCGGTGCTGCGGTTTGGATATTCTCGGTTTTGACGGTTGCCGCGGTTTTCAGGCTGAAGCTTTTTACCGTCTCATCCGGAACAAGCATAATCTGGTATTCGCCGATGCCTTGTTCGACGGCAGCTTTCTTAAAGCTGACCTGAAGACCGTCCTGATTGACCAAAGCTGTTACGTTGGTTGCTTCTTTAGGGTCTCTTATAATAAGTTCGCCGGCCGTGGAATCCGAAAGCTCACTGGAAGCTGTTGTGGTTCCGTCTCCTACGGCAAGGACGGCAACTTTGTATGATGTATTTTTGGCAATCTTCGCGCCGGTTACATCAAGTGTTTGGCCTTCAAACAGTTTAATAGGCATTTCGGAAACTTTACTGGATTCAACGACAGTGTAATTTCCAGCAGTTACTTTTTTAGCTTCATCCAAACCGAACGACTTGGTGAAAGGAATAACCATAACCCTGTATTCCTTAATATTTTTCGCATTGGCAGGCGGTGCGAACGTAACCCGGATTTCGTTAGGAGCAGTACTATCTGAATAATATACAGTCGCGCTTACATTCTGCGGCGGCGCTACATTTTCGCCTGAAAGCGTAACGGGTGCGGATGGAGCGGACAACGCGTTGTTGTTCGCATTACCGTCTTTGCTCACCGAGAGCACGAAAATATTGTAATCCACAAGATTGCGGATTTTTTCACCATCGGTATCTGTAGAGGTGTTGCCCAAACTTTGGGAGAAGTCGCCACCTTTCTTGTCAAATCGCGTGAAGTTGGTGTTGCTGTTGGCGACGGCCTCCGTGAAATTTTGTGCTTTATTAACTTTGACTACATACACCTGATAGTGGCTGATTCTGGATTCGTCCGCCGCTTTCTTAAAGGAAACGATCAAGTCGCGCCCGTCGTTGTTGGTGCCCTCATCGCTCCCTTTTACTTCTGTTACCTTATCTACCGGGGTACTGCCGGTGAGCGTGACTTCGTTAGAAGCGGAAGACAGCGCATTGGTGCCTTTAGTTGCTACGGACAGAACGAACACTTTGTAAGGGACTCCGCTACGAATCGGCGCTCCATCTACGTCTGTGGCTCCCGATGGAAGGTTCACGGTGTAACTTCCGTTTGATCTGTTTATTGCAGTAGAATTGCTGCTGGATACCGCATTAGCCTTAGAAAGATCAAAATATGGCGCATTTTGACTCTTAACGACAAGGATTTTGTACTGATTGATGTTGCTTTCATTGGAAGGACCTCTGAACGTAACCTGTAGGTCGCTTGCATTGTTTTTGTCGGCAACATCTTTCGCTTCGACGTTCGTAGGACGGTCAACCTGTTGGTTGCCAGTCAACGTGATTGTCGAAGATGAGGAAGACAGCGCTTTGTACCCGCTATATGGTGCAGACAGAACATATACCCGGTAGCTGTTGCCGTTGCGGATATAATCCCCGTCGGTATCGCGGCTGCCGCTGTTCAGCGTTTGTCTGATGTTATATCCGGTTTTATAGATTTGCGTGTAATAATAGCTTGATAACGACTCGGCCTTATATTGATCCAGGGTTTTGTGCGATTTCACGACAAATACCTGATAATGGCTGAGGTTACTTTCATCAGAAAGGCGATTAAACGATACCTCCAGGTCCCTGCCATCATTGTAATCATTAACATCACTGATATACAGGCCGGAAACAGAGCCTACTGTGCCGCCGCCATTCGTATTGCCCGACAGGATAATTTCCCTTGAGGCCGATGAGAGCGTGTTGTAACTGGAATAACTTCCGTTGCTTACGGCCATGACGAATACCCGGTAGTAAACTCCGCTTCTAATATAGTTGCCGTCAACGTCGCGGGTAGTTGAAGAGAGCGTTTGGGTGATCGTATTGTACCCCGTTTTGCTGACATAGGTAGAGTTATTGCTTGATACATTATTGGCTCTGTTCAAATCGAAGTAGCTGGAGTCGCTGGATTTTACGACAAAAATACGATAATTGCTGATTCTTGATTCATCAGATACTCTAGTAAAGCTGACGCGCAAGTCGCGCCCATCTCCGTAGTCGCTCACATCGGTAACATCCGTAATGACAGGAGTGGAGGTAGAAGAACCTGTGCTCAGGGTGATGGACGAAGAGCTTGATGACAGCCTGCTTGCAGTCGTGTTTTCATTGCTGCTTACGGACAGTACGTACAAGGTGTAAGAAATGCCGTTCCGGATCAATTCACCGGATGAATCGCGCGCCGATGAGCCAAGGACTGCAGACAGCGTGGAGCTGCTGGAGCTGGTTTTGTACACTGTGGCGTAATTTTGGCTTGGTGCGGATTTGGCAGCCGATAAATCGAATTTGTTGATATCATTCGTTTTGACGGCAAATATCCGATAATGGGCAATGTTGCTTTCGTTGGATGCCCGGGTGAAGCTTACGGAAAGATCCCTTCCGTCGCCATAATCGCTGACATCGTTCCCACGGACGTTGGTAGCCGCTTCGACAGCCTGGGAATTGGTCAGAGTGAGTGCGGAAGATGGTCTCGACAATACAGTTTCGTTGCTGTTGTTACCTACAGCCAGTACGTAACCGACATAAGCTTGATTATCGCGGATGAGATCGCCATCCACATCGCGGGAAGCGCTTGTCAGGGTAACCGACGGATCGGAACCGTTAGGATACACCGAGGTGTAATTCGCAGATGGTACCGAATAGGCGGAAGACAAGCCGAAGCCGGATGATTTCGATGATTTTACGATCATCACGCGGTAATGGGAAGCACGCTGCTCGTTGTACGACTTGGTGAAGTTGACCTGCAAGTCGCGTCCATCGCCGTAATTTCCAATATCTTTCAACGAGACGTAATTGACCATGCCGAGTATAGGGTTGCTTGGAGGCGTAGTGCCTCCTCCGTTGCCGGGCTTTGGATAAGAAACGGAGCCGGTGGTTACCGTTACCGTTTTTGTTCTGGAGCTCCAGCCGACTTTTTCGCCCAGGGCTTCACTGACAAAACGGACGGGAACCATGGTCGCACCTTTCAGGTTTTTCGCAGGTACGTCCATTTTGACCGTTTTGCCGTTGATCGTTGCCGTTTTGGCGTTAATTTTCAGCACGATTTTCGTGCTGCCCTTAACTGCCGTCACCGTTTGAGTTCTTTGACTCCAATTTATCTTTGCTCCCAGGGCTTCGAACATGGAACGCATTGGCAGCATGACACGCCCCTGAATCATGACGGGCGACTGACTGGTTTTCAGCTGCACCCCATTAATCAAAATGTTAATTTTTACCGCTGCCTGTGCTTGTGACTGGAATAGCATAGGGAACATAAGTATTCCTGCCAGAAAGGCAGCCCAAAACTTCTTCACTCGTTTGTCCTCCTTAGAATTTAGATGTTGTTATAATTTACCTCTATTATATGACGACTAAAAATAATGTAAAGTTTCATCATTGGAGGGTGTTAGCGGAAAAAAATATTTTTCACCTGTTATATAGGCTGTAGTAATCGCTGCCATTTGCGCCATTGAGCCAGAGATCCCACGACAGTAAACCGATAAAGCCACTTTATCTATATAGTGACAAAAAGGTGAAAAGCTGCTTCGTTCGCTTACGGACATAGGATCCGTTATTTACTCCAAAAACGGGGATTTGGTTCTCTAAAGGACACGGATTCCGTTAAAACGCTGGCAGTGGCCGGAAATGAATCTAAATGTTCAAACAACGGATCTGAGGTCCGTTAGAATTTTTGCATAGTTCCAATTGCGGTTATAACCGTCTATTGGGGCGTATCGTTAGGTATGGCCCCCAGATTCCAGGTAAGCTGAGTAAGGAAAAGGAGGGAAGGAACTTGGTTTTCCCCGCCCCGCATGGCTTTCGCTCAGCCGTCATGGTATATTGGACACGAAACCAAACAGGATGGAGAAATCGATTGATGGATGAACAACGGCGTTCCCGTTCCGGGACGAAAACATATGGAAGCATGAAGAAAAAGGAGAAGCATACCGGCCCGGGAGCTTCAGCGAATAAACCACCGGGTAATTCAAAGCCCCTGAGGATTTCGGGCAAAAGCGATCTGGTTCGTGAGCGGGAGCTGCATAAAGGGAAAAACGGACAAGCTGCCGCCGCCAAACCGCCCCGCAAACAAGACGCACCGCGAGTACGCCCCTCTAAAAGCCGGGAACATGCCGAGGAGCTGCGCGTCGGCGATGTCATCGTCGTGACGATCAAACGTTTGGGAATTAACGGCGAAGGCGTGGGCTACTACCGCCGGAAGGCGGTATTCATCGACGGCGCGTTGACGAATGAGGTGGTTAAGGCCGAGGTCCGGGAAAACCAAGCCAAATTCATCAAGGGACAGCTGCTGCAAGTGGAGAAGCGTTCTCCGCAGCGGATTGAACCTCCTTGCCCGGTGTTCGGGATCTGCGGAGGGTGCCAAATCCAGCATATTTCCTATGAGGGCCAGCTTCAGGCCAAAACCGACATCGTACGCGAAGCGTTCAGCCGTTATGCCGGGCGGGATGACATTAAAATCAAACCGATCCTCGGCATGGAGCACCCGTGGGACTACCGCAACAAAGCCCAGCTTCAGGTGAAGCGGAGGGGGCACGAGGTCATTGCCGGCCTGTACGAACCGGGAAGCCATGATATCGTGGATATCAGCGGCTGCCCGATTCAGCACCCCAAGGTGAACGAGGCCGTGGAAAAAGTGAAAGCCGTGCTGCAAGAGCTCAACATTCCGCTATACAAAGAAAACGGCGCCAAGGACGGCGTGCGTACCATCGTGGTCCGCCACGGCTTCCAATCCGGCGAGCTTCAGGTCACGCTCGTCACGGCGGGGACCAAGCTGCCCCGGCAGGACGATTTCGTCCGTCTGCTGCGTTTATCGGTGCCGGAAGTAAGCGGGATCGCCCTGAACGTCAACCCGAAGAAAACCTCGCTCATCTTCGGTGAGCGGACGATCACGCTTTGGGGCTCGGAAACGATGCAGGAATCGCTGAGCGATTTGCAATTTTCGCTGTCTCCCCGGGCATTCTTCCAGCTGAATCCGCAGCAGACGGTCAAGCTGTACGAATCCGTGAGGGCTGCCGCAGGCTTGACCGGCAAGGAAACGGTGATCGACGCCTATTGCGGCACGGGCACGATCGGCCTGTGGCTTGCCCCGTATGCCAAGGAGGTCCGCGGGATCGAAAGCATCCCGGAAGCGGTAGAGGACGCCAAGCAGAATGCGGCCCGCAACGGGCGCGAAAATGCCAGCTTCCACGTGGGGGCGGCGGAAGAACTGCTTCCGCGGTGGGTTAAAAACGGCTTGAAGCCCGATGTCATTGTGGCCGACCCGCCCCGTACGGGACTGGATCGGCGTTTTCTGGAGACGGTGCTGCGTACCAAGCCCAGCCGTTTTGTTTATGTTTCGTGCAACCCGTCCACGCTGGCCAAGGACTGCAAGGTCCTGCTGGATGGGGGCTACGGCATCGAGTGGGTGCAGCCTGTCGATATGTTCCCGCAGACGAGTCATGTGGAGTGCTGTGCGTTGATAGTGAGGAAAGACTAATGTTTGCGATGTATTGGCGGATATAATCATGGAGCGGGCAAAGCCCGCTCCTTTTTTTTATCGTTGTAAACCGGAGGACCCTTGCCAAATTCTTCTTGCCATGTAACTAGGCAGTTGCATAGGATAAATGGTCAATAAGAAAATCACTGAGAGGAGCATGAATATGTACTCTAAATCATGCTATCACTATCAATGGCATCATCCAATGCATTGCCACCGGAATAACAAATGGAGTTATGATGGGAATCCCCATTATTACAATTGGAACAACCACAACTGTAATCCTTATTATGGAAACATCACATTACAAGATTATGGAACAAGACCATTTGTAGTGAACATTGACCAAGCAACCGAGCAAAACAATCATTACCGCACCGCTTTATGGACAGGGAAATATCTCCAAGTGACTTTGATGAGTATTAATGTTGGTGAAGACATAGGTTTGGAAGTCCATCCGACAACTGACCAATTCATACGGATTGAAGAAGGTCAGGGACTTGTTCAAATGGGTGATAGCAGAGATAACTTGAATTTTCAAGTCATGGCGTATGACGACTATGCAATTATGATACCTGCTGGAAAATGGCACAATATAACCAATACAGGTAATCGCCCCCTTAAAGTTTACGTTATCTATGCCCCGCCTGAGCATCCATATGGTACAGTTCATGAAACGAAAGCAATCGCTCAAGGAACGAGGTAAGTAAATTTAGCTTTAAGCATTGCAGAACTTTCTGGAAAGTTCCATTCGAGGGATTATTTACGAAAAGCGAACATTATGATTGTCAACTAATCGGGCATCTATTGTTTCTATTTCAAGGAACAATAGGTGCTTTCTATTATAAAAGGGGGCTATGTAATACTTATCAGATTCGCTTTTTGGCATATCTCTGTCAAAATCCTTATCGTGTGGTGCTTCTTCTTAGGCTTCTTGTAGATTAGAAATAGCATAAGGAAGCGGTCCATCCGATATACAGTAAAAGTTAATGAAACAAGCAAAATGTGATCTATTCTGAGTTCCAGAGGTTGCTTGCGGATGATGAAATGGTCATAATGGTGAGAAGATGAACAGGACAGAGAAAACAGAAGGAACGCATGTTGTTGTATTTAAAGTTCCTGAAGATCCTGAAGTTGTAAGAGTATCTGCGGATGACTATAAAAATAATTTGTTGTATGAATGTTCTCAATTGGAATAGAATATTTTCCCGACTTCTGATTCTACAAGCTGGGTAAGAAGAATAGCGGGAAACATACCGTTGCCGAAAGTCCGAGCCGATAAGGCAAGAGGATTACACCTAACGGTACACCCTGAAATGCGGAGATTTATCCATTAAGGAGGCGTTTATATGACGTTGGAAGAAGTGTTGGCGACGTGAGGACGGCAGAACTGGAAAAGATGGGCATTTTAATGTTGGCGTTGTAAAACAAGAGATTTCCTTTTCGCGGGTATATTTGTAATTAAGCACTTATAAAAGAGTGGTATAAAGTCCTTGAGATTGGTTTTTATTGCTGCTCTTTTTTTATGACGGATTGTCAAGCTAAGTGCGACAGTTCCTCCATGAAGGCTTCGTGAGCGGACTTCCACCCGAGACATTTGCGGGGGCGGTTGTTCATTAAGCGGATGGCCTCAGCGAGTTGTTCGTCGGTTACGGAGGCAAAGTCATGGCCCTTCGGGAAGAACTCCCGGAGCAGGCCGTTTGCGTTCTCGTTCGACCCCCGTTGCCACGAGGAATACGGGTCTGCAAAGTAGACCTGCACTTCATGAACGGCCTCCAAGGCAGTATAACAAGCAAATTCTTTGCCTCTGTCGGTAGTTGCTGTCTGAAATGCCTCCTGTGGATACTGGCTAGCCATAACTCCGACGGCCACCTCCATGGAGTGAGCAGTTCGGTCCGGCATTTTTAGGGCAAGGTAGTGGCGTGTCTTCCGTTCAATGAAGGTGGCGACACAGGCTTTGCTTTTGCCCCGGCTGGAAACGACAGTGTCCAGCTCCCAGTGGCCAAAGGTCGTGCGCTGGCGAACCTCTTTGGGCCGTTGCTAATCGGCGTTCCAACGAGGAAGCGGCCCCGGGTTTCGACAGGTTTACGGCGCTTCCCCTTCTGCCGCAGAACTTGAACCTTTCCGCTAGCCACGCGGCCTTGGTAGAGCCAGCGATAGATCGTTTTGAAGCACACGGAAGTCTTGCCCTCCGCTCGGCGTCTCTGTGTAATCTGCTCGGGCGACCACGTCTCCTGCAGCTTAAGATCAATCTCTTCGGCCAGAGAGTCCGTATACTTTCCGGCTCCGCATTCTCCGCTCCTGATGTGTCTGCTGGGCCGTGCAGGCGGTATAAGCTTCGCCTGGCTTTCGGCCACGACTCAGTTCCCGTGCAATGGTAGAAGGATGACGGCCCAACTCACGACCGATCCGCCTGCAGGACCAGCCTAGTCTATGCAAGGTCTCTAGTTGCCCGCGTTCAATTATGCTAAGATGGGAGTAGCTCATGTTGGGTTCTCCTGTGTGAATGGTTGTGTGGTAACTCCCATTTTACACGAAACCCTCATGGGCCTTTGTTTTTTTAGGTGTCGCACTTCATATTACAATCTGTCTTATAAATAAAAGGTAAAAAATGATACCTATAACGAGGGATTACAGTTGGAAAGCAATCTACATAAAAAAATACAGAATAAAGTTAAAAGATGGAGTAAAGGATTTGCATATAAAGAACGGCCGTATATGTATGAAGAAAGCTATACGGTTATAGAAAAATTTTTGAAAAGCCCTAAAGAAAAAAATGATTTTATTTCCTTAGGCATTGCATGTAATACACTTTCCACATGGTATTGTGCTGATTTTTTAGAACGCTATTTGAACAAAAAGGGAGAGTACTCTTATTCACTTAAACAAAGTATGTTATGGGGAACAATAGATCATTTATTATATGCATCAGGAAAAATGGGAGATATTAAACCAATATGGTACGTAGACGTATGTTTGTCTGCTTGTAATCTATTAATTTTACAGGAAGTAGACAAAGCCCATCAATTGTTAGAGTACGCCTCCCCTGAGCATATCGATTTTAATGTAGAGCCGGCCGAATCCGTTTGCCAGTTTGTAAACAGAATGTTCTCCGTATTCTATAAGGATAAAGAAATTTCTCATGAATTCCCTAAACCGCTAAATGACATATTTACAAATTTGATAAACGATTTGATGGATGAAACCAAGAAAGACATCCATGCTTCTGTGAACCAAGCTTGTGAATTTCATTTAAGTAGAACAAAAATGTACCAGGAATTTGATAGGGAAGACAAAATGCTTTTACCATCGGAAATACTTGCCCCCCTTTTGCTGAGAAAAAGAATGGGACTAGAAGTGGAAACTATGGAACACCCGCTTATTAAAGATTTGTTTCCAGTCGTTGAGGGATTAATAGAGGTGGATACAGATCCTGTATATTTAAAGATTGTTGAATATATATAAATGCAATGTATCATGTAGTCACTATAGATACGGATAAGAGGCGACTGTGAATAGAATGGAGATTACAATGAAAGATTTGAAAATTCTTGAAGAACGAAAAGAGTGTATGCTTTTCCAAACGAGTGAAAATGATAGCGGTAATGGATGGATCGGAGGGAATGCACCAGCTTATTTTGATGAATTGGAAGACATGATAAATAAGGAGACTGGAATGTATTTTTATTTGTCGATCGTTAACCCTTTTGATGATCATGAGATGATCTCCATTTTTGCTCCTAAAGAATTTGAAGATCGTATTTCTAGAAATAGATATCCAAATTGTTCGTTATTCACCATGAAACACCCTAAATCAGAAGAGAGTAAACTTGATACTTTTGCCGACCCCGATTTAGTAAAGCACTTTATTTCGGAAGCCGATATTGTGAGTGATAAACAATCATTTGAAGAGCGTTTTCTTATCAAATTTGGGGGAACTCCAAGGCATATTCAGGGAGAAAAGTATTACTATAAGGGGTTGCATGATGACGGTTTTGATTTTATATTCCAGGTCGATGAAGATGGGTATCCAGATACACTCTTAAAGCCAAGAAAAAGTTATCCTTTTTCGTTTGGTGCTATCTATATATATGCACGAATGTTAGAAGGTTCGATTGAGAACCCCATACAAAGTTATTGGCAATTTTCTTAATGTGAAGGTGTGAAAGCATGCGTACTAATAAATACTGGAAGTATTTTGATCGGGCGATGAAAGAGTACAAAAAACGAGTAATTTCAGATGAAGAAGTGAAAGAAATACGTGATGCTCGACTGAATGAAATGAAAGACTTGATTGAAAAAAATGAACGAAATCGTTTAGCTGATCGCTTAAAAATATTAATAGGTGTACACCTTGAAATGAATGCAAAACATAGAATATTCAATGGGGAACCATCAGGATGGATTTTATTAGAGCAGCAACTGTTTTGGTTGAATCAAATGATCAAAAGCAATCCAAGTAGAAGAAATGTATCAGATAGACAAATAGGGGGACTTATCGGGCTTGCCTTATTGTGGGGTTATGAAGATATTGCAGAGCTGACCTACAACTATGCAACAAATATGTTCACGAAAGATCGAGATTTTTATGCTGAGAATAAGACCCATCATGTTTTTATGACATGCCTATATCACAAATGGAAAACGGGAGAAATGCCTGAATTGTTTGATATTTTACCAGTAGATCATGTCTACCAAAAATTAATGCGAAGTTGGAACGATACAAATGATTTCGGAGAGCATCTCTATGAGCTATGTGATTTTCATATCTATAGTCTAAGCGATACGCCACATAAATTAAGTGAAATTTTATCGTTTGAATGTATTCCTTACGATTATTATTGTGTTCAATTCATAAGAGAAAAAGAGGGACTATCTACCCCTAATATAGAACATCCGCTGCTTCAAACGCCTCTGGCTGCAATTCCAAAGGATAAACCAGGGTACAAAATTGATGATGATGAGATATTGCAATTCGTAATTCAATATGAAAAAGTACCTGATGCGCAACGCATCATACGTTAAAGGCATTTCATTGTGAAATTTTAAGAATACGAGTTACCTTCAACTGTTAGGTAGAAAAGGAGTGGGTGATATGAATGCAATGCTGTTGCTTGTGCAAAAGCTTTCTTGTGATGTGGAAGAACAAATTGTTGCAGAGGTTTCATTAGCTTTAGAAAAGCCGGAAGCCTATGTCGAGAAGTTCAAAGATCGACTTGATGAAAGAGGAATCGATAGTCCGATTGATCAATTGGCATGGATTTCGCTCGTCGATGCACTCCTTGAACATGATTTGGCATTTGAGATCGACTGGAAAGAATCAGGGTTATACCTATGCGATGTTGTTGATGAATTGCTAGATAGAAAGAAAATGGCGTGCATAAGATGGGAAGATTTTGAGGATGGAGAATTTGATGAACTGCCGACATCACAGTACTTAAATGAAATTTCCAAAAGGCTAAGTGAAAAGGGAATCTCGTTGGCATGTTTGGATATCGAAAGCGACTGTTACGTTCTAATCACGGTTCCATCCACTGACATTGATGAGATTAAGGAGTTGGCACAAATAGCAGGTTATAGAATTCTAGAATCTTTTTGATGTAGGGAGATTGATTTTAAAATGAATGAAGCCATTACAAAAATGATGGATTGCCTAAAAGAAGGTTTAAAGGTAGATCCTTCAACGATTGTTTTTGGGAAATTAAATGATGGGATCACGGGGATTCATGAAGAAGAGGATTCTCTAAAGCTAGGGAGATATTACGACTTATTAAAATTAACAAATGGAGCGCGGTGCGGTGACATTGATTTATGGAGTTACAGTGAATTAGAGCGTAATCAATATGTTCTCTCCGATATTCAAGATGACAAAGCATCATGGTTATCAATCGGCCAGATTCTTTATGAACCCTTAATCATGAATAGATTTGATGGAACTGTTTATAGATTGGATGAAGACGGAACGACGATGAATGGCTTGGGAGAATTAGAGTTCTTTTTGACAAATGTTGTGTTTGGATCTGGATATTGCAAGGTGATCCCGGATTCTGAACAGGATGATTGGTTTTTGTTTCTAAAAAAGATAGGAATCATTTCTGATTCGAACAAGAATTGAAAACGCCCTCAGAAGATATGCAAATGTTGATCAAAATCTAGTAACTTGGGTGGTTTTTAATGGCCAATCTTTCAGGCAATAAGTGTAGACACTAAATAAGTTATTATAGAAATGGATTTTTACGGAGGAAAAATGCAAAATAATGAGACTATAAAATATCATTGGAAAAATAATAAGTTACCAGGGATTGCAAGGTATAGTCTATTCAACAGGCAAGATTATTATTATGGATTCTTATGAAGTGCTTGATAACGATATAACCAAATTCTTTATAAATCCAGTATGTGAAACTTCCATAGAAAGTGTAGAAAATTTTAATGCTGATATCTGGTGTGAGATTGAAACATATATTTATCTGTGGTGAAGGTAGCATGGGGAATGAAGGTTTTTTTGCAAATGTTGATATTCAAAACAATTTAGTGTGGGCATTTTTCTCAACAAAGTCCAATCCCTTTTATAAAGTAGAAATAGAAGAAATGAAAATACATCAGAAATATAACGGATGTTGACATCTTCTGCACTATTTTGCTAGTATGTATCACGGAATAAATTTTCCTTTAATACAGTCCAGAGAGGCTGAAAAGGGCTACGTGATATTTTAGGTTAATAATATCTATGTCTTCGCATGCCCTTTTTGCCCTCTGTGCAAGAAGGGCTTTTTATTTTGCTTAAGCACCTCTTTTAAAGGGAGTCCTGTGAGGCTTCAAAAGAGAATGGAAAGTCTTGTGTAATCCATTCCCTCAAACACGCTAAAAGAGAGTTTTTATCATCAAGAAATTGGAGGAACGTTAGAATGGATTATCGTAAGAAAACAGTGGTAGCTTCAGTAGCTGGTTTAACGTTGGAAGGAATGGACATTATGTTTATTTCCTTTGCGATGACAATGATTATTTCAGAATTTAACATTGATTTCGCAACGGGTGGACTGATTTCTTCCATAACGAATATCGGCATGCTGCTAGGCGGTATTATTTTTGGGGTTTTAGCTGATAAGTATGGGCGAGTAAAAGTGTTTACGCATACCGTCTTGTTGTTTGCGATTGGAACGGCTTTAACGGGATTAGCAGCGAATATTGAACAAGTTTATATTTTCAGATTTATCGCAGGTCTTGGCGCAGGGGGCGAATATGGCATTGGTATGGCTCTCGTTGCTGAGGCTTGGCCGAAAAACAAACAAGGAAGAGCATCCTCCTATGTGAGTGTAGGTGCTCAGTACGGCGTTATTTTAGCAGCGTTACTAAGCGCTGTCATTCTTCCGTCCTTGGGATGGAGAGCCCTATTCTTTGTTGGCGTGGTACCTGTCATTTTCGCCATTATTGTGCGAAAGAACCTTGAAGAATCTCCAAAGTGGCTGGCTGCCCAGAAGAATAAAGAAATCAACAAGCAACATGAAAAAGGCAAGCTGGCTCAACTATTTGAAACGCCTAGAACATCGATGACAACAATTTCATTGATTATTATGGCAACGGTGCAAATTGCCGGTTACAATGGTTTGATGATTTGGCTGCCATCCATGCTGCAGAAATCGCAAGGTTTATCCGTTTCAAGTTCCGCTCTGTGGACCATTAGTACAGCGGTTGGCATGATTATTGGGATGCTGGCGTTCGGCCTGTTTATGGACCGATTTGGTGCAAAACGTGCTTTTGGCATCTTCTTGCTTGCCTCTGCATGTGCTGTGTTTTTATACTCCTACGCTGCTGGAAGTGTCGCTATTTTAATCGGTGGCGCGATTGTCGGCTTCTTCTCGAATGGCATGTTTGCTGGGTATGGAGCTTTAATTAGCAGCTTCTATCCCGTGCAGATTCGAAGTACGGCCACAAATACAATTTTTAACTTCGGTAGAGCCATTGGAGGATTTTCGCCAATCTTTGTCGGCTATATTCTGCAAAGTTATGATATGACGGTCGTCATGATCTACTTGGCTGCGTTATACTGCATTTCCTTTATCGTCATGTTGACTCTAAGAAAAGAGCCGAATGAGGTTCTGCAACCCGTTGAAGTTAAATAAATATAAGCATGATAGAACGAATTCCACATCATAGGGATTCGTTTTTTTTATGGTACGCTCGGTATGGTATGGTATGGTATGGACTATAATAAAGACGCAGTTATAGGAAATTAAAAAGCATAAATGATCAATAAAGCTCAATTACTGATTTTCGATAGACCAATTCCTTAGGAACATTAATATTTTGGGAGGGTCTAAAGTGAAAGATAAAGCACTTGAATGGGCCAAATTCGCGGAGAGAGTAATTCGCATAGCTGGGAAAAAAATGATTGAATTAAGGACGGAATCACTCGTAGAAGTAACATATAAAAATGTTGGAGAACTTGTAACCTCAGCAGATATTGCCTCTGATAACATTATTCGTGACGCAATTGCCAGCTCTTATCCTGAACATGGTATTCTCTCGGAAGAAAATTCAGGTGGTGTCTGGGCAAAAAGAAAGGGAGTATTTTTGATGAGATTAGAAGGAGAAGGTGTATGGATTTTTCAATAGTCTCAGATACTGCTGGTGCGAGAGTTGGTGAATTAGCCAGTGAATTAAGAAAAGCATTGGAATCCAACATAAACTCAAAATATGGTCATGTCGATGTCTCGATCGGTATCGCTTTTAGATGCTTGCCTGAATCCTATGGAAGAAAGTCATTTATTCGATTTACAAAGGATAACTATCTGACAATCGATATTGCAGTTACGGTAGAAGAATATGAAGAGATGTATAAAGCAGAGCAACGGTATCATTTGGGGAATCTTTTCTTAGAGTACCTAAACACGGCGTTACAGAAACACAACTTTGAAGGGCTTGAGAAAGAGATGTTCATAAATGACATTAAAATGTGGGCACGCGAAATCCCTTTGAGAATGGATAATGGTTCGACAAAATTCTGCAATTGGTTTAAGGAAGAGATGGATTGGACTGTAGATCTTGATAAATGAAGATAGTTTTATGTTGGCTGAACAAAGAAGAAATAAGGAGTTTACTATGAGTAAAGGATTTGAATCAAGTCCAGAGTTTAAAGCCATGACTAGCTTTTCCAATAGTTACTGATGGTTTGGCGAATACGACCGAGTATAACTTCTGATATACGGTCTGAATCAAGTCTTTCAATGGCTTGTCATGATCCGCCTTATGCCTCTTTAAAAAAGCATAGTACCTACTTCTGGAGCTGTCTTACACTTTGCATAAATCACTAACACTGTACTCGCCTGCTGCTTCCTTTATCGTTCTATATTTTTGAATCGTTCCTCCTGCATCCAAATTTCCAAACACTTTTTTAACATTTCATTCTCCCGTTTCAGCTGATTCACGTAACGATCTTGGTCGATATACTGCTGGCGTCTTCCTCGCTAATCCAAGCCCAAACTCACCCTTCTCTCGATATTGCCTCATCCATTTCTTCATCCGATGTTTATCATGAATCCCCAAATTTTACTGCACTTGGTATAAACACGTGCTCAAAAGTTTTTTAGAAAGGAGGAAAAATTTAATTTTTATTACAAAATAGGCGGAAATATTCTTCCTTGAATGTGAGTTGTCTGTTATGATGAATATAACGATTTATTCACATTTTTGGGAGTTGGTAGGTTGTATGAAGCACACACAGAAACTAATTAATTCCACCAACACGTATTACTGATCTCTGGTGTTTATTCTTCCTTGACGAAGGCGGAGAAGAAAGTTGTCGATGCTGTACAGAGCAATCCTGAGGAAGCGGTACTGGCTACAGTGACAGATTTAGCGGAACGAGCAGGTGTAGGGGAAACATCTGTTATTCGATTTTGCCGGGCTTTAGGGTTAAACGTAGAAATTCAACATGATTCACAAATCATAGCATAAGAGGGATACCCCATCATTATTGTTGGAGGTGATGCTTGTAAAAAACTCGGCAAAAAAAGATTTGTAGATGAGATTAGTTGTACATAAGATGGAGTGCTTGGGAAGCTGTATTTTCATGAACAATATGGGGAGGTTTGAAAATGAGATTAAAGAACACGCTGTCTTTCATCTTATGTTTTGCTCTCATTTTTTCAGGGACGACGTTGACTGTGTTGGCCGATGAAGCCATCACGGCGAAAGCTGCAAATGGCAACGCCATCAGCATTACAGCAGTGAATCGAGCCATCGGAGCTTCAGATGAAATGATCCTGTTTACCCGAGAAAATAGTAGTAAGCTCACAGATTCGAACCCTTACGCGGCTGCTGCAGTCGTTGACTACCATGAAGGTACTTACAGTGTTACGGACGTCACTTATCGTGAAGGTGCTGTACAAATACCGACGAACGGCTTTGTACTGTTTGGTCACGGATCGAGTGAACAGTGGATTAAAGACAATATGAGTCCGGGTGATCCGGTTGAGATTGTTGGCTACACGCTACCTGTACCGGTGGTCGGAGGTCCACAGCTCATCACAGAGCAGGGAACCATACCGATCGACGTTGTAGATCAGGATCAACCGACGAACACCATCGCCGTCTATACACGTCATTTTGGTGAGAAGACAAAACCATTCTCTGAAGATACCGTTCAATATATCATCACCAATGATGTGTCGGTCGTGAAAAGCACATATGATGTTCATGGTCAGAGTGGAACCTACATTCCTGCGAACGGTTATGTCATTTCGGCTTCTGGCAACGCTGCGTCATCCTTGAATTTGGGGGTAGGGCAGTCCGTACAAGCGATTAACGTAGATATTCCTATTCTGCCTAGCAAGTATTTGAAAGTGAATGGTATTGCGGTAGGCATTGATAAAATAAATGGGCCGCGTGGTGCGGGAGAGGTGGTGTTATACCAGCCTACTTATGGCGCAACCACCAATCAGAATGCTTGGGGAATGGAGCTTACAGTTGTTGGCAATAAGGTAACGGGCGTCGTGGAGATTGCATACGATCCCAACACAGGGGCTTATCTCGATAACAATTCCTCCATTCCATCGGATGGATATGTACTGTCGATTCAATCGGCAAGTCCATTCTATAACCAACTAGCGGGTCAAGTGCGTATTGGTGCAGAAGTTGAGCTCGTGACGGATAGTTTAATTTACCAAGCGGCTAGAACCTCGTTTGATGCATTTAATCCGAAAGTAAAAGAAGATAATCCCGGAGGCTGGGACAATGTTGGCAATGTGCCTTATCCAGGATTTCGTGGATCGGATCAGTTGATCGTCTATGATCATAATTATGGCGAGGAGACTGGCACGAACCCATGGGGCAATGAAGTGATTGTTAATGCGGACGGATATGTGACGAACAATGGCGGGAACAACAGTAAAATTCCTGAAGGCGGCTATGTATTATCCGGTCATGGGGTTAAAAACACATGGTTAAAGAATAACGCACTGGTCGGAGCCAAATTGAGTCTAGATTTTGCTAAAAAACAAGTGTTGGTTATTTTTACGCCGGAATCTTACTTAGATAAAGCATCGATAAGTATCGATAGCGCAGAGAAGGCGCTCCAGTTATCCAAGAATCAATTTATGGATGTGCCTTATACCGAAATTGAACAGAAGATCGTAGAGGCAAAAGACGTTTATGAATTGGCTAAACAGCGACTAAATGAAAGCGGTACCAACGGATTAATGGATTTACTGAATGACTTGGATCAGAAAGTTACGGATGCAAGCTATATGAATTTTGAGTCTCCAAAAGTACAAACTCGAGGTCTCTGGATGCGGCCGAAGGAGAAGAACTTGGAGCAGGTTCGAGATCATGTGAAGAAAATCAAAGAGACCGGTATCAATGCCATCTATCTGGAAACGTGGTGGGATGGATATACTACTTGGCCAACGTCTTTGCCAGATACCGAATTAAATCCTTTGTATGAAGGCTTTGATGTACTTGGAGCATTCATTGAGGAAGGCAAGAAACAGGGGATTGAAATTCATGCCTGGGTGGAGAACTTCTTTGTCGGCGGACCGGTTGTGGTGAATCATCCCGATTGGCTCTTGATAAGCAGAAAAGGTATTAATTATGAAGAAGGCATTAACAATGCCAAGTGGTATTGGCTTAATCCAGCGCTCCCGCAAGCTAGAGATTTCGTTGCTTCTGTATACGATGAACTCATCACGAAATATGACATTGCTTCACTGCATTTGGATTATGCGAGGTATCCAGGGTCTGGAGATTACACGAATGATTTCGGTTACGACACGTATACCCGCGACTTATTCAGCGAGAAGTATGGCGTTGATCCACTGAACCTTCATCCAGGGGATCAGTACTGGGATGAATGGCTTCAATTCCGTGCGGATATCATTAACACTTGGGTTGCTCGAGTAGCGAATGAAGCGCATCAAATCAAACCAAAGCTACAAATTACAACTGCGGTATGGCCGAATTATGAGGAAGCACCGAAATCGCACGCACAAGAAGCGAAATACTGGTTAGATCATAATTTAATCGATCACTTGTATCATATGTCTTATGCACCGGGCTCGGAATTAACGGTATCTGACCTGAGAAACTCCATGGCATTAGCAGGGGACAATGCATTCGTCTCATCAGGTCTAGACACGTTCCAAGGCAATCCTACATCAGCAGTTGTGGATCAAATTAATGAAGCGACAAAGAATGATGGTGCTGGAGCCGCATTATTTGAATTCGAAGGACTATTTAATTATAAGTATGACAAGTTGCTGAAGATTGGGGTGTATCGTAATGAGGCAATTTTGCCTCAATATGATACAACCAAGCCTCTAGCGACCGTGATGGAAGAAATGATCCGTAAAATCAATGAGATTTACGTTCCTTTCCAAGGGATGAGCCGTAAGGACGGCGAGAAACTAATACAGAAACTTGAATCCGCTGTAAAAGATCTACATGTGAATCCCAATATGACAGATGAAACTGCAAGTGACATGAAACAGAAGATCGACAGCATAAGCAAACTTCTTGCAAGCAACACGATTGATACAGAAGTGAAGAATCGTATGAAGCATGATTTGGACTATGGCAGTAAAATGATAGACGTCTATCTCTCCAAAACAGCGAAAACGCAATTAAGTAAATTGACGGTGAGCTCGGGGAAGTTAGTGAAGTTAACGCCTTCCTTCACACCATCGACGTATGATTACAAGGTAAAGGTCGGGCATTCGGTTACACAGGTAAATATTACGGCGAGTACAAGTAATCAGAATTCGGTTATTTCCATGGGTGGCAATCATATTGAAAATGATTCGGTCATTCCCGTACAACTTCAAGTGGGTTCGAATCTGGTTACGTTACAAGTGATGTCCGAAGATGGACTAATGAAAAACTACACGGTGACGATTCAGCGCGCTGGTAATGATAAAGGGAACCACGAAGAATAACGACAGAGTTGAAACTGCAATATTTAGGTTTCATCTATTCCTAATGAATTCACGGGGTGCCGCAGATCGATTTGGCACCCCGAATTTTTTAATTTATATAGTTGAGGCAATCCCAATATGAGTCTATCCATCGAAAAAGGCGCAAATGTGTTGTGGGTTGATTTTATTGCGAATGGGGTTGCCGGTTTAAATTAGTGGTATGTGCTAGACCGCTGCCGCTATCCGAATGTTTATGTCATATGAAGAAAATAATCTCCTATTATTATAAAAATAGTGGAGAATTTATTCAGTTCGTGTTACAATGAACATGCAGTAAGGGAGAAGGTTGCAGGAACGACACTTATTCCGAAATCATTCATGGATTGGAGCAATTACAGATATAGCGTAGAATAATAAAGCTTTTTTGTAAGCGCTGCCGTTTTCGGACTTACAGTCATTTCTTCTCCTAGCTTTGAGAGATAGTTTATAAAAAAAGAGAGGGTGTTATGGTATGAGTTTCAAAGGTAAAAGATTGATTTCATTACTATTGTCATCAATGATGATGGTAGGGCTATTGGCGGCGTGTGGTTCGGATTCATCGGGCAACAAAGAGGCTGCTTCAAGTGGGAACAACGATAGCAAGAAGCCCGCGGAACAAGTCACGGTAGAGTTCTGGACAATCTCATTGCAGCCGACCTTCAATGATTACTTCAACAAATTGATTGCGGATTATGAAGCGAAGAATCCGAATGTCAAGATCGATTGGAAGGACTACCCTTACGATGCTGTACTGAACAAGCTCATGACAAATATTGCTGGCGGTGATGCGCCAGACGTGGTGAACCTTAATACGGAGCTGGCCAATCAGATGGGAACCAAGGATGCATTGGTTGACTTCAACCAAGAGCTGACAGCGGACCAGAAGGCAGCTTATTTCCCGGGAATCTACTCCTCAACAGAAATGAACGGCAAAGGGTTCGCACTCCCTTGGTACACCGGATTGCCCGTCCTATTCATGAATAAGGATCTGGTGGAGAAAGCTGGACTGAATCCGGACAATCCGCCGAAGACAAAACAGGAATTGAACGAATGGGGTCGCCAGATCAAAGAGAAAACCGGCGCCTACGGCTACATCTTCACGATGGAGGCGCGCACTCTGCTGGAAGAGAACTTGCCGTTCCTGACCGAGGATTATAAGAAGGCAGCTTTTAATACACCGGAAGTGGAAGAGTATGTTAATGAGAATTTACAGCTGTTAAAAGACGGCGTCATTCCAAAAGACATTATCAACTACGATAAACAAGTGCAATACTTCGCGAGTGAGCAAGTGGCCATGTCCTTATCCAGTTCGCCATTCATTAACAAGATCAAGACAGCCGCGCCGGATGTATACAACAAAATGCTTGCCGTTCCAAGTCCGGTTGGCAAAGCGGGCATCCGCTATTCCAACACGATGAACATCGTCGTGCCTTCGGCAACATCTCATAAGAAAGAAGCGGTCGACTTCGCTGTATTCGTAACGAATGCGGCCAATCAACTGGAATTCTCCAAGCTCGCTAATACATTGCCTTCCACAGTAGAGAGCGCCAAAGATCCGTTCTTCTCGGAAAATGACGGAACTCTGGAAGGAATGGCTAAGACCGTATCTGCAGTCAGCCTTGATAAAGCCGAGGATTTCTACATCGGCGTTGAGAATGCCAAAGACGTCAATCAGGCCGTCACCAAAGCATTGCAGGAAATTTATTTGAACGGTGCTGATGCGAAGAAAACATTGACTGAGGCCGAGGGCGAGGTTAACAAAATCTTAGGCAACTAAATACGTCTAGGTGGGCAGGCTTGTCCTGCCCGATTTCTATAAATGGATGTTCAAAAGTGGACTTTTTGAACTACCTAATTAAAGGCGGTGGAGGATTACTATCATGAAAAAAACCCCCTTCTTTACTAGATTCGGCAAGTCGGAAGCGTCAGTGGCTTGGCTCTTTATGACACCGGGTTTGATTCTACTGGCTCTATTTGTCTTCTGGCCGATTATTTATAGCGTACCGCTGGCGCTGACGAATTACTCCGTCATAGGCAATACCGAGTTTGTTGGCTTGGATAACTTCGTTAAGGCGTTGCAAGATAAGAGCTTCATCACGTCACTGCTCAACTCATTGCTATACGTCATTGTTGTGCCATTTATTCAGATTATATCTATTCTTATGGCGATTCTAGTCAACAGCAATGTCAAAGGCATTAAATTATTTCGTACGGCTTATTACATACCCGTAGTTACTTCTATGGTCGCGGTAGCGCTTATTTGGGGCTGGCTGCTCAACCAGAATGGGGTCATAAACTATGTGCTGTCCAATGTAGGGTTAATGAAAGAGCGAATTACCTGGCTGTCCAACAAAGATACAGCACTATGGACACTGATGTTCATTACGATGTGGAAGGGCCTTGGCTACTATATGATGATTTATTTGGCCGGATTGCAATCCATTCCGAAGGATCTGACAGAGGCTGCGATGATTGATGGCGCGAACCGGGCGCAGACGATTCGTAAAATTACAATTCCGCTGTTGAAGCCGTATGTCTTTTTCTGCACGCTTATTTCACTAATGGCGGCAATCCGTGTGTTCGATGAAGTGTTCATCCTGACGATGGGTGGACCGGGGGATTCAACTTTAACATCAAGCTTGTATATTTATCAGCAAGGCTTCCAACAATTTAATTTTGGCTACTCCTCGGCACTTGGCTTAATTGTCAGCGTCATGATTGCTGCGCTTAGTATCGTCATCTTCAGATTCAACCGGAAGGGTGGTGTCAATCCATATTAATGGATGCATGATATGAGAAAAAAACCACTTCGATTAGTGAAATTATTATTGTTGTATGGAGCTTTGATTCTGTTTGCCATTTTTATGATGGGACCATTCCTATGGATCTTCAGTGTGTCGCTCATGCCCGGCAAGAATGTGTTCAGCTCTCCGCCGGCGATCTTCCCGACATTTATCGATTTTGATAATTACGTCCAAGTATGGAATTACATGGACTTTCCAACATACTTAATGAATACCGTTATCATTGCGCTGATGGGCGTTGTAATGAACATCTTCTTTTCTTGTCTTACAGCCTATCCGCTTGCCGTATTCCGTTTCAAAGGCCGGGATCTAATCTTTACACTACTGGTAGCGACGATGATTATTCCCGCTGCAGCCGGCATGGTAGTTAACTATTTGACGGTAAAAGCACTAGGCTTGATGGGCGGGTTTCTTGCAGTCGTGCTTCCTTCAGCGGTTACCGTGTTCAACGTATTCCTAATGAGACAGGCGTTTATGGGCATGCCACATGAGCTGCGCGATTCCGGTAAAGTGGACGGTGCCAGCGAATTTCGTATTTGGCTGCAATTGGCGCTGCCGATTGTGAAGCCGGCGATCGCTGTTATCGGACTATTGGAGTTCATGGGGATGTGGAATAGCTTCCTCTGGCCGATGATTGTGCTTAATGATACGAAGCAGTATCCGATCGCGTCCGCGCTCAGCTTTTTAAATGGCCAATTTTCCTATAATTTTGGCTGGATTGCCGCCGGAACCGTCATTTCGGTTATACCGATTATCATCGTGTTCCTGTGCACCCAGAAATATTACATGGAAGGTGTATCCGGAGCAGTTAAAGGATAGGAGGACACTACTCAAATGAGAAAAATTATATATATTCCGCTGGACGAACGTCCGTGCAATTACGAATTTCCGGCACTTCTTGCCGCGGGAACGGATTATCATGTCGTTCGTCCGGATTTGAGCATGATGGGGCTGAAGAAGCGCCCTGGAGACATCGAACAGCTATGGGCCTGGCTGTTCGAGCAGGCGCGTGATGCAGACGGAGCGATTGTGGCCTTGGACACGTTGCTATACGGAGGAATAATTCCCTCGCGGCTGCATGAGATGACGGAGGAACAATGCGGGGAGCAATTGGAGAAGCTCCGTCAATTAAAGCGGATCAACCCGGCTTTGCAGGTATTTGCTTATCAGCTTATTATGCGTTGCCCGCGCTATTCCAGCAGTGATGAAGAACCGGATTATTACGAGAATTGGGGCAGGGAGATTTTCCGGCGCGGATATATCCGCCACCGGTTGGAGCTGGGCATCGCGACAGAAGAAGAGCAAAATGAATTGCAGCAGATTGAGGGCGTTTTGCCTGAATCGATGTGGCAGGACTACACGGAGCGCCGTGCTGTTAATTTAACAGCGAATAAGAGAGCAATCGAACTGGTGCAGGACGGGGCCGTCGATTTCATGATCATCCCGCAGGATGACTCGGCTCCTTATGGTCTGACTGCGGTGGATCAGCAGCACGTTCGCGAGCATGTCAAGAAGTGTCAGCAGCAGCTGTCCGTCTATATGTATCCCGGGGCCGACGAAGTGGGATGTACGCTACTTGCCCGCATGATCAATCACTTTGAGGGTCGTAAGCCACGGGTGCATGTTCATTTTGCCAGTGTGCAAGGGCCGTTAGTGATACCTCTATATGAAGACCGCGTACTATATGAATCGGTCAAATATCAGATTATGGCGGCCGGAGGACTAATGTCGCCTTCCCTAGCAGAAGCCGATATGGCCCTATGCATCAATACACCCGGCGAGAGCATGATGGAGTCGAATGATCAAGGGCAGCCTTATTTAGGGTATCAGGTATACCGGAATCTAGTTGAACTGATAGAGATGGCTGATGATATTGTTCACCGTCTCGGCAAGCCTTGTGTTATCGCCGATGTAGCCTATGCCAACGGAGCAGATCTTGAACTGCTGCAGCTGCTTCGCGATAAGAAGCTATTGTTCGAATTGGCCGGTTATGCAGGCTGGAATACAAGTGGCAACACGCTCGGAACTTGCATTGCTCAAGGCATGATCTATGCCGTGTATGGCAATACGCCGCAGCATCGCGATTTCCTGTCACTACGCTATGTCGAGGATGGGGGCTATTGTGCCTTCGTGCGTAGGGATGTAAGTGATCGGGTGCTGCCTGGTACGGGATACAATTATTTCTCGATCGACGGACAGCGGGGACAAATCGCCGAGCGGGTCAGAGCTGAATTGACTCGGTTCATCGAGCAGCATTTGCATAACCCAGAGAATAATTATGAGATCGTGATCGACGATTGCTATATGCCTTGGAGTCGGATGTTTGAGGTCGGATTGAAAACCCATGTCCGTGAGACTAAGCAAGGACAATAAAGTACAACGAGGGTTCGAGCTTCGCTAATGCTGCGAGGGTCTACAAATTTTGCAAATAACAGAAAAGGTGCATGAACAGCTCAGGTGGATGCTGGAAGCGCCGGAGGAGGAGCCAGCGAGAGATGGATAACGAGCGAATGACAGACGTCGCCGTCCTAGGCGGCGGGTTGGGCGGATGCATGGCCGCATTGGCTGCAGCCAAAATGGGCGTGCGTGTGATCATGACAGAGGAGACGGATTGGCTCGGCGGTCAGCTGACAAGTCAGGCGGTTCCGCCGGATGAACATCAGTGGATCGAGGAATTCGGCTGCACAGAGACGTATCGCGAGTTTCGAGACCGGGTGCGTGCTTATTATCGAGAGAACTATCCGATGTCAGAGGAAGCGAAGAATAATGAACTGCTTAATCCCGGCAACGGTTGGGTAAGCCGCTTATGCCATGAGCCGAAGGTGGCGTTGCGCGTCATCGAGGATATGTTGGCCCCGTATGTGAACAGCGGCCGTATCACGGTATTGTATCATTTCAGACCAACTGCAGCCTCGGTGAACGAGGATCAGATAGAGAGTGTAACCGTTACACATATAAACACAGGCGAAGAAGTTGTACTAAGGGGATCATACTTCCTCGATGCTACGGAATGTGGAGACGTACTGCCGTTAGCGGGGGTTGAATATGTAATAGGCGCGGAATCCAGGCATGAGACAGGGGAGCCGCATGCGCTGGAAGAGGCAAATCCGCTCGATATGCAGTCGATCACCCATGTGTTTGCCCTCGATTATGTTGAGGGTGGCGATTTCACGATTGAGAAGCCTGAGCAATATGATTTCTGGCGCAAGTTCGTACCGAAGCATACGAATATTCCGCTGTTAAGCTGGTATGCGAACGATACGGATGACGTGGAGAAAATGAAGGAGTTCGCCCTGTTTCCAGGCAGCAAGGACGCTTCCGGGCGGGAGCTTCTGTCGCTGTGGACGTATCGTCGTATCATCGACCCGGCTTTATTTGAGCCTGGGCTATATGAAAGCGACATCACATTGATCAATTGGCCGCAGAACGATTATTTTCTGGGTTCAATTATTGACGTTCCTGAAGCAGAACGGGAGGAGCATCTGGCGAGTGCTAGACAGTTAAGCCTCTCACTGATCTACTGGCTCCAGACCGAGACGCCTCGTCCGGACGGAGGGCGAGGGTATCCAGGCATCCGGTTGCGTAAGGATGTACTGGGTACAGAGGACGGACTGGCGAAGTACCCGTATATTCGCGAGTCGCGCCGGATTCAAGCGATGTATACCATTACGGAGCAGGATGTTAGTAAGGAAATCCGCGGGGAACAAGGGATTCGCCGTTACGATGATAGCGTCGGTGTCGGCAGCTATCATCTGGATGTTCACCTGACGACCGTCACGAACCGGACGTTCTATATTCCGAACTATCCGTACGAGATTCCGCTTGGTGCGTTACTGCCGATCCGGGTCAAGAATTTGCTTCCCGCTTGTAAAAATATCGGCACCACTCAAATCACGAACGGATGCTACCGCCTTCACCCGACGGAATGGAATATTGGGGAATCGGTCGGTTATTTAGCGGCCTATGCGCTACAGAATCAAGTGACGCCGCATGAGGTACACGCCAATTCGGAGCATCTTCAGGCCTATCAAGCGCTGATTCAAAGGCAAGGGGTCCAAATCCACTGGCCGGACGATCTGGTTCTTTAACACCGATAGAGTAGAATAAATCAGCAGACAGCCACTCTATTGATAATAAAGGGTGGCTGTCTGCTGATTCTAAGGGAATGGAAGAGTACGTACTGCGCAAGGTGAAGAACCGTCGGAATGCCGTGGATCCCTGTACTGGACCCGCAGAATAGTCTGAATTAACGTTAAATTGTTAAATTCTATATAATCTGCTTAAAAGTGTTTACAAAGAACAGGCATCTGTTATAATTGGAGAAAATAACCGATATTAATTTTATATTTGAAGATAATATCCACTAAAAATGATATTTTCTTTTTGAGCTACATATTACTCAATGAACAGTTTACGGAGGTTTGCACTATGTTACATTCAATTATTCAAACTTTAAAAGGTGGACTTATTGTTTCCTGTCAAGCTCTTGAGGAAGAACCATTCTACGGAAGTGATTATATGGCCCGCTATGCTCTAGCGGCAGAAATGGGCAAGGCGGTAGGGATCAGGGCGAATACGCCTCAAGATATTAGAGCGATAAAAAAGGTGACGAATTTGCCGGTTATCGGCTTATGGAAGAAGGAGTATACGGGTTCTGACGTTTACATAACTCCTACCTTAACAGAGGTTGAAGGTATAATCGCTGCTGGAGCCGAAATTGTCGCTACGGATGCTACATTACGCAATAGGCCGGACAATGTTCGTCTTGCGGATTTGGTTAAAGAAATAAGGGAGAAGCACCAAGTACTATTAATGGCAGATGTATCTTCTGTAGAAGAAGGAGTAGAGGCGGAGAGATTGGGTTTTGATCTTATTTCTACTACGCTATCTGGTTATACAGACTACAGCCCGCAGAGTGAGGAACCAGATATTCAATTAGTTGCTGATTTAAGTCAAATGGTTAGCATTCCCGTATTAGCTGAGGGGAGAATTCATAGTCCTGAACAGACTGTTGAGTGTCTTCGGGCCGGAGCTTACGCAGTTGTAATTGGCGGAGCCATTACCAGGCCGCAATTGATTACTAAGAAATATACGGATGCTATACTTCAATATCATAACGTTCCTGAAATTTAGTCTTTATTATTTTATTTGCAGCAGCCTTTAAACGAGGAGGTTCTATGGTTGGGACATACTGGGGAAGTAGCTATAGGTCTGGATATCGGTGGAACAAATATTAAGTCGGGGATTGTAAATGCGGAGGGAGCGGTCATTCACCATTTGAATTGTCCGACGAAGGCAAATGAAGGTGGGGAAGCACTGTTAAATCGAATTGCCGAAATTACGAAGGAATTAGAAAGGTATTCAAGCAGTCAAGGATGGAAGGTAAAAGGTGTCGGCATAGGGACTGCTGGTCAAGTTAATAGTCGGACAGGCGTTGTAATGGGGGCCACAGCTAATTTGCCGGGATGGGCCGGAATGGAGCTTGGAAATCGGCTGCATTCCATGACAGGCTTGTCTGTATTGATCGATAACGATGCGAATGCCATGGCATTCGGCGAAGCGTGGGTAGGGTCTGGCAGACATTGGAACGATTTCATCTGTGTTACCTTGGGAACGGGAGTAGGCGGTTGCCTGATCATTAATCATAGGCCGTATCAAGGACGGGATGGGTTTGCGGGAGAAATAGGCCATCATGTTATTGAGTACAGTGGTTATCCATGCAATTGCGGAAGAACAGGCTGTTGGGAACAGTATGCTTCTGTTACAGGATTGATGAGAATGGTCGAGGAAGCTGGGGCAGAGCTAAAAGGGATTAGTACCGCGGAAAGTATATTTGCATCTGTGCAGGAAGGAAACGAAGCATCTATTCACGTGCTGAGAAGATATACTCAGTATATTGCTGCTGGTCTGGCTAATATGGTCCATACATTTAATCCAGAGGGGATTGTCATTGGAGGGGCCATTACTCGGCAAGGCGATTTTTTACTTAATCCGGTTCGTGAAAGTCTGTCGCGCCAGCTGCTTCCTGTTTTTAGGGAGAGGGTTCGGGAAATCGAGGTAGTTTCGGCTTCTTTAGGTGATAATGGAGGTGTAGTAGGGGCTGTAGCAGGTTATTTTATTTAAAATTTAATTTACATTATAATGTAACTTGTTATAGCATACTAGTTTGCCTTTTGAAGGATTTGTGTATATCCTAAATATAGGTTAGTCTACAGTATCATTATTTGTTAGGCAACCTGAAAGGAGAATGGATTTGTCTAACGAGCAGGGAACGGGAAAGACTTTGTTATCCATAAGAAGTCATTTTAATGGATTAACCAAAACAGAACAAAAAGTTGCAAATTTTATTCTGGAAAACGCTCAGGATATCATTTATCATTCGGTGACCGAACTTGCAGAGAGAGCGGACGTCGGGGAGACGACGGTGATTCGCTTCTGCCGGAAAATGAAATTCCATGGTTTTCAGGATTTTAAATTATCTCTGGCACAAGATTTGGTTAAGCCTTCCGATCGCTTGTATAATGAAGTTACTGAAGAGGATGATGCAGCGACTATAAACCGTAAGGTTATATCTATGCATATTGAGACGCTGGAGCAAACTTCGGAACTTATTAGTTCAGATCAGTTGGAGAAGACCATTGATCTATTGACTGCAGCTAATCATATTCACTTTTTTGGAGTAGGATCTTCAGGATTGACGGCGTTACAGGCCGCGCATAGCTTCACCAGGATTGGCAAGCAAAGCTTCGCTAAGACAGATACGCACTTTCAGGCTATGACAGCTGCATTAATGCATCCAGGAGATGTAGCTGTTGGGATATCCATTTCGGGAAGCACCAAAGATACGCTGAAGAACTTAAGCCTAGCCAAGAAAGCGGGCGCCAAAATAGTCGTTATTACCAGTAATGCGCGTTCCCCTATAACCAAACTGGCAGATATCGAACTGTTAATGGTTGCTAGAGAAAATCCATTACAAGGTAGCTCACTTGTTGCAAAGATATCCCAGCTAGCTGTTATTGATATTTTGAATGTCGGGGTTTCTATAAAAATAAAGGATGAAGCTCTGAAATACCGCGAGATAACGGCAAAATCAATCTCTGAGAAACTGTATTAATGATAAAATCATTAATTTCAATTATAATTAGTCGATAAAATGAGAAAGCTCCCCATCGTATGGAGAGCTTTTTGCCATTATTGGCAAAGTTGCCAAGCTCAGGGTCTTGCGGGCTGGAAATGGGCTACTCCCCTGGACAACCGCCTAAGCTCACGGAAGAAGAGCGCAACCAATTAGCCGCTATGCTGGAGCAGAAACAACCAGCTGATTATTTCTTCATAAAACAATCTTGATAAGAGGTTCAATATGGATACAGAAAACGGTAGAATATACTGTAATATTTATATCTATTGCGGCAGTATCTAATAGGCTATAAAGAAATAGATTGAGAGGTATAAATGTGAAAAAATTCTTAAAAATTTTCTCTATTACTATTCTTGTTATTGTAATCGTATCTATAATAGCTTTGCTATTATTTGGACGTAACAACCATAGTAATTTATCTGGAAGCGTTTCTGATAAAATCGATCAATATCTGACAAGCGAAAAATTTCAGGGAACCGTCCTAATTGCAAAGGAAGGTGAGGTTTTATTTAAAAAAGGTTATGGATTGGCAGCCACTGATTTACCTAATAGCCCAAGCACGCTCTATCAGATTGCTTCATTATCTAAAACATTCACTGCCGTAGCAGTCATGCAACTAGCAGAAAAGGAACTTCTAAACTTAGATAATCCAATTTCGCAATACTTTCCAGGCTTCCCGAATGGAGAGTCTATTACAATAAGTCATCTACTAAGTCATAGCTCGGGAATTCCGGATTATCTAAAGCCGAATTTCAAATTTGACTACAGCAAAGAATGGAATCCAAATGATATTGTAAAAACCGTTAGCGATTCTGAATTAGAGTTTACCCCAGGTAAAAGCTTTAGTTATAGTAATACTGGTTATGTGATGTTAGGACTTATTGTTGAAAAAGCCAGCGGACAGTCATATGCAAATTACATAAAAGAGCATATTTTTGAACCAAGCAACATGTTGAATTCTATGTTTACGGTTTCGGCTGGTATACCCAAGGCGGAAGGACATGTAAAGGGGAAAGTCGGACCCTTAATGCATAATTCTGCAGCGTATGCAGCTGGGGATATCATTTCTACAGTTGAAGATTTAGAGCGGTTTGACAGAGCCCTGCGTAATAATGTATTGATAAGCAAAGAATCATCAGAACTGATGAGTATGACGCATGCTAAAAAGTTTCCGTCTCAATATGGATATGGATGGTATACGCAAGATGTCATGGGGAAAAAAGCAGTTGGGCATCCAGGAGGATATCCAAGTGGTTTCCGTCATTATGTTACGCGGCTAATTGACGAGGAATTAACAGTGATCGTTCTTAGCAACGAGATGACGGTGAACTCAAAAAGAATCAACCGTAATCTTACATCCATCGTTCTTCAGGAGCCAATTTGGATATGGGAAGAGAAGCTTTAATTATAAAATAACTCAATATTTTGTTGAATTTAACAAGGGAGAAATCGATTTATTTTTAAGATTTAAAGAGTAGCATTAATCCGGGGTGTATAACTTGGATTATCATGTTACTCTTTCTTTTTAAATTGCTAGGTCATAACCTGTCGGTTCTTGCGAGATAGATGGAACTGCTCCAAGTTGCTTATAGATATATTCTATTTAAGTAGGGGAGTTTATCATGGAAATAAGAAAAAGGTTTAGCAGTCAGCTAAAAGGACGTAATATAGGCGGCGCTCTAAAAGGAGACGAAAAATAAAAGGAAGATAGGATGTGGAACTTACATGAACAACCATTCTAAAGGGAACAATAATAGATTTCTGAATCATGATATTTTATTCGAGGATTCTTGGAAGGATTACGAAGAAAGTTGCGACCCTGATAACGCAATAGTTGTAGCACCTTCATTCTTGGAATTTTGCAAGCACATTCAAGCAAATCGTAGGTAATAGATGACTGTTTCAAAAACATATGGATATTTTTGCAAAATGATCAGATAAATATGATAGATAAGTACGGACGAAAATAGCAAAGAGAGGCAGCGAGCCCCTCTTTCATTTATCTACATTTGATTCTCTTCCATCGCTCTAATCGACTCCGCAACCTTAGCCATCATGGAACATTCAATCCGTTTACGGAAAACATCACAACTAAACTCGTAGGTTCCGTTGATGGAGCCCGTCGCATGCAGGGCATTGGCAGGGCAGCCGCCGCTACAGTAGAGTTTAGCCCAGCAATCCTGGCATTCCGGCTTCGTGTAGCAGTTGCTCTCTTTGAATTGGCACTGCAGCTCAGGTCGCGTGATGCCATCCCAGATGTTGCCCATGCTGTACGCTTCATCCCCGACGAACTGGTGGCAAGGGAATAGTTCGCCCCATGGAGTGACAGCGAGATATTCTGTGCCTGAACCACAGCCCGTGATTCTTTTCTGGATGCAAGGGCCTTCTGAGAGATCCAGCATGTAATGATAGAAAGTAAAGCCTCTGTCTTGTTCGCTGCGTTCAATCATTTCCTTGGCGAGAATTTCGTATTGGTTATATATCTCCGGAAGATCCTTCTCGGTAAGCGCATAGGGCTCCCGTGGATCACATATAACGGGTTCCATCGAGATTTTGTCAAAACCAAGATCTGCGATATGGAAGATGTCATTGGTGAAGTCGACATTGTTCCGCGTATACGTTCCCCGTACATAGTATTCCTGATCCCCGCGCTTTTGGATGAATTCCTTGAACTTCGGCACGATAGAATCATAGCTGCCCTTACCGGTAACGGTTGTACGCAGCCGATCATGGACCTCTTTTCTTCCATCCAGACTTAAGACGACATTGTACATTTCCTGATTTAAAAACTCGGTGACCTCATCGTTGAGCAGCATCCCGTTCGTTGTGAAGGTGAAGCGGAATTTTTTCTTCCATTCCTTTTCCTTGCTTCGTGCATACGCAACAATCTGTTTGACGACTTTCCAAGCCATAAGCGGCTCCCCGCCGAAAAAGTCTATGTCCAGGTTTCGATGATGGCCCGAATGCTCCAGCAGATAATCGATAGCTCTTTGTCCAACCTCGTAGCTCATGATTGCGCGATCGCCATTGTACTTCCCTTGGCTGGCGAAGCAATATTCGCATGACAGATTGCAGGTATGCGCAACATTGAGACAGAGCGCTTTAACATACGTTTTTCGTTTTTTTAAATCGATGGACAGCTTCTCATACGCATCCTCTGTAAAGAGCTGCCCATTGCTTTTAAGTTCCTCGACCTCTGAGATGGTCTCACGAATGCTTTCCTCAGAAAAATGTTTTTCCTTCATTATCGTCAGGATTTGTTCGGGTGTAGCATGCTCATAAAGCGCAATGATCTCATACGCCAGGTCATCAACAACATGCACTGAGCCACTATAGGTGTCGATCACGATGTTGAATCCGTTCAGTTGATATTGATGAATCATACTGCGAATCAAGCTCCTTTTTGCCTATAAATTGCAGGCGTCTCTCCAGCATGGACAACTTCGCCGTCCTTGTAGGGACGGCGGTGAGTTTCAATTCCTATTTGTTCATTGCGTTTTCACAACGCTGGTTGGCAACGCCACAGGAAGTCTTACAAGCAGACTGGCAAGATGTCTGGCAAGCGCCGCATCCGCCGTGCTTTACAGTGTCCATCAGTTTGCGCGTACTCAGTGTTACAATTCTCTTCATGATGAAAAACTCCTCTACCATTTCATTAGTTTAACTTGCTGCGTTGAACTATCGTAACAACTATTTTGGATGCATATCAATCAAAAAGGTCACACATAAACGTACCGTCAGCATTCCACACATGTTGAACGCTGTGCGTTGATAACTCACCCGCCATAAGGAAGAATCAGTAGTCAATACGGTATTTCTTTTCCAAGTATGAAAATTCATTATCCCTTATTTCCATTACCCTCGGTTGAATGAATACGGCATTTGTTTCTTTACTGTGGGGTGGAACATTGGCATTACTGATCTCTTTGACTCGTTCGACAACTTGTTCGTCGATCTGGGCCTCATCCATTTCATCTTCAAGGACCACTTGAATTGCAATTTCTCTGCTTATCGTGGCTTCGCATGAAATCAAAGTTACCCCGATAGTCATTTCCCCGCATTCAATCGCGTCTTGGGTGAAAATTTCTATGATCATATCTTGGTCGAAGGCATCAACTACAATATGTTCTCGTTCATTCTCAACAAAACCATTGAGGTTATGCGAACGGTAAATGCCATTTGGCAGCCGTATTTGAATTTCGGACTTTGGGGATTGAACTTTTTCATTTTGAATTATCCGAACCCATAAATGATTCATTCCTTCTTCGTTCTCCATCATGGACTTGGCTAGTTTTAGTTCAAGCATTACTGATTTTCACCCCTTAGTGCTTGAGATACCGAATCAATGACTTTTTGTTTTAACTCTGCGGAAATCCGAGGGCTAATCGTGATTATGACATCATCCGTTATTTTCAGTGTTTCGTTTTCAATAATTCGGCTAGGTTCAAACCATGTTAATTGTTGACTTATCTTTTCAATGTCCTCCGAGGATAGTTTTTTTAATGTTTCCTGAATGGAAGCCAAGGTTTCCCCGGTTCTTGTTAATGTAATAATGGCGCGGAAGTAGTGAATGTGATTATCCGTGTAAACCCTCTTGTTACCTACTAATTCAAGAGGCGGAACCATACCGATTTGCGTGTAGTACCTTACCGTTCGCAAATTCATGCGCGGGTCATCTTGTTGGAGAATTTCAGCTATTTGTTTAGCGGTATAGCTATTCATGTTACACCTCCAATGACATTTAACTGTTAAAGTTACACTTTAGTGTATTGTGTACAGTTTACTGTAACGGTATTCGTTTGTCAAAAATAAAAAAGTCCACCCTAAAGGTGAAATTGAAATCGCATTAGATTGAATATTTTCAAGGTTTCGAGTAATGGTTTAGAAGAAGTAAAGGATAGCATCGCATTGGAAAATAAACTATTTTTAACTTATTATTGGGGGGGGAGATATAGATGTCGCTATGGAAAGGTGATCGAGATGAATACCGAAATTAGAGCGGTAACCAAAGAAAACATGGAGGAGATCCTTGCATTGCAGGTTGATTCGACCCAGACATCCTTTGTGGAATCCACGAGACAATGTTTGAAAGACGCGGAAGAATGCCCTTATTATCGCCCAGCCGGCCTGTATAAGAATGGGTTCCTTGTCGGTTTTGCGATGTATGGCTTGTTTCCGGACGAAGGCCCGAACGGAAGGGTCTGGCTGGATCGATATTTAATCGATGGACGTTTTCAAGGGCAAGGGTTGGGCGGCATCATGTTAGAAGCATTAATCGAACATCTTGTCGCTCTTTATCATTGCAGCGAAATTTATTTAAGTCTTTACGAAGACAATCAACGGGCTTTGCATCTATACCGGAAGTTTGGATTTCAATTCAACGGGGAACTGGATTTTAACGGAGAGAAGGTAATGGTGAAGATATTATAAACGTTAGCAAATGTTAAGGTTCCGTTTAGATGAGGTAAAGGTTGGAGTGCTATAGTAAATTCATGAAAAATATACATGCCATTGGTTGCAAGCTGCTTAAGTCTGGCCAAGGAAACGAGGGCGGGAATGAAGAAATCCAAATTAATTCTTTATAGCATGGCCTCTATAACCGTCGTCAGCATTGCTGCCGTTTTTCTTTTCAGCAACATAAATAAAGGCGAAGAAGCCGTGCTGAGATTCATCAAAAAGCATCCTGAGAACGTATCCTTCACCCTCATTCATAATGAGGAGGTCGTAGCCGCTTATCATTCCAACAGAATGATGCCTTTGGCGAGCGTCGTGAAAATCATGGTGGCCCTTGAATATGCCCAGCAAGCGGCTGACGGGAAGATTAGCCCTCATGAATACGTGAAATTGGCGGATATAGACAAATACTACATTCCTAAATTAGATGGAGGAGCGCAGCCGGAATGGGGTGAAAGCCTAAAATCGCGCAAGCTCATTAAGGATGATTCCGTTGCCTTGGAGGAAGTTGCCAAAGGAATGATTGATTTTAGCAGCAATGCCAACATGGAATATTTGATAGAGCGGCTTGGCATGGATCCTATTAACAGCAATATTGCGAAGCTTGGATTAACGAACCATCAAAAGGTATTCCCAATTTACTCTTCCTTGCTGATTCCTTATGAGATCATGCAAAAAAATCCGGATTTGCCTCAGGAAGAAAGGATCAAGAAAGCTAAAGAGGAATTAAGAACCATGTCACAAGAACAATTTCAGACTTTTGCGATTCAGCAACATGAAAAATTAAAAAATGATGTGGACGGTTCTTATAAACGAACAGCTGCCATTGAAGAATGGTACGATGAAGAATTCGATAAAATCCTTTCTGACCGAATGGTAGCTTCCACAACAGAGGACTATGGTTTGCTCCTGTCCAAAATCAACAGCCGAACTACCTTTTCTCCGCAAGTTCACCAGCATTTGGATGCGGTGATGGAAGGCCCCATGCAAAACCCTGCGAACAAGGAGTCGTTTAAGCATTTAGGCTTCAAGGGCGGATCCACAAACTATGTATTGAATACAGCCATGTATGCCGTGGATAAGGATAACCAATCTACTGAAATATTGCTGTTTACGAACAATTTGGAGAGCAAGGAATACCAAAACTTTTCTAAAAATATAAATGCATTTTTGAATGGCGTTCTTACAAAACCGGAGTTTCGCAAAAAGGTCAGTGACCAAATCGGCGTGATGAACGAGGGTCCCCGATGAATTGAAAAAGAAATCGCTCTTTTCGATGGCAGCTTCGATGCTTCCATTTGAACGAAAGGCGATTTCTTTTGTTCTTCTGAGCATATTCTACATACACATCGTTTTATATATTGCTTAATGCCAATTGGTCCTCCGGCAAAGCTTTGAGTGTGCCATCCTGATTCAGGACCGAACGCCATGTATATTGCGGTTTATACCCGAGGATATTCCGGGCCTTGTCTATGGCCATAAGCGTTTCGTGGCCTTGTATTTCTCTTTTTAAAGGCACGTTAGGAAAATAACGGTTCGCTAAATCCCGGCTCAGATCGGGCATAATGGTGTCCGGGGCGGTGATATGGAAGATCTGATTTCCCAGGTCGTTTTTCTCGACGGCAAGAAGGCAGGCTCTAGCGGCATCCCTGACATCGCAGTAAGCCCAGCCGTTTTTCTTTTGAAGCTCCTTCTGTTGCTCATTCCAATGCATGGTCGGAATTTTTTGATATTCATCCGGCTCGTAGATATTGGCAAAGCGGAGGGCGACGATCTGTGCTTGTGCTTTGGTCAGGTTGTGGAACATTCCCGCAAGATGCTCCGTCAGCCGTTTTGCCATGGCATACGCGGACTTTACCGTCGTTGGATGCTCCTCGTCCAAGGGAAGGTAACTAAGCTCTTCCGGAACGAAAGGATACCCTAAAACCGTTTCGCTGGAAGCCCACACCAGCTTGGGAATATCGAAATCTTTTAAGGCTTCAAGCACGTTAAAATTAACGAGCATATTATTTTCGAATATGGCTTGGGGCGTATTCCTTACATCGGTAGGAATATTTCCGAGATGGACAACGGCCTCGCTTCCCTTGAGCAGTTGGCAAACCTGGCCGTAATCGCGCAAATCGGCTTGAACAAAATCCGTCGATGCCGATTCTTCCCTTAATAATCGATCGGAAGCTTTAACCTCGTGGCCGGCTTCCAAGAGTGTTCTTACGGTCCACCGACCGATTTTGCCTGCCGCTCCTGTAACCACTATTTTCACCGTTTCCACTCCTCTTTTTGTATGATTTTAAGGCTCACGTATGCACGTGTAATGATTTCCAAGCCATGCGGTTACCTTTTTTAGGCTTCCCCATCCCTGAATGGTTTTATTAGCCGCGGGTGAGGGAGGTGCTGGAAAAAAACACGTAATTGGAATTTAAAATCCTTATTGACAGGAATTATTTGGAAACGGTATACTGAGTTAAATTTTATACAAACCAAACGTTATGATTGGGAGTATTAAGGATTGCTATTGTTCAGAGAACCGTCGTATCGGTGCAAGACGGTCAATGGTTTCCCCAACTCGCCCATGAGCGGTAAGACTGACCCGGGTAGGTCTTAACGGATAACCTCCGTAACCAAGTTTTAAGATGGTTCGTTTTATGTTTGAAACGACGAATCCAAAAAGAGTGGTACCGCGAAGGTAAAACCTATCGCCTCTTTGCAGGCAATAGGTTTTTTTAGAGATGAGAAAGATAAACTACAGAGGTTTTCCATCCTAATCTCGCAAGAAAAAATTCCGCTAAATGCGGTCTGTCTTCTGAGAAAGTACGTCGATAGACGTTTTTCTTATTTTCACCAGAAACAAAAAACGAATACATTTAAGGCAGGTGTTATGTCGGATGGAAAATGTCATCGATTATTATTCCCATTTCGATGAATGGGGAAGGTTAGACAGGGAACCGCTGGAATTTATCATGAACTGGCATTACATGAAACAATATTTGCCTCCCTGCGGCAATGTATTAGATAACGGTTCGGGACCCGGAAAATATTCCATGGAGTTAGCAAAACAAGGATTGACGGTGACCCTTTCCGATATAACCCCGAGGTTGGTTGAAATTGCGAAGGAGAAGGCATCCGAATTAGGATTAACGGAATATTTTAACGGGTTTCATGTATTAAATGCTACAAATTTAGATGGATTACCGAATGAGTTTTTTGATGCTTCTCTCATGTTGGGACCGCTTTACCATTTGCAAAGGGAAGAAGAACGAATAAACGCCGTTAGGGAATTGTTCCGCGTTACAAAGAAGGAGGGCATCATTTTTGTCGCTTTTCAAAGTCGTATGAGAATGACGATTACCTCGTTGCAGTTTCCGCAATACTGGAAGCCGAATGACACGATGGATTCCATAAATGAGTTTTGCAGTACGGGGATTTTTAATCACGCAGACCAGGGGAGATTTACGGGTGCATATTACTTTAACGTGGATGAAATCAAGCCCTTTATGGAAAGCCATGGATTCGAGACGATGGATTTGATCGGTTCTTCAAGTATCGGCGGGATGCTAAATAACGAACAAAAGCAGTTTTGGGAAGAAAAAGGCGAGTCTCGGAAACTGATGAACTTGCTTATTGAAAAAGCGAAGGATCCATCCGTTTTGGGAATTTCATCACATTTGTTGTATATCGGAAGAAGGAAATAACAAATAACAGGGGCATAAAAGATGTTGCAGACCGCACATCCCACTCTAGGAGTGCGCAATTGTACCTTGACTTTAGAGAAGGTGTTCAATATAATTTCCAGTAACTTGAATATCGTGAAAGGCTAAGAAGAGAAAGAGTACCGAAACGATTCTTTGAACAGAGAGCTCCGGCAGCTGAAAAGGAGCAAAGAAGGATTTTGGGAACATGGCCTCTGAGCTGCGCATCGAACCCTCATTTGGTTGTAGCTGCGCCGGAACCCGCATCCGTTACAGTGCTAGGGTATAAACGCGAAGAGCGTCGTACCTGAAGAGGTGAATGCCGCAAGGCATTGATAAAATTGGGTGGTACCGCGTGAGCACGACTCTCGTCCCTTTGGGATGAGAGTTTTTTTGTGTTTTTTCAAAATAAGGAGGTTATACACTATGGCCAACATATTCATTGGCGGGGCATGGCCTTATGCAAATGGTTCTTTGCATTTGGGGAGATTGGCGAGTTTATTGCCCGGGGACGTATTGGCGCGTTATTTCCGCTTGAAGGGCGAGAACGTATTGTATGTATCCGGCAGCGATTGCCACGGCACGCCTGTCGCTGTTCAAGCTATTCAAGAAGGCGTTACGCCGCGAGATATTGCAGATCGGTATCATCAGGAATTTATCGATTGCTTTAGGCAGTTAGGTTTTTCCTATGATTTGTATACGCGGACGGATCAAAAGTTCCATCACCAAGCCGTTCAAGAATTGTTTACAAGCTTATTGGAAAATGGTTATCTGTACAAAAAAACGGTACAGCAGACGTATTGCGAAACGGATCGGCGCTTTTTGCCGGATCGATATGTCGAAGGAATTTGTCCGGTTTGCGGGAACCGCGCCCGGGGAGACCAGTGCGATGCTTGTTCTACACTGCTTGATCCTTCGGACTTATCCGAGAAAACTTGTAAAATATGCGGGAATCCGCCTGTCGAGCGTCCAACGGAACATTATTATCTTGCGCTTTCCAATTTTCAAAATAAATTAACCGAATACGCAAATCAGGCCCGGGGGTGGGGGGATAATGCGGTTCAGTTGACCAAGCGCTATCTGGCGGAAGGTCTTCAAGACCGTGCTGCGACCAGGGATTTAACATGGGGCGTCGATGTTCCAATCGAAGGTTGCGAGGACAAAAAAATCTACGTTTGGGTTGAAGCTGTGAGCGGGTATTTAACGGCAAGCAAACAGTGGGCTGCGGAGACAGGCGGCGACTGGCGGACATTTTGGCTGGATGGGAATGAAAAAATAACATCTTATTACGTACACGGTAAAGATAATATCCCGTTTCATACGCTGGTTTGGCCGGCACTGCTTATGGGAGTGGGAGGTCTCCATCTGCCCGATCGAATCGTCTCATGCGAGTATATGACCCTGGAGGGTAAAAAGTTTTCGACTAGCCGCAATTGGGCTGTTTGGGTCCCAGACATTCTGAGCAGATATCAACCCGACTCCATTCGCTATTTTCTGATCGCTAACGGCCCGGAAAAACGGGATACGGACTTCTATTGGAGGGAGTTCATTCATAGCCACAATGGAGAATTGCTTGGCGCATTCGGGAATTTCGTAAATCGTACGTTGGCTTTTATCGACAAATCGTTCGGCGGTCATGTTCCTGAAGGACATTTAGATGAGGAATGGCAAAGGAGAATTGACAATTTGTATATAGAGTCGGGTACAAGGATTGAAAGAGGTCATCTCAAAGAAGCTCTCGATTTGATTTTCGGGTTCATCCGACGCGCAAACAAATACTTTGATGAACAAAAACCTTGGGCTCAGTTTAAGGAAAATCGGGAAGCATGCGGATATACGCTGTACGCATGCGTTCAGGTCATAGCTAATCTGGCTAACTTGCTGCATCCTTTTGTACCTTTTTCTTGCGATAAAATAAGAGGGTTTTTAGGGATTGAAGCATCTGGTTGGAATTTGATCTCCGTACCTGTTGACCGAAAAATCGAAAAATTGGAATTGTTGTTTGAACGCATTGATACGAGTCGGATTGAAGAAGAGACCGCTTTATTGGGAAATCAGAAGTGAATCTTTCTTTATATCCATACTTTACCATGAAACGAGCCTCCGGATATGGGATAATGGTTTTGGAATGGATCTGAAAATATGGAGGAAATGATACCGTTGAAATTCATGATTCGAAAGATGAGAGAGCCGGACGATTTTGCTTCGGTTGCGTCGCTGCTCAATACGGTTTTGTCGGAACCGACGACGGCAGAACTTTTGAAGGAAGAGGAAGACCAAATTCCTCCGGGAAAGCTGGATTACAATGAGAAGGGCGAGCTGACAGGATGGGATCGTCCCAAATGGGTGGCGGAAGACGAGTCGGGGCAAGCCGTGGCCTACGGGATCGTTTGGCGGGCTCCTTGGACGGAGCCGGGTGAATTATTCCTGACCCTTGTCGTACACCCGGATAACCGCGGGAACGGGGTAGGAAAAGCTATGTACGATACGCTTCATCAATGGGCGACACAGGTTAAAGCCTCTCGTTTGACCGTTATTTTGCGAGATGCGGACGCTTCGTCGGCAGCTTTTGCCGAACGCCGCGGTTACGTACAGGAGCGCCATATCTTCGAATCCGTTTTGGATTTGGCATCGTTTGACGGCGGCAAGCTGTATGATTCGGTCGAAGAGGCAGAGCGGGCCGGAATTCGGTTCGTTACGTTAGCCGATGAGCCGGGGGAAGCGAGCGAAAGAAAGCTCTATGAGCTGTACAAGGTCACGCATCCGGATATACCGGGCTATTCCGGCGATTTCCCTTGGTTTGAAGAATGGAAGAAATGGAGCATCGGACAAACCGGAGTGCGCCCGGAATGGATCCATATCGCCAAGGACGGCGACCGCTACATCGGTGTCGTCACATTGCAGCAGAACGAGCAGACCCAGGCGATGTATCATGAATATACCGGCGTTCTCCCGGAGTACCGGGGCCGCCGCATCGCCCTTGCCTTAAAGCTGCTCGGCATTCAAACGGCCCGTGCATGCGGAGTACCCTATTTGCGAACGCACAATGATTCCATGAACGTCCCGATGCTTCGAATTAACCGTGATCTTATCGGTTTCCGGGCGGAGCCGGGGAATTACAAGATGGTGCTTAAGCTTTAAAACATCACAAGCTACGAGAAAGCGGGAATATAATCATGCAAATAAAAAAAATCAGGAATAGAAACATTTTGTTTACGTATCGGCAGCCTGCAGGGTGGGATATAAACGTTCAACTTATTTTGGGGAATCGGTACAATTTCATCATCGATACAGGCTTGGGCTCGTTGAGCATGGAGCCTGTCAAAGAGTACATAAAGCATGACGCCAAGCCTATTATCGTCATCAACACCCATTATCATTGGGATCACATCTGGGGAAACGGCTCATTCCGAGATTGCACGATCCTATCTCACACGCGCTGCAGGGAAATGATCGAGCAGAATTGGGAAGAGATGATGCAGAAGTATGGACAGCATGTTGATGGTGAAGCGGAAAAACGTCTTCCCGATCTAACGTTCGAACAAGAGATCTATTTTCCCGATGACCAAATAAGAATCATGTTTACACCGGGGCATACTGCGGATTCCATCAGCGTTATGGATGAATTGGAAAAGGTCATTCATGTAGGCGATAATATCGGTGACACGATGGAGGAGCTTGTTCCCAGCCTCTATGGTGAAAAAGACGACTATATCAAGACTCTTTTAAAGTATAAAGATATGGATATGGACCTTTGTGTGTCCGGGCATAATACGGTTTTGGAAAAGCAGGTCTTTAACAAAATTTTGGATCTCTTATAAGGGGTCCCGCCAACATTGACCCGTAAGATGGAACACTTAAAAAAAAGTGTCCCTCCTGCGGGTCATTTGCGTTTATCGGCAATGGTTGGCGGTATCCCAAAACGTTCCTCCAAATGTTTCAAAATGGCGAAGCCAATCTGAAGAGGGGAGGCTGCGAGCAAGCCGGATCTGTAGTTGGAGAGGACCACCACTCCGGACAAAATATCCTTTTGAAACCCCATAAAACTTGAAAATCCCATCGTGCTTCCGTTATGCCAGATGATATTGTCGCTTTCCTCCACCATCCAGCCCAAGCCGACTCCCATGGATTTGGCAGGACGCAATTGCACCTGATGCGTGCTTGAGAACAGGCTGCAGCGTTCCTTATCCGGATGAAGTCCCAGATGGGCGGACATAAACGTCAACTGATTATTTACGGTGGAACGAAGGGCCCCGGTTCCGGGAAAATCAAACATATTCAGCTCGGGCTTGGGCTCGCCGTTTCTTCCATGACCAGGAACAAGTCGCGTCCTTTGTTCGTCCGATAAGGTTATAAGTGTATCGGGCATGCCAAGCGGCCTGCAGATCCGGTCCATAACCGCGGTCTCGTAATCCGTTTCGAGCGTCTGTGCCAAAAGCTGCCCCAGCACCCCCATCCCTTCGTTCGAATAAAGAAATTTTTTTCCGGTTTTATGAGCCGGAACGGACCGCAAAAACGTAATCGCTTCTTCCAAAGTATATTTGCAATATGCATCGCGAACCTTCTTATCAAAGAGATTTCGAACGATTTTGAGGATAGGCATGGCGTGAAATCCGGAAGAATGGGTGGCCAAATGGCTGAGCTTAACCGGGTGATCGCAAGAAAGCGATGGAATGTATTGGCCGATCGAATCGTCAGACCGGATTAATCCTTCCTCGATCATGAGTGCGAGAAGGGAAGTCGTATAGACCTTGGTTAACGATCCGATCTCGTACACGAGATCGCCGTATGACATCCTGCCGAACGGCTGCAAATCGCCAAAGCCAAAGATAAAGCGCTCGTTTCCATTTAATACCCCGATCGATAATATGGGGTTTGCACACCTTTTGCTTTTGTTTTGATATGGCTTTACGATGGCTTCGATAGACTGGAATAATTGGGAAGAAGAAATATGCATGAAGATCAATTTCCTTTCTTGAATCGGATATCCGGGTATTTGCGGATCGATGATTCGCATTCACGGTCGGGGAGTCCTTTTAGTGACGTATCGAAAAAGCATACGGTTGTCTCGTTAATAATGCGATGATTTCGTTTGGCTTGAGGACTGATAAAGCCGATTAATGGAGAGTACAGGGGGAGATCGGTGAAGTTCAAATGACCGGCTTCCCCGATGTTGAGCACGTACCCCTCATTTCCCAATGCCCTATCCCTTCGTTTCTGATCTTCGGAGGCCATAGTCTCCGTCATTTCTCCATCGATGGATTTATCACCGTACATAAGGAGAACAGGCTGCTTAAGGTTTACGACCCTGTCCCTGCCGTATAAAGTACCGTCCATGTTAATTCCTGCTTTAAATTGCAACTCATGATCATATAAAGCCTCGATGATGGTGCTCCGCCGAAAGAATGGCCGAACAGGCCGATCTTTAAAAAATCGATTTTTCCGGCGAACGGATTGTCTGCGGCATGATCCAGCTTTTTCATTTGCCCGAGTGCAAACTCAATATCCCGGACTTGATCTTTGATCACAGGAATAGATGCTTTATTCTGGACTTCAAATTCCATAGGCAATCGTGAGAAAAAATCCTCGAAAGCTACATAACTTCCATCGGAATAGGCCGCGGTAAAGGCGGTTCGGGGGTGCTCAATCGAGGCGACGATGTAACCGTGGCTTGCCAATTCGCTCGTTTGGAACGTATTCGTGAAGCGCGCTCCCAATAAGTTGCTGTGCGAGAAGAACACGACAGGCAGTTTTTTGTCGTTTACATCCGCGAAATCCGCTTTGAGATAGGTGTTGGTTTGTATCAAATTGAGGTAGTTAAACATCCATTCGGGAGTCGAGAACTGCTCTTTCATCGCTTTCGCTAGAATAGGCAGTTTGTCGATGTACGGAGCCATTTCCGAGGAGTCCGTAATTTTAGCCGGATACCATATTTGCACGTTGATTTTTCGTGGCTTGCCAGAGGCGCTCTCTCGCGTTTCGTCGGTCCATTCAAAGGTTATGGTGCCCACCGGATAAGGTCCCGACGGTTGGTTCAAGGCAAACACCGGAAACAAGACGGGCAGCCCTATGGCAAGAAGGGTAAACGGAACGGCTGCGGTACTTAAAGCAATCTTTGCGAGTTTTCCTTTCCCGGGAACGGCAGAAGGGCGAAGCGTACGGATGACATACACAAGCAGAACGATGGCGCATAACAGGTATGCAGGAGCCATTTGCCATCGTCCGCCTTCGACAATGAGGTGAAGGACGATACAGGTTATCATCGAAAATATCTTCAATGCCGATCCTTTCAGTTGCTTTCGGCTCCAAATGACATGCCAGAGCATTCCGATGCTTGACAGGGCAATGATCCATTCGAATAAACGCATCGTTAAAACCTCCTTAACATTTTGTTTGGAAAATTAAAAAGTTAAGTTTTCGTAATAGTTAATTAACCTTAACTGTTGAATAAAAAAAATTAGGTTTCCTTCTCTTTCGACTGCTCCTCGGTTATGATTTTTTTCAACTTTAACGTAATCCTTCTCAAGTCCTTGATATCTTCCATTCCCAGCTTCGAATAGTATCGCTCTATGATGGACAATTCGACCTGGCGGTTCCGTTCCATGTATCGATGACCGTTTTCGTCCAATTCAATAACGATCTCTCGCCGATTGCTTGGATTGATCGACCGCTTGATATAACCGGCGTTTTCAAGTTTGCCGAGAAGTTGGCTCACGGCGCTCGGCGTAACGCCCAGCTTGTCGGCGATCTCGCTCGCGGTAAGCCGACCGGATTCATGGACGAGCCCCAACAGGATGAGCTGTTTATCGGTTATATTCTCATCCATTAAGGATTCGTACTCCAGAGTCAGCATCACATTGCATTCATACTCCGCTTTGTTGATTTCTTGGATGTATCGGATTAACAGATCTTCACTCATTTCAAACTCCTTAAATGTTAAGTTATCTACATTGTGATTTTACAAGGCTTCCGTTCAGTCGTCAACATTTTGTTTTCATGCCATAAGCTGGTCAACTTGGTTCCTCAAATCATATTTCATAGACTTTTATTCTATTTATATGAATCCATCTTTGATTCAAACGTTGTTCTGCCTGCCATGATATTCCGTTTATGAAGAATATTCTATTAAAAAATAGTTTGCCAATTAAAACATATATTTACAAATATGAAAAATATGATATTATAATAGTGTATTTACTATAAAAAGGAGATGATGGAATGATGAAAAGAAGATTGGTAACGTTGTTATCGGTGCTTGTTTTATGTTTTACCTCACTCTCCGCAGTTGCTTCCGCAAACAGTACTTACACCTGGCCCGTGCCTGATTCAAGCAGAGTTACACAGAAATTTAGCAGCTCGCACAAAGGAATCGATATCGGGGCCAAGACTGCCGGCGTAGCCGGCGATCGGATCGTTGCCTTCTATGATGGCACCGTGTCAAGATCGGGCTGGTCTACAAGCTATGGTTGGGTCGTTTATATTCATCATTCAATCAATGGTACAAACTATCAATCCAGATACGCTCATATGAATAAAGAGCCTTCCGTATCGCTCAATCAAAAGGTAACGAAGGGAACCACCGTCGGGTACATGGGGAATACCGGTGATTCCGACGGCGTCCATCTTCACTTTGAGACAAGAAAATGTTCGGGTGCCTGCCAAATCGACAACTCTTCCACTCCTGTCAATCCGATATCGAATTTCTTCCCTAGTTACGGCTTAACCGCGGATTCATTTACTACCGAAGAGACCGATTTGCTGCCTCTGCCGGATACTTCCGATAACTCCGTTGAAACCGCAAATGATGAAGTTTTCTACAGCATGGAGGAAATTCAGAACATGACGGTTGAGGAACGGATCGAGAAGGGCATTCCCACAGAATAATCCAAATGGCCGTACTCCATACCGGAGTACGGCTCTATCATTTTCAAGATAGAAAAGGGAGGCTTCCATTTCGACGGGAAGCCTCCCTTTATGTCATACGCCAACCGATACGGTTTCAGGCAGCGTGCTGCCTCCATCGATTACGATTTGCGTTCCGGTAATGTAACTGGATTCATCGGATGCCAAAAATGCGGCCAACTCTCCGACTTCTTCGATTTTTCCGAGACGGCCAAGCGGAACGCCTCCCGCAATGCCGTCAATGACCTGCTGCGGATTGGAAGGGTTGGACTCGCGGGCGATTTGCTCCGCCATTGGGGTTAAAATATAACCCGGCAGGATAGCGTTCACGGTGATATGATGTGGAGCAGTCTCCCGGGCGAGTGCCTTGGTAAAGCCCAAAATGGCGGCTTTGGTTGTGGCATAGGCGGTTTCCCCCTCGTCGGCAACCATCGTGCCCGTCACGGACGACAGGTTTACGATCCGGCCGTATTTTTTCTCTTTCATATAGGGAAGAACGGCTCTGGTTACGTTCCATACGCCTTCAATGTTAACTTTAAATTGAAAATCCCGGATCTCGTCGGTCATGTCAAGAAAATTAGCAAGGCGCACGACACCGGCATTATTTACGAGAGCATCGATTTTGGCAAACTTTCCGATCACGTCCTCAATCGCCTGACGGATGCTTTCGTGACGGGTCACATCCATTTGAACCGCGTGTACGTTCAGGCCGTCCTTTTTCATATGTTCCGCTGTTTCAAATACCTGGTCAGAAATATCAGCCAAGACCGTTACGGCTCCATGTTTAGCCAGGATTTTTGCGATGCCTTGTCCATTGCCCATGGCAGCTCCCGTAACAATCGCTACTTTTCCGTCCATTTTCCCCATTTGATATTCCTCCTTTTAGCATGTACCAATATTATATAAGTTAGGTAAAAATAATCAAATGAATAGTCCTGTCCGTAAACAATCAAATTGTCGCAATATACATTAATGCAAGATACGAGAGAAGGTTGCTTGTCGCTGAAACAACGAAAGAATTAGGAGGTTTACGTTTTTTCGCAACCTGGAAATTTCGACTCCCCGTTCCTATACTTCCTGAACGCATGATACATTATGTGACATATGACTTGTTTAGTTTTGCTCTTCGAGCCATAAATTTGAGTTATTATCGGTTTTTATGTCATTTTATATCACTGGTAGCGCTTTATTTTTTAAAAATAAGTGTTGATTATTTTGCTTCGTTCCTCTAAGATAATGTCATCGAAGTGATTCAAGAGTTAAAGCACTTTAACTTTCGTGAATTACAATCTATTAAAAATATTATTTTAATAGCTTTTTTCATGGATAAAAGTTAAAGCGCTTAAACTTTAAGAGAGAAAGGTTGGTGTGTCCGTGATCAATCGTGAGAGCCGGCGGCAGACGTTCTACATGTACCTGTTCATCTCTCCTTGGCTTATCGGATTCTTCATCTTTGCCCTGTACCCTATCTTGTCGTCGCTTTACTTCAGCTTTACGGATTATGACATTATCCACCCGCCCAAGTTTATCGGACTTGCCAACTACACCGAGATGTTCCACGATGAACTGTTTTGGAAATCGGTGACGGTCACACTGAGATATACACTCATTGGCGTACCTATCCAAATGGTGCTCGCACTCGGTTTTGCCCTGCTGCTTAACCAGACGATTCCACTCCGTGGTTTTTTCAGAACAGCGATGTATTTTCCTAGTATGGTATCCGGCGTGGCCATGTCCCTGCTATGGTATTGGATCTTCAATCCGCAGATCGGACTGTTCAATTACATCCTTTCCTGGTTCGGCATCCGTGGGCCGGCCTGGCTGATGAACCCGGATACCGCGCTCTACGCCCTGATTATCATGTCCTTCTGGACAGCCGGGTCAGGCATGATTCTGTTCCTTGCGGGTTTACAAGGGGTGCCTTCAAGTCTCATCGAAGCAGCGAAGCTTGACGGGGCGGGACGTTTCAGAATTTTTTGGAACATTACATTACCCATGATTTCTCCCGTACTGTTATTCCAGTTGATTATGGGCTTGATCGACTCCTTCCAGGTCTTTACCCAGGCTTTTGTTATGACCCAAGGCGGTCCGAATTACTCTACCTGGTTCTACGTCTATAATCTCTACACCAGCGCCTTCAAAGAATACCGCGCCGGTTACTCCTCGGCCTTGGCCTGGGTGCTGCTGATCGTCGTTATGCTGTGCACGGCACTTATTATGAAACTGTCCAATCGTTATGTTCACTACGAAGGAGGCATACGCAAATGAGCGCCGTTCCAGGCATCAGCCCCCGTACTTCGGGTTCAAGACCACGTCGGAAGGCAGACCCGGTTAAGATCGTTAGCTTTATCACTTTGGTAGTTACGACATTCCTGATGCTGCTGCCTTTGTTCTTCATGGTCTCCACCTCGCTGAAATCCAAGCGGGAAATGCTGAAGTTTCCTCCCACATTTTTGCCGGAAAGCTGGGAGTGGAGCAACTATACGGAGATTTTTGACACGCTGCAGTTTGGAACCTTGTATAAAAACAGTCTGATTATCGCCATTCTCACTGTCATCGGCACCCTGTTGTCCTCGGCGCTGGTCGCTTATGGATTCGCCAGATACAGAGGCAAAGGCAATCAACTTTGGTTCATGCTGCTGTTGAGCACAATGATGCTGCCGTATCCGGCGATCATGATTCCGCAGTTTATTCTCTTTTCCAAATTGAACTGGATTGACACCTTCCTACCGTTGATTGTGCCTGCGTTCTTCGGCTCTGCCTACAATATCTTTCTGCTCCGTCAATTCTTCACCACGCTGCCCGAAGAAATGTTTGATGCGGGCCGCATTGACGGCTGCGGCGAGCTGCGGATGTGGCGCAAGATTGCTCTCCCTCTCTCTGCGCCTGCGCTGGCTACAGTTGCTATTTTCGCTTTCATTTATAGTTGGAATGACCTGCTTACCCCGGTGCTCTATTTAAGTTCATCGGATAAATTTACGCTTCCGCTCGGAATGTCTTCCCTCACCTCATCGCGGTTCCGTATTCCGCCGTGGCATCTTCTGATGGTAGCCTCCGTGCTGGCAATGCTTCCAATCGTTGCTTTGTTCGCTGTAGCCCAGAAACAGTTTGTGGAAGGAATTGTACTCACAGGCATCAAGTAATAACCCGCCGGCATGCCGGTGGACGAATAAACTTGAAACATGGAGGGGTTTAGCTAATGAAAAAGAACAGGAAAACGTTTATGACTCTGCTCGCGACAACGATGCTCGTTGTTCTGGCATTGTCAGGCTGCAGCGGCGGCAAATCGGCGGGAGATGTCGTACCCGGCTCAAACAACGGTTCTGCGAATTCCGGCGGCAAAGATGACCAAGTGACGATCACGCATTACACCATCGATTCGGAAGACCGGACTTTTGTTGAGAAATTGGTCCCGGACTTTGAAAAAAAGCACCCGAACATCAAAGTTAAAATCGAGAAGGCGCCTTATGAACAGTTTGACAGCAAGCTGCAGACGCTCATTGCCGGGGGCAAATCGCCGGATGTAACCAGCCACTACGGTTATGGCGGGTTTGCGGAATATTACAACAAAGGCATGCTGTTGGATATGACCGACATGATCAAGGAAGACGGATTCAAAGCGGAAGATTACAAAATTCCAGAGAACCTGATGAAGATCTACAACGTCAAGGATCGCACTTACGGCATTCCGGTGAACATGTACGTCACCATCATGCTTTATAACAAAGACATGTTTGATGCAGCGAAACTTCCTTACCCGCCAAGCGATTACGAAGACAAGAGCTGGACGTTCGACAAAATGGTCGAAGAAGCCAAAAAATTGACTGTGGCTACGGACGATATTGCCAAAGCACAATACGGCGTGGACTTCACTTGGTCGGAACGGGATATGCGGCCGCTATATTTTGGTGCTGAGCCCTATTCCAAGGATACTTGGACCAACGGCGGCATTCCTTCGTCGACACATTTTGACTCTCCCGAAGTGATTGCGGCTTATGACAAACTGTTTGGCCTAATCTTTAAAGAAAAGGTGTCTCCAACAACCGAATGGAGCAAGAGCGTAGCCGGCCAGAACGGTGACCCGTTCGTAGCAGGCAAAATCGGCATGTCCATCAGCGGATCATGGAGCCTTGCAGGCGCCAATGACTTCCCGTTCAAAGTTGGCGTTGCCGCTGTCCCGGCGGGCGGTAATGATAAGGTGCGCAGTACGCTGTACGTTGACCCGCTGCTGATCCTGAAAGATTCGAAGCATCCGAAGGAAGCCTTTGAATGGATTAAATTCCTCGTGACAGCCGAAGTTCAGGAGAAATCTATTGAGTTGAGCGGCGGTAACCCGCCAGTCAACACGGATGCTGCGGAAGCCTACTATAAACATTTTGACGGCATCGACCCGGCGGATGTGAAAAAGGTCTACGAGGGCGCTGTCAAATACGGCTTTGAATCCTACAACCACTTGATCACCCACTACTCGCAAATTAATGACATGTTCATTAATGAAATGCAGCCGATCGAGACAGGACATAAGACCGTGGCAGAGGTTATGCCGACGATTCAGAAGAAAATCACTGAAATCATCAAACGTTAATCCATGGCATGCCGTCCGTACAGGGCGGTATGCCTGCTTTAAATCTTATGTTTAGCGGACAGTTTGCCAACCCTGTATACTAAAGATGGATAACAGGTTCGGAAAATCTGCCGCAAGGAGTACTGGATATGAAAGTGAGTATTTTTGATGTAGCCAAAAAATCAGGGCTGTCTGTCGTAACGGTATCGCGGGTGATAAACGGGGCCGGTTCGGTACGGGAGAAAAACCGCCAAAAGGTGCTGGACGCCATCAAGGAGCTGGATTACCGCCCTAATGCGGCTGCACGCAGCCTGGCAAGCGGAAAGACCGGCATCATCGGGCTTGTTGTAACGACCCTTCAGGACTCCTTTTTTGACGCCGTTGTCAAAGAGCTGAATGAAGTGCTTGCACTGCACGGATATTTTCTGGCCATAGCCATATCGACAGGCATCGAATCCGATGAGAACCACTATTTGATTCAGGAGGACCGGGTAGACGGCTTGATTCTGCTCTCTCCGATGGAAGAAGACAATTATATTGTGCAATTAAAGCGGCGGGGCATACCTTATGCACTGATCGATAACCAGAAGCCGGAAAACGATAACTTCTCCATCACGATTGACAACTTTAAGGGCGGCTACGCAGCCGCCAGCCATCTTCTGGAACTCGGACATACCTCGATCGCCCATCTGTGCGGTCATGAAATGTTCCGCAGTACGCGGGAGCGACGCAACGGATTCGAACAGGCGCTTCGGGAAAAAGGACTCGCCCCGTTCGAAATCGTGCAAGGGGATTTTGAAATTGATTTCGGCTACAACGCCTGCAGACGTTGGCTGAGCGATGGAAATCTGCCCACCGCCGTTTTCGCCGGTGATGACAACATCGCCCTCGGCGTTATTAACGCCCTCAGGGAAGAGGGGATTCGTGTTCCGGATCAGGTAGCCGTCGTCGGTTATGATGATCACTACATTGCTTCACAGCTTCGTCCGCATCTGACGACCTTACGCCAGCCAGCGGACAAGATTGCACTGGCGGCAGCGGATATGCTGCTCAGGCGCATCTCCGGAAAGATGAAACGCGGATCCAGCATACGGATTGACCCGGAGCTTATTGTTCGTGAATCCACGGTGGCAGCTTCCAAATAGGCCCCATTTGACGCCGATGTCGTGCACAAACTTGGCATGGAAAAGGATAAGTTCGATCTGGTTCTCGCAGGAAGCCTGATCTATAAAACAAACAACAAGACAAAGAGTGTACAACAAAGACACCTCTTCAAGGTGTCTTTGTTGATTCAGCTCATTCTATTTCTACGTTACACTTGCCTGAAGGCTGCGACCCAAGCGGGTACGTTACGGGCATTTGCCGGTTCTTTAATGCGTTCGACAACTTGCTCGTCGGTCCGGACCGGCGGATTCTTCGTGACCGTCAGCTCATAGCGTGGTAGGAGCCGTCCTAAACTTAACTTATATTTTGCTGATGATCTTTTTTTCTCCAAGAAGCGGAATGATCATAAGCAGTCCGATCAAAAAACATAATCCTGCCATTGCATAAACGAAGGTGAGGGAGAAGAGGTTCTTCAGAACGCCGGATAAACTCATCATGATCAGCATGGAGCCGGTCATCAGCGGCGTGCGAATACCGGTGACCCGGCCGATATACGCTTGTTCGGTCTGCTGCATGACCAAGGTATGGTTGCCGATAAAAATAGCCGGCTGAAATAAAGCGATCAAAAATTGCGAAATCATCGTGAGCCATAACGCTGTCGACAATCCCGATATAATGATACCAACCCCGTTGACGGCCAAGCCGGTCATTAATAATCTTCCGGGCGTGATTTTGGAGGCCAGCATAAATGTGACAACTCCGCCAATCATCTCCCCCAAGCCGTACGGAATGGTGATCCACTGCAAAATATCCGCCGTCAGGCCGAGCCGTTCCGTAACGAGGAAAATGCCAAGAGGCGAGATCAACCCCACTCCTAATCCCACGAACATAAAACACAGGCTTAACCACATAAGACTCCTGCTCCGCAGGACGTACCGGATACCGTCTGCCATCTCCCGAAGCAGAGTGGGCTCAGTTCCGGACTTGTTTGAAGAGGAAATTGGATCAGGGGGCACGAACAGCATGGCAAGAGCGGATATCAAAAAAAATAAGCTCGTTGCCAACATCGCCTGCTCGATTCCCAGCTGTTGAAACATATACGTCCCCAGCACAGGCCCCAATATCATAAAGACGGAAAATAATGTCTGCAGCATCGACATGGCGATAGGCGCTTCTTCGTCGCGTACATGGAATTTAAACAGCTTCATGCCGGACGGTTGGGCAAATTGCGATAGAATGGAAGAACACAAGGTTGCCAGAAAGACAGCCTCCCATGATCCGGTTTTCAGCACAAGAAAGACGATAAACACGGAAAGGGCGCTTAAGCATTCGCACCAGACAATGATTCGCTTAGGGCGCCAACGGTCGGCAAAAACCCCGGCTATGAACGAAAACGCAAAAATAGGTCCGTACTCGGCCACGGAAATCAGGGACACGGCGAATGCATTTCCTTTTGTCATTTCCATAACGTACAGCAGAACAGCGAAATTACGGACCCAAATCCCGGCCTGGGAGAACCAATTGGAAACCAGGATCGCCCGCTCAAAACGATTTCGAAGCAGTTGAATGGAACTGGGCATCATCTTTCCCTCCTTATGTTTCGGACCTCATCTTAGGCCCTCCCGCAAGGTAAGGGTCAAACGTTTTTTCGGAAATTAATTTTCGCTTGACCCTCCCCTTGGGTAAGTGATTACACTCAAGTACAGAAAGGAGTGGAACGCGTGCCGTATACGGTAAAAGAAATATCGAAGCTGTCGGGCGTGACCGTGAAGACGCTGCATCATTATCATAAAATCGGCCTCCTTTTGCCGTACGAGGTCAGTGAAGCCGGGTATCGGCTCTACGGAACGAAAGAGCTGGAGCGACTGCAGGAAATTTTATTTTATCGGGAACTGGATTTTCCTTTGAAGAGAGTTCAGCAGCTGCTTGATGGGGAACCCGAACGGCTGGCGATTCTTTCCGGGCAGGAAAAGCTTCTTCTGCTTCGCCAGCAGCGGCTGGAACGAATCATTCAAACTTTGCGGCAATCCATATCCAGGTTGGAGAGAGGGGAAACGATGGAGAGTCAGGACATGTTCAAGGGTTTTGAGAGCGAGGAAGAATGGAGAAACGCACTGGAGGAACAAAATCAACACCTGAAGGAGTCGTACGGTTTTGACATGCTGGATTCGGCTCCTATCGAAGTGCAGGAGTTGAATGAACAAGCCGCGGAAGCCGCGGAGTTCATGAAGGGCATGGCCCAGGCTTTGAAAACGGGGATAAAGCATAATGACCGGGAGGTCCATGCTCGGATCGGCAGCCATCTGGACTTTATGAATAAACAGGGGCTTACGCTTTCCGCGGATGATTTTGCGGCGCAAACGCGGTTTTTCCTCGGCGATGATTTTCATCTTCGCATGTTAGAGGATCAGCAGACCGGTTTGGCCTATTACCTTGCGGCAGCGGCGGAGTCCTATGCTGAAAATCATGAGTTATAGGCGCGGGATAGGTTTAAATGTACCCAGCATAAAAAGGATAGAACGGCGGGATCGTTTCCGCTGCTCTATCCTTTGTTTTGTTAAGCTTGGGGCACGAATTGCATTATGGCTTTGGCCGGTAGGCAATGCCGTCGATCATCAGGAGGCAGTCGGAATCGATAAATTCGGTGGTCGTGGTCATTCGGGCGGGAAAAGAATCTTCGGGAAAGTAATCGAAAAAGACCTTCTCCATCTCAGGCAAATCCCCGATAGACTTAAGGTGCACATGCACCTTTACGATGTCTTCCAACGAAGCGTCGCATTTCTGAAGCGTGTCCTTCAATCCGGAAAAAACGCTGTGTATTTGCTCCGTAAACGTTTCCCCAAACCCGCGCTGCAGACCGAGAAAAATGTAGTCGCCCGCGATTACGGCTTGGGAGTAACTGAAGGGAGTGGGAATTCTGTTCACCATTTTACGTGAACCTCCTTATGTATAATATACGTACTATGATATAACAGAACAAATGTTCCTGTATGTAAAATATTTCTCATATGATAGCCGGCGATGTTCCATAAACTCCCTTTATGGAAGTATAATGTAAACATCATTTTCTACAAACCATTAAAGGGACGAATCGTTGATGAATCATGACTATGCGGAAAGAATCAAGGCCGTGATGGAGTATATTGAGGAAAACAGCTCAGGCAGCCTTAGCCTCGATAAGCTGGCGGATTGCTGCAATTTTTCAAAGTATCATTTCAGCCGAATATTTTCTTCCCTTGTAGGGGAATCTCCGATGGCTTATGTCAACCAGGTTCGGTTGCGCAAATCCTTATCTTTGCTGAAGGAAACCGACAGGACCATTCTGGATATTTCGCAGCTGTGCGGTTTTGAATCGGCTTCCGCCTTTAACTCGGCCTTTAAAAAGCTCTATAACAAGACTCCCAGCGAGATTCGAAAGAGCGAAAGCCAAAATAGCAATATTTTCGGGATGCTCAGCAAAAAGCAAGAAGAGTTATTCCAGCCTCCGAATTACGATAAAGAAGGACACACCAATACGTTTTTTAGGAGGATATGGGATATGAATGTAACGATCAAGGAGCTTCCCGTTTATGAGGTTGCGTATGTGCGGCATGTCGGAAGTTATTTGGACACGCATCTGGCGTGGAACGCCTTGGGAAGTTGGGCGGCCGAGCAGGGCTTGTCACCCATGAATCAATATTTTATCGGGATTTCCCTGGATGACCCGGGCTCGGTTCCGGAGCCGGAGTGCCGTTATGATGCTTGTGTTACGCTCCCGACAGGGTTTCCAAAGACGGGCCACCCCGAAGAAATTCAGTTCAAGGAGTTGGCGGGAGGAGAGTGCGCCTTGTATCCGTTCTATGACACGATCGACAAATTAGCCATTGCCTACCAAAGCTTGTTCGGCCAATGGCTGCCGGGCAGCGGGTATGATGCCGACGACCGGCCGTGCCTTGAATTCTGCATGAACAACCCTGCGGAAGACAAGGAAGGCAAAGCCAAAGTGGATCTGTACATCCCGATCAGAAAGAGAGCTTAATCGCGGGAGGAACCCCTGAAAAGGGACCATGAAAAAACGGGGAAGAGCGTGGAAAAAGGAGGCGCTGCAGCATGAGTAATGCCGCGGGAGGAGCAGAGTGGCCGCTTCTACTGTGCGAGAATCAGCAGGATTGGGAAGCTTGGCTGGATCAGAACCATGATCAATCCACGGGGATTCGGTTGCAAATAGCCAAGAAGAATTCCGGTCTAATTTCCGTCAGTTATGTCGAAGCGCTGGACAGCGCCCTCTGTTACGGATGGATTGACAGCCGCAAAGAAGCTTTGGATGAAAAAAGCTGGGTCCAGCGATTCGGGCCTCGCCGAAAAAACAGCATCTGGTCCCAGGTGAATCGGGAGAAGGTACAGCGGTTGACCGAGGAGGGGAGGATGAAGCCCCCTGGACTTCTGGCCGTCGAAACGGCAAAGAACAACGGACGCTGGGAAGCCGCTTACGAACCGCAAAGCCGAACCGCCTTGCCGGAGGAACTGGAGGCTGGCTTTGCAGAGCATCCGCGGGCCAAAGAATTCTACGAGACCTTGAATCGCCAAAACCAATATGCGATCTCGTTCCGGATACAAAATGCGAAAAAGGCCGAGACCCGCAAGAGAAAGGCGGAGGAATTTATCCGCATGCTGGAAAACGGGGAAAAGATATATCCCTGACGGGAACAGGTGAATCCGTATCCGTCTTTGGTTCATGAACATGCACTAGGCGAGTACCCTTTGCAAACCGGGGCTTAAACGGCTACAATAACAGTTGATCGGTTTGGAGTGTGATTTATATCATTGCATCACTTCGAACTCGACTGCTATGGAAGCCGCCAAGAGACATCTGGACAAGGGGGAAACGAATGAACATGGAACGCATACAAACCGTGAAACAATACGAGGATTTGATCAACCGCGACGGACTGACCGTCATTAAATACGACGCCACTTGGTGTCCGGACTGCAAGACGCTGGACAAATTCCTGCCCGATATTATGGCAAAGCATCCGGATAAAGAATTTTACGCCCTGGATGTCGAGCAACTCGAAGAGATCTCAAGCAAAAATGAAGTGCGCGGGATCCCAAGCCTGTTGGTATACCGGAACGGCGAGAAGCTCGCCCACCTTCACAGCAAGTTCGCCAAAACGCCGGCCCAGATTTCCGAGTACCTGGAGACGCTGGAATCGAAGAAATAAAGGCATCCCGGGCAGATGCCCGATTGGATAGTAGACAAGAAAGCACCGCTCTTCCTGAAGCGCAAGGTTACGGGGAGACGGTGCTTTTGCTTTAATTCACTCACTGGCAGCGTTGCGGCCAAAATTATCTTTAAGTTGCAACTCCACCCGTAGACCGATGGTTTTCCACAATCGAACAAAGGAAGCTTTTATGTAAAGGACGACGAACTAATGTAAAATTCAGGTACTAATACATGAAAGCTTTTGTTATACTGGGTATTGTAACCGTCTTTACCTCACTCTTGATGTTTGGAGGCTCAGCCTGAATGCATTGCATCGCATTTATTCGTTTAAGACAAATGTAAGGTACAGAACTTTTATCCCTTTCATTTTTTAAAAAATGACCAAGGGTTATTTGTGCTGTACCTTTTTCATTCTCTTAAATACGAATGAATGAGGTGCTTTTTGTGTTGAAAAATAAGAAAAATCGCCGCGGGAAGTCGGAACCATCGCCGAACTTCTCTTCGCAGCATTTGTTATTCCATAAGCCGCTGATCCATGAAATGATCCGGCTCGCACATATAACCCCCATGGATACCGTCATGGATATCGGGGCGGGCAAGGGTGCCATCACGCTGCCTTTGGCGGAAAAAGCCGGCAGGGTTTTGGCCGTCGAGAACGATCCGGTATATGCCGAAAAGCTTGCTCTGAAAATGAGGGATATACCGAATGTCCGGGTGAAACAGGCGGATATTTTGCAAACCGATCTTCCCAAGGTGCCGTTCTCGGTCGTCTCGAATATTCCTTTTTCCATCACCACCCCCATTCTCGAAAAACTCCTCCATCATCCGGGAGTGCCGTTAAAATGCGCTGTCCTGATTATTGAGAAGGGAGCGGCAAGGCGGTTTACATCGGTTCCGGTGACGGACCCGCGAATCCTGAAATGGAGAATGTGGTTCGATTTTCAGGTGGTACGGACGGTCTCGCCGGAGCATTTCTCTCCCCGGCCGCGAGTCGACTCGGCGGTGATGATCATCCGCAAAAAGAAAAATCCGGAGATATCGCCGGCGGAGCATGCCAAATTTTCGGCTCTCGCCTCCCAGGCTTTGCGTCAGCCCAAAATGCCGCTTTCCGCGGCTTTGGGAGACATTTTTACGCCGGTGCAGATCACCAGGCTGGCAGGTTTGCTGAATCTTAACAGGGATGCGCCGATAGGTACATTGAACGAACGGCAATGGGGAACGGTATTCCGTTCCATGGTCCAGTACGCCCCGCCTCACCGGCGGCCAAGATTGCCAAAGAACGGCTTTAAAAAAAATAAACACAGACGGTAGCATTAGGAAAAACACAGCATGAAACGGTCTTCGTGATAAAGGACGTGTAAGCTATGTTTTATATAAAAGAACGTAATGAATGGTTAGGAAAACAGCTGCTTCGCGCAGACAGCGACGTCATGTTCGCAGGGGTAGTAACCGGGCATCAACCCGGCGAAGTATGGGTAAACGACCTTGCCCGTCCCTCATGGGCTCTCGTATGGTCAGGCGGGTTGGAGGGTTTTTGTTTTATGGGGAATCCGTTGACGCTGCCGCCCCAAGACGGTTTCGAAAGTTTTATCGATGGGGGAATCATTCCATTCTTGAAAGAGAAAGGCATTCGTTGTTTCGAATTTTCGGCGGAGGGTGAGGCATGGGTTCCGGCTCTCTATGATGTTCTCGGCAGCCGGGATCTCCAAGAAAGCTATCAGTATGTGTACAAGTCTGACCCGCCGGCTTGGCGGCATTCTGCCGATGGGAATCCGGCCGTTCCCGAACCCTTTAGGGCTGTCCGGCTGGATGCGCGGCAGCTTCATGAATGGGAGCTGGATCGAGTGGAAAATGGAGATTTCCTGATCCGGTATGTTGAACAGTATTGGGGAACTTTGAGCAACTTTTTGGATGAGGGCTTTGGTTATGCCGCCTTAACCGACGGCAACGCTATCGCGGGTCTGGCGGTATCCTCGGCGAAGTTTGGCATGACCCGAGCCATTGGCGTCGAGACGTTGGAGGACTATCGGCGCCTGGGCTTGTCGAGTTCGCTTGTGAAGCTGTTGTTGAACGACTTCCATAATCATGGAATTACCGCTTGGTGGGATTGCATGGAAAGCAATATCGCCTCCCAAAAAACAGCGGAAAAGGCAGGTTTAACGAGAAGTCATCGTTACAAAATCAACTGGTTTACCTTTTAAAGGGAGAACAAGTAAAACAAGCGGATTGTCCGTTAAGCCGGGCAGTCCGTTTTCTTTTTGAGGCGCGAAAAGTTCAATCCTGAAGCCGTCCGGGTCTCGTTGCAGTTGAAACCCTGGATGGATGTTGGTTATAATGGACTTATAAAAACGACATTAATGTCTATTTTGTAAAAGGGAGAGAAGAAGATGCTGTTTGAATCGGCAAGAATCAAATTCCGCAAGATGACGGCGGAGGATGCGGGGATGTATAACCGATGGAGAAATGACCTTGGGGTCATGAGAACGACCAGCCCCGCACTCGATTTGTTTACCGAGGAGGAAACGAATGAGTTCGTGAATCATGTTATCCTGGGATCAGGAACGTCCAAAAGCTACATCATCGTGGACAAGCAAAGCGATCAGCCGGTCGGGATCGTCTCGCTCATTCAGTTGGATTACAAAAACCGCAATGCGGAATGCATTATCGATATCGGCGAGAAGGATTACTGGGGTAAAGGCTACGGGAACGAGGCGCTCCGCCTGCTCCTGGACTATGCCTTTTTAGAGCTGAATCTGCACCGGGTTTCATTAAGGGTATTCTCTTTTAACCATAGAGCGGTACATATGTACGAAAAAATTGGGTTTAAGCATGAAGGCGCCTCCCGTCAAGCCATATACAGGGAAGGCGCGTGGGGTGACATTATCCACATGGGCATTCTACAGCATGAATATCTTCAAACCACTTAGGCTGTTCCAAAAGCAGGCATGTTTGCATGCCTGCTTTTGATTTTCGAAAGAGAAAAAATCGTCTTTAAATCGATAAGTCCGTTTTTTTAGGTTCCGATGGAGTAGAATGATTTCAGAATCCATTCATGATAAAGAGGGGAGGGAGCATAGAAATATTCTCTTTTTCATCTAGTAAAGAAGTATGATTCGAAAGGGATGATTTGAATGAAGGAGCTTGCTTCTCGGATAACGAAACAGATCAAGCCTTATTTTGACGGATTGCTGAGGCTCGATGAAACGACGAACAAAGTATACCTATGTGACGATGAGCTCGGCGATCGCGCAAGCTGCTGCACCACCGCGGCAATTGCCGCATTTTACGCTTTGGACCATCTCCTTCACGGCGGGGATGGAAACGAAATAGCCCGGCATCTGGCAGAGGACGTCAGAAACCGGCAACTGCCGAGCGGCGGCTATACGCAGCCCTATTACGTGAAGCAAGGCGAGGAGCCGCCCATTGATATTGCAGAAGTCGGTGCGGCAGCCGACACGTTATATCACGTTCACAAGGCAACAGGCAGCTCTCACGCAAAGGCGAGCCTGATTCATTCCGCCGAGTATCTGCTGACACAAGTATCCAGGCACAATCCGGGCGTGGTCATGAAGCGGCCGGGGGAAGATTTTGATGTGCTGAACGGCGATATGTACGCTGCGCATACATTCGGCCGTGCTTACGAACTAAGCGGCGATCCTGTTTATTTGGAAAAGGTCAGGGACGTATTTGCTCATTTAACCGAAAGATTCGGCAAAAATACGCCCGGATGGTGGCCTTACATCGAACGTTTGGACGGCTCGGTTCAGATGGGAAACAGCGTGCTGTATCAAGCGACGATTGTCGGGCTGGCACGTACGGCGGTTCCCCTGCTTCCTGCTTCAATGCGCGATGAATGGACTGCCGTCTCGCGGGAAGCAGTGGAAACGATGGTGAACGCGATGGCGTCTCCCCCTTCCGAAGAGACCGAGGCTCCATGGTGGACACGGGATTGGAGTTTGGGATGGGAGCTCTATATGGCGTTGTGGCGTGTCTCCGAGGTTCCCGAAATCCGCGAAAAAGGACGCCGGCGTTTCTTCGAAGCCGCGGAGGACTTGAAAGAGCGCGGCATGGAGATGTTTAAACCCAAAGTACGACATGAGGAGCCGGACCGGACGCCCGTGACGACCACATTCCGCAAAGCTGCGGGTTTTGCCGGAACGATTGCCTGCATGGTGCTTGAGGATTGGCCTTACGGGGAAACCGCCGACGGTAAAGGTGCATAGGTTCGGGAAGCTGCAAGCCGAGAAAATTGTTTTGGAGAGGAGGGAGCGGTCTTTATTAACGGTCCGCTGACGGACCGAATTTATGATTGAAGGGATGGAATATCATGAAGAAAACGATGGCGATACTGTTTGCGGCTGCAATGATGATGGCCGGACCAGGTTCCTTGAACGCTGACAACGGGGCAGACAAACCGGCGATCAACCTTGCTCTAGGAAAAAGTTACACGCTGGAGACGCCTTACACCGTTGATGCGCTGTTCGGAAAAACGGAAATGTCGCATCCGGATGATACGGGATTCCAGTTGACCGACGGGAAGCATGGCGGAACGGTCTTTTCCGACAGCGCTTACATAGGGAGGTTGTGGCAGGGCAGCCGCATCATCACGATAGACCTTGGCAAGCAGTCCACGGTTCAGGAAGTATACATTCATATGCTGCAGGACAATGCCAACGGCATTTTTTTCCGGAAAAAGTGTTTTTTTCGTTGTCGAATGACGGAACAAAGTGGCAGCATCTGGAGGAGGGGATAAGCAAAGTCCCTTCCACTGAGCGAGGCCCGGTTGTCCAAAAAATCGGAATCGGGGATATAAACACGGTGTCCCGGTATGTGAGATTGGAAGTTCCGGTATCGTCTTGGATTTTCATGGACGAGATTGAGGTTTTGGGTTCCGAGGATCTTTCCGGTCGAAAACTGCGCCCTTCCCCCAAAGGCCCGAAGGACGATACCGGATATCCCAAAGAGGGTTCCAAAGCTTCGGGACACATGAATAACCAGGTGCTGTTATACACGGGAGAGTGGCAGTATCAGCCAGCCGATTGGATCTCTTATACCAAGGAGGACCTGAAATCGCTGGTGGCTTATGTGGATCGGAACAATGAAGCGAAGGATTTCATGTTTGACGGTTTTTTGTTCCTGCCTTACGGACCGCTGCCGAACGGAGCCCATTATGCGCCGAATACGGCATTGCCGACCGATATGAACGACTGGGAGCATCATCTGGACCGTCTGTTCCGGGAGGACCGCGAGCTGGGGGCGCTAAATCGCGCCGTGACCGAGACAAAAGCCGAGCTGAAGGAGCGGAATTACAAGGCCAAAGTGGTGGTGACCATCCCTTATCCCCGCACGGATCAAGGAAACTTTGGTGACGTGGACGGCGACGGAATCAACGAGAATTTGAACGTGCAAGAGGTGGGCGAGGAACAGGTCCTGGCCAATCGAAAAAAAGTGGTCAAGTGGTATGTGGACGAGGTTTATAAGCGTTGGATGCAGGCGGATTACAAGGAACTTGAATTAGCCTCCTTTTATTGGTATGCGGAATTTGTTTCACGCCAGACGAGCGTGAACGAAGACCTTCTTATCCAATGGACTTCCGATTATGTCCATAGGCAAGGAGCAGCATTCCAATGGATACCATATTACTTTGCCCGCGGTTGGAACGATTGGAAACGCAACGGATTTGATACGGCGCTGATGCAGCCGAACTACATGTTCCATAATACGGCGGAAGATCGGCTGGATACGATAGCGAGAGCGGCATATGATCACGGAATGGGTGTCGAGATCGAAATGAATGATGCGGTTTTGGAAAATTCCGAGGCGCGGGATAAGTATTATGCCTATTTGAACAAAGGGGTCGAATATGGTTATATGCGCTCTTTCAAAGCATTTTATCAACAAGTGAAAACGCTGAAACAGGCAGCCGAATCTCCGGTTCCCGCCGCCCGGGAGGTATACGATAAAACCTATTCTTATTTAAAAGGGACCTATCGGCCATAAGCCATAAATAAAAAACGAATTTTCAGGGGTGGTAACTTATTGATATATGCTGTATAATTCTCAGTAATGATTTATTTATTTGAAATTATCATGATTTTTCTGCAATATAATTGTTTTTCACGAAAATAATCATGATATAATTTCAATGTGATCTATGTATCAGCGGGTTGCATTCATTTTTAGTATCATAAGTTCAAGACAATTAAGGTTAACAAAATTTTAAATGAATATGGATCTTCGGGGTAAGGTGAAATTCCTGACCGGCGGTGATGGTTCGTTATATGTAGAAACGTTCCTCAGCCCGCGACTCTCCGTTTTGAAACTCAAGACGGCGACTGACTTGGTGCAATTCCAAGGCCGACGGTATAGTCCGGATGGGAGAAGATCAAACTTAGGTTTGCCGTGCGCTTTTTTTAGCTTTCGGTAGGCTTATTTGGTCAGCCCCCGGTTCGGTCGATGAGATCGATTTTCGGGGGCTTTCTGCTGGCAAGACTCCGTATTCAGGAACAGGAGACGGCAAGATGGGAAACGTTAGCGCAAGAGTCAAGGTACCGAATGTTTCGGTAAAGGAAAACCGCCGCTTCAGAGGCGGGTTCTGGCTGGTTGTATTGGGAGCGGCCCTGTGGGGTGTGGACCCTTTGTTCCGCATCATCCTTCTGAAGAACATGACCTCCTCGCAAATCGTACTGCTTGAGCATGTCATTATATCTCTTATTGCCATCCCGGTGATTTGGAAAAACCGCCACGAGTTCAAAAGCATCGGCTGGAGGCATGTCGGCGCGCTGCTCTTCATATCATGGGGCGGTTCGGGCATAGCGACGATTCTGTTTACCATGGGACTTTCCAGCGGCAACCTGAATGCGGTGCTGCTTCTGCAAAAGCTGCAGCCGCTGTTTGCCATTATCCTGGCAAGCCTTCTGCTTAAAGAGAAGCTTCCGCGGCATTTTGCCAAGCTGTTCGTCGTGGCGCTTGCAGGGACGTATCTGCTTACCTTCGGAGTAACCCTGCCGATCGGGCATTGGAGCGAATTCGTGCAGGTCGGCAGTCTGCTGTCGCTCGGAGCGGCAGCTTTATGGGGAGGATCGACGGTCATGGGCCGGCTCATGGTGGGACAGATGAAGTATGAGACGGTCACGTCGCTGCGCTTTGTCCTGGCGCTTCCCCTTCTGGGCGTGATCACGTGGAATGAGGGAGCGGGATGGAATTTGCCTGCGGCCGGCACGAGCGATTTTGCGGCGGTCTTGCTCAATCTGATCGGCCAGGCGCTGCTGCCGGGACTGCTCAGCCTTCTGGTGTATTACAAGGGATTGACCACAACCAAAGCGTCGGTGGCGACGCTGGCCGAGTTGAGTTTCCCGATGGTGGGCGTTTTGATCAACTGGGTCGTTTTCCATGAAGTCGTCACCTATGCCCAAATTACCGGCTTTTTGCTGATCTGGTTTTCCCTGTTCATGATTTCCAGACAGTCGGATTCCTCGGCCCCTGCGGGGGAGTGATAATACGCGTAAAAGAATAAGCATGGTTCCGGACTCGTTTCGGGGCTATGCTTTTTTTGCCTAATCGTTCAAATTTTCGGATTTTCTGATTTATTGGAGCTCGGCGGTTTTGGTATGATGGAAATACAAATCCAGAGGCGGCCTTGTTGGCTCGAATTTCTCCGGGGGGGTTAGCAATTCTAATTACGATATGGAAACGACCGGGCAAAATAATGTCGGCAAAGGTCAGGGCTGGCCAACCGCAATCATGAAAACTATCCTCCCTTATACAAGCTGGGACTTTGGCCCGAACGGCATTTGGACCATGCAAGACGGCCGCGCCTATCCGTATTTACAGTGGCAGAATATGATGCCTTGAGCGTGAACATGCAGCAAACACCCGTCCGTTAGCCCGGGCGGGTGTTTGTTTCTGTGCTATAAGAGGTCGGCCGCACCAATCATTCTTGAATCGCAAGAAAACACATGGAAGAGAGCGTTTATGCCCGTTAGAGCGCCTCTTTTTTCGAACTTCAGCCAGACAAGCAAGCCGGAAGGCTATTCCAGCAATTTAACCTCTTCCGGCGTCACCGAATAGGCATAGACCGTCTCCATTTTCGGCCCCTCTCCGTTTTCCGGCTCGCAGTTTCGTTCTATCTTTATGATGTATTCGTTCCCGGTTTGCCTGGCGTCTGTGACTCTATTGAACGTTTGCAGGCCGTTTCCGCATGGCGGAACATGTTCCAGTGCATTTTCTTCAGCGGTATCGCGGGTAGAGCCTTTTTCATCCGTGCAGCCGTTGAGCAATGAAAGCAGAAGCACGTACAGTAATAATCGTTTCATGGACCCTCCTTAAAATCGATGAAATATCGATAGACGGCAGCTGTCAGTCGCCAATTAACGTTAACGGACATAGAGTCCGTTACTGCCTCCTAACTCCTTGTCCCCGTTCTCTAACGGACACAGGAAACGCTTAGAAGGGAGTGAGGGATGTAACATACGTCGAAATGGGCAAGTAACGGATCTGTTGTCCGTTAGAATTTTTTAGCGCCCTAAAAACGGGTCTAACGGATCCCATGTCCGTTAAATCCCGCGAATAAACTGAAGTGAAAGAAAGTCTATAAGCTTTGGCCGTACGTCCCGAGAGTCGAAAAAGACATCCGGAATGACGGAAATAACGGACAAAGCGAGAACGAAGGAAAATGGCAGAAATCATGGTATGAGTGTGCATTGTATTCTAACTAAAATTTTGGGCTAGGACGGCGGTCGTTATGGATACTGGAGAAACGGTTAGCCCAGCATAAACAGCTCTTGTTTTAAAAACTGATACAGCTTGGCTTGCGCCAGTTTTAACGGGTATTCCGACGCTTTACAGAGAATGCCGAAAGTCATATCGATGAGACTGCCGGCGATCGGCCGTGCGATCGTTCCATTGGGGACGGTTTTCGTTACGATTTCGGGCACAAGGGCAATGCCTAACCCGTTTTCCACATAAAACTTCAAAGCCGTCATGCTTCCGACTTCCATCGTATCCAGCGAAACGGTCCCCGATTCCTGCAGCACCATCTCCAGTTTTCTGCGGTAGGGACAGGCTGCCGAGGTAATGAGAAGCCGGTGCTCCCGAAGATCATCCGGCGTTATCACCGTTTTTGGCGCAAGCGGATGATTCTCCGGCATCAGAACCACGAACTTTTCTTTAAACAAAGGTTCAAAATAAAGAGCGGAGCCCAGATCAGGCGCCGAGCAGAGCGCCATGTCGACGTCCCCTTTGAGCAGCCGTTCGCTCAATGTTGGCGTATTCGAAATGTCCACCGAGATGCGAATGTTCGGAAATCGGGTTAAAAAACTCCTCAAGATACCGGGCAAGCGATAACTGGCCGTGGGCTCGGTCACCCCTAAACGGACGTTCCCCGCTTCGCCCCATTGCAAATTTGAAATGCTTGATTGCAGTTGTTCCATGTTTTTTACGATTTGCAGGCTTTGTTCGTGAAACAGCCTTCCGGCCTCGGTTAACCGGATTTTTTTCCCCCGTTCGATCAAGGGAACGCCTAGGTCGGATTCCAGCTTTTGAATTTGCATCGTCACCGTGGACTGCGCATAGTTCATTTCTTCGGCTGCACGGATAAAGCTCCCGTGCTTCACAATCATTTGAAACGTTTTTAAGGTTTTAAGATCCATTGGAGTACCTTCAATCTAAAGATCAATTTTTTTGAATCAAAAGTTTAATTAATTCAATTATACAAATTGAACGCGACGATATACAATCATTTCTATCAGGTGCAGCTAAGGAGATGACGGAAGATGGATTTAACCAATAAAGTGGCACTCGTTACCGGCGGCGGTACCGGGATCGGCCGGGCAACGTGCCTCGCTCTGGCCAAGCGGGGGGCGGCCGTTGCGGTGAATTACTCGCGTTCGAAAGCCGAGGCGGAAGAAACGGTACACATCATCAATGGCGAAGGCGGACGTGCCATAGCTGTACGGGCCGATGTTTCCCGGGATAAGGAAGTTAGAGAAATGGCCGAGATCGTTGCGGATCAATTCGGGACGATCGATTTGCTTGTAAATAACGCGAGCATTACGCGTCATATTCCGTTTGACGACTTGGAGTCGGCAAGGGGGGAGGTGTGGGACGAGCTTTATGATGTGAACGTGAAAGGCATGTTTTACTGTGCCCGCGCCGTCTCATCTTTCATGAAAAAGAACAAGCAAGGCGCCATCGTCAATCTCGGCAGCATCGCGGGACAGACGGGGCTTGGCTCCTCGCTGCCTTACGCCGTTTCCAAAGCGGCCGTTCACGGTCTTACGAAATCGTTGGCGCGTGCCCTTGCTCCCGATATCAGGGTGAACTGCGTGGTCCCGGGCGCCGTCGCGACAAGATGGTGGGCGGGAAGGGAAGAACAAATGAAGAACCTGGCCCCCCATCTTCTGCTGCAGCGCATTTCAACCCCGGAAGATATTGCGCAGTTCATCTGCGCGGCATTGGAGCAGGAAGCGATGACGGGTCAAATCATTACGGTAGACAGTGGACAAACGCTGTAAAAAGGATGAACCCGTGCAGGTATATATTCTTGATTTGTTCCCTGTAGCGGGTGCTCATGATGACCGGACAAGACAAGGGTGTTCTTGTTCGGTCATTTTATATTTCCGCCAAAAGCCGGATTCGAATGAAAACGAGCACAGGGCAAAGGATAAGCAGGAGTAAGAGAATCGAAAGCGTGCATGCGGATTCCATTTTTCTCCTCCGTGTAAACGCTGACAAAAAGATTGCCAATGCCGATTGACCTTGTTATAATGTCGTTGAAAAGGTTTTCAGAAGAGGATGTTATCGACATGATGAAACCAACGATCCGAGACGTGGCCCGAATGGCCCAAGTATCCATCAGCACCGTGTCCCGAGTGATGAACGCGCCTGAATCTGTCGTGGAAAGCAAGCGGGAACGGGTGCTTGAAGCCATCGAGAAGCTGCAGTATCAGCCGAACTCTTTTGCAAGGGGGTTGATCTACAAGAAGTCCTTTACGCTTGGCTTGCTTATTCCCGACATCGAAAATTTTTATTACTCCGGCATTATCCGGGGGATGCAGGATGCGTGCATCAAGCTCGGCTACAGCCTGATGATCTGCAATACGGACCGGGACAAAGACCGACTGCTATCCTACATCGACATTTTGCATGAGAAGCAGGTGGACGGGATCGTGTTTGCGAGCGACGTGCTGTTCCCCGAGTATTACGACAAGCTGCTCCGCTGCAAAATTCCGTTCGTTCTCTTGTCCACGCACTCCGACGAATATGATATTCCCTGCGTGGAGATCGATGATGAGGCGGCTGCCTATGATGCCGTTAAATTCCTGATCGATCTCGGACATCGCGAAATCGGCATGATCGGGTTCAATCACGAGAATTCAATTTCGGGACCCCCGAGGTATGAAGGCTTTGTTAGGGCGTTAACCGAAGCCGGATTGGAGCATAATGCCAGTAAAATCCGCAGCGCCACGCACCGTTTTGAGCATGCTTACGAGGCTGCCCACGAGTTGTTTACGGATTATCCCGAGTTGACGGCCGTTTTCTGCGTAGCGGACGAATTTGCGATGGGGGTCATTTCCTATCTGAGAGACCGGAGCATACTCGTGCCGGGGCAGGTATCGGTCGTGGGCTTCGACAATTTGCGGATCGCGAATATGTTTATTCCCAAGCTGAGCACCATTGCCCAGCCGATCTATGAAATGGGGTACCGGGCAGCGGAAAAGCTTCATGAACTTGCGACCACGGGAAAGGTGGAGGTTGTGCGGGAGCGGATGCCGCATAAGCTGGTTGTCAGGGAATCTTCCCGGGAAAAGTAAAAGTTCCATGCTTTTCCTTCGTTTTGAAAAGCTTTTCAAAGCGGGGCGGAGGCCAATCTCAAAGCTAACCGGATTACCTGCGGCGATCCCCGATCTTGATTGAACCGCCTAAGCGAATCGAAGTTTTGTAAACGCTTTTACGAATTGGATTCAAGTCGATAGATAGATGGAAGGCTCAGAGGAATGGTAAGGAGGTGATCCGCAAACTCCCGGATAGCGGCGACGAAACGTGCTGAACGGCAAAGAATTTTTGTTTTCCAACATTTATTTCAAAGGGGATGTAAGGAAAAATGAGAAAAGCTGCGAAATCCAAAATGTCACTGCTGCTGGTGCTCCTGTTGTCATTTGCCATGACGCTGAGCGCCTGCGGCGGATCGGGTAATGCGGGACCTTCGACAGAACCGCCTGCCTCAAACAACGGCGGCAATGAAGGAGACAAGGGCGGAGAAACGGCGGCCGGCTCCCCGCTGGAGAAAGCGCTCAAAGGGGAATACAAGGGCACCAAGGTCACGATGTACGGTCCTTTCGTGGACGTCGACCAGAAAAAGTTCGAGGAAAGCATCAAGGACTTTGAAGAGAAGACCGGCATCGACATCCAGTATGAGGGCTCCAAGGAGTTCGAAGCCACGATCAACGTCCGCGTGGACGGAGGCAATGCTCCGGATATCGCCGACTTCCCTCAGCCGGGTCTTCTGGCTTCCATTGCCAAAACGGGCAAGGTCGTGGATCTTACCAATGTGTTGGACCAGGATAAACTGAAAAGCAACTACAACGAAAGCTGGCTGGAAATGTCCAAGATGGACGGAAAAGACGGAAAAATCATGGCAGGCATCTGGAACCGCAGCAGCGTAAAAAGCCTGGTGTGGTATCCGAAGAAGCAGTTTGAGGACGCCGGATACAAAGTTCCCGAAACTTGGGACGACATGATGAAGCTGACCGAGCAAATCGCGAAGGACGGCGATCCGGCTTGGACGATCGGCATCGAAAGCGGCGCGGCTACGGGCTGGCCGGCTACGGACTGGATCGAAAACATCATGCTCCGCACGACTTCGCCGGAAAACTACGATAAATGGGTGAAGGGCGAGCTTCCGTTCACTTCGCCGGAAGTGAAAAACGCATTTGAAATCATGTCCAAAATATGGCTGAATCCGGACTATGTATACGGCGGCAACAAGTCCATCGTCACGACGTCGTTCGGAGATGCTCCAAAGCCGATGTTCGATAATCCGCCGAAAGCCTGGTTTAATCTGCTCGGGAACTTCATTACAAGTTTCTTCCCGGAAACCGCCAAGGTGGATGAGGACTACGACTGGTTCTACCTGCCGCCGATCGATGAGCAGTACGGCAAACCGGTGCTGGTAGCGGGCGATATTTACGCGATGTTTAACGACCGCCCTGAAGTCCGCGCCGTCATGGAGTTCTTCACGACAGGCGAATCGATTAAGACTTGGGTGCAGTCCGGCGGCGTCATTGCGCCGATGAACGACGCTCCGCTCGATTGGTACTCCTCCGAATCCGACAAGCGGATGGCACAGCTCGTGCAAGATGCCACGACCTTGCGCTTTGACGGTTCCGACCTGATGCCGGGCAAAGTAGGTGCCGGAACGTTCTGGAAAGGCATGACAGACTATGTGAGCGGAACGGCAAAGCTTGACGAAGTCCTGAAACAAATCCAGTCCGGTTGGGACAACTGACGAACAACTTTACCGGATATTCCACGCGGTTTTTGGCATGACAAAAAGAGGGGCAGTCATTTACGCATGCAGGTCTGCCTCTCTTTTTGCATCCTTGAGGTCCATTCTAGGAGGTTATCCAATGAACACACAAGCCAAAAGAGGGATCAGCCTTAAAGGCGTGCTGCTCTTCCTGGGCGTGCTCGCCGCCAACATCGTGATCAACGGCTTGATCTTCATGTTTTTCCGGGACTCCACGCTGAATCCGCTGCTCACGGCACTTTTTGCCGTATTGTGGGGGGTTATCGGGGTGTACCTGATTTATTACTCCCTGAGCTGGGCGGTTGAACAGTTTCCGGATCTCACGCGGAGAAAAGTTCTCCCGTATATATTCGTCGGCCCCGCCGTCATCGTTCTGGGCTGGCTCCTGGTGCTTCCGGCGCTGCGCACGTTTTATTTAAGCTTTTTTAATGCATCTTCTGATAAGTTCGTCGGTCTCGGCAACTACATTGCAATCTTCAGCGACCGGCTGCTCGCGACGGCTTTGCGCAACAACCTGCTGTGGGTATTTGTCGGAACCTTGTTCTGCGTGGCTTTCGGGCTGCTGATTGCCATTCTTGCTGACCGGAGCAGTTATGAGCGGATTGCAAAATCGATTATTTTCATGCCGATGGCCATCTCGTTCGTGGCTGCCGGCGTCATATGGAAGTTTGTTTATTATTACCAGCCGGGCGATGAGCAGATCGGTCTCCTGAACGTCATCGTCACCGCTTTCGGCGGGGAGCCGCAAGCCTGGGTCAGCCTGCTGCAGCCGTGGAACAACTTTTTTCTGATCGTGATCCTGATCTGGATGCAAACGGGATTTGCGATGGTTATCTTCTCCGCGGCCATCAAAGGCGTGCCCGAGGATATTCTCGAGGCGGCGAGAGTGGACGGCGCAGGCGAAATCCGGATCTTTTTCAAAATCATCATTCCGTTCATCTCCACCACGATACTGACCGTCACGACAACGATTATCGTGTTTACGCTGAAAATTTTCGACGTGGTCATGGTGATGACGGGGGGACAATACGGAACCGAGGTGGTAGCGACGCAGTTTTACCGGCAGTTCTTCATGTACCGGAATTTCGGCTACGGCTCAACCCTTGCGATCGTGCTGCTGATTGCGGTTATACCCGTGATTTACTTCAACCTACGTCAATTCCGCAAGCAGGGGGGATTCTAAATGGTTGGCAAAAAGAAAAGAAAAGGCAAATGGATCGTCAATCTGGTCCTCGGCCTCATCTGTTTCGTATGGCTGCTTCCGACGCTGGGCCTTCTGGTCTCGTCCTTCCGTCCGGCGGCCGACATTATGCAGACCGGCTGGTGGAACGTCCTTCCGCACCAGGAATGGAAAACGGCGGAAACGATCCGGCTGTCAAAGGAAACCGATCTGCGGCAACCGATCGAGGTGAACGGGAAAACCTACAGCGACGAACAACTGAAATCGGGCGTATGGAGGGGGACAGCCGCCTGATCTGGCAAAACCGCCGCGCACGCGAAATTAACGTGCAGGAGCAGGGCTGGGTGGCCGCTCCCAAGCTGACGCTGGACAACTACAAAAATGTGGTCAGCGGCAAGGAATATACCATTAAAAACCCGGACGGCAGCGAAACGAAGGACAAAGGCACCGGCCTGTCCCAGGCTTTCTGGAATACGCTGACGATTGCGGTCCCGGCTACGGTCATCCCGGTGCTCATCGCTTCTTTTGCGGCTTATGCCTTCGCGTGGCTACGGTTTCCTGGACGCCGGACGCTGTTTGTCCTGATCATCGCGATGCTGGTCATCCCGCTTCAAGTGGCGCTGATTCCGGTGCTCAAGGATTATACCGCGCTCGGACTCAACGGCACGTACCTGGGAATCTGGCTGGCGCATACCGCTTTCGGTCTGCCGCTCGTTACGTACTTTATGTACAACTTCATAAGCCAGCTGCCGAAAGATTTGTTCGAGTCGGCTTTCATCGATGGAGCGAGCCATTTTACGATATTCAGCAAGCTTATTCTTCCGCTGTCCGTTCCGGCTCTGGCTTCCATCGGCATCTTCCAGTTCCTGTGGGTATGGAACGACTACCTGGTATCGCTTATTTTCATCGGCAACCAGCCGAGCGTGCAGGTAATGTCCATGAAAATCGCCGATCTCGTCGGTTCCCGCGGCAACGACTGGCATTTGCTGACGTCAGCGGCTTTTATATCCATGCTTATGCCGCTCGCCATCTTCTTCCTGCTGCAAAAGTATTTCGTGCGGGGCTTGATGGGCGGCTCGGTGAAGGGTTGACAAGGGAACGGTGGCAGCAGGTTTTCAATATAAGTTCAAAAAGGCGGGTTTTCAGCACCGGGACTTGGTTCTCATCGTGATCAAAAGTCGACTTTACGAACGACCTCTCATATGAAATCGCGAGCTGTTAGGAGGCTGAACAACCGATGAAATTGAAGAAATTTGAGCGTACCGCGGCCCTTTACCCATACCGGGACTGGAGTCTTGTGGAGGAAGCCTACGACGAGGCGAACCATCAGAGGAGCGAAAGCCTGTTTGCGCTTGGTAACGGATATATCGGCATGCGGGGGAACTTCGAGGAAGGGTATTTCGGGGAGAAGGGCTCATCCGTCACCGGCAATTACTTAAACGGGTTTTACGATTCCAACCCGATCGTTTATCCGGAGGGAGCCTACGGGTATCCTTCCCGCAATCAATCGATGCTGAACGTGACGAATGCCCAGCTTATACAGCTTATCGTCGAAGGCGAGCCGTTTCATCTTCATGCCGGGAAGGTGTTGTCTTACCGCAGGGAATTGGATATGAGAAAAGGGATGCTTCACAGGGAGGTGGAGTGGGAGTCTCCGGCGGGTCATCGGGTCCGGATCAACATCCGGCGGATGGTGGCGCTGTGCCGGAAGCATCTGGCGGCCGTATGCTATGAGGTGAAAGCTCTCAATTTTGACGGGACCTTGCAGCTAGCATCCTCCATGGACGGAAAAATCGCGGGGGGAGAAGCTTCGGGCGATCCCCGTCTTGGAGCGGGAACGGTACAGCCGAGCCTGCTGATGGAAGAGACGATCTTCGGCGAACGCGTTTCGATGATGCGGCAGCGTACCCGCCATTCGGGATTTGAGCTGCTTACGGCGATCAGCCATCAAGTAGAGGCCCCTGGTGAAACCGAATGCTCCGCAAGTGTAAGGGACGAATGCATGACGGTAGAATTTTCGGCAAGGTTGGCCCCGGGAGAAGCCCTGACCCTCACGAAGTATATTACGTACCACACGTCAAAAGATTATCCCGAACCGGAGCTCCTTCCGCTTGCGGAAGAGCTGCACGGGCAGGCGGCAGCGGAAGGGTTCGAGTCGCTCCAGCGGGAACAGGAGCTGTTTCTGAATGCGTTTTGGAGCCGCGCCGATATCGAGATCGAGGGCGATCCGGCCCTGCAGCAGGGTATCCGGTTCAACGCGTTTCAGCTGCTGCAGTCCGCCGGACGTGACGGGGTCACGAATATCGGTGCCAAGGGACTGACCGGGGAAGGTTACGAGGGACATTATTTTTGGGATACGGAGATGTATATTCTTCCGTTCTTCACGTACACGCAGCCGGAAACGGCGAGGGCCCTGCTGGACTTCCGCTATGCGACGCTGGACCGGGCGCGGACCCGGGCTCCGTCATGTCCCAGAGGGGAGCGCTGTATCCATGGCGGACCATCGACGGCGACGAGAACTCGGCGTATTATCCTGCGGGTACCGCGCAGGTGCACATCAATGCGGATATCGCTTATGCGATCAGGCAGTACGTCGAGGCTACGGGAGATACCTTGTTCCTTGCCGACAAGGGTGCGGAGATCCTGTTCGAAACGTCCAGATTCTGGGTTGATCTGGGGCATTTCAATCCGGCGCGCGGCGGAGCGTTCTGCATCGATGCGGTCACCGGACCGGACGAGTATACGGCCGTCGTGAACAACAATGCCTACACCAATCTGATGGCCCAGAGCCAGCTTAGGTATGCGTACGAGACGGCCGGGCTGCTGCGGCGGGAGTATCCCGGGCAATATGAAGCGCTGAAGCGGAAAATCGGCCTTGGCGACGAGGAGCCGGGGCTGTGGCTGGAAGCCGCCGAACGCATGTATGTGCCTTATGACGAGGAGCTTGGAATCTATGCGCAGGACGACGCCTTTTTAAGCAAGAAAAAATGGGACTTCGATAATGCGCCTGCGGAAAAATATCCCCTGCTGCTGCATTACCATCCGCTTGTCATCTACCGGCATCAGGTGTTGAAACAGGCGGATCTCGTGCTTGCCCTGTTCCTTCTCGGCGAGCGGTTTACCCTTGAGGAGAAGCGCCGGAACTACGAATATTACGAGCCGCTGACGACGCATGATTCCTCGTTGTCGCCTTGCATTCACAGCATCGTTTCCGCGGAGATCGGCGATCTTGCGGGCGCGTATGATTACTTCAACAGGACGGTGCGGATGGATCTGGATGACATCAACGGCAACGCCAAGGACGGACTTCATACGGCCGCGATGGCGGGCTCGTGGATGGCGATCGTAAACGGTTTTGGCGGGTTCAGAAACGCGGACGGTAGGTTGAGCTTCCGTCCCAAGCTGCCGGCACACTGGGACGGTTGTCGTTTCCGCATAACGTACAGGGGAAGGCTGCTGGAAATCCGGATGAAGCCTTCCGGGACGGAGTATGCCCTGCTTGAAGGAGAGCCCATGGCATTTCTTCATGAAGGCAGGGAAGTGGCGATAAAACCTCAGGAAACCTTGCGTTTGTAAGGCGGCAGGTTTTTCAACCGACCGGTTAACTTTTCTTGGGGCTGAACATATGTAAAAAAACATGATCCTGAGCGCATGCCAGGATCATGTTTTTTTTCGGTTTTTCCGGTTAATCTTTTCATCCCATTCACTCTTTTTTGTTCGTTTCAGTTAGTTTAGCACAGGGCCTTCTTCAAAATATTGCGCTCTCATTCGCAAGCCGTTCCGAAAGGCATAGTTTTTGGGGGAAAAGCATACTTCTCTCTCAAGCCGGAATCCATGCCGCAACCGCTTGCTCATTTTGGCGTCCGACAGGGTACTGTAACATCGGGCTCGTCTTTTTTCGGAAAATAACTTTCTTAATTTCCGGATTTTTAGAAAAATATTTTCCTAAAAGCGTTTACATAATCGTTTTGATTTGTTAATCTAGGGTCAAGAAACCCACATAACTCATGAACCGAAGGAGTGAAGATTGAAAAATGAACAAGGTGCAGAAATATGACGTAGTCGTGATGGGCGGCGGCATTTCAGGAGCAATGGCGGCCGTGGCCGCATCCAGCTCGGGCGCAAGGACGTTGATCGTGGAGTCGCACGGATTCCTGGGCGGCACGCTGACCGCCAATGGCGTCGGTCCGATGATGACCTTCCATGCAGGTGAGAAGCTGGCCATCCAGGGATTCACCGATCAGCTGATCGAACGGCTGAAGAAGCTCGGGAAATCGCCGGGGCATATATTCGACACGGTAGGGTTTACATATTCGGTCACCCCGTTCGACGCCGAAGCAATGAAGCATGAGCTGGAATTGATGGTGACCGAAAACGGGGGCGAAATCCTGTACCATACGATGCTGGCAGGGGTAAAGACCGAAAACGGCCGGATCGCTAGCATCACGGTGTGCAACAAGTCGGGATTGAGCGAAATCGAGGCGTCCGTCTTCATTGACGGCACAGGCGACGGGGATCTATCGGTCGGAGCAGGCGCAAAGTTCACCAAGGGCCGGGAATCCGACGGGGCGATGCAGCCCATGACGCTAAAAATGAAAATGTACAACGTGGATATTCCGAAGGTTAAGGAATACATTCATGCCCACCCGGAGGACTTCCCGCTGTATAACGGAGACACGTCCATCATCGAGAAGGCTCCGCGCTTGTCGGTCGGCGGGTTCGACAGTTTGTTCAGGGAAGCGAAGGCCAAGGGCGAGATATCCATCCCCCGGGAAAATATCCTGTTCTTCGAGACGAACAACCCCGGCGAAGTCATCCTGAACACGACCCGGATCTTGGGTCATGACCCGACGGACGCGTTCAGCCTCAGCCGGGCGGAAATGGTCGGACGCAAGCAGTGCCGGGAGCTCGAGCTGTTCGTGCGCAAGTATATTCCGGGTTTCGAGAACGCCGTGGTGGAATCCACCGGACCGAGCATCGGGGTAAGAGGCTCCCGGCAGATCGTCGGAATGTATACGCTGACGGCGGAAGACCTTCTGCAGCAGCGGAAATTCGAGGATGCGATCGCGCATTCCGGATATCCGATCGATATCCACAGTCCGGACGGGGAAGGAACGAAGCACGAGAAGCTGGAATGGGGCGGCATGTACAGCATTCCATACTCTTGCATGATCACCGAAGAGGTACGAAACCTCATCGTCATCGGCCGCTGCATCTCGGCAACCTTCGAAGCCCAGGCCGCAATGAGAACCACGCCGACCACGGGAGCGATCGGTCATGCCGGCGGCGTGGCGGCAGCGATGGCCGCAAAAAACGGGGTCGACGTGCAGGACGTGGATATCAAGGAAGTGCAGCGGTTGCTCAAACAACAAGGCGCCTATCTGGAGATTTAAGAGGAAATTCAAAAAGTCATATTTTGATCGCGTGCTTTAGTTATTATTTTACAAATGAAAACGAGCCATCATTTTGAGAGGGGATATTAAAGTGACATCTTTAATGTGGTTTCAGGCTATAGGCATTCTAATCGTGTTCCTTGTGTTTGTCGGCTTGATGATGACCCGGAAGCTGCCGACCATTCTGGCGCTGCCGCTCATGGCGATCCTGTTTGCCGTGATCGCCGGCGTGCCGTGGATGTCCGACGATCCCGAGACGCAGACGATCGCGAAAACCATATTGTCCGCCGGTTCCATGAGATTGTCCGGCGCAATCGCTGGCCTCGTGTTCGGCGCTTGGTTCGGGCAAATTCTGAACAAAGTCGGCATCACGAAATCCATCATCCGCAAGGCGGCGGAGCTTGCCGGCGACAAGCCGGTATTGATCGCCATCCTGTTTTTCGTGACGGCTTCCATCATTTTCTCCGCGGCGGGCGCCTCGGCATGGTGATCCTGGTCGGTACCATCGTCATTCCGATCATGCTTACCGCAGGCATTTCGCAATTCGTCGCCTCGATCGTCGTGGTATCGGCCGTCGGAGTCGGCGCCTTGTTCAACGTATCCAACTGGGCGGTTTATGTGGATGTTTTAGGCCTTTCCGTGGCGGAAATCGCAGATTATACGCTGGTCGCCGCGCTTCCTCTGATCGTTATTTCGCTAGCCATGATCGTGTTTTACATCCGAAAAGACGGAAAAGGCCGCAAAGCTTGGGCCATGCCGAATACGGCCGCAGGCGGCGAAGGCAAAAAAGTGCCGGCCATCGCCCTGATCAGCCCGCTCGTGCCGGTCATTCTCGTATTTGCCTTTAAGCTGGACATCGTGCCTGCCGTCGTGATCGGCGCACTGGTCACCATCCTGCTGACGCTGCCGAAGCGTCCGGTACATGTGCTCTCCAGCGCTTTGGTCGAGGGCATTCAGGATATCGCCGGGGCGATGGCGCTCATGATCGGCATCGGCATTCTCCTGAATTCCGTCATGGCCCCTCAGGTTTCGGCGCTGATCTCGCCGCTCATCGAATCGGTATTGCCGACGAATCCGATCATGTACGTCCTGTTCTTTACGCTGCTGTCGCCGCTGGCGATTTATCGCGGACCGCTGAACGTATGGGGACTCGGAAGCGGCATCGCCGCCTTGTTCGTGTCGGCGGGCATGACGCCGATCGCCGCGATGCTTGCCCTGCGCGTGGTGAGCAACGTGCAGGCGGTATCCGACCCGACGAACTCGCATAACGTTTGGGTAGCCGATTTTACGAAGAGCGACATTAACGAGATTTTGAAGAAGACGCTGCCATGGATGATGGTTGCCGTGCTGATTTCCATGCTGATCGGATCATTCATGGTGTTCTAAACCAAAGAACGAACCCGGGCGGGGCATTGCATAACCCATGCGGTCACCCGCCCGTTACTTCAGGAGGAGAACGATGGAGAGACAAAAAGTAAGGGTAGGGATTGATGTCGGGGGCACGTTTACGGACGCGGCCGTCATTGACAATGAAACGTTCGAAGTGATCGAGAAAATGAAAATTCCGACGACCCACCACGACGAGGACGGCGTGGCTAAAGGGATCGTGCAGATTTTGGACAAAATATTGGCAAGCCGGGGCATCCGGCCGGACGACGTTACCTTTATCGCGCACGGCACGACGCAGGCGACGAACGCACTGCTTGAAGGCGATGTAGCGTCCGTCGGCATCATCGGCATGGGTTCCGGGCTCGACGGTCTCAGCGCGCGTTCGGAATCGAATCCGGGCGACATTGAGCTGGCGCCTGGCAAGTTCCTGAAGACCTTCCATACGTACCTGGATTCCAAGGAACTCACGGACGAGCGGATCGAAGCGGCGATTGATGAGTTGGTGAGGCAGGGGGCCGAGGTGATCGTTGCTTCCGAAGCCTACAGCGTGGACGATCCCGCGAACGAGCTGAGGGTGGCGGACATCGCGAGCCGCAAAGGCATTTACGCGACCGGAGGCCACGAAATATCCCAGCTATACGGATTGAAGACCCGAACGAGAACGGCCGTGGTCAACGCCTCGCTCATCCCGAAAATGATGGAAACCGCGAATATGACGGAAAAATCCGTCAAAAACGCGAACATCAAGTCCCAACTGATGATCATGCGCTGCGACGGCGGCGTGATGAGCATCGACGAGGTGCGGAAGCGCCCGATTCTGACGATGCTGTCCGGCCTTGCGGCAGGGGTTGCGGGAGCGCTGATGTACGAAAAAATTTCGGACGGCATCTTTTTCGAGGTCGGCGGCACGAGCGTCGATATTTCCGTCATCAAGAACGGCAAGGTCATGATCAAGAATGCTCAGGTCGGCGGCCACCGCACGTATTTGCAGTCGCTGGACGTACGGACCCTCGGCATTGCCGGAGGCAGCATGATCAAGGTTTCGGGAGGCCGGATCAGCGATGTCGGCCCGCGCAGCGCCCATATTGCCGGCAAGGAGTACGAAGCATTTGCCCAAACCGGGGATATCGTCAGTCCCAAAGTGAAGTATGTCAGCCCGAGAGCGGGAGATCCGGCGGAATATGCCGTCTGCGAGTGCGCCGGCGGGAAGGAGTTTTCCTATACGCTTGCCGGGGCGGCCAACATCCTGGGTTATATCCCGGAAGGCGATTATGCGGAAGGGAACAAGGAGGCGGCGGTGAAAGCCTGGGAGGCCCTGGCGGCCCATGTAGGCTTAAGCGTGGAGGAAACCGCAAGGCAGGTCATGGACATCGCGATCGATAAAACGATGAAGACGGTAAACGAGATGATCGAGGATTACGAACTGGACCGTTCGTTCGTCACGCTCGTGGGCGGCGGCGGAAGCGGCGCGGTGCTTGTCCCGGCCATGGCGGAACGCGAGAACATGAAGTGCCAGATCGCGAATAATGCTCCTTATATTTCAACCATCGGCGTCGCTCTGGCCATGGTCAAGGAGCAGCTTGAACGGACCGTCGTCAATCCGACGGAAGAGGACATCAAGCGGATCCGGGCCGAGATCGTGGAGCGCATCGTCAAATCGGGCGCCAACGAGGATACGGTCGAGGTCACGATTGAAATCGACAGCCAGAAAAATATTTTGCGCGCCATTGCCACGGGATCGACGGAGCTTCGCTCCAAGGATCTGGGACAGCAGGCCATGTCCGAACAGGAAATGGCGGCGATCGCGGCCCAATCCGTGGATCAGCCGCTGGAGCACACGAAGCTGGCGGCCCAAACGGGACGCTGGAGCCTTTACGCCAGCGAGCAGGTGAAAAAAGCATTTTTCGGATTGGTTAAGAAAAAGTCGAATGCCGTAAGCGTCCTGGACCGGGAAGGCGTCGTGCGTTTCAAAAGGGCGAACGTGCAATACGCCAAGCTGTCCAAGTCACAGTTTGGGGGAGCTTTGAACGAGTTCTTGGACGATAACACGATTTATTCCGACGCCAATGCCACGATCCCGAAGGTGTTTGTTTTTTATAAGGAGAAGATGCTGGATTTAACGGGAATGCAGACGAAGGAGCAGCTGTTATCCATTCTGGAAATCGAGACGGAATTACTGCGGGCCGAGGATGAATTGATCGTTATCGCGTATCAGTAACGGCAACGGCGTTTTGAACAGGAGGGGAGGAACCCATGATGGCGGCTCGGGAAGAGGTCGGACAGATCAGGGATGAAACGATGTCATTTCCGGAAAAAATCGGGCGGATCACGGACGAGGCGATGGCCTGCGCGGAGCTGGAACAGGATCTTCTTTTTCACAAAATCCCGAAAGAGAAACTGCCGTATTATGTGAGCGCCTCGCTTGACCGGGGCAGGAAGGCGGCGTCCGCCTTTCAAGGACAAGGCATCAGGGCCCTCTGCAGAACGGAAGGACTCCGGTATGAAGTGACGGACCGGACCGGAACTTTCCACAATCTTTCCTTTCGCGCACAAATCGATTTTGCCAAGGATAAACCGGAAATCATCATTTATTCGGCTTCGCTCCGGGGGATGAAGCAGGCTTATTTGGACACTTTCGGAAGTACGCCGGACAAGGGTGAAATGGATCGCCTGGTGGATATCCATCTGGCCCACGAGTTTTATCACTATTTGGAATTCAAGTCGGGACGCTTTACGAACGAAGAACTGGAACCGGTCGAGGTGTTCCGTCTGGGTTCTCTGTATACGAAGCGTTCCGGCGTGGCCAAAACGAGCGAGATCGCGGCCCATGCGTTTTGCAAGGAGCTGCTGCGGCTGCCGTGCCTGCCCAACCTGATCGATTACGTCTACCTGATCGGCAGAGGAGAGCTGAGCGAGCAACAGTTCGAATCCCGGCTCCGGGAATGGCAATCCTGGCTGTAACCTTTTCTCAATACCCGAATCAGTGTGATATAATGGGGTGTGCTAGCGAGGGTTACCGGATTAGCTATTTTTCTTAGGTAGATCAGGAGGAGGTAACATGTCTTCACAGGTTCCGGCCGTCATCGCAAAAATCGTATCGCAAACGCAAAAATTAACATACGGGGAAAATCAGATCGCCAACTTCGTGATTCACAACCCCGAATTTATTACGCGGAATACCATTACCGCCATCGCCAATGAGATCGGCGTATCGGAGACAAGCATCAACCGCTTCTGCAAAAAAGTCGGATTTAAGGGCTTTAACGATTTCAAAATCGCATTTGCCCAGGATGCGTTTTACCGGGACATGCAGGCGAAAAAGAAAGAGCGGCGGGAGATCAATCCGATTGACGCGCTTGCCTTGGACTATAACGAGCTGATCGTCAATACCTCGGCCCTGATTACGGAAGAACAGCTGCAGCAAGTGGTTGGACTGCTTAAACAGGCTCGGCGGATTTTTTTGTTCGGATTGTTCGACTCCTTTCTGGCCGCCATTGCGTTAAAGAACAGGCTTTCGATCATCGGAATCATGTCGGAGGCAATCAGCGACAGCCGGGCGATGAAGATCGCCGCTTCGCAGTGCAGCCCGGAGGATGTCGTCATTGCGTTCTCCCGGTCGGGATCCACGAAGGAGATCGTGGACGCGGTTGCCATTGCCCAGATGAATCAGGCCAAAACGGTTGCGATAACCTGTTACGATGCCTCCCCGATCACGGAAAACGCGGTGGTCGATATGATCGTACCGGATAAAATTTCGGTCAGCAACAGCGCGCTCATGTCCAATCACATTACCTTCCTGTTCGTCGTGGATCTCATCATGAACGTATTCATTTCCTCGGACAAAAAATATTTGAAAAAGAAGCTGGACAGCGAGGCCATTCTGGCCAGCGACCAGTCCATTACGAATTACTTTCTGTAAACTGAAAAAGACGCTCGCCTCGGCACAAACCGCAGGTGGGCGTCTTTTATTTTAGGAACTTCCGGATTGAATGGCTGTGCTATTTATCCTCGATCTGAATAGGAGATTCGTCCTCCCCGTATTTAATGGTAATCGTCCACGTTTTTGATGTTTGGTCATGGTCCGCCCTTTTGATCACCGGAACGCCTACTTTTGGCCCCGTTTGCTCCGACAGGGCTTTGGCAATCGCCTCGGCTTCGGTTAAACGGGCGCCCTCAGGCCGGATGTCCGGCAAGACGGTTACTTTATCCGCCTTCGACTGACCGGGATAGGATTCCTGGACAAAACTGTACCAGACTTGAGCCTTCTGTCCGATGGAAACGTTCTTTGGCGCATTGGAGAACCAGATGGCATCATAAAACTCCTTCACGCCTCCCGTCCCGCTAAAATCCTTGGGCGCGCTGCTGACGACCAAAATGCTCCGATCCTCTTTTGCAACGACATAACCTTCCATGCCGGGTGTGCTGCCGTTATCGGGAGCATCCTTGATCCCGGGTTCCTTCGCCGTACCCGAACTGCATCCGATCAGCCCTATGCCGACCAATAAGATCAATATGGAGATGAATCGTTTTTTCATGGCACACCTCACTCTTCATACTATCTAACCAATCGCTCGGAAGGGTTCTTCCTTGGCTTTAGAGATGAACTCTATATTTATGTAGACGCAAAAATTCGGATGATGTTGCAAGGCTGCGGTCCGATCGTCCTTCGGGTTAAGCGGGGACGGATTGATGACGAAAAGAAGCGCCCCCATTTCGGCATTAGCCGACAGGGGACGCCTTTTGGTCTTCTGCCAGAAACCATCATTCCGTTCCTGTGTTATCCTTCTTTTCGTTATGGGAAGCAAGATTTCGCAAATGCATATATACGGTATGCTTGGTGATTTTCAGCGCATTCGCCACGATGGTTACCGCATCTCTCATATTAAACACGCCCCGGTCATGCAAAAGACCGATAATATGCTTGTTTCGGTTGGCATACGAGATGTCCGGCGAAGAATCCACGCTTTCGATCGTCCGCTCGATGGTTTCAAGAATCATATCCTCGACGGACGAGGCAAAATACTCTTGCTGTCCTCTTGTTTCAATATCCGGCTGCGGCATAAAAGCCTGTAAAAAGTCGAAGAACGATTCATCCATGTTCATGTTGATGCATAACAAACCGATGATTTTTCCGCCTTCGCCGCGAATGGCAATCGTGCTGGACTTCATGAGGCGGTTGTTTTTGCTTCGGGTAAAATAACTGATCGCTTGCTTCGAGTTGGAGCGTTTGATTTCGTTCAGCATCTGCAAAGCCAAATTCGTGATCGGTGCCCCCAGCTCCCGGCCCGTATGGTGCCCGTTTGCGATATGGACAACGGAATGCTGGTAATCCTCCAAGCTGTGCAGCACGATTTCGCTGGCATCTCCCAAATAATCGGCCAAACCGTCCACGATCGAATCATAAGATTGCAATATCGCCCGATCAAAGTCCGTAAATTCAATATTATTCATAATGGAAGTCACCTTTTCTTTATCTGAAATGATGATGAAGATGAATCGGCTTAACAAAAGTTTATTGAAATCACTAGGATGACTTATAAATATTAGTATTATCTTAGCGCTGGAATCCTGGATAATCAATACTTGGTCACGCGTAAATTCTGATTATTCGGGTATTCCAAGGCTTTTTAAGGAGTGTTTGGCTTTATTTCCAAAAAAAATATAAAACGCTTACAAAAATTTTATTGTGTAACCCAAATGAACTTGATATAATCAAAAATAGTTAAGTCAATCAATTATTTTTGACTGAATTAATATTTTAGATGTCAAGCAGTCGTTCCGGCAAATTCCTGTTTTCAAAAGGATGTAAACGATTTCTAAGAGACGAAGCATAACAAGGAGGCACTTCGAAATGGACATTTTAGTAGGTACGTTATTGCTCTTATTGGTATTGTCCCTATTTTCTCTTTTCAGCTTCAAAGCCCCTAACGGAATGAAAGCGATGGGCGCTTTGGCCAATGCGGCCGTTGCCAGCTTTTTGGTGGAAGCCTTTCAAAGCTATGTCGGCGGGGACTTGTTCGGTTTCTCGCTTGCCAAGGAGGTTGGGCTTGCTTCCGGCAGCATGGGCGGCGTTGCCGCGGCTGCTCTCGTCTCTCTGGCCATGGGCGTCTCTCCCGTCTACGCGCTGCTGCTTGGAGCGGCCTGTGCCGGAACGGGCTTGCTTCCCGGCTTCATCGCCGGCTATCTGGTTTCATTTCTGATCAAGTTCATTGAGAAGAAGGTACCGGAGGGCCTGGACTTAATCGTTTGCATTATCGTGGCCGCACCGCTGGTACGCTTTGCGGCAAATCTCGCGACGCCGGTGGTGGACGCAACGCTCTTAAACATAGGCGGGATCATTACAACGGCTGCCAACAACAGCCCAATTATTATGGGGATCGTCCTCGGCGGAGTGATTACCGTCGTGGCGACGGCGCCGCTCAGTTCCATGGCGCTTACCGCGATGCTCGGGCTGACCGGGCTGCCGATGGCGATCGGCGCGCTTTCCGTCATGGGATCTTCGTTCATGAATTTCGTTTTCTTCAAACGCATGAAATTCGGCGACCGCCGTTCTACGATTGCCGTTGCCATTGAACCTTTGACGCAAGCGGACGTCATATCCGCCAACCCGATACCGGTTTATATCACCAACTTCTTGGGCGGAGCCATGGCCGGGGTTGTCGTCGCGCTGTTTAATTTGACGAACAACGCTACGGGTACCGCCACGCCGATCGCCGGACTCATGGTCATGTACGGTTTCAATGACGCCAAAACGGTGACGATCGCCGCCGTCCTGTGCGCGCTCTGCGGCATTGCTGCCGGTTTTGTCGGCTCGTTCGTCTTCAAGAACTTTAAAATCCGTACCATTGCGGAAATCCGCGGAAGCGAGCCCGCCGCCGAGAGCGCATCCGCCGCTTGACATCGAAACCTAAGGAGGATAAGCCTCATGCAGTTCAAATCAGTCTTTGATATTATCGGTCCCGTCATGATCGGTCCGTCCAGCTCCCATACGGCGGGAGCAACCGTATCGGTCGGGCGGCGCGAAAGCTGTTCGGGCGTTTGCCCGAAACCGTCATTGTTACGCTATATGGCTCTTTTGCCAAGACATATAAGGGCCATGGAACCGATCTGGCCATCGTCAGCGGCATCCTCGATTTCGATACGGCTGACGAGCGCATTCCAAACGTCATGAACATTGCGCAGGAGATGGGGGTGCGGATATCGTTCGTGCAGTCTGATGAAAACGCGGAACACCCGAACACGGCTCGCCTCGTCTTGCGGGACAAACAAGGGGCGCTGGAAGTCGTAGGAATATCGATTGGCGGAGGCAGCGTGGAAATCCGCGAAGTCAATCAACCGGATCCTAAGCTGTCCGGATCCAAGCCGGCCATGCTCATCCTGCATGAGGACAAGCATGGGGCCGTAGCCGATGTCACGTCCCTCTTGGCCGAACGACGCATCAACATCGGATATATGGAGGTCTCCCGTTGGGGAAAAGGACAATCTGCCATCATGGCTATTGAAGTCGACGATTCGGTCGATGACGAGCTTATTCGTCATATGTACGGACTTCCCCATATTAAGGAAGTGTGGCAGGTAAACAGATATCAGCACAAGATTACGGAGGAGGCGAAAGCATGTTCCGCACTGTAGAGGAACTGGTTCGGCTTGCGGAAGAAAGACAGAGCAAAATTTCCCGTCTGATGATAGAAAGGGAAATGAGCATCTCGAAGAAAACCGAAGCCGAAATACTGCAATTGATGGACGCAAACCTGACCGTGATGGAGCAGGCTATCGAAAAAGGCCTGAAGGGAGTTGTTTCCCATTCCGGTTTAACCGGAGGAGATGCGGTCTTGCTGCAGCAATACATTGCCAGCGGAAACTCCTTGTCGGGCTCTCTCCTGCTTGATGCGGTAAGCAAAGCGATGGCCACCAATGAGGTCAATGCGGCGATGGGCATCATTTGCGCCAACCCGACGGCCGGTTCTGCCGGGGTTGTGCCGGGAGCGCTGTTCGCCGTCAAGGAGAAACTGAATCCTACGCGTGAGCAGATGCTGGAGTTTCTGTTTACGGCCGGTGCGTTCGGATTCGTCATTGCCAACAACTCGTTCATCTCAGGCGCGGCCGGCGGCTGTCAAGCGGAAGTCGGTTCCGCGACGGGGATGGCGGCAGCCGCCATCGTGGAGATGGCTGGGGGGACGCCCCGGCAGTCGGCGGAAGCGATGTCGATCGCTTTGAAGAATATGCTCGGACTGGTGTGCGATCCGGTGGCCGGCCTGGTGGAAGTCCCGTGCGTCAAACGCAACGGAATCGGGACGTCCACGGCAATCGTTGCTGCCGATATGGCGCTGGCCGGCATCAAGAGCCGCATCCCGAGCGATGAAGTGATCAAGGCGATGTACGAGATCGGCCTTGCCATGCCGAGCTCCCTGCGCGAGACGGCGGAGGGCGGGCTTGCGGCAACGCCAACGGGACGCAGACTGGAAGCCAAGGTGTTAAGGGGCGAGCAATAAAACGAATTAAGGCCTGTGAAGCCGCGAATTCATTGACGAATTTCGGTTCACAGGCCTTATTTATTTGCAACGGGCCTGCAACCTCGGCTATGCCTTTTACCTTACTTCGTTGCATTTTTCATTCCGCCATTTCTTTGTGCTAAACTGGTAATAACCAGATATAACCGGAAAAAGGAACGGGATGGTTCGAACTGACGGGGGGGCTTGAAATGGCATTTGTAAGCATCAGGGACGAATACAAACGTTACCGAATGGGCGAAACGACCATCGTGGCCAATGACGGCATTACGTTTGATATCGAAAAGGGCGAGTTTGCGATCATCGTGGGGCCGAGCGGTGCGGGAAAGTCGACGGTACTGAATATTTTGGGCGGAATGGATACGGCCGATGAAGGACAAGTTCTCGTGGACGGAACGGACATTGCCCGGTTTAACAGCCGTCAGCTGACCGGGTACCGCCGTACGGATGTGGGGTTCGTGTTCCAGTTTTATAATCTCGTTCCTAACCTTACGGCTAAAGAAAACGTGGAGCTTGCTTCCCAAATTTCTTCCCGGGCATTGGACGCGGCGCAGGTACTGAAGGATGTCGGGCTCGGAGAGCGGATGGATAATTTTCCGGCCCAGCTGTCCGGCGGAGAGCAGCAGCGCGTGGCGATTGCCAGGGCGCTCGCCAAGCAGCCCAAGCTTTTGCTCTGCGACGAACCGACGGGGGCTTTGGATTTTACGACAGGCAAACAGGTGCTTAAGCTGCTGCAGGACACGTGCCGGAATACCGGCACCACGGTGATTGTCATAACCCATAATTCGGCAATCGCGCCCATAGCCGACCGGATTATCGAAATCTATGATGCCAAGGTCAGAAAAATCGCAGTAAATCCGCATCCGGTTTCGGTGGATACGATCGAATGGTGAGGAGCTGGCCGATTTGAAAAAAAGAGCTTTATGGAAAGATATTTTCCGGGAAATATGGCGGACCAAGGCGCGGTTTCTGTCCATCTTTGCCATCATTATGCTGGGGGTCGGTTTTTTCTCGGGCATCAAAGCCACGGGCCCGGACATGCTTGATACGGCCGAGAACTATTTCAGAGAGCTGAGGCTGATGGACGCGAAGGTTCAGACGACGTACGGTTTACGGGAAAAAGACATCGGCGTTCTTAAAAACATGGATGGCGTATCGGCCGTGCAGCCGGGATTCAGCGCGGACGCTTTCCTCGGCGACAGCGGACTTATTGCCAAGGTTTACTCCTTCGCCCCCGACAACCCATTGAACCGATATGTCGTGGCTTCCGGCCGCTTGCCCCAGGCATCCGGCGAGATTGCGATTGATGAAAACGGAGAAATGCGGGGGGCTTTCAAGCCGGGGGATACGATTACGTTCACGAATCCCGATGCCGATACGAATCTTGAGGATACGTTTCGCACCTTGAGCTACAAGGTGGTCGGTACGGTCAAAAGCCCGATGTTCATCAGCAACCTCGGGCGGGGGACGAGCAGAATCGGCAAAGGAACGGCCGACGTATTCGTCGTCATACCGGAGCAGGATTTCAATTTGCCGGTATATACCGAGGCTTATATGGCTTTTAAGGATACGACGCATTTGGCGCCTTATTCCGAGGCTTATGATGAGCGGATCGAACAGCACGTCGCCGGCGTTAAGCAGGCTTTGAAAGGGATGCCGGAGGAACGGCTTGCCGAGATCCGTACGGAAGGCCGGCAGAAGCTTGACGAAGCCCGGGGGAAAATCGACGATGCCAAAAAACAGCTGGATCGTGCGGACCAAAAGCTGAAGGATGCCAAGGCCAAACTGGAAGAAGGCCGAAGCAGCTATGAGCACGGCGTTGAAAAGCTGCAAAGCGAGCTTGAGGCCGGCCGCGCCAAGCTTGATTCGGCGGAACGGAAGCTGGAGCAGGGACGGGCCGAGCTTGAGCGGAACCGAAAAAGAATTGCGGACGGAAACATCCGCTTGAAGGAAGGTCAAAAACGGCTTGAAGCCGAGAAGAAAACGGCCGGGCCCCGTATTTCACGGGGCAGGGAGCTGGCCGAATCCCTGAGGCGGGTCGCTCAGCTGCCCCCGGATTCACTGCCAGCCGGGCAGTTGCAGAAGCTGGCTGCAGCGGCAAGCGCCGCAGACCCCGGGCTTGGGCAGGCTGCCGCGGGATACATTAACGGTGACGTGGATGCCAAAACGCTCCTATCGGCCGTTTCCTCGTTTGAGCGGGGCTTGAATGAGGGGGCCGCCAAGCTGGAGAAGGCACAGCTGGAGCTGGACGCCACCGTTAAACAGCTGGCAGAGGGAGCAGCCCGCATTCGTGCCGGGGAACGGGAGCTGGCGCAGGGGGAAGCGGAGCTGGCGCAAGGAAAGGCTGATCTGGAAACTGCCGAACGGCAGGGAGAAGATCGTCTTGCCTCCGCAAAGGCGGAGCTGGATAAAGGGCAAAGGGAGTACGATAAAGGGCTGGCCGAGTATGAGAAGGAGAAGCGGAAGGCCGAACGAAAAATAGCGGACGGAGAGAAAGAGCTGGCGCAAGGAGAGAGCGAGCTGTCGGAGCTCAAGCCGCCCAAGCTGTATGTGCTTGACCGCAGCTCCAATCCGGGATATACCGAATTCAGCGACAATGCCGACCGGCTGGCATCGATTGCAACCGCATTTCCCGTGTTCTTTTTCCTGATTGCCGCGCTGGTCAGCTTAACGACCATGACCCGGATGGTAGAGGAGCAGCGCCTGCAGATCGGCACGCTCAAGGCACTCGGTTACGGCAACCGGGATATCCTAAGCAAGTTTCTCGTATACGCCACGCTCGCGGGGTTAAGCGCTTCGGCGGCAGGCTTGGCGGTGGGTTTCACGCTTTTTCCGAACATTATTTTTAATGCGTATGGCGCGCTGTACAATTTGCCGAGCGTAAAAACAAGCTTTTATCCGGACTACAGCATCATTTCGGTTGCCGTCGCCCTGCTGTGTACGACGATGACGGCGCTCATAGCGGCAAGGGTGGAGCTGCGAAGCAACGCTTCGGTATTGATGCGGCCGAGAGCGCCGAAGAGCGGACAGCGGATTCTGCTCGAAAGACTGGGATTGATCTGGAAGCGCCTCGGCTTTACGGGCAAGGTCACGGCCCGGAATTTGTTCCGCTATAAGCAGCGCATGTTCATGACCGTATGCGGGGTGGCGGGCTGCACGGCTTTGATTCTGACCGGCTTCGGCCTCAAGGATTCGATCGGCGACATTGCGCCGCTGCAGTATGGAAAGATTAAGAAATACGACGCCATGGTCATTTTCCAGGATGACGGCAGCAAACAGCTGAAGCGGGATTACGACAAGGCGATTGCCGGGACGCCGGAAATTACGGCAACCCTGAATGCGACGCAGGAGACGATGACAGCCATTGCCAAAGGCGTTAACAACCAGGATGTGACCGTTTTTGTGCCGGAGTCGCCGGACAAGCTGAAGGATTTTATCGTGCTGAAGGAAAGAAACAGCGAGAAGCCCGGTTCCTTGCCGGGCGAAGGGGCGATGGTCTCGGAAAAACTCGCCAAGCTTTACGGGCTCGGCACCGGGGATGCGCTTACCGTCCAAAGCAGCGACAACGAGACGTTTGAGATTCAGGTTGCGGGCATCACCGAGAACTATGCGATGCATTATCTCTATATGACGCCGTCCTATTATGAATCGGTTTTCGGAAAGAAACCCGCGGTAAACAGCCAGCTGCTGAACTCCAGGGACGCGAGTCCGGCTTGGGAAAAAGCTTTCGGCGAGAAGCTGACGGCTCTTCCAAGGGTGGGGATGGTGAACTTCACCAGCGGCGTAAGCGGCGCTTTCGAAGACACGATGGACAGCATGAACGTCGTCGTCGTCGTGTTGATCATTTCCGCGGCGGCCCTGGCTTTTGTGGTGCTGTACAACCTGACGAACATCAACGTGTCCGAGCGGATTCGCGAGCTGTCGACGATCAAGGTGCTCGGCTTCTACGATAAGGAAGTCACGATGTATATTTATCGGGAAAACATCATTCTTACCGTTCTCGGCATCGCTGCCGGCCTGTTCTTGGGGATATGGCTGCACGGTTTCGTGCTTCAAACGGCCGAGGTGGACATGATGATGTTCAGCCGGAAAATCAAAGGAATAAGCTTTGTTAACGCATCCGTCCTGACCCTTGTTTTTTCGACGGTGGTCATGGTGTCCATGCATTTTAAGCTGAAACGCATCGATATGATCGAGGCGTTAAAATCCGTGGAATAGCGCATCAAACAGCCTTAGTCCGGTTTTACGAGACTAAGGCTGTTTGATTTTTCCCGAAACACGGTGAAGCCGAAGGGTTATTTCATGATTTGCCTGAATGCCCGGTTCAGGATATGGAACATCTGCATCATGTCCTTTTTGCTGCCGTAAATTCCGTGCAGCGCCATTTCCCTTTCCGCTTGGTGTTTGAAACCCAGAAACAGTTCCTGGGCCTGGTTCAGCATATGTATGGTGCCGGCCCGATCGCGGTTGTCATCCGATTTCAAGTATTGAATCAGGTTGATCGCCTTGACCACGCTCAGGGCCACGGCCTCATGGGGGATTTGGCCCAGCAGATTCCCGGCCGAGCCGCCGGCGACGGCCCCGAGCAGACTGCTGCCTCCGGCAAGCACGGTCATCCCGTCGGCCGTACCGAAGCCTCCGACGGCGACGGAGCCTCCGCCCATTATGGCCAGATCGGCCGTGAAAGCTGCTTCGCCGGACGAGCCGAGCAGACCTGCAATGGCGGGAGCAAGGGCGGGAAGATCCAGCGCAGCAGCGACCGAGCCGTATCCGGCCGGACCGGAAATGCCCCATTGGAGCATGGTTCCTCCCTCATCCCGGATTTCCTTGAAAAACGTTTCGGTGTTTTTTTGGATGTTCCGGCCCCAGGAGCCGAAGCCGCATATTTGCGAAATGGTATCGGCATGCTCCGAATGATTGGTCTCTTCGACAGCATCCTGGAAACGCACCGCATCCTCGTAAACCGGCGTATGCATGACCTCCTGCATGATCAAAAACAGCTGAATACGGCCATGGGAGGATTCGTTAAAGCGCTTTATCAACGGCTCGACCGGCATGTTTTTGAGCGACGGAGGAAGCGGAGACAGGTTTTTGTCCGCCCAGCAGGTTTTCCGTGCTTCCTTTTTACGGATTCTTTCGGCTGCTTTGGCAGCGGCATGATTTTTTGGGGCCCTGCTCAGCGTTTGAACCATCCCGGTGCTTAGCGGCATATTCCGGTGTTTCTCTTCAATGGTCCTTAAACCATGGTATTCGAACGCCAGGTCTTCATCCATCCGAAGCTGAACGAGCTTCTGAATCAGAGCATAGCCCTCTTCGTTTAGCACAAACGTCCGAGGCAGGTTCAACAGCATCATCTTCCTTCTGGATTGCTATATTTTATATCGAAAGAAAACGGGTGAAACTTTAGTCCCTATCCCTGGGCCTTCGGCATTATTTATAGATATAGAATTTATAAGTTATCAGCGGAGCTGATGGAATTCTATATCGCAAGAAAAACTTCCGCTAAAAGCGGTCTGTCTTCAGAGAAAGTACGTCGATAGACGTTTTTCTTAAGCGTTCTCATTCGGCAGCTTGAAATTTTTTCGGTCAGGGCCGGATCCTTTATGCGGCTACTTTTCAAACTTTAAAATTTATAATATCCCGCTTTGAACCGATTTCCGGTGAAAAATACGTTATAATGGACATATATTTGGCAGTGGAACGAACCAATATTGCTACTGGGGAGGTTGTTCGAAAGTCGGCTTTCGGCCACGAAATGAATATGGAAACGCAGTCGGCGTCAATCTTCATTTCACCTAAAATCCGGCTTTTGGACACGCGCTATTAAAGCCTTCTCTCAAAACATGCGGCAGCATAAAGACCATAAGTCGGAGGAATGTGCATGGGTATAGTCTTTTCATTTTTAAAGAGGTACCGGGTTGCCGCGACAGCGGCGCTGGTCATGATGTTGATCGAGCTTTCGGTCGAGCTGGTGCAGCCGCTCCTGATATCGAAAATTATCGATGACGGCATCCAGCATAAGGATATGTCGGTCGTCTGGACGTGGGGAGGCGTGCTGACCTTTAGTGCGCTCATTGCGTTCGGTGCGGGGATCGCGAGCTCTTTTTTCGCGGCGCACGCAAGCCAGGGGATCGGATATGATATGCGGAGCAGGCTGTACGACAAGGTGCAGTCCTTCTCATATGCGGTATTCAACCGTTTCGCAACCTCTTCGCTGATCACGCGCCTCACCGGAGACGTGACTCAAATCCAGGATACGGTATTTATGGGGCTCCGGTTTATGACGCGGGTGCCGCTCGTGGTGACAGGGAGCATTATGATGGCGCTGGTGGTTAACGTCCGCTTAGGCTTGTGGCTCGTGCTAACGGTGCCTGCCCTGTTTATTTTTATCGCGTGGATCATGAAAAAAGCGGCAAGCTCTTTCAAAAAGGTGCAACAGCGCCTGGATGCGGTAAACGGCGTTATCCAGGAAAACCTGACGGGCATCCGGCTTATTCGCGTATTTGTGCGGATGGGACATGAAATCAGGCGTTTCGCCCTCTCGTCGGAAACGTTGATGAAAGGCACGGTGTCCACGCTGCGGATGACGGAGCGGACCATGCCGTTCATTTTGATCGTAATGAATGCGGCAATCATGGCCGTACTGTGGTTCGGGCGGCGCGATATCGTTTCCGGCAGCGCTTCCATTGGTGAAGTGGTGGCGGTTTTGAACTATACCCTGCGCTGCATCGGAGCCATGTCGGTTTTATCCGGTCTTGTGATGGTGCTTTCGCGGGCCCGTGCTTCGGCGCAACGCGTTCAGGAGGTGCTGATGACAGAAAACGATGCTTATGAGAACCGTTTACCGTCAAAAGATTCCTCGTCCCGCTCCCTGCAAGGGGGCGTGGAATTCGATACGGTCGGCTTCAGTTATCCCGGCAGCGATATCGCCGTGCTATCGGATGTCTCGTTCCGGGTCCGCCCCGGTTGGCGGGTCGCGATTATGGGCGCCACGGGCTCCGGCAAATCCTCGCTTGTCCAGATGATCCCCCGTTTGTATGAAGAGGACTCCGGGAGGATTCTGATTGACGGGACCAAGGCCGGCGAATATGACCCGGAGGCGCTTCGGAGAAATATCGGGTATGTCCCGCAGGAGGTGCTGCTGTTCTCCGGCACCGTAAGGGACAATATTGCCTGGGGACGGGAAGAGGCCACCTTGGATGAAATTATGGAAGCGGCCAAGCAGGCCCAGATCCATGAGACGATCGAGCGTTTTCCCCAAGGATATGACACGATGCTCGGCCAGAGGGGCGTAAATTTGTCCGGAGGCCAGAAGCAGCGTCTGTCGATTGCGAGAGCGCTCGTGCGCAAGCCGTCCATTTTAATTCTGGATGACAGCACCAGCGCTCTGGACGTGCGTACGGAAGGGGCGCTCCTGGATGCGCTCAAAGAGTTGTCTTGCACGACTTTTCTCATAACGCAGAAGATCAGCTCCACGACATCGGCGGATCTGATTCTTTTGCTGGACGACGGGCGATTGATCGCCCAGGGGAATCATGAAACCCTGATGTCGGACTCGCCTCTGTACCGCCGAATCTATGAGTCCCAGTACGGGGAGGAGGCACAGCATGTTCAAATCATTCACTGAACCGTTCCGCCACCCGAAACCGAAGTTCGAGCTCGGGGAAAACAAAGGATTGTTCCACCGGAAGACAACGACAAAAGCTAAGAACTGGTCCGCAACGCTTAAGCGAATCTGGTCTTACCTGGCTAGGCGAAAGGGAAAATTGTCCCTGGTCCTGCTTATGGTGATGCTCAGTTCGGGCCTGGGACTTCTGGGGCCGTATTTGCTTGGGATCGCCGTAGATGAATTTTTGCAGGACGCGGGGATAACAGGAAATGCCGGGGGTTCGGCGTGGATTTATTTTTTGATCGGCCTCGCCTTTGTGTACGTTCTTCAGGCATTGACGACCTGGCTTCATAACATATGGATGATCGGCATCGCGCAGGAGACGGTGTACCGGATGAGGATGGATTTGTTCTCCCATTTGCACCGCTTGCCGATCCCGTTCTTTGGAAAAAGGCAGCAAGGCGAAATCATGAGCCGCCTGACCAATGATATCGAAAACGTAAGCTCCACGCTCAACAGCTCGGCGATTCAAATTTTCTCCAGCGTGCTGACGCTTGCCGGCACCCTATCGGTCATGCTGTGGCTCAGCCCGCTGTTGACGCTTCTTACGTTTATCGTGGTTCCGCTCATGGCGCTAGGCATGCGCTGGATTACCCGGCGGACAGGCCCGCTCTTCAAGGAACGGCAGCGCAATTTGGGCGAGCTTAACGGCTTCATCGAGGAAACGCTGTCGGGTCAGCGCATTATCAAGGCGTTCTCCCAGGAAGAGCGGGTCGTCCGCGAATTCGAGGAACGCAACGCCAAAATCCGGATGTCCGGTTTTTGGGCACAGACCATTTCGGGATTTATCCCGAAGCTGATGAACGGACTGAACAATTTGAGCTTCGCGATTGTCGCCGGGATCGGCGGAATCATGGCCATCCAGGGGTATATCACGATCGGGGTCATCATTATTTTTGAAAGCTACGCAAGGCAGTTCACGCGGCCGCTGAACGATCTGGCGAACCAGTGGAATACGCTGCTGTCCGCGATTGCGGGGGCGGAGCGGGTGTTTGAGGTACTGGATGAGGAAGTGGAGGCCAAGGATGAAGGCGCTGCCGTCAAGCTGGATCGGGTTGAAGGCGCTGTTTCCTTCAAGGACGTCTCTTTTTCATATGAAAAGACGGCGATACGTTAGAGGGCATCACATTCGAGGCAAAGCCCGGCGAGATGATCGCCCTGGTCGGACCTACGGGGGCCGGCAAAACGACATTAATCCAGCTATTGTCGCGGTTTTATGATCCGGACGGCGGAAGCATTACGCTCGACGGGCGCGACCTGTCGCAAATTCGGCGGGAAAGCCTGCGGTCCCACATGGCGTTCGTTCTGCAGGATTCGTTCCTGTTTGAAGGAACGATCCGGGAGAATATCCGGTTCGGCCGGCTGGACGCGACGGACGAAGAGGTCGAAGAGGCGGCCAAGCTTGCGAATGCGCATTCGTTTATCATGCGGCTTAAAGATGGATACGACAAGGTGCTGAAGCAAGGCGGCAGCGGAATCAGTCAGGGACAAAAGCAGTTGCTGGCCATTGCCCGGGCCATTCTTGCGAATCCTTCCATGCTGGTTCTGGACGAGGCGACCAGCAGCATTGACACGGTCACGGAGATCAAGATTCAAGAGGGGCTGCAGCGCCTGATGAAAGGGCGGACCAGCTTTGTGATGGCCCATCGGCTGAACACGATCCGTCAGGCCGATCGAATCCTGGTGTTGAAGGAAGGAAGGCTTCTGGAGCAGGGCTCGCATGACGAACTGCTGAAGCAGGGCGGATTTTACAGCGAGCTGTACCACAGCCAGTTGAAACGCGCGGCCATATAGCATGGAGGTTAGTTCCTGGCTGTTCCGGTCCATAAAGGTATACAATGGAGGTAATCCATCAGTCAACTTTGGAGCGGGGGATCAAGAAATGAGGCAATTAAAATCGCTTGCGGAAATCAACCGGGTGCTGGAGGGCGAACCGCTCGTTTTGCTCATCATCAAAACCGGACAGTGCGGCGTGTGCGAATCGGTAGAGGTCAAGGTGTCTCTTATGCTGGAATCGCGCCCGAACGTGACGGGCATTTATGCATACATGGAAGATGCGCCCGACACGGCCTCGGCGTTTCTGGCGCTTTCCGCGCCGACGGTGATCCTTTTTTTCCAGGGCAAGGAAGTTTACCGCATCGCGCGCTTTGTCCGCTTTGATGAGCTGGATCGTGTATTGACGCAGTACGAGGAAATGTTGAGAGTGCCGTAAAATAAAGACGAAATCGGCAGTTTAAGCCGTAACGCCGGAGAGAGGGGCATGGTTCCCGTTTCCGGTGTTTTTTTGTGTCGATATAAAATTAACCCAAAATATATCTTGCCTGCCGTGGAATCATTTGGTATGCTATTGTCCTTCTCTCATTTTCGCCTTGTCTGAAGTGGGCGGGTCCGCCGTCCAAACAACTTATCGGAGGTGTCACATGCTTTATTTCACGCTGGCTTCCAAAGCCTATGCCCGGAATTTGCAGTACCGGGGCGCGCACATGATCCACAACATCGCTAGCGCCATGTTCGGATTCCTGTACGCCAGCATCTGGATCGGACTCGGGGCCGACTACTCGCTCGGGGAATACGGTACGCAGGGAATGGTGAGCTACATCGCTTTTACCCAATCGGCGCTGTGGGTTTCAAGCTTCCTTACGAACGGTCTAGGCATTCCCCAATCCGTCAGGACCGGGCATATTTCGCTTGACCTGATGCGTCCCGTGCACCTGTTCAGCCATTTGATGGCCAGGGAGTGGGGGCAGATCGCCTACCAGTTCGTGTACAAATCCATCCCGATCTATCTGGTGTATTTCTTCGTTTTCTCGCTATCTCTTCCCGATCAAGCTTCTTCCCTTCTTTACGCAGCCATGGCCTTGGCTGGAGCCGCCTATTTATCGATCTGCATCAACTATCTCATCGGCGCGTCCGCTTTGTGGACGACGGAATCGTCATGGCTTTATTGGGGCAACCATGCCATGATTAACCTGCTCGCCGGATTTTTCATCCCGATCGAATGGCTTCCCGGCTGGCTTCAGAACATCGCTTGGCTGTCGCCGTATCCTTATCTGCTGTATGTGCCGACACGTTTTTATCTCGGTTTGGGCAGCGTCTCCGCCTTGTGGGGAACGTTGTTTTGGTGTCTCCTGCTGACGCTTGCCTGCTTGCTCGCGACCGGCTTTTTGCGGCGGAAGGTGGAGGTGCAGGGCGGATGACTTCGGTAAAATCCTGGATATCATTATACGGCTTGCTGATCCGCACGAGCATCAAAAGCCGGATGCAGTACAAGTTCAACTTTATTCTGGCCTCGTTCCTGGCTGCGCTCATCCAAATTTCCGAGTTTCTCATGGTTGCGATCGTGCTGTATAAATTCGGGGCCATTCAAGGCTGGTCCATGTACGAGGTCGGTTATTTGTTTGCGGTGATGACGCTGTCCAAAACGCTGTACCGGACGTTTGCGGACGAAGTGCATCATCTTGAAAAATATCTCGTAAACGGAGAGCTTGACCAGCTGCTGACCCGGCCGATGCCCGTCCTGCTTGCGCTCATGCCGCAAAATTTCCGGATCATGCTCGGCGAAGTTCTTCAAGGCGGGTTTCTGCTGGTGTGGTCCCTTGGCGGCATTATCGGCAGCGGACAGGCGGGCTGGACCGCGATTCCGCAAACCTTGTTCATCATTCTTACGGGAGCGGTGATCCTGTTCTCGATCGGACTTGCGACCGCAACCTGCGGCTTTTGGACGACGCGCATCAGCGAGCTCCAGAACCTTACGGAAGATGCGGCCGGCACGGCGGTCCGTTATCCCCTGAGCCTGTATCCGAATTGGATGAAAGGCCTGCTGCTCGTCGTTGTCCCGGTCGGTTTTGTCAATTACGTACCGTCGTTATATATTTTGCACGGGGAGCTTGGCCCCTGGGTGTTCATCGCCACGGCAGCCGCCGCAGGGATCAGTCTGGCTTTAAGTTTAAGATTTTGGAAATTCGGCATCACCAAATACCAAAGTGCCGGAAGTTAGAAGGAGGAACGGACCATGATGATTGAAGTTCGCGACGTACGCAAGGAGTTTAAGACGCCTGTCGTCAAGGAGGGCCGTTTCTCCGGCCTGCGGACGCTTTTTTCCAGGGAATACAAAACCAAGGAGGCGGTGCGGGGCATCAGCTTTCAGGTAGAGCCGGGAGAGTTCCTCGGCTATATCGGCCCGAACGGGGCCGGTAAATCGACCACGATCAAGATGCTGTCGGGCATCCTGCATCCCACGTCCGGCGAGGTGCTGATCCGCGGGAGAAATCCGCATAAGGAACGCCGCGCGGTCGTCAAAAACGTGGGGGTCGTGTTCGGCCAGCGAAGCCAGCTGTGGTGGGATCTGCCGGTTAAAGACTCGTATGATATTCTGGCCAAGATGTACGGCGTGGACGAATCCGAAAAGAGACGCAGACTCGATCAGTTTGCAGAGCTTTTGGATTTGCGCTCGTTCTGGGAAACGCCCGTGCGGAAGCTGTCGCTCGGGCAGCGCATGCGCGCGGACCTCGCCGCGGCGATGCTGCATGACCCTGAGCTCTTGTTTCTGGATGAGCCGACCATCGGCCTGGACGTCAACGCCAAACGGAGCATTCGCGAGTTTTTGACGCTGCTGAACAAGGACTTCGGCAAGACGGTGCTGCTGACCACCCACGACATGGATGACATCGAGCAGCTGTGCAGCCGCGTCATGGTCATCAACAACGGAGGCCTGACCTATGACGGGACGATTCAATCGCTCAGGGATACGATCGGGCTCCCAAGCCTGATTACCGTCACCTACCGGGGCGCGTTTCAAGTACCGGAGGTCTACGGAGCAGCGGCGGAAGAGGCTTTATCCACTAGCTCAGCTGCCGTTGCGCTCGCCGCCACGGCTGCGACCTCTTCAGCCGCTTCCGCCGTGGAACGGGATACGAACCTCCGCCGCCTGCCGATCCGCGTCGTCGGCATAACGGGGAACATGGTAACGGTGGAGGCCAACCGCAGCGAAATCAACACGCTGGACGTGATGAAGGAGTTGGGCAGTTGGGGAGAGTTGGACGATATCGACATGAAGGACCCGGATTTTGAGGACATTATACATAAGGTGTATTAATGGGCTTGAAAGAGGAACTAAAGGTGTCCTTGGAAATGTGTTTTAGTAGATCTAACGATGGGAGCCGGTCGAGATGTTGGTGAGGTAGATAAAGTGGTCAGAGCCGATGAAGATGATGGTGAGGTAGACTAGCGTTGAGATCCCGTGGGGATGCGATGAAGTAGACCGTGTTTTTCAGGGCTTAAAGTGAGTTTTTCAAGTGAGCCTTAGTGAAGGCAGCCTAGTTGGGTTGCACAAATCTGCTTTATGGACCTGCGTCCCGTTATTTTGCATCTGGAGCGAGTAAAAAAAAATTAACGGACCGTGGTTCCGTTATCTTGGCGTTTAGGTGCATTTTTCTCTGTTTTTCGCCTAATAACGGAACCTCTGTCCGATAACTTGCCCAAATAGGGATTTTTGATCAAATAGCGGAACGTGTGTCACATGCCTGCACCCCTATGCCCTGACGCTGCCGCCACGACGTATTGCATAGCAGGGTTGCCGGCGCGTACCCCACGCCCTAGCGAGGGCCGCCCTCCCTAAGTCGCGAGCAGGGTTGCCTGCACCCACGCTCTGACGCCCTGGCGACCTCCTCGCCCCCCAAAAAAAGGAATCTCACTTCGAGGTTCCTTTTTTGTACCTGTCTCGTTAACGCGGGCTCTAGGCTATCCGGCGTACATACCGCTTAAACAACCACCCGAGATAAACGAGGTGAACGGCTATCCCGATGAGCCCGATCCCAATCAGCTTTGCTTCATTCCACGGCATGCCGACCGGCGGCGCAAACAGGCGAGCGACCCAATAGGTCGGCAATGCGGCCGCTCCCCATGACCATGGCTCAGGGATCAAGTAGGCGAGCACAGGGATAAACACCATCAGCCCCCCCATTTTGGATACTGCAAGCCCCTCCACTTTGTTGGAGGCGAAAGCAACAAGCAGCAATGCCATGATCGGTCCCTCCATCAGGAGCATGAGCAGAGCCAAGCCATACTGAAGCGGAGACCAGGAGGAAAAATCGGCCATATAGAAGGCCAGGATGACATAAAAGCCGGACAACAGCGTCGGCAGCGTCAACCGGTGCACAAAATATCCCTTTTGCGTGAGCGGAGTGACCGAATAATAGGCAATGAGCTGCTCGTCCCTTTCATCAAGCATCATGAGTCCGGCCATCACGCCGATCACAAGCGGGACAAGCAGGATGGAGGTTCCGTACAGGATGCCGTAATGGTCCGACAGCCGGAAATCGGCAGCGAGCAGAAGAGAAGAGAGGAAGGGCACGCCGTACTTTAGCGCCAGCACCAGCAGGAAAGGGGCGACCGTGATAAAAACGAGCATCGGATCGCGCCCGACCTGTTTCAGATCGCGCCCCAGCATTTGTACAGCTCGGTTCATAAACGGTCCCCTCCTTTGTTCAAACCCCATAATAAACATAACACCGAACGGTGAGCCCAGATGAAGGCAAGACCGATCCATAAAATCAGATTGATAAACGCCAACATCATTTCGGCTAGAGAAGGGGCCGGCTCAAAAACCGATTGGAGCAGGAGAAGCGATGCGCCAGCGGGAAACAGCATGAAAATTTTGCCCGGCAAAATCCCGAGCGTGCCCAGAACCGGCACTACCAGGACGGCGGATACAAGGGCCGACAAGAAGAAAAATCCGTTTATGGTATGGCAGCGCGCGGCTACGCCGAGCCCCGCCAAAGTGAAGAAAACGGAGGTCAGCACAACAGCCGCAATGAGAATGACCATGTTCCGGTGAAAACCGAACGTCCCTGCATGAATCGCCAGACTGCTCGCCAAGGACAGGCATGTCAGGGAGAGCGTCTTCGACCAGATGTAGGCCGCGGGCGAATAGGGCGTGACAAACAGGGTATCGTGGAGCTGCTGCCCTTTTTCGAGAAGAATGAGGCCGCCGATAAAAAAGAAACCGAGCATGCTTGGATCCGAAAACGTCAGCAGTATGCTCCACACCGCCCGCTGATTCTCGGGGATCATATGCAGCAGTACAAGATAGGCAAGGCTGATCAGCGCATAAGCCGAATAAAAATGATGCCGCAGCTGAAGCTTGACATCCTGTTTCCATGTGCGGGCAAATCGCCTCAAGCCGGATAGACGAAGCCGTGAAACGGTTATAGGGGTTCCGGCCGGTTGCTTCATGTCAGCGTTCTCCCCGTGACCCGAATAAACAGCTGGTCCAGCGTCGCTTCCTGCGTGTGGATCGTCTCAATGGAGCCGCCCCGCAGCAGGTCCTGAAACGCTTCGTTATCCGCTATGCCGTCCAGTTGGTAATCCGCCCGCCTGAGCGTCGTTCCTTCCCTATACTCCACCGTCACCGCTTTTTTGCCCTCCCTCACCTTAAGCTCCCGCGGCGCGTCGACCAGCTTGATTTCCCCATCCACAATAAAAGCGACCCTGTCGCAGAGCTCCTCGGCGGCAAACATGTTATGGGTTGTCAGAATGACCGTTTTTCCCAGTGCCTTCTGCTGCAAAATGATGTCTTTTACGGTGCTTGCATTCACGGGATCGAGCCCCGAGGTGGGTTCGTCAAGAAACAAAATGTCCGGCCGATGCATCAGAGCACGGCATAAGTTCAGCCTCATTTTCATCCCTTTGGAAAAGTCGGACACTTTGGTCCGGCCGTATTCCGATAGCGACAGCTGCGCAAGCAGATTTTCGGGCTCCTCCGTGGGAACGTCATACAAGGACCGGAACAGGTTCAGGTTTTCAAGCGCCGTAAACCGGCTGTAGAAGTTGGGGAATTCAAAGGCCACGCCAATGGAGTTGTAATAATCCCGGCCGTGCTCCTTCAGCTGTTTCCCAAAAATGCTGACACTGCCTTCGTACTGCTTCAGCATGCCGATCAGAATTTTCTGGGTCGTGCTCTTTCCCGCTCCGGAGGGTCCGAGAAATCCGAATATTTCACCTTGGGGAATATGAAAATTCAAGCCTTTCAGCGTGTAAAGCCTATGACCCGGGTAACGGAAGCGAAGCTCCTTGACGTCGATCATTTCTCTACCTCCTCGGAAGGGCGTTCGATGATAAGTCCGTCCGCAATCAAATCGATGAACAGCTCCATCGTCTCGCGGTACCGTTCACTCCCGATCAGATGCTTTTGCAGGGAGAGCAAAATGAACGAGCGGATCAAACTGACGATGGCTTCGGGATCGCGCGACCGTATCCAACCCTCGCGCTGCCCCTCCTGAATCACGGGCAGCAGGTCGTCGGCATCCTTGGCGAAGTGGGTTTCCAGCTTGTCGGCAGGAAGTTTGCGGAATAAGGCTTCCATGAGCTCTTCATCGTACAGCTGCCTTAGAAAGGGATTGCATTCCATCGTCTCGAGCGAATCCCGCAGAAATTGCTTAAAGCTTTCACGCGTGAGGGGAGCGCCGCTAAAATAAGCTTCGCCCAGCTGTCCGCGAATAGCCTCTTCTTCCTGCTCCACCAGCTCAAAATACAGTTCCTCTTTGGATGAATAGAACAGATAGAACGTGCCTTGGGCAATGCCGGCCGCTTTCGTCAAGTCGGCGATGCTTGTTTTTTTTAATCCGAATACGGAAAATAAATGCTTGCCTTTTTGCTGCAGATCCAGACGGATTTTTGCCTTTTCCTGTTCGTTGAACCGGGGCATTCTTGTTCACGCTCCAATCATGAATTCGTGAATAATTTTATTTTATATTCATAATTAAAATGCAAAAGGCGATTTTTGTCAATGTCTGCGACCGGGAGCAACTGCCCGGCTTAACCGCTGGACAATTCCTCCTCTTATAGTCCAAAATAGGAGGTACGACGTAACGGAGGCGTCTATTTTCGCATTGTTTTCTGCCGGGGCGAGAGTGAGCGAATAAGTTATTATAGGAAGCGCCGGGGTCTGTACATATAAATTTAAAGGGTGAAGAGGAATGTTTTTGGTTGACAGAATGTGGCTGAAGCTGGGGAGCCGTTACCGCAAAAAACAAGACCTGGAGAAGGCGCTCAGATATATGACGAAAGGCCGGAAGGCCATCGTGTCTTTGAACGACCAGATCGATTACGCGGAGCTGCTCCATCATGCAGGCCAATCCGAGGAGGCGATCGCTTATCTGGGGCAAGTCATCGAGCAGAAAGGCGCCGCCAGGGCCTATGAGCGCCGGGCCCACATTTTGCGGGATTTGGACCGCGAGGAAGAAGCAATACTCGATCTCAACGAGGCCATTGCCATCAATAGCGATCATTATTTGACCTGGTATACCAGAGGGATTGCCTACAAGGATCTTGGAAAATATGACGAGGCCGTCCGTGATTTGAAGGAATCGATCCGGAGAGAGGACCAGGACACGGTGATCTCCACCTACTATGAACTGGGGATGACCTATTACGAGAACGGAAATCCCGCGGAAGCGGTTCAATGCTTCAGGGAAAGCATCAAAATTCCCGAACGAACGATTCCGATGTATTATTTCATGCTGGCTAGATGCCTGGACATGACGGACCAGGTTCAAGAGGCTTTAACGGCGCTTCTTCAAGGAGTCGAGCTGGCCGACCGGTACGAAGCCGAGCCGGATCAGGCTACGCCTTGTTTAATGCGAGCACATATTACAGCTACGGCGCGTTCATGACCTTTCAGCGGCAGATGAAGGAAACGTTCTCGTTCCGTAGGCTGCTTGCCGATTTGTATTTGCAATTGGGGCAATATGAAAAAGGAGCCGCTGCGGCATCCCGGGGGCTTGAGAAATATCCCGGCGCCGTGGAGCTTTATTTAAAGCGGGCCGAAATTTATGCCGCCTGGGGAAGGCTCCATCAAGCGAAGGAAGACCTGGAGCTTGCCATCCACCAGAATCCCGACGAGTTTCGTTCCTATTTCGAGCTGGCCCGCCTTTACCGGGAGGAAGGCTCAGAGGAGAAAGCCGCCGAGGCGATCGCGAAACTGTACCGAAGACAGCCGGAATCGCCTCTCGTATGCTATTGGATGGCCGACTGCCACTACCGAATGGGCCAAAATGAGGAGGCTATCCGCCTGAACGACAAGCTGCTTGAGCTTGAAAACGATGATCCGGCGAACTATACGCAGCGGGCCGATATTTTGATCGAGTCCTATGACCTGCCTTCTGCGGAAAAAGCGCTGGACGATGCTTTAAAGCTAAGCGACGCCTCCGAAATCCATAACAAGAAGAGCTACGTTCTGTATTTGCAGGGCAAGAATGAAGAAGCTTTGCTGGAGCTGCAAAAAGCCGTGTCGCTGGATCCCGAATTCGAGCTTCACCCGACTTATTTGGCCGCGAGCGGCCATATTTATAAGGAGATGGGGATGTGGGATTTGGCCATTGACGCTTACACGAAGGCTATCCATGCAAGCCCCGGCAACCCAAGGTTGTATGAGTTCCGGGCAGGCTGTTTTTATGAGACCGAGCAGTTGGACCGGGGGTTGTCCGATTGTACCGCCGGGCTTGAGCTGGATGCCGGTTACGCGGGACTGTACAGTCTTCGCAGCGGAATCTACCTGGCCATGAAGGACTATGCAAACGCCAGAATGGATGTGCTTAAATTCCTTGAACTTCAGCCCGGACACCCCGGAGCCTATTACCGATTGGGTCAGATCCTTTATAAGGACAATGAGGAGGATGCGGCCCTTGAGGCTTTCGACCAGGTTCTGAGCGCGATTCCCGAGCATGCGGAAAGCTATCTCTACAAGGCGCATATTTATTTCGAACAGTTTGAATCGGAGGACGCCGTGCAAAACATCGTCAATTGGAGCCTGCATCTTGACAAGGAGATGCCGGCTGCGGATAAGATCAAGGCGATCGAAACCTTGGACGGCTTTGACGAGTCTGTTCTCGACCGGGCTGTCGAAAGGCTGACCGGGATGTACGGACACCAGATCTACCTGTCCTGATCCACATGGTTTCAACGCATCCAAACGGAAAATGGAATATTCTTTGCGATAACGATGTTTTCATGACGGAAAACGGGCCCGCCTTACGACAAAAGCGGGCCCGTTTTTCTTGCGCTAAATCGATTCATTCCTTGGGAAGCGAAGCCTTGGATAAATCGGCAGGGAGGCAATTCCTGATCAAATCATCCGATTTTATCCCCTCTTTGCAAAAATATCCCCCTTCCTATTTGTTAAACCAAGTTTCATGATGAAATTAGTGATTTTTAAAATATAAAGAAACAAGATTCGAATTTTAGGGAAGGGAGGGAAAAGCTTAACCTTTCAATTTACCCTTTAAGATGCGAAAAAGGCATGGAACGACCATTAAATGGTAACCGCTTTCAAGCGGGGGACGGGTTTGTCGTTCAACACTGTATTTGCAAAGAGCCATAACTTGAATTGAGGTGAAACTGATGAATTCTTGGATACATAAAACTTATGTTAAATGGTTGTCATGTTTTCTGATAGCGATCCTGATTCTTAGCCCGCTTCTGAATATTTCCCCGTCCCATGCGGCAGGGAACGATTCGGCCCTGCTTCCGTCCGCGGGAATTTCTTCAGCCCCGGAGGCTGCTCCGGCTTCCGCCACGGAATCGACCTACGGAGATCCGCAGGATCCGCTGGCGCCCGGGAATTTGAGATTGGAAAGCGTGTCCCATAATCAAGCCAAATTCGCTTGGGATTTCGTGGAAGGAAGTAACGACATTCAGGTTTGGAATGCCGACACGAACGGTTGGATCACCTGGGGCAACTTGTGGACCCGTTCCGTTACGGGCTTATCCCCGGAAACCACCTACCGGATCTACATCACTTGGAATCATGACGCCGGAAAGGAGCATAAAAGCAATGTTCTTGAGTTTACCACAACCAAAGACACCAGCGAATATAAAGAAGCTCCTCTTACTCCGCCAAGTCATTTGAAAGTGACGGAAGTTACCGGGGATTCGGTTACCTTGAACTGGGGATCCAGCCCCGGAGCCACGGGATACGACCTCTACGTCAACGGAAGCTGGAAGGGAGGAACGTGGGAAAATTCCGTAACAAGCATCACGTATGCCCCACTGGAAACCGGAAAAACTTATACGTTCGAGGTAGGAGCCCAAAATCCTCCGAACCCCGCTTCCGCCAAAAGTAATTCGGTAACGCTTACATGGGGTGAGCTAAGCCCTCCGGAAGGACTGCAGGTCATCACCGCCACCCGGACCGCCGCATCGCTAGGCTGGGCTCCTGTTCCGGGTGCCACGGATTATGACATTTACCAGGACGGAACGAAGATCGGAAACACGGATGAGAGCCGCTTTGCAGTCAAAGGACTGAAGGAAGGCAGAACCTACGCGTACCGTATCGTCGCCAAAAACAGTCTCTGGACATCCGCGGAAAGCGAACCGGTGTCCGTCGTGTCGGGCGGCAATTACAATAACATCACTTATTACACTTCCTGGTCGGCCGGCAGCGACCGAAATTTCAAACCGACCGACGTGGATGTTTCGCAGATCACTCATATTAACTATGCGTTTGCGGATATATGCTGGAAGAAATACGGCACCACGGGCAGGGACTGCGAGAATCCGGATATTCCGCTGCAGAAGGATTATGTTTACGACGGCGAGATCGTCATCGGCGATCCCGAACTCGATTTCGACAATATGAGCTCGCTCGTATCGATCCGAGAGCGAAATCCGCATCTGAAGCTGATGGTTTCGGTGGGCGGATGGTCCTGGTCCAAAAATTTCTCCAATATGGCAAAAACGGAGGAAACCCGGCGGACCTTCGCGAACTCGGCCGTGGACTTCCTGAGGGAATACCGGCTGGATGGACTGGATATCGATTGGGAATACCCTGTGGAGGGGGGAGACACGAATAATTCCAGAGGGCCTGAAGACAGGGAGAATTTTACGCTGCTGATGAAAACCGTGCGCGAAGCCTTGGATGCGGCAGGCTCCGAGGACGGCAAATATTATCTGCTCACGATCGCATCGGCACAGGGCGATAATTTCGTCGTCAATGCGGATCTAACGCGTTCGGTGCGATATCTCGATTTTGTCAACATCATGACTTACGATTACAGCGGAAATTGGGAGGTGTTGGCCCATCACAATGCACCGCTTTTTTATGACCGCAAGCATCCGAAATCAAGCGCCAAGCGCAACCATGTACTGGGAGGCTTGAACGGCCATCTGACCGGCGGCGTTCCGGCCTACAAACTGGTTGCGGGCATCCCTTTCTACGGCAAGGGTTGGGGCGGCTGTCCGCCAACCGGGGAGTACCGGACTTGCGCCGAGGCCATTCCGGGGACTTGGGGCGAGGTTAATAATTTTGATTATACCGATCTTGAGAACAATTACGTGAACAAGAACGGTTACGTGCGCTATTGGAATGAGGCAGCCAAGACGCCGTACCTGTACAATGACGAGAAGAAGGTTTTTATTACGTACAATGACAAAACCACGATGATGTACACCGCTTCGTTGGTGAAATCGCTTGACATTGCGGGCGTAATGAGCTGGGAAATCAGCGGCGACCGCAACCGGACGCTCACAACCCAGCTCGCCCAAGATCTGCCGATTCACGGAGAGGCAAACGCATCCGCGCTGCCGGCTCCGAAACGTCCGGCGTTGGCGTCCAGGACGGCGAACTCGCTTCAGATCCGATGGGAGCCGGTCAAGGATGCGACGGAGTACGAGATTTACGTGGATAAGGCCATGGTAGGGGCGACGGCAGGAACCTCTTATACGGTGACTTCCCTGGACCCTGGCCAAACCTACAAGATACACCTGCTTGCCGTAACCAAAACGGGTAATGACATTCAGAAGGTGTCCATGGCATCGGAAGAGCTGAGCGCGATGACGACATCCGCGCCAACCGATCCGGGCGGCAGCACGGGCGGCGGTTCCGGCGGAACGGGCGGTACGCCGCAGCCGCAGCCACAACCGCAACCGCAGCCGACAAAAGGCAAGGATCAGCTGGATGCGAACATCGTAAAGCAGGCCGATACAACCGTCGTAAGCCTGGCGGAGGATGCGGCCGTCAAGCAGATTAAGGGAACGGATTCCTCCAATTTCAAGATTGAAGCCGGAGACGGCGTGAAGCATTTGGAGGTGAATATTCCGCAGGGAGTCATAACCGCGATTGCGAATAAAGGCGCGCAAGCCAGCTTGTCCGTCATCGTAAACGGAACCGAGCATCGCATACCGGCAGCATTGATTTCCGGAGAAGGCGCAATCAAAATATCCATCGGCGTTCCTGCCGATAAAGACGTTGAGATTATGACCGCTTTGCTCAAAGGCAAAAAAGTATTGTCGAATCCGACCTTGTTTAAGATTGAACGGATCCATGGCGATAAAACCGTTCAAGAGCTAAAGCATTTCGGCAAATTTTACGTCAGCGAGTTTATCGCTCTCGATCCCAAGTCGTTCCTTGCGAAACGCACGGCAGGAATGATCCATGTCCCTGGTTCGGGCGAGCTTCGTTCGGTACCGACATTATTCAAGTCCGGTCCGAACGGCAAGGCCATCGCGGAGCTGAAGAAAACGGCCGGCGGCCTTTACGCACTGGCCGAGAACCGTATCATTTTCAATGATGTTAAGGCCGCATGGGCCATAGAGGAGGTGGCGCAGGCTGCAGCCAGACTCATCTCATTCGGGGAACAGCCGAATTCCTTTGGGGGAAGTCAGCAGATCACGCGGGCGGAGATTGTATCCATGATCGTTCGGGGTCTTGGCATCATCCCTGACGGCAGCGGCTCAAGCTTTAAGGATGTGGGAACCGGGACGAAATACGCCAAAGAAATCGCGGCTGCCAAAGCCGCAGGGCTCATTCAAGGCAGGACGGGGGACAGGTTCGATCCGGAAGCCTTGCTGACACGGCAGGAGTTGGCCGTGCTTCTGGCTAACGCCATGAAATATGCCGGCGCTACCAACGATGCCGATTTCGCATCGCTGGCGAAGTTTAAAGACCGGGCGGAAATTGCCTTGTACGCGAAAGCTTCCCTGGCGCTGATGGCAGAGAAAAAAATCATTCTCGGCGTAACGCCTGACAAAATCGCTCCCGAAATGAATGTAACGAGAGCGCAAACGGCCGTAACCGTCATTAGAATGCTACGAGCCATTGGTTTAACGGATTGAGCACAAAAGGGCATGGAAACCATTCCATGCCCTTTCTTTGCGTATTTTAAACCAGCGGCAGCGATATAGTGAAGACCGTTCCGATGAGAGGCTCGCTCTCTACGGAAACGGTTCCGTTCATGGAGCGTATCGCTTGATAGGAAAAGGTTAAACCGAGGCCGGTCCCGGTGCTTTTGGTGGAATAATAGATCGAGCCGAGGCGGCTGAGCTGTTCCTCATTCATGCCGATGCCGTTGTCCCGGATTTCAAGCTGAACCCTGCGCAGATGAAGTTTGAAAAAAATGTCGACTCGAGCTTTGGGAACATCGGTACAGGCTTCAATCGCATTTTTTATAAAATTGACGAGCAGCTGCTTTATTTCCGTAGAATTCCCGGAGATCAGCACGGTATAGGATGGAAGCTCCGCTTCAAGCGAGACGTTGTTCATATTGGCATAGGGGGTCATCACTTCCACAACCGTTTTTAACTGGGAGACCAGGTCAATCTGTTGGCGAAAAGAACCCAGCGGCTTGCTGATGGAAAGATATTCGGATAAAATCTGTTCCGTTCGGTGGATTTCCTCAATGCTGATATCGATAAAACGCTCCGTTTTCTCCCTGGTGAGATTATTATCGCGAATTAATTTCAAAAAACCAAGGACGGTCGTCAAAGGATTGCGTACCTCATGGGCGAGAGAAGCTGCAACCTGGTTGATCGCATCGGCTTTTTCATTTTGGATGAACCTCAGATAAAGCTCTTTATCGCTAACCGATTTGCTGAACAAAGTGATGAGCAGCCAGATGCCAAGCGAGTTTTGGACAGGTATAACGAGGATGTTAAACGATAAATTCTCCACCAGATACTCGGTTTTGTTAATATAAAGAATGATCAGGGGAAGAATCGAGAAGCTGATCCCCGCAACAAACGTTATCAGATGCCTTCGTTCGGCTTTATAGTAAAGGGAACACAGCAAAATGCACAAAATAAAGGTGAGACTCATGATGATCATGGCGTCAATGGCTCCGCTCCCGCCGATATAAAGGCGGTAAACGGCGAATTCCGCGAAGAGGATAAAACCTGTCCAAAGACCGCCGAATAAGATGCCGAAAAACATGATCACGTATCTGACATCAAAAATGATTCCTTCTTGGATGCTGGAGGGAAAGGTCATGGACAGCAGCAGGCAGAACGAGCAGGTGATTATAATAAATCTTCTGGAGTAGTTGGCCTCCAGGTTGCGGTAATACACGTTGTATACAACAAAAGGCATTAAAGCAAAAAGCAGTTGGAGAAGCACGCCCTTAATTTCCGACAAAAATCATCACCCTCTGGTCTGAAAATGCGCTGATACGAAAAATTGCTGAACTATTCTTTCGACATCGGAATAAAAAATCCTTGGACTTTTTTGGTAAATCATAAAATAATTAAAGGATTAGGAAACGAACCGGTTCATGGGATGACCAAAATGAATAGGGGGTTTTGATACAAAAAATGATGGAAACGATACTTAAATGCGTGCTTCGGGGAGTCGGGTTTATCCTGTATTTTCCGTTCTATCTCCTCTATCGGCTGGTGCGCTTTTTATGGGAAAAACTGCTGTATCCTCCGCTGTCTTGGCTGTGGAAGCATGTAATCGAGCCCGTGCTCGCATTTGTCATCGAGAACATAATCACCCCTCTTTTTCGTTATTTGATTTATGAACCGCTGCGCTGGATGTGGGGGAATGTGCTTCGGCCTTTTATGATGATGGTTTGGCGTTATGTGCTGAAACCGGCAGGGTGTTTTATCTGGAATTATATTTTGCATCCGTTATGGCATTATCTGATTGTCATTCCGCTCGTTTTTTTGTGGAGGCATGTCCTCCGGTGGCTATTCGAAGAGGTGTTGGTTCCCATAGCCAAATTTTCGGGCGTTGTGGCAGCCTGGATATGGAAAGCTTTGAAATGGCTGATGATCCATTGGATTTGGATCCCGTTGTCATGGCTGTGGGTTCGCGTGCTGTACCCTCCGCTGAATTGGATCTACATAGAAGGGATAAGGCCGGCTGCCCGTTGGCTGAGAGGGATTCTGGGAGAGGGGGCAAGCAAATGAACCCTTTCTTCCCTGTTCATCCCGCCTTCCGGGCGCAATGCAAAAGCGGTTACAATTTTAAAATTTTTTATTCTCAAAATAACGACATCTTTAGTCAGCTTTTGATACAATGTGATAATAATCCTGCCGATAAACCTGTACGACCCCGGTTCCGCCAGGATTTTAACACGGAACAAAGGAAGGCACAGCATGCGAAAGCAAGAAGGATACACGCTCCGTTTCATACTCGGATGGCTTGTTGTCGGCTCCGTCCTTTTAACTGCGGTTATCGGCGGTTATTGGGCGTTAAGGGCCAATATGAAATCGTTGACCTCGAATTATCTGGAGAGCAATTATCAGTACGCCAAAAAATTATCCTCCAACACAACGGATTTGCTGGAAATCATGCAGCATAATATCAATAGCATGGCCCGAATGGCCGGCGAGTCTTCCTTCAGCCAGCGTGAACTGGAGTTGTGGTACCAGGCGAATGAGCATTACTTCAACTCGATCTTCATCGCGGATCCGCAGCGGCGGATCCAGGCAGTCACGCCATCGCAAACTTACAGCCTGATCGGCAGCCAACTTACTTCGAAAGCCTCGATCCAGGCGCCCGCTTAAAGGCACCCCTTATTTCGGAACCTTACGTGGCCTCTACCGGGAGGCTGATTCTTCTCATTTCGGCCCCCATTTTCGGCAAAGACGGCCAATATAAAGGCATGGCTGGAGGCACGATCTATCTACAGGAGGATAACGTGCTCAGCCGTTTGCTGGGTGAACACTTTTACGGCAACGGCTCGTACGTTTACGTGGTCGACCAGCATGGGCATCTTATCTTCCATCCGGATTCCCGGCGGATCAATGAAAAGGTGGGGAGCAATGAAGTGGTGCGAAACGCGATTGACGGAGGAAGCGGTTCCGCGGAGATTGTCAACAGCAGAGGGGTATCTTTTTTTGCCGGTTATGCCTATGAACCGAGGGGCCAATGGGGCATCATTTCGCAGACCCCTGTGTCGGTGCTGGACAAGCCTCTTGAAAAGCTCGCGCTGAACATGGCGCTTCAGGCTCTCCCGGTATTTGCCGTCATTTTGTTGGCGGCCTGGCGCGTTTCCCGTTACATATCGTCCCCTCTATACGAACTGGCGAGGTTTTCGGAAGAAGCGGTGTTATCCAAAAAGCCGCTGCCGCCCGAGGTGCCGAAAATCGCTTCCCTCATCTATGAAGTGAAACAGCTTCATCAGAGCATCGGCAATCATTTGAGCCTGCTGAACGACGAAATCCAAATCGATGGCCTGACCGGACTCGCAAACCGGAAAACATTCGATCTGACGCTGCAGGAGTGGCTGGAGGAACGGGTGCCCTTCGCGCTGATTCTGCTGGACATCGACTTTTTCAAACGGGTCAATGATTTGCACGGCCATGCGGCAGGGGATGAAGTTCTCCGTCACCTTGCCACCCGAATGCGTCTTGGCGCGCGTCAGGAAGATCTTTGTTTTCGATATGGAGGAGAGGAATTCGGCATTCTCGTAAAGCATGGAGGTCTTGCGGAGGCGACCGAGGAAGCGGAGAAGCTTCGCCACGCAATATCCTCGGAACCCGGGCCGTACGGCATTACAATTACCGTGTCGCTCGGCATAGCGGTATACATGCCTCATGAGCGGCTCTCGCCGAAGGAACTTGTGGAAAGAGCGGATTCGGCCCTCTATCGATCCAAGGTTGAAGGAAGAAACCGGGTTACGGCCTTTACATCCCCGAAATAGCACAGTTGATTGAAAAACCTCTTTGTTGCATGGAGCGACGACGCATGTCCCCCCATGAAACGGGAGGTTTTTTCTTGTGAAAAAAAGTTTAGAATTTTGTCGAATTTGAAGGAATGAATATTCGCAATTATGTAAACGGTGCCGATAATAAATACATATCCCTTTTTTGGGGAGGTTTAGCGGTATTACTGACCCGTCTTAAAACATGTAGAAATAAAGGGGAGCCGGACTTTGGAGTGGGACATGATCGATAGCCTGTTATGGATTATGTGTTTTATTCTTTTCGCTGGTTTGACCGTGCTGCTGCTGGATCGGAGGCGTCTAAGGAGCGGAAACCGGGTTGAGGCCGAGATAACAGGAATTTACGACGAATATACCGATGCTGCGATCCATGTGTTCTTCGATGTATCGGAGCGAAAAAAAATGGAGAGAGCGCTTAAAGAAAGCATGGAGCGTTACCGCCGGCTCGTGGAGCTGTCCCCCGCCGCGATTGCCGTATTTAAAGACAAAGGGCTGATCTATTTAAATCCAAGCTGCATGAAGCTGTTCGGCGCATCAAGAATGGAAGAGATGATCGGGAGCCATCCGAGGAGCTGGCTGCTGGAGGATGATCCGGATCTCATCGCCGCCTGCCGGGACGAAATCCTGCAGCATGGTTTTATCACGGCCAAAGAATTAAGGATCAAAAGGTTAAACGGCGGGATTATCGATATTGTGGCCAACGCGATTTACGATGATCAGTCGGATACCGTTGAAATCGTATTTGAAGATATTACGGAACGAAAAAAAGTCGAGCAGGCCTTGATGGAAAGCGAGCGTCTGAACCGGCAGATCATAGAGATATCGCCTGTGGCCATGCTTCTTCATCAGGATTATCGTTTCACGTATGCCAACCCGCATGCGCTCCTGCTATTGGGGGCAGCAAGCTCCGATGAAATTGTCGGACACCGGATTGGCGAAATTACCCATCCTGATTCGCATGAGCTGGTCATGGAATATGTGGAGGACGTATACGAACAGCAAGGGACCTCACAGCTTGGCTGGCACCGCATGATCCGCCGCGACGGTAAGGTGATCGATGTGGAGGCCGTTACGGCGCCTATTCCTTTTATGGGAGCGAAGACTGCGGTAACCATTGTCCGGGACATAACGGAACGCAAAAAACAGGAGGATGACCGCAGATATGCCGAGGATCTGGTTCGGGAAAGCGAGGACCGATACTTCCGGCTCCAAATGAGCCTGGATCAATTTTCTTCGGACTCGTTCGGAATGATCAAGGAAGAGGACTTAAACTGCCGGTTTGTGAGAGAAGTCCGGCAGGTTATCGGGACGGACCTTGTCAGTTTCATTGAAGTGGACCATCACACCAACGTGACGGTCACCCATGGCGGTCCGGAAATTGCGGACAGCATCTTGGAGACCATTTTCGAGCTGGGGCCCCATCAGCTGCCCATCTGCGAACTGATCGATACGCTGGACGGGCATTTCGTCAAAATCGGGGAGATTCGGGGGATAAGCTGCATTTTATGCATAGGCGAGCCCTCGCCTTTTCTCGTTATTCAAGCGACAAGGGTATGGCTGGAGACGATAGCGAGATATGTTAGCGTGTTATACGACAACTTCCGCGTCATCGGGGATTTAAACAGGGAACTGGAGCAGATCGCATCCCAACAGAGAACGCCGGTGTGGCTGCTGCGGCTGATTTTTCAATTATCGGAAAAAGAGAGGAAAAACTTGGCGCAGGATTTGCACGACGCTGCCCTGCAGGATCAGATCGTATGGTACAGAAAACTGGATCAGCTTATGACAGCCCCGGAGTTGCCGGAGAACCTGCACCGCGAATTGGAAAAGATCAAGCAGGGGCTGCTGGATGTCATGTATCAGATCCGGATCACCTGTAATGAATTGAGGCCGCCCATGCTGAGGGAACTTGGCCTGGAGAGGTCGCTTGAGGGATTGTTCGAATTAACCCAGCTGCGTTCCGATTATGCCATACGTTTTGAGTGCAGCGGCTTGAATCATCCTATGAACGACGATTTGTTAATCGGTCTGTATCGCATTGTTCAGGAAATGCTGGCGAATGCATCCAAGCATTCGGGAGCGACGCAAGTTGTGATCAAGCTGTTCGGGAGTCAAGACCGGCTATGCTTAAATTACGCGGACAACGGGGTCGGAATGAATGTAGAGGACACGGAGCGCGTATTCAGCAACATGGGGGTCTACGGGATCAAGGAACGTGTCCGAAGTTTGAATGGGGAAGTGAGGCTGGTTTCTTCACCGGATCAGGGATTGTCGATATCTATTTCGATACCGGCATGATAAATGAGCGGACACCATATTCAAAATAGGGGGAAGGGCAGATGTATCATATTTTACTCGTTGATGATCATCCTTCGGTTATGGAGGGAACCAAAATGCTTCTTGAGCAGGAGGGGGATTTGGCGGTTGCGTTGGCATATACCCCGGTTCAGGCTCTGGAGATGTCGGCTTGCGAGCGGTTTGATGTCATGCTGATCGATCTGCACATGCCGGTCATGAACGGGATGGACCTTGCGAGGAAAATAATGACGGACCGGCCGGATGCGGTAATTCTGGTATATAGCGGTTACGATTTTACGAATCACATCAATCTGATGATTGAGACCGGTATTTCCGGGCTCGTTCACAAAACAGCGGACAGGGAACAGCTGGTCACGGCGGTCCGGTGTGCGCTGCGAGGCGAGGTGGTGCTGCCGCTGTCACTGGTGAGACAGATGCGAAGGACGGCCGGAGAGCCTGTCGCGGGGATGTTCGATGCGGAAGCCAGCTCGATCACCGCCAAGGAATACGCCATACTGAAGCAAATTGCCGGCGGCAGAAGCAATAAGGAAATCGCCGAGAGCATCATTATGAGCCAGCGCTCGCTGGAGTACTGCTTGACCGGCCTGTTTCAGAAGCTGAAAGTCAAATCCCGAATAGAGGCCGCAATGAAAGCTAAGAATTTGGGACTTTTGTCGGATTCGGATTTTATAAAGCCTTCTTAATTGATGCCAATAAAATAGATGATTAAGAAGGGGTTTGTTTTCTTCATGAAAACAGACCCCTTTTTTTCGACATTAATATACAAAAATCCGCAAAATATTTGCGTGGCAGCGCAATGTTTTTTCGGTTACGTTCTTTCGTCCCGGGTGTATGATTTCTTTATCCAATGATAGTAGGTCTATTATCTCATAAAAAAGGGTGGTTATAGTGCAAATGTATGATAGGAGTTTAATGTTAGTGGATAGTGCGATTGAATCGATGGGTGAGGTTTTTATGAAATCCATAGAGGTCTCTCAACCCATTTCCATTGAACAGGGACTCCTGCAGAGTGAAATCGGCGTGCTGATCGGCATTATGGGAGACGTACAGGGACGGCTCATTTTCGAAGGAGAAAAACATACATTCAGCCGGCTGGGCGAATCGATGTTCGGGATGCCGCTTTCGGGGGACATGCTTCACAGTTTTGTCGGGGAGATGGCCAATATGATCGCGGGCCATACATCCACCCTTCTTTCCGGCAAAGGAAAGCATGTGGATATTACTCCACCGACCGTCATGGTCGGCCAGATGGAGATATACGGCTTTAAAAGCGGGGTCAGCGTATCGGCTGCCTTGGACCAGGTCGGAACCATCAGAATCGCATTGCTGCAAAATTAACGAGGGGGATATTTATGAAAAAGAAAATATTGATCGTGGACGATGCCGCTTTTATGAGGCTGGTATTGAAAAATATTCTGGACAAGAACGGTTATGAGGTTGTGGGCGAGGCATCCAACGGCCAGGAGGCCATAGAAAAATACAAGTCGATGTCGCCGGATCTCGTCACGATGGACATCACCATGCCGGTTATGGAAGGAATCGAAGCGGTCAAGCACATCAGGCAGCATGATGCCGATGCCAAGATTATCATGTGCTCCGCCATGGGGCAGCAGATCATGGTCGTTCAGTCGCTGCAGGCAGGGGCACGGGATTTCATCGTTAAGCCATTTCAGGAAGAAAGGGTGCTGGAGTCTATCCGCAGAGTGATCGGTGCTTAATCATTTTATGTGAGGCAAGGGAGAGGATTAACGATGCAGTGGTTTAAAAACTTTAAAACTTCGGTGAAGCTGACATCCGCGTTTGTCTTTATTGCGCTGTTGACGGCGGTCGTTGGATTATTCGGGCTTAACAGCCTTAAGCAGATGAACGTGAAGCTGGATGGAATGTACAAGGACAATGTGAAGCCCATTCAATACGTGATGGGCTCTTCCATCCGCTTCCAGACAATCCGTCTTGATATGAGGAATATTGCCGCGGAGGACAATCAAGCGAATAAAGACGCGTTGGCGAATCAAATCAATGAACTCCAAAGCCGGATCGAAGAGAATATCCGCCTGTATGGCGAGAGCAACACGACTCAAGAGGAGAAGGCGCTGATCGCCAAGTTTCCGGCTCTCTGGAATGAATATAAGCAACATATCGAGCAGGCCTTGAAGCTGTCGGATGAAGGACGCCACGAACAACTCGAGACCTTTCTTTACGGAGATTTCAAGGAGGCGGGGGATCGGGTCAGCAGCCTTTTTGACGAGATGGTAACCATAAATGTCGAACTTGCGGACCATAGAAGCCAGGAGGGAGAAGAGAGTTATCAGGACGCACGGATCATCCTGCTTGCCGTCGTGCTGGCCGCGTTTATCATCGCCGTCGGATTGGGCTTGTTCATTGCCCGGATGATCTCCAGCCCGCTTAAACGGGCGGTCAGGCTGGTTGAGCAAGTGGCTGACGGCGATCTTACCGAAACGATGGAGTACGACGCCAAGGATGAAATCGGCAAGCTTATCGAGTCGGTCACTGCCATGATTTTAAGCCTGCGCTCGACGGTCACGGGCGTCATCGTATCGGCGGAAAGCGTTTCGGCCGCGGCTCAGCAAATCTCGGCAAGCACGGAAGAGGTCGCCAGCGGCAGCGCGGACCAGGCGAATGCGGTCCAGTCGATCAACGAGCTGTTCAGCGAGCTGACCACGGCCATGCATTCGGTCGCGCGAATCGCGGAACAGGCGGCTGAATTATCAGGCGAAACGATGAGCATTGCCGAAAAGGGCGGGAAGGTGATTCACGCCTCCGTTGAAGGCATGGATCAGGTCAACCAGCAGGTCATCAAGCTGGAGAAGGATTCCAACCGGATCGGCGATATCATCGAAGTGATTGACGATATCGCCGAACAGACGAATCTGCTTGCTTTGAATGCGGCCATCGAGGCCGCCCGTGCCGGTGACCAGGGCCGCGGGTTCGCGGTGGTGGCCGATGAAGTCCGGAAGCTGGCCGAGCGAAGCTCCGAAGCGACAAAACAAATTACGCTCATCATCAAAGGGATGCAGGAGAATACGCGAAACAGCGTTAAGGCGGTTGGCAACGGCGTCGCGCTGTCCCGCCAGACAGGCGAGGCCTTGGAGTCGATTATATACAAAGTGAACGAGTCCGTGGATAAGGTAACCGAAATCGCGGCCGCCAGCCAGGAACAGGCAGCCCAGTCCTCCGAAGTGCTTATGGCGGTACAGAGCATCTCGGCCGTGTCGGAAGAGTCCGCGGCAAGCAGCGAAGAAACGGCATCAACCGCGCAATCGCTCGCGGGACTGGCGGAAGAACTGAATCAGATCGTTTCGAAATTCAAAGTAAATTCATAGAGGCAAGGAGCGGTTACGATGAAACGTATAAATCGGATGTTTTCCATGAGACTCCGTACTCGGATGCTGGTTGTCATATTAGGGTCCACCATTATTTTGCTGGCAGGCATGCTCACTGTTATCGGCCTGTTCACCAACAAGGAGGCCATGAACTCGGCCATGTCCCTTGCGGGCGAATCCGGGGAAAGGATCGGAACTTCCGTCGAGAAGGAATTGGATCAGGCCATGATCACCGCGCGTGCATTGGCGGACAGCTTTAAAACGATGAAGGATACCGGAGTTGCAGACCGGGGGACCGTGACAGCGGCTCTCAAAAACGTACTGGAGCATAATCCGTCCTATCGGGGAAGCTGGACCATCTGGGAGCCCGAAGCATTCGACGGCAAGGATAAAGAGTTCAAGAATACCGCAGGGACCGATCAAACCGGACGCCTGCTTCCATACTGGAAAAGAACCGAAACGGGTCTGGAACTGGATGTCCTGGAGGATTACGACAAGGCCGATTCAGGGGATTATTATTTACTGGCCAAAAACAGCGGCAAGGAGACGATCCTGGATCCCTACAAGTGGACGATCGGAAACGAAGACGTGATGATGACGTCCCTCGTTGTGCCGATCAAGGATGGAAGCAAGGTCATAGGTGCCGTCGGGATCGATATCGACCTGGAGAAGCTGCAGGAAATGATGGATCAGTTCAAGCTGTACGAGACCGGTTATGCCCATATTTATTCCAATACCGGAACGATTGTAACGCTGCCGGACAAAAGTCAGATCGGAAAAAGCCTGCAGGAGGTTTATCCGGGCGACCGCGTGCCGGAAATTCTTCAGTCGATACGCGAAGGCAAGTTGTTTACCTATGAATCGGAAGGCAACTTCCTGATGTACAGCCCGATTCATATCGGCAAGACGGAAAAGCCTTGGTCCGTCACGATCGTGATTCCGATGAAGGAAATAACGGCGTCCTCGAAGCAGCTCCTCTACTCGATTATAGTCGCGGGCATCGTAACGCTGCTCTTGCTGGCTCTGATCATCGTGCTGCTGACCAACACGATCATCAAGCCGCTGAACCGTGCGGTGGCAGTCGGGGAACACATGGCCAAAGGCGATTTTACCCATGAACTGCCCGAGATGTACCGGATGCGGAAAGATGAAATCGGAGTGCTGGCGGGCGTGTTCCATGAAGTCACCCAAAGCATGACCGGAATGATCGGCCAAGTCAACATGAACGCTTCTCAGGTTGCGGCAGCCTCGCAGCAAATTTCCGCAAGCAGCGAAGAACTTGCCGTGGGCAGCACCCGCCAGGCCGATTCCGTTCAGACGATTAACGAGTTGTTTAAAGAATTGTCTTCAGCCATCACTTCCGTGGCGGAAAGCGCATCTTCGGCCTCCGAGCTGGTAAGCCAGACGGCCGATATCGCGTCCCAGGGCGGAACGGTCGTGCATGAGTCGATTGAGGGCATGAACCGCGTGAACGCCCAGGTATTGAAGCTGGAAGAAGACTCGACGCGCATCGGTGAAATTATCGAGGTTATCGACGATATCGCCGAGCAGACGAATCTTTTAGCCCTGAATGCGGCCATCGAAGCGGCCCGGGCAGGCGAACAGGGGCGCGGCTTCGCTGTAGTGGCCGATGAAGTACGCAAGCTGGCCGAACGCAGCGGTGAGGCGACGAAACAAATTGCAGGCATCATTAAAGGGATGCAGAACAATACGGCCGAAAGTGTACGGGCCGTGGAGGCAGGCGTCGTGGCAACCGAAAAAACAGGTACTGCCTTCGAAAACATCATCCGAATGGTGAATGATTCTTCCAGCACGGTTATGGAAATCGCCGCGGCAAGCGAGGAGCAGGCGGCCCAAGCCGTGGAGGTGGTTTCCGCGATAGAGAATATTTCGGCCTCTGCCGAGGAGACGGCGGCAAGCAGCGAGGAAACGGCATCGACCGCCCAAGCGCTCGCCCAGCTTGCGGAAGAGCTGAACAATATGGTAGCGGCATTTAAAATCAAGTAACGCGAGGGATCGAATTATGCAGGCAACCGGAAAAGAGCAGTACGTGGAGTTTGGTATCGAGACGGAACAGTACGCGATCCGGATTCAGGACATCCATGAAGTTATAAAAATACAGGAAATCACGCCGATTCCGAATATGAGGGACTACGTGAAGGGCGTCATCAATCTGAGGGGCAGGATCGTACCGGTCATCAGCCTTCGGAGCCTGTTCGGCCTGATGGATGCCGACTATACCAAGACGAGCCGGATTATCGTTGTCCATCATCAGGACGAGGCGATCGGCATTATTGTAGATTACGTCAACAAGGTGACGACCTTCTCGGACATTCAGCTTCCGCCTGAACGGGTTGGAGGCGTGACCGGCCGGTATTTTACGGGCATCGGCGTATCGGACAACGGATTGGTCGGCATTTTGCAGCTGGACGAACTTCTGCTGTATGAATAGGGGAGGGGACCGGCATGCTGTCGGAATATAAAGAAGTCTTTATGGAGGAGCTTGACGAGCAGCTTCAGCTGATGGACGACGAAATTTTAAAGCTTGAGCAGGAAGGCGACAAGGGCAGTGCGATTCAAAGCCTGTTCCGCGCAGCTCACACCCTGAAGGGGTCGTCCGCCGCGATGGGCTTTGAATCCATGAAGCTGCTGACCCATGAGATGGAGCATCTTCTTGATCAGGTCCGCAGCGGTAAGCTGGACGTGACCGCATCATTGATCGACCTCCTGTTTCAAGCGCTGGATAATTTGAAGCTGCTGAAACTCGAAATTGCGGAGGGGGGAAGCCAGACCGACATATCGGGCTGCGTGGAGGAGATTCGGCAATTTGGCAGCCGAACGCCCCTGGCCGAAGCGGCGTCGGAGCCGGAGCCTGAAACGGGAACGATTGAAGTCCCGGCCGTACCGAAACCGAAGCTGAGCATGGCTGACCGGCTAAAGGTGGCGGAATGCCTGGAACAGCGGCTTCAGGTGAACTGGGTCCTGCTCCGGATATCCGAATCCTGCGTTATTAAAGGAGCCCGGGCTTACGTCATACAAGCCGCTCTTGCCGAAGCGGGAGAGATTCTTTATGCGTCGCCCGATCCCGCAGATCTGGACGAGTATATGGAGGGGACGGTGGAACTGGCGCTCCTTTTTGCGGGCATGTTGGATGCGGAGCAGCTTCGGGCATTTGTCTCCGGTTTGATGGATGTGGAGGCCGCCACCGTAGAGCCGGTTCGATCCGAGGAAACCGCGATTTTGGCGACAGCCGCGCCAAGCCGGACGAAGGATTCGGAGGCGGCCACCGTTTTGTTTCCGGAGCCGTCTCTGGAACAATCTCCGGCCGTCCGGTCCAAATCCCAGACGATCCGCGTCAGCGTCGAGCGCATGGAACATCTCATGAATCTGGTAGGGGAACTGGTCATCGATCAGACCCGGATCCATCAAGTGGAACAGATCCAAAGAAGGCGCTTTTCCGATGAATCCGTATCGGAGCTTGCCCACATCTCCGACCATCTGTCGCGGGTAATCAGCGACCTGCAGGACAGTGTCATGAAAGCGAGAATGCTGCCGATCGAACAGCTGTTTAACCGTTTCCCGCGCATGGTCCGGGACTTGAGCCGGGATCTTGGCAAGGAAATCGAGCTGATTGTCGAGGGCAAGGACACGGAGCTGGACCGAACGCTGATTGAGGAAATCAGCGATCCGCTCATTCACCTGATCCGAAATGCGGTGGATCACGGAATCGAGACGCCGGAAATCAGGTCTGCTTCAGGCAAACCCCGGAATGGAAGCCTGGTCATCCGGGCAGCCCACGAGGATAATCAGGTGGTCATCTATGTCAGGGACGACGGGGCCGGAATAGATCCGGCCAAGATGAGGGCTTCCGCCGTGTCCAAAGGAATGCTGACGCAAGAGGAAGCCGAGCTGTTATCCGACAGGGAAGCGGTCGGGCTCATTTTTCATCCGGGCTTTTCGACGGCCCGGGTTGTCAGCGACGTTTCGGGTCGAGGCGTCGGAATGGACATCGTCAAGAGCCATATCGAGAAGCTCAACGGGTTGATCGATACGGATACCGAGCCGGGGCAGGGCACGCAGTTTAAAATTAAGCTGCCGCTGACGCTTGCCATTATCGAGGGATTGCTTGTCAAGCTTGCAGGTCAGACCTATATCATACCGATGAGCAATATCGCGGAAATCGTAAGAATTCAGGCGGAGCAGCTTATCACCCTTCGGGGTAAACCGGTGATTATGCTTCGGGATCAGATCATTCCGGTCACTTGGATACAGGATCACTTTCAAGTGCAGGGCGGGGAGCATGCCAAAAAGCATCTGTCGCTTGTTATCGTAGGTTCGGCGGAAAAGCGTATGGCGCTGGTAGTGGATGAGCTGATCGGGAACCAGGAGATTGTCATTAAATCGCTCGGCCAATATGTCGGCAAGGTTTCGGGCATTGCGGGCGGGACGATTCTGGGTGACGGCAGGGTGGCTTTGATCCTCGAAATCTCGGCATTAATTCAGAAGCTGAGCGGAAAGCAGTGATCGGATATGAAGTTTCATGTTTGCGAAAATGTTTAACAAAAAGGAAGATTGCCAGTTATGGGACCGATAAAAGTGCTAGTCGTTGATGATTCGCTGTTTATGCGCAAGTTCATTGTCAGGCTGGCGGAGGAAGACGAATCCATTCAGGTGATCGGGACTGCCCGGAACGGAGCAGAGGGAGTTAGAATGGTCAAAGAACTCAGGCCCGATATTGTCACCATGGATGTGGAAATGCCTGAAATGAACGGCCTTGAGGCACTTGCCAAAATCATGGAGGAACTGCCGACAAGAGTCATAATGCTGAGTTCCCTGACCCGGGAAGGCGCTGACGTAACCATTAAGGCGCTGCAAAGCGGTGCGGTTGATTTTATAGCCAAACCTGATTCCTATGCCGATTTCGCGGAAGCCCGCAACGAGATCATCGGCAAAATAAAAACAGCCGCCCGGACGCCGCTGTCCATACTGATCTCTGCCCGACGGAGCTTGAACAGGGCTGCCCGGCGGGAAACCCCGCTGAAGCCGGCCGGAGGCTTGAAGCCGTTCAGTCAGATCGTGGCGGTCGGTACTTCCACCGGCGGGCCCAAAGCGCTGGAAACCGTCCTGGGAGGATTTCCGGAAGATATTCCTTTTCCCGTGCTGGTCGTACAGCACATGCCGCCAAGATTCACGGCTTCGCTTGCGGAACGGCTGAATCAGGTCTGCCGGATATCGGTTGCGGAAGCAAAGGACGGCCAGCTGCTTCAGGGAGGAACAGCCTATATTGCACCCGGCGGATTCCATATGACCGTGGCCATGAAGCGGGGAGAATATCGGATCGCCCTTCATCAGGAAGAGCCACAAAACCGTCACCGTCCTTCGGTCGACGTGTTGTTTCACTCCGTTACTGAGCTTTCCGGTTTAAAAAGGCATTTTGTCCTGATGACGGGGATGGGAAGCGACGGCGCCAAAGGAATGGCATACGCCAAACGTCACGGGGCCTCATCCACGATTGCCGAGGCGCAGGAGACCTGCGTAGTTTTCGGCATGCCCCGAACGGCTATCGAGCTGAACTGCGTTGACCATGTGCTGCCGGTGACCGTCATAGCCGCCAAGATCAGGCAGCTGACGAGTGTGTGAGCTGCGAAAACAATATGTGTGAAATAAATAATATGCAATAAAACTCCCTGCGGGTCGTGACCTGGAGGGAGTTTTATTGCATATATCCTATGAAATCCGCGTCAGCCTTGAACCGGTGCGGCGAGTTGACCTAGCGCGCGGTTGTAGCTGGGGAATGGATTCGCTGGTTAACTAAAATATGGTTGCGAACAAATAATCGGTCCACTACAATAAGGTTCAATGATAATGATTATCAATTTCAAGTGTATGAAAGAAAGGGAGCGGGTATTACCTATGAGTCAAGTGGACCCTTTGGCAAATATGGTGGATATATCGGATATGCGTCTGATTTCACTGTCGGAAGGACGGCGGTGCAGCTGTGAAAAGGAGCACGAGTTGGTGTATATGCTGGAAGGTAAGGCAGCCCTTTGTTCCTCGTTGTTCGAAGGGATAATAAGTGAAGGGGATATGGTGATGATTCCGGCCGGGTCGGGCGAGTACATCATGACCCCGGTTACGGAACCGACATCGGCTTATTATGTGCAGTTTGCTTCAGCGGTCGTGTCCAGGGCCGCCGGAAGCTGGAATGTAAAGGATGCCTTACCTGCAATGCGCGGCATGGCAAGAATCCGGCCGATATCCCTTCTCCGCCATCGATTGGAGCAGCTGCATCGGCAGTGGCTGAAGCAGCAAAGCTACAGCACGAAGCTGCACATCGCTTGGTTAGAGCTGTGGGATGCCATATCGAACGGGGCCATGGGGGAAGAGGCCAGTCTGGATTCGTTAATTCAATCGATTATCCGTCATATGGATATTCATTTTATGGAACCGTTTCAGGTTGAGGATATGGCACGGTATTCCGGAGTTACTCCGACGATATTTTTCAAACGGTTCAAGGAGTGCACATCTTTGAGTCCGCTGCAGTATTTAACCCGTAATCGGCTGGAGAAGGCTCGGCGTATGCTCGTGGAAGATGTGGTTAATATTCGCGAGGTCGCAAGCGGGGTAGGGTATCAGGATGTACAGTATTTTAGCCGTATGTTCAAGAAGATGGTCGGTTTGCCGCCCTACCGGTATCACCAAATGCTGCGAAGGAAGGTCGCGGTGCTGAGCCCACCGATGTTCGATAATCTTCTGGCTCTCGGTTTGCCGCGGGAGAAGCTGATTCCGTTCTGGAATAGAAGCGAGCAGAAGAACCCGTACAAACAGTTAGAGACCAATGGGATGGAATTACAGTGGTTGCGGAGAGTACAGCCTGAGATGATTATAGGCACGGACGGTTCGGAACAGATGTACGATCAACTGGCCGAGATTGCGCCGACCAGACTGATCGCGTTTAAGCCTTACTCGTGGCGGGAGCATCTGCGTGAGCTGGCGGCGATTCTGAATGCTGGTGAAGTGGCGGAATACTGGCTTTATTATTATGAGCAAAAAGCCGCTGCCGTCCGTGAACGGATCCATAGGCGGCTTGGAGAACAAACGGTGCTGGCAGCTTCGGTAAACGATCAGGGAATCCGGATTTTCGGAATGAAACGCCGCAAAATCGGACGGCTGCTGTACGGCGATTTGCAGATGAATGCTCCAAAAGGAACGGAAGAGTTCGCTTTTACCGATGTAAAAAGCTTGGCCGATTTAAATGATTTCAAGGCGGATCATATATTGCTGTTTCAGGATCGGCCGCTTCGAGCTAGAGTCCAGGTACCTGTTGGCGGCCATGTACACCATGCCGGCATCAATCCGTGGCTTCATTACTCAGCGCTTGGGCACGAAAAATCGATCGAGCATGCGTTGCAATATTTTGCATAGGAACGACAATCTGTTGAACGATTCAAAGGAATGTACATTCAAAAAATCAGGATTTGCTATTTATAAGAAATATCAGGTTCAGTACTATTACAAATGATAATGATAATCAATACCAGTTTTGAGTTGTTGGATGGAAGGGGAATTGAAATGGCAGCAGCTTTTCATACAGCCGATACCCGGGGGGGAGCGTACGGACAGGAATATGTGATCCTAATGGATACCATCTTGTATGATTTCCCTGCTGATCAACAATGGACCGTAACGACTTGTACGTGCAACGGAGGAAGCTTGCTCTTATGCAAACATCACTGACCAAGATAGAGAAAACAACATCGATTCGAACCCGGCCGTGGGCAGCCACGATGATTATTGCTGTCGGACTGGCCGCCATCGTAATGGGCATAGTGGCATCTATACTGACGGGTGTAGCCAATATTACATTCGATACGATTTGGACTTCGCTCATCGATTACGATCCAAGCAACGACCACCATGCAATAATTCGGGAACTGCGAATGCCTCGTGCGTTGGCCGGCGTGTTGGCAGGATCTGCGTTCGCTGTAGCAGGAGCCATTATGCAGGGGATGACGCGGAATCCAATTGCGGATACCGGCCTGCTGGGCATTAATTCGGGGGCGGGTCTCGTACTGGTTCTCGTCTTTGCGTTTGTTCCATGGCTGCCCTTCGAATATATCATCCTGTTTTCCTTTATTGGTGCGGGTTTTGGTGCTCTGCTTGTATACGGAATTGCATTCATGTCCAGAGGCGGGTTGTCTCCATTGAAGCTGGTGCTGGCTGGAGCAGTTGTTGGATCGCTTACCTCCGGGATCAGCCAGGCGTTGTCGCTGCTTTTCCAGATCAATTACGATTTGGCGTTCTGGTCTGCAGGAGGCATCTCCACCGCGGAATGGTTTCAGGTGTCGGTCATGATGCCATGGATTATAGCAGGACTTCTCACAGCCATGGTCATTTCACGTTCTATCACGGTGCTCAGCCTGGGAGAGGATGTGGCGGCAGGGCTCGGACAGCGGACGAGGCTGATTAAAGGAATCGGCACCATCGTTGTCATGATCCTGGCCGGTGCATCCGTATCCACCGTAGGCGGCGTTGGATTCATCGGCTTGATCGTGCCGCATATGGTCCGTTATGTGGTCGGCGTCGACTATCGCTGGATCATTCCTTGCTCTGCCATTGTGGGCGGGATACTGGTTCTATTCGCGGACATCGCGGCCAAGCTGATCGCTGCGCCTTATGAGACTCCGCTCGGGGCAATCATTGCCGTGATGGGCGTTCCCTTCTTTCTGTATTTGGCACGCAGGGAAAGGAGAGAGCTGTAATGATTTCAGACTTGTTCGGGCTAAGCCGCAAAAACCGCAGCATCAAAATTATCATTCTGTTCGGCGTGCTGCTTTTAATTGGCTTTATGATCAGCCTGAATATCGGCCGTTACAGCATTTCTCCAGCCGAGGTGCTGCAAACCCTGCTTGGTAACGGGTCCAAAAAGCAAAACATCGTGCTCTATGATCTTCGCCTCCCCCGCATGATTATAGCCGTATTAATGGGGGCGGGACTGGCTGTATCCGGCGCGGTCTTACAGGGCATCTCGCGCAACGGGCTGTCGGACCCAGGCATTCTGGGCATCAGTTCCGGTGCAGGCTTGGCCGTGCTATTGTTCGTATCCTTTTATCCGGCGAACAGTGAGGCACCGCCGTTCCTTATGCCGTTTCTTGCCCTGGTTGGGGCGGGGGCGACGGCAGTCCTCATCTATGTTCTTTCGTACAAGAAGGGTCAAGGAATCTCGCCGACACGCTTGCTGCTTACAGGTATAGCCGTAGGAGCAGGACTCAGCGCAGTCAGCATTATACTGACATTGCAACTGAATCCGCGTAATCTGGAGTTTGTTGTTACCTGGCAGATGGGATCGCTATGGGGGTCGAATTGGAAATTTGTCCTTGCCCTTATCCCCTGGATACTCATTTTGCTGCCTTATGTATATTGGAAGTCAAGAGTGCTGAACATGCTCAGCATGAATGAACACATTGCCGAGAGCCTGGGCGTATCGATCAATAAGGAGCGGCTGCTTCTGCTGGGGGCTGCGGTAGGCCTAGCGGCCTCCAGTGTCGCAATTGGCGGAGGCATCGGCTTTGTAGGGCTGCTGGGACCTCATATCGCTCGTCGTCTGGTCGGTCCCCAACATCAATATATGCTGCCGATCACGGCTGGAGTGGGGGCACTGCTGGTGTTGATCGGTGATACGGTCGGCCGCAGCTTTATGGAATTCACGGAGGTGCCTGCCGGGGTGGTCATCTCACTGCTCGGGGGCCCGTACTTTATTTATCTGCTTATGCGCAACAGAGCATAGTCTTTAATCATACATTTTGGAGGGGAAACATGTTAATCCATAAAAGAAAAATGATGCTTGTCATGCTCCTGATCCTTGCGTTTGCCCTTGCGGCTTGCGGTAATAACGGACAGAAGACAGCGGAATCAAATACGGGGGACACTGCAGCGGGGACTAAGGCAGAAGAGCCTTCCGCAGAAGTACCGTTTGCTGGGAATAAGCAGTCAGCCTCGCAGTTTCCGCGTACGATCCAGCATGTGAAGGGGGAACTTACGCTGGAAAACGCCCCCCAAAAAATCGCGAGCGTTGATATTATGGCAACCGATTACCTGCTTGTGCTTGATATTGCACCGGTCGTATCGGAAGGTTTTAGTACCAAGGACAGATCCCCGATCTTTGGCCAATACGCGAAAGGGAAAGAGGTCGTCGATTTGGGAGGCAAAACCAATCTGGAGACGCTGCTTGAGATGGAACCGGACCTTATTGTCATGAGCAGCACAAGCACGAACAAAGTGGAGCGCTTCGATGAATTTAACAAAATGGCGGATAGCGTTGTCATCGACTTCTCGCTGGATGCTCCTTCAAGGCTGAGAAAATTCGCCGAGCTTGTCGGCAAGGAAGAGAAGGCTGAGGAAGTGATAGCATACTTCAATCAGCTGAAAGAAGAGGCAAGAACAGTGGCGGCGAAGCACAACAATGAGACCGTTCTGTTTCTGATCTCGAACGGCAAGGATTTCACGGTCATCCATCCGACCAACTTCCCGATCTTTTATGAGGAAATCGGACTGACACCGGTTCCCGGACTGCCTGAAGAAGGTAAAATCGGTGGCCGGATTGGAATAGAGGCATTAAGTGAGTTTGCGCCGGACCATATCTTCATCGCGGAAAACCGCCGCCAAATGGACCCCGCGAATCCGCAGGGATTGATCAATATTTGGACTGAAAACGCGGTATGGAACAATTTGGAGGCCGTGAAGAACAACCAGGTATATTCGGTGGATACACTTGTCGGCGACACGTTCTTCCTGGGACAAGTCGCGGGCCTGAAAGCCATTAAAGAACATTTGGGCAGGGAATAGGCAGATCCACTAAAGAGAACTATTAGCACTGTGGTGGGAACAGAGTAGATTGGAACCGGCGCTTGAACTGTCCGCAGCGGAATGGAGGAGCACGAATGATTATAACGAAAGAGCTGACCATTGGCTATGACGACCGTATCATCGTAGAACAGTTGAACTTAAACATTCCGGAGAAAAAGATGACAGCGCTGGTCGGGGCAAACGGTTCCGGCAAATCGACGATCCTAAAAGCTATGGCGCGTTTGCTGAAGCCGAAGCAGGGTGTCGTGTATTTGGACGGGAAAGCCATTCATGAGCAGAAAACCAAGGATGTGGCAAAACAGCTTGCGGTACTGCCGCAAAATCCGACAGCTCCCGATGGTCTAACGGTAGAGGAGCTTGTCGCTTACGGCAGGTTTCCTCATCAGTCCGGCTTCGGAAATTTAACGTTAGAGGATAAGGAGATGGTCTCCTGGGCGATTGAGGTCACCAATCTGGAACAATTCATCCATCGCCCGGTAGACATGCTATCCGGTGGGCAGCGGCAACGGGCCTGGATCGCCATGGCGCTTGCCCAGCAAACACCGGTGTTGTTCCTGGACGAGCCGACCACGTTCCTGGATATGGCCCACCAGCTGGAGGTGCTCCAGTTACTTAAAAAGCTGAACGAGGAAGAGCAGCGGACCATAGTCATGGTCGTTCACGACTTGAACCATGCCAGCCGGTTTGCACATCATATTGTGGCGATCAAGTCCGGACAGATGATCAAACAAGGAAGTCCGTTGGAAGTGATGACATCCGGCGTACTGCAGACTGTATTCGGCATTAAAAGCGATATCATCCTTGATCCGCGGAATGGGCAGCCGCTGTGCTTGCCTTATGAGCTGGCAGTAGAAGAAGGATGGCGACTTAGAACATAGGGAGGAATTACAATGGGCATGGATACAACTGTTTTGCCTATAGCCAAGGTAATTCAGGAGCGCAGAACGATCAAGAAATTCAAGCCTGATCCGGTAGCGGAGGGTCTGCTGCTGGAACTCCTAAATACGGCGGCATGGGCACCGAATCATGGGATGCGTGAGCCTTGGAGGTTCACCTTGTTCGTAGATGAAGGCAAGCAGCTGTTGGTCAAGGCCATTTCCGACAATGCAAGAAAACCGAAAGACCCTGCAAGGCTACTCAGTGTTCCGGCGTATATCGCCGTCATGATCCAGGAGGATGAACGGCAGCGGGAATTCGAGGAGGATATGCTGGCCGCAGGTACCTTTGTGCAAAATTTCCAGCTGGCGGCATGGGAGCGTGGAGTCGGGGTCAAATGGCTGACCGAGCCTTTTACATACAAACCTGAATTCAGAGCCAGCATTGGGGTTCAACCTCGTGAGAAACTGGTCGGACTGCTGCAGGTTGGTTATCCGGAAGAAGTGCCTGCAGGTAGACCGAGAACACCGGTAGAGGAGAAGTTGACGATTATTCGGGATTTTTCTCAGCAGTAAGAGAATATCTTCCAAAGCCGTGATATAATACTTCTGTGATCATTTCCGCTTCGTCACGGTTAAAGGGTATAATGAAGAAGAGTTAGGTATCGGATTTACACAACCTTACGGCTGCGGCTGTAAGGTTGTTTTTGGGCTTGACGAATCTATCGAAACAGAAGCCGCTGATAACTACAAACATGGGGGATGGGAAAATGAAGCCGGTTATATTAGACGTGGATACAGGAATTGACGATGCGCTAGCCATTATTTACGCAGCGAAATCGCCGGAATTGAAGCTGATCGGGCTGACGACCTGTTTCGGCAACATCCCGGTCGAGGACGCAACGAGAAATTCGCTGCTGCTCGCCGAGATGCTGGGATACGAGGTGCCGGTCATTCCGGGAGCGGATAAGCCGCTGGAAAGAGACCTGAAAGGTTATGCCACCAGGGTCCATGGACATAACGGATTGGGCAATACAACGGTCTCTTTTAAGGCAAGTCGGCAGGCCCATCAAGCGCATGCCGCCGATTTCATGATTGAAGCTGTTCGCAGTCAGCCGCACCAAATCACGCTCATTATGGTAGGACCGCTGACCAATCTGGCCCTGGCTATCCAAAAGGATCCGGAAATCGTAAACCTGGTTGACCGGGTCGTGGTGATGGGCGGTGCGGTACGCTGCCGGGGCAACGTGACGCCCAAGGCGGAGGCGAATATTCATGCCGATCCCGAAGCGGCCCAGTACGTATTTCAGTCCGGCATCCCGCTGACGCTGGTCGGACTCGACGTTACGATGAAAACGCTTCTGGCGCGGAATCATCTGAAGGAATGGGAAGGGCTCGGGAACGAAATGTCAAGGATGTTTGCGGAGATGACCCATTTCTATATGGATGTATACGAAGAATTCTACCCCGGCATCGGCGGCTGTGCCCTGCATGATCCGCTGGCGGTCGGCGTCGTGGTCCGTCCGGAATTCGTGAAGACGCTGCCGCTTAGCGTGGAGGTTATCACTTCCGGCGATGCGGAGGGGCAAACGTTTGAGATTCCGGATGGGGAGCCCAATATCGACGTATGCGTCGAGGTCGACGAGAAGGCCTTTCTGGAGCATTTTTTAAACAGGGTTATGTCGGGATTGCAAGCCGCTTCGGCGTGAGGTAAGGATTCTCTGTCGGGTAATTATAATAAAGGAATGATTCATATCATATTTCTTCATTAATATGGGCTGTCCCAAATATTGAACTGCACCCCAATTGCTAGGCACGACTAACAATTGGAGGTGCAGTTTTTGAGTCTTTTGAAAGATCGATGGCGGCCTCTTTTGGCGTTTGCCGGTCGGAATGGCGTTTTTCTTGCAAAAAAAGCGGGTATTCTTCTATTTGGAGGGTGTCAGCAGGCCAATGAATATAATATAATAGTGGCGCAATCGTTTAAAAAGGGTAAAATATTATAATGTTGGAAAGTAGTTACATAAAAGGGGTGCTAAAGCCATGATAATCGGGGTTCCAAAGGAAATCAAAAACAATGAAAACCGCGTAGGCATGACGCCGGGGACAGTTCTCAGTTACAAGAACGGCGGTCATGAGGTGCTCGTGGAAAGCGGTGCGGGTCAAGGCATCGGGTTCAATGACGAAGATTACATAGCTTCCGGCGCCAAAATTGTCCACTCGGCCCAAGAGGCCTGGTCCGCAGACATGGTAGTTAAGGTGAAGGAGCCGCTGCCAGAGGAATACCGGTATTTCCGGGAAGGGCAAATCCTGTATACGTATTTGCATCTTGCGCCGGAAGCGGCGCTGACCAAGGCTCTTGTCGATGCCAAGGTAACGGCGGTGGCCTATGAAACGATTCAGCTGGATGACGGCAGTCTGCCCCTGCTAACGCCGATGAGCGAGGTGGCCGGGCGGATGTCGATCCAGATCGGCGCACACTTCCTGGAAAAAGCCCATGGCGGCAAAGGCGTGCTTCTGAGCGGCGTTCCGGGTGTTGCGCCGGCGAAGGTGGCCGTTATCGGCGGCGGCATCGTCGGCACGAATGCGGCACGGATTGCGCTCGGCATGGGGGCGGACGTCAGCATTTTGGACATCAATCCGAACCGGCTGCGCCAGCTTGACGACATGTTCCAGGGCAGAATCAAGACCATCATGTCCGACTCATTCCATATTGCCGAGACGGTGAAGCAGGCGGACCTGGTTGTGGGTGCCGTGCTGATTCCGGGCGCACGCGCTCCGCGGCTGGTAACCGAGGAGATGGTGAAACAGATGGCAGCGGGATCCGTTATTGTGGATGTGGCGATAGACCAGGGAGGTTCCATCGAGACGATCGACCGCATTACGACGCATGATAATCCGACTTATGAAAAGTTCGGCGTTATTCATTATGCGGTGGCCAATATGCCGGGCGCGGTTGCCCGCACCTCGACGATCGCGTTAACGAATGCCACGACGCCATATGGCCTGAAAATAGCGAATCAAGGGGTCGTGCAGGCTGCTTTGAACAACAGAGCCCTTGCCAAAGGAATCAATGTGATCGGCGGCAAAGTCACTTACAAAGCTGTAGCGGAGGCCCATGGCTATGAACATGCGGCTGTAGAAACCTGTTTGGCCGGGAATGCCGCAAACTCTGCGTAAGCACCGAGCAAATCATCCGGTTAACGATAGCGGTGAGCATCCGGGAATGAAGGATGATCGGGCGGCGGCAATCGAACGCACGGCAGTTGCCCGTAAAATCCTTGGCGAGATCCGGGAAGCGGATTATCCGCAGAGATTTTCATTCGTGCGTAAAGGACTGCAGCACCAAAAAACCGTCTTCGGGAAGACGGTTTTTTGGCGTTTCGCAAAGCTACATGTAAGTATCGTAATCCGGCCCGCCGTTATCTTCATCCGTCACCGCCTGAATTTCCTCCGGGCCGATGATCATGTAACCGTAGCCTTCCTCTTCATGTTTTTTCAAAGCGCGTTCCTTCATGAATCTCGGGCTTGCCTCGCCGGCATCCTCGTCGTAAACGAGCAGAATTCCGTCGCTTTTCCGCAGCAGCAGCTCGTCCCTGGCTTTAAACTGCCAGCTCCCCTGGTAGCTTTCCTTGCTGACGGGTGCGCAGAAATCCACGTCTTTCAGGATTTGGCGGTAATATTCCTTTTTTTCGTCGTTCCATTGCTCCTCCGGATGGGCGTAGGCCGTGATAATGGAACATTTCAGCTGCGGGTATTGCGGTTTTAACGAAATGGCAGCCTCGCAGGCCCACAGATCTACTCCGTATTGTCCCGGGGTGAGAACCCATTCGAGTCCTTCTTCAAGCAGCGGGACCAGGCGGGACTCGATCGCTTTTCGAATATAGGGGATGCCCTTGTGTTTATTATTGTAAATGCCGAGCTCATGGGCTCTGTAACCGGTGATGAGGAGATTTTTCAATCAAACACGCTCCTTATTCAGCTTATCATCAGTGTAATGTCAAGGTACCTGAAGAAGCAAGGATTGTTCATAAATATGAAATTTTAAATTATAACTTTATCCTTTTGACAGGCTTGGAAGATATTTTATAAAATAGTTTTCGGTTAGGCGTTACAGCCTTTACCAATTCATGAAATAGGAATACATATTTCTTAGGAGGAACTTGTTTTGAAAAAATGGACAGCAGGACTACTTAGCGTAATTTTGGTAATGGGGATCACGGCTTGCAGCAAAGACAAAGAGGCCGAGAAAGCAACAACTCCTCCTGCAGCGGAGCAGCCGGCTGCGGGTAAAACGGACGAAACGAAAGCGGAAGCACCGAAAGAAGCTGCCGTCCCTTCAGCGGATGAATTAATCCAGAAATCGGCTGAGGCAAGCCAGAAGATGAAAAGTTTCTCCATGGATTCCGATATTAAGCAGAACATCGTGATCAGCGCCGGGGAAAGCAAACAGGAACAAAAAGTGAACATTTCCATGAAAATCGATACCACGTTGGATCCAATGGAAATGTATCAGGAAATGAAAATGGAGATGCCGGGCCAAGGAACGCAGGACATCAAGCAATACATTACGCAAAAGGGCATCTACTCCCAGGTTGGCGGCCAATGGGTTCAGATTCCCAAGGAGCAGGAGCAGCAAATTCTTGACGGCATGAAGATGACCACCCAAGGACCGGAAAAACAGCTGGAGCAGTTTAAAACCATATCCAAAGACGCCAAGGTAAGCGAAGAAGGCGATCAGTATATCCTGACGGCGGACGTTTCCGGCGACAACCTGAAGGAGCTGGCGAAGACCTACATGGGCCAGGCCGGCGGCGAAGCTGCGGCGATGCTGGAGCAGATGAATATCAAAAGCATGAAGATTACGCTTGGCGTAAACAAGGAAACGTATTTTCCAACCAAGACCGATATGAACATGGTCATGGAAATGGAACAGGAAGGACAGAAGGTCTCTCTTGAAATGGAGATGACCAGCGGGCTTTCCAAGCATAACGAAATCGCTAAGATCGAAGTGCCGAAAGAAGCGCTTGACGGCGCGAAAGCCGGCAAGTAAGCCAAAATACGAACAAGCATAAGACGCCGTCGTCCTTTCCGAAGGACGACGGCGTTTTTGGCGGTAAGATACCGCCGATGTTTACGGCATCGGCGGTATTTGCGTTGATCAAGAACTCTACGGTTCCACCTTTACGATCACGCTTCCGAAGAGCCTTCCGTTTATGCTCACCATCAGCCTCCACAGGCCGGAGGATGGCAGGGTCATGGAGGTGGGATGGGAGGCATCCGATCCGTTGAGTTTTCCCGGATGAAGGGAAGCTTCGAACACGCTGATGATCTCGGCGGTATCCTTTTTAACGGCGGTTATGACGAACTCCCCGTTCAGCTCCTCGTCTCTGCCCCAGAAATGCCACATGTATTTGTTCGGCCGGTTGGCACGAAAACCCGGATTGATAAACCCGAGCCGGTCCTGAACGCCTGTCATCGTATAGGATGACGACCGGAAGTCCGGACTCGGCTCCCAGGGGCCGTCAGGCACGTCGGCCACTACATGGCCGAACGAAGCACCGCCGATGGTCACGTCAAACCTCCACAGTCCCGCCAATGGAAGTGCGAGCCGGGATGTTACGCGGGTAAAATCATCATATCCCATCTCCTTCGTTATTTTCGTAGGAGGAAGCTCCTCAATCTCCATCCCGGTACCTTGATGGATAGCTCTAATACGAATGGTCTGTCCTAAGAGCTCATTCACGGGAGCGTATAAATTCCACCAGCTGCCTGCCGGGGCGCCGGCGGCGTAGTCGCCGCCGGGAACCATTTGAAGCTTGGGGGCCCCATCCTCCGCACGAAATTCCAGGCGTGGCATCCAATCGACTGCAAGGGCTGCAGGCTTCGCTATGTGTGCTTCATTGCTTTTCCATGTCGGCAAGGGAGCCGCAAGCCAAACTCCCGCTAGCAGAACGGCGCTTCCCAGGACCGCGGCAGCTGCCCGAATGAACAGCTTGCGACGGTTGCGGGGGCTCCGGTTGGAACGCTCAAGGACGGCAGCGGCCATCTCTTTCGTAAAAGCGGATTTATCGAACGGCTGGGATTGGAGTTTTCGGGTCCAATCCGGTTCATTTGCTTTGCTCATCATCTTCATCTCCTTTCAGCAGGGCTTCCATTCGTTTTCTTGCCCGATGGAGCCGCGATTTCACGGTGCCTTCGGAAATTCCCAGGAGGGAGGCGGTTTCGGAACGCGGAAGCTGGTAATGAAATTCGAGGACCAGCACTTCCCTGAATTTGACGGGCAGGCTCATGACATGCTGCCAAATCCGGGATATTTCCTGTTTTCCGATCGCTTCCATTTCAGCCGAACGCTCGCTCCGGGCAAACGCTGGCATGCCGATGAGAGTTACTTTTTTGATGAACGAAGACCTGAGATAATTCATGGACAGATTGCGCGTGATGGCGAACAGCCAGGTTTTGACGGAACTGCGCCCCTCGAATTGGCGAAGGCTTACAAGTGCTTTGAGAAAAACGTCCTGACTGATGTCATCCGCAGCATCCCGGCGTTTGGTCAAATAATAGGCATAATTCCAAACATCCTGCCCGTAGGCCTCCATCCATTCCATCAGGATCGAACTTGGATGGTCTGCCGTCATCCGGTTAAGCGGACTTTCCAGTTCCAATATCATCACCTCTAATCATTAGACAACCGGACCACGGTTTGGTTCCCGGAACCGCTCCCCCGACAGCCGAAACCTTCCGGTTAAGTTATAATAAGGGGAAGGCGGCTTTTCAAAAATTGCGTTCTCAAGCATCGGATGGGAAAAAGGAGTGTTTCTGATGAGTTTGTATGTAAAGGACAACTTTTTTAATGCCGGCACTACCGAGATTTTGAATGAAGCCGGAGAAGCGGTCGGCAGCGTGGATTTAAAAAGCGCGTTCGGTTCCTCTCTTGACGTTTATGACGATCGCGGACAAAAGGTTTGCAGCGGAACGTTCCGCTTTTTCTCGAACAAGTGGGAAATCGCGGACAAGGACGAATATGAAATCGGCGTGCTGCGAATGCGAATGAGCTTTTTAACCAAAAAATATGAATATGATGCCAATGAACGAGGAGTGTACGAAATTCTATCGCCCGCGTTCTCCAAGGAATACGAAGTTGTCGACCAGAGCGGCAGGACGGTGGCCGGCTTCCGGCGAATCAGCGGCTGGCTTCAATCCGGAGCCTATCATCTGGAGAACAACAGCGGTCATCTCAGCGACTGGGAGTTGATTGCTGTCGTCATGGGCGTCCACTCGATCCAAAAACGCGTGAACAAAAGTGCATCGTCGGCATCGACTTAGAAAACGGGGGGGACAGGAATGAGGGAAATGAGCGCCTTGATCCGGGAGTCGCTGGTGCAATTGGAGCAGGACGAGGGAATCGTGATCCTGTATGCCTGCGAAGCGGGAAGCCGGGCTTGGGGATTTCCTTCCCGGGACAGTGATTATGATGTCCGTTTTTTATACGTTAGACCGGTGGATTGGTACCTGTCCATTTTCGCCGGAAGAGACGTGATTGAACGCCCTGTGGACTTCGGGCTGGATATGGTCGGATGGGATTTGAAGAAGGGTTTGAATTTGTTTCGAAAGTCAAATCCTCCTCTGCTGGAGTGGCTTGATTCCCCTATCCGATACAGGGAGCGAACCTCTGCGGCGGGGCGGATTCGGAAGTTGTCCCCGCTAAACTTCTCGCCCAAATCCTGCACGTACCACTATCTTAACATGGCCAAGGGCAATTATCGCGACTATCTCCAACGAGACGAGGTAAAGGTTAAAAAATACTTTTATGTGCTGCGTCCGATTTTGGCTTGTGAATGGATCGAGCGTTTTGGCAGCATGCCGCCGCTTTCGTTTGATATGCTGGCCGAATCTCTTATTCCTGCGGGGAGTGAACTGCATGATGCCGTTCTTGATTTGATCCGGCGCAAGAAGTCCGGCGAGGATCTGGGGCATGGACCCCGGATGCGCCTGCTGAACGATTACCTGGAGCGCCAAATCGCTTATTATGAGGAATCGGCAAGCCGGATGCCGGCAGGCAGGGATAACGTTGTTCAGGATGATGAACTGGACCTTTTGTTCCGGGCCGTGTTGAAGGAAGCATGGGGAAAGGAGGGGCTTTTGGAATGAACGAAGTGAAGGATCATCTGGACTACGGGCTTTCGATTTTGTTTATCGGCTTTAATCCGAGCCTGCGGTCCGGCGAGGTCGGCCATCATTACGCCAACCCCCGAAACAACTTTTGGCGAATTCTGCACCGCTCCGGGCTTACGCCTCGCCTGTACGAAGCATCGGAGGACGGCGAGCTGTTGAAGCTGGGATACGGATTTACGAATATCGTCGCCCGGCCCACACGGGGGGCGGAGGATATACGGCGCGAGGAATATGAACGGGGACGAAGGATTCTGAGGGCCAAGTTGGAACAGTATCGTCCCCGTATCGCCTGCTTTGTAGGCAAAGGGGTGTACACGGAATTCAGCCGCAGATCCCAAGCGGACTGGGGGTTTCAACCGGAGCCGGTTGTGAAAGAGGTACGCGAGTTTGTGGCTCCTTCTTCCAGCGGTTTGGTCCGGATGCCGATGGAGGAGATTGTCGGGATTTACCGGCAGCTCGGCGAGTTCCTCCGGAACGAGCGCATATGAGAGGAGAATTCTGCAATCCTGGGGCATAGACAGGATTAACAAATAAAAAAGGAACCCGATGGCCAGTGAAGACAAAGGCATACAGGTTCCTTTTTTCGATTGAAGTCTTACCTGAGCTTGTCCGGATCTATTTTCGGTACTAGCCCTTCATCCGCAGCCCGGTTTAACAATGCGGATACGGCAGCATAGCCATCCTCTCCCAGGTTCGCGGTAAACGCGTTCACGTACAAGCCGATGTGAGCATTCGCCACAGCGGGATCCATCTCTTGAGCGTGTCTCATGACATAATCGCGTGACTCATCCGGATGAGCCCAGGCATATTCAACCGAGGCGCGTGTCCAGGCGGTAATTTTCGCCAGATCCAGCGATCGGCGGGCGATAATGGCGCCAAGCGGAATCGGAAGCCCGGTGTCGCTTTCCCACCAGCTGCCGAGATCGGTCATCATGCTGAGACCGTAGGAGGGGTAGGTGAACCGAGCTTCGTGAATAACCAGTCCGGCGTCGATCTGCCCGTCACGGACGGCCGGCATGATCCGGTCGAACGGCATGACGACAATCTCGCCGAAACCGCCGGGAACATGACGGGCCGCCCACAACCGGAACAGCAAATACGCGGTGGAACGCTCGCTTGGAACGGCTACTTTCCGGCCGGACAGAAAAGCCGGATCGGAGGTTTCGGCTGCATCGCCGCGAGTAAGAAGCAAAGGCCCGCATCCGCGGCCGAGTGCTCCGCCGCATGGGATCAAGGCGTACTCGTCCAAGACCCAAGGAAGAGCGGCGTAGGAGATTTTCAGCACGTCATGGTCACGTGAACCGCTGCCGGAAGCCCAGTTGTTTGTAATGTCGATGTCCGCGTACGATACATCCAGTTCGGGAGCCCCGGGGATCAGGCCGTGCACCCAGGCGTGGAAGACGAACGTGTCGTTCGGACAAGGCGAGAACGCGATTTTCATGTCAGCACCTCCGTTAGTATGGAACTTGCGGTCTCCAGCGCACGCAGCGCTTCGGGGATTTTCCAGGCCTCGCGGTCACGGGGACCGACGCTGTTGGATATGGCCCGGATCTCCAGAACAGGCAGATCAAAATCGGCAGCAGCCCGGGCTGCGCCGAATCCCTCCATTCCTTCGGCCGCTGCTCCAGGAATCCGGGCGGCCAAAGCCTCCGCCTTTTCCTTCGTTCCCGTCGTCGTGGATACGGTCAAAATGGGGCCGATAGCGGCCGTAATCCCGGCTGCTTGAAGCTTATGCGCAAATCCGTGTACGATTTCCTCCGGAGTTTGGATGACGGACGATCCGAAACCGAGCTCGTCCACGCTGAGGAATCCGTCCGGCGTTTCCGAGCCGAGGTCCGCGGCGATGATTCGGTCCGCTATGACGAGGGTTTCCGTTTCCGCGTGACCCGGAAAGCCCCCGCCGATTCCCGCGCTGATGACCCATGCATAATGGCCCGATGCCAATTCTTTGGCAGTTCGGGATGCTGCAGCCGCAGAACCGACTCCTGCCGCAATGACCTCAAACTTTGAGCTGCCTGCAAGCCCCCGCAGTACGGCTTCCTTTTCCGCTTCAACCGCGGTGACGACCAGAATTGTTGCCGGGTTGTTCAATGTATTTCACTCCTTTTTCGCACCTCTACCTTATTAACGTTATATTGTTCAAGTGTCGTTGTAAAGCAGGGGGAAGATTTAAGGCTATGATTAACCGCTTTCATTCTTATAGAAAGTCTGAGGGGCTTCGGTTATAATGAGAGAACAACGAGATCGAGACGGAGGTTCGATAGCTTTGCGAAAAAAGGGTGCGAATGGACAGGAAAGCAGGGCAAAATTATTGACGGTTGCGGCTAACGAGTTTGCGCGGTCAGGCTATCACCAGACAAAAATCAGCACCATTGTCTCCCGGGCCGGATTGACCCAGCCTTCGTTCTACTTGTATTTCGATAGCAAGGAAGCGGTGTTCAAGGAATTGATGGGCGTCTTCCGAACCCGGTTAAAGGAGCTGATTACGGACAGCCGGCTTGAGGCGGGAATCACCCGGGGGACCGTCCCGGCAAGAATCCATGCCGTGCTTACCAATTTGTTCAGCCTTTTGGCGAGGGACCCGGATTTGACCCGAATCGGTTTCTTTATCGGACCGGAAGCCGTCGAGGTAAAACAAGAGCTGGCAAGGATGATCGAACAGAATTTGCGGGCGGAGAAGGATAACGGCTATTTCCGCCCCGACGCCGATATGGCCATGGTGGCGGAATGTCTGGTAGGAGCGATTGAAAGGCTGACGCTCCGGCAGCTGCTTTCCGGCAAAAGCACGCCCGAGGACTTGGCTCGTCAGGTTGTGGACTTATATATGTTCGGCATTGCTTCCGAAAAAAACAATGAAAATGCGGTTTAGCACAAGAGGTTATCCCAAAAGGTCGGTCGGCCTTCGGAATAACCTCTTTTTTATGCTATCCGGTTTCTTGCTTGACGCAGTTTCGGACCGTTTTTTCGTGAATGCCGCATTCCGCGGCAATCTCGGAATAGTTCTTGACGAAGGAATGTTGTTTTATCGCTTCAACCAGCCTTTTGGTCATTTTACGGGAAGGATCGAAACATTGCAGATTCTCCCAAAAAGTGACGCCGCATTCCCGGCAGCGGTATCTTTTTCTGACAAGCTGCAGCTCGACCGGTTTAGACCTGATCGGCACATCCATCATGGTCTGAATTCGGGTACCGTACTTGTAAAGGCTCACGGATTGCTTGCAATAAGGGCAGTGCCCGGGCCCAGCCGCCGCTTCAACCGGAAAGACCGTAACGCCAGGGCTTTCGCGCGGTTCGCCAATCAAACGAAGTTCCGGGAGATTTTGAAACCATAGCCTGCTGTTCATTTAGGCATCCCTCTATAGAAAAGGATGGCACAAAGCATAGCCGCCGCTCCGATGATAAGATACGCGTATGAAATGCCGAAATGTTCCGTCAACACGCTGCTGCCCAAAGGGCCGACCATCATGCCGACCGAATAAGCGGTATTGTAAACCGCAAAGGTAAAACCATGCGCGTTGGCCCCCGTTACGGTTTGCTGCGACAAATCCGTCAGTTTCGGAAGAGCGGGAGCGAGGACGGTACCCATGCCGATTCCCAGCAGGGCAAGGATGACGACTTGAAGCCAAATCATGTCCGGCAGAGCATTTAAGGGCAGCATGATTGCAGTGAACATGAGCCCGGCGGCTATGGTTTTGGCGTGGCCGACCTTCGTTGATAGAGCCCCGATCATTCCCGTAGTCAAGGCGTAAGCTATGGTGGGAACAGCAAACAATAACCCGATCACGCCAGGCGTCGCATTCAGATGCCGGCTGAGATGCAGGGGCAGGGTAGGTTCCAAAATAGCGGGAATGGACGCGCCCAGAGCAACGACGCCGGCAATCATCCAGATCGCCCGGCTCCCCAGAAGACGTAGGGGAGAGATATAGCGCTCGGCCTTGGTATCGGTAACTTGCCGAAGCAAGCTCACCCGCAACAGAGCGTCTATCAATGCCAGCAGGGCAGCAACCAGGAACGGCAGCTTGTAGCCTCCCCATTCGAACAACCATCCGCCGACCGTGGGTCCAAGGAGCGTTCCCGCCGCTTGGCCGGAGAGGGCAAGCCCCATCGCGGCGCCGCGTTCTTCGGAAGGATATACGTCCGCGAGCAGAGCCAATCCCGCCGTCCAGGTAGCTGCGGCCGCAATGCCTTGCAGCATGCGTGCGGCAACCAGTACCCAGAACTCCGTTGCAAAAGCAAACATGACGGTTGTGCCGGCCAAGCCAATCATTCCCCACAACAGAGGACCTTTGCGGCCAACCTTATCGGTAAGCATCCCTAATAAGGGGGTAGCTATAAACAGGGTCAGGGCGTAGGAGCTAAAGAGCAAACCGATCCTCGTCTGGGATGCGCCAAGGCTTTCCGCATAAGATGGCAGGATGGGAACGATCAGGCCATAAATGAGCATATCCACAAAAACGGCAAAACCGACGACGAGCAGTACTCTTTTGCGGATTGCAGGAGAAGGGACGGAGGTCATCAAGATGGTTCACCTTCTCCCAGACATGACCGGATCTGCTCGATACAGGCCAGTTGAAGCTCGCATTGAGCGTACATGTTTTGAAAAATGGCCATCACTTCCGGAGCCAGCTCTTTTCCCGTCGCTTCTTCCTTTTTCTTCTGCCCGGATTTCATCGTTTCGTACAACTCCCTTATATCCTGTTCCTGGGAGGAGAGCGCGGCCCGTATTTCTTCCGGTGGCAGCATGTTCATGAAGGTGAGGGCCGTATAAAGGTGCGTGGGAAAAACGACCGACGATTTGCCGAAAGACTGCCGCAGCAAATCCTTGAGCTCCTGAACCCCGTCCTCCGTAATTTTAAAGGTGGATTTGGACCTCATTCCCGTCATTTCGACATGATCCAGGTACACCTTTCCTTCCGCTTGGAGTTTTTTAAGGGCGTGATAGATCGATGCAGGCTGAACGTACGCCCACAAATCCGTCTGGGCAGATTGCATCATCTGTTGAATTTCATACCCCGACATCGGTCCGTTGGTGTGCAAAAGACCGAGTACCATAGCTCTTGTCATTTCATTCACCTCAAAGAAATAAAAATAATAAACATGGAATACTAAACATTTAGTATCTATGTACTCAGAATAAACGAATTTTTTCGGTCCGTAAAGTTTTCCACCATATAATCCGAAGAACGAGGGATTGGCACCGCATTGCAAAAAGCCGCAGACCCCGATGGTCTCTGCGGCTTTTTTTGAGATTCGCGCGACTTACACTTCCAGCCTGCATTGACGGGGAAGAGCAGTGTTTGTTTCGGGATTTGGATCCAAAAAGGTTCAGGGGGCATCTTCTATTTAGCCGCCTCCAAATATTCCTGGTAATCCGCGGGTGGCCGCTTGCCGCGTTTCAGGTCGCGGATGCTCAGGCCGAAGTCCATCTGGAGATGGGGATAATCGGGGAAGTTGTCCCAATCGCCGCCCCACTGGAAGCCGAGGTCCTTCGCGACGGCTACGACCTCCATCCAGTCGGCTTTGCCGTTTCGGTTGCCGTCATATTCCATATCCCAGATGATATCGCCGCCGTCGTTGCGGAGCGCAAAATCGATGGCCAAGCCGTAATTGTGAAGAGATTCGCCGGCCTTGGCATTGGTGACGATTTGGCCCCCGCCGCTTCTTCCCTGTTCGTACAACCGGGATTGTTCCTCATGGCTCCGGAACCCGTCCGTAATGACCACGCGGATTCCAAGCTCGCGCATTTTGGCGACCAGCTTGTTTTTTTGGGCGAGCACGACAGGATGAAGCTCCGTGACAGGGGGAGACTCTTCCTTGTCCAAATCAGGCAATATTTCCGGGATGGATGTCTGCAGCTGCATATATATAATCGCCAGCAGTACCGCAGCGATGATAAAACGTGTTGATTTTCTCCGTTTAACCTTTGCCATATGTTTTCGTGTTCTACCTACTTTCCTGATAATCATATATCTATCATTCAATGTCCTATAACGATTATATCGGCTGGGGAGCCTTCATTCCACCATACCCATTGTTTCTCCGTTGGAATTATCAGCAGAAGGCATCGCTTGGCCCGATGAATAAGGATTCTTTGATTTCCGCATGCTAAAGGCAAAATATTACATCAAAGAAAAGGGGAAGATGGCATGAGCCTTATTCAGTCGATCGCGGGCAAAATCAATCAGATGTCCGGTGTGCTGACGCAAATGCAGCAAGAGGGAAGCGGGGAGCAATTAGGGGGAATTCTGCAGGAGTTGGGTCAGCTGGATGCCGAACTTCGGCATGCCCAGGTACAGATCACTCCCGAAACGCCTGAAGCCCTCCGCCAGGATTTGGTGCAGTGCCGGATGGCCCTGCATGGTATGCTGGGCCTGGTATCCAACATCCGTTCTGATATGGCAGAACGTTACCGTCAGGTGCTGGGTGACCGGAAGGAAGATTTCGAGAGGTTGGACGATCAATCCCAGCAAAACACCGATCCCGGTGCCTACCAGTTCCTGCAGCTGTTTAAGGGAATGGACGATGTGAGCAGGCATATTCATCAGTTGGACGGGGCGATGATGGATGCCGGCTATCAGTTGGGACGGGGACCGGGCGAAGAAACGGCCGTGTACGGCGATGCATCCCCGGAGGATTTCACCTCGGGGACCGCCACGACCGATTGGTCTTAAAAACGGTACTGCGAGAAGCAGAATGAAAGAAAAGAGGGCCGCAACGTAAGGCCCTCTTTTTGGTGCGTATGGCTTATGTCATTGATCTACCGCGACCTGCTACTGAAAATTCGTTGCTGGATGGTTAGCTTATTTAACGCTGCGCCACGCGGTAACGGCGCTGTTCAGGCGGGACATGGCTTCTTCTATGGTCGCCCGCGTACAAGCTGCGTTCAAACGCATGAAACCGTTGCCGTTCTTGCCGAACGAAGCGCCGCTGTTCAGGCCGAGCTTGGCATTCTCAATAAGAAAACGGTTAAGTTCCTTATCGTCCATTCCGAGTTCCCGGAAATCCAGCCAGAGAAGATAAGTGGCTTCCGGCAGATTCATCTTGATTTCCGGCAGATAGCGATGCAAGTAGTCCCGCATATATTCCATATTGCCCCGGACATAGGCCAGAAGCGCGTCCAGCCATTCTCCGCCTTCCCGGTAGGCCGCTTCCGTTGCGGCCACGCCAAGCGGAGTGATGGAGCCCAAAGAATAACGCTCGATCGCCATTCCGAATTTGCGGCGGTTCGAATCATTGGGAATGATAATGTTGGCGGTATTCAGCCCGGCGATATTAAAGGTTTTGCTGGGGGCCGTGCAGATAAAGGAACGCTGTGCCGCATCCTCCGACAGGGATGCGAACGGGGTATGGGCTCCCGGCCCATAAACCAAATCGGCATGGATTTCATCCGATATGACCAGCACGTCATGCCGTTGGCAAAGCTCCGCGATCCGCGTCAGCTCTTCCCGTGACCATACCCGGCCGACGGGGTTGTGGGGGCTGCACAATATCATCATTTTCACGCGGTCCCCGGACAGGCTGCGCTCAAGGTCCTCAAAATCGATAGCGTAATTGCCTTGAGCATCCTGTTTAAGAGGGTTCTGAACCAGCTCGCGGCCATGGTCCTCTACAACGCGATAGAAGGGCGGATATACGGGTGTCTGGATGAGTACCTGGTCTCCCGGTTCCGTAAAAGCTTCAACCATGAGGTGCATGGCGGGAACGACTCCCGGACAGAACTGAATCCATTCGGATGCAACGTTCCAACCGTGCCGTTTCTTCATCCAAGCGGCAATGGCATCACGGTAAGAATCCGTTTGAAGCGTGTAGCCGAACACACCGTGCTCCACGCGTTCGTGCATTGCGCGGACTACCGCAGGCGGTGCGGCAAAGTCCATGTCCGCGACCCACATGGGCAGGACGTCCTCCACGCCGAAGACGGACCGAAGATGGTCCCATTTTAATGAAGCGGTTCGGTTGCGGTCGATAGTCAGGTCAAAATTCATGCGATCTCCTCCAAGCAGTGTGATTAAGCGACAAGTTTGGCCAAAGATATCAAGCCGGTGATGGTGATGACGTTCAAAATGGTTGAAAGGAGCACGGTTTGGGCGGCAAAATCAGGTTCGTTCTGATATTCTTCCGCCAAAATGGACGTGTTCACTCCAACCGGCATACCTGAGGCGATAATGAGCGCCTGTGCGGGAATGCCTTTAAGCCCGAGTGCGAAAACGATAAGAATCCCGATGGCCGGGGCTGCGAGCAGCCGAAGCGCTACGCTCAGATAGACATCCATCCGGCGCAAACGGAGCGGATATTTGATGATTTGCGCTCCAAGCGTGAGCAGGGCAATGGCTACCAGCGATTGGTCCGCATACAGCAGCGGACGCGAGAGAAACACCGGCAGCGGCACGGCGAGCGCGTGAAACAGAAGCCCGAGAATAAGGGCGTAGGGTACAGGCATTTTCAGAAAGCCGATGATCGCATGGCGGTACAATCCTTCCGTCTTGGCACCCTGTATGGAAATCACGCCGTAAGTAAACGTAAGCAGGCTTTGCAGGGACATGATCAACGCCTGGACGGATCCGGCCAAAGGATCTCCTTTGAAGGCGAGATCGTTGATCGGCAGTCCGTAGTTTCCCGAATTGTCCAAAATGAGGCTGTTGGTGAAGGCCGCCTGCATGCCGCGGCTGAATTTGCGCCGTTTCGCGGTCCAGCGTCCAAGGAGATAAAGGACGGACACATAGAGGGCATAGAACAGGACTACGGTACCGAGAAGCTCGGGAGACATTTCGGATTCATACATGCTCATGAACACCGCGGCCGGAGTAATGTAATAAAAATTGATTTTGGCCAGCGTATACAGGTCGAGCTGAAACGCTCGCTGCAACAATATCCCGAAGCCGATCAGGACGAAAATGGGCAGAACTACTTCCAGAAGAATGTCGGTAATCAAGGTGGTTGTTCATCTTCTTTCAATTAACGATGGCTATAAGCACCCTGTCATTATATCACGACCCTCGGCAATTTCACACGGTATAAAGGATGCCCTTCACGGGAGGAAATTAGGCGGGGACGGAAAAAGCCGCTCAGCCACGATCGGCTTGAACGGCTTGAATAGATTACTGCATGGGGCTTCAAGCAGCCTAATATAAGCAAAAACTTTATTGCGGATTGGTTGTCCAGATGCCCGCGGTTTTCACGAAGACCCGTGCAGGCAGCTTCAATGCGGCCAGAGCCAGCTCGGCCACATCCTCCGGCTGCATCATATGGTCTTCTTCGCCGATTTTAAGGCCGGCATTGACGGCCAGGTCGGTATTCACGGTGCTCGGCGTTAACGCCGTAACGCGGATATTATGCTTGCGGACCTCCTGCAGAACGGCTTCCGTCAAGCCCATTACGGCAAACTTGGAGGCATTGTAAGCGGAGCCTGTGGCAAAACCGCGTTCGCCTGCCGTGGAGGAAATGTTGATCACGTCGCCGCTTTTACGCTCAACCATGCCCGGCAGCACGGTGCGCAGCATATGGTATGTACCCATCAGATTGACGTCCACGATCCGCTTCCACTGCTCCGGATCCATATCCAGCAGATTGCCGAACTGGGCGATGCCCGCGTTATTAATGAGAATATCAACGGCCCCAAGCTCCTGGCTGATAGCCGCATAGGCAGCTTCCGCTTCGCTTTGGACCGATATGTCGGCGGTTGCGCCTATGGCTTTGACTCCGTACTGTTCGGTCACGAATTTCCCGAGGGACTCGAGGTCCTCAGCCGTACGGGCGATGAGACCCAGGTGCACGCCTTCTTTGGCGAGAGCCACGGCAATGGCCCGGCCGATACCTTTGCCTGCTCCGGTGATGACGGCTGTTTTATTTTTCAAACCCATGCGCGTTCACTCCTTGAGTTTATGTTTATGGTTTCCGTATATTAGTATACCCTGTACGGCTGGGCATTACCAAACGTGCAGCGAACGCGGGCAATCATCTGCTATAATCTATAGCGGTGATAGAGAACGGGGATACCTACATTATATAAGGGAGCGATTGATCATATGCTTCAATCATTGGAAGCCATTACTGCCTTCAGGCAGGGCGACCTCAGCAGTCCGGAACAGCACGCCTGGCTGGCGCTGCTTGTTTCGGCAGAGGAACGGATCGTCAATCTGGAGCGGATCGCTTCGATCGGCGAGCTCGCGGAAGCGAATCCGGTTCTTGATTACGTGGAGAGGACGCTGCGTGTTTTGGACAGTCTGGAGGTTTCCTTCTGGATCAGGGAGTTGCTTGAAGAAACGCTGGCATGGTCGGAAGTCGCCAAAGGAGGCACCCTGCGGCAGCGGATGCGATGGCAGGAATCGGGCATCAATCTGTTTGTTCATAATGACGGCTCGGCGGAGCTGTATAAGCGTCATATCGAGAAGCTGCAGGGGGAAATGGGGCTTCGGCACAATATCATATACACGCTTATCCAAACGCATGGGCTTGTGGGACAGTATATCCGAGGCGAGGTTGCTGACGCTGGAAATAGACCGCTCGGGCGGCTGGTTGCCGAAGGGCATCTGGCTGAGGAAGAGCTTGAACGCCTGTTGACTCCCTTAAACCGCTGCATCATAGGCGGGGTTTCGGAGGATTTATGGAGACGGGCAGAGCGGGAAACGGCAGATATCATTAAGGCCATTGCCGAAGGCCGGGTGCCTGGGGAAAAAAGCGTCTTTCAACGTTTGGAGCGGCTTCGGGCGGGAAGCATTCGCCGTGGGGAGGATTTTAGAAGCGGCCTTACCCATGCAGGAGAGAACATGGACCTGTCGGCTGTTTTCTCGCCGATGGAGGATATGACCCTTTGGTTCGTGGAGGCGGCACTGCAGGATTTTTCGACGGAGGAGTTTTTGAAGGTGCTGCTGCTCGGCCTTCATGATAAGGCCGGGATGCCGGAGCATGGTGACGGCTGTGGACTTGAGGCCGGCGGGCAAGGAACGCAGGACGGAAATCCAGTCCGCCACCTCAGCTTTGAGCCGCTAATGAATGATATGTATTACGATTACAAAGGCGTTAAAAAATTGAACGTATACAAAAAACGAATGATCGAGCCGTATTTGCGCCAGCTGGAATGGTCGGACTGCGTTCAGGGAAACGCGGCTGCCAGTCCGCATTTGCGGCATAAGCTTACGCGGAGACCCGGGGTGAATGACACCGTCTTTTTTACTTTCGAATTTTCACCTGCAGCTGAAAAACTGATCCAGTTCTGCATCGAAGCGGAGAAATCCCCTCTGTACGAGAAAGCCGTCCTGATGTTATTCGATCTGTTCGGCCTGCGCCGGGACGCCTACGACCGGTTTCATAACGAAGAAACCTACTTGCAGGATATGAACCGGTCCGGCGATCATAAAAAAATGATGCTGGACTATGTTACAGGGACCCGCGTTGTGGATATCGGGCCCGGAGGAGGCATTCTGCTCGATCTGATCGAGGAATGCCTGCCGGAGGTTCACGCCATCGGCATCGACATCTCTTCCAATGTGATCGAAGCGCTGGAAAAGCGCCGGCGTCTTGAGAAACGGACTTGGGAAGTGATGAAGGGAGACGCTCTTCGTCTCCGGGAATATCTGGAGCCGGGAAGCGTGGATACGGTTATCTTTTCGTCCATTTTGCATGAACTTTATTCGTACATTGAGTTTGAGGGCTCCCGGTTTAATCCGGCAACGGTGGAGGCCGCGCTGAAGAGCGCATATGACGTGTTGGCGCCGGGCGGAAGGATTATTATCAGGGACGGCATCATGACGGAGCCCGTCGCGCAAATGAGGCGTTTGCGTTTTTTGGAAGAGGACGGGATGGCTTGGCTTGCGAGATACGCCGACGATTTCAAAGGAAGAACCATCGGCTATACCAAACTTTCCGATCATGAAGCCAGGTTGCCGGTCAACGATGCGATGGAATTTTTGTACACCTACACCTGGGGAGAGGAAGCCTATGTTCATGAGGTGCAGGAGCAATTCGGGTATTTCACGCCCACGGAATATACCGAGGTTATCCGCAGGACGCTGGGCGGCGAAGCGGAACTGCTGGTGAACCGCCATTTCCTGCAGGATGGGTATGCGGAGGCGCTGGAAGGCCGCATAGAACTTACGGATGAAGAGGGAAAATCGGTACGGCTGCCGGACAGTACCTGTTTGATCGTGATCTCCAAGCCGAAAAACGTGAATGGTTCAATTATTTCGATTATTTAAAAAAGGAAGGGAGTACATCCGGCATGCCGGCTTGTACTCCCTTTGTTTAACTCTAACTCCCGTCTTCGCTTCAGAAAAGCATGATCTCTGCTGGCAGGGCTACTCCGCGATTAAGGAGGGCTTTATAACTCATTGCTTCTCGGGCTCGGGATAATCCTTGCCGAGCGTGTCCACCGTCACCTTTTTCATCGTAGGCAGCGGATCGGCAGGACGGTCCATACCGTTTCTGGGAAGCTCAGCGATCTCATCGACGACATCCATTCCTTCGATTACCTTTCCGAAGGCGGCATACAGATTGTCGAGATGCGGCGAGTCGGCATGCATGATGAAAAACTGGGATCCTGCGGAATCGGGGGCTTCCGAGCGTGCCATGGACAACACGCCCCGGGTATGCAGCAGGTCGTTCTGAAATCCGTTTTGCGTGAACTCGCCTGCGATGCTGTAGCCCGGACCTCCTGCGCCGGTTCCTTCGGGATCTCCCCCCTGGATCATGAATCCCGGGATGACCCGGTGAAAGCCTGTCCCGTCGTAATAGCCCTTTTTCACGAGCGAGATAAAGTTATTCACCGTATTGGGGGCAACCTCCGGATACAGCTCGGCTTTGATGGTTTTGCCGCTGTCCATCTCGATGGTTACGACCGGATGGCTTGCATTCGGATCCGGTACGTTTTTCTTGGGCTTGGGCTGCTCGGCCGGGGCAGGCACAGCGCCGTTGGTACTGCCTTCATCTTTCCTTGCGTTGTCGTTTCCGCAGCCGGCCGTGACGACCAGCATGGTCAAAAGCAGCAGAAGGACGGTCATCAGCCTGTTTTTGGATTTCATCGTGTTACGTTCCTCCTCAAGTAGATTCATGATTGTATATTATCATATCTGTCCTTACCGAAAAACAGCCGGGACTAAACACAAAAAAATCCTGCCCGAAGGCAGGTTTTCGCATGGAAGATAAATAGGAGATCTACTTGACCCGGTATATCCCCTCCACTTTATTCAGCGGAAACAGAATGCGGGACGGGTGTTTTCCCTTCCCCTGGACTTCGATAAAATCCGATCCGATGCGGACAAGCCGCATCCGGTCAAACGAGCTTCCGCTGGCGAACGTCGTCCGAACCCCGACCCGAATGCCTTTTTCAACCGGTTTTGTATCGAACACCCGAATCGAATTTAAGCTAGCAGGCACGAACAGCTCGCCTTGTACCCGAATAAAATTATGCTTATATACGATTTCAAGGCGTCCCGGTTCAAGTCCGGTATGGGGCGCATTGATTTCGACGAGACGGCCCTTCAGCGCGGCCAGCCGCTGCTGAAGCGTAATGCCCGGTCCTCCCCGCAATGCTTTCAATCCTTTCATGCAAGATCCCTCCAAGGTCATATGCCATATTGTATGACGAAGGGAGGGAGGGGGGTGCTTCAAAATAAATCAGTATAGTTTCCAAAGTGCTAGACTATACTGATTACTAATCTATTTAGCAGTCGGGAGGAACCGGGCATGGATAAACAAGGAAACATTTGGACGGGTTTGCTGTGGGGAGCCCTGATCGGTATCCTTTTATGGGCGGCCATTTTTTGGCTGCTTGATTTCCTATTCCAGAACTAATACAAAAACCTTCTTTTTGAACTCGCGCTATATCAAAAATCTTCCGGAAGTTTTCGCCCTGTTTCATCGTCAACCCCGCCCACGCCGTTCAGCAGATCGATTCCGAGCTGGTCGGTTCCTTGAGGGAATGCCGGATCGACAGGGCTGCCGGCTTGAAGCTCATCCGCATCGGGAATGTCCTCCAAGGGAGCTTCTTCTTCGGTTATGCCGGAATCCGCTGCTGCTTGCCCATTATCCTGATCCCGCTCCTGGATCAAGCGGGCGTCCTCCCTGTAGGCCGGATCGTACTGCGGATTCCGCCGGGGATAGGTCGCATTCGCGTCTTTGCCAAGCGAAAAGGCGGTGTCCGCGGGGACATGATCCAGCGGGAGCTTCCCGGCCGTTTCCTCCTCCAGTCCGTCCTTATCGATGGGGGACTGCCCGTTTGTTCCGTTCAGACCCCGGCTTGTGTTCGCGGCGCTGCCACGGGGTTCTTCCTCCGGCATATCGGTCATCGGGTCCATAGGATCCATCTGTTCGTACTGCTTGTTCACCAAGTCACCGTAGGTATTCCGGTTGATTTCGTCGCGCATCTTGCACGTCCCCTTTCAGGATAGGTTTATACTTCGACTTAAACCGCTGGGCAGGGAATGAATCCCCGCCGTCTTAGGAATCGAAAGCTTTCGGTTTAGCTTTGCCCCGGTTCGGCGTCTTTTATGAACCATGAACGGCAAGAAAAGGGGAACGCCTTTCCCGCCCGGCAGAAACCCGTTTCATCAAAAAAAGCGCCTCTCATGCGGGTACATAACCCGTGAGAAGCGCTTTGCGAGAGAATATAATAGCCGGCTGTTTCGAACGGACTTATTTTGCCGTCCCGGCAGCCAACGACTTGCCGGACAAAGTAATGGAACGGTTTACAAGCACTTCCATCGCATCGATGGAGCATTCCTTGTAGAAGCCGTCCAGCTCAATGCAGGACAGCTCGGTGCAGGCAAGAATGACGCATTTGCACTGCTCCTCGTACACAAGCCGGTGGATCAGGGATTCAAGCTTTTTCGGATCCACGTTTTTCTGGCCCTTAACATCATTATATATAATGTCCATGACCTTCGATTGCATTTCGGCATCGGGTTCGTGCAGGGTCATGCCGTACTTTTCACAGCTCTTGCGGTAAATGCCGCTGCTGACCGTGCCGTTGGTGGCCAAAATGCCTACCTTGGCGCTGCCGCCGAAACGATCATGGATTTCCTTGACGGTCTCGTCCACCATATGGATGATATTCACGCTTGTCATCTGCTGCATCTCGTCATGAAAATAATGGGATGTATTGCATGGGATCGCGATGTTGGACACGCCGGCCAACTCCAGCAGTTTCAAGTCGTTGGCTACGGCGTCCAAAAACAGATCGCCGCGTCCTTCAAGAATGACTTTCGTGCGGTCCGGGAGGGTAGAGTGATTCAGGATGATCATGTGGATATGATCCTGGTCGCGCTCGGCTGCGGTATTTTCGATGACCTTTTCAAAAAAGACCGAGGTGGCTTGAGGGCCCATGCCCCCGATCACGCCTAATTTTTTATTTTCCATTATTCAACAACTGCCTCTTTTTAAATTCATTCACGATCTCCGCTTCATTAAAGGGAATTTCAGTTTTCCCGATAATTTGGGAGGTTTCGTGACCTTTGCCGGTGATCAGAACGATATCATCCTGCCGTGCAGCCGAGAGGGCATACTCGATCGCTTCTTTGCGGTCCACGATCGCTTTGTAGCTCCCGCCCGCCTCTTCCACGGCGTCCACGATATCCGCGATGATCGAATCGGGATCCTGATCCTTCGGGTTGTCGGAGGTGACGATGGACAGGTCGGCGTGTTGCGCCGCGACTTTGCCCATGGCCCTTCGTTTGGGGAGCCCGAGCTCGCCGGGAGCGGCATAAACGCCGAACACGAGAATAATCCGCCCCTTGGCGTACGGTTTAAGCGTCGTCAGAACTTTTTCGAGACTGTCCTCGGTGTGGGCAAAGTCAACAATGACCAAATTGCTGTCATCTCTATACACAACCTCCATGCGGCCCTTAATGCCTTCGACCGCCTGAATCCCGTCCTTGACCACTTCAAGCGGAATGCCGCTGCAGCGCGCCCAAGCTATGGCCGCCAGGCTGTTCAGCACGTAAATGTCCCCCGGAAGGTTCACCTTGATTTCAATGCTTCCGTCCGGAGTATGTGCCGTAAATACGGTTGAGTCGATAAAATAACGGATGTCCGTGGCGTACACATCCGCTTTATGATCGATTCCGTATGTAATGGTTTTGGCAGGGGAAACTTGAACCTTATCGATGAGCCTTCTGCCGTAGGGGTCGTCCGCATTGATAATGTTATAATCCGACGTCAGCTCAAACAGCTGGGACTTCGCTTCAAAATATTCTTCCATGCTGTTGTGAAGCTCCAGATGATCCGGCGTCAGATTCGTGAAGATGCCCGTGCTGAAACGGCTGTACGCCACCCTTTTCAAGCTTAGCGCGTGGGAGGATACTTCCATGACGCAGGTTTGAATGTCCGAACTGACCATTTCGGCAAAAATTTGTTGAAGATACAGCGCCTCCGGCGTCGTATTTTTGTTTTTGCGAAGCTCGCTGCCGATCACTGTGCCGATGGTGCCGATAATTCCGACTTTTTTACCGGCATGCTCCAGTATGGACTTGATAAAATAACTGATCGAGGTTTTCCCGTTCGTTCCGGTAATTCCGACCATGTTCAATTTTTCCGTCGGTCTGCCGTAGAAGTTGGAGGATACGCGGGCGAGCGCATCGCGGGTATCTTTGACTTTCACCACGGTGACCGGCTCATCGATCCGGACATCCTTTTCGACGATGATGACGGATGCGCCAAGACCGAGCGCCTTCGGGATGAAGGCATGCCCGTCTACCGTAAAGCCTGAGATGGCCACGAAGGCCCCGCCCGGAACCACTTCCCTGGAGTCGAAAGACACGGCTTCCACTTCAACATTCGGATCGCCTTGGACAAGGTCGAAATCCAAATCCCGCAATACGGATAATAATCGCAAGGCGCAGTCAACTCCTTTCCTGGGTTCCTATCTTCTGAATACTTTCTTGAATACTTTTCCGCCGATCATGGAGGCATACGCAAAGGCCGGCTTTGGATCTTTCCAATCCCAAATCGCGTAGGCCTTCGGCTTAAACAGTGACTTGAAGACTTGTCCGACGGTAAGCTGTTTGGTTTTGATATAATCCCGGACCGCGAGCATGTCTTCATAACCGTACCAGAAGACGCGGTTCGTGTTGTCTTTCAGCGCGCTTGGCGGCTGCGGCGAGCCCGTGAGCTCCATGTACGTGAGGTAAGGGACGTTCATGCCGACTTTGAACAGAAGATTGTTCAGATTCGTGATGCGGCAGTTGACCTCGATCAGATAAAACTTGCCCGTTTCGGCGTCTTTTTTGAACTCGATCTCGGCAAAGCCTTTCCAACCCATCTTTTCAAGGAACGGCGCGCCGATGTCATAGAGCTCCTGAATGTACTTTTGCCCGGTATATACCGAAGCCCCGAAGTTGATCGGATACTGGCGGAACTTCTGACAGGTCACCCAGTTGGTCACTTTGGAGTCTTGATTCAGGTAGGCATCGAACGTATGCATATGATCGTCGAAGCCGGGAATGATGCGCTGCACAATCACTTCGAGGCCGGCTTTTTCCGCCTTCTCCAGCGCTTCTATCAGCTCTTGTTTATTGTGCACTTTAAACAGCTTGCGGCGGAACTTTGCCACAAACGTAGGGGAATCGGTAGGTTTCACGATGCAAGGGAACTTGATCGTGGATTCGATTTTTTCAAAGAAATGGTCTTCGTTTACGCGCACCGTTTCCGGAACGTTCACTCCGTTTTCCTGGGCGAGGCGATGAAGAACTTCCTTGTTCATCATCCGCGTGTATAAACCTTTTTCCGTCTGCGGAATCAAATAGAACTCTCTTAACTCGTCAAGGTACTCATCGATGATTTCCACATAAGAATCATGGCACGGAATGAGAACCGGCGGAGCGCTTTGCTTGCGTGCATAATCGAGCAGGTAGTTAATGAACGCTTCCGTTTCTTCCTTATAATGGGGAACAATCAGCCGTTCGGAGGTATATTTCGACTTTGCGCCGTAAGCGTGTTTATTGGAATAGTCGACGGCGACCGTGTGAATGCCATGAATACCCAAGCAGCGAATCGTGCTCAGGCCAATATAATAGTTGCAACCTAAAATAACCGCCTTGTTGTTCATGAAAGCACATCCCGATCAAAATTTTATAGAAAGTACAACCTCTTAAGTATATCAAATAATAATAATACTTCTTCGCCTCTTATATTACAAATAGATTTGATGCAATGGAACAATTTGTTTCGGAAAAAAAGCCGGATGTTCCCGGCATAAAATTTAAATAACACGATTCGGATTTCATGATATATTGGTAGGTGATACGGAGAGTGTCGAATCATTAAGGATTGGACAATGGTGTATGGATTACGAACGGAGGCTGAGGTGCTTACCGAAATGAAGGCTGTGCCTAAAAAAATCATCACATGGCTTTGGTTATGGTTGCCGCTCACCCTTCTTCTGCCGGGATGCTCACCGGATGCCGAGAGACACAAAACGCAGACGCAAACGTTTAACCCTGAATGGCAGGTCCTGTGGGAGTCTGGGGGAACAGAGCCTGCTACGCCGGCTGCAATAAAAAACAACCGGGATTGGAAGAGCCTGGCCCGGGAAAGGGAATCCGCCATAAGGCCAAAAGAAGCAGCGTCTGCGTGGTTTCGGACCACGCTGCCGGAGCTTATTTGGAAACGTCCCGCCATTTCGCTCGAACGGGTGGAGGGATTGACGGTTCTGGCTTATCTGGATGAGAGTCTTCTTTATGAGTCCCGGCGTGATTATATGTATACAAGCCACAAAATCCTTCTGCCGATCCACCGGGAGGATGCGGGCAAAACCTTGTACTTGAGGATTGACTCTCCTGGCAAATCGCATGGAATGGAAGGAAGCCTTAAAATCGGGGAGTACGAAAAGCTGCGGGGTGAGTTTATCCGGAAGGATTTAAGCGACTTTGTTATGGGCAGCACGTTTCTGTTTATCGCTGTCGTCATGTTTTTCTGCCTGTTTTTCCTGCCTAGGCATTACAGGTCCAGTTGGCTTGCCCTGACCGCCGTCAGCGGCTCCAGCGGAATTTTGCTGATCACTTATACGCCTTTTATGTATACGTTCTTTGCGGACCACGGAAAAATATGGGTGACGATGTTTGATCTTGCCCTGTTCGTGCTTTTTCCATCGCTGACCTTTTATTTCGAAAAAATATACGGTCCTGGCCCCTTTGGCTTAATCCGGCGCTTTAGAATATTCCAGTCGGTTTATTCCGCGGGGTGCGCCGCATTCATGACGGTTAACTTGATCGGCGGCAATCGATATCATGATATATACTACGTGTTCTCCGTCCAGGTTTTGGGTTTGATCATGATATTGCAAATGCTGCTCCTTATCGGCGTAACGGCTGCATATGCGGCGAAAAAAAATAAGGACGCTTACATTTTTTCGATTGGTTTCGTTGTTCTGGCCGCTGCCTCTCTGGCCGATTTGATCAGCTTTTATGCCAAGAACGGCGATTATCATTTCTATCTTTGGAATTGGGGAGTTCTCGGGTTCATTGTTTCCCTGATCGTCATGATCGGCGTGAAGTTTATGCGGAGCCACGAACAGGTTGTCCGGTATTCGAAAGAGCTGGAGCTGTTCAACAATGAGCTTCAACGGTCAGAAAAGATGGAAATTATTAGCGAACTGGCCGCTTCGGTCGCGCATGAGGTTCGCAATCCGCTGCAGGTAACAAGAGGGTTCATGCAGCTGCTGACCGAAAAATCAAATGCGGGCCAACAGGAGTATCTGGGCCTCGCGCTTAAAGAACTGGACCGGGCCTCCGCCATTATTACGGATTTCCTAACGTTTGCGAAGCCCGAAATGGAACAGATCAGCTTGCTGAATTTATCGGAAGAACTGCGGCATGTTGCAGGGATACTCCATCCGCTTGCCAACCTTGAAGGAGGCACGATTCAGCTGGACGTTCCGAATGACATCTACATTGCCGGCAACTCGTCCAAATTGAAGCAAGCGATGATCAACCTCGTGAAAAACAGCATTGAAGCATTGAACGATGAGGGCACCGTTAAGATATGGGCGGTGAAGGATAGAGGGAAGGCGGTTATCTATATAAGGGATAACGGCATCGGTATGGATATGAACGAGCTTTCCCGGCTCGGCGAGCCGTATTTTTCAAATAAGACCAAAGGTACCGGCCTGGGGCTGATGGTCACCTTTCGAATAATAGAAGCGATGAACGGGAAAATTCTTTTTACGAGCCATAAAGGCATCGGCACGGAGGTCATGATTACCATCCCGCTTGCCGAAAAGCCCCGGGAGATGGAGCAGGCGTAACCATAAGCATCAATGGAGGAGGCACCCTTTGGGGGCCTCCTTTTTGGTTCAAGGATCTGGAGCCCTCGAAAGGGCGTTTTTTATGTTATTCCGTACAATTTAGGAATAATTTTTCAAATTTCCGATTTTTAGAAGGTACATGGACCTTGAATATCGAATGTATAACCATTCATTCTGTATCAAAAAAACGAGCTTTCGGCACCGAGAAGGAACAACTCTCTTAATGATGTCGTTTCCATCCTTATTGTTGAGGTGTAGCATGAAGATGGCGTTTAATGCAAGAGTATTCGTCCTTTGGACATTATCGGCAGCGCTGCTTTTAAGCGTTTGGAACACTGCTTACGGCAGCCATTCCGAGGAAGCGGAGGAAATATCGGAATGGTCCCTGATGTGGATCGATTCCGCGGGAAGCCCCCCGAGAAAGCCCCGGAACATGCAGCGGAAAAGCAATGGTTGCCGGCTGAGACTGCTTTCAACCATACGAAAACCAAAAATGCGGTGTGGATTCGATTGAAAGTCCCCGATCTTCATACTTCCACCAAAGCCATTTTGCTCGATAAAATCTACGGCAAGCGAATTACGGTTTTTGCAGGTACGGAGAAAATTTATGAATCAAGCTACAATTATCAGCTGAGTCAGATCCTCTTACCCCTCCATGAAGAATTATCGGCCCCCTACATCTATCTGTGGCTGGAAACGGAAAACGACCAGCCGAATTTGAATAACCGAGTTTTTATCGGCGATTTTCATACGCTGCTCACCCGTTTTGTCAAAAGCAACCTTGCGGATATCGTCCTCGGCAGCACGTTTATCTTCATTGCCCTGACGATGCTGATCTGGTCGATCTTTCTCAACAGAAGGTACATCCTGAGCGTGCTGTCTCTCTCGCTTGTGATTTTGTCCGTTGGGATACTCGTTTTTACATATTCGCCTTTCTTGTATATCCTGTTCCAGAACAAGGGGGAATTGTTTACCAAGCTTTACGATCTGTCTCTTTTGATTTTGCTGCCGTCCTTCAGCCTCTTTTTCGAGAAAATATTCGGGCCGGGAAGGAAGGGACTGCTTCGAAAACTGCGAAAGTTCCAGATCGGGTACTCCGTCTTCTGTCTGGCGTTCTTGATTGTAAACCAGCTGTCCTTGGGCCGGTATGATGAATTGTATTACCTGTTTTCCGTAAAGGTGCTGGGTCTGACGATGATTGTGCAGTTCATGCTGCTGATCGGAAGCTCAATGGTCTATGCGTTCAAGGGCAATAAGGATGCGTTTATTTTTAATATCGGTTTTGCCGTTTTTGCGGGGGTTAGTCTGGGTGAGCTGTTCCGGTTCTTTATCAGCGGCGGGGATTACAAGCTGGTTTACTGGAAATGGGGAGTCGCCGGTTTCGTGGTCATGCTGATCATTATTTTGGGCCGTCTTTTTGCGCAAAATCATGAACAGATCATGAAGTATTCCCAAGAATTGAAAATGTTCAATCATGAGCTTCAGCGGTCGGAAAAAATGGAGATCATCAGTGAACTTGCTGCCTCGGTTGCCCATGAGGTCCGCAATCCGCTTCAGGTAACGAGAGGATTCCTGCAGCTTTTGAGCGGAAGGTCCCATCCTTCGGAGCGTGAATATCTTGATATGGCTCTGGTCGAGCTGGATCGGGCAGCCGGAATCATAACGGATTTTCTGACCTTTGCGAAGCCGGAATACGGCAGGGTATCCACGCTGCAAATATCGGATGAATTCAAACACATCGAAGGGATTCTGACACCTCTCGCCCATCTCCAGGGAGGCCGGATCACGGTGGATATTCCGGAAGGAATATGGATTCGGGGGAACTCATCCAAGTTCAAGCAGGCGCTCATCAACATCATTAAAAACAGCATTGAAGCGCTTCAGGATGAAGGACAAATACATATCCGGGCTTACGCCCGGCAGGATCAGGTATATATTCACGTGTGCGATAACGGAGAGGGGATGGAAGCCGATGAGTTGGCCCGCCTGGGGGAACCGTATTTCTCCAATAAAACGAAGGGAACCGGGCTTGGTTTAATGGTTACCTTCAGGATCATTGAAGCCATGAACGGCAAAATTCATTACAGCAGCAAAAAAGGAGCGGGAACGGATGCCGTCATTACCTTGCCCGCAGCCAACGGATAAGCCGTTGGCTGCGAAGGGGGACGGCCCGTCCCACTCCTTTTGCTTGTTTGGAAATATATCCGATTTATGCGTATTGTCTTATTAATTATGTAGGTGTTACCACATGGCCTTTTCCTTGGCTTCGGATTTAATGACTCCGGACGGATTGGGCGGAATGACCAGATACAGCTCGTTGGACTGTTCTTCCACGGTTCTTACCTGGATGTGGTCCGGAATCCATACCCCAAGGACTTCCTTGATGGCTGCTTTCGGATCGCTCAGCAGTTTTGCCTTAAAGCTAGGATCCTCCCATGCTTTTTGAATCAATTGCGTTTGAAAGATGGCTTCTGTCGTCATTAGAATCACCCTTTCAAAATTGGTTATTTATTACTCTTAAAGAATACCATGGAATAAATATAAAATCTATTATTTTTTGTTTAATATAGACAGATAGTAATTCAGTCCGCCATGCTCCAGCATTTTGCGTCCGTTTTCGATGCTGTCGGCATCTGCATTCAACTCGTTAAGCAAGGTTTGGTGAAAGGATAGGACATGGGGGGCATGAATCGGCGAATCGAGCAGGCGATGATGTGTATCGGATGCGATTTCCGCATAACGGCGCAGCGTCTCGTTGAGGTATATCGCCTGTTCCGCCTCGGCACGGGATAGACGGTGGTCTTTCGTCAGATTATTCTCGGCTTTAATCAGGGAGAGCAGACAGTTGTAGCTGCCATCCGCCAAGTCCTGCTCCCAATCGGCCCAATCATCCATCATTTGCAGGGTGAGGAGCACATGGTCCATGAACTCGGAGGCTTGGGCTATCAGATCGCTCCGATTGGCAAGCAGCAAGGCCGCGGTGCTTCCCAGTTTAACCGGGGCCGCTTTTTTGGCAATTCCGATGGGATGGTGCCGGAAGTCATCGTAGTCGCATTCGTAAATGACCCCTTCGGCCCATTCTTGAACGTAGTTTCGCAGATAGGACCAAAAAGGGCTGTCTGATGGGAAGAATTCTTGATACAACCGAATGAATTCACTTTGAAGGAGGTTGGCAAGCGCCAGTTGAAACTTCCATTGACCCGGACGGTATTCTTCCGGTGCGGTGTCCATAATGTCATCCTGAATAAAAAAGTAGAGCATCCCGAAAATATTAGCGACAGATAGTTTGCGGTATACAGCCGGGGGCAGAGATGTGAGGTCTTTCATCCAAAAGGGAAGGAGGTAGCAAATATAGTTTTTGGCGCTTCCTTGCTCAAATACGTCAAATTGCCGCATATACCGAAGCCCCATCTGATCCAGAGGAGGAGGGAAGTCGGCGATGACCGCGCCGCATTCCGCAAATACTTCCGCCAGATCACTTTCATACGGTTGAAACCAGTCCATAGCATCACCAGCCTTAAATATTTTACAATTGACAACTTCAAAGGTGTTTTTTTGCCTGGTTGCTCTCCCATATTACCACATATTCCTATTGAGTTAAATATTTACAATTTCTTCTTTGATAAGAGGATAGATGCAATCGCTTCATGCTTTCTGAACATGACAAAAAAGCCCGCGGAAGTTATGGGATCAGTCCCCAAGTCCCCGAAAGACTTCCGCCGGCTTTTAAGAGTTAGGATAGTATAAACAACAGAGGTATGCCATCCTTATCTCGCAAGAAAAACTTCCGATAAACGCGGTCTGTCTTCTGAGAAAGTACGTCGATGGACGTTTTTTTTTATTCAACTACGATTCTGCGTTCTGCGGCCAGGGTCCGCAAGCCTATCAAAATACTTTCTTTCTCGGCAGGCGGGAGGTTTAGGCGAAGGCCGTACTCAAAACGTAAAGAGGAGTCGTTCCGCTGCCATCGTATTTCGGCGGGACAATGAATCGGAGTCTCCGTAAGCGTCAAATGCAGAACGACCGTCACTTCGTTCGTGTCGGCATGAAGATTCAAACCGCTGGTTATTTTGCAGCCGCTCTTGCTGATATTTAAAAGCTCCGCTTCCGCCGGCTTGCTGTTTACGGGCGTTCCGTTCAACTCCTTGAGTTCCAGCAAACAGGGCAGCGGCTGGTAAAATACATATCGAAAAGGCTCTTTACGGTGGTTCAACGATCTTCCTCCCAGTCGGTTTATGCTCTCATTATAATGGACAGCCACTGGCAAATCTATCGTCATCTACCGTCAAAACTGGAAATCAAGGGAACCAGTAGAGGATGGTACGGCCAACTAAAGAAAAGCAAACCGAACATCGCAAGCTTTCACAACAAGATGCCAGCGAGCGCAACGCAATAGAAGGAAAATTCGGTGAAGGCAAGCGCGAGTTTAGACTTGGGCGTATTCGAGTACGCCTTTCATCGACCAGCGAAACCGTAATCGCACTGCAATTTCTAATTCGCGCCAGCCAACCAAGGGCGTCCCCTATCATGCGCTTCCGGTTGCGAAACAACTTCTTCTATGTATTCGGATTCGTACCGCTTGTACCGCACCACGCAATCCGGAAGTTCATGATGGATCTTCCGGCAGTTTTGTGCAACGCATCCGGCGTATGAAGAGCTGGCGGCAATCTCCGTTCCCACTCGTTATCTTCTAGCCGCAACATTATTATTGCCTAGAAAAGGAAGAGATGATATATTATAAAAAATCCTTGAGAACGGTTTCATGATACAAGCTTCTGCAAGTTTTCCCTTGTCGGTCCCTTGTATCATCTGATAATACGCTTGAAAGGAACCTAACCGTATGTATGATAAGAATACGATTTTTATTATCGGTGATGCCAAAGCGCCGCAAAATAATCCGATTACTAAAAAATATAATCAGTATTTTCTGGCAATGGTGGTCGCCCAGACAGATGGAAAGATCATAGATGTTGAATGTTCGGCGACAGTGGACATAACTAAACGTTTTGTGCAATCGCTTTTTATTGGACGCAATATGGATGATCCTTCGATTGTAGAAGACATTAGCCAGCGTTATTTTGGATCATCCCAAAAAGCGTTAATCGTTGCATTTAATGATGCTCTAAAAAAATATCAAGCAATTACTGCTTTGCCTAATTAAACCTAGGCGAAATCCAGTCTAACTGTTTCATTGTTAGGCTGGATTTTTTAGTTTGTACAAAGGAAAAAAGGAGATGACTATCAATGATTGAAGATGGATTTATGTATCTAAGTGTGCTTGTTGCGATGGCAGCTTTGATGGTAGCTTTTGAGAAGCGATTTAGTACGAACAAATTTTTTAAATTTATACCGGGCATTGTTCTGATTTATATCGGAGCTGCTGTGATGCAGACATGCGGGTTATTTGCGGATAATGATTCTACTTCAGCTATGTATTCGGGGGTTAAAGGTGCTTTACTCCCAGCAATGCTCGCCATCATGTTATTAAAATGCGATATGCGAAGCATCATTAAGCTTGGTCCAAGAATGTTTGGTGGATATCTTGTTGCAGTTGTCAGTATCCTTTTTGGGTTTGTCATCGTGTATGCTGTTCTCCAACCTTTCTATGTGGATGATACTTGGAAAGCTTTCGGGGCACTTGCCGGAAGTTGGACAGGTGGATCAGCAAATATGGTGGCCCTTCAAGACATATTGAAAGTTCCTGAAAATATTTTTGGTTATGCACTTATGATGGACACAATCAATTATGCCGTTTGGGTGATGTTCATGTTTTGGCTCGTTCCATTCGCTGGAGCATTTAATCGCTGGACAAAGGCAGATGACGGATTTATCCAACAAGGATTTAATGAGATTGCAGCTGCAAGTGAAGAGGAGCAAACAGGACCGGAGTTCCAGCATATCTTGTATTTACTTGGTATTGGTCTCTTAATATCTTCTTTATCAACCTTTGCGGGTGAGCATTTGCCTGAAGTTGGAGCTGTTATTAATGGAACAAGCTGGACCATTATGATCGCTTCGGTTATTGGATTAGTATTAGCTCAAACACCGGTAGCTAAAATTCCAGGAGCTCTTGATGTTTCTAATGTCATGCTTTATATCATTGTTGCTCTTATTGCATCACAATCTGATTTTTCAAATATTGCTCAAGCACCAATTTATCTAGTGTCTGGTTTTCTTATCATGCTAGTTCACTTAATCATCATGTTACTTTTAGGGAAACTATTTAAATATGATCTATTTACACTTGGAGTTGCGAGTCTGGCAAATATTGGGGGTATGGCTTCAGCACCAATGTTAGCTGCTGCATATAATCGGACACTAATTCCAATTGGCGTCATCATGGCTCTCATGGGTTCATTCCTCGGTACTTATTTTGGCATGTTTGTCGCTAAAATTTTGGCCCTTCTATAAAAAGAAAGGAAGTGTACAACCGTGATTATCAAAGATTTACAAGTAGGCCGCAGAAAAATACCCTTATGTATGCCCTTTAAAACAGCTTTAAGAACGGCAACGGAAATAGAAAGTATTGATGTTACCTTGACTCTTGAGAATGGGCTCATAGGGAGGGGGGCTGCTGCACCGACCTTCGTTATTACGGGTGACTCTTCCGAAAGCATTGAGACAGCTCTCATGGGGCCAATAAAAGATGTGCTCGTCGGAAGTGATATCGGTCATTTTCAAACTGCACTTCAGGGCATTCAATCTTGCTGTGTCGGTAATCCAAGTGCAAAAGCTGCGGCAGATATCGCTTTGCATGATGCCTATTGTAAATTGCTAAATGTGCCGTTACATGCCTTTCTTGGAGATAAAAAATCACTTCAAACATGTATGACTATTGGGGTCGATACACCAGAAAAGATGGCAGATGACGCTAAAAGAAATATAGATTCTGGGTTTAAGATTTTAAAAGTAAAAGTAGGTGCGAACCCTGGTCTTGATATTGATCGCATCGAGGCTATTCGAGATGTTGTTCCGAAAACGGTTAAACTTCGTCTTGACGCTAATCAGGGATGGACGCCAAAACAAGCCGTCCAATTGATAAATGATATGGAAAAAAGGGATTTAGGAATCGAATTTATTGAACAACCTGTTGCAAGTCATGATTTAGAAGGATTGAAATTCGTCACGGAACGTGTTGGCATCCCAGTTATGGCAGATGAAAGTCTTTTTTCAGCCAAAGACACATTAAAGCTTGTTTCCGGACGTTATGTTGATCTATTAAATATTAAGCTTATGAAATGTGGCGGTATTTCAAATGCTTGGAAGATTGCCAGTATTGCCGAGACAAATGGTGTTGCTTGCATGATCGGAAGCATGATGGAACCTGCACTTTCGGTCGCTGCTGCAGCTCATTTTGCGGCGGCCCATCCAAACGTGAAGTATTTTGATTTAGATGCTCCATTGTGGCTGTCTGAAGAACCAGAGGAACTCTATTATGTTACTGAAGAAGTTATTTTATCTGATTTACCTGGTATCGGTTCAGTCAAAGGTTAGATATGTTGGATGAATAAAATGGGGGGATGGAAATGAAACGTTGGTTCTTGATTATGATGGTTGTTTTACTAGCAGGTGTTGGGTTAAATACACCGATTCATGCCGAGGAAAAAAACATAGGGGAAACTGCTTATGTCGATGTCTCCGTCGCAACACTTTGGACAGCTCCAGATATCCTACGCCCTGTTGATGCACCATCCGCGACAAATCCAGTGGATATGAGAAAATGGACAAGCTCTATGACATATGAACAGCAAGTACAATTATCTGATGATGGGATGCTAGAAACGGAGGCCCTTTACGGCAATAAGGTCACGATTCTTGAAAGAAAAGGTGAATGGGTAAAAGTTGCAGTAGATGGTCAACCAACACCGCGTAATGACTTGGGATATCCTGCTGGATGCCGGCTTCGCAGTTAACATACAGTAAAAAATATGCTGAGAAGGAAAATCACCCATTTGTTTTAATCACAGCACCAACGACTTATCTTTTTACAACACCTTCTTTTAATCAAAAAGGAATTGAAATTAGTTACAATACTCGCCTACCTTATTTAGGAGAAACAAAGCAAGCTTTTAAAGTGTTAAAGACAGATGGCCATCATGCCTGGGTAAAAAAACAAGATGCACAAATGTATCAATCGCAATCCACAATTCCAACACCGACAGGAGAAGACTTAGTGGAAACAGGCAAAACGTTTTTAGGCCTTCATTATTTATGGGCTGGGATGAGTGGATTTGGATTTGATTGTTCAGGATTTACGTTCACCATCCATCAATCGCATGGCATTACCATCCCGCGTGATTCAAGTGTTCAAGCAAAATATGGGGATCCTGTGCCACTTGATGAATTAAAACCTGGTGACTTACTCTTCTTTGCCCATGATAATGGTAAAGGAAGAGTCCATCATGTTGCGATGTATGCCGGAGATGGTATGATGATTCACTCACCAAATTCAAAAAGGGATGTTGAAATCATTCCTGTTAACACAAAAGGATATATCGAAGAATTAGCAAACGCTCGCCGTTATTTTCCAAATAATAAGTGAGGAAATAATCATATTCAATTCGGTTTATTGAATGCGCGGCAGTTTCAGTAACGGATGCTATAAGGAAACGCCAAAGTGCATACCGGACGCATGGCGAGAAGTCGGATATATGGAAAGCAGAAAGAAATTCGCTACTCCAAACGGAACATCGCAAGGAAGCGTTGTTAGTCCGCTGTTCAGTAACATTTACCTGAACCGGTTCGACCACGAAATGACGAACAAAGGGTACCGACTGACGCGATAGTACAGATTGGTAAAACTCTTGCGGCCGGGATTTTTTTCTGGTCTGCCCATAACAAAGCAGCCCTCGCTAGGACTGCTTGCGTTTGGATATTGCAGCACGGCGGATTAGCTTTTGCCCGAACGGATCTGTTTCTGCCAGCTTTCGCGTTTCAAACCGCCGTGATCGCCCCCGCCATGTCTCCAATGCCCGCCGTAATGATGTCCGTGATAGGGATAATGCGGGTAGGGATAGTATGGAGGGGAATGCGGAAAATAGCCGAAAGGAAACGGCTGATAAGGATAGGGATAAGGATAATATCCCGGAAAGCCGGGATACCCGAACTTTGGCCCCGTCGTTGGCAAACCTCTGTTTTGATGCTTATTCATTCCAATCTCCATTCCGGAAAAATGGGCTGGTTTTTAACCGCTAAATATACTGAAGACCCGAAGTGTAAGGCAGGGGAATGACAGGCAGAGCATGACGTCCATTCTCCTGCTCCTGCTCCCGGTACGGGGACTGCGGATCAAACAGGAGGGACAACAGCCCCTCGTCATCGAGCATGATCGTTTTCCCGCCGGACGAGTAGCGGTATGGTCCGTGCTCTCCTTCGGCCTGAAGCATGCCCGCGGTTTCCTCGGGAAAGAGCGGTGCAATTTGGCGAAGAAGCTCGCGGCCGTTGACCAAGTAAACCGTGCCGGTGTTGCGGATGTTCTCTTTAGCTGCACCCGAAGCTTCAAGCAAACCCGAAAGTTCCCGGTCCTGCCATGCCAGCGGAACGATCAGCTCCTGCAGCCCGTAAAGGGTGAGAGCCTGGGAGAGCAGGAACGCAGCCGCTTGGCCGTTCCCAGCCCATTCGATCAGCGTGGCTGGCCTCGAGGGCGTCATTCTCGTTCCCGGCACGCCCAACACGGCGACGGCTTTTATCTCCCCGTCTTTTGCCGCCGTAAGAACTTTTTGTTCCAACCGGATCACATTGGCAAAGGCGCTGGCCCCGAGAAGTTTGTCCAACTCGTTTGGGCTGGCGGCATACGCCGCAGTACGATTCCCCAGCAATTCATGAACCCTGAACAAATCCTCGGCCTCCATCTCGCGAACCTCCCAGCCGTTGTCCAGGGAGCCCGACAACCGATCCGCCGTTTCCGGCGTCATGCGGTGTTCGGATGCCCGCCCGAAAAGACGGCATCCCGCCCGTGTATACAAGGAACGTCCGCCCGATATAAAAACCAGCGATGCCCCGGCCCGTTCGGCATGCTTGAAGCACTGGTTCAGCAGTTCGCCCGCGAGGCCTTTTCCGCGGCTTTCCGGATCGGTACAGACCGAGCCTATCGAATATACGCGGAGTTCGGCGGCGTTAATCCGGATCGTAAACGGGACAAGCCCCATAAATGAAGCGATTTTCCCCTCCTCGTCAAAAGCGCCGTAGGAATGGCTGACGCCGGGATCAAAAATAAAAGGGAAGGAGGTCCCCATGGAAGGCTGTTCCGGTTGCTTGAGGAAGATGCGGTCCGACAGCTCCACGGCTTGCTTTAATTGTTTCGATTCCATTCGAGTAACATGCATGATGTTTTATTCCTCCTTTTTAAAATGCAATTCCTTATTCCATTCCTTACAATCCAACTAAAACCAGTATAAAGTTCCATTTCCCTGAAAGCCAGACCTCGCACCTTTAAAAGGCAGAGAACACTTTACCTGACCCGGGCCGGCGGTCTAGTAAAGCCTTATTCAACCTTACGCCGGGCTTGGGCGCCATCGACTTAAGCAGCCCGTTTTTGGGGTAATCTATAGTAAGTCTTCAAGATCGGAGGGATGCCTTTGCTCAGCTTTGTTGATTCGGTCATCATTTTATCCGCGCTGCTGCTGTTGACAGGGGTGCTTACCACCAAGTTTTCATCAAAGTTCGGAATGCCGGCTTTGGTGCTTTTTATGGCGATCGGCATGATTTTAAGCCGGTATATCTATTACGACAATGCCGAAATTACCCAATTGGTCGGGATTTTTGCGTTAATTGTCATCCTATTTCAGGGAGGCATGCAGACCGATTTCAAGGAGATCAAGCCGGTCCTTGGTCCTGCGTTGTCTTTGGCCACCCTGGGGGTTCTTCTCACGACGGCGGTGGTAGGGATCAGCGCAACCTACATACTCGATATTTCTTTGGAAAAAGGTTTGCTGATCGGTGCCATTGTCGGTTCAACGGATGCGGCGGCCGTTTTTTCGGTAATGGGCGGTTTGAACATCAAGCGGAAAATAACGAGCACGCTCGAAGCGGAATCCGGCAGCAATGACCCGATGGCCGTGTTTTTGACGGTGTCTTTGATTGAATGGATTCAGTCTCCGAACATGACCTTATTAGGCATGCTCTTATCCTTCGTGATGGAGATGGGGCTTGGACTGATCGTGGGCATGCTTGTAGGGCTGCTTGCCGTGTTTGTGATCAACCGGATTAATTTCGACTCGTCGGGCCTTTACCCCGTCATGTCCCTGGGATTTGCCATCTTTACCTATGGCGCGGCCGAGGTCGTTCACAGCAGCGGCCTGCTGGCGGTATACGTCATGGCACTCGTCGTGGGAAATACGGAGTTGACCTACCGCCGGACGATTCTTGCTTTTAATCAGGGCTTTGCGTGGATGATGCAAATCGCCATGTTTGTGCTGCTTGGTCTTCTGGTGTTCCCGAGCCAGCTTTCCGGGATTGCCTGGGAGGGGCTGATATTATCCTTGCTGTTGATGTTCGTGGCCCGTCCGGTCGGCGTTTTGGCGAGTCTGGCATTCGCGAAATTCGATTATAAGGAAAAACTGATGGTGGCATGGGCGGGCCTTCGCGGAGCCGTGCCGATCGTGCTTGCCACTTATCCCATAATGGCGGGGATCGAAGGGGGACAGATGTTTTTTAACGTCGTTTTTTTCGTTGTGCTGACATCGGCCGTCATTCAGGGAACCACGATCTCGCCGCTGGCGGTAAAGCTGAATCTGGTAGAGAACGACAGGCCGCAGCAGCCGTCTTTGCTGGAGCTGTTTGCGCTGGGCAAAGCTCATTCGGAGATTAACCATATCCAAGTAAACCAAAATATGCCGATTGCCGGGAAGGAAATTCAGGATCTTCATCTGCCCGACGATATATTGTTTACCGCGATCATCCGGGGAGACCGGATTATTACGCCACGGGGCAGCACGGTCATCCAGCAGGGAGACACCCTGTACGTGATGAGCCCGAAAACGAAACGGAAACAGATGAAAGCCATTTTAGGATTGGACGCGCAGGGAACGAAAAGCCCAAAATGATTTGTGACGCAGCTAACTGTCGAAAATTTTCCATCGTTTTAAGATGAAGGTATAAATTCGATGGGAAAACTTCATCCTAACTTCATTAAAAATCATTCCAAGAGTTTTGCAATACGAAAAAAAAGCTGATATAATAAAGACAAGGATTTAGATTAAGTCTAAATACAATATAAAAAGGAGAGGATAACATGAGCAACATGACTGCAAATAATCAAATTCGTACGACGGGGGAATTGAACTCCGCATTGAATACCCAGCTGGCCAACTGGAGCGTGCTTGGCGTAAAGCTGCACAACTATCATTGGTTTGTGAAAGGTCCCCAGTTCTTCACCCTGCATGCCAAATTCGAAGAACTGTACAACACGGCTGCCGAATATGTCGATGAGCTGGCGGAACGCCTTCTTGCAATCGGCGGCAAACCCGCTGCAACAATGAGCGAATATTTAAAACTGTCCGTAATTCAGGAGGCTTCGGGCGAACCAAGCGCGGATCAGATGGTTGAAGCTTTGGCAGCCGATCTCGGAACGATTGCGGAAGGCTTGAAAGCCGGCATCGAAGCCGCTGGAGAGCAGGGAGACGACGTCACCGCGGATCTGTTCACCGGCATGAAGGCGGATGTGGAAAAACAGGCCTGGATGCTCAGCGCGTTTCTCGGCAAATAAGAGGCGATAACTCCAAAGCCGTTCCTTTTTAAAGGGACGGCTTTTTTCCATGCCCGGAAATGAATTGCGGAGGAAAAAAGTCGAGTCTTTATGTCAACCGCTGCGTATATACCTCTTAGCTAAGACAAAGGGGAGAAGCAAACATGTACACGATGGAAACCAAGAACCAACTGGAAGCCGAGCTGAACGAGATCTTAAAATGGGAAAAAGAACAGAAAGACGTGTTTTTCTGGGAAAAAATCGGGCGCATTCCGTTTATGCTATTGGACCGTTTAACGCCCAAAGTAGTCCGCGACAAAATAGGAGAAGCGCTGAATGAGGTTGGGGGTTTTGTCCAATCCGGCGGCAAATACCTTGTCCGGGAGAAGACGGTCATCCGACTGCTTGCCCGGACGGCGGCTCAGGGAAAATCGGGGTTGGATCGCTTAATGGACACGGAAGAACGCAGCGGCCTGCCGGGGAACGAAGAGACGTTTACCGGTCCGGGAACGGAAGAAGCCGTCATGACACTGGAGGAAGCCTCGAAGCTCCCTCTTTCCGTCATGGACATGACGGCGGATGGAATAACGGCAAAAAGGGTGAAGTTTGCCGCGGCTCAAGGCGCCGCCACAGGCATCGGCGGAGTGTTCACGATTGCTGCGGACATTCCGCTGGTACTAGGACAGTCGCTCAAGGTCCTTCAGGAGATGGCGCTTTGTTACGGTTATGACCCGAATGATCCGATGGAACGGGTGTTTATCGTCAAGTGCCTGCAATTTGCTTCGGCCGATATCGTCGGCAAAAAATCCGTACTGGAAGAGCTTGCCGCCTTTGACGAACAAAAGGGCTCGGAGCAGGTGTTTTCACAGCTGCAGGGCTGGAGGGAGGTAGTGCAATCGTATACCGACAGCTTCGGCATGAAAAAGCTGTTCCAGCTCATACCGATCGCCGGCATTTTCTTTGGATCCATCAGCAACAAGGGAACGATCGGGGATGTGGCGGAGACGGGGAAAATGCTGTATAAAAAACGCCGGGTGGCGTATCGGTTGCGAAACACGGAATATCCGCTGTAGCGCTTATAAAGCGATGCAAACACAAAACCGGAGCGCCGCAGGCGGCTCCGGTTTTGTGTCCAATCAATAATTTGCTTAATATTTCTCGTAGATGATTCGGCGTTCCTCTCTCGGAGAAGGAGCGATGAAGTCTTGTCTGCTTGGATTAGCGGTTATCCACTTTTTCGGGGTACATGTCATGGTTCATCAGGCGGTGCGCGGCCATTTCCTCATACTTCGTGCCGGGACGCCCGTAGTTGCAGTAAGGGTCGATGGAGATCCCGCCGCGCGGCGTAAACTTGCCCCATACTTCAATATAACGCGGGTCCATCAGCTTGATCAGGTCGTTCATGATGATGTTCACGCAGTCCTCGTGAAAATCCCCATGGTTGCGGAAGCTGAACAGGTACAGCTTCAGGGCTTTGCTCTCTACCATTTTGATATCGGGAATATAGCTGATATAGATGGTAGCGTAGTCCGGCTGGCCCGTGATCGGGCACAGGCTCGTGAATTCCGGGCAGTTGAATTTGACGAAATAATCCCGGTAAGGGTGCTTGTTATCAAAGCTTTCAAGAATGCTTGGGTCGTACTCGAATTTATATTTGGTTCCCTGATTTCCGAGCAGGGTGATATCTTCCATTTCCTGGCGCTGTCTTCCAGCCATGTTCAAAACTCCTTTTTTCATGAATTAGACACCCCGTTTATTGCTCCACACCAGAGTATGAAGCTGCGGAAGCACCCGCACGTCATTCAGCCGGTCCGACTGCATGACCGCGTCCACAAGACGCTCGTAGCGCCCGAGAAGATCGCTGACGTGCGCGTCGGCGTCGGTTGTGCTTACATCCGGATTCCCGGTTTGCACATAAAACGGAACGTTCGGATAGCGCTCATGGACCGTTTCTGCATAAGCAAGATCGGCATCGTCAAAGACAACGACCTTCAGGCTGAAGGAACGGCCCGGCGTCCGTGCGGACAAACGGGAAATGATATCGTCCAGCTTGCCCCAATCGGTATGCATTCCAGAGCTTGGGGGCTTTGGCGAAATCGTGATCTCGTCTATATCCAGCAGCCAATCCTGCCAGCGCGAGCCTTGAGTCTCAACGGCAACCGTTATGCCGTGGCTGTGCAGAACATCGACCAGGCCGCCGAGCTGGGACAGGAGAGCCGGATTTCCGCCGGAAAGCGTGACATGGTCGAACCGGTCTCCGCCCAGGCGGAGCAGCTCTTCCCAAATTTGGACCGGACTCAAACGCAGGATGGAGTCCGTCCCCGAGCCATCCCAGGTAAACGCGGAATCGCACCAGGCGCAGCGGTAGTCGCAGCCGGCTGTCCGTACGAACATGGTCTTGCGTCCGATAACCATGCCTTCCCCTTGTACGGTCGGGCCGAAAATTTCCATGATGGGAATCGGACGTTCGATCACGCTTGTGAAAGCCCGGTTTTCGCTTGAAACGGCAGCAGGTGCCGGAGATTGACCGTTATTCATGTTCCATCCACTCCCGTCTGACTTCGGCATAGCTGGTCGGCGTTTCGAAGAGGCGGACGAACTCGGTCCGGGTCTCCTGCTCCCGAAAGGTTTCTCCTTTGGCCAGAGCCTGCTCCATCTTCTCGTACAGCCACACGACCATGTTCTCGGCCGTCGTATTCATCGGCGGGAGGGTTTCGTTCAGATAACGGTGATCGAGATATGGCTCGATCTCCGATTTCCATATCTCTTTGATCTGGCCAAAATCGACCGTGATTCCGACCTCATCCGGTTTTCCGGATATGCCGAATACCACCTTGTACGTGTGGCCATGCAAATTTTTGCATTTGCCTTCATAGGCATGGAGGTGGTGGGCTGCGTCAAAGGTAAACTCCTTAGAGACGAGCACGCGCTTCCTGTGGTACCGCAAGCTTCCGGCATCGATGTCCTCTCCAAGCTTCTGCAGCCGTTCCACGATCCGAAAAGCTCCAGGCTCCCGGCTCATGACGTGATGCCTCCATTCATCCGGGCCGTACGCCGGCTCAGGTATTTATTCAATCCGGCACCCCGCAGCTGGCAGGCAGGGCATTCCCCGCAGCCGTCGCCCTTGATGCCGTTATAGCAGGTAAGGGTATGCGTGCGGACGTAGTCCAGGACGTTCAGGCGGTCCGCCAGTTCCCAGGTGTCGGCTTTATCGAGCCACATGAGCGGCGTATGAATGACGAACGGGTAGTCCATCGCAAGATTGAGCGTTACGTTAAGCGATTTGATAAAGCTGTCGCGGCAGTCCGGATAGCCGCTGAAATCCGTCTCGCATACGCCGGTAACCAGATGTTTGGCTCCGAGTTGTTTGGCAAGCACGGCAGCAAAGCTCAGAAACAGCAGATTGCGGCCATCGACGAAGGTTGTCGGAATGCCGTTTTCCCCTTCCTCGATTTCGATGTCGCTGCGGGTGAGCGCATTGGGTGCCAGCTGGTTCAGCAGGCTCATATCCAGCACCGTTTGTTTAACGCCCTGCTCGCGGGCGATTTCGGCTGCACATTCGATTTCAAGCTTATGGCGCTGGCCGTAATCGAAAGTGACGGTTTCCACCTCGCCGAATTGTTCCTTGGCCCAGAACAGGCAGGTGGTGCTGTCCTGGCCGCCGCTGAACACGACGACCGCTTTTTCGTTTTTAAGCATAAAAAAACCCCTCATTCTTCGCAAAATTGCAGGCGGCGCCGTGCCGGCCCGAAGAAGAAAGAGAAGTTCTTGAACTGAGTCCGTAAAAAAACAAGCCTTATATTTATCGCAGAAGCGCCATCTTCCTTTCTGGAAGGATCGGCGGTACTGCATATGAATAAGACGGTGTAGTTTTTTATAGAGGGAGTTCGCGAACCTCTCCCATGCGTAAAACGCATGGATTGTCTTCTATTGTCGTGACGGTTAACAACTGCGGTTGTAACCATATGCCGTTAATTATAACACGGACGCTTCATTTGATAAATACTCCGCCGAACGGGATTACTTCCCTTAGAAAGCGTTTGATGATGCCATCGTCATTCATATCCCGCTCCAGCCGCTGATTTTGTCTGCCTGCCTGAAACAGGACATAGCCCTCGCCCGTCAGCTTCCAGTGGTAATCCATATGCTGGCTGGCCAGATGATTGCCGTATACCGTCAGGTCCAGCTTGGCGTTCTCGGGGTATGCGATAATGCTGCCGGCATTAATGTAAAGAGGCTCGGTCGGGTGAAGCTTTGCCTCACAGACGGGGCCTTGCGTCAGGATGCCGATGCTTCCCCTGCCGCTGAATTTCATTTTAACCGCGTCGCGGGTAACCAGCATGTTTTTGATTTTCAGGATCCGGGTCTGCATGCTGACGCCCCGGGTGTAAAAGAAGACATGGCGAAAATCATACAACAAGTCCTCGTTGTTCCCAATGGGAATTTCCCGCATGCTGTAACCGCTTGGCAACGCGGCCGTGAACTGGCTCGGCCCGCTGACGTCGGCCCGGATCAGCTTTTTCTTGCGGTACATTCCTTTTACGTTCATCAGCCGGTCACTGCGGCCTTGGGATGGCCCTCTATAGGCGACGATTTGGTCCGGGTGCAGAACATGGACGAGATCGCCCTCTTGCAGGGAGAAGGTGACAGCCTGGCCAGCGCCGGCGGCAGCGGTTTCTTCCATGCGGATGATCAATTCGGATTCCCCCTTTTACGAACGATGTGCCGCCGCTAAAACCGACGGTTGCTCCGCCGCATGCCGAAACGGAGCGCCCGGGTCAGGATGAAGTAACCGGCTAGAAGCGCTGCCGCCGTAATGCCTACGGTTTTTAACCGTTCGGCATTGCGTTTACGGGCAGCCTCGGCCTCCTGCAACTGGCTGACCATTTCCGTGAGCTGCCGATTCTGTTCGGCAAGATCGGCATTTTGCTGCCGGTATACTTCCGTATCGATCCGGGCCCGGTCGAGGTCTTGAAGCGCCCGCCGATAGCTGTCCTTTAACTCGTTGATCTCGTCCGGCAGTTCGGAGAACTGCTGGAAATTATTGTAGATATCATTGAAATAACCTGCCTGTGTGGTGCCTTCACCTACAGGAAGGAGGATACCGGCCGCCACGAGCAGCGGGAGGATCACATATGCTTTATAGGGTCGGGGCTTGTCCACCGGGATCACCGCCTTTGCTTAGGTCTGTTGAACATATATACGGACCATGCCCTGACATGTTTCCATAATATCATATACCCGTTTCATAGGATGAAGGAAGAAACAAGGATGAGGGGGTTTAACTTGCGGCTTTGAGGGGTAATGGAAGTCAGGAAGCGCTGCGAATGAGGCGGGACCGCATAACGGACGAACACTCCCCCACCATTAAAATAAACGTATGGAACATAAAAGGAGAATGAATATGACGAAAGAGAACAATGTAAAAAAAATTATGATCACGGTAAACGGAAAGCCTGTCGGCAGCGGGCTTCTGATTGATAAAGTTACCTATGCACCGGTGAAGCGAGCGGCCGACTCATATCCCGGCCAAAACGCGTCGGGCGAAACGGCTATCAGCTAACCCAGCTTTGCAATAACTGGAAAGATGAAGGGGCTGTCCCAGAAGTAGATTTTTTTCTTCTGTGAGACCGTTCCCTTTTCTTTGTTCAAGCAAAAAGGTCAAGGACTGGAGCTAAACTTGCTCCAACCCTTGACCTTTTTGACTCATTTGTGCCTACTTAAGCAGATTATGGAGAAAGGAAGGCCACTAGGGGCTCCAGGCTCACTTTGGATAAGGCCTGGAGCAGGAATCGCCGGGAGTTCCGGTTGCTCTTCATTTGTCTATCTACAGCGGTATGGATGACACGAACGAGATGATCGCTTCTTTAAGATGGTTGCCTGACACTTCCATTTTATCAAAGAGCGATTTCTTTTTGTCGTTTTTTAGGTGGGCTATGCACGAAGCAGCGTCTTTCAACAACCAAGGGGGTTTTGGGAGGCCCCTTTTTTGCGCTATTACCGAGCTCTTCTAAGGAATCGGGGGATTTTTGTCGAAAACGGGCGTTCGAACATATGTTCCGTGACAGAAAGCTGTCCTTCCGAATTGGTACATTAATAGAAGAACAGGAAAGAGGTGGGTGTGTTGCAGTCGGGCTTGTATACGGATTTTACGTGGAGCAGAAACCATGTAGCCGCAAGCGGGACCAATCAGGTCTATTTGCTGGTGGAATGGCGAGGAATGCCGGGACAACCGAGAAACGACAACTTGGGTTTCAGGCCTGTCGCAGGGCGGATTCAGCTGCACCTTCAGCTTGGAGCGGGCGTCCGGCTTGCTAAAGTATATGGATGTAAGGCCGAGATGTTAAATGACAGAAGTTTCACGTTCATACTGGGTTCCCTTTGGCAGGGAATGGAAAAACAGATTGTTCTCGGATTTGAACTAACGGCTCGGCCGTCAGGAGTTTATCCGGTAGTTACTGCTCTATGGACATATGAGGACGAGAGGGAAGAACAGGTTGTTGTTTCTTCTATTACGCAGTCTCTTCAGTTTAGCAATCATACGGCGGTTCTGAATAAAATGATGGATAAGCGTGTGGAGAAATACTTGAAACTGCTGCAAAATCCGGCAGTTCTTGAAAACGCTCTAAGGGCTTTTGAAAGGGGCTGTTATGAGCGCGGAGAGGAAATTATCCGCAGGAGAGCGGACGAAATGCTCCTGTACGCTGCGCGATTGAATGACGGCGACTATTTAAAAGAAGCGGAATTGCTGTACGGGCTGGGAAGCAGGTTTATGGATACCTATGCCTCAGTTGCCGCAGTTTGAAGGTTCATGCAAATCGATGTTCAAAAAAAGGACTTTAGGCTTATAAAATAGAAGGAAAAAGTAAGTCGTGGTAGTTATGTGAAAGCAGTCGGAAAAGAAGGGATATGAGAAAAAGGGTCGAATGTACTATTATTAAGTCTTTTTTATAAGTCTAATTTACTAGATGGATAGGGAGAATGCATATGACTGACCGACTGATCCGACTGATGAAAATTATTATCCTCGTTCAGGCAAGACCCGGCATTTTAGCCAGAGAGCTTGCCGAGCGGTGCGGAACCAGCGAGAGAACCATTTACCGAGATATGGACGCGCTGAGCGCGATGCATATTCCGATCACCCATCAGGGACGCGGACGCGGGTATTCGTTTATCGGCCATTTCGCGATGTATCCGTTCGGTTTAACGGAGGATGAGGTTCAAGCGCTGTATAAGCTGTTGCCTTTGCTTGACGAAATCAAACCCATGCTGCCGGACAGTTTCGAGGGGGCCTATGAGAAGGTGCTTGCCGCCGTCTACAAGCAAAATGCCGAAAAGGCGGAGTTTCAAAACGGAGAGCGGGAAGAATGTCCCGAACGCAGCATATAACAACCCAAAAGAACGGTTCTGTCCGAACCGTTCTTTTGGGTTGTTGAAAATGCATCCGTATTTATAACGGCCAGCTTCCGGTTTCAATCAAATAGCGGGCAAATGCCATCGGTTTTCGGTATGTTTCTTTCCAAACGTCCTCCAAGCCCGCTTCCCGAAAGCCGTAACGTTGGTCGCGGCCGTTGCATTCAATAAAGAATAGCCGGCCATCCCCCGTAATCCCCGCATCAATGCCAAAGTCTGCGGCAAACGGCATATGACGAGAAAGGGATTGGGCCGTTCTTATCGTAAATTCCGCGGTTCGCTCGATCATCTGATCGGGCGAAATGCCGGGAATCGAGTCGCGGAAAATGTCGTGGGCCGGATATGCAGAACCTCCCTGCGCGATATTCGAAACAAAGGTTCGCGGCGGCGATGTTTTTGCGAACATCCCCGTAACTTCCCACTCCCCGCGGAGTCCTCTTTGGACGGTAATCCGGACATCATACGGCCTTCCTCTGTATTGGGCCAGCGGTATCCGCTGCTGGGCGAGAAAGGGAACCCTGCGGATTCTGGCTCGGAGAAGCAATGGCAATTTGTCTTTGGGCAGGCGCACCGTTCTCCAGCCTCTGGCGGAAGGAGAAGAACGGGAAAACGTAAAATAATCATGAAATTCTCCCCGGCAAAGCCGCATAATGCCGAGGCCGACGCTGCCTCGGCAGGGCTTTAGGACGAGGTCGCCATGACGTTGTATCATGGAACGGATCGAAACCGGATCGGCACGGACGGTGTCCGGAAGTGCAGGGCGGATCAACGGGTCCTCCTGCAGCATATGATGAACCGTATCTTTTCCATAGCGGGTTTGTGCATTGTAGATAAATATCCCCCGGGATATAAGCTGTTGTATCTTTTCCAGGGAACCCCTGTCGCGATAGAAGGCCCGATTATGGATGGCTCTCGGAATAGGCACCGTCGCCTTTATATAGCCGGTAGAATTTCGGATGTACGCGACAGCCGTCCCGGCTTCCAGCGAGATGTCCTGCAAGCGGAAATAACAAGGGACCAGTCCGAATGAATTGGCGGCTCCTTCATAATTTAGAACCGATTCCGTTCCGGTCTTACCGCTGGGAATGCCGCGGTGCGTGCTGTCGTTAAACAGGATTCCCACATATTCCAGCTGCATGGACGTCCTCCTTCTCGAACGGGTCGTGAGTCCTTAACGTATATCACAGCTTATGCGAAGGAGAACTGTCCGGTTTGGACGGGTGCCGAGAGCGAATGACTAATCTGTCTTCAATATACATCACCAACAGACATCTTCCAGTACAGGCTAATGAACGATGTGAGAAGGATGTGGAGCTATGAGTTTGCCCAAGGTTGCTGTAGTGACACCGGGGTCTTTTGTTATTCCATCGGGAAGAAGCAGCTCTGTTGAACGGGTTGTCGAACAGACGATGCCCTTGGTTCGGGATATGATAGAGGTTCGGATATATGGCGTTGCGGGAAAAGGACTCCCGTCCAAAGGAACCATTAACGGGGTGCCGTGCTATCGATTGCCGTTTGGATCTTTATACTATCCATCTTTACTACGGAGACTTTACCAGTGGAGGCCGAATGTCGTGGAAGTGCACAACCGCCCAATTCTTGCACTTCGGCTCAAAAAACATCTTCCGGGTGTTAAGGTTATGCTTAATTTGCATTCGAATACGTTTATTCGTCCTCCGCATATAAGCGAACAACGCTTTGGCAAAATTGCAAGCTTGATGGATGGAATCATAGTAAACAGCCGCTTTCTGTTAGAGTATATTGTTTCGCGTCATCCAGGGATAGGACATAAAATAACGATTAATCATCTCGGCGTAAACATTGAGCATTTCACGCCTCCCTTCAGCCCGCTGGCGGCAGCTCTCAAAGAGGCCAGGATAACCCATTATGGATGGAGCGGGCGGCGTATTGTGCTGTTTGCCGGCCGTCTGATCCCAGACAAGGGAGTTCATCATCTGATTGAGGCTCTTCCCAAGATAATTTATAAACACCCTGAGGTACTATTGCTGATCATCGGCAGTGCCTCTTATGGATCGGATCGTGAAACATCTTACGTCCGTGAATTGAAAAATGCAGCCATATCCTATCAGTCTTGGATCACGTTCCTTCCCTTTGTACCTTATCCCGCAATTGCCGATTGGTATGCACTTGCTGACATTGTAGTCGTTCCTTCTTCGTCCAGAGAAGCTTTTGGATTGGTAAATGTGGAAGCAATGGCAGCGGGAGTGCCCGTCATTGCAGCAAGTTCCGGAGGTATTCCGGAAATCGTGAAAAATGGAGTGAACGGTTTTTTGATCCCGTTGGAAGATTTTACGGCCGGTTTAACTGAACGTATAAACGATTTGCTGGAGGATGAGTCCCTTCGGATGCAAGTCGGAATGGCAGGACGCGAATCGGTACGTCAGCGTTTCAGGTGGGACCATACGGCAGAACGATGGAGCCGGTTGATGCAAAATATATAAATGTGGCGGGTACAGTCTATTTCGGAATAGGATACGCTAGTCCTGTTCAATGGAACTCCATACATAGACTGATATTGCGAACAGACCGTACAGATGCCGTTACAGAGCGGGAGCGGGGGCATACAATAAGAATAGATTTTGGGCAGGCTTTTCATTGCTTTTTCTGAAATGGAGGCATAGCAGATGTTTAAAACCGGGTTTCAGGCTGGTTATGACTTAGGATATGAGATTGGAAAAAAACGCGGTTTTCATCCGTTTAACGGGACTAGTATCATTCTGCCGACCTGCCTGCCTGATGAAAATGCAATAACAACCATACGAAAAATAGAGGCCTTAACTCCGCACCCGTATGAATTGATTGTTGCAAACGCCGGATCTTCAGAGGTTACCATGCAATACTTGCGGAAGCGAGTCGGAGCCGTTAGACATATTGCGGCCGGAAACGGCGAAAATATTGTCGGTGTCCTTAACAAGGCGGTTTTCGCTGCACATGGTCAGACATTGGCGGTTTTGATAGGCGTCTCTCCTAACATCGATCAATGGTTGGCTGATCTGATAGCGGAACTCGAGAGAGATTCATCGATGCGAACAATTTATGTTCGTTCTGCTCCCTGCATTCATAATGCGGGCGCGCACTTAACTTCATTATCCGGGGATGAGGATGTCCGTTTTCAATTGAATGTTTGCTGCCTTCTGTTTCGGAAGGGGCTGATATCCGATATTGGCTTGTGGGATGAAAATCTTGGAACCTTGGGGGAAAGCGTCAGTGAATGGTTAAGTCGAATTCCCAAACAAAACAAGTCGATGGTAGAGGCTAGCGATAGATTCATCCGACCGAAGCATTGATCGGATCGTGCATAGGTGTTTGCACCGGGAAGCTTGTTCACGCATATGCTGTATAGCAAGTAATTGAAGGAGGGTTCCAAATTGGAAAATAAAATTAATGATATGGTGGAGCATCTATCGCATTCCCAGCAGCAGATGGCGCGAATCTTTGAAGCTCAGCGGCATGCAGCGGTTCGCATGTCCGAGATCATACATTCGTTACCGGATCACCAACCTGAACCCCCTACTATAAGTTCGTTGCCCAATCCCAAACTTCAATTCCCTGATGAACCGAAATCGCAAGGAGGACAGGTGGAGCAAGTAAATGAAAGCATTGCAGCTTACTTGAACGCGATGGCCGACATGCAGCAGATGGTAGCTGATATTTTCGAGGTCGCCATGAAAGAGCTTAGAGCAAATGAGCAGGCTGAAGAATAGATGAAACCACGTCGGTTGGCATAGGGGGGACGCATATGAGTAAAGAAGAGTCTTTCATGCGCATTTTGGATGCATCGGTTGTGATTCAGCGAAACACCTATCTTATTTTGCGGGGCAAGGCCATGGAAGCGGATAAAGTTCGCCAATGGGTTTTGAAGCAGTATTCGGAGGCGGATGGCGAATTGAAGGAATCGTTATCTATTCATGAGCAGATTGTAGAGCAAATCGAGGGATTGACACGAATCGGAAACGGCTTGTGCCGCAATCTGCGTATTGCCATGGGAACTTCTGATGATCAAAATGCCGACAGTTTAGGGTTTGATGCGCTTAATTTCGGAGATATGGATGGATGAAAGCACGAATACACCGGGAGTATGAGGCTAAAGTCGCTGTTATCTCATCTATTGCAAGAAGTCAGGATGCATTGGCTGGCATTTTGGCTAATATCGCGGAAATATCAGCGCACTCCGATGTTACTGCACGCAAACTCGCCGAGAATATCCGGTTGCTTAGCGCCTATCAATCTGTGATGGCCGAAATGCTGACAGGCATTCGTCTGAATCGCACGAAATTTGGCAAGCCGTCATTACCCTGGTTAAAGCCTGGGTGTACGGCAAACCGAAACGACGATAGGTTGGAGGAGAGGAATCCGGGACTGCGGGAGGATTCGGTATGAAGGCATTAAAGGAGCCATACAAAGACAGCAGGTTGACGCTTCATTCCGGCAGCGGAAAATCGTCGTCAAGGGTCCGGCGCAGCAATGCGATCGCGGGAACTAAACGACGTTACGGCATGAAATTCAGGCAGCGCAAACGTCGCGGTGCCCAAGGGCGTTACGGAATGAGGCGGGAAACCCGGCGAAGACAGTTTGCGTCTCCGGAAAGTCCCAAGGTTTTTTGTCAAGGATATGATCAAGCATACATCGAAGATTTTAAAGCTGGTTTTGCCCAAGGCTACGAAGATGGGGCTTTTGCAGCAGCTACTTCATCAATCCCATACAGACGGTCAAATGTGGAATAGTTGTTTTTCCATAGTTGACCGTTTTTCTTTTTTGTAGGCAATTAAATGATGCACATCGCTCCGCTCGACATAAAATAAGGAAAAGCAAAAAAATGGAGTGAGGGCTAGTGAATCGGACCAGCTCAATAGACAAGCGATTGATTCGAAAAACATGGAGCAAACGAAAATTATATGAATCATTCCAGTTTCTTTCGGCAAAGAAGGCAACGCTTAACCATCGGAAAATGGAGTGCTTAAAAGACTCATATAAAAGCAGTATCTGGAAGCTGGTCATTCATGCCGACAACAATAGCCTTCCCGTCATACTTAAAATTTCTAAAGAACTGAAAAAAGAACGGCCGGAAAGCATCGTTGAAAAAAAAATATATCGTAAAGCGACCCAAGTCCTGCAACCGTTCATGCCCAAAGTGTATTTGACCAAAAAAAACGTAAGCGGCCGCGGATTATGGGTGTTCATGGAATATATCGAACCTCTTGAAGGGAGGGTACAGTATAATCCTGATCATTTTGACAAGATCATTCCCACATTGGCAAAACTCCATGCGATTACGATAGATAAACGATTTTTAGAGCAGGAACACATATTCGCGGATTGGCTGCCCCGATATGATTCCAAGGAAGCACGCAAGGAAAGAATGCGTCTTAATGAATTAACCCGCTACTATCTCGATGAGGCAATGAAGAAGAAAAATCTTCATACGGTAATCAAGCCATATTACTCCTTATTGCAGGCTGTACTGAAGAAAGGGCCCGGATATTTTCCCGAGGTGAGAAAAGCAGGTTGCTCCATTATCCATGGTGATTTGCACACGGCCAATATCGTCTGCCGCAATGTGCATCAGAACGAATGGGACATTAAATTTATCGATTGGGAAGGCGCGAAATATGCTCCTTGCTGGTATGATCTTGTCAATTTGATAGGCGTTTTTTTGGCGTATCGCAAAGAGTGGAAAGATCAAGAAGAGGAGATCACTCATCGCTGCGTGCATTTGTATGCGGATGAGATGAGAAAGAACGGGGTTGTTTTTCATTTGGATCCCGTGAAATTATACGAAATGGCCTATTTGAAAAAAGTACTTGAGAAAAGCTTGTACCTTCAGTTGAATTGGGCAGTAACCGGCAAAAAGGAGGCGAAACTGCTGACCGGATATCTGGAGAAAATAAGAGTGCTGGGGAAAAAACTAGACTTGTATTCATAGGCGTTGATGCCATGCTCGTTTAACATGACCTATTTGCGAATCAATAGTTCAAATATACCCTTCAATCTGTAGAAGACTGGCATAGTATAGACCAAGCTTGTTGATAGAAAGAGGAGGTAAGAAGAGAACAATATAAGGTTGGCCTGCTCGTAAGCGAATCTTATAGCTAAAGTAAGCTTGGATGAGCCCGGTGCTCGTTTTTTTTGCCATTTTTGATGTGCGTCGTTACTCCGTTTTTCCGAGGTGTCACGCTGACCCTTCTCAACATAGGATATAAAAGGATTATGGAGTGGAGGACTATGAATATGGCGAACTTGCATGCTGGTGGTTACGAGCAGGGCAGAAACGATGGATTTAACAAGGGTAAAGAAGACGGGTATGCAAAAGGGCTTGAGGATGCCAAAACATTGCTGGATAACCCGCCGCTTAATGAAATAAGCCTGAAATGGAGAGAACTCCATTGCGCAGAGCAAATTGCTCCCCATTTTGGCTCATCTGTTGTGTTAAACGACAGGAAGATGGAGTGTTTGAAAGAAACATTTAAAAGCGTGATTTGGAAGTTGGAGGTAACGGCGAACGGACGAACGCACCCCATGATTTTAAAAATTTTTAAAGCGCCAATCATTGATCAGAAGCTGATTGAATTGAACATGTATCGTAAGGCCGTTTCGGTGATACCCGATTTGATGCCGGCAATCTATTTTACGGTCGAGGGAATAAACGGTGATGACGTATGGGTGTTTATGGAGTATGTTCCCCAACTGAAAGGCCAAGTCATTTTTACGCCGGATTATTTTGACCGGATTATTCCTTCCTTAGCCAAGCTTCATGCTTTAACCTATAATAATAACTTTTACAGCAAATGGGAAGTTTTTGAGGAGTGGCTTCCTCGATATGAAGGGGAACCGTTGTCATCCGAACGTGTGAAGCATCATGAGAAAACCTTGGAGTATTTGGAAAAAGCAAAGGATCATCCGGAGTTAAAGCAGAGACTGGGTTCTTTTTATAATGATTTGAAGGGCATTTTGAAAAAAGGGCCGATTTATTTCCCTGAGCTGATTCAGGCGGGCAAAAGCATTATCCACAATGATCTGCAGACCCCTAACATGGGATGTCACAATGTAGCTGAACCAAACTGGAGCATTAAATTTTTGGATTGGGAAGGCGCGCGTTTCTCACCTTGCTGGTTCGACATGTTCAATTTGGTAGGCGTGTTTTTTGCTTACCGCAAGGACTGGAGAGCCGACGAAGATTTGGTGATCGAACGATGCTCGAACCTTTATGCCGCCGAGATGCTCAAGTACGGGATCTCCTTCGACAGAAGCCCGATCCAATTGTATAAAATGGCTTATCTGCAACGCGTGCTGGAACGAGGCTTGTATCATCAGCTTCTCTGGGGAGTTGATGGTGCCAAGCCTGCCCATCTGCTGGATGTATATGCGGAGAAAATCAAAGTTTGGGGTAAGGAATTGGGATTGTATTGAAGTTGCTTCATAACTCAAGAAGGAGGGATGTGCATGAATCATGTATTAACCTATCTTGATTTGGCAGATTCTTTGTTGTGTTCCACTCCCACTCGAGCCCAAATTGCCGGAAGCCCTAAGCTTGCCTTCCGTCAAACCTATCAGATCAGAGTGGACAGAACGATGCCCTTTGAATTTATTGCCAATTTAATGCCTCCTTTTTGCAGGTTATGGGAAGCTGACGTTCGCTTTGTTTATTCTGAATACGATGCGGCTTTGACGGGACTTGGCGGAGATATGCAGGCTGATGTTTTCATCATTTGGATAGATTGGCGAATCTATTCACAATCCATGACTGCACAGGAAGCCGTCCATTGGCTGCATGAGAGAATTCAAAAATTACGCGCTGCAACGAATAAACCGATATGGGTAAATAACTGGCCGGAATCCCTCGTAGAAACCGATATCCTGTTCAGTTTTTCTGCGAGCGATCGGGGATGGTTCCGCAAGCTAAACATGCACATATCGGAATGGATTGAACGGAATACGGACTGTATGCTGATTGATTTGGCTGCGCTGGCCCAAGGCTGCCCGGAACCTTTCCACGATTACCGAAATGAAGAAATAAGCAATTATCCGTTTTCAAACGAGGCAACGATTATGGTTTCCCGCCACTTGAGCGTACATCTCCTTCCGGCTGCATTTGCACCACGGCTTAAAGCAATTGCTCTGGACCTTGACGACACCCTATACAACGGGGTTTTGGGAGAAGAGGGGCCGGAAGCGGTATTGCTGACGGAAGGCCATCATCTTTTGCAGAGACTGTTGCTCCGGCTTAAGCAATCCGGGATGCTGCTAACGTTATGCAGCCGTAATGAGGAACAAGATGTAAAAGCCTTGTTTGAGAAGCGGGATGATTTTCCGTTAAAGTGGGATGACTTTGCGGCGGTTTGTGCCAACTGGCGGACGAAAGCGGAAAATCTCGATCGATTGGCGCAGATATTGAATATTGATCCTTCCGCTTTTTTGTTTGTGGATGATAATCCGGCTGAATTATTGAAGATGGCGGCCGCTCGGCCTGAAGTTCATCTTCTTCGGGCCAAGCGAAACGGCATAGAAACAATGAAGGGGTTATGTCATTATCCGGGGCTCTATCAACTTCATCCGGACGATGCGGCTTTATCAAGAACAGCGGATATTCAAGCCAATCAACAGCGGGAGAGAATCCGGCATGAAGCGTCTGATTATAACGCCTATTTAGCCAGTCTGAAGATGCGGATAACGGTTTATGAGAATGATTCTTCCCATGCCAAGCGGCTGTACGAATTAAGCCGTAAAACGAATCAGTTCAACCTCGCTTTAAGGCGTATGACCGAACGCGAAGTAAACGAAGCGATGGATATCAACCATTTTCTAAGTGCTGCCGTTTCTCTCTCGGATGTTTTGTCCGACAGTGGGGTGATCGGTGCCTTTATATGCCGGATCGAAGGAGAGCAAGCGCAATTGATTGAAACGCTTTTTAGCTGCAGAGCGCTCGGCCGGGAGATTGAAACGGTAGCATTCGCTTGGGTATTGGAGAAATTAGCGGCGCGCGGTGTTCAGCATTTGCAAATCGACACCATCCAGGGACCGCGAAACGCTCCCGCTCTGGACTGGTTGAAGCGCTTTGTCGATGACCCTTCAAAACCGCAATCCCTTCATGAACTGTTGAAACGCGTCAAAGCAGCATGCCGTGACCATCCGGCCAAGGTGGAGGTGAAAGCATGAATAATGAGTTGCGCAAGCAAATCGGAAACATTCTGTCCGAGGTGCTGAACACGGCACTGCCGCCGGGTGATAATCCGAAACGTGAGGAAATGCCGAGCTGGGATTCATTGAAGCACATGGAGCTCATTCTTCGTCTTGAAGAGCAATTTAATGTCCGTTTCTCGATCAGAGAGGTAGCCGGAATAAAGAGTCTGCATGATTTAGTTGAGATTATAGAGGTGAAATCGTGAAACATAACATCATGGTAGAGCGCTTCGGGATTCGATTAAGGCCGATTACGATGGACGATGCCGAGTTTATATTCAAGCTGAGGAGAACCCCTGAATTGTCCAAATATATCGGGGAGGTCGACTCCCGATTCTCCGTCCATGAATCGTGGCTGGAGGAGTACTTTCAGCGTGAGGGCGATTATTACTTCTGCATCGAGCTGTTATCAGGTAAGGCGGTCGGCACCATTGCGATCTATAACATTGCCGATCAAACCGGTAACTGGGGCAGGTGGATTATTTCCCCTTTCATTCCGGCCGCGCCAGCCAGCGTGTGGCTTATTTTTCATGTTGCATTTGATATTTTAGGCTTGTCCGGCGTTTATTCGAATACGGTGATTGACAATGCAAGCGTCGTGTCTTTTCATGACCATTGTGGTCTGCCACGTACAGGGATTGAACGCGGCGGTTTAACCATTAGAGGCGTTTCTTATGATATGGTCATCCATACGGCAACCAAGGAAAACTGGCCTATCATTCAGGAACGATTGAAGAAACCGGCTATCATGGCAGAGCGTTTGCTTATGGAAGAGGCCGACGATGATTGATCCGGGGGAAGGATTGGCACGGTCCATTTTCTTGCAAATTCGAGGGCAGCGAACTTTCGCTGTCTTTTTTGTCGCAGAGCCGGGACAGCCATCCATGCAGCATCCGAATTCCAGGGCGATCAACCTTATAAAAAAATGATGTTTGACATGGGTAATATGACTGATGAAACCGCCGTTTCTCTTCCGAAACAACTTCATATTCTAATAAGTAAAGTGGATTGGCTATGGATGCGTCCGAATCATGGATACTAGTATCGTACACCGATAACCATGACCCTCTTATAACCCAAAGTGTTGATGTCCATTAATTCACATGAAATTGTTTCCTTAAGAAAGGACGGTTAAGAAGATGGATGAAATCATGCAAAAAATAAGGAATCGGACAGCGACAGCAGCCGTAATCGGTCTCGGTTACGTCGGACTTTCCGTGGCCGTTGAAGCTGCGCGAGCCGGTTATTTGGTGCACGGTATCGATATAGATCAGGATAAGGTGAGTCAACTGCAAAGCGGGAAATCGTATGTAACGGACATTAAAGATGAAGACATTCAAACGTTGATTCATCAACGTCTGCTTGTTACGGATGAGTTCTCTCTGATCGCGGAAGCCAATATTGTGATCATCTGCTTGCCGACGCCGCTGAATAAAACCAGGGAACCGGATGTGTCCATGATTTCATCCGCCGTTGATTCGATCCTCCGGTATTTGACGAAAGATACGCTTATCATTTTAGAAAGTACAACCTATCCGGGAACGACCGAAGAATTAATCCAGAAGGTTATCGAGGATCAGAAAGGATGGAAGGCGGGGGAAGATTTTTTCGTATGTTATTCCCCTGAGAGAATCGATCCCGGAAACCGTACATTCAATGTTAAAAACACTCCCAAAATTATTGGAGGAATCTCGTCTGCATGCGTGGAGCTTGGGGCTCGGTTTTACGGCTCCTTCCTGCAAAACGTGATCCCCGTAAGCTCAACGGCTGCTGCTGAAATGGTCAAATTATTGGAAAATACGTTTCGCAGCGTCAACATTGCGCTCGTCAATGAACTGACGTTGATGTGCGATCGTATGGGGATTAACATATGGGAGGTAATCGATGCAGCCTCGAGCAAGCCTTTTGGGTATATTCCTTTTTTCCGGGGCCGGGCATAGGAGGGCATTGCATACCGATTGATCCTATCTATTTGTCATGGAGAGCCAAAATGTTCGGATTCCATAACAAGTTCATTGAATTAGCCGATGACATCAATAGCAGCATGCCCAGATATGTGGTGGCCCAAATGGCAGATATACTCAATCGCGAAGGAAAACCTCTTAAAAACTCCAATATTTTATGCATCGGCATGGCCTATAAAAAAGATATTAACGATCTTCGCGAATCTCCTGCCTTCGAAGTGTTCAAGCTTCTCCAGCAAAAAGAGGCGAAAGTAACCTATCATGACCCCCACATTCCTTTTTTTAAAAACGATGACCAAACGATATATTCTGTTGAGCTGACATCGAAAGCAATCGCAGAGGCTGATCTCGTTGTCATCATAACCGATCACAGCTCGATCGATTATCCTTTTATAACGGATAACGCTGCTTTACTCTATGACACCAGAAACGTGACCAAGGCCTTAGAGGGAAATATTGTGTTGCTTGGCGGTCACAGGAGATATGAGAAGCACACCTCTCCGGCAGGAAATGGTTCAGACGGGCATGGAGGGAGGAGCGGCATTGATTGATGTTGTCATATGCGTGCATAACCAGCTGGATGCAGTAAAGAAATGCCTTGACTCTGTCCGGCGTACTAAAACGACTCAAGATTTCAACTTGATTGTGATCGACGACGGCAGTGACCAGACGACGAGACAATATTTAGGGGAGTTCTCCAAGCGTTATCCTTGCACGATTATAAGAAACGAGAAAGCGCGGGGATATACCGCCTCTGCTAACCAGGGGTTAAAGCAGTCAACTTCCCGTTACTGCATACTCTTAAATAGCGATACGATCGTTCCCCCCCATTGGCTGGACAGATTAACGGAAACGATGGAGTCGGATCAAAGAATCGGAATCGTCGGACCGCTGTCCAATGCCGCCAGCTGGCAGTCCGTACCGAGCATGGACAGCAGCAAAAATGGATTGGGGCCCAATATGACGTTGGATCAGATGGCTGAGCTTGTGTACCAGGCTTCGGAGAAGATATTTCCCAGAGCGATGTTTTTAAACGGCTTTTGCCTGATGATTAAGAGAGAAGTCATCGAACGAATCGGCTATCTGGATGAAACTAATTTTCCTATCGGATACGGGGAAGAGGATGATTATTGTCTTCGCGCCCGAGGCGCCAACTTTAAATTGAAAATTGCTACGCATTGTTATATTTTCCATCAGAAATCGGCCAGTTTCGGCTCGGCACGAAGGTTGCAATTGGCCCGAAGCGGTAAAGCTGCCCTTTTTCGAAAACATGGCATGAAAGAAGTAAAGCGATCCATACAAAAAATGGTCGATCATCAGCATCTTAAAGAGACCAGGGCCAAAATAAAATGGCTGTTAGAATGCAAGCAGCAAATTCATAAAGGAAAACAGAAGAAGAATGTAATTTATACCGCCATAACCGGAAATTATGACAGGCTTCAGGCTCCTGTACGCAAGAGCAAAAATTGCGACTATTATTGTTTTACCGATAATCCTTTGTTGAGATCATCCTCCTGGAAAATCATTGTTCTGGGTAAGATATTTGCCGATCCGGCAAGGCAAGCACGATGGGTGAAAATTATGCCGCATCTATTTTTTCAAGATTATGAACATAGCGTTTGGGTAGACGGAAACATTAGGGTGATCGGAGATATCGATGCTTTTATCGAAAAATACAGTTCTCCATTTCCGTCCGCGTTCTATAAACACTCTCTCCGAAATTGTATATATAAAGAAGCCGAGGCGTGCATAACTTTGAAGAAGGATAAGAAAGATGTGATTTTAAAACAGATTTCGAAGTATAAGAAGGCGGGATACCCTCCGGGCAATGGACTGATTGAATCCGGAGTCATTCTCAGGCGCCACAATGATGCCGGCGTGATTCAAACCATGACCGCCTGGTGGAGGCAAATTATAAGTTACAGCAAGCGGGATCAGATCAGTTTTAATTACATTGCATGGAAAACCAAGACTCCATTTACCCTCATTGATGATAATATCCGTGATAACAAGTTTTTTAAATGGAGCAAACACCACCAAAAGTCGACAGTGGACCGAAAGAAGACTGGAAGAAGGCGCTGACGACCATAAGCATATGTAATTGGGGCGGTTGAAAAACAACCTGCCCCATTTATTTGTCCGGAACCTTTGTTTCACGTTCTTGCGATCAATGGCCACTCCACAATTTGCTAATGATTTCATCTTTATGCAGCTCGTCTAATACAATTTCTTGAATAGATGAGGGTTTCATTGGAAGCCTATGCTGTCTAATTACCCCCCCAATGTAGGAATGGAGGCCATGCGGGAACATGGCGTCCATGTAGTAGAGTTCCTCAAAAGATCTGCCGTCCGAAAATCGTGAAAAGTAAATTTCGTACATAGAAGACAACAAGATTTTGGGCAATAAAGAACGAATATCCTTCACGGGAGAATCCACTTTCGAATGTTCCAAATCAATGAGCCATACATCGCCGGATTTCGTATTTATCGCATTCCTATGGGTTAAATCGCCATGCACCAGCCATTTCTTTTCATTCACCTTTCTGAAATGGTCCTCCAGAGCTCCGATTCTTTTTGTAGAGACTTTCAGGCTTTTTTTGGCCAATTGTATACACGGTCGAATCTGCGGCAGAGCGTAGTCTTGTTCCCATTGTTTCAATTGGTTTAATTTTATTTCGTAATCGGCAACCCACTCTTTAGCGCGGGCCACCGGGCTGGTCAGGTTCTTTCGATAGGCTGGCCACGAATGGGGCGGACGGGCCTGTTGATGGAAATCCCCAATGGCTTTCGTTCGTTCGAGTACGGTAGCCGTTTGGCCATGAATGTACCTGCATAAAAAATAAACCCGATTATTCAGCTTTACGCATAATTTCCGCCGGTTGGTCGAAATAATCTCGGGAACATTCAACCCTTGAAGGGACAGATCGTACTGAAGATAAATGGAAGGAATGAGAGAGGGATTTGTTTTGAGATCGCTTTTTAAAATATATGTCCCGTACTTGTCGATTACTTTCCATACTGTTTTGTCCGGTTCGTTCTGAATCCATTCGATATTCGGGCGGTGAAGCTCATAATGTTGGCTCAGTACGGATAAGGCCTGATTCAATAAACGCATCGTATCACCCTTTTCGCGAAAATGTTCTTAAAGGTCATAAAGGAGCTTCTTCCAATTAGCGGCACAGTGTTTGAGCGTATGGTGCTTCTTCACGATGGCTAAAGCTTTTTTGGCAATGGATCTGCGCAGTTGCGGGTCATTGATCATTTCTTGAATTCCCAGATACCATCCCTGTTTGGAATGGGGTACGAAATAACCGGTTTGTTTATGGATAACGCAATCCCGATACGCAGGAGATAGGGAGTATATACCCGGAATATGGCAGGCGGCATAATCGCGGAATTTCACATTGCTCTTGCAATGGTAGAAAAAATGGTCTTCCATCGGGGCCAAACCGATATCCCAGTTGGCTTGAAACAATTCTTTCATGAACCGGCCGTAGTTCTCGTTATGTTTTATATGTTTTACATTAGGGTAGCCTATCAACTCCGAGGGACAATAGCCGTAAAACTCCAACCGGATGCGGTTTCCGTATTCTTTCATTATTTTTTTCATGGCGGCTATGACAGGTTGGAAAGAACTTTCTTTCTTGGCGCCTTCATATCCGATGACGAGCGTCCCGTCATGCTTCGTTCTTCTGCTCCATGGCTTGAAATAAGAGAAATCAATACATCCTGGAAAATATATCGCATTGGGGTTGTACTGCTGTCGGATCAACTCATGCATGATCGGGGATTCAACCTTAACAACATGCGCTGTCTTTAAAAAGGCGATGCAGGTCTTTTGATATGAGGGTTGGGTGTATAACTGGCCTAAGCGGGTAGTGGCTGGAATCGCAAGGAAGTGATCGTCGAGGACGTAAATGATCTTCTTCCCCATCCGTTGTGCCCACTCCAAGCACCGGAGCGTATCGGGTTCGATGCTTCTCAGAAATATGATGATGTCGAAGGCGGCCATCGAGGACCTGGTTACCTGTTTATGTGATTTGATATCAAAGGTGCAGCGCCCCAATTCTTGCAGATAACGAAGAGGTTGAAACAGAATGATCTGGTACGATGTGGATCGTTCCGAACCGATAATGAGTATTTTTACCACCGAAATGACCTCCGATCGCGATGATGAACACCTGGAACGTGAACCTATGCGAGGATGATTGTAAACGCATCACCTCAAAAAAAGTGCTTGCTCTCAACACAAAAGAAGAGAGCAAGCAGATGACTGGATGGAGACAAAAAATGTTAGAACAAATTGTTGTCCAGGCCTGTAATGGATATTTGTGTAGGCTGGTTGCCCGTAAACCGGTTCCCGAATGCTGTATTTTTACTGCCTGAAATGGATAGACCAAAGTTTTGGTTGAGCTCCATCTCGTTGAATTGCACACTGCTAAAGTTTGAGTTTAGGGATATACCGGCTTGCGTGTTTTCATCCAAGTCGTTTCCGCCCAGAATTCCGTTCGCTCCGGTGACGCTGACAATGATCCCGTTTCCTATGTTTTTTTCTGCCAGGTTGCGGAGCAATACGGGGTTTTCCGAGGCAATGCCTATCCCGTCCATATTGTTAAGCGTCGCCGTATTGCCATAAATGAAATTGTTGTTCGATCCAGTAATGGATATGCCGAGAAAGCCGTTGTCGGAAACAACATTTCCGACAACCGCATTGTCTGAACCGCCGATCGTTATTCCGGAGCCTGTGTTTTTACCGACTGCATTTTGCACGATCCAGTTATGTGAGCTTGCTACATAAATACCTGAAAAGCTGCCGGCATGTTCTACCTTGTTTCTCCAGACCACGTGTCCGGTACCAATATTAAGGGCAATGCCGACACCATTCGTGTGGTTGATGGCGTTCCCGACGATGCGGTGATTCGAACCCGCAACAACAATAATGCCGAAAGAGGGAGCGGTGTAATTTTGAATCGAAAATCCGTTAATTTCGACACCCGAGTCAGCGGTGATAACGAAAGCGGCATTAGCCCCATTGGATCCATCGCGTACTGCTCCACCTTCATTTTTAGCGATTACTTTGACATTCGAAACGGATATCGTGACCGCCGGCTCCGGATACGTTCCGTTGTGTACCAATACAATATCACCGGCAACGGCTTGAGCTACCGCATTGGCAATCGGGGTACCTGTTGGTGAAGGAAAAACTGAAATCGTGGCCATTATATCCGCCTCCTCATACTGGTATAGCAGGATTATTTTTAATCTATTAATAGTAAATGCATTGGATGAGAATGATGTACAGGCAGATGGATGAGACGAAACGCACATTTTGCAATAACAAGTAGAAGGATAGGTTGCGATGGACGTTCCGAACCGATTATCGTGCATGGCAAACATTTGTTGCAAAAAAAATCGGCTCTCAACACAAAGGTTGAGAGCCGGCAATTGGGTTAGAACAAATTGTTGTCCAGACCCGTAATGGAAATTTGGGTAGGCTGGTTGCCCGTAAACCGGTTTCCGAATGCGGTATTATCATTACCGGAAATGGACAAACCAAAGTTTTGGTTGAGCTCCATCTCGTTGAATTGCACGCTGCTAAAGTTTGAGGTTAGGGATATCCCGGCTTGCGTGTTTTCATCGGAGTCGTTTCCGCCCAGAATTCCGTTTGTTCCAGAGACGATGATCCCGTTTCCTATGTTTTTTTCTGCCAAATTGCGGAGCAGTACGGCATTTGCCGAGATAACGCCCATCCCGCCCAATTTATTAAGCGTCGCCGTATTGCCATAAATGAAATTGTTGTTCGATCCATTAACGGATATGCCGACAATGCCATTATCGGAAACAGTATTTCCGACAACCGCATTGTCTGAACCGCCGATCACTATTCCGGAGCCCGTGTTTTTGCCGGCTGCATTTTGCGCGATCCAGTTATATGAGTCTGATACAAAAATACCTGCAAGGCCGCCGGCATGTTCTACCTTGTTTCTCCAGACCACGTGTCCGGTACCAACATTAAGGTTAATGCCGATACCGCTTATGTTGTTGATGGCGTTCCCGACGATGCGGTGATTCGAACCCGCAACAACAATAATGCCGGCAACGGCAGCGGTGTAATTTTGAATCGAAAATCCGTTAATTTCGACACCTGTGCCAGCGGAAATAATGAAAGCGGCAGCAGTCCCATTGGATCCATCGCGTATCGCTCCCCCTTCATTTTTAGCGATTACTTTGACATTCGAAACGGATACCGTGACCGCCGGCTCCGTATAGATTCCGTTGTGCACCAATACAATATCGCCGGCAACGGCTTGAGCTACCGCATTGGCAATCGGTGTGCCTGTAGGTGAAGGAAAGACTGAAATCGTGGCCATTTCTTCTGCCTCCTTTGTAAAACGGATTGATAAAAACTTTTAATCTACTAACAGTTAATGCAATGTAGAAGAGTTATGTACAGGCAGATGGATGAGATAAAATGCATATTTTGAAACGTTTAATAGAAAAAATAGGTTAACGTGGATCCTTTCTAAACCTTTGATGAATGTTAAACGCCCGCTGCCCCAAAAAAAGTGCCTGCTCTCTACACGAGGTAGAGAGCAAGCAGATGGATTGGCTATAGCCAAGGAGTTGCTTTAGAACAAATTGTTGTCCACACCAGTAATCGAAATTTGAGTAGGCTGGTTGCCTGAGAACTGGTTTCCGAATGCGGTATTTTCATTACCGGAAATGGACAAACCAAAGTTTTGGTTGAGCTCCATCTCGTTGAATTGAACGCTGCTAAAGTTTGAGGTTACGGATATCCCGGCTTGAGTGTTCTCCTCCGAATCGTTTCCGCCCAAGATTCCGTTCGTGCCGCCGATGACGATCCCGTTTCCTGTATTTTTTTCTACCTGGTTACGGAGCAGAACGGCATCGGTTGAGGTTACGTTAATTCCTCCAGTTCCGTTAAGCGTAACCGTGTTTCCATAGATGAAATGGTTTGCTGCTGTACTCGATATGCCGTAACTGTCATTCTCAGAAGCAACATTGCCGACAGCTGCGTTGTTTGCGCCGGCCAACAAGATTCCGGGGCCCGTATTATCGGTGACTACATTTTGCGCGATCCAGCTGCTGGCACTTCCTACATTAATACCCGCGGCGCCACCGGCATTTTGCACATTATTTCTCCAAGCCAGGTGCCCGGTACCGCCAGTAAGATCGATTCCAATCCCTCCTGCATTTATGACGGTGTTTCCAATAATGCGGTGGTTCGAGCCGGTAGTAACATCAATGCCGTCAGCAGTATAGTTCCGAATGACGAATCCGTTGATTTCAACACCCGAAGCAGCTGTGACGATAAAAGCACTGGCTACAGCATTGGCTCCTTCACGTATCGCTGCACCTTCATTCTTGGCTATCACTTTAACATTGGCAACGGATACCGTAACGGCCGCTTCCGGATACGTTCCCTCGTGTACCAATACAACGTCGCCGGCGCGGCTATATTTACCGCATTTGCAATCGGTGTTCCCGTTGGCGAAGGAAAGACATGAATTGTGGCCATATATTAACCTCCTAAAATGATTTGATTAAGATTTTCTTAATCTAGTAACAGTTAATGCATGGAGAAAGAGTTTTGTACAAGGCAGATGAATGAGAAAAAGAGCACATTTTGAAATATATGGAAGGAAAAATAGGGTTCCTGTCCACTCCTTATAAGTCATGTTGTATTTTATTCAAGAAAAATAGAATGGTATGTTCGTTAGTCTCTAGGGTAGTTACCAGTTTCGTTTTTTTCGCCTTAAGGTACGAATGCCGTTACAGGATAAAAAACCATACATAATATGAGGGGAGAAGTTCCTTATCATATAAGAATTTCAATCAAAACACGTTTCTTATTACAAACTTGGCAGGTGAGAAACATGTTGAAACGAATTCCTGCGAGCCCCTCAAAGCGTCTAACAAGACGGCAAAATCCGTCCATGATCCGTAATTCGGAAATCCCCAAGGTATCAGTCATCATTCCTGCCATGAATGAAAGGAAGACCATTGCGGCTGTAATCCATCAAGCCTACCAGGTGCATCCCGAGACGGAGATCATCGTCGTTGCCAACGGTTCCACGGACGGCACGGCCGAGATTGCGCAAAAGGTCGGCGCGAAAGTCATCCGTATTCCCCATTCACTGGGACAGGATGTAGGCCGAAGCATCGGTGCCAAAGAGGCCAAGGGGGACATCCTGCTGTTTACCGATGCGGATATCGTAATTAAAACCAAGGATTTCATACCCTTGATAAGAGCGGTTGAAGACGGCGTGGATGTAGCCTTAAACAAGTATTTGGGACCGACCCGTAAGATGCACGTTCACAGCGTTGTACTTGCCAAGCATGCCTTAAATATTTTGGTCTCCAATCCCGGGCTGAAAGGTGCATCCTTAACGACGATCCCGCATGCGATGAGCCGCTGTGCCAGGGATCTGATCGGCATTGAAAATTTGGCTGTTCCTCCGAAGGCGATGGCTGTTGCCGTATATCATGGGCTGAAAGTTCGGGGTGTTCATGAAATCGACGTTGGAACCAGCAACCCCAGAAGAGGGAGAACCAGAGGAAACGATCCCCTTGAAGTCCTAATCGTCGGCGATCATTTGGAGGCTATAGATTGGTTTATTTCCAAAGCCGGCGCGCGGGGCAATCGGCCAGATCTTAAACGTTTCAGAGAAAGCGTGTTGTGATCCGATGATGATTAAAAAACGGAGACGAATCAGGAAGAGGAACTCAAATTTCCGGAGAAGAAAACTCAAACGAACCGGAACATCAATCAACAGGAAAAAACGGAATGATCGTAACTTTCGATTCCAACCTTCCGCAATGAAACCGTTGAATGCAGAAGATATCCCGAGCGTGTGGAAGGAAAATGCTTATTCAGCCGGTTTTCAGGCGGCGATCGCAGCCGAAAGCGCACATTCGGTTGAGAAGGAGTCTGAAGCGCACAAGATGAGTCCTTATCAACAAATAAACAAGAGTTGGAATCGCTGGCATCATTCCGTAAAACAACGGTCATGGCCGTTTTACTTCGCTGCCGCTGCCAAATTTGCGGAAGGATACTGCAAACATGCAAAAGTGTATTTCGGCAATCGCGTATTGCTTCCGACAGATAAAACGGTGGCTGCGATCGTTATGGTCATGAATGAAAAGGATACCATTCTTCAAGTAATCGAACAACTGCAGCGGATGCCGTTGCATGAAATGATATTTGTGGTGAACGGATCAACGGATGAGAGCTTTGAAATGATCCGAAACCAATCGGATGCCACCATCGTTCATTACCAGCGTGCTTTAGGTCACGATGTTGGCAGGGCTATAGGGGCGAAGCTGGCCGATTCCGACATTCTGCTATTTTTGGACGGCGATTTTCCGGTGATGGCGGAACAACTCGTACCTTTTATAGATGCGATAGAAAGAGGAACGGATATTGCATTAAACAATATTACTCCTTATATCGGCTTATTCTCCGGCCGGGATGCCGTAACCACCGTCAAAGAATTTTTAAACCGGTCGATGTCGAGGGGGGACCTTGAAGCCAATTCGCTGACTGCCGTTCCGCATGCAATGAGGAAGGAAGCGGCAGGCATGATCGGATACGGTAACCTCGCGATCCCTCCGAAAGCGCAGGTCATTGCCATAGAGAAGGGACTGTCCATAAGCGCGCCCGCCAGCGTGGATGTCATTACAAGGAATCGGATTAGAGCCCGGAATGTCGGTCCTAATAACGTCGTTTCCGACATGATCATCGGAGACCATATCGAAGCTTTAAAGGCGGTAATCGATTCGAAAGGCTCAAGGTTATCGTTTCCGGATCAGATTAGGCACCGCCAAATAATCAGGGTATGAAGGTGGAGGGCATGAGATTAACGAGCATTATTATCCCGACATATAACGGAAGGGAACTGCTTAAAGATTGTATTTATTCTATTAAAAAATATACGGATAAACCGTATGAAATCATCGTTGTCGATAACGGTTCGACCGATGGAACGGCCGACGTTTGCCGGCAGGAGGGCATCACTTTCATTTCGCTGGCGGGTAATGCCGGTTTTCCCGCAGCGTGCAATAAAGGCTTGAGAATCGCAACCGGCGATTCGCTGCTCCTTCTGAATAATGATGTTATCGTTTCACGGAACTGGCTGACGAACATGCTGGGTTGCCTGTACAGCAGTCCTGAAATCGGTATCGTCGGGCCGCTCACGAACTATGCGAGCGGAAAGCAGCAGATCGATATGCCATATACCAATGTGGACGACATGGCACATCAGTTGAATGAATCGGATGCGCAGAAATGGCTTCAGGTGGATCGCCTTGTCGGTTTTTGCTTTTTGTTTAAACGGCAGTTGCTGGAACGGATCGGTTTCCTGGATGAACGTTTTTCCCCCGGCCATTTTGAAGATGATGATTACTGTCATCGGGCAAGGAATGCGGGGTATACGTTCCGGATTGCCGGGGATGTCTTCATTTATCATCGCGGGAGTGCCAGCTTCGGCAAACAGGGAACGAGCGAGATAAAAAACCTTATCGAGAGGAATCGGCAAAAATTTATCGATAAATGGGGAATCGATCCGACGATTTACGTATAGGTCGATTCCCGTGCGAGAGAGGGAGGGTTATATGAAGGGCGTCATACTTGCAGGAGGTACAGGCACCCGACTATACCCGCTGACAAAAATAATAAATAAACATTTGCTCCCCGTCGGGAAAATTCCGATGATTTGTCACGGGATAGAGAAGTTGCGGAATGCCGGGATCGTAGACATTTTACTGGTGATCAGCAAGCAATCGGCAGGCTTATACACGGAACTGTTGGGCGGCGGAAAGGAGTGGGGAGTTCATCTTACCTATAAGGTTCAGGAAGAGGCCGGAGGGATTGCCCAAGCATTATCACTCGCCGAACCTTTCATGGAGCCGAATGAAAAATTTGTTGTGCTGCTCGGAGATAATTTGTTTGAAGATCCGCTCACAACTTATGTTCAGTTCTTTCGCAAGCAAGCAGAAGGAGCCCGGGTGCTATTGAAACAGGTACATGACCCGAGGCGATACGGAGTTCCCATTCTGGAAGGAGACAAAATCATAAAGATTGAAGAAAAGCCGGCAGAACCCAAATCGGATTATTGCGTCACCGGCATTTATATGTATGATACCGCGGTTTTTGATAAGATTCGGTCCATTAAACCTTCCGATCGCGGCGAACTGGAGATTACCGACGTAAATAACGTATATGCTTCCGAGGGACAACTTGCCTATGACGTATTGGCCGGATGGTGGACGGATGCAGGAACGTTCCAGTCCTTGCATCAAGCCAGCGATCGGCTCCTGAAGTGAAGGGAAGGCTCTAAAGAATGAATCCGGAGGATTGACTGCATGCAAACAACAGAAGCGAATTTGCTACAGCAGGGAGCGTGGTTAATGGAGCAATCCGCACAACAAAAAGGATACGAGGACGGTTTCGAGCAAGGACGCAGAGCCGGATACCGGCTCGGATTCTCCGAAGCTGCTCTCAGCACAATACCGCAGGACAAAGCGCCAGCCCGGAATCTCCATATTCTCTATGTAACCGCAGGCATCGGCGTTCCGTATCCGGCGCTCGATCAGGCGGTGATTGACGCATTAGGGGATTTGGTCCAAAGAGTGACGGTAGTTAATCCCGGGGAAGATGTCGCAGCCGCGGCCCAAAATGCGGAGCCTGACTTGGTTCTCGTTCTTAATGGAGTCGTCCTGGAAGCCGACACCGTCAAGCGGCTGAGGCAAAGCGGATTCAAAACGGCCGTCTGGTTTACCGACGACCCGTATTATACGGATTGGACAATATCGATCGCGCCCAGATATGAATATATTTTTACGCTTGAATCAAGCTGCCTGCCCTTTTACCGAAAGTTGGGGTGTCAGCATGTCTATCACCTTCCGTTCGCGGTTAACCCCAAAGTATTCCATCCCAAACCCGTACCGACTTCTTATCGATCCGATATTTGCTTTATCGGAACGGCATATTGGAATCGGGTAGAAGCCATCGACCGGCTTGCTCCGATCTTAAAGGATAAGAAAGTGGTCATCTCCGGCTGGTGGTGGGATCGGCTGCAAAGCTATTCCCTCCTTGCAGGCAAAATCAAACTCGGCGATTGGATGACCCCCGAGGAAACGGCCAGTTATTATAACGGAGCCAAAATAGTGATTAACCTTCACCGTGCGGCTGATGATGATACGATCAATGCCAACAGCCGCAAAACCCCGGCATTTTCCGTCAATCCGCGAACCTTTGAAATAGCCGCTGCGCCACGCTTCAATTGTCGGATCATCGTCCGGATTTAGGTCAGGTTTATTCCGCCAATGAGATTGGAACCTACGGTTCACTTGATGAGTTGGCAGATAAGATTCATTACTATTTGCAGCATGAGGAAGAAAGGCAGAAAATGGCCTTTAACGGTTTGATAAGAACGAGAAGAGACCATACCTATCACAAAAGATTAACCGCCATGCTAGATATCGTTTTCCCTCAGATCGATTCGTGAAAATGGATAGGTATACCCGTTTCTTAATGTATGGAAGAGGAATATATTGAGCGTAAGAATGGGGGGATTACCATACAGCGGCGCTTGGGGGAAAAAAATCATAAGCGAGCGAGGAAACGCATTCTTAAGCGAGGATTCTACAAGCAGCGGAGAACATCCGTCAGCAAGCCTGATTGCGATTGCGAACGGAAGCTGTTGGAGCAAGCTTCCGTTTCTTTTAATCAAGGCTTTGATTCCGGGTATGACGAGGCATGGTCGAGAGCGATGCAAACGATGCCGACGATGCAGCAGCAGGTGCCGGAGAAAGTTGAACCGAAACGTTCCGGCGATGAATACAAGAAAGGAGTGTATGAGGGAGGGGAAGGGATCGTGGATTCCATTCTCCCGGAGTTTGAAATTCTCCCGGAAGTTTCAGTTCGCCAGATTATCGAAGCGGGTTTGGAGCAAATGAATTCACGCTTTTACAGGCTGCTCAGCACCTCGGAAGTTGCGGCAAGGGTCAGAAATGCCCTGAGAACGAACTCCGCCTTGTCCGTTGTTCGCCTTGGCGATGGAGAACTGCTGACGCTCGCGCAAGAAGTTGTTATGAGTGAGGAACAGGTGAGGAAAGAAGGTTTTTTTTTAAGTTATTCCGGCGTGGATTTGCCTGATCTTGCTGCCCGGGATATGCTGGCTGCGGCGATTAAAAAAGCAGATATCGTAGGAATTCCAAAGCTGCGTCTTGCGAACTTTCAACCTCTGGCGTTCTCCGTATTGAAGGCCCATGGGATTGATTACCGAAATCTCGATTTGACTTTATCAACCATAAACTACGCATTGCATGTGGAAGGTTTATTGCGGGGAATCTTTGCGGGCTATCGTGTCCTGGTCGTGGGAAACTCTGCCCCCGGACTTTCCAGGGTCCTTAAGGACAGCGGCGTGCGCGTAACAGGTGTTGTTGCCCCTGTGGATGGAATGCGGGATATCCCCAGAGTCATGGATGAAATATCGTATGCCGGCGAATTCGATATCGCACTCGTAGGAGCGGGGATCCCTGCCGTAATTATCGTTCAGCGCATTGCTTCCGGGTTTGGAAAAGTTGCCATTGACTTCGGCCATCTGGCTGATGCACTAGCTAAAGGAGAATCCGTTCTATGAACAACGGGGCATACGCTAATCAGGGGTATAAGGACGGATACGCGAAAGGATTTGACGCGGGTTACGCTGACGGTTACAGCCGTGGAAAAACAGAGGGATCCATTCGCAGCACAACTTACTTTGAAGGTACGAGCATCATTATACCGACATATAACCAGCTTGGTTATTTAAAGGAGTGTGTCGAAAGTATTGTTCGATACACAAATGAGCCATACGAATTGATTATTATCGACAATGCATCGGCAGACGGAACAGCAGAGTATCTGAAGTCGGCGCAAGGGATCCGGTTTCGGATCAATCCGGAAAACTTGGGGTTTGCAGGGGCCGTAAACCAGGGGCTTTTGATGGCAAAGGGAACAACATTATTGATCCTGAACAATGACGCAGTCGTTACGACCAATTGGCTTTCCAACCTGCTCGCCTGCCTTCACAGCAATTCTCAATTTGGAATTGTCGGACCCGTCACGAATTACATCAGCGGCGACCAATTGATCGATGTCAGTTATGCGGATATGGCGGAGATGCAGCGGTTTTCCCAATTATATAATCAGTCGGATGCGCGGCGATGGTTCGTAACCAAACGGTTGACAGGTTTTTGCATGCTGTTTCGGCGGGAGGATTTCATTCGATTAGGTTATTTCGATGAGGGATTTGAGATCGGGAACTGTGAAGACGATGACTACGGATTGCGGGCACGGCTTCTGGGAATGCAGCTAATCATAGCCAAAGATACATTTATTCATCATTACGGCAGTGTAAGCATGAAATCATTAAACTCCAGGTTTGATGAAGTATATGCCAACAATTTGAGCTTTTACTCCAATAAATGGAGTGATCCTCACGGTATGCTGCTGCTTGATTGGCAGTGCAGCGCGGAAATGCCTAACCTGAAAACGATCGATTCCTACCCAACATGCGTGATTGTGCAAGAATCAAGCTCTAAAACCTATTGGATAGAAAACGGGACGCGTTATCCGATCGATGGCACCAGCGGCAAACAGGCCGTTCGGGTATCCCGGATTGATCTTTACAACTGGCAGCTTGGTGAGGTTATCTCTGTCGAGGAAGTAAACCGTCGCTTGAATGCTGTATACCGTGCGTTCGATGATAACAGGGTTATAGAAGGCAGGCTTGTGAGAATGCAGGATGGCAGCGTCTATCAGCGTAAGGGGGCGAAGCTTCACCGGTTTATCAATCCGTTCACATTAGCAGTCTGGCAGCTTGACTCCTATCAACCGATGTCCATGAATCCTTGCGAGCTGCAGGTTTACGAGGAGGGTCCCCCGATTATACCTCCTCCGGTGATTAAGGCAGAGAACATTTAAAAGTGCAGAGGGTGAATTTAATGAGAAGAGTGAAAAAAAGCCGTAATGCGAAATTAGGACCGAAAAGAAGAGTGTCTAAAGGCAGAAAATTAATAGGAAGAAGAAGGGTCAGAGCGAGAAGGGTAGTAAGCGCAGTCACGCCTGAGCAACAAGCGCTTGAATACAATGAAGCCTATGACAAGGGGTTTGATGAAGCTTACAATGAAGGTTTTAACGTTGGCTATACGGAGGGTATGAACACAGGCCATCAAGAAGCCAATTAAATAAAGGAGAAGGATAAGATGGCTCTGAGAAAAAAACAGAGGATAAAAACCGGTTATGCAACTCAGCCGCCGATTACCTTGAACGGCTATCAACAAGGACGTATTGACGGCTTTCAAAAAGGAAAAGAGGCTGGTTTCCAGCAAGGGCGCGCAGCTGCAGCAGCCCAAGTCATTACGCATGACGCTGTGACGGCGATCGAATCTGAACATTCCAAAATCGATGTTCTTGTGATCGCAGCCGGCATGATTCCATCCGTCGAGATCGGGATCATTCAACCTTTTGACGCATTGAATAAACGCGAGAAATTTCAATATGAACTAAAGCTGGAGCATGAAGTAAGCCAAGAAATGATAGCTGCTGCCGAAACGATTGTGTTTGTGCGCAATGTGGAGCCTTCAGCCTATTCGTTATTGGAGTTGGCCCACCAGCTCAGAAAACATACCGTATATGTAATCGATGACAATTTCCTTGAAATCCAACCGACAACACCCGTAGGTCAATACTACTGTGATCCAGCACGGAGAGAAACGTTTATCAAGTTTTTAAGAAATGCCAAGACGATAAAGGTAGATGCTCCTGATCTCGGTACCTATATTCAGGAACGATTCAATAAGAATGTCATTTATTTTCCGGGCAGCGTCGATTTTGAATGGCTTGATCGGCAGAGTAGAGTCGACCGGGAGCGTGAGCAAATTGTAATTGGTTATGCCGGAGGCGAGAAAGAGGAGGATTTTGTCCCCGTTGTATCTGCATTAAACAAAATTCTTGACTATTACGGGGGATTTGTGAGGCTGGAGTTTTTCGGATACCTTCCTTCGTCTTTCGACAATCATCCCAGTGTTAAATATGAAGGGGGCGGCATGGAATACAAGGATTTCTTGAAGAAGCTGAACCGGTGTAATTGGGATATTGGTATAGCCCCTCTTGCCGACAATCCATTTAACAAAGGAAAAACAAATAACAAATTCCGTGAATATGGCGCTTGCGGAATTCCGGGGGTTTATTCGAAGTCTCCTGTTTACGTCCCTTGGGTTAACCAGGGCGAAACGGGTTATCTCGTTGAACATACCGAGAAGGATTGGTATGAAGGAATTAAAGCCATGATTGAAGACCCGCCGATGCGTCAGCGTATTAAGGAAAAAGCAGAAATGACCGCAAGGCAGCATTTTACATTGCAGGCTTGCATCGATAATTGGAAGAAATTTGTGTTAAGTACATGAATTGGAGGTGGGAGGTGGTATGGGAAGAACCGGAGATATGAACGTGTTCATTATCGGATCGGAGAAAATCGCTTCATATAAAATTGGTATCGAGCAGCCGCTGCGACATCTTGAAAAGAGCGGAGTTTGCCAGTTTAAAATCAGATCGGACGATCAGGTGGAAAAGTCAAATATTGCTGATGCGGATATCGTTATCTTCTTTCGCACCGTTCAGCCGGAAGCCTACAAATACCTTGAAATGGCCCGGGAGATGGGAAAAAGAACGGTGTATGTCATCGACGACCATTTCCTGGCAATGTCGCCTGCAACCGATATGGGGAGATATTACCATGAATCATCACGCAGAAAGACGTATGTCAAATTTCTTAAAAATGCTCAATTGGTAAAAGTTGCGTCGAGTTTCTTTGCGAAACATCTCGATACCCATTTTAAACCTAATCAAATCGTTTATTTTCCGGGCAGCGTCGATTTCTCGATCATCTCCGGGCTTAAAAAGAGAAAAAAAGCTGAAGACAGAATCGTGATCGGTTATGAAGGCGGCAAGAAACAGGTAGCCTTCGAGCCCGTGATCAGGGCTCTTGACGAAATCATCCGGAAATATGGGGATAAAGTTCGGATAGAATTTTGCGGATACGTTCCGGAAGAGTTGGCAGATAAACCGCAGGTGTTTACCGAGCCTTATGATGAGAACTATAAAAAATTTCTGAAGCGTCTGTACCGTTCAGGTTGGGATATCGGATTGGCCCCCCTGGAACGAACGCTGCTCCACGACTGTAAAAGTAATAATAAATACCGCGAATACTCCGCCTGCCGAATTCCGGGTATCTACACATCTTCTCCGGCATACGAGGAATGGGTTCAAAATAAAGAAACCGGCATGATCGTCTCCGGAACCAGTGATGAATGGTATGAGGCGATCGTGGAACTGATCGAAAATTCCGAACTCAGGCAGAATATTACGGAACGAGCGGAACAAGTGGCATGGGAGAATTTCACGGTGGAGTCCTGTGCCGAACGATGGCGTACTCAAATTTTAATGCCGGAATGACTATGGATAATGAAAGGAGAGCTTCATTTGGACCATAAACATATACCCGTTCTGCAGCCGTGTATCGGCCAAGAAGAAATCGACGCGGTGACGGAAGTATTACGTTCGGGGTGGCTGGGCCTTGGCCCCAAAACAGAACAGTTTGAGCAACAGTTTTCCAAGTTTGCAGGGAGCCGGTTCACGGTTGCGCTCAATTCGGGCACAGCCGCGCTTCACCTCGCTATGGATGTTCTGGGCCTTGGACCCGGCGATGAAGTCATCGTACCTTCAATCACTTTCATATCTACTGTCCATGCCGTCAGTTATGTCGGCGCCACCCCGGTATTTGCAGATATTGATAAAGATACGCTCAATATATCTCCTGCCGATATTGAACGGAAAATAACGGATCGGACGAAGGCGATTATTGTCGTTCATATGGGGGGACACCCTTGCGATATGGATGCCATTCATGAAATTGCCAAGTCGCAAGGAATCAAGGTGATTGAGGATGCCGCGCATGCTTGCGGTGCGGAATATAAAGGTAAGCGCATTGGATCGATCAGCGATATTACCTGCTTCAGCTTTCACGCGGTTAAAAATTTGACGAGCGGCGAAGGGGGGGCGATTACCTGCAATACCGAGTGGATGAATCGAAAGCTTCGCGAGAAGAGATGGGTCGGCATCTCACGCGATACCTGGCTGCGGTCGTCTCACGAAAAAGTGTATGCCTGGCAATATTTCGTCGATCATGTAGGATACAAATACCATATGAACGATATGCAGGCGGCTATCGGGATCGTTCAATTAAACAAGCTGGACCAGTTGAACGGAAGACGAAGGGAAATTGCGGAACGTTACCAATCCGAGCTGAAAGACCTTGAATGGATTGAGCTTCCTTGGGAACAGCCGGATTCGCGAAGCGCATGGCATTTGTTCCAAATAAAATTCAGTAAAGATAACATCAGGGATCGCATGATTGCTCATTTACAGGAGCAGAATATCGCTTCTGGAGTCCACTATTATCCGTGTCACCTGCATCCGGTTTACCTCCATTTAAAGGCGGTCGTACCAATCTCCTCGAATATTTGGAAAAACATCCTCACTCTTCCTATCCATCCAAACGTAACAGAAGAAGACCAAGAACGAATCATTCGCCGTATTAGGGAGTTTAAACCATGAAGAAGCTGATGGTTTTAGGTGCAGGGATCTCCCAGCTTCCATTAATCAAAACAGCTAAAAGAATGGGACATTACGTCATTGTTGTGAGCCGTCAGGGAGACTACCCGGGGTTTGCTTGGGCTGATAAAATTTATTATGAAGATACAACGAATGTTGATAAAGTCGAGGAAATCGCCCGACTCGAAGGAATTGACGGCATATGTACCACGGGTACGGACGTGGCCGTCAAGTCGATAGGCAAGGTAGTCGACGCACTCGGAATATGCGGATTAAGCTACGAAGCCGCGAAGCTTTCATCGAATAAATGGGAAATGAAGCAGGCGTTTATGGATTATGGCATAAGAACCGCTAAATTCGTAAAGGTTCAAAATAAAAAAGAGGCCCATGCAGCCTTCGGCATATTGTCACCGCCGCTGATCTTTAAAGCTGTAGACAGTGGAGGGAGTAAAGGGATTGTAAAGGTGACAGATGCAGCTCAAGTAGATGATGCTTATAATAAGGTAAAAAGGGATACCAAGCTCGATTTTTTTATCATTGAAGAATTTATTGAAGGTACCGAGTTTGGCGCTCAGGCATTTGTTTACAATAACGAAATTCAATTTATTATGCCTCACGGCGATCTTATATTTTATGGAGATGCAGGGGTCCCCATCGGCCATTATGTCCCTTACGAATTGCCTGATGATGTAATGCAGGATCTTTTTTCTCAATTAAAGCGAAGCATTCTCGCATTGCAATTAAACAATTGTGCGATTAATGCAGATTTTATTTTAATGGACCGGAAGGTATATGTTCTGGAGATCGGGGGAAGAGCGGGAGCGACTTGCTTGCCGGAACTCGTATCTACTTTTTATGGATTTGATTATTATGAGCTGATGGTTAGAACTGCTCTTCACATGGGCTTTAATTTTACCGGTCAAGGTTCCCAGCCCTGCGCATGCGAGCTCCTGATTTCCGATAAAGAAGGGGTAATTACAGAGCTGGTGAATGGAAACGACAACCATGAAGATATTATTCAAATATCTTTTGATTATAACGTAGGCGATAAAATAAACAAATTTAGGGTTGGAACGGATAGAATCGGGCAAATCATCGTCAAAGGCGAGCGCTTGGAAGAAGTAATGAACCGGCTGGAGGAAGTTAAAAAGAAAATAAAAATAAAATTGAATTAGATGGCTTCAACTGTACTCAATGCCAAAACCTTTCAGCATACGGGCTTTGGAGGTCGGTCATCCTATACGGTGTCAGTACACCTATTATAGAGATGGAGGATGAATGATGATCAAATCCAAAGCCCTCAGCTTGACCCTGTCGGCCGCCTTGATCGCCAGCGTGGCCGGTTTAGCGGGCTGCAACACCGCAAACGACGGAAACACGACCCGTACCAATAATATCGGCACGAAGAACAACGGGCGCATCGGCGGAAACATGGTAAGAAACAACAACAACAATGACAACGGTACACAGCAGCACGATCTGACGAATATGAAATACAGCCGTGCGTTGTCGGCGAAAATCTCCAAAGTCAAAGGCGTTCGTGATGCGCATGTTTTCGTTACAAGAAACAACGCCTACGTTGCCCTGGCGCTTGACGGGCAGAACGCGGGAACGAATAACACCCAAAACAACGGAATGTACAGCACGAATAACGGAAGAATGAACGGCATGGCTTACCGCGGAACAGGCACGAATGGACGTACTGACGGTCTTTACGGCACATCCGGTACCGGCACGGCAGGTCTTTTGCGAGGCATGAGCGATCCAACCGGAACGCTGGATAACGACACGGGCCTTGGCCGCAATGCCGGTTATGGAACCTTTGGGGTAAGAGGATACAGCAACGGCGGTTTCAATAACAACGGTTTCGATACGATGGGCGGCACCACGAACCGCACCGGCCTTATGGGAACCAATGGCGTTAACGGCGATCGGTATGGCATGATGAACAATGGCGGTAACGGTAACTTGAATAACGTAAACAACGTACCGGATGATATTCGTCAAACCATCAGCAGCAAAGTCCGTAAAACGGTTCCTAACTGCGACCAGGTTTACGTGTCGGCGGATACCGATTTTTACAATCATTCTGCCGGGTATGCCAATAACAATAACAATGGCAATGGAAACCGAAATGGTAACGGTAATGGTAACGACAATGGCGTCATTGCGGATACGGTAGGCGAAGCCACGCGCGATTTCGGGGTATTCATTAACCGCCTGTTTCCGTTGAATATCGGAGGACGCAATGGTATTCTTAACAACGATGGGGTAAACCGCAATAATCGCGATGGCAACATGTTCGACAACAATGACGGCCTGTTTAATAACCGGGCTAATCGTTAATATCAATTTGCCATGATTTGTGCTTAATTATTCAACAAAAGCTCTTGCCGACAAACGGCAAGAGCTTTTTTAAAATATCAGAAAGTATAAACTTCCCGAAGCATGGACCTTCCTGATATCGGAAGAAAAAATTCTTCTAAACGCGGTCTGTATAAACTTCGGAGGTTTGCCACCCTATCTCGCAAGAAAAACTTCCGCTATATGCGGTCTGTCTTCTGTGAAGTACGTCGATAGACGTTTTTCTTATGAAACGGGTGATGCTTCTTCAACATATTCGGTTATCCATGACCGGTTAATATTTGCGGCTGCCCTGCACCCAAACGCCCTGGATCTCAAGAGCGGTATCCAGCAGGAGGACATCGGCCAACTTGCCTTCGGCCAGAGATCCGGTGCGGTGATCGATTCCGATCCGCTTGGCCGGATTCAGGCTGGCGGCTTCGGACGCGCGTTCCAGGCTAAGCCCGATTTCGCGGATCAGGAATCGGAAGCCTTTGATCATGGTCAGCGTGCTGCCCGCAAGGCTGTCGCGGTTGTTTTTCAGGGTTGCGATGCCATTCTCCACCACGACCGGAAGATCGCCAAGGGTATATTCCCCGTCAGGCATTCCCGTCGCCGACATGGCATCCGTAATAAGAATCAGGTTATGACCCTGCTTCATCCGCGCCAAGATGCGTACGCCCGCCGGATGAACGTGAATGCCGTCCGCAATGATCTCTGCGCTGAGACGGTCGTCGCTGAGCATGGCTCCGACCGTGCCCGGCTTGCGGTGATGAAGTCCGGTCATCGCATTGAAGGTATGGACGCCGTGGCTCAGGCCGGCATCAATGGCTTTCATCACATCATCGTACGAGGCGTCGGTATGGCCCAGGGCAGCCACGATATTGTGGTTTTTAAGCCAGGCTATCGCTTCGAGAGCCCCATCGCGTTCCGGTGCCAGCGTAACCTGCTTAACCAGCCCAGGATAAGCTTGCTCCCATTCTTCCAGCCATTCGATATTTGCCGTTACGATATGCTCGGGATTCTGGGCCCCGGGCCATTTCGGGCTGATAAAAGGTCCTTCCAGATGCACGCCTTCCAGGCGGGTGTACGGCATGTCCTGCTGACGGTAGCCATTAACGGCTCGAAGCACGGAATCGATTGCGGCTTTCGGTGCCGTCATGGTCGTTGCCAGCATGGCGGTGGTACCCTGCGAGCAGTGGTAGGAGGTGATCGTTTCCAGCACCTTCGGATCGGAATCCATAAAATCCTCGCCGTTTCCGCCGTGAACATGAATATCGATAAAGCCGGGGATAATATAACCGTCAGCCTGACGGACCACCTCGCCCGCGGATTGCTCCAGACCGGACGGCAAGTTCGCCGCTTCTCCCGCATAAACGATTTGCTCCCCGCGCATGGCGAGAACGCCATGTTCGATTAGGCCCTTGGGCGTCAGAACTTTACCGTACAACAGAGTGACTTGGGTTTCTTGTGTTTTTTGCGTTCCGCTCATTTGAAATATCTCCCTGCACCTTGATCTAAAAGCACGACAACGTTGGGATGGCACTGCAGCAAGGAAGCCGGACATTCCGTCGTAATCGGACCGGTCAACGCCCTGCGCGCGATTTCCGCCTTGTCTTCGCCGCGGATGAGAAGCATGATCTGGCGCGCCTTCATGATCGATGCGACGCCCATGGTAATGGCATGGGTCGGAACCTCCTCGATGGAAGAGAAGAATCTCGCGTTGGCCGTGCGGGTCTTCTCCTGAAGCGTTGTGACGTGCGTGCCGCTGTGAAGGGTCTCTCCCGGCTCGTTAAAACCGATATGTCCGTTATGGCCGATGCCGAGCAGCTGAAGATCAACGGGGCCGTTCTCTTCAAGCATCCGGTCGTAGCGTCGGCATTCTTCTTCCAGATCGGCCGCATTGCCGTTCGGAATAAACGTTTGAGCCAAGTTGATATCGATATGTTTGAACAATTTTTCGTTCATGAAAGTGCGGTAGCTTTCCGAATGGTTGTCGGGAAGGCCGACATATTCGTCAAGGTTGTATGTGGTTACGCCTTTAAAGCTGACGAGTCCCTCCTTATTCATTTCAATCAGCTTGGCATAAAGGCCGACAGGGGTGCTGCCTGTCGCCAGACCCAGCTTGGCGCGCGGATTGGTGTTCACCAGGCTGGCGATGATGCCTGCCGCGGTCTGAACGAATCCGGATTCGTTTTGGAAAGTGTAAATGTTCATTGATCATTAACCTCCTCGGCTCTTGCGGAAATTTTTCACATTGAGATATGACTGCTCCAGACGGGGGACATAGGTGGCGAAATCCCGGCTGGCCATGCCCATGAACAAAATATCAATGATGTGAAGCTGAGCGATTCGCGATGCCATGTCGCCGCGCCGCATCCCTTCTTCCAAGGATGAGGAGTACAGCGGAATATCGGATAGCGATGCCAGCGCGCTGCTTCGGTATGACGTGATGCTGATCGTAAAGGCTCCCGCGTTTTTGGCGCAGGATAAGGCGTCAATCGTTTCAGGCGTTTCGCCCGAGTAAGAAATGGCGATGGCTGCATCGCTCGGCGTCAGGGTGGATGCCGATGTAATCTGCATGTGCGAATCGGCAAACGCGGTGCAATTTTTACCGATCCGGATCAGCTTTTGGTAAAAGTCCTGTGCGACCACGGATGAGGTGGCGATGCCGTAGAGATCGATCCGTTTGGCCCTGCACAGCACATCCACAACCCGTTCGAGCTGACCCAGGTCCAGCAGTGACGTCGTGTCCTGTATGGAGGTGAGATGGTTGGCTTCTATGGCCTGGACAATATCGGCCAGCGGGTTGCCGGCAACGATATCCTGGTATTTCGTATGGCCGGACCTTGATGTCATTTCGGCATGGGCCATTTCGGCTGCGAGTTTGACCTTGAAATCAGGATAACCCTTGCAGTCGAAATTTTTGCAAAACCGGGTGACCGTCGCGGCACTGACGTCGCACTGGTCGGCAAGCTCCTTGATGCCCATATGAACGATCTCCGCGGGGCCGCTTAATATAAACTCGGCCAGCCTCCGTTCCTGCCGGGGCAGGCGATCTTTTTCGACGGCCATAATATGCAGGATAGGTGCCATCACGGCCCTCCTTTAACGGTGGAATCAAGGAATCATCTGGAAAAAATGTAATGAAAATTATTTTGTTGTGATTCCCCGAAAAAAGAAAATTATTTTTATATTTTCATCATAGTTGATGCCGCCAAAGGAATCAAGGATAAAAAATACCGTTACGGAATTCGCCCATTTTCCCTGCAGCGTCGCACCATCGTCCTGATTTTTTCATACAATGAGTTGACTGTATCCCTTAACCTTGTTAGACCACACATACCCGGGCAAGGAGGGGTGACACCATTGAAGGGAAATGATCACAACAGCAAGTTTTTGTTAACCCACCGTGAACGAGAAGTGTTTGAACTGCTGGTTCAGGACAAAACCACTCGCGACATCGCCGGGCAGTTGTTCATTAGCGAGAAAACGGTGCGAAACCACATCTCCAACGTAATGCAAAAGTTAAACGTCAAGGGCCGTTCGCAAGCCGTCGTCGAGCTGATCAAGCTCGGGGAGTTGAAGATCTGACGTCCTGCTGAAAATAGGGACCATTCGGCGAAAGCCTCTTCTCCTTGCCATGGAGGAAGAGGGCTCTTTTGTGCGCATATCGGTATTATCCGGATTAAATTGATCGGGCTTGTGGAACAAGGATCATTTCTTTAAGTGGTATGGAACCGTTGTGATAATTACATTCTTGCGATAAAGCAGGTGAGTACGAATCAACAAACTCGTTTGGTTATGCAGGAAGTTATGCCAGCCTTTCTTAGGAATAAACTGGGGGATGACCACCGTTACCTGATAATTGGATTCGCTGGCTTTTCGCTGTACCGTATCAATAAACTTGCTCAAAGGAACAATGACGCTTCTATAGGGGGAATATAAAGTTACCAGCCTCACATCAGGTCTCCATTTATTCCACTTTTCCTCGAATTGGTTTTCCTCTTCTCTTTCAAAGGGAATATATACGGCTATGATCTGCTCCGCCGACAGGGATTCGGCATAATTCAGAGACTGTTCAACAACCTGCGTAATTCCCGATACGGGCAAAATAATGACATTTCCCTCAATCGGCACGGCTGGTTCGCGAGATGCAACCCTCAGTTGCTCTCCCACTGCTTCGTAATGCTTTTTTATGCGATGGAATAAATAAACGATAAGCGGCAAGAAAAGCAAGACGGGCCATACCTGTTTGAATTTGGTTAAAAAGAACACCGTCGTGACGATTAAGCAAATAACGGCGCCGATTGTGTTAATCGTCAGTTTCGAAATCCAGCCCGTCGGTTTTTCGCGAATCCATTTCACCATCATGCCTGTCTGCGAGAGCGTAAACGGAATGAACACGCCCACGGCATAAAGCGGGATAAGCTGCTCGGTTTGTCCTTGAAACGCAATGATCAGCACAATGGATGATAAGCCAAGGATAATGATGCCGTTGGAATACCCTAGCCGATCCCCGCGTACTTTGAACATTCTCGCGATAAACTTATCGTTGGCTAAATTAACAGCAAGAAGCGGAAACGCCGAATACCCCGTGTTGGCCGCAAGGATCAAGATTAAAGCCGTCGTTCCTTGGATGAAAAAATACATGAAATTCCGCCCGAAGGTCTGGTCAGCGATCTGTGAAACAACCGTTTGCTCCACAGTCGGCGTGATCCCGTAATAATAAGCTAAGAACACGATTCCCGAAAATAACAGGGCAAGCAAGACCCCCATAGCCAGTAACGTTTTAGCCGCATTGTTCGGCGCCGGATCTTTGAAGTTCGGAATGGCATTGGATATCGCTTCAACTCCTGTTAAAGCGGAGCTCCCCGAGGCAAAAGCCCGGAGAAGCAAAAATAAAGTCATGCCCGTTACCGGAGTGCCTATCGGCGCATGTAACCCAGGCGAAACATTACCCGTAAAAATATTGTACGTGCCAACGCCGATTAAAATAAACAGGGCCAACACGAATAAATAAACGGGATACGCCAAAACGGAGGCTGACTCGGTAACGCCCCTTAAATTCAACAGGGTGAGGAGAAGCACAAAGACCACGGCAATGCTAACCGTGTGTTCATGCAGAAACGGAAAGGCCGATGTAATGGCATCCGTACCTGCGGACACGCTGACAGCCACCGTCAATATATAGTCCACCAGCAAGGAGCCTCCCGCAACCAGTCCGGGGTATACCCCCAGATTCTGCTTGGATACCACATAGGCTCCCCCGCCGTGCGGATAAGCAAAGATAATCTGACGATAGGATAAAATGAGCGCGAGCAATAAAACCAATACTCCGATCCCGATCGGTAGCGAATACCAGAATGCTGACGCACTTACGGTGATTAAAACCAACAGGATTTGTTCCGGACCGTAAGCTACGGATGATAAGGCATCAGAGGAAAGAATGGCGAGCGCCTTTCTTTTATTTAGTTTTTGTTCCCCTAATTCGGTCGATTTCAGAGGCCGACCAACCAAAAACCTTTTCAATGTCGTCATTTGTTTCCACCGCCATTTTGAAGTTTGGGACTTTTAATATGCTTCCCTTGCCCTGTATCCACTATCCGCTGCAAACGGTAGCCTCCCGGCATCGCGAATGCGCATAAAAAGCCGCAGCCATTGCATATTTCACAGTAACAAAGAATTTTGCGGCAGGGATGATGGCCGTTTACGTCGAATCCATTAGCATAAAACGAACGGAAATGGATAAGCACAGACGAAAGAATATTTTGGTATACATCGCAAAGCAGGCCCATTACCGTGACAAAAGAGGTATGAGAAAATGCAGTATATGCGAATCACCAAGGACAATATAGGCAGTGAACACATTTGCTGCGCTTTGGGCGCAAAGCAGTATGAGTCTGCTGTTCAGGATAAGAAGTCATGGTTATGCGACCGCATGGATGACGGCTTGACTTTTTTTCGTTTGAATGAGCGCGCGAAAGTTTTCATAGAATATTTACCCGCCGACAAGGCATGGGTACCGGTTGAGGCATCTAATTATATGTATATCAATTGTTTGTGGGTATCCGGAAGGTACAAGGATAGCGGACACGGGAAGCAGTTGCTCGGCAAATGCAAAGAGGATGCGATGGCCCTTGGAATGGACGGGATCGTACATATCGTCGGAAAGAAAAAAATGCCTTATTTGAGCGACAAAAAATATTTCGAGCATCAGGGGTTTCAAATCGTGGATCAGGCGAGTCCGTACTTTGAGCTGGCTGTCCTTCAATGGAACGACCAGGCCGTAACCCCCGCTTTCAAAAGCACGGCAAAAGCTGCTGCGGCTGTACCGGGGCAGGGCGTTCACATCTATTACACGGCTCAGTGCCCTTTTGCCGCCGGCGTCTTGGATGATCTCCGAAAAATAGCTGATGATCGGGGAGTCGCCTATCAACTCCACCGATTGAAAACAAGGGAAGAAGCGCGGCAGGCCCCTTCCGTTTGGACAACCTTCAGTTTGTTTTACAACGGTTCGTTTGTGACTCATGAAATATTAAGTCCGGCCAAATTTGAAAAGCTTCTGGAAAGGTTGGGGAACACGCCATGAACCTGACGATCGCAGTCGTGGTTATAGCGATTCTCGCGCTTCCGGCAGCGCTGTACGGGATCTTATTCAGGAAGCGGCCCGGCAACGTGGTGTCTTTTGGCAAGGAAAGGAAAAAACGGCCTGCGGAGGGTCAAATGTGCAGCCGCTGCAAACGGCGGAGGCCGCTCGTATTTTATGCGAACGATGCGGGAGCGGTGAGAGGACTCTGCAAAGAATGCAAACAGGCGGCCGAAAAGCATGAGGAACTGTATCCGGTATGAGGTAAATCGAAAGAGAAGGGCCGTTTCCCGGACGCCTGAAGGCGTCTCAAGGAAACGACCCTTTTTTGCATCAGGTTTCTGACCGATAGGTTTTGCCGACCTGCGGGCCGAGCCCGAAATAATGACGGAAGTTATAGATGAGCGGGCTCCATTTTTCCGGATTGATATGGTTCTCGCCAAGGATGATGTCGTCATGCGCATGTACGCATACGGCTTCCGTTTCGACGACGGCCATAAAAGGAGAGTGCTCCGGAATCCGAATAAACTTCACCTGCGCTTCAATCTGAATCGGGCATTCCGCTATGCGCGATGGTCGTACCGCGGCAGAAGCGGCGGCGGTCAATCCGCTTGCCCCGAATTTGTCTTTGCGGTACGAAATTCCCAGCTGCTGTTTGAATTCCGGGACGTCCTCTTTGCCCGTGTAAGGCGCCAGCTGTTCGACATGGCTCCATAGCTCCGGACTCGGAACGTTGATCACGCATTCCGGATGATGCTTGATATTTTCGATGGATTTTCCTCCCAGTCCCATGCCTAATACGATGCATTTCCCGAGCGCCCAGGAAGAAGACAAAGGGCTGATATTCACGGTTCCGTCCTCATTCAGCGTGCTGAGCAGAATGACGGGCGTGCCATAGTAAAGAATTTTGGGTTCGACTTTTTTGCTGACCGGGAGCTGTTTTGCTTTGTTCATGTCCGGTTCCCTCCATTTTTTATAATTTTGACGCTTCTTCATTGTAAAACGCAAACGATTCCATTATCATCGAAATATGGATTACACAAGGAGGGGAAGATGAAGGTACATGCCAATGCGGCCGTGATCGCTTCTCTTGTAAGCGAGCCGTCACGCGCCGCCATTTTGACCGTTTTATTGGATGGCAGGTATCATCCTGCAAGCGAATTGGCGTCCATGGCCCGCATCACGCCCCAAACAGCCAGCTTCCACTTGGCGAAAATGATCGAGGCCGACGTGATCGCTGTGGAAAAACAGGGGCGCCATCGCTACTATGGCATTCGGAACCAGGAGGTCGCCCGAGTCATGGAATCGCTGTTGTCCATCGCGCCGCAGGTTAAAATTACGTCGTTGAAGCAGCATTGCGAGGATCGGCAAATACGCTATGCCAGAACATGCTACGATCATCTCGCGGGACAAGCGGGCGTGAAGCTGACCGACGCACTCCTTGCCATGGGGAGTTTGACGGAAGACGAAGAGGGTTATCAAGTTACCGAAAAGGGCGAAGCTTTTTTTGCGGATTTCGGGATCGATCTCGATAAAACTCGGAAAAAACGCCGAGCTATATTCTGAAATGTCTGGACTGGAGCGAGCGCCGTCACCATTTGGCCGGGGCTTTGGGAAACGCGATTCTGGAAAGACTGTTCGAATTGAAATGGATTGAGCGTCTGCCGGATACCCGGGCCATAAAAGTCACGATGGACGGAAATAAAGGCTTGAAGGAAACATTCTCGATTGAAATGGAGTAGCTGTTCGCATCCTGAACCATAAAAGCAACCGGACATCCGCCGATTCGGATGTCCGGTTGCTTTTTTAGTAAACATGAATTTTGAAGCGGCCCTTTAACGCAGGTAAAGCTTCCAGTGACCAGTGCGCAGTGTTTCTTTGGGCCGCGACGGCAGATTTGCCTATACCCAGCCCAAAGCCCGAACGGTCTGGGCCACGATAAAGGTGATGCCGATGGCAATGGCCGTCGGAATGGCAAAGGACAGCAGGGTCCACTTGGCGCTTTTCGTTTCCTTATAGATGTTGACAAGCGTGGTGCCGCAAGGATAATGCAGCAGCGAGAACAGCATCATGTTCAGCGCCGTGAGCCACGTCCAGCCTTGATCCAGGAATATTTGCTTGAGCGCAAACATATCCTCGACCTCGGTCAGGGAGCCTGTTGCCAAATAACCCATGAGCAGGATGGGCAGCACGATCTCGTTTGCCGGAAGGCCGATGATAAACGCCATCAGGATGAACCCGTCCAGTCCGAGCGCGCGAGCGAACGGATCCAGGAAGTTGACGAAGTGCAGGAGAATGCTCGTATCGCCTACGTAAATGTTAGCAAGGATCCAGGTTAATACGCCGGCGGGAGCCGCGACGACGACCGCCCTGCGCAGCACGTACACGGTTTTGTCCAGGGTGGAGCGCAGAATGGTATTCAGGATTTTAGGCTTCCGGTAAGGCGGCAGCTCCAGCGTGTAATGGGAGGGCACGCCTTTGAGCGCGGTTTTGGAGAGCGCCCAGGATACCGTGAGCGTGACGACCACGCCAAACAGCACCATCCCCATCACGACGGATGCCGTAACGAGCGTTTGCACGCCTCCGGAAAAACCTGCAGCCATAAAAAGGGAGGCAAGCAGGATCAGGGTCGGCCAGCGGCCGTTGCACGGAACGAAATTGTTCGTCAGAATGGCGAGCATGCGCTCCCGCGGCGATTCGATGATCCGTGTGGACATGATCGCCGCGGCGTTGCAGCCGAAGCCCATGGCCATCGTAAGAGACTGCTTGCCGTGGGCACCGCTTTTTTTGAACAAACGGTCCAGGTTAAAGGCGACCCGGGGCAAATATCCGTAGTTCTCCAGCAGGGCGAAGGCCGGGAAAAAGATGGCCATCGGCGGCAGCATGACGCTGACCACCCATGCCGTCCCCCGGAAAAGTCCGAGAATCAGCACGCCGTGCAGCCAGTCGGGGGCATGCACAGCCTGAAACGCCATGGTCAGGTAACCCTCGACCCATCCGAAAAAATCGGCAAGCATCGAAGAAGGAACGTTGGCGCCGGCAATCGTCAAGTAAAACAAAACGCCCAGCATGGCAAGCATAATCGGAAATCCCCACAGCTTGGAGGTAAAGATGCCGTCTAGCCGTTCCGAGCGGTACAGCCGGTCGCGGTCGGTTACGGACACCGCTTCGCCGCAGAGCTCCCTGGATTTTTTAAACAATTCGCCGACGATGGTTTCGCGTACGCCGTCTACCTGTTCAGCAGGAATGGTGGCTGTTAGAGCTTCTAAGCGCTGGAGTTGTTCCATGCTTCATCCCCCCTTTGGATGGCGCGGAGATTTTCTCTTTCAAGGTTTCAATAAGCTTGCGATCCCCGTCCAGGAACCGGATGGCCAGCCAGCGCGAAGGATACGCTTCCCCCACGATGCTTTTCAGCTCCGTTTCCAGTCCCGATATATCCCGTTCCAACTGCTCGTTATATTTCATTCGGTAGGGCGTCGTCTGGATTTTGCCGGTACACATCAGAAGCAGCTGTTCCGACAGTACGTCAAGCCCCTCGTTATTTCGGGCGGAGATCGGGATCACGGGAACGCCGAGCCTTTTGGCAAGCGTGGCCGCATCGATTTTAATTCCCTTTTTCTTGGCTTCATCCATCAGGTTCAAACCGACGATGACCCGATCGGTCATCTCCAGCACCTGCAGCGCCAGGTTCAGGCTTCTTTCCAATGCTGTGGAATCGAGCACCAGCAGGGTAACGTCAGGCTTTTCAAAAACGATAAAATCCCGCGCTACCTCTTCATCCGCAGAATTGGAGAACAAGGAATACGTTCCGGGCAAATCGACGAACCGGAAGCGGGTATCCTTGTACTGATAATTGCCGCTTGCAAGGCTGACCGTTTTGCCCGACCAGTTGCCGGTATGCTGCTTCAGACCGGTCAGAGCATTAAACAGGGTGCTTTTACCCGTGTTCGGGTTCCCCGCCAGGGCAACCGTATAAGTTCTCATGATGACACCACCTCCCCGAAAATCAATTGGCTTTCTTCTTTTCTCAAAGCAATGACCGTACCTGCAACTCTATATGAGACAGGATCACCCAGAGGGCTGGCTTTCAGCACTTCGATGACGGAACCCGGGACGAACCCGAGATCCAGAAGCCGCCGTTTCAGCTCCCCCGGGATTTCCACGCTTTTTACCAAGAACAGCTGTCCGAACGAAGCCTGATGCAGATTTTGAATGTTTTTTGTCTCGTCCATAAACTTTAACCTCTCCCTATTAAATTGGGCCGAGCAATCATTGTTTCCCTAAAGCAACTTTAAGTTTATCGTATGCCCATCCTTTCATAATGTCAACTGCATGACCCCGGTTTCGGATGAAAAAATTTTTGATTATCCCGGCTGGGCTTCGCATGGGATGTTTTCCGATCCGCCTTACCGGCGGAGATGCCGCTATCCTGATAGCTTATGGTTGCGGCAAACCGAGGGTTATGTTATATCTAAATATGAGCAAATATTCATATAAATGATTGGAGAAGGTGATTCTTGTATGATATGGCAGGTGCTGATTATAGGGGCAGGTCAGGCAGGGCTTGCGGCAGCTTATTGGCTAAAACGAGCCGGCGTCCGTTTTCTGGCGCTTGAGCGCGGCTCGGGGGCGGGAGAGGCCTGGGCATCGCGGTATGAGTCGCTTCGGTTGTTTACCCCAAGAACGCACAGCGCCCTTCCGGGCTTGAAGCTTGAAGGGGAGCCCGCCGGATTTCCTTCCAAAGGCGAAATGTCATTGTACTTGAAAAAATACGCCGAGCTTTTTGAACTTCCGATCCAGTACGAGACGAAGGTTACGTCGGTTAGACAGGAAAACGGACTTTTTGCCGTGAGCACCTCCCGGGGCTATTTTCGGGCGGAACAATTGATCATTGCAACCGGACCTTTTCAAAAACCGAGATTGCCGGCATTTTCGGGGGCGGTGCCGGATGATATTGTTCACCTGCACTCCTCGTTGTATAAACACCCTTCGCAGCTGCAGGATGGAAACGTGCTTGTGGTCGGGGGCGGCAACAGCGGAGCCCAAATTGCGGTTGAACTGTCCAACGGCCGCGAAACTTTTCTGGCGGTGAGCCGGCCGCCGCGTTATTTGCCGATGACGGTTGCAGGGGAGGCCATCTTCTGGTGGCTGGACCGCCTGGGCCTGTTAAGAGCGGATTCCTCGTCATGGATCGGCAGGAGGCTTCGGAGAGCGGGGGACCCCATTTTCGGTTATGAATTGAAACAAGCCGTCAGGTGCGGTAAAGTGATCTTGAAAAGGAGTGCCGTCGGTTTTGGTTCCGGCGGGGTCAGGTTTGAAGACGGATCGGAGCTGGACGTACGCAATATCGTTTGGGCAACCGGCTTTGATTCCGGGTATGAATGGCTCCATGTCAAGGAGGCCCTTGATCATCACGGCAGGGTGCTTCATAACCGGGGGATGAGTCCGGTGAAAGGACTGTATTACGTCGGTCTGCCCTGGCAGACCCACCGGGGCTCCGCTCTGCTCGCAGGGGTCGGACGGGATGCCCGCGAAATTGTGAACGCGATTATAGAAAGAGGGGATAAGCATGGAAAAAGAGCGCCATGAGCTTTTGCAGGAAGAAGAGGCGATGGAAGCGTCGCGACTGCTTAAAGCCATATCGGATCCGACGAGAATCCGGATTCTTCACTTACTGTCCCAGGAGGAATGTCCCGTCGGTCATATTGCCGAGGTGCTCGGCATGAGCCAGTCGGCCGTGTCCCACCAGCTGGGCTATTTGCGGAGCTTAAGGCTGGTCAAGTATCGCAGGGACGGAAACACGTATTATTATACGTACGAGGATGAGCATGTCATCGGCATTTTGCGCCAAGTGTTGGAGCATATATCCTGTTAACGGGATATATCGACGGGCTGCTCGTCGAAGCTTGACATTTTGATGCGCTGGTTGTAATGTATTGGAAAATCATATCCCGCGAATAACCATCATCAAGGATACAAGTTCACGGATACGGCGACACAGAGAGGAAGCTCCAAGGCTGAAAGGCTTCCCCGTACGGCTGCGTTCTTCCCACCTTGTAGTTGCCCGCCGTTTTTATGAAGGCGGTGCCGGTACGGCCCGTTACAGCCGCCGAAGCATCTTTTTTGAAATGGTTAACCGTCCGAAAAAGATGGAATCAGGGTGGTACCACGAGCACATTCGTCCCTTACGGCGATTGTGCTTTTTTGCGTTATTTTCGGATATGGAAAAAAAGGCGGAAAAAAGGAGGCTGAAGAACATGCGGCAAAGCCGATTATTGATGTCCACCATGCGCGAGGAGCCTGCCGAAGCGGAGGCGCTGAGCCATCAATGGCTGCTTCGGGGCGGGTACATTCGCCAGATCGCTGCCGGTATTTACGCGCATCTGCCGCTCGGGTGGCGGGTTTTGAGAAAAATCGAGAGCATTATCCGTGAAGAGATGGACGCTTCCGGGGCACAGGAGCTTCATATGCCGGCCATCCAGCCGGCGGATTTATGGAAGGTTTCGGGGAGATACGATGTGTACGGGCCGGAGCTTATCCGGCTTCACGACCGGCATGGGCGCGAGTTTGTACTCGGGCCGACCCATGAAGAGGTGATCACCTCCATCGTCCGGCAGGAGATATCCTCCTACCGCAAGCTCCCCGTAAACCTGTACCAAATCCAGACGAAATTCCGGGATGAGAGACGGCCGCGGTTCGGGTTGCTCCGGGGCAGGGAATTTTTGATGAAGGATGCGTATTCCTTTGACCGCGATTGGGAGGGTCTGGATGCGTCTTACCGGAACATGTACGATACGTATGAAAGGATATTCAAACGCTGCGGACTGGCGTTTCGCGCCGTGGAGGCCGATGCTGGGTCAATCGGTGGGCAGGGGGAGACCCATGAATTCATGGCTCTTGCGGATATCGGCGAAGATACCGTAGTTGCCTGCGGAGCCTGCAGCTATGCGGCAAATCTGGAGCGGGCCGAAGCGGCGGTAGGGGCGGGAGCCGAACCCGCTTCAAGGAAGCCAACGGTTCGTTCGGGTTCCCACAGCAGCCGGAGCCTGTTCATACGCCGAACGCTAAAAGCATCGAGGAATTGACGGCTTTCCTGCGGACCGGTCCCGAGCAGCTGATCAAGACGCTGATTTATAAAGCCGACGGCAGGCTCGTGGCGGTATTGGTGCGCGGCGACCGGGAAGTGAACGAGATTAAAGTGAAGTCTTACCTTCAGGCGGAAATCATCGAGATGGCCGATGCCGGGGAGGTTATGCTGGCTACGGGGGCACCGGTCGGCTTTGCGGGACCCGTGGGGCTTGCGCTTCCGATTCTGGCGGATCATGAGGTCGCTGCGATGCAGGAGGGAATCGCCGGTGCGAACCAGGCGGACACGCACCTGCGGCACGTCCGTCCGGGAGAGGATTTTTCGCTGGAACGCACCGGAGATTTCCGGAACGCCGCGGCAGGAGATGCCTGTCCCCGCTGCGGGGGACCGCTCCGGTTCCAGCGGGGGATTGAGCTGGGGCATGTCTTTAAGCTGGGCGCCAAATACAGCGACCCCCTGAAGGCGGTGTTCCCGGATCCGGACGGCAGGGAGAAGCCGTTCATGATGGGCTGCTACGGCATAGGCGTGTCCCGCGTGATGGCGGCCGTCGCGGAACAGAGCGTCGTCGACGGCCGTTTGGTCTGGCCGTTGTCGATCGCCCCGTTCAAGGTCCATATTATCCCGGTAGCGGTAAAGGATGAAGCGCAGATGCAGCTGGCGGAACGCATATACCGGGAACTGAACTCCGCCGGACTGGAGCCGCTGCTCGACGACCGTGACGAACGGGCGGGGGTAAAGTTCAAGGATGCCGATCTGCTGGGGGCTCCCCTGCGGGTGATCGTCGGCCGCGGAGCCGCTTCCGGCGAGGTGGAATGGATGGGCGGGGACGGAATCAAAAGAAATTTGCCCGTTTCCGAAGCCATTTTGCGCGTCCGGGAAGCCGCCGGGCTGTCCGTATAGAGGCTGACCTTGCCGGTATTCAAAATCCGATGTTGAACACGGAATCTTGCTCGTACGGTTTGCATCATCCTGATTGGGATCATAAAAGCCACCGGTTATAACGGCATCTGCCGTTACCGGTGGCTTTTTCGCGGAATCAGCCTAAATTTAAGGTTAAGCCGGCTGATTGTTTAAAACGTCCTCGTGCCGGTTAAAACCGCTTAGCGAGGGATTTCGCTTCCACGGCTCCCTGTTGGAAGATGTCTTCCGCTTTATCGGGATCCACGGCAAGTTCTTCGATGAGGAGATGCTGGAAGTTTTGCACGCCCATGAAATTCATGATCGTTTTCAAATATGTAAACGAGAATTCCATTTGTGCGGCCGGTCCGTCGGAATAATGCCCGCCACGCGCCTCGATAAGCAGGACCGGTTTGTCTTCGACAAGTCCGATCGGACCCGTTTCCGTATACTTGAAGGTTTTGCCCGCGACGCAGATCGTGTCGATATAGGCCTTCATCATCGGCGGGAAACTGAGATTCCAGAACGGCGCGGAGAAGACGACCTTATCCGCGGCAATGAATTGGTCGGTCAGCTCGTTCATTCGTCTCACTTTATCCTGTTCCTGCGGCGTCAGGTCGCTCTGCTCGGCGAATTTGCCCCAGGCGCTGAATACATCCACATCCAAAAACGGAATATCCTCGCGGTACAAGTCCAGCGTTACGATCTCGTCGGATGGATGCGCCGTCCGGTATTCTTCCAGGAAGGTTTGAGCAAGCCGGGTGGAATAAGAGGCCTCGTCTGCTTTCGGGTTCACTTTAACGTACAACAATAATGCCATGGTCAGGCATCTCCTTTCCGTTCCAAACACTTAAAATTTGTATTATTTGATCGTAGTATAGCAAACCCGGAGGGGTTTACCTGTGATTAACCTCATAAGGTTTGGAAAAACGGATTCGCTTTTGAAGCCCCTGCTTGAACTCCCTTTAAGATTATGGAGAAAGACGGTACAATGGTCTTTAATCTCACAGGCTTTTCCAGCCTGGGGGCTTATCATGAAATCATACATATAACGAAAATACGGACAGGGGGAACAAGCTGTGGCGGAGTGGTATGAAAAAAGCTTTGGAGAGGATTACCTGCTGATCTATAAACACCGTGACGTTCAGGGAGCCGCGCATGAGGTGCAGCAGATGGTTTCCTGGCTGTCGCTTTCCGAAGGCTCGAGTGTACTGGACCTTTGCTGCGGCATGGGCCGCCATTCGCTTGCCTTGGCTGAGGCGGGATACCGAATCACCGGAGTGGATCTATCGGATGTGCTCCTTCGGAAAGCACGTGAATGCGACAAGAAGAATCAGGTGGCCTGGATCGCCTCCGACATGAGGCATATCCCGGCGGATGACGAACATTTTGATGCCGTGCTGAACCTGTTTACCTCTTTTGGTTATTTTACGAAGGATGAAGAGCATATCAAAGTACTGGAGGAAATATGCCGGGTACTGAAGCCGGGAGGAAAGTTTATCATTGATTTTTTGAACCCGGCTTACGTGGAGCGCCACCTGGTGCCGGAGTCGGTACGGGAGTCCGAAGGGCAGCGGATTGAGGAGAAACGCACCATCGACAACGGGTACGTTAAGAAGGCGATCGCGATTAGCGACCTGGACGGCGGCGAACCGAGGCATTACCAAGAGCGCGTGAAGCTGTATACCCGCGACGAGTTTAAAATGATGATCGAGGAGGTCGGGCTTCGCATCGATCAAATCCACGGCAGCTATGACGGGGAGGCTTACGAGCCGGAATCGTCCCCGCGCATGATCTTTGTGGGCCGGCGCCCGGCGGAGGAATCATGATGGAGCATGAAACGGTCGGTAAGCATCCCGAAATAACCTCCTGGAAAGAGACGGGGATTCTTCAAGTCAAAATCGGCCTGGATAATCCGCTCCGCTGGGTCAACAGTTACATCCTGCCTGGCGACGGCGGTGACGTTACGCTCATGGATCCGGGCCCCCGAACCCGTTCCTCGGAACGGGAGTGGGAGGCCGCGCTGTCGGCCCTGGGCCTGAGTCCACGCCATATCTCGGCCATCGTTCTGACCCACCATCATCCCGATCATTATGGCCTTGCCGGATGGTTTCAGGAGAGAAGCGGCGCCCGGGTATGGATGTCGGAGCGTGCGCATGGGGAAGCAGGCCTGATGTGGGGAGAAGGCAGCCGCATGGGCGAAAGGCTGCCGGCTTTCTTCGCGGAGCACGGCATGCCGGAGCCTTGGCTGAGCCGGCTGCCGGAGCATCTGGACGGTTTTGTGCCCCAGGTTACCCCGAAGCCGGAGGTGACTTACCTCCGCGAAGGCATGCCGATCCGCATGGGAGGCCGCGACTGGCTGCCGGTGCAGACGGCGGGGCACGCCCCTGGGCATCTGGCCTTCCACCACGAGGACAGCGGCGTCCTGCTCTGCGGCGATGCCGTTCTGCCGCAGATCTCGCCGAACGTCAGCCTCGTGCCCGGCAGCGACGCCGAGCCGCTGCGGCTCTACCTGGAGGGGCTGCGCCGCCTCCGGGCACTGCATGTCCGGGCTGCGTATCCCGGACACCGCCATCCGTTCACGCATTTCCGCGAACGGATCGACGCGCTCCTCGCCCACCATGAGGAGCGCCTGGACATCATTGCCGGCATGCTGTCCGCCGCCGGCAGCCTGACCGCCTTCGAGGTCTGCACAGCCCTCTTCGGCGATAAGCTCGGCATCCACCAGATGCGCTTCGCTATGTGCGAAGCGCTGGCCCACCTCGCCGAGCTGGTCCGCCGCGGCCGCGCGGAAATGCGGGAGACCGCATCCGGAGCGTACGCGTTTGCTGCAGCAGGATAATGTTTCATCCTGCTCGAAATCATGAATTACGCAAAACCTGTTCCGCTTGGACCGTGCCCATTCGCTTTAGCGGCCGGTCCCGGTGAACGGGCCTCTCTCTTTTCGGCCTTCCGGCTGCTTTCTTCCTAAAACAACTTGACTAATGTTTTCCAATTGCAGATTACCAAGCAGGTTTCCCGTTTAATTATGTTTAGGCTGTGTCCGGTTGCGTCCTATCCTTATTATGAATAAAGGAGAATCTGCCATGAAAAGAAAAGAAGTGGTGGCCATGCTGCTTGCGGGAGGGCAGGGGAAACGGCTCAAAGGCCTTACGAAGACGCTGGCAAAACCCGCGGTTTATTTTGGAGGTACATACCGGATTATCGATTTTCCCCTAAGCAACTGCTCCAATTCGGGGATTGACACCGTCGGCGTGCTGACGCAGTATGAGCCGCTCGTGCTGCATTCTTATATCGGGATCGGTAGCGACTGGGATTTGGACCGGCGCAGCGGAGGCGTGTATGTGCTGCCCCCGTACGAAAGGGAGGACGGAACGAGTTGGTACAGGGGGACGGCCGATGCGATTTACCGGAACCTGAAGTTTATCGAGCAGTATGATCCGGAGCATGTGCTGATCCTTTCGGGCGACCACATATACAAAATGGATTACGACCGGATGCTGGACTACCACAAGGAAAAAAACGCGGACTGCACGATCTCGGTCATCAACGTGACCCGGGAAGAAGCGACCCGCTTCGGAATCCTCAACACCGAGCCGGATTTTCGGATTTATGAATTTGAAGAGAAGCCGGCCGAGCCGAAGAGCACGTTGGCATCGATGGGCGTGTATTTGTTCAAGTGGGATATGCTGAAAAAATATCTGCTCTTCAACGTGGAAAAACATGATACCAGCCACGACTTCGGCAAGGATATCATTCCCCTTATGCTGGGGGAGGGAAAGACGCTTTATGCATATCCGTTCGAAGGGTACTGGAAGGATGTCGGTACGATCCGAAGCTTGTGGGAGGCAAACATGGATCTGTTGTCCGAAAATCCCAAGCTGGATCTGAGCGATCCGGATTGGCGCATTTATACGAGGAATCCGAACCAGCCAGCGGAATATATCGCGCCGGATGCAAAGGTGCGGAACTGCATGATCAACGAGGGGTGCACGGTGTACGGCGAAGTGGATCATTCCGTTTTGTTTTACGGCGTGGAGGTCGGTCAGGGCAGCTCGATATCGGATTCCGTCATCATGCCCAAGGTGATCATCGGCAGGAACGTGCGAATCCACCGGGCCATCATTACGGAGGACATGGTTATTGAAGACGGGATGGTGATCGGTGCCGGCCGGGAGTGCGGCGATGAGATCGTGCTCGTCACGGAAGACAATATCCATGAGTTCAGGGAATCATCCGCTACGGCGACTTCTTGAGGCGTTTAAAGAGCACTTGCGGCATCCAACAAAAAGGACGGTGTATGTATGAAACAACTCATGGGAGTCATCAATCTGGATCATGAGCTGGACCAGCTCAATGAACTGACGTATTTCCGCTGCGGCGCGGCCGTGCCTTTTGCCGGACGGTACCGGCTGATCGATTTCGTCATGTCGAATATGATGCACGCGGGCATTCAGGATATCGCACTTTTTGTCCGCCGCAAATACCGCTCGCTGCTGGACCATCTTGGCGAAGGCGCCCCCTGGGATCTCGACCGCAAGCGGGGCGGATTGTTCATTCTTCCCCCGGACTGGAACGATCCGACGGATGTTTCGATCGGTGAGCTTTCGCATATCCATAACAATCGGGATTTTTTTGAACGCGGATCCGCGGACTACATCGTGCATTCCGGTAGCCAGCACCTCGGCACCGTTGATTTTAACGCCGCCCATGAATTCCATTTGAAGAACGGGGCTGACGTCACGCTGATTTATACCAGGGTTGATGAAATAAAACGGGAGTTTCAGCCCTGCGTTCGCGTGGATGTCGATCACAACGGTCTCCTGACGGACATTCACCATGAACAGGATCATCCGGGCATTTATATGGATATGTTTATTATGGGGAAAGAACTGTTCCTTAAGTTGGTGAATCGCTGCATTGCCCACCGGGAGAGCCACTTTTTCAGGGACGCCATCCAGAAAAACAGGGAGAAACTGAAAATCGCAGGCTACGAGTACAGAGGCTATCATGCGGTGATCAACTCCCTGGAGAGCTACTACCGCAACAGCCTGGATTTGCTGAAGCCCGAGAATTACAATTCCTTGTTCCGGGAGCAGCCGATCTATACGAAGATCAAATATGAAGTTCCGGCGAAATACCTGGAATCGGCCGATGTGCGCAATTCGCTCGTGGCCAACGGCTGCCAGATTGACGGCAAGGTGGAAAACAGCATCCTGTTCCGCGGGGTTCAGGTCAAAGAAGGGGCCCGCATTCACAACTCCATCATTATGCAAAAATGCGTCATCGGGGAGAACGCCGTTCTCGAAAACGTCATCCTGGACAAAGACGTGACGATATCCCCGGGCCGCAAGCTTCAGGGAGATGTCAGGAAGCCTTATGTTGTTGCCAAAGACATGGTCATTTAAACTTTAGCGTCAGGAGGACACTTCCGTTGTTTAACAACAAGGAATTATTTAAAACTTCATTTCAGGAACAGCTGGTCAGCCGGTTGGGAAAAAGCATTGAGGAAGCGACGGCGGGAGACATTTACAAAATCCTTGGATCCTTGATCCGCGAATATGTCGGACGGGATTGGGCGGAAACGAACCGGGCTTACAAGGTCCAGCAAGAAAAGCAGGTCTATTATTTCTCGATGGAGTTTCTGATCGGACGTCTCCTGGGGAACAATCTGCTCAATCTCGGCATGCTGGAGACGGTACGCGAGGGATTGGAGGAGCTGGGCTGGAACCTGGAAGAGGTGGAGGAGCAGGAGCCGGATGCGGGGCTTGGCAACGGCGGCCTCGGACGGCTTGCCGCCTGCTTCATGGATTCCTTGGCCTCCCTGCAGTATGCGGGCCACGGCTGCGGCATTCGCTATAAGTACGGGCTTTTCGAACAGAAGATCATCGACGGGCATCAGGTCGAGCTTCCGGATGACTGGCTCCAGAAAGGCAACGTTTGGGAAGAACGCCGGGCGGACAAAAAGATCGAAGTACGTTTTTGGGGTCATGTCAAGGTGTGGGAGGAGAACGGAAGAACCGTTTTTGATACCGTGGATTACGAGCGGGTATGGGCTGTCCCGTATGATGTTCCCGTGATCGGGTACGGTGCCGGGCATGTGAATACGTTAAGGCTCTGGAGCGCGGAATCCGCCATGGATCCCGCCAAGATGCGGGTGGAAGGCCAAAACAGCTATTATAAATTCCTGGATTACAACCGTTCGGTCGAATCGATCTCCGAATTTCTGTATCCGGATGACTCCGGTTATGAGGGCAAGCTGCTGCGGCTGAAACAGCAATATTTCCTGTGCTCGGCCGGACTTATAAGCGTGCTCAGGACGTTTGATAAGCTTAAATTGCCGTACGGCAAGCTGCCGGAAAAGGTCGCTATCCATATTAACGATACGCATCCGACGCTGGTCATCCCGGAGCTGATGCGGCTCCTGATCGATGAGAAGGGCTGCGGCTGGGATGAGGCCTGGGACATTACGACCCGTACGGTTTCGTACACGAACCATACGCTGCTGAGCGAGGCGCTTGAGAAGTGGCCGGTCGGCATGGTCCGCGAGCTGCTCCCGCGGGTGTACATGATCATCGAGGAAATCAATAAGCGCTTTTGCGGGATGCTGCTGAAGGGTGATCCGCATAGCCAGGACCTCGTATCCCGGATGGCTGTGATCGAGAGCGGCCAGGTCAAAATGGCCCATCTGGCGATTGTGGGCAGCTACAGCGTGAACGGGGTGGCCGGACTTCATACCGAGCTTTTGAAAAACGATGTGATGAAGCCGTTTTACGAGCTGTATCCGGAACGTTTCAATAACAAGACGAACGGGATCACCCACCGCCGCTGGCTGATGCATGCGAACCCGGAGCTGAGCCGGCTGATCAGCGAAAGCATCGGTACCCGCTGGATTTCCCATCCGCATCAGCTGCTTCGTCTGGAAAGGTTTAAGGATGACGCTTCTTTCCGCGAACGCGTCATGGACATCAAGCGCGGCAACAAGCTGCGCCTGGCATCCTATATCAAGCAGAAGCAAGGAATCGCGGTGGACCCGGATTCGATATTCGACGTTCAGGTCAAACGGCTTCACGGGTATAAAAGGCAGCTGATGAACATTCTGCATGTCATGTTTCTATATAACGAAATCAAAGATCATCCGTCGGCGGAGCGTGTGCCGCGGACATTTATTTTCGGCGCAAAGGCGGCTCCGGGCTACTATCTGGCGAAAAGTATCATTAAACTGATCAATGTCGTTGCCGACGCGGTGAACAAGGATGCGCAGGTAAACGGCAAGCTGAAGGTGCTTTTTCTCGAAAATTATTCCGTCTCCCTGGCCGAGAAAATCATCCCTGCGGCCAATGTCAGCGAGCAGATTTCCACGGCGGGCAAGGAGGCCTCCGGCACCGGAAACATGAAATTCATGATGAACGGCGCCCTGACGATCGGAACGCTGGACGGGGCCAACGTGGAAATGCACGATATGCTGGGCGACGACAATATGTTTCTGTTCGGCCTGCGCTCCGAAGAGGTGTTGGACTATTACAGATACGGCGGGTACCTCGCAAGGGATGTGTATCGGCAGGATTCCCGGATCAAGCGGGTGATGGACCAGCTGGTATCTTCCGGCTCCTTCTGCTGTCATGAGCAGGAATTCGGACTTATTTATCAATCCATCCTTGACCATAATGACGAGTTTTTCGTCCTGAGGGATTTTGCCGCTTATGCCAAGACGCATGCCGCCATGGAACGGGTTTATCTTGACCAAGGGGCCTGGGCCTCCAAATCCATTGTAAATATCGCCCACGCCGGACATTTTTCCAGCGATTGCACGATCAACCGGTATGCTTCCGACATTTGGGGCATCCGCCCCGTCACGCTTTAGAGTCGAGAACCCGTTTTTGAGCGTCGTTCATAAAAATACGAATATCCTCGACAGCCGGCGGCCTATGAAGGACGCCGGTTTTTAGGTGCTGCATCAGGATCGCAAAAAAGATCAAAACCCGTGTGATCGTGTTTGCTATACTGAACCCATCGACGGATCCGGAGGTTAGATTCAAATGCTTTACAACGAACATAAAGAATGGGTGGATCAGGCGGTCAGCTATATTGAACGCCATTTGCGGGAGGACATCCGGCTGGAAGATGTAGCGGAACAGGCCGCGGTATCGATGTATCATTTTCACCGCGTTTTTCAGCCGATCGTCGGCATGAGCGTCACGGAGTATATCCGGCAGCGGAGGCTGACGCATGCGGGCGGGGAGCTCATCCGCACGGACAAAAGGGTGCTGGACATTGCCTTGGAGTATCGTTTCGGCACCCAGGAGGCTTTTACCCGGGCTTTTAAAAAGATGTTCGGCATGCCGCCCAAACAGTATCGGGATTATTATTCCAACTTTATTAGAGACAAGGAGGAATTGGAAATGACGACGACGCTGCCCCATGGTTGGATTCGAGGCGGAAGTCATCCGCATGAGTATGAGATGGGCGTGAACAACGAAGTGGTTCATCAGGGACAGACATCCGGAAGAATTCACGCCGGGAAGGAGGCCTATGCGGAGGGCTTCGGCACGATGATGCAGATGTTTAAAGCCGATCGTTATCTGGGCAAAAGGATTCGGTTCTCGGCCTTCGTTAAAACGGAGGACGTTCAGGAGAGCGCTGGGCTTTGGATGAGAGTGGACGGACCGGACAACGAGATGCTTCAATTCGATAACATGCTGGACCGTCCGATTACCGGCAGCCGGGATTGGAAGCTTCATTCCGTTGTGCTGGACGTGCCGGAAGGGAGTGCGGCCATTGCTTTTGGCGTGCTGCTCGTCGGACCGGGAACGGTGTGGGCGGACGGCATTCGCCTGGAAGAGGTGGATTCGAAAATTCCGACGACCCATATGATGGTGGATCAAAGCGCGGAGGAGGTTGAACTGCCGGAAGGTCCGGTGAACCTGGAATTGAACTAGGCCGGCCGGTTGAAACATAAGGAAAGCGAACCTGGAAAAGAAATTGGAAGAACGGACAGGACAACGGGCTGCAGGCACGGTGAGCAAAACGAACCATCAAATCATCTAAAATAAGGAACGTGGAAGGAATTAGGAGGCTGCATCGAGAATAGTACTCTTAGATTTAGAAGTCAGGAGATGCAGACATATGGCGGAATCATGGGATACTTTTATCGGCAATGCGGTAAACAGCAGCGATTTTCCGGTCGGCGGGGCCGTCGCGGCCGTTAAGGACGGCCGCATCGTGTACGAGAAGGGATTCGGAAAGGCCCGTTTAGGAGCGGAAGAAAGAGATTTTACCCCGAATACCCTGACAAGCATTCAGAGTGTTTCCAAGAGTTTTACGGCGGCATCCTTGTTAAAGCTTGCGGAGGATAAGCTGTTGGATCTGAAAGCCCCTCTCGTAACCTATCTTCCTTACTTTCGAACCGCGGATAAACAGGCCAGCGACCGAATCACGGTCGAGCAACTGCTTTCGCACACGGCGGGCTTTCCGGGAGAAATCGGCATAGGAAATTTGATGTGTACGAATGTAAGGGAATTCAGCGTATTTGAAAGCGTGAAAGAGGAGTGCGGTTTAACCGACTCCATTCTGAGCGGCATTACTTCGAGAGAAGACGTAACGAAGTATTTCAGTACGGTCAACTTGCCCCATCCCCCGGGCTCCAACTGGGATTATTGCACGGAAGCCTATATCATTGCGGCTGATCTTTTTGAAAAGGTCGGCGGCCGGTCATGGGATGAATATATGGAACAAGTTATGTTTGGAAGGCTAGGGCTGAACCGGACGACGCTCGATCCGGACAAGGTTATTACGGATATGGACAGTGCCCGTTATTATACGGGGGACGTCAGCATTCTGATGAACCCGGTTAAACCTGATCCCGGCAGGAAGGCATATGAGACTCCATTTCCACAAAACCGCCTTGGTGCTCCGATGGGATTCATTTATTCGACGGCCCGTGACTTGGCGCTCTACCTTTCATCCTATATGACGGATGAACCGTTTATTCCGAAGGAACTGATGGCCAGAATGTACGAGCCGGTGTGGAACTTAGACAACGAGGAAGGTTATGCCCTGGGCTGGGGAACGTTGCGGAAAGGGAACCTTATGATGATCGAGCATGGCGGCGGTTTTCCGGGGGTAAGATCCTATGTATGCATGGTTCCTGCCAAGGGGATCGGAGCAGTTGTCGTATCCAACCATGACGAGACGCCGGCCCGGGAAATTTGTGATGCCGTTATGGAACGGCTGCTTGAGTGCTGAACTGCCCGCCTTAAATAGAAATGAAGACGGTTTGCAAGAAACCAAGGACCTGGCGGGTCCTTGGTTTTCTTTAGAGATAAGAACGTTTTTCTTATTCGAAAAGGGGGATTCCGGGATCCTTCCCATAGCAGTACGTAAGCATGGCATGCAACTGCCCTCTGTGATGATAAAGATGAGCCAATATTTCCAGAAGCCACTCGTATCTTGTGTAGGTTACTCCCCAGTAAGAAGTGGTTTTTGCCAGAAGCTCTTCATTCGATAATTTCGAATAACGGCTTCGAAGCGTCTCGTAATTGGAGAGCAGTCCCTCTTTTATCGATTCCAAGGATGGATAGGAGATTCCGGCATAAAATTCGTCCATTTCTTCCTTGGAGGCCCCTTTTGAAATGCGCCAGTCCGCTTCGAAAAGCGTGGCGAGGTGCTCAAGCACTTCACCGATAGATCGTTTATCGGGCGAAGGTCTTTTTTCCAAATCATTCTCTTCCAATATTTCAATCATGCGGACAAGCGTATGTACAGCAAATTCAATTTGGTGCAGAACACTGAGGCAATTCATGGGTACCCCCTGGCATCGTATTTTGTTTATATCCATCAACCTTTGTATTATAGAACGTTTGTTCGCCTGGTGCAAGCGACAATATCTTTTGAACAAGCGGCAGAAACGCGGTCGTCTTTTGTGAAGAACGACCGCGTTTCTGCGAGAAATATCGGTTTGTAAAAGGGCCGACTGACGTCGGCCCCTCAGATCGTGCTTGATTTTACGGAGCACGGTTACCTTATAGATTTTTATCCTGCTCCGTCGTTCCGGTCAGCTCGATTTCCCGCTCCGCCTGTTTGCGGTGGGCAATCCGGCTGCTGGCCGCCGCCGCTACGGCGCCGACAATATCGTCAAGGAACGTATGGATGTTGCCGTCGGATTTATCGTTAAGCCGTTCCAGCACGCCTGGCTTCAGCTTGTCGATGTAACCGTAGTTCGTAAATCCGATGCTTCCGTATACGTTTACGATGGAGAAGGCCAGAATTTCGTCCACCCCGTACAAGCTCTCATCGTTGGCCAGCATTTCCTGAAGAGGCGAAATCAGTTTTCCTTCCTCCGCCAGCTTGTCCAGCTGGATGCCGGTCAGCACGGCGTTTTGAACTTCGCGCTTGCTGAGCACTGCCTCCACGTTCTCCAGGCATTCTTCCATCGTCAAAGTCGGATAGTACTTCTTCTGCAGCACCATCACCAGCTCGGCGATTTCATGAGTGGTAACACCCCGCTCGTGAAGAAGATGGGTAGTCGCTTCCGCGACCTTTTTGCTGTTCAGGCTGTAAGGCATTTTAGCGTCCGCCATGATCTCACCCCGTTCATCGTAGTGGTTGAATTTGGTTATAGCTTCGATTGTACTTTTTTCGGAACCCATTTGTCCAGAAACCGCAAATGAAAGAGCATGTTTTGAAAAGGGGCTCGTATACATAAGAGTACAACCTGTACAAAATGTAGGGAGGAACAATACATGACATTTAAACGTAACATTCGCGGACTATCTGCCGCCGGACTTCTCGCTGTTCCGATTATGCTGTCCGGCTGCGGTCCATTCGGCGGAAAAGAATCGGAGGCCATCGATCCGCCGCCTGCGCAAGTAGAGTCCCAAATGATAAACGCGGCTACGGGCAAAACCGCGCAGGGGCAGACCGGTCTGCAAACTACGGTTTATTTGTCCGACCAAAAAGGCATGCTCGCACCCGTTACTCTTGGTATACCCAAAGAAGAGGGAAAAGACCCCATTGCCGGCGCACTTGAAGTCATGGTCGACGGCGGAGCGTATGCCGGGTATGTTCCGGTAGGCTTCCGGGGCGTTTTTCCGGCTGGAACCGTGGTCAAGAACGTGACGGTGGACAAGGAAAACAAGCAGGCCGTCGTAGAGTTTAATCAATCCTTCAGCGAATACAAGCCGCAGGATGAACGCAAAATTTTGGAGGCCCTCACCTGGACGCTGACCGGCCATGAGGGCATTGAAAAAGTGCAGGTGTGGATGGAAGGCGCGAAACTGAACGAAATGCCTGTCAATCATACGCCGCTGGATCGTCCGCTGTCTCGCGCGATGGGCATCAATTTGCAGAAGGCGGATGATACCCAGTACAGCCAGTCGTCCCCGGTGACCGTTTATTTTTCCGGTCTGTCCCCGGCGGGAATTCAGTATTATGTCCCCGTGACACGCCTGGTTGCATCCGGTCAGGATTCCGTGAAGGCTGCGCTTCATGAACTGATCCGGGGTCCGCAGTATGGCGACGGCCTGGAGCAGGTTATGACCAGCGAAACGGCCGTGGCATCCGTAGAGAAGAACAAGGACGGTTCTTTGACCGTGTCTTTGACGGACAGCATGTTTGAACAGGGAGAGGAGGTACCGGCAGAGATGCTGCAGGCTGTCGTGCTTACCGTAACCGAAAACGCGGGCGATGCCAAAGTCAAAATCCGGATGAACGATTTAACTGAGGTCAAAGGAACGGACAGCCGCAACTACAGCGAACCGGTCGGCCGTCCCGAGTTTATCAATGAAATTCCGATCTAGGAAAGGTGAGGCCGGAAGGGTGCTTTTATGCCTGCACTTTGGTAGAATAGGGGTTGCTAATCAGGATTGCGATAAGAAGTAGGAGGCAGAAAACATGAGATCTAACGGACGCAAGAGCGACGAGCTTCGGCCGATGAATTTATCGACCCATGTAAATAAATATGCGGAAGGCTCCGTGTACATCGAAATGGGGGAGACCAAGGTGCTGATTACGGCAACCGTGGACGAAAAGGTTCCCCCGTTTCTGAAAGGACAAGGAAAGGGCTGGGTTACGGCCGAATACTCCATGCTGCCCCGGGCGACGCAATCCCGGAATCAGCGTGAAGCGAGCCGCGGCAAACTCAGCGGCCGAACGATGGAAATTCAGCGGCTGATCGGTCGAGCGCTGCGGTCTGTTGTGAATCTGCATGCGCTGGGCGAGCGCACCATCACGCTGGACTGCGATGTCATTCAGGCGGATGGCGGCACCCGTACCACCTCCATTACAGGCGCCTTTGTGGCGCTTGCGATAGCGGTGAACAAAATTGCCGAGCAGCATAAGCTGGCCGTGTTCCCGATTACCGATTATCTGGCATCCGTCAGCGTCGGCGTAGCCGGGGGACAATCGCTGCTCGATTTGAACTATGAGGAAGATTCCAAGGCTAAAGTGGATATGAACCTGGTGATGACGGGAAACGGGAAATTCGTCGAGGTTCAGGGCACCGGGGAAGACAGCCCGTTCTCGCGGGCGGAACTTCATGAAATGCTTGAGCTGGGAGAGAAGGGAATTCGCGAACTGATCGCCCGCCAGCAGGAGGTTCTCGGACCCATAGCGGCAAAAATCGGCAAAGCGGATGCCAGAAGCGGAGTGTAAACAGGATGAAGCTTCAGGGAGACACGATTATTGTTGCTACCCGTAACAAAGGGAAGATTGCTGAATTTTCCCATGCTTTTGTCCCGTTTGGGAAAACGGTGAAAAGCATGTTTGATTATCCCGATCTTCCCGACGTGGTGGAGGACGGGGAAACGTTTTTCGATAATGCCTTCAAGAAGGCCAAAACCGTGGGGGATGCTCTGGGGCTTCCGGTCCTCGCGGATGATTCCGGTTTATGCGTGGATGCTTTGAACGGGGCGCCGGGTGTTTATTCGGCGAGATATGCGGGCGGACATGGCGCGGATGACGCTAACAACCTTAAACTTTTGGAAGAGCTTGAAAAGCTTCGGCTGGGGGAAGATACGGAGCAGCCGCTGCTTAGCCCAGCCCGGTTCGTCTGCGTGCTGGTGCTGTATGATCCGATCACCGGCGAACATGTGGAAGCCGAAGGTACCGTGGAAGGCTTGATCACTTCGGAGCCGTCCGGTGCAGGCGGCTTCGGTTATGATCCGCTTTTCTATTTGCCGGATCATGAGAAGACGATGGCGGAGCTGACACTGGAGGAGAAGCAGGCCGTCAGCCACCGCGGAGATGCGCTTAGACAGCTTGTGGATAAGCTGAAAGAAGGGCAGGACTGAATGGCTCGTTCAATTGCAGTCCGATACGCAAACCCAAGTTTCTACTATTAAATATTACGCAACGCCAACAGAGGAAGCGGGTAACGGCCAAGCGGTTAAAGTAGTTTCAGCAGTGAAGGCAGGGCGGATGTACGCCCTGCCTTCTTTTTTGTTAAGATATAAGAAAGTATAAGCTTTGAAAGACGCGGCTTCCTTATATCGCAAGAAAAACTTCCGCTAAATGCGGTCTGTCTTCTGAGAAAGTACGTCGATAGACGTTTTTCTTATGGATTCGAGATGAATTATGTTCACCGAAGGGCTACGTGATATTCTCTCAGCCAATAATTGACCTGGGTTAAATAAGCAAACAATTGCGGACCGGACATCAACTGGCCGAACCACGGCAGATTGGACGAGGCGTCGGGCGAAGAAGCCAGTTCCCGGATTTTGGCGGCGTCCACGAGCGGCAGGATCGGAGATGAGGGGTCATCCAGAATGGAAAGCATTTGTTGTTTGACGGCGGCCAAATAATTGGGATTATGGGTCTTCGGATAGGGGCTTTTTTTGCGGTAAAGCACGTCGTCGGGGAGAATACCCTCCAGCGCTTTTCTAAGAATCCCTTTTTCCCGGTTGCCCGCTGTTTTTATGCTCCACGGAATATTCCACACATAATCGATCAGCCGATGATCGGTGTAGGGAACCCGTACCTCCAAACCCACGCCCATGCTCATCCGGTCTTTCCGGTCCAGCAGCGTCGGCATGAATCGGGTAATATTGAGATAGGACATGATGCGCATTTTGGCCTGCCGGCCATCCTCGCCCGGCAGCTGAGGGACCTCGGCTACCGCATCGCTGTATCGGTCGCCAAGATACTCCAAGGGACGAATCCATTCCTTTATTTCCGGCGACATCAGGTTTTCGCGCAGCCTTGGTGCCACCGACCAGGGGAAGGTGCCCGAGTTCAGCATTTCTTCCCGGTGAAACCAGGGATATCCGCCGAATATTTCATCCGCGGCTTCGCCGGAAATGGCGACGGTGGCTCCCATTTTAATCTCCCGGCAAAACAGGAGCAAGGAGGCATCGACATCGGCCATGCCCGGAAGGTCTCTTTTTTGGGTGGAGACTTCAAGGGCTTCGATGAGTTCGGGGGTATCGAATTCAATCCAGTGATGGTCGGTTTGAAGCTCCTCATGCATTCGGCGGATCCACGGGGCGTCCGCACCCGGCTGAAAAGAATGCGACTGAAAGTGCAGGTCGTTGTCCACATAGTCAACCGAGTACGTGTGAACCTGCCCCTGACCGGTCCGTTTATAATAATCGACCGCGATGGCTGTAAGGGCGCTGGAATCAAGTCCGCCCGACAACAGGGAGCACACCGGCACATCCGACACAAGCTGCCGCCGGACGGTATCCTGAAGGAGCTCGCGAAGATAAGCTGCCGTTTGTTTCTCGTCGTCTTCGTGAGGCCGGCTTTCCAGTTTCCAATACGTGTAAATGCGGAGCCCCTCGCGGCCAAAAAACATCGCCTGCCCCGGACGAAGCTCCGCTATGTCGCGATAAACCCCGTGCCCCGGCGTTCTTGCGGGTCCGACGATAAACACTTCGGCCAACCCTTCCGGCCCGACTGCGGGTTCCACTTTGGGGTGCTGGAGCAGGGCCTTCGGCTCGGAGCCGAAGATGAACGTTCCGTCAATATAGCTGTAAAACAAGGGTTTCACCCCGACGCGGTCCCGCGCAAGAAAAGCCTGTTCCCTTACGCCGTCCCAGATGGCAAACGCGAAAATCCCGTTTAACCGGTCCAGGCAGTCCGGCCCCCATTCGATGTAGGAGACGAGCAAAACCTCCGTATCGCATTTCGTGTTGAAGCGATGCCCTCTGCGAACCAGTTCCTCTTTCAGCTCGGCTGCATTATATAGCTCTCCGTTATATACGATGGCGTAAACATCCTCTTCCCGGTGAATGATCATCGGTTGGGCTCCGTTTTCCGGATCGATCACGCTCAGCCGACGGTGACCGAAGGCGCACGGATTCGAAATCCATGTACCCGAGCCGTCAGGGCCGCGGTGGGCAATGCTATCAGTCATTTTAACCAGCAGCTGCGAATCCTGGGTCAAATCGCCGCTCCATTGTATAAACCCGGTTATTCCGCACATGACGGTTCATCCTCTCCTTGTCTGTTTCCTTCGCTGCATTTTATAAGATTATAAAATGGATTCGGTTTTCGCTGAAGCATTCCATAATCCCGAGAAAGCCTCCGCTGATTGCGGTTTGTCTACTTTGGGGCACGCCCGAATCATCGTTTTTCTTTCCGAAGCCGCCAAAGTGATAAAGATATATGCCGAAGGAAGGCATAAAATGTATGTCCTTAAACGAAAACTATGAAGGAGGACGAATCCAATCCGAAGGAGAGAGATCGCCATGGACAAGTCGACGTATTATGTCTCCGTTCAGGGCCGCTCCGTGTTGACGGAACGCGGAGCCAGCACGTATGAGTGGGAGATCGAAGCGACCCCGGAGGAAGCCGATCAGGTGCGGATTGAGCTGGATATGCTTCAGGAAAAAGATGAGAGGGCTTTTCCGGGTTATGTTTTTCCGTGGCCCGATACGCCCGAGCAAAGCACAAATTCGCTGTTCCAGTCTTCCCTGGACCGGGTTTACAGTACGATTTACCGGCTGGGCACATCCGAAACCCGCTCCCAAATGGAGCAGTTCAGATTGCTCCCGGATCCGGCTGAATAATGATAAAAGGAGAAATGGACATGTATTCCATCAAAGATGCAAAAATCCGGCGGATGACGGAAGTGAACGGCACGCCGTGTGCGGAAGTGGAAGTATATTCGGCTTCGGCCGACAATCCCAACGTGCTTGCCTATCTGGCGCCGTCCGCGCCTCTGGGAGGCTATGAGCTCGTAAAAGTGGTGAGAAGCGACGCTTCCATTGAGCATGACTGGTTCGACAACAGCATGCACACGGCTTACGAGGATGCAACCGATGCGGCTTTCGAGAGCAGCATCGTGGCTACGGCGGAGGAAGAGAGGGAGTCTTTCAGGCAGCAGCTGCTGTCCGCCGGCACGCTGAGCCGGCAGTTGAATGAACGCTTTTACGGGAAAGGAACGATTCTTTAACGGAATTCGTTGCAGGCATGCGTATAACTCCATCAAAAGTTGGGGTGTAAAAAGTTTCAACCCAAGAGACCCTGTCTTCTCTATAAAGACGCGGTCTTTTTTTGTATGTTTCTTGAGAATAGGTTTCCGGTTTTCGTCTTTCTGCACGACATGAAATAAAACTCACATGATCAACACCTTTTTCTCCTAATAACATGGTGTTTTTGTACCACGCACCGTATTTTTATGCAAGGATATCAAATAGTTCTTTGCCTCTATTTGTTTGGCGCCGGACTCCTACTATAATGTGAGATTGTGTAATACATAGCCTGAAAAATACATAAAGGGAGAGATAGCAATGAGAAAGCGTTGGATCAAGGCGATCGGTACGGGCATGCTGGCAGCAGTGCTGGCGATCGGGCCGGTTCAGTCGAACGTAAAAGCGGAGTCGGTTTCCAATATTACGGTGCTCGAGTCTACAAATAAACTGGTGAACGGAAAAATGAAGGTGAGCTTTGATGTCCAGAACGGAGGATCGGGCACCGAGGCAGGTTTTTATGTTTTAGGTTACAGCGAGAATGGAAAGGTGATCGAGGCTGTAGGGGACTCCTCTTTTATGACGTCGAACGAGATAGGGACGTTTGAAGTCGACCTCGATAGCGGCAGCAAAATCAAGAAAGTGGAGGTCAAGCCGGCGGGAGAGGCTGGCAGCAAGGCTGTATTGCTTGCATCCGGAACCCGCACTGAAAAATCGGGGATCGAGGTTTCCGCCGTGGTTCAAAACTCAACTCAAGGCCGAAAGGTAGGGGTGATGGCCGTGGGGTATGACGCCTCGGGCAAAGCGGTTGAGGTTGGATCGGCTCAAAGTTATTTGGGCGGGGGCGAAGTGGCGACGTACAACCTCCGACTGAAAGCTGCAAACCTGGTCAAAAACGTCGAACTGACGACGTTTGACTCGGAGGTGGACGGAGTGAAGCTTCTTCAAACCGGTAGCCGCCTTGAAAACGGGAAGTTTGTCGTAACGGGTTCCGTTCAAAACGGAAACGAAGGCGGTCAGGTTGGCGTTGTTGTCGTCGGCAAAAATGCCAAAGGGAAAGTGCTTGAAGTGAATACGACCTCGGGCTACTTGGGCTCGGTTGAAATCAATGATTTTGTAGCGGAATTCGATGCGGGCAAAGCCGTCGCCTCCTATAAGGTTATCATCACCGGGAACAGTCGGGCACCCAAAATTATTGCGGAAGGTTTTACTCGGATCAATAATAAGCTGTCCGTTACGATAGGGATTAAAAACGGAGAAAAAGGCCAGCGCATTACGGTAAAATCCACGGCGTACAACTCAAAGGGCCGCAGAGTCGGGGCCGACACGGATTTCATCTACATGGTCGCCAACGAAACAACAACGCTGCAGCTCACTTATAGAAACAAAAATGTTGCGAGCGTGAAGCTGAAGTATTACGATGAAGCAGGCCGGGAAATTCGGCGCTGAACATCTTTATCCATGAAAGGGACCGGGCTGAAGGCAGCCTGGTCCCTTTATTCAAAACTGAACCGGTGGGGAACAGCCGATGAATCATTCCCGTTCTCAAGCGTATTCGCGCAATACTTGGATGCCTTTGACGACATTATAAACAAAGGAACCGAAGTAAATAACGGCAAACAGAATCACGTATCCGATCACGGCACCGAAGGAGCCGGCGCTGACGGCCATGATAAACAATAGGATGCCTGCCGCGACCGGGAACAGATGGGAAATCAGTGCCAGCTTGGCATGTTTTTCGACGTATCGATCATTGGAGAGAATCCAGACCAGGATCGGAAGAATAAAGGGAGCAAAGAAGATGCTGAAATAGGACAGAGACGAAAGCAATTGCCGCATATATTTTCCCTCCTGTATGGTTTGCGATGGTCTTTGCTATACACATATTACCCTGCATGCTTAAAGCTGATTCATAGGATTTCTTGTAATTGAAAAAAATTGTTCTTTGAAAATCGGTGAAGATGCGATATAATATTCCTTGTCACTGTTTCAAATACATACTCATGTCCCAGTAGCTCAGCTGGATAGAGCAACGGCCTTCTAAGCCGTCGGTCAGGGGTTCGAATCCCTTCTGGGACGTATGTCAAAAAAACGCCTTA
>NZ_LAZU01000004.1 GCF_000987955.1 Paenibacillus sp. DMB20
TCTTATGGGTCACAGTTTTCAGAATGCGTCAAAGGGCGGTTTTCTTTTTCACAAGGCTTCTTGTCTGCAGTAAACGAGTTATTTTTCATGAATGATGCATATAATTGATTGAGGGCAAGGGACTTGGCCGGGAGAGAAAGCTATAGGTCGGAAGGAGGAACCGCTTTGGAATCGGAATCGCATTGGATGTTTGACTTTTTCGGAAGCGTGATACCCGTATTTTTCGTGGTGGTCCTTGGCATAGTGCTGCTGTCGGCAGGTAAAAGCATACTCCAGTGGAACCGTAACAATCAGCAGCCGGTTTTAACGGTTGATTCCCGAATTGTGAGCAAACGTAGCGAGGTGAAGCATACCCACCATCCGGACGATAGCATATCCAGCAGTTCCCGTACTTCCTACTACATTACGTTTGAAGTGGAAAGCGGCGACCGGATGGAGTTCGCTGTCAAAGGTTCCGAATTCGGAATATGCGCTGAAGGCGATGAAGGCAGATTGTCTTTTCAGGGCACACGCTATCTGCGGTTTGAACGTTATCCCAAATATCATCACGAGCCGGCCCACAGTTATGAACGCATGAAGTAGACGGTTAAACCTGTAACTCCATTTGTTATATAATGAGGAGACTATAATCGTTCGACTGGCAGCAGCATGAAACAAGGAGGAACAGGCTATGAGATTTAAAAATAGGACCGTCATCATTACCGGCGCGGCACAGGGGATCGGCGAGGGCTTGGCCCATGCGTACGCGGCTCAAGGAGCACAAGTCGTGCTATCCGATGTTCAGAGGGAGCAAGGCAGGAGCGTCGAACAATCCATACTGCAAAAAGGCGGTTCCGCGCTTTTTGTTCCGTGCGACGTGCGAAATGAGCAGGATATCGTTCGCTTGGTCAATCTGGTTCTCGAACGGACCGGCTCTCTGGACATTGTGATTAATAATGCCGGGGTATCCTGCTGGAAGTCTCCGTATGAGCTGACTGTCCAGGAATGGGACGATATCTTGAATACGAATGCACGGAGTTGTTTTCTGTTATCGCGCGAAGCTGCTAAGTATATGAGAGACTCAGGCAAGGGAGGAGCCATCGTAAATATGTCCTCCACTCGCAGCATCATGTCAGAGCCGGATACGGAGGCATACGCCGCGTCTAAAGGGGCCATTCTATCATTAACCCATGCGCTTGCGGTTAGTCTTGGGCGGGATGGAATCCGCGTAAACTGCATCAGTCCCGGCTGGATTGAAACAGGAAGGGCTGAGCATTTAAGGGAAAAGGATCATAAACAGCATCCGGCGGGAAGGGTAGGCACTCCGGATGACATAGCAAAGGCTTGTTTCTATCTGACAGATCCGGAAAACACTTTTGTTACAGGGACCCACCTCATCGTTGATGGCGGAATGACCCGAAAGATGATATATGAGGAATGACCTAGAATTAATAGTGATAATAATTAATGATATTAATAAATAGAATTGATAACAAAGCCCCTTTTTTGAATATATATGTACTCGCTCTGCTTTGATTAAAGCAGGGCTGTTTTTTGCGTAACAGTTAACATAATAAAAAATATGTAAACTATGAATTCATATCTATCCGATAAGTTTTTATTAATTCACAAATTCTCAATAGCTTTGTGCCTTCGCGTTTGCTATTATGAGGAAGGTTTAAATTTAAGATATCCTTAAAAGGAGGAGCGATCATGTCTAAAATGGTTAAATCGGTAACGATGTTTGCCGTCATGCTGCTTTTGCTGGCTTTCCCGGCCGGTGTTTGGGCACATTCCAAATTGGAATCCAGTATTCCTCCTGCAAACTCGACCGCAAAGGAAGCTGTAGAGCAGTTAAGCCTTACTTTTAATGAAAAAATCGACCCGACGTTAAGTACATTGACGATCACGAATGACAAGGGCGAGAAGGTTGACTCCGCCGAAGTCAAGGTGGAGGGAGAGGCCCTGGTCGCCAAACTTTCCCAACCTCTCGTTACAGGCTCTTATTCCGTGGAATGGAAAATCGTCGGTAAAGACGGGCACCCGGTGAAAGGAACGTACAGCTTCCAGGTAGAGGCTCCCGAGAAGGCGCCAGCCGCTGCCAGCGGGGACAAGGAAAACGGAGACAAAGATGCCCCGGACAAAAAGGAAAACCAGTCCGCAGCTCCTTCTGACCGCGACAAAGAGGAAGGCGCTTCATCTTCAGAGCAAAACAAAACAACAGACCCGGATACCGATTCTTCGGTCCCTGCCCAACAGTCTAAGCCGGCTCCCGAGAGCAATGCCGAGGGGAACGGAAATTGGATTTGGATCGCATTGGTTGTTGCGGTTGCCGTAATCGGAGTATTTTTGGTGTTCAAACAATCGCGGAAAAGACGGTAGGCCATGTACTGGATCAGCGAACCGTTTCTCTATGTAGGCTATGCTCTGTTAGCAGGCATGTCGCTTTTCGCCCTGGTGCCGAATACGATGAAACCGAGGATAAATTATCCGGCATGGCTCGGCCCGGCCGCTTCCGCGATCGTTGCCGCAAGCGCCTTTATTCCCATTCTGCAAATCATTATGTTCTTCAAAGAGGATATCGGCTTTTACCAGTCATTCAAGGCGGTTATGTTCAATTTTAAGGAAGGGGAGCGGTATGCTTGGATAGTGGCGCTATCGCTGCTAGCAGCCGTTCTGAGCGTTCTCGTGCGCCGCAGGCTTCGACGCCTCTCCGCTGGCTGTTTCCATTCGCTGTTTTGGGAATTGCCGCGGCCATGTCTTCATTTAACCACGCAGCTTCCCTATTCGGAGTAACGGGGGAGCTTGCGTTTTTCGGTCATTTCACCGCAATGGCTCTCTGGACGGGCACCCTGATGATGGTTGGTTTTTACAGCCGGGGCCCTGAAGGGTGGGGCGCGTTTTTAAAATGGTTTCACCCCTTGGCCGTCGTCTGCGTTTTGATGGTTATCGCTTCGGGGCTGTTCCTTATGACAGGGGTGACGCCGGATCTTGTGAAAAGCTGGATTCTGCCATACGGACAGGCTCTGCTGCTGAAACATATCCTGATTCTACCTCTGCTGGCATTTGCTTTTATTAACGGCAGTTTGATGAAGAGAAGACTCATCAGAGACCCACAGGCCAAGCCCGCCATTTGGGCAAGAACGGAAGCTTTGCTGCTATGGCTTATTTATATCGTGACCGGGTATATGAACCAGCAGCCGGCTCCTCATGCTTATACCGACAGCCTTGCTCAATCCGACGCGGCTGCAACCTTTCGTTGGTTCCATCCGGGATATCAAGGCGGAGCCATCGGATGGGAGTGGAGCGTGCCCGGGATGCTGCTTCTCTTATGCGGAGCCGGCTGTTTGGCCGGCATGATCCTGATGTTTGCCAAGAAGAACGGGGCTGGCAAAGTCCTTCTGCTCGGATTGGCTGCCGCCGCTTCCCTGTACGCAGGCATCATGTTTTCCTTTGCTTGAACCGACCAGAGCACCTAAGAGGGCAGTCCCTAATGAAATGCACAAAACCATGAACCCAATAAAAGCAGGCCACTCCAGAATGATCTCGGGCGGCCTGCTTTTGCTATTTCTCTTGGTATTCCATAGATGTTCCGGCGTTGTTCATCTCCTAATGATCCAAGAAGACTTCATACTTAACCGTTTTATTATAGGTTTCAATCTTGGAGCCGATCTCCTGTGCGGCTTTGTCAAGGGCTTCCTGAGGAGATTTTTGTCCGTTCAGGACCTCCTCAATGGCCGTTTCCGTGATTTGGCGGGCTTCAGGGAAAACGCCCATGACTGCGCCCTGGGTAGCCGTGTTCGGCTCGGTTTGATGCAATTGGTCCACCGCGGTCTGGAACTGAGGATATTTCTCCAGGTTTTCCTTCACAATCGCTTCGTCGTAAGCTTTCGTGGTGATAGGGAAATAACCGGTATTCACGTGCCAATAAGCTTGCGTTTGCGGTTCAGCCAAATATTTCATGAACTCCCAGGCTGCTTTTTGCTCGTCTTCCGATTTATTGTTCATCAGCCACAAGCTTGCGCCGCCGATGATCACGCCGCCTTTGCCTGCATCAGAAGGTTTGGGAAGGAAACCGGTTCCCACTTCGAATTTACCCTCTGCAGCACTGACAATACCGCGAAGGGAGGCGGTCGAGTCGAGCATCATGCAATTTGACCTGCGGCAAAAGCCTTCTTGGTATCATCCGTTTTACGTCCAAGGTTCAGGAGCGCCTTATCGTCAACCATTTGCTTCCACCAATCCAGCGTTTTCACGCCTGCAGGACTGTTGACCTGCGAAGCGGTCGCCAGGGAAGTACGTCCATTGCCGTTATTCAACAACTCTGCCCCCTGGTTGGCGAAAAATTGCTCCATAAACCAGCCGTAAATGGCAAAGGATGCCCCGGTTTGGCCCCCTTGCGTCAGCTTCTTGGCTGCTTCGGCCACTTCCTCATACGTTTTTGGTGGATTTTCAGGATCCAGACCTGCCGCTTTGAAAGCATCCTTGTTGTAATAAAGAATCGGGTTGGAGGAGTTGAAAGGCATGGAGTACAGCTTGTTGTCGAATGTATAGTAATTTTTAATATTCGGCTCCAAGGAGGAATTGTCGTACTTCTCCGCATCCATAAAGTCCTGAACCGGGCGGATCGCTTTGGTATCCATCATGAAGCGGCTCCCGATCTCGTAAACCTGGATCATGGTCGGTCCGCTGTCCGAGCCCAGGGTAGCCTTCAGCTTGTTCAAGCTCTCGTCGTACGTGCCCTGAAAAACGCCCTCTACCTGGATATCCTTGCGGGACGCATTAAAATCCGAAATCAGCTTGTCCGCCACCTTGCCGAGCTCGCCGCTCATGGAATGCCACCAAATCACCTTTATCGGTTCTTTCTCCGTGGCGTTGCCGGAAGCGACGGCGGTTTCTGCGCTTTTGGGCGAGCTGCTGCCCCCGCAGGCCGAGCTGACAAGCATCAAACAGGTAAGGATGAGCAGAGTGAAGGACCTTTTCCCAAAACGTTTCATGATCGGTTAATCTCTCCCTTTTTGAAAATATAGTTTGGTATATATCAGAAATTACGGTGCCGGAGCTTTCTAACGAGACCGGCAGCGCAAGGCTGATTTCAGGCAAATCTATGTTTTCATGAATTAACCCTTTAGCGCGCCTGCCGTTATGCCCCGAACCAGCGGTTTTAAACCGAGCCCAAGCAGAAGAAGAGAAGGAAGAAGCAGAAGAAGGACCCCTGACAATATCAAATTCCACGAGTTCATTTCCTCGAACTGAAGCATGCCGATCCCGATCTGGACGGTGCGCATCTCTTCCCGGTTGGTCGTCAACAGAGGCCACAAATACATATTCCAATGGTTTAAGAAGGAATAAACGCCGAGCGTGGCGATTCCCGGAATGGACAACGGCAGCACCATTTTCAGAAAAGTGCGGATATGTCCGCAGCCATCGACCCGAGCCGCTTCGAACAGCTCCTTTGGCAGCTGAAGAAAGCACTGTCTTAGCAGAAAAGTTCCGAAGGCGGTAGCAGGAACGGAATGATCAGACCTTGATAGGTATCGAGCCAGTTTAGGCTTTTTACCGTTAAATAGTTCGGTATCATGATGACTTCCCAAGGCACCATCATCGTGGCCAGAAAGAGGCCGAACAGCATCGTTTTCCCCGGAAACCGGAGAAATGCGAAGGCATAGGCGGCAAGGCTCGCCGTTACTATTTGCCCGGCCATAATCGCGCAGGAGACAATCAAACTGTTGGCGATAAACCTTATAACCGGGATGGTATCGATTACTTTAATGAAATTGGATAAATTCACGGCTTCAGGAAGCAAAGGCGGCGGGTAAACCGCCGATTCCGCTTCGCTCATCATGGACGTCGAGAGGGTGTAAAGAAGAGGGAATGCCACAACCAGAGACCCGATAAGAAGCGCGATGTAAATAAAGCTTTTGGGCAGGAGACGCATGCTCATTGGTAGTGCACCCTCTTTTCCACGAATTTGAATTGCAAAACGGTCAGCAGGAGAATGATGGCAAACAGGATCAGCGCTTGAGCGCTTCCGATGCCGAACCGGAAATTGATGAATGCGTCCTGATAAATGTTAAAAACGATGACGTTCGTGCTGTTCATCGGACCGCCTTTGGTCAAAATGTTAATTTGTCCGAAAGCTTGGAATGCGCCAATGACCGAAACCACCAAAGTAAAGAACAACGTCGGGGAAATGAGGGGCATCGTAATCCAGAAAAAAGTACGCAGCGGACCGGAGCCGTCGATTTGCGCGCTGTCGTAAATATCCTCGGCTACGCCCTGCATCCCGCTCAGCATCAAAATATAATTAAACCCCAGGTTCATCCAAACCGTCATAATCGCTACGGAAAGCATGGCCCACTTCGGATCTGTTAACCATTGGACCGGCTCTATCCCGGCAATCGACAAGAAATAATTCAGGACGCCCAAGGTAGGATGATAAAGAATCATCCAAATCATCGAGCCGGTACCAACGGAAACGGCCATGGGCAAGGAGAAGACAAAACGGAATATTTTCATGCCCTTGAGCTTGTTATGGGTGAGGGCCGCAAGAAGCAGAGCTGCTGCAATTCCTGTAGGAACGGTCAGTATGATGAACAGCATCGTGTTGCCAAAGCTCTTATAAAACATGTCGGAAGCCAATATTTCCTTGAAATTGTCGAGACCCACGAATTGAGCCACCCGTCCTTGCGGATCCGTGAGGAACAGGCTCAGGTACACGGACTTTAGCAAGGGGTAGAACAAAAAAGCGCCAAACAGCAGAAGGGAAGGGGCTAAGCATACATAAGCCAGGAAGATTTCCCTGCGTCGGAATTTTTTGATGGATGTACGGCTCATAACATGCGCAGCTTCAGCTTCATTGGCCGACGGTGTCAGAGCGTGCCTTGGAGGGGAGAGAGACAATTCTTTATCCATGAGTAGGTTAACCTCACTTTCCGGCTTGACTTTACTGCTATGAGTATAGAAGCCGGATGTAAAATCTGGTGAAGGGATATGTAAGAACACGGTAATTTATTTAAAAATAGGCTGCAGTTGTAACCTCTATGGGCGGATGCACATAAGATACAGAGTGAAATCAAGGTAGTGAGGAGGAGGACTGTGGCCGTTATCAAGACATCTTCTACGGATGTTGATTTGCTGGCAAGGCTGCTCCGGGCCGAGGCGGAGGGCGAAGGGGAACAGGGGATGCTTATGGTTGGCAACGTCGGGGTTAACCGGATATTGGCAAACTGCCTGGACTTTAGAGACATCCGCAACATGAACCAAATGGTATTTCAAAGCCCCGGAGGATTTGAAGCCACGCAGAAGGGATATTTTTATCAGAGAGCCCGCGACCGGGACCGGAGGTTGGCGCAACGCGTCATCAACGGAGAAAAGATCTGGCCGGCAAACAATGCTTTGTGGTTCTTTCGGCCCCAAGCGGAATGCCCGTCAACTTGGTACAATCAGGAAAACACGGGACGATTTAAAGCCCATTGCTTTTTCAGACCGACCTTTGAGGATTGTCCAAACGTTTATCGATAAGGTTACTTAAAATAAAGGAGGAAATTACTTATGTTTAACCATGGATTGCCCCCAGTGAACTATACGATCGGAAACGGATATCCCGGCATCCAGCAGGGTCAGCCGCAAACGGCCCATAGCCGCGGAACGGCCGGTTATACAGCCAATGTGCCGCCTCAGGTGATGAGCGGCGCTCAAATGACGCCGCAGGGAAAAGTCGTGCCGACGACGCAATTCGAACAATCATACATCGAAAACATCCTTCGTTTGAACCTTGGCAAGCAGGCAACTTTTTATATGACGTACGAAAACAACTCGCAATGGAACGCGAAGGTCTTTACCGGCATCGTGGAGGCTGCTGGACGCGATCACATTATCATTAGCGAGCGTCAGACCGGAAGAAGAATCATATTGTTGATGGTGAACCTCGATTATGTGGTGTTTGATGAACCGCTGACTTATCAATACCCGGGAGTAATCGGCACCCCTCCTCAGGGCCGGTAATATCAAAGTTAAGCTCAAAAGAAACCGCTGATCGTCCTTTCCGGATGAACGGCGGTTTTTCCTGTATAAGGGGGAAAGTTCATAAGATCAGCCGCCGTTTGGAATGTTTATCACCGCCGAGCGCATCAATTCCATGTAAACGAGGGTTAACGGATGATTATTTAAAAACAGCTTGTAACAACGTGCTTTTATGTCATAAGGTGGAGTTTGACTGTGTATCGTATAACTATATAATTAATTATATAGCTTTATTACGTTTGAATGAGACAAGGAGATGAGACCATTGGGAAGTTGATGCTGGATCGGATGTCGTTGTTATGCCTTTTGGCTTCACACATTTTTAATAACCGAAGGAGGTGTTCCTATTCGCCGTAGCGGTTCGTACGGCGGGTAGGAGATCGATTGAGTGACCCTTTACCGAGTTTATTAGGATTATCCTTGGTATTGATTTTCGTTTTATTGAACGGATTTTTTGTAACGGCCGAGCTCGCCTTTGTTAGGGTAAAAGGCAGCCGGATCGACGCGCTTGCGGACGAAGGAAACAAGAGGGCAAGACAGGCGCAGCGGATTTTACGCAATTTGGACGCCTACCTGTCGGCTTGCCAACTGGGTATCACACTGTCGTCTCTTGCATTGGGCTGGCTGGGTGAGCGCGCGATAGCCGGGTGGATTGCGCCATGGTTCCGGTTTACGGGGATGGGGGAAACAGCGCTACACGCGGTATCCACTGTTCTTGCATTTGCTTTTATCGCTATTATGCATATGGTTCTCGGGGAACTGGCGCCCAAAACGGTGGCTGTCCGCAAAGCCGAGAATATGACCTTACTCACCGCTGTTCCGGTATACTTGTTTCACAAAATATTGTTACCTGTCATCTGGCTGGTCAATGGCCTTTCAAACCTCCTGCTGCGTTTATTCCGGATGACTCCGGTCGTCGAGAAGGGTGCTGTGCACACCGAGGAGGAAATTCTCGACCTGATGAAAGAGAGCAGCGAGGTCGGCCTGATCAATGATACCGAGCTAACCTTGGTTGACAATATTTTTGAATTTGCGGATACCACAGCCAGAGAGATCATGATTCCGCGAACGGAAATGATCTGTTTATACACCAATCTATCCATGGAGGAAAACCTCGAAATTGCCCATGAAGGGATGAGGACCCGCTATCCGGTCTGCGAAGAAGATAAAGACCATATTATCGGCTTCATTCATATAAAGGACCTGATGCGAGGACACGTACGCGACCATTTGTCCTTAATTCGCCCGATCATCGCCGTTCCGGAATCCATGAAGATCAGTGATTTGCTCAAAAGAATGCAGCGAAGCAAAACGCAAATCGCCATTCTGATTGACGAGTACGGCGGTACCTCCGGTCTCGTTACCCTGGAAGACATCATGGAAGAGATTGTAGGTGAAATCCAGGATGAGTTCGATGAGGAGAGACAAGGGATTGAGGTGGTATCCGAAGAGGAATATTCCATCGATGGATTGATGTTGATTGATGAAATTAACGACCATTTTGGTCTGAATGTGGATACAGAGGATTATGATACGATTGGCGGATGGCTGTCCTCTAAGCTGGAAGCGATCCTGCCGCATCAAGGGCAGTTTTACTCCTTCGAAGGTTATTTGTTTATCGTCGAGGAGACGGAAAATAAGAGAATATCCCGCATTCGCCTGCTTAGACAGGAAGTTATGGAAGCGGAGGCCGGCGTTTCATAAGCCGGAAGCAAAAAAACAGCGGCTATGGCCGCTGTTTTTTTGCTGTTTCACTAATCAATGTCAAATAAATGAAGAAAATGTCATCTCTACTCTCGTTTTATATGTTAATATATGGATGTTTCAAAAAATCATGAGAGAAAAGGTGATGTTATGTCAAACGTTAAAAAGCGAGCTCGTGTCTTAACTGTTTTTGCAGCAAGCATGATGTTAAGCTTGGCCATTGCCGGCGGAGCTTCCGCTGATACGGCAGCAGATCAAGCACCTGGGGCACTCACCTCGCCACCGCCCGTGGAAATGAACCTCATGTCAGTGGATCCATCTTATAAATATCTTTCCAATGCCAATGTTTCCATTCAAAAAATAGGCGGTACCACGCTTCAACTAACAGGAGCTACATATGCATACCAAAACGTGGATTCCCTTGGAGCCAACTACATTCTTCAGCGTTGGACAGGCTCCGTTTGGGTTGATGTCGACAGCAGCGTCGGTCAGTCTTTCAACAACAACAGCTATTTTGGATCCAAGACATGGAGCACCATTTCAGGTTATTATTACCGCGGCAAAACGATTCATTGGGCTCAAGAAGGATCTACTAGAGAAGAAACCACTCTCTATACTCAGAGTATTCTAATGGGCAATTAATAAACATTATATCTTACCATGAAAAAGGGCGTCCTCTAGAGGGACGCCCTTTTTAAACATCTGGTTTAAGGCAAACTGTTAGCCATCTTAACCAGTTCTTCCTTGCTCAGCTCTCCTGCAATCTCAATCCATACGTTATTGTAGAGAAACTGAAGGGTGCTCAGGCGGCCTTTGGCAAGGATTGCCTCCGTACCGGAATCCAGTATCACTTTTTCCGTATCCAGCCCGGGGGACGACACAGAGACTGGACCGTCCGACATCCCGATCATCGAAATGGTCAGCATAATTCCTTCTTCCGAGATATACTTTACGGCCAAATTGTTAATGGCGGATTCTCCGTCTGCGGGTGCAGCAGCAAGAACATCATCATACCGATAACCTTCCGGGATATATTTGATTTCCGGATAGGAGAATGATAAGCGTTTGGTCACCTGCTCCAGCGACTTGCTGCCTTTCTCCGAATCGCTGCTGTCCAGAAGCGATTCTCCGATTTGCCCGGCTTCAGGTCCCGAACCCTCCGGAGGTGGAGCCGTTTTCGCAACCGTATCGGATGTCGGTTCGTCTTTACCGGATATAATCGTTACAATTCCGTCCCCCCATTCTTTCAACTGCTGATAGATAGGGGAGACGGCTTGCGTAATGGTCGGGGGAGAGAAGAAAATCGCCCCTGCCATCATGGAAGCTGCAACGACGCCGGCAAGCTGATATTTGCGTTTGCGTTTGCGACGTCTGTTCATTGTCTCAAGCTGCTGTTTAACCTTCATCCAGGATTCTCTCTTGGTATCATGAGCAGGGAGAGAGGAATCGGAAGAAGCCGCACGATCAAATGCCTCGTCGAAAGTTTTGTCAAACCAATCGTCAAATTTTTCGTTGCTCATCCATAACACCCCACTCCCTATAAAGCATTTTTTTAACAGATTCCCTTGCCCTGAAAAGGCGTTGCTTCACGATTTCTTCCCGGGTATCCAACAACTCGGCAATTTCTCGGTAAGACAATCCGTGCTTCCATCGGTATTCAATAAGCACTCGGTATTCCGGCTTTAGCTGCTCCAAGTAATGGATAATGGATTCCTCCATCATTTTGGATTCTACCTGATGTTCCACATTTGTGGAAGAAGCAACCAATTCCTCTTCACATATAAAAACACGGTCAACATCGATTTGGTTACGGTATTTTTTATTTTTTCTTAAATAATTCATCGTCGTATTTTTCGTAACCACTCTTAACCAGGCCTTCAGCTTGCTTTCATTATCAAAAACGGGTTTGTTGGTGATCACTTTGATGAATGCTTCTTGAATGATATCCTCTACAGCAGCATGTTCACGGACCACATACATGATTTGTCCATAAACCAAGTCATAAAATTCATAATAAACCTCTTCCTGCAGAGGCTCGGAAATTTCGTTATATTCTGCTGCGAGGAGCAGTTGCAGTCGGTTAGAAGACACACGATTATCTCCTCTCTGGTGTATCCTTTGCGATCCTTCCATCATTTTAACTCATATTCGAAAATAACGTCCAATAATATCAAAACATTTCCATTCGCCATATTTTAAAGAAGAATTTTACTTTACCAAAGCCGACATGGTTACAGAGAGCTAACGCGGGACTTTGGATGGAGGTTTTTTTGTCAGAGTGGTCATGGGGACAGGGTTGCTTTTTTATGGAGGTTCACTTTAAATAAGTTTTATAGAGGGAGATTACGACGAAAGATGGTGAACTGCCGTATGCCTCAGGTTGTTGACCGGTACAATGATTGGATTGTTCTTCTCTCCGTATTTATCGCTGTCACATCTGCCTATACGGCATTCGATTTAATGGATTGGGTGCTTTTCAAGAATAGAAAGTCCTTGTGGTGGACGTTTCTGATCTCGTTTGCTCTCGGAATCGGGATATGGTCCATGCATTTTATCGGCATGCTGGCCATGAAAACGGTCATTTCAGTGACTTATGAGCCTTCTATGCTTTTGATTTCGCTTTTTTTGCCCATATTGGCCTCATTTTTTGCCATGCTGCTTGTTTTCATTGACCGTTCCATTTCGCGAATCCAGTTTATTCTCAGCGGGTTCCTTATTACGATGGCTATCGTATCGATGCATTTCGCAGGAATGCTATCGATGAATGTACCGCTGTTATACCGGCAATCCGCTTACCCCATGGTTTTGTCGGTAATCATCGTTCTGCTTGCTTCATATTCGGGTTTATACCTTGGCATATATCGATCGGAACGCCGCACATTCAGCCATCTGACCCTTCCGAAGATCATGGGAGCCTTGATACTCGGCTTGGCGGTATCCGGCATGCATTACACCGCGTTGGCGGGAACCACCTTCAATGCGTTGGATCGGAATCATTCACTGTCCGGAACCGGGGTGAACAGTACTTTGCTGGCGATTATGGTCAGCGCGGCCACGCTCCTCATCATTTCGTTCATCCTGACCGGTTTATACCTTGATCGAAGGGAAGTGCTGTACAGCGCCAGATTTAACGAGAAGCGTTACATGACTTTGTTCGAGTTAAACCCGGACCTGGTTATTTGCGTGGATCCCAAAAAGCAGCGGATCTTGAGCGTGAATCCGGCCGTTCTCGCCAATACCGGCTATACCGCAGAAGAGGTGATGGCCCTGCCGCTGGAGAGCCTGTTCTGGAGCAGGCGCGATCATCTCATTATGCTGTCAGCCGTGCAGAGAGCCTCTGAGGGAAATCCCCGTCAGGTTGAAATCCGGATGAAGAATAAACTTGGGGAAATGGTGATCCAAAGCGCAACGGTCTTTCCGCTCGATACCCAGCGCCAGCAGCTGCTCTACATTATCACAAAAGACGTGACCGAACAGCGCCTGTCCGAGAAGGAGCTCCTTGCAGCCAAAGAAGCGGCTGAGAGCGCTGCCAGAATGAAAAGCGAATTTTTGGCTACGATGAGCCATGAACTCAGGACTCCTTTAAACGGGATCATCGGCATTAATCAGCTTCTGGCCGACGGGGAAGAGGATGAAGGGCGCAGGGAGCTGCTGGAGCTTCAATCCAAGAGCAGCCATGCTCTTTTGAATGTCATTAACGATATTTTGGATTTGTCCAAAATGGAAGCAGGCAAAGTCAAGCTGGTTCGCGAAAAATTCAGCATTCGTTCCCTTATCGAAGAATGTTACGACCTGTTCGAGGTCATCTCGCGGGACAAGGCCATTGCCATGAGATTTTATCTGAACCCGGACGTGCCGGACACGGTGATCGGCGATCAAATGCGTCTTCGTCAAATTTTGGTCAACTTAATCGGCAACGCTTTGAAATTTACCGATGAAGGCTTCATTTCGTTAACAGTAAAAAAGATCGGAAGGGATAACGGCAGGTATACCCTTGAATTCAACGTGACGGATACCGGGATTGGTATCGAGCCGGATAAGGTGGAACTGCTGTTCAAACCTTTCTCGCAGCTGGATGGCGCTCAGCACCGGAAATATGAGGGGACCGGGTTGGGTCTCGCGATTTGCCGCAAACTCGTTGAGATGATGAATGGCGAAATTTGGGTCGTACCCGAGGTAGCAAGGGGGCCCAGTTTGCCTTTAGGATTCAGCTAGATAAAAGTGAAGACGAACTCACAGGCGGACGAGATACAGACCATGAGTGTGCCTTCGATTCGGATGCGGACAAGCTCCGGGTGCTTCTGGCCGAGAATGGCGAGGTGGACCGCAGAGTCACCGCCCATATGCTCGACAAGCTGGGATGCTCCGTAAAAATGGTGACGGCAGCCGGCCAACTGACGGAAGCTCTTCATCATAGAGGTGCGTATGATTTGATTCTTTTAAATTTAGATATGCCTGATTTGAATCGGCTCAGCTGGGACGATACTCCCCCTGAGATCGGTTTGAGACCTTATGTCGCAGCCATGACTACCCAATCGGCGAAAGAGCACGCCGCCCTGCCGATATCGGGCGAGTTCATTGATGTGTATGTGGAAAAACCGATAGATATGAGGCAGCTGCAGGATATTGTTGTATCCGTTAGAAGGCTGCGTCATCTCCCGTTAAAAAGCGGGTAAAAAACGAAAGTTTGATCATAACAAATTTTATAAAAAAGGGACTGCCGTCAGGCCAGTCCCTTTTGCATGATGATTCGACCAATGGTCAATAGGAGCGTGAACTTTTCCTAAAATGCCCAGTTGCCGCTCCGGAATACAGGCTCTTCCGTGCCGTCCTCCGTAATGCCGTTAATGTCCATATCGGCCGAACCGATCATGAAATCGACATGGGTTACGCTGGTGTTCAAGCCATGTTCGGCAAGTTCCTCCTGGGACATTCCCTTGCCGCCTTCAAGACAGAAGGCATAGGCGCTTCCGATGGCCAAGTGGTTGGAGGCATTTTCGTCGAAAAGGGTGTTGAAATACAAGATGTTTGATTCCGAGATCGGAGATTGGTGAGGAACAAGCGCCACCTCGCCGAGATAACGTGCACCCTCATCCATATTCAGCAGACGCTCCAGCGTTTCATAACCTTGCTCTGCAGTAAAGCTTACAACACGCCCGTTTTCAAATGTAAGGGAGAAGTTGTCCACGATGTTGCCCGCATAGCTGAGCGGTTTCGTGCTCCGGACGGTTCCGTTAACGCCGGTTTTCAGCGGGGCGGTAAACACTTCTTCCGTCGGCATGTTGGCAACAAAAGAATGTCCACGTTCGTTAATGCTGTCACCTTGGGCCCAGATGTGGCCTTTTGGCAGCTCTATAGTAAGATCCGTGCCGGGGGCTATGTAATGCAAGGCTTTATACTGTTTCGCGTTGAGAACCGTCGATTTTTGCTCCAGTACCTCCAGATGGCGGTTCCATGCATCCACCGGGTTGTCCTGATCCACTCGGACGGTATGGAAGATGGCTTCCCAAAGTTTATCCATTTGTTCCGTTTCCGGAACGTCGGGGAATACTTTCGCAGCCCATGCCGGTGAAGGCACAGCAATGAGGCACCAGCTGAACTTATCGGCCTGCTGGTAGGCGCGGTACTGCTTCATGGCCTCTCCGCGCGTCTTGTAGTAGTTCGCGATGCGCTCCGGATCGATTCCGTTCAGGAGGTCCGGGTTTTCCGCAAGCACATGCAGAACAGCGGCACCATTCTCCACAAGCTCGACTATTTCGCCGACAAACCATTTCGGTTTTTCCGTAAACACATCGTCAGAGGCCTTCTCGTACTGCAGGCGGGTTAATGCCTCGTCATTCCAGATGACCTTGACTAAACGGGCACCCGCATCGTATGCCTTTGCAGCGATCAAGCGAATAAAACTCGCGGCTTCCACCGGAGCATGAACGACTAGCGTCTGCCCCTTTTGTACATTGACTCCAACCCTTACAGCCAATTCCGCATACTTGTCCAGAGAAGTTTCAAATTTGGACATTTCGGTACCCCTCCATTACATAGTTTTAGTAAAGCAATAACCACATTATACTAAATTGGAACACATATGAAAAACTCTAATGTATCCCTTTGAAAAGTGATATACTGTCTTGTGTAAACACCGTCAGTCAAATCGAAGGAGAGTGCAGCATGTCTCAGTTAAAAGTGACGCGTGCCGGAATGCACCGTAATGAAGAGGGGCATTTTGTAGGGTATGCCGTGTTTTCTGCGGAAGGACATGTTTCCGCTTATGAAATTACATTCTTAAGCAAAGACGGCCGCGATTGGGATTACAGCCTGAATTTTGCCGGCGAACCGGGACCCGAGGAACAATTTCTGAAGATCGATTCACTTATCGAGGAGGACGACGAGCTGTTTGACGATCTTCTGGATGCGGCGATTGATGCCGGCGGCATGGGGTAATTTTTGCCGTGTGTCAACCGACAGGAAGAAACACAAATAAACCGTCCAATTCCACAACCATGGATATGGACGGTTTATTACGTGTGCAGGCGAATCGATCGTCTTGACCGCTAACCGATGATGATTCGGCCTTCCGGATGGCGGTATAAATCCTTGTAGCGCTTACGGTTTAAAGCATATGCCAAGGTGAGGGGACCCAAACGGCCCAGGAACATCAACAGGGCAACCGTCACTTTCCCGACCCCGGACAGCTCCGTCGTCAGGCCCATGGATAAGCCGACCGTACCGAAAGCGGATACCGCTTCAAACAGAATGGCCAAGAAATCACTGGGTTCGGTAACGGACAGGAACATGGAGAATCCGACAAGAAGCAGCAGGGACAGGATCGTTAAGGTGACCGCACGGTAAACAATGGCCTGGGAGATCCGGCTGCGGTAAAGCACGACATCCTGTTTTCCCTTCACCATGGTGATCACGGCGCCGATCAGCACGGCAAAGGTGGTGACCTTTATTCCGCCACCGGTTGAGCCGGGGGCGGCTCCGATGAACATCAGCATGATCAGAAGAAACTGTGAGGATTGCTGCAAACCGCCGATGTCAATCGTGCTTACGCCTCCCGACCGCGACGTGATGGACTGGAAGAACGAAGCCATTATTTTTTCAGGAAAAGAGAGAGGCCCCATCGTTTTCGGATTGTTAAACTCCAGGACAAACAACATGACGGCACCGACGACAATGAGCACGGATGTTACGGTCAGCACAACCTTGGAGTGGAGAGAAAGTTTACGGCACCTTGGATACTCCATGACATCAAACATGACGATAAATCCGATGCCTCCTAAAAAGATCAAGGCCATATTGACGATATTCAAATAGGGATCGGTTCCATAGACAACAAAGCCTGCAAACGGCCCGTGCATGGTTCCGAGCAGATCAAAGCCCGCATTGTTAAAGATGGAAATGCTTTGGAACACGCCCCAGTGCAATGCCGTGGATAAAGGCACTTCCTGCCAAAATCGAAGAGTGAGCAGCAGGGCTCCCACGCCTTCGATAATGAATGCGTAAATAAGCACCCTGCGGATCAGGTCTACAATTCCCTGAATTTGATACTGGCCCATGGCCTCCTGCAGAATGATTCTCTCCCGAAGCGAAATTCTACGGTTAAGCATCAACGCAATCCATGTAGCAGAGGTCATGAAACCGAGCCCTCCAAGCTGAATGAGGATGAGCATAACGATCTGGCCGAAGCCGGACCAGTGCGTCCCGGTGTCGACTACGGCAAGCCCGGTTACGCTGATCGCGGATACGGCCGTAAAAAATGCGTCGGTCAGCGGTGTCGGCGTGCCGTCTGCGGAAGATAAGGGCAGCTTCAGCAGCAAGGTGCCACAAAGCGTAATGGTTAGGAAACCGAGAGCCAAGAATTTCGGCGGGCTCATTTGGTTCCGCAAATCTTTCCTTTTCATAACGTCAGATAAGTTCTCCTTAATTTTAATCAATCATTCTCTAATATAACATGAAAGGTGAATCAATTAACCCGCATGAATCAAGAAAAATCTCCAATCCCGGTTGCGATACCCTTATTTATTGGCATCACCGCCATATCTTTTTCCTCCATTTTCGTCAAATGGTCGGAGGCTCCCGTATCCGTCCAGGCCATGTACCGGCTGCTCATTACAATCTTGCTGATGCTGCCGTTTGGTTTGAAATACATACGGGAAATCAGGCATTTTAATAAAAAAGATTATCTTCTTCTCATGGCTTCCGGTCTTATGCTGGCGGTTCACTTCCTGCTTTGGATGGGTTCGCTGTCCTGGACCAGCGTTGCAAGCTCTACGATCATTTTGGCGCTTCAGCCGGTATTCGTGATGATCGGGGCCTACTTTCTCTTTAAAGAAAAAACGACCGTATCCGCGCTGTCCGGCATGGGGATCGCATTTCTCGGCGTGTTTTTGCTCATCGGAAAAGGCGGAATGGACGGAGCCGGAAACCATTTGACCGGAGATGTCATGTCCCTCCTGGGAACGGTCGCGGTCGCCATGCACATGTTATTGGGACAGATGCTCCTGAAAAAGATATCCTCCTTATTATACAGTTGGTTTGTTTTTGCTTTTGCCGCAGCGGTTCTGGCCGTGTACAATATTTTTTCCGGAATCCCCATGACGGGTTACCCACCGGGGGAGTGGGGAATATTCGCGCTGTTAGCTATTGTTCCGACGGTGTTCGGCCATCTCTTGTTCAACTGGCTGATGCGTTATTCCTCGGCGTCCACGGTGTCCATGAGCGTGCTTGGAGAACCGGTTGGTGCCAGTCTGCTTGCATTTTTGCTGCTCCACGAGTCGATGAACGGACTTCAGGCAGCGGGAGGGGGATTGGTGCTACTGGGACTTGTCCTGTTTTTGAATGCCCGTCCCTCCCGGAAACCGGCGGGAGATTTGCCGACCGAAAGTTTATAAATATCCGTCCATCCCCTTCAGTAATCTGTTGTAACTTAAAAGAAGCCGAGTAAAACCATGTCATGCGGCGCACACTGAATAGGTGTATGCAGTTGAAAACCAGCATCTTCAGTACGGATGCAGAAGGGGAGGAGCGGCTTGAAGGCTGTTACTTACCAGGGGCGAAGGAAGATCAAGGTGAAGGAAGCGGAGGATGCCTCGCTGCGGCGGAAGGATGATATTCTCGTCCGTATCACGTGTTCCGCCATTTGCGGTTCGGACCTTCACATATACAATGGCGAGCTTAAGAGTATGTCGGATAACTATATTATCGGACATGAACCGGTTGGGATTGTCGAGGAAGTTGGACCCGAGGTAACCGCCGTGAAAAAGGGGGATCGGGTCGTGATTCCTTTTTGCGCTTCGTGTGGTTCTTGCTTTTACTGCATGAACCATATGGAGAGCCAATGCGATTATTCAAACGATGCGAAGGATACCGGAGGGTATCTTGGCTTTGGCGATAATTACGGGGGCTTTCAGGGGGCACAGGCCGAGCTGCTTCGGGTGCCTTTCGGCGATTCCATGCCGTTTATTGTACCGGAAAACAGCGAGCTGGAGGATGAGAAGCTCGTGCTGTTAACCGATACAGCGCCTACGGCTCTTTGGGGTGTGGAGCACGCCGGTGTCAGGAAGGGCGATACGGTCATTGTATTGGGGTGCGGACCGGTCGGGCTGCTGGCACAGAAAATGGCATGGCTGAAAGGGGCGAGCAGGGTGATTGCGGTAGACCATGTGGAATACCGCCTCCAGCACGCGAAAAAAACCAACCGGGTGGAAGCATTCAATTTTCGGGAAACGAAGGATATCGGCTTCTATCTCAGAGAGCTTACGAAGGGCGGAGCCGACGTGGTGATCGATTGCGTCGGACTGGACGCCAAGCGAACGGCAGTGGAAACGATCGAGACTGCGCTGATGTTGCAGGGAGGCTCCCTTGGCGCTCTGAGGATTGCAGTCGATGCTGTACGGAAGTTCGGTACGATCATGCTTGTAGGTCTATACGGCCTGAAATATAACGCATTTCCGCTGGGGGCGATGTATGAGCGAAATGTCACCCTTAAAATGGGGATTGCTCCGGTCAATCACTATATTCCGGTTCTCTACGAGATGATGATCGGGGGTAAACTGGATCCTTCGGACATCATTACACACCGGCTCCCCCTGACCGATGCGGAAAAAGGGTATCGTCTTTTTAACGATAAAGAGGACGGATGCATAAAAGTGATTTTAAAACCTTAACCATGATGATAGAAGCTTCGGGACGGCGGTTCCGGAGTTTTTTTCTTGTCGAAATGGTTGAATGAACGGGGGAAAGGAGACGTTTCAAAAGAACGGACAAACGTAAAAGAAATCGCTCTTTGGACGATGGAAGCCTGTAGCCGCCATTTCGTAAAGCGATTTCTTTGTCATTTCCAGAACGAACCCTGCCGAACACTTACAGGAGCCCCAAACAGATTTTTAAGACAGCCCGCTTGCGATATTCCAGTGCTTTAAGGTTTCCTCCAATCCCGCTTCCACGGAATATTCCGGACTCCACTGCAAAAGCGCGGCCGCTTTGCCGTTGTCCAGGCAGCTGTGCTGAATATCCCCTGTTTTGGGCGGATGGTAAGCCACCTCCACAGGCGTTTTGCATTGTCCACGGATGATTTCGATCAGCCGGTTTATGCTTGTGCTCTGACCGGTGCTGACATGAATTACTTCGCCTTGTCCCTTCCGAATGGCGGCAAGGTTGGCGCTTACGACGTCCTGAACATAAATAAAATCCCTTGTTTGGTTTCCGTCGCCATATACGTTCAGGGGAAGGGACCTGGCGAGCCGTTCTCCGAAAACGGAGACGACACCGCCCTCGCCTTTATCAGTCTGACCCGGTCCGTATACGTTCCCATAGCGAAGAATGGTATACTCAAGACCGTAAAAATCCCCGTATAAGCCGATGTACCGTTCTGCTGCAAGCTTGGATAAAGCGTAGAAGGATATGGGAGACACCGGATCCTCTTCCGTTATCCTGTTCTTTTGCAGCTCCCCATAGACACCCGAGGTAGATGCGAATATCATTTTCCGGACGTTGGCTGTCCGGCATGCATCAAGCAGATTGATCGTTCCCATAATATTGGCTGCGGCGTCGGCGTCCGGTGCTTGTATCGAGCGCTGGACATCCGCTTGGGCAGCCAGATGGAAAACCGTATCCGGCTTGAGCAGCCGGACGTATGCAGAAGCCTGATCGCTGCCCACGTCCGTCACGTGGAGCACAGCTTCATCGTGAAGCCGTCCCGGATCACCGGTTGTCAGGCTATCTATCACATGTACCTCATACCCCTGGTTCACGAGCCGGTTCACGAGGTGGGAGCCGATAAATCCGGCTCCGCCGGTAACTACCATTTTCATGCACTGAACCCTCCAGCCTTAGATTGGAATGCTCTATCCTACGTCAGACGGGAGAAGGATGCATGAGTCAGGTGACCAACTCCGCGAAGGAATTAGGCCTGTATCCTTAGCATAGAACGGCCCATAATTTTACTCGTATTTTTACCTTTGGTTTACCCGCCGTTTACATACCTGTTATAATAGGGAACGATTGTTATAAATTCATTCAAAAGAGGGATAGAAAAAACATGGATAGAATACAGAGTAACAGACTGGCATGGTTCAGCGGCGTGTTTGTTCTTCTCCTGCTGAAAATGATGCTTTTGAGACTGTTTATATTCGATGAAGTGCTATGGGGCCGGCTTCTGGCCGATGCGGTTTCCCTGCTCGCGCTGATGAGTTTTTTGGAGCTGATCGTTCCGACAAGGAGGAAACCGGTCGTATACTGGGTATTTAACCTCATCGTTTCGGTTATTTTGTTCGCCTCCGCGATTTATCATGTTTATTTCGGTTCCATTCCTACGTACACGGCGCTTTCCGGCCTTGGACAAGTCCATCAGGTTCGAGGCAGTATTTCGACGCTGATTGAACCCTTGCATTTTGTTTTCTTTGCCGATGTCGTCGTCATGGCCGTAATGTGGATCGTCAACCGGGTGCGGAGCCGCAAGAGAACCGATTACGGCTTCCGTATGAAATCCTACGGCTACTCCGGGTCAAGAGAAAGAAAACCGGGATGGAAGCTCGGTATGGCAGCCGTGCTGATCCTTGGGTTTGTTTTATCGGGATGGATCATCCGAAAGGATTGGGGAATCGAAAATGAACTTGTTCGGGCGGAGCACATGGGCTTTGTGAATTATCAGGTAGCCGCCGTCCTAAAGAACAGCCAGGAGAACCGGGCTTTGGCCGCGGGGAACCTGCAGGATACCACCCGGAAGGTCGAGGAGCTGAAAGAAAGCTATCCTTACCGTGACGGTAAAAATGCTAAGGATAAGCCGGAGTATTTCGCTTCGGGCCGCGGGAAAAACCTGATTGTCGTTCAAATGGAATCCTTGCAGAACTTCCCAATCCATCAATCCCTTGACGGCCAGGTCCTGACCCCCGTGATGAACAGTTTGGCGGAAGAGGGGCTGTACTTTCCATATGTGTACCAGCAGATTGGACAAGGCAATACTTCCGATGCCGAGTTTATGTCGAATACGTCCATATATCCCCTTGGATCCGTAGCCATGTCTACCGGATTCGGCAATAGGGAGCTTCCGAGTTTGCCGAAACTGCTTGGCGGCGAAGGATATGTGTCCAATACCTTCCATGTGAATGATGTATCCTTCTGGGACCGAAGCAAAATGTATCCTGCCCTGGGGTTTGATCATTATTACGACAAGCCGAGTTATACCAACGACCACTTCAATGAATTCGGTGCCTCGGACGAGGAGATGTACAGGGTAGGTTTGGAAAAGTTCATGAACCTGCATCGGGAGAACAAGCTGTTCTATGGCCAATTCGTTTCCGTTTCCAGCCATTCGCCGTTCTCGGTTCCGGACAGCTTTTCCAAGATTAAAATTCCGGAAGGCCTGAAAGGCACGCAGCTCGGCAACTATCTGAATTCCGTCAACTACTCCGATTACGCCCTTGGCCGGCTGATTGAATCCTTAAAGCAAAACGGGCTTTGGGACGACACGGTGCTGGTGGTGTATGGCGATCATTTCGGAATCAATCCGAATGATACGGATGCTTCGCTGATTACGTCCACGCTGGGAGTTCCTTACCATGATCAGGTAAGCCGCTTCAACATTCCGCTACTCGTTAGAATTCCCGGCATGGAAAAGGGTTTAACGGTAGAACAGACGGGCGGTCAGCTGGATATCCTGCCGACGGTGGCCAATATTATGGGCGTTTCTTTAAAAGAAGAAAATTTCACGGCATTCGGGAACGATCTTCTGAACATCGACAGAAACGTGGTCGGGATGAGATATTACCTGCCAACCGGTTCCTTCTTTAATAACGAAGTGATGTTCGTGCCGGGGGACGGTTTTGATGACGGCACAGCCGTTTCGCTCAAAACGTTGGAACCGGTAACCGATATTTCGCGCTACCGGGACGACTATGACTATATACTCAAGCTGATGAAATTGTCTGACGAGTACGTCAAGCTGCTTCCCAAAAGAGCGCCATAAGCAACAAAACCAAAGGCCGCCGGATATGACTCCGGACGGCCTTTGGTTTTGCCTGTGACGGTCAGTGAGCTTATGATGCTAATTATTTGTTGTGCGATATATGTTAACCTGATAATATGTATTTTGGGTTTACATATATCATATTCCATTCATAATAAGGAGATCATTGATGATTGCACAACAAACAAATGATTGGTTAGGTCTTGCGGAACGCGTTATCCAAGGGCATGCGGTTACGGCAGCGGAAGCCCTTGCGGTTCTTCAAAGCCCGGATGAGGAGCTGCTCGTGCTGATGCAGGCAGCGTTTTTAATCCGGCAGCGGCATTTTGGCAAAAAAGTGAAGCTGAACATGATTTTGAATGCGAAATCCGGGCTTTGTCCCGAAGACTGCGGTTATTGTTCCCAATCCATTGTTTCCGAAGCGCCGATTGACAAGTATGCGTGGCTGACAAAGGAAAAAATACTGGAGGGAGCACGGGAATCGATGCGGAGGAAGGCGGGCACCTACTGTATCGTGGCCTCCGGCCGCAGGCCGACGGACCGAGAAATCGACCATGTAGCCGAAGCGGTAAGGGAGATCAGGGCTACCACCAACCTCAAGGTATGCTGTTGTCTCGGCTTTTTAAAGGAAAGCCATGCCCAAAAACTGGCCGCTGCCGGAGTTCACCGGTATAACCACAACCTGAATACCTCCAAGGACAATTATGGCCGCATCACTTCAACCCATACATATGAAGACCGTATCGATACGGTGGAGCAGGTTATCGCGGCCGGGATATCCCCGTGTTCCGGCGCCATATTCGGCATGGGAGAAACCGCGGAGGAATCCGTTGAGATCGCGATGGCGTTAAGACAGCTGGGAGCCGACTCCATCCCCTGCAACTTCCTGAATCCGATTGACGGGACTCCCTTGGAGAGAAGAAGGGAACTCACCCCGATAAAATGCCTCAAGCTGCTTGCCATGATGCGTTTTGTCAATCCGGCGAAAGAAATCCGCATCTCGGGAGGCCGTGAGGTCAATCTGCGTTCCTTGCAGGCGATGGGACTGTATGCGGCCAATTCCATATTTGTCGGGGATTACTTGACGACGGCCGGGCAGGATCAGCTTTCGGATTGGAAAATGATTGAGGATCTTGGCTTTGAAATTGAAGAATGCGCGCTTTGAAACTCTTGACTTCATATTCGGTACAGCTTAATATAATACCCACTGGGGTAAATAAAAGTCATCTGCCAAATGACGATGCGTTGTGTTACAATATACCATCGGAGGATGAAAATACATGTTTACCTTGGGGGAGGGATACCGTTTGTTTTTCGTTTATTTTTTGGCTGGCGCAATCCTGATTTATACATACCGCCGTTTGGTGCCGATTCACGGGCTAAAGCTGGTGAAATGCAGCGATTTGGAGCAGGCCAAAAAGCACAGCCGGAACCTAAAGCTGCTGGATGTTCGAGACGTATCGGAATACGAAGCGGATCACTGCCACTTGAAGGAATCGGTCAACATTTCGCTCGGCCGCCTTCCTTTCGTGTGGGAGCAGTCGTTAAGCCCCGAGGATGAAGTCATTATTTTGGCTCCCAAAAAATCCGAAGGATACTTGGCAGCCCGAAAATTAAAAAAGGCCGGTTTTACCTCGTTGTCATACTTGACGGAAGAATGCCGGTGCTGCCCGTCCAGCCGGTGACACGGCGGAAGGGGAGAGAGCCCGACAGCTGGCGATGCTGCCGGGCTTATTTTTCTTACAGGGCATATTTGACAATGATAATCTTTATCATTTAGAATAAACATTAATACATATTACAGGGAGTGGAAGATATGTTAATTGAAACGAAAACGATTACCGTTAAAGCCGGCACTTCGCAGCTGGTTGTGGATCGCTTCAGTCAGCCGGGACCGATTGAGCAGATCGAAGGTTTTATCGATCTTAGCGTTCTGGTCAAGAACGGACGCAAGGGCGACGAGACGGAAGAAGTCGTCGTTATGATCCGCTGGGAGTCCAAAGAAGCTTGGAAGCGCTGGGAAACCAGCGAAGCGCATATCCAGGGACATCGGGAGAGCCGCGGCAAGCCTAAACCGGAGCATGTCCTGGATTCTTCTCACGGCATGTACGAAGTGAAGGCGGTAAAGGGCCCGAGAGCCGTCGAAGTAACTGAATAAGGGCTTGCCATCATATCATGATTTGTTATGTTCTATTCTTTTTAAAGAGCGGTGTGAGCCGTTCTTTTTTTGTGCTTGGAAATCGTAAAGTCGGTCTTCAATTGGTTAAAATGGAAAAAATGAGGGAACGTTATATTCGGTGCTGATCCAACTATGACATGATAAGGAGTGGTTTCCCAAGTGTATCATTTATACAGCCATAATGACCTTGACGGTGTGGGCTGCGGTATTGTCGCGAAATATGCCTTCGGTGATCAGGTAGATGTTCGATATAACTCCATCAGCGGCCTGAATTTCCAGGTTCAACGGTATTTAAGCCGGGTTCCACTGCAGGGAAATCCTGACGATATGCTGTTTATAACGGATTTGACGGTAAGCCCCGAGATGGAAGAGCGGCTGGATCAGCATGTTCGGGAAGGCGGACAAGTCCGGCTGATCGATCATCATAAAAGCGCGCTGCATTTTAACGACTACAGCTGGGCCCAGGTGGATGTTCACCATGCGGACGGAAGGCTGGCCTCGGCAACGTCTTTGCTGTACGGGTATTTGATTGCAAACGGTCTGGTTGAACCCACGGAAGCCCTGAATCAATTTGTGGAGATGGTGCGCCTGTATGACACCTGGGAATGGGAAACCGAGAACAAAATCGAAGCCAAGCGGTTGAACGACCTATTTTACATGGTGTCCCTCGATGAATTTGAAGCTAAGATGGTCGACCGCCTACGAACCCGGCACGAATTCTCATTCGATGAGTTCGAAGAAAAGATTCTTGATATGGAAGAAGACAAAATCGAGCGTTACATCCGCCGGAAAAGAAGGGAGATGGTTCAGACCTTCATCGGTGACGAATGTGTCGGCATCGTATATGCGGAATCTTATCATTCCGAGCTGGCCAGCGAGCTGGGAACAAGCAATCCTCATCTGGATTACATTGCCATCCTTAACATGGGCGGCCGCAAAATGAGCCTGAGGACCATTCACGATCACATCGATGTGTCAGCCGTTGCGATGCGTTACGGCGGAGGCGGACATGCCAAAGCATCGGGCTGCACGATAGGCGAGGAAGTGTACCGATTGTTTGCAGCCGAACCGTTTGAATTGGAACCGCTGCGAATGGATGCCACCCGAAACCAGTTCAACATCAAAGGAGCCAAAAGCGGGGTCCTGTACGAAAGCTGGGGAGACGACCAAATCTTTGTGTACATGTCACCAACAGGGGAGTGGCTCGTGGAATGGAACGGAGAACCGCTTCTGTTTCATTTTTCGGACTTTGAGGGGGCGGAGCGGCACATCAAACGCAACTACGGAGCTTGGCTGGCTAGGGATGAGGCTTACGTAAGCATGCTGACGGAACATATGCTGCGCAGTAGGGCGGGCGATATCCAGCTGCTTCCCGATGATGACGATGAAAAGACATTGGAGGATATTTAAAATTTAATCCTTGCAAAAATTCCACACTTCCCACACGGTTTCCACATAAATGTCGGGTAAGTTGATAAAAGCCCAACGTTAAACAAGGGAATACATTTTGTGGAGGGATCAATCATGAAAAAAATGTTTACCGCCGGTTCGGCAGCCGTTCTTACGGCCGCTCTATTGGCAGGCTGCCAAAATACCGGCAATACCGTGCCTTCCGAGCCTTCCGCAGGAAGCGCAGACCTATCCCAAACCGAGATTACAACACCTTGGATCGGCACTAAAAATACGACAAGGATCAACACCTCCGATCCGGTTCAGGCAGCCGCAACGGCTTCCAAATCGCTATGGACCGCCACGGGAGACAACAACAGGCCGGGAAGCGTTGTGCTTGTCGATTCGGAGAATTGGCAGGTTGCGGCGGCCAGCGCCGATTTGATTCATCATCCCAGCAACGGGCCGATCCTTTTTGTCAATAAAGAGGGTGTGCCGGAGAGCACCCTAACCGAGCTGAAGCGCCTTAAACCTAAAGGTTCCGAGAGTAATGAAGGCATTCAGGTCATCGTGGTCGGCAAAGTGGCGGACAAGGTACACGAACAGCTGAAGGAGCTTGGCTATAAAACGGACCGCATTGAAGGGGATCGGCCGGCAGCCGTAGCACAGGCCATCGATTCTTATTACGCCAAGGTATCCGGAAGCACGCCGGAGTCGGTCATTGTCGGCTCCATGGACAGTCCCGAATATACGCTGCCGGCGGTAAACTGGATTGCCCATATGCCGGAACCTCTTTTGTATGTGAAAAAAGACGAAATTCCGGATGAAACGGTACAAGCGCTCGCAACACGCAACGGCAAAGCAAGCATCTATGTGATCGGTCCGGAATCCGCCGTATCCAAGCAGGTGGAAGAAGACTTGAAAGCCTACGGCAAAGTTACGCGGATATCCGGCAGCGATCCGTATGAAAATGCTGTCAACTTTGCCAAATTCAAAGATCCGGCAACCGGTTTTGGCTGGGGAATCGATTCTCCAGGTCATAATTTCTCATTCCTGCCGGGGGATAGCACGATGCTGACCATTGCAGCGGCTCCTTTTTCTCATTTAGGCAAGCATGCCCCGCTTCTCTTTACGAACAAGGACGCGATGCCGGAGTCGGTTATGAAGTTTGTGATGTCGATTCAGCCTAAATTTGAAACAACACCGACGGAAGGGCCGTACAACCATGCCTGGATTACCGGGGATGAGGCTGCCATTTCCGCCAAGGGACAGAGCGAGATCGATGATATGTTAGAAATTGTTCCGGCTTCGGGCGGCGATGCCCACAGCGGTCATTAATTTGTCACAGTCGCTTCACAGCCAGTTCACAGACTTCACATCAAAAACACATGATTTTTCGATATCCTGAAGACAAAAATAAGGGGAGGAGAAATCATCGTGAAGAACAAATTATTCCTCGGTCTGGGAGCTGTTGTCCTAACGTTTGGAATCGGTACGGCAGTCTATGCAGAGGCAAACTCCGTTCCATTTGAAGACATGCTTCCGTTTATGAAGCAGATGCATCCTCAGGCCACGGAGCGGCAGTTGAACGACATGTACCAGAGCTGCCACGGCAACAATGGAGGCATGATGCAAGATTGGACCCAAAACCGCAGCAGCGGGATGCAAGGAAACGGCCCAATGATGCGCGGATACCAGGGAGGCTCGATGATGGGGAACGGACAAGCCGGTCCCGATCAGGACTTGCAGGATTTCTAACAAGCTGAGCCACCTGAAATCAAAAACTACATTTTATGGAAATACGCCCGTATCTCTGAATACGGGCTTTTTCGTATACATAGTGCCTCTTCATGATTTCAACATATTTTTAACTTATAATAAGGTCAGGAACGTCACAAGAAGCAGGTGGGACCTTTAATGAAAATAAAAGTATTGATCGTAGACGATGAATGGAATATGCGGAACTTGCTTCGAATCTACCTGATGAAGGAAGGATTTGAGGTGAAAGAGGCCTCGACCGGGCATGAAGCTTTATCCCTTGTAAAACAGCATTCGTTCGACCTGGTTTTATTGGATGTGATGATGCCTGACATGGACGGCTGGCAGGTGTGCAAAAAGATACGGGAATACAGTCAGCTTCCCGTTCTGATGCTCACGGCAAGGTCTGAGACGAAGGACAAGGTCCATGGTCTCGGCATCGGCGCGGATGATTATCTCACGAAACCGTTTGAGGTCGAGGAACTCATTGCCCGTATTTATTCCTTGATCCGCCGTTATACGCTGGCTCGAGCCGCCGTCCGTCCGGAGGTAAAGCTGCACTATCCGGAATTGTCCATCCATCCCGAAGGAAGACAAGTGATGATACAGGACCACTCGGTCGATTTTACCCAAAAGGAGTTTGATCTTCTGCTTACCCTGGCCCAAAACTGCCACCGCGCATTTTCCAGGGAAGAATTGGTTGAGCGATTGTGGGGCATTGATGTTCATGTGGAGACAAGAGTGGTGGATACCCACGTGAAAAACATTCGCGAGAAGGCGCAACGCGCCGGATTAAGCTATAACCCCATCCAGACGGTATGGGGGATCGGATACAAATTTCACTCTCCCGGTGAGACGGCATGATACAAAACCGGATCGGGTTAAAGCTGGGATTGTGGATGATCTCCCTGTTTCTTTTGGTCCTCGTGTTTCTTGGCGCCGCCATTGACCGGATATTTACTAATTTTCATCATTCCGATATGGAGAATAGCGTGAATGAAATGACGGCTCATTTCGTGACCATGGCGTCTTCCCCGGAAACGGCGACCGATCATTCGCTGGATGCTTTTGCCGACTTCTCGGATGTCAGCATGTTTTTTGTGAACAGAAACGGGGAGGTTGCCGCCCATTCGGGAGATCATGATCCCATGGATCGTGCGTTTATCCGGAAATCCGACGTGAGCAAGGTATTTTCCGGTCACGCTTTAAACTTTACGCATACCGATCCGTATGGTAAACGATACCTCGTATCCGTTATGGGTGTGCCGTCGGACGAGAATGGCGGAGCTGCCGACAAGGCTCTATATGTATTGGCATCCACGGCGCATATGGATGAATCTATTTCGCGCATACGGCAACTGCTGATCATCTCGGGTTTGGGAGCTTTTTTGCTGGCCATGGGCGTGGTATGGATTGCAGCACAGGTATTGTCCCGTCCACTGCTTCAGATGCAGCGGGCTACGCGCAAGATCGCGGCCGGCGATCTCGAAACCAGGCTAAACATCTCGAGCAAGGATGAAGTGGGTTCTCTGGCAGGGGCCATCAATGACCTAGCCCGGGACCTCCAGCGGTATCGGGATACGAGACAGGAGTTTTTTGCGAATATTTCACACGAGCTCCGGACGCCGATCACGTACCTGGAGGGATATGCAAGGGTAGTCAGAGAGCAGCTGTATGCTTCCGATGAAGAGAAAGAGAAGTATCTTGAAATCATTCAGGAGGAAGCGGTTCGGCTTCAGAGGCTGGTAAATGATCTGTTTGAGTTGTCCAAGATGGAGGAGGGCAGAATCAGCCTTACCATGGAATGGATCGATCTTAAGGAAATCGCCGGCAGTGCGGCCCGCAAAATGGAGTGGAAGGTGAAGGAAAAAGGTCTGGTCATGCGTACGGTGCTGGAAGGCGAAGTTCCATTGATCCGCGGCGACGGACTCCGAATGGAACAAATTTTATTGAATATGCTGGATAACGCCGTCCGATATACCGAGCATGGAGAGGTGGCCTTAATTGTCCGAGCGGACAGCTCTAATGTATGCGTAGCCGTTGAAGACAGCGGCGCCGGCATTCCGGAAGATGAACTGCCGTTAATATTCGACCGCTTTTACCGGGTGGAAAAATCGCGTTCCCGGCAGCATGGAGGCACCGGTCTTGGGCTCGCCATTGCCAAGAAGCTCGTTGAGCTCCAGGATGGAACGCTGAATGTGAGCAGCAAACCGGGTGTCGGCACGAGATTCGATATTTGCTTTCCTGTACCGGCAGGAGAGGAGGAGAAGGCATGAGAAAGCTGATGTGGTTTCCCGCGATTGCCCTTATGTTATTGGGAATAACATGTCTGGTCTTCTCGGCTTCCTCCGATCCGGGCAAATTTCTCATACCGATCGGGACGTTCCTGATCAGAATTTTCCTGCTGTTTGGTTTAATCCTTCTCGCTGGGGGAGCAGCTTATGTTTGGAATGTGCGGAAGCGGAAGCGATAGAATAAGAAAAACGTCTATCGAAGCACTTCCTCAGAAGACAGACCGCATTTAGCGGAAGTTTTTCTTGCGATATCAGGAAGGCCCATGCTTTGAAGTTTATGCTTTCTGATATCTAAAGAAAAACGTCTATCGAAGCACTTCCTCAGAAGACAGACCGCGTTTAGCGGAAGTTTTTCTTGCGAGATAAGATGGCAAACCTCTGAAGTTTATATTTTCTTATCTCTTAAACAAAACAGCCTTCCTTGGAAACCAAGGAAGGCTGTTTCTATGCCGTTTTCGTCTACAGGGCTTTTAGTTAGGAATACCAGCCCCATACGAAGATGAACAGCGTGCCGAATATCGTAACGAGCGCCACGAACAGGGCATATGCGATATTGATATACAGCGATTTTTTATCGCCCGATTCGCCGATGTGCATAAACAGGACGAGCTGGAGGGAAGCCTGCAGTATTGCCGTTACCAGCAGTATTCCCATTTCAGCCGCAGCCGGCAAATCCATGAGCACGACCAGCGCAATGGCGGAAAGGACGAGGGAGGAAACATAACCAACTACGTGCTTAATCGGAAACAGCTGTTTCATCATGTCACATCAGTCCTTTCAGGTAAACAAAGCTGAAAATAAAGATCCAGACCACGTCCAGGAAATGCCAATACAGCGAGAAGATAAAGGACTTGTTGGCCGTTCTGTGGTCCAGGCCGTATTTCTTAATCTGCAAAAGAATGCCTGTGCCCCAGAGAAGACCGAAGGTCACGTGGGCTCCGTGCGTTCCCAGCAACGTAAACAAGCTGGACAGGAACGCGCTGGTTGAAAGGGTAGCCCCTTCATGAACGTAAGTGAAGAACTCCATGATCTCCACGGCAAGGAATCCTGCGCCGAGGAGCAGGGTGATGACCATAAAGATCATCGTCTGCTTTTTCAGTCCAAGACGCATGCTGTGAACGGCAAGACCAATCGTAAAGCTTGACGTCAGCAGCAAAAAGGTTTCGATCAGAACGGGTCCGATTTCGAATATTTCCGCACCGCTCGGACCGGTCGCAAAGCGGTCAACCAAAACGAAGTAAACCGTAAACAGGGTTGCGAAGAGTGCAATTTCAGCTCCAAGGAAAAGCCAAAAGCCAAAAATCTTGTTGCTGTTCTCCTCTGTCCCGTATTCAAGCGGCTGAGTGGCATCTATTTTCATACCGTTTCACCCCGCAGTTTCTTTTCTGTTTGAACAACCTCTTCAGCCGGGATGTAATAACCGTCATCGCGGTCGGAGGACATGGTTGCCATAATGATCAATACTCCAATGCCGGAGATAATGGCCGGAGTCCACCAACTGAATACCAGGAAAAAGCCCAGGAAGAAGAAGGCGACGCCGAGAATAAACGGTTTGCCGGAATTGCTCGGCATGTGAATCTTCTGTATCTTTTCGTCCGAAAGCGGCTTTTTATTCAGTTTGGAGAACCAGAAGGCGTCGCGTTCCGTAACTTTTGGCGTTACAGCAAAGTTATATACTGGCACAGGACTAGGCGTAGACCATTCCAACGAACGAGCGTCCCATGGATCTCCGGTTTTGTCCCGAGGTTGGTAACGCGTACTCCAGTAGATGTTGTAGCACAGAAGAACGAAACCAATCGCCAAGCCGATTGCGCCGACCATCGAGATCATGCTGAGTGGCCCGAATCCGGTCTCAGCCGAATAGGTGTACATCCGGCGCGTCATCCCTTTCAATCCCAGGAAGAACAGCGGGAAGAACGTTACGTTAAACGAAATGGCGATGAACCAAAAGGAGGCTTTGCCAAGTCGCTCGTTCAGGCGGAAGCCGAACACTTTAGGGAACCAGTAATGGAAACCGGCGAGTACGGCGAACACGGCACCTGGGATGAGCGTGTAGTGGAAATGCGCCACCAGGAACATCGTGTTGTGATACTGATAGTCCGCGCTGGCCATCGCCAGCATGACGCCTGTCACGCCGCCGATCGTAAAGACCGGAATAAAGGCCAGTGAATAAAGCATCGGCGTCGTAAAGGTTATTCGGCCCTTACGCATCGTGAACAGCCAGTTGAATATCTTGACTCCGGTCGGAACGGCAATAGCATCGTAGTAATGGAGAAGAAACCGTTGACCATAGCGCCTTGGCCCATGGTGTAGAAATGGTGAGCCCAGACAAGGAAAGACAAACCGGAAATCACGGCCATACTGATAACCATCGATGTATATCCATAAAGATTTTTTTTCGAGAAAGCCGAAATAATCTCACTGTAAATACCGAAAGCAGGCAGAATAACAATGTATACTTCAGGGTGTCCCCATACCCAGAACAGGTTGGCCCACAGCATATCCATGCCGCCGTTCGCCATCGTGAAAAACTGGGAACCGAAAAGTCGGTCAAACATCATCAGAAGCAATGCAATCGTCAATACCGGGAATGCAAAGATAATGATGACACAAGTAATGAGAATGGACCAGGTAAACATCGGCATTTTCATCAGAGTCATGCCTGGTGCGCGCATTTTAAGAATGGTAACAATAAAGTTTATACCGGTAAGCAGTGTCCCGATCCCTGATATTTGAAGGGCGAGGGAGTAATAGTTCATACCTACGCCCGGGCTGAATTCATTGCTGGCCAGAGGGAAATATGCGGTCCAACCTGCGTCAGGCGATCCTCCGATAACGAAGGCGAGATTAAGGAGCATGGCTCCTGCGAAGAACAACCAGAAGCTGATTGCGTTCAGACGCGGAAAAGCAACGTCACGTGCGCCAATCTGCAGCGGGATGATGATGTTCATCAGACCAAAGATGAATGGCATGGCCATAAAGAGAATCATGATAAGGCCATGTGTCGTAAATATTTCGTTGTAGTGCTGTGCGTCCAAAATTTTCATATCAGGCATGGAGGTTTGAGCACGCATCAAAAGTGCTTCAGCACCGCCGCGGAACAGCATAAGTAATGCAGATATGATATACATTACACCTATTTTCTTATGATCTACTGTAGTTAGCCATTCCCGCCACAAATATCCCCATTTTTTGAAGTAGGTCAGACCTACGATAATTGCGAGCGAGACGAGTACGATACTCACCATGGCGCCATAGATCAATGGTTCACCGGTAACGAAAAATTCGTCCCATTTCATAAGGGCTTAACTCCTTTCTGGATGTCCGAAGTGCATTTCGTTTGAAGGAGGAACAGATCCTCCGAAACATTAATGCCCTTCATGGTTTGTTGAGCTATGTTCGTCCGGATTATCACTAGGTTCACTGTCCGGATCGGAATGCTCTGTTTCGTTCTCCTGATGAGCTGCATTTCCGTGATGGCCATGCTCTTCAGGTGGAGGGCTGAAAGTCAGGTGGTTATTCGAGAAGGACATTCTGCCGACGTGATCCGTTTCAAGAAGCTTCTTGAACTCGGTTTCGGTTAATTCGGGCGCAGTCTCCTTAACGTCTTTCACCCATTCATCAAACTCGGCAGGAGTCATTGCCAGTGCTTCGAATTCCATGTGCGCGAATCCTTCGCCGCTAAAGTTCGAGTTCTTGCCCATGTAAGATCCAGGGACTTCAGCAACCAGATTGAGTTTAGTTATCATGTCGCTCATGGCATACTTTTGTCCTGCCAGCTGAGGAATCCATAGGCTGGTGATCGGCCCGAAGGAATAATTCCGGAACTCGATCGGGCGATTTGTCGGAATGTTCACATAGTTAACGGTCTCGATGCCTTCCTCCGGATAACTAAAGTGCCACTTCCAGTCCGAGGATGAGGCGTAGATAACAAGAGGTTTCTGGTCCTTATAGCCCTCTGGAACGTTTTCAACGGCAACCGTGGTCTTCACGGTTACTACCGACAGAAAGGCTACAATAATAATAGGAATAGTAATCCAAGTTATCTCTAACCATTTGCTGCCCTCTTCATGAGGCGGTGTATAACCTTCATTGGATTTCTTGGCCCGGTATTTTACCAGCATAAAGACAAATAAGGCGTAAACTACAGCCAAAACTCCGAGCATCATAATAATGGAAAGTATGATGGTTTCGGATAGGGTTCTTGCAGCTGGTCCTTTTGGATCTAATACCGTGATCGAACTGCATCCCGATAATAGCAAGGTTAAACTAAGGAACAATGCAAATAACGGCCCTCTTTTTTTCATGATGTACCCCTTCCTTCAATACTTCGTTCTTTAAGCGTTGTTCAATCCTAAACCTATAGTAAGAAGTATCTTTGGGTATTGCAAAATGCATATACTTGAATCAATTACAAATAATGGTTGAAACATGGCAATGTTTTTAACATTGTGTGTTCAAATTGTTACAGAACCCTACGTCTATGAGGGAAATCACAGTATTCATGCGGGTTTTGGCGAGTTCAAACTTTGTTCAAACATTCACGAGAATTACCAGATTCGTCACAAATTCAGGCTCCGATTTTTCGTTAAATCCTTACTGGGCAAGCCTTTGAGCCTCATATGCAATTGAAGGAAATCAAGGCAAAAGCTTGGGCGGATGGTAATGCTCCACTCTGTACAGATTCTATAAATCTTTCAAACGCTCTGTACAGCAGTTTTTCAATCTGCCGACTTTTTAAAGAATTTGCGGGCAATGGAATCCTTGAAACAGGGACGGGAAGCCCGTCCAAAAGAGAAGCCGCAAGCCTTTCATATAGAAGGCTCGCGGCTTTTATAAGGGATCGTTAAGGGAAGAGTGTAGACTAAGCGCGTTATCAATCACCGAGACGATCGAGGTTTCTTAAGACCGTCCAGCAGATGCTGAAAAGCTAATACAGGGCGGCGATATACCATGCGGGGGCCGGAATACCGCATCACCTCTTTGATCCGTTCGCGCTTGTCCGGCTTGTAGCAATGAATGGGGCATTTGCCGCAAGTCGTTTTGGTTTCGCCGAACCGGCAATGACTAAGCCGCTTATGCGCATACTGATGCAGTTCGGCGCATGAATCACATAACCCCTCCTTATGTTCGAGGTCCGCATGATGCCTTTCGCAATAAAGCCGGATCATGTAAGCGACAGTCTTTTTTTCCCTCGCGATGCGCGGTCCATCCATACAACATCCTCCTTGCTCACTCTCATTTTCATGGCTTTCATTCGGATTATAGTAAGAATCGCGAAGGAAGAAGGTGATTGAGTTAACAAAAAACGGATTAAAATTCATGCGTTCCCCAAGAAGTCCGTCAAGTGCATCCTGGTAAGAATTTTAAAAACGTTCAAGAGAATATATTGTACGGTTGTACAGGAATGAATTGTCTATTTATACTAGACATAGATATCCATTAGATGATATTGTGCCGTTTTTTGTGAGGGAAGGAGGGAATTGCTTTGATCTTATGGATAAACGGTGCATTCGGAGCCGGCAAAAGCCAGACCGCCTATGAGCTAAAGCGGCGAATTCCGGATTCATTTGTGCTCGATCCTGAGCAAGCAGGATATTACATACGTAAAAACTTGCCCGATGAAGTGAAGAAAAGCGACTTTCAGGACTATCTGATGTGGAGGGAATTCAACTATGCCATGCTCCGCTACCTCGATGCTAACTCAACCCGAATCATTATTGCGCCCATGACTATTACGAACCCGGCATATTTCGATGAAATTATCGGGCGATTGCGCAAGGATGGGGTAGACGTCCGGCATTTCACGCTTTTTGCATCGCGAGAGGTTTTGCTGAAGCGGCTGAAGAGTCGGGGAGACGGGGAAAAGTCTTGGCCGGCGCAGCAGATAGACCGGTGCGTGAAAGAATTGTCCCAGGATGTCTTTAAACACCGAATCGACACGGATCAGATGTCCATCGATGAAGTCGTGGAGAAAATTGCCGAAATGGCGGAAGTCTCCCTGCTGCCGGATCACCGAGGAAAGATCAGAAAAAAATGGGATCGGCTCAGGACCCAACTTGGACAAATTCGTTTATTTTAATCATTTTGCATTCGAGGTGAAAAGATTGAATCATCCTATTCTTTTGGATTTCCCCGAGAGGTTCGAAACCGAAAGGTTATTGGTCCGTGCGCCCCAATGGAGCGACGGAGAGCTGGTTAATGAAGCTATTAGAGAAAGTGCCGAGGAACTGCGAAAGTGGCTTCCTTTTGCAAGAAACATTCCTTCGCTGGAGGAGTCGGAATCATTCGTAAGAAAAGCGAGATTGAATTTTATGGAGAGGACCGACATGGTGCTGCACCTGTTTGACAAGAACGGCGGGGCCTTCGTGGGAAGCAGCGGGCTGCATCGGATCGACTGGGAAGCGCGGCGTTTCGAGATCGGTTACTGGATCCGCAGTTCCCGCTCCGGAAACGGTCTGATGACCGAGGCGGTTAACGGTATTACCGCCTTTGCCATCCGGTACCTGGAAGCAAACCGCATCGAAATCCGCTGCGACTCCAGGAACAGCCGCAGTGCCAGCGTAGCCAAACGCGCAGGCTTCACTCTTGAAGGCGTTCACCGCAATTGGCAAAGGGACGTGGATGGCGCCCTGACCCATACCATGGTATTTGCCAAAGTCCGCGGCGATGAGTTTTAAAATAACGGCGTTCAACGTAGCCGGCGCTTGATATGAAACTTCGATTTGAAACCTTCCTTTTCAAGGGAGGCCTTTCAAATCGAAGTTTTTTTTAGAGATAAGTAAATATAAACTCCAGAGGATTGCCATCCTTACCTCGCAAGAAAAACATCCGTTAAATGCGGTCTGTCTTCTGAGAAAGTACTTCGATAGACGTTTTTGTTAAGAGATAAGAAAGATTAAACGTCA
>NZ_LAZU01000036.1 GCF_000987955.1 Paenibacillus sp. DMB20
GATGTCGCGCAAAGGCAATTGCTGGGACAACGCCCCGATGGAATCATTCTTCGGTCACTTGAAAGACGACGTTGATTTTAGCGATTGCCAAACTATTGATGAAGTGAGAGTGCGAGTCAAGGAGTACATAAGCTACTACAACTCAGAACGGTACCAGTGGACATTAAAAAAAGATGACCCCTGATGAATTCAGAGGTCATCTGCTTGCTAGCTAAGCTCTAGGCGGTTTTTTTCAAACTGTCCACAAACCGGGTCACAGTTCAGGCCCCAGGGATGCTCTTTTTTTTAAAAAATATGGGCGGTACGGTGAGTCGCACGAGGTTATCTGGACGCTCTTACTTCGCCCATGCCGCTGATGCCGTACTCTTTGCCCGCCACATTCAGCTGGGCCGGAACGTCCGTCTCGTTCAGGATGACGATTTCCTTGTCGGTCACGTTCACTTTCAGACGCGACCCGCGGAACATCACTTTAAAGGAGAACGAGCTCCAGTGTCCCGGAATGAACGGATTCAGGTTCAGCACGCCGTCTTTGACGCGCAGGCCGCCGAAGCCGTGAACGACGGACATCCAGGTGCCGGCCATGCTCGTGGTGTGGCAGCCGTCTTCCGTATCGTTGTTGTAGTTGTCGAGGTCCAGGCGGGCGGTGCGCAAATACATTTCATAAGCCTTCTCCTGATATCCCAACTCGCAGGCAAGAATGGAATGCACGCAAGGGGAGAGGGAGGACTCATGCACCGTGAACGGCTCGTAGAAATCGAAGTTCCGTTTTTTCGTCTCCAGGTCATAGCGATCGCCGAGGAAGAACAGCCCCTGCAGCACGTCCGCCTGTTTGATGTATACGGAACGGAGAATCCGGTCCCAGGACCAGTTCTGGTTCAGCGGGAGATGGGACGGGTCGAGATCCTTTACGGCTACGAGTTCTTTATCCAGGAAGCCGTCCTGCTGCAGGAAAATGCCGCGTTCCGGATCTTCCGGATAGTACATTTTGTTAATGATGTCCTGCCATTTCGCCGTTTCCTCATCCTGAAGCTTCAGCTTGCCGACAAGCTCGGCGTAGCGCTCAGGCTCATTCTGCTCCAAATAGTTCAGCACGTCCAGGGTGTATTCCATCGTCCAGGAGGCGATCCGGTTGGTGTACCAGTTGTTGTTGACGTTGTTTTCATACTCGTTCGGGCCGGTTACGCCGAGCATGACGTATTTGTCCTTGGCGGCAACATAGTTGACGCGCTGCTCCCAGAAGCGGGAAATCTCCGCAAGCACTTCGAGGCCGTACTGGCCAAGGTAGGAGAAGTCTCCGGTATAATTGACATAGTTGTAGATCGCGTATGCGATCGCGCCGTTCCGGTGGATTTCCTCAAACGTGATTTCCCATTCGTTGTGGCATTCCTCGCCGTTCATCGTCACCATCGGATAAAGCGCCCCTTTGGCAAAGCCGAGTTTCTTGGCGTTCTCTTTCGCTTTCTCCAAATGCTTGTAACGGTAGATGAGCAGATTGCGGGAGATGCTGGAGTCGGCTGTGCTCAGGTAGAACGGGAGGCAGTAAGCTTCCGTATCCCAATAGGTGCTGCCGCCGTATTTCTCGCCGGTGAAGCCCTTCGGTCCGATGTTCAAGCGGTCGTCCTCGCCGCTGTACGTCTGGTTCAATTGGAAAATGTTAAAGCGGATCGCCTGCTGGGCGGCGACATCGCCTTCGATCACAATGTCGCTTTCCTTCCATTTGTCGGCCCAAGCGGCCGCCTGCTCGCGCAGCAGCTCGTTGAACCCGGCTTGCACGGCCTGATGCAATGCTTCACGGGCGGCATCGACCAGCTGGCCCAAGCCGTGATCACGGGAAGTGACGTTTGCCACGTATTTATAAACCGTAACGACCTCGCCTTGACCGGCTTCAACCAGTACCCGGTTGCCCGCGTACTTTTCTTTCTCGATCGTTTCGGCGGTCAAACTCAGCTTCTCTCCGTTTTTGGATACTTCGCAGCTCATGACGGAGGTCACATGGAAGTCCAGCTTTTTCGTCTTTACCGTGAGGGCGGCGGTGCCTTGACCGGCCTCCTTGAACACTTCCAGCCAAAATTTCTCGTCATAGTTGGAGTCCTTGTTCTTCACATCGCCGTCGAGGTAAGGGGTAAAGGCCAGCTTGCCGGAGAAGTTGAGCGGCGTTACGGAATAGCGGATGCTTCCGATCTCGTGACGCACGATGCTGACGAAGCGGACCGCCTCGACCTTCAACTCCTTGCCGTCTTCCAGTACGGCCGTAAAGCTGCGGGAGAGGTATCCTTCCTTCATATTCAGGGTGCGAACGAAGTCTTTCACCGTGCAATTCGCCAGATCCAGCGGCGTGCCGTCCACCTCGACGTCGATGCCGATCCAGTTGGTGCTGTTCAGCACTTTTGCAAAATATTCGGGGTAACCGTTTTTCCACCAACCGACCCGCGTTTTGTCCGGATAATAAACGCCGGCCATGTAGCTGCCCTGAAGGGAAGGCCCGCTGTACCGCTCTTCAAAGTTCGCGCGCTGGCCCATATAGCCGTTGCCGATGCTGAAAATACTTTCGGAAATCTCATGCGTATGCGGGTCGAATCCTTCTTCGATGATCGACCACTCGTCAAGCTTTAAATATTGTTTCACACTCACCGGCTCCTTTTTGTAGGAAAATAGATGATTTAAAAAAATATATGATGATACCCCTGGCACTGGGAATAGAGTTGGCAGCTGTTAGCCGCTTTATTCCAGTTCCTTCAGGCGGTCAACCGAAAAGTCGGCAAGGGACGGCACGACAAGATTCGCGCGGCCCAGCTGCTCGGGCGATCCGATTCCAACGCAGCGCATGCCGGCGCGGTTTGCGGCTTCGATCCCGGCTTCGGCATCCTCGAAAACCACGCATTCCGCAGGAACGGCGCCCAGTTCTCGGGCACCGAGAAGAAATACCTCGGGATCGGGCTTGGCGCTTGCGGTTTTCGTGCCGTCGATAATGGCGTCGAAATAAGGAGTCAGTCCGGTATTGTCCAGGATGGTCATCGCATTTTTGCTGGCAGACCCGAGCGCGACTCGTATGCCTTCATTTTTTAGCTCCTCGAGAAGCTTCAGCACTCCAGGCAAAATTTCAGATGAATCCATGCGCGTGATGTATTCGACGTACCATGCATTTTTCTTCTCAGCAAGCTGCAGTTTAGCGTCTTCGCTCATTTCCAGTCCGCCGAGCTCCAGCAGGATGTCAAGCGAAGCCATACGGCTTACGCCTTTGAGACGCTCATTGTCTTCCACGGTAAACGCGAAGCCAAGCTCTTCGGCCAGGCGTTTCCAGGCGATGAAGTGATACTTGGCGGTATCGACAAGGACACCGTCCAGATCGAACAGGCAGGCTTTGATTGTTGACATAGAGACCCTCCTTCATTAAGTGCAAACGTTTGAACCAAGAAGCAAAAATAAAGGAAGCATGGGATATGCTTCTTTATATATAGCAGAAACGGCTGTCTCCCTTGAGAAGGGCGAGCGAGTCGTTTCTGCTTGGATTAAAGAATGCATGGGTTTTCAGCGTTGAACCATTCTTTAATCGCAACAAAATGCAGGCCACGAATGACGGGGAAAGGCACGCTCTTCGTGAGGCGGGACTTTTTTTGCCGGCGAAAACGCAAACGTCCTTCGAGAGGATGTTCGGGGCCGTCTCTGCTCGGAAGATTACTTCGGCAAAGAATACATCGATGACTCCCGGATCATCAGCCGATGCGGAATAATATAGCGATTGGGCAGTACGGTTTGACCGTCATGGCGGATGCTCTGGATCAGCGCCTGAGAGGCGGTATATCCCAGGTTATAAATCCCGATATCCACGCTGCTCAGAGGCGGGGTCGACAGCTCGGTAAGCGAAATGTTGTTAAAGCTGATGATCGACACATCCTCAGGCACCCGGTACCCCAGCTCGCGCAGTCCCCGGAGCACGCCGAAAGAGACGATATCGTCCACAATGACGAGGGCCGTCGGCCGTTCGGGCAGATTCATGAAAAAGGACATCGCGCGGTATCCGCTGTCCTGAAGGAACTCACCCTCAACGATCCAATCCTTGCGCATGACCAGGCCGGAATCGGCCAGCGCCCGCGAATATCCTTTCAGCCGGTCCTGGGAAACGACCAGATTGGGCGGACCGCTGACAAAGCCGATGCGCTCATGGCCGAGAGAAATCAGATGTTTCGTCGCGTCGTATGCGGCCTGAACGTTATCGGTGTCGACCGAGAGCAGGTCCGGATGTTTATCGCTTCTTCCTACGAGCACGAACGGGTAGCCGTTGCTTTTCAGGAAATCCACCACGGGATCTTCCTGCCGGGAATACAGGAGAATCGCCCCGTCCACCCGGCGGCCGTTCAAAAGCCGGGACACGGCTTCGACTTCTTCTTTCTCATTGGCCCCCGAGCTGATCAGCACGTCATAGCCGGATCGGTTCGCCTGGGCAACGATACCCCGAATCAATTCCATAAAGAACAGGTTCAGGAACAGCTCCTCCGCAGGTTTGGGGAGAATGACGCAGATACTGTCGGTTGTTTTCGAGACCAGGCTTTTGGCCATGATGTTTGGGTGATAGCCCATCTCCTCCATGATTTCCTTCACTTTTCGTGAGGTTTCACGGCTGATTCTGGGATGGCCTGAGAGCACCCGGGACACGGTGGAGGGGGATACGCCCGCTTTCTTTGCGACATCTTTAATGGTTACAGACATAATGACCTCCAGTGGAACCGTTTGCTTTTATTGAAACGCGAATAGATGCAATCATCGTCGATCCGCATGTTCCCCGGGAAACCATAGGTTCCCGGCGGGAGCGAAATCCGTTGCGACAAGCGGCAAAAAACGTTGCTGCTTATAGCATATCCCGTCATTTCCCGGGATTGCAAGGACCGCAGGTATTGCAGGTTGTTAAACGGTTTCACAATGCTATCTTATCGCTTATCCGCGTCCTTGTAAATACGTATTGAAACCTGCAGGGGAACAAATTCACAAACATTACAAGAAATAAAGAAAGCCCTAGAAAAGCAGAGAAATGCTTTTGTTATCAAGGAAAAAAACGCAAAAAACAACTCATTTTGAACTTGTGCAAACGATTTAACAATTCCGCTCGCTGGGTTATGATGGAATTACAAAGAAAGCGAATTCAAAAAAGACCCGAAGTGAGTCGGCAAAATGGAAATTCACCTTTGATTACCAGTTAAGGACTAATTTGTCCTAAATATTAATCAAACGTTTGCATGGATGAGAGGGCCGAGACCATGATGTTATGAACCGGAAAGGAAGAGGATCATGAGGAAACTCAAACCGATGAATCTAAAACAATGGGGCGCTTTGGCGGCAAGCACGATTGTCCTGGGCGGGCTGCTGGCCGCATGCGGGGACGGAGGACAACGAAATACCGCAGAAAGCCAGACGCCTGCGACAAAGACGCAGGAGCAGCGGAACAAACCGCCTTCTTCGAAAACGAATGTGGAGATCGACGAACAGCCGTCGGATGTGTATTACGAAATTTTTGTCCGTTCCTTCTACGATTCGGACGGGGACGGAATCGGCGATTTGAAAGGCGTCATCGAAAAGCTCGATTACTTAAACGACGGAAATTCCGAAACCGAGGACGATCTGGGCGTGACCGGTATATGGCTGATGCCGGTTAATCCTTCGCCCTCCTACCACGGCTATGATGTGACCGATTACCGGTCGATCCATCCGGATTACGGTACGATCGAGGATTTCCGGACGCTCACGGCCGAGGCGCACAAACGGGGGATCAAGGTCATCATGGATCTTGTCGTCAACCATACGAGCAGCGAGCATCCATGGTTCAAGGAAGCGGCTGACGATAAGAATTCGGAAAAGCGGGACTGGTACGTCTGGGCTGAAGACCAGGGGAAAGAAGCGGCAGGGTCCAGCGCTGCCGGCAGCGGAAATCCCTGGCACGAAATGAACGGGACGCATTATATGGGCACCTTCTGGAGCGGCATGCCGGATTTGAATTTCGACAATCCGAAAGTGCGCGAGGAGATGAAGGATACCGGCAAGTTCTGGCTGGAACAGGGAGCGGACGGCTTCCGGCTGGACGCGGCGAAGCATATCTATGAAGACCTAGCCACCGACAAGTCGGAGGCGACAACGGCCAAAAAACGCCGCCTGGTGGCAGGAGTTCCGCTCCGGCATGAATGAAGTGAAGCCTGAGGCCTACATTGTGGGGGAGGTGTGGGAAAACTCGGCAAGCTCCATTGCGCCATACCTCAACAATGCATTTGACTCGGGGTTTAACTTCGGGCTTGGAGAAAGCATCATCGGCGCGGTTCAAAACGGGAAGGACAACAATCTGGCCTTTACGCTGGAGCGGACATACGGCCTGTTCGGCAGCGTTTCCGGCGGAGCGTTTACGGACGCCGTATTTTTGACCAACCATGATCAAAACCGGGTCATGACCCAGCTTGGCACGAATATGGACCAGGCCAAAATGGCAGCGGGCATTTTGTTGACCCTGCCGGGCAACCCGTTTATCTATTACGGCGAGGAGATCGGCATGCAGGGCGGCAAGCCCGATGAGCAAATCCGCGAGCCGATGATTTGGTCGAATGCGGAGAATATGCCCGGACAGACGACCTGGGAGCCGCTGAAATACAACAAGGGGGAACGCACGCGAGGCGCGGAGCAGCAGCTGGGAGATCCCGATTCCCTGCTTTCCCGCTACCGGAAGCTCATTCGCTGGCGTCATGAGATGCCGGCCTTGCGTGAGGGGACGATTCAGCAGTATACGTCCGGAAACGGGCAGGTCATGGCTTATGTCCGTCTGACGAAGGATAAACAGGCGCTGGTTGTTCACAATTTGTCGGGCGGGGAGGCGACGGTCGATCTGGCGGCCAAAAGCGGGCGGCAATCCTTTACGGTTCTTTCCAAAACCACATCGGACAAAACGGTATTGAAGGGCAGCATACTGGCCCTGCCAGCCTATACCACGGCGGTACTGGAATGAAAAAAAGAGCGATCCCCGATCCGGGGACCGCTCTTTTACGTGTGCCACGCATAGCGATTAACTAGGCGGTGAAAGTTCGCTGCGGTGGTTTGTAGTTACTAACCACTAGCCAAGAGCAAGGGTGTCCATCGTGAGGGCTGAACCCTCTTCTGTGTGGTAGTGATTGGTCGTACTCTCACTTTACCAAACGAAGCGGTGTTGTTCTATTTTAGTCAAGCACTACATTTAATTGATCCTATTGTACTTGGAGTTTAAGCGATCTTGGCTCTGCGAAAGTTGAGTAAACACGAACTAAAAACCAATTATTTTAACATCGTGTTCCGCCAGTTAATGAAAAATTACAACAATTTTGCTGTTTGTACAACCAAGAGTTAATCAGTATTATCAAACTGCTAACCATTTAACATTGACTGAATCAGCCATTTATATTATGCTTAATTAAGATGTTACCAAAACATAATCAATAATTAACAAATAGTTAGTCTTTTTAGGAGGTTCTTACATGCCGTTAATAAGATTTGATTTAATAGAAGGCCGAGATGAAAGGTCTTTGAAAGTGTTATTGGATGCAGCCCATCGAGCTGTGGTAAAGGCGTTTGGGGTACCAGAAAGAGATCGATATCAAATTGTTACCCAGCATCCTGCAAATGAATTAATCATTCAAGATACGGGTTTAGGATTTGAAAGAAGCCGTGATGTTGTAGTGATTAGTGTAACGAGTACAGAAAGAAGCATCCAGCATAAAAAAAGACTTTTATCAAATAGTTGTTCAAGAGTTAGGTGAAAGTTGTGGAATAGAACCTAATAACATTATGATATCTATTATTACAAACGGAGCGGCAGACTGGAGTTTTGGTTTTGGTGAGGCTCAGTTTTTAACAGGAAAATTGTAGTTGTCCCGCGTTCTTTCTTTTAGGCTCTAAAATGTGCGGAACAAGGGGGGGATCAAAAAGATGTCATGTAAGATAATCTGATTGTTAGAGAATCTTATGTAATAAAGGTTAATTGTATAGAAGTTTAATTGAAATCGCCTTCATTTTAATGCAGTTATATGTCGGGAAATACCCAACATATAATAAAAACCAAGAAAAGGGTGTTGATTGAAAGCGCTTTTAGTATTAAGATGTAATCAAGATTACCAAAATATAACCAAAACATAACAAATGCGACTGATTAAAAACGTAAATACCATCCATAAGGTTATCGATTTATTAACCTACAAAAGAGAAGCGACAATTAAGGAGGAACAAGAAATGTCCGAAGTAAAGGTACAAGTTGAAAAGCTAAAAAAACTATATAAATGGTGAATGGGTAGAAAGTAAAACTACTCAATACGAAGATGTATACAATCCAGCTACAAAAAGAAATCATTGCCCAAGTTCCAATCTCTACAAAAGAAGACCTTGATTATGCCGTAGAAGTAGCAGCGATAGCATTTGAAGATTGGAAAAACGAACCTGTTCAAAAACGGGCAAGAATACTATTTAAAATTCCAACAAATATTACAAGACAATAAAGAAGAGCTAGCTCGCATTATTACAATTGAAAATGGTAAAAATCTAAGCGAAGCATTAGGTGAAGTGGGACGCGGTATTGAAAATGTTGAATTCGCAGCTGGAGCTCCTACTCTCATGATGGGTGACTCATTAACAACGATTGCAAAAGATGTAGAAGTGACGAACTACCGTTATCCAATTGGGGTTGTCGGAGGCATCACACCATTCAACTTTCCGATGATGGTACCTTGCTGGATGTTCCCAATGGCGATTGCAGTAGGGAATACATTTGTCCTGAAACCATCTGAAAGAACTCCATTATTAGCACAAAAATTAGCAGAATTATTAGAAGAAGCCGGCCTTCCTAAAGGTGTATTCAACGTCGTTCATGGTGCACACGATGTCGTAAACGGACTTCTGGATCACCCGCAAGTGAAAGCTATTTCATTTGTTGGGTCACAACCCGTTGGTGAATATGTGTACAAACGCGGCAGCGAGAACCTAAAAACGTGTTCAAGCTCTAACAGGTGCAAAAAACCACTCTATCGTTTTAAATGATGCCGATTTAGACCATGCAACAACAAATGTCATTGCCTCTGCCTTTGGTTCTGCAGGTGAACGCTGTATGGCTTGCTCTGTTGTAACCGTAGAAGAAAGCGTTGCCGATGCCTTCCTTGAAAAATTAATCGGAAAAGCAAAAGATGTAACAATCGGAAACGGCCTGGATGAAGGCGTGTTCTTAGGACCGGTAATTAGAGAACAAAACCATCAACGTACATTAGGCTATATCCAAAAAGGTATTGATGAAGGCGCAAAATTAGTTTGCGACGGCCGCGAAAGACAACCGGAAGAAGGATATTTTGTTGGACCAACTATTTTCGACGGTGTCACAACAGATATGAACATCTGGAAAGACGAAATTTTCGCACCTGTATTATCCATCATTCGTGTTAAAAATTTAAGAGAAGCAGTTGAAACAACAAATAAATCAGAATTTGCAAATGGTGCATGTATTTATACTTCAAACGCTTCATCGATTCGTTACTTCCGAGAAAATATCGATGCAGGTATGTTAGGGGTTAACCTGGGTGTTCCGGCACCAATGGCGTTCTTCCCATTCTCTGGCTGGAAGTCTTCCTTTTATGGAACATTACCTGCAAACGGAAAAGATGGCGTTGAGTTCTACACTCGTAAAAAAGTAGTTACAGCAAACTACAAAGCACCATCATTTGAATAAGAACAAGCTATTATCCCAGCTGCTTAAGGCTAGGGTAATAGCTATTCCAAAATGAACTACATAGGAGTTGATCATAAAGTGAGTAAATTACTCCGAAAACCCAATTTGGTAGAAACGTCACCAGGTGTCAAAATCGTTCATGAAGTAACAAAAGAGAATGCACCATTAGAATATGTCGCAATGAAAGTTGTCGATTTAGCTTCAGGGTCAAGCTACCGAGAAAAATTAGGAAAAGTAGAATGCTGCATTGTGGCCTTAACTGGAAAAATAAATGTAACCGATGATAAAGAAACCTTTGCAAATATCGGAACGAGAGAAAATGTTTTTGAAAAGAAACCAACAGATAGTGTCTATGTTTCAAACGATCGTTTCTTCGTGGTGGAAGCGGTTTCGGGAGCGCGGATTGTTCTTTGCTATTCTCCATCAGAAAAGCAATTGCCTACCAGGCTTATAAAAGCGGAAGATAACAGCATTGAACATCGAGGAAAGTATCATAATAAACGGTTGGTACACAATATTTTACCGGACTCGGATCCATCTGCAAATAGTTTACTAGTGGTAGAGGTATTTACTGAAGGTGGAAACTGGTCCAGCTATCCGCCTCATAAACATGATCAAGACAACTTACCACATGAATCATTTTTAGAAGAAACATATTACCATGAAATAAATCCCAGACAGGGGTTTGTTTTCCAACGCGTGTATACAGATGATCGCTCGCTTGATGAAACGATGGCGGTGGAACATAGCGATGTTGTATTAGTTCCCGCAGGATATCATCCAGTAGCAGTTCCGGATGGGTATGAATCCTACTATTTGAACATTATGGCAGGACCGAAGCGTATCTGGAAATTCCATAATGAACCGGCACATGAGTGGATTTTAGACCGTAAATAAATCGTGAGGAGTTGTCATTAGAGTGAAAGTGGAATTTAATTCAACGAGAAAGTTTGACATTATTGCCATTGGCCGCGCGTGTATGGATTTAAATGCTGTTGAATATAACCGTTCAATGGAAGAAACAATGACGTTTAAAAAAATATGTCGGCGGTTCTCCAGCAAATATTGCGATTGGAGCATCTAAGCTTGGCTTAAAAGCAGGCTTTATCGGGAAGCTGGCGGACGACCAGCATGGCCGTTTTATTGAACAATATATGGCTGCTGTCGGTGTAGACACATCCAATATGGTCGTTGATCAAGAAGGACATAAAACAGGCTTGACTTTTACCGAAATTAAAAGTCCGGAAGAGTGCAGCATCTTAATGTACCGCGATGAAGTGGCTGATCTTTACCTGGACCCTTCGGAAGTAGGTGAAGACTATATTAAACAATCAAAAATCCTTTTAGTTTCCGGAACAGCTCTAGCAAAAAGCCCATCTCGTGAAGCTGTCTTAAAAGCCGTTCAGCTGGCAAGGAAAAATGATGTAAAGGTTATTTTTGAGTTGGATTACCGTGGTTATACATGGGCATCCAAAGAAGAAACATCCATCTATTATACATTAGTTGCACAGCAAGCAGATATTGTTATTGGTACCCGTGATGAATTTGATGTATTGGAAAATGTCGAAGAAGGCAACAATGAAGCAACGATCGCCGCTCTATTCAAGCAGTCTCCTGAACTAATCGTGATTAAGCACGGTGTAGAAGGCTCATATGCATATACAAAATCAGGAGAGTCGTTCCGAGGTCATGCTTATAAAACAAAAGTATTAAAAACTTTCGGTGCTGGTGATTCATACGCTTCCGCTTTTCTTTATGCTTTAATCTCTGGTAAAGATATTGAAACAGCTCTAAAATACGGCAGTGCCTCCGCAGCTATTGTTGTAAGCAAGCACAGTTCTTCTGAAGCAATGCCAGCAGTTGAGGAAATCGAGCAATTAATTGCTGAAAGATCGTAAAAAATTAGAAATTAACTAGAGGTGAAAGCTCGTGGGAAAAATCAGATTAACAACCGCGCAAGCCTTAATCAAATTTTTAAACCAGCAATATATTCATGTTGACGGCAAGGAATTTCCTTTTGTCGAGGGGATTTTTAGTGTATTTGGCCACGGGAATGTATTAGGAATTGGCCAGGCGCTTGAGCAGGATGCAGGCCATTTAAAGGTCATCCAAGGGAAAAATGAACAAGGTATGGCTTTGGCGGCCATAGCTTACAGCAAGCAAATGCTCCGCCAAAAAATCTATGCGGTAACAACCTCTGTTGGCCCGGGATCTGCTAACCTTGCTACAGCAGCAGCAACAGCACTTGCGAACAATATTCCGGTATTATTTTTGCCGGGTGATACATTTGCATCAAGACAACCTGACCCAGTTTTACAACAGGTTGAACAAGAATATAGCTTAGCTGTGACAACAAATGACGCCCTAAAACCTGTTTCAAGATATTGGGATCGAATCACTCGCCCAGAACAGTTAATGTCCAGCTTGATTCGTGCGTTTGAAGTGATGACAGATCAAGGCAAAGCTGGTCCGGCAACAATTTGCCTTTCGCAGGATGTTGAAGGGGAAGCGTTTGATTATGATGAAAAATTCTTTGAAAAACGTGTTCACTATTTAGATCGGAAAGCGCCGGTGGAACGTGAACTAAAAGGCGCAGCAGAGCTGATTAAAGCAAGTGAAAATCCGTTAATCCTTGTTGGTGGGGGAGCTAAATATTCAGGAGCCCGCGAAATTTTAATCGCACTTTCCGAAAAACACAATATTCCATTAGTAGAAACACAGGCTGGTAAAGCAACTGTCGAATCTACTTTTAAAAAATAATCTTGGCGGGATAGGCGTCACTGGTACGCTTGCCGCAAATAAAGCAGCCCGCATGGCAGATTTAGTGATCGGTATTGGTACGAGATATACAGATTTCGCAACATCATCTAAAACAGCATTCAACTTTGAAACAACGAAGTTTTTAAATATTAACGTCAGCCGCTTGCAAGCATACAAATTGGATGCCTTCCAAGTCGTTGCCGATGCAAAAGTAACATTAGAGCAATTGGAACCACTGTTAGAAGGATATGAGAGCGAGTTCGGACAAACGATTATTGAATTGAAAGAGGAATGGAAGCTTGAGCGTGATCGCTTAAGCAAAGTAACCTTTACTCGTGAAAGCTTTGATCCGGAAATCAAGAACCACTTCACACAGGAAATCCTAAATGAATATGCCGATGCCTTAAAGACGGAACTGGCACAAACAACAGCCTTAATCGCTGTCAATGAGACAATTGCTCCAGAAAGTACGATTATTGCTTCTGCCGGATCACTTCCTGGCGATGTCCAGCGGATCTGGAATCCGACTGTGCCGAATACGTATAACGTAGAGTATGGTTATTCCTGTATGGGTTATGAAGTATCTGGTGCCTTAGGCGTTAAATTGGCTGAACCGGATAAAGAAGTTTACTCACTTGTTGGTGACGGAAGCTTCCTCATGCTGCATTCTGAACTGATTACTTCTATTCAATATGGACAAAAAATTAATGTTGTTCTTTTTGATAATTCGGGCTTTGGCTGTATTAATAACTTGCAAATGGAGAATGGCGGCGGCAGCTATTTCTGCGAATTTAGAACCCATGACAACAAAATTTTGAACATTGATTATGCAAAAGTTGCTGAAGGTTATGGGGCGAAAACGTACCGCGTGAATACGATTGAACAATTGAAAGAAGCTTTGGAAGATGCGAAGAAGCAGGAAGTGTCAACATTAATCGATATAAAAGTACTTCCAAAAACGATGACGGACGGCTATGACAGCTGGTGGAATGTCGGTGTGGCAGAAATATCCAATAGGGAAAGCATTCAAAAGGTATATGAATTAAGAAAGCAAAAATTAGAAATGGCTAGACAATTCTAATTGGATGTAATCGTATCAATTTTATTAGTTTGGTCTATTTATATTAGTACTTATAACTGGTTTCACAAGAGAGGTGAGAAGTGACTTTGGCTGCAACAAAATTAGTTTCGATGAAAGAGATGCTTTTAAAAGCGAAAGCAGGAAAATATGCAGTTGCGCAAATTAATATTAATAATTTTCAATGGGCCGAAGCCATTTTGGAAGCGGCTCAAGAAGAACAATCTCCGATTATTGTAGCATCTTCTGATAGACTTGTAGATTACTTAGGCGGATTTAAAACAATTGCAACTATGATTAATAGTATTGTCGAGCATAAAAAATATTACCGTTCCAGTCGCTTTACACCTAGACCATGGAAGCAGTGTGGATCGATGTAAAGAGGCGATTGATGCCGGATACACTTCCGTCATGATTGATGGATCACACCATCCAATTGATGAAAATATTGCAATGACCAAGCAAGTGACGGATTATGCAAGACGTCACGGTGTTTCAGTCGAAGCAGAAGTTGGGACAGTAGGTGGTAACGAAGACGGTCTTATTGGCGGAATTCAATATGCAGATCCAGAGGAATGTTTACGTATTGTGGATGAAACCGGGATAACTGCGTTAGCGGCTGCACTTGGTTCTGTTCATGGTCCGTATCAAGGTGAGCCAAAGTTAGGATTCTCGGAAATGAAGGAGATTTCAGAAAAGACCGATGTACCACTCGTGTTACATGGCGGCTCCGGTATCCCTGATTACCAAATTCAAAAGGCAATTGAACTTGGTCATGCGAAGATTAATGTGAATACAGAATGTTTGCAGGCCTGGACGAAAGCTGTTCGTGAGGTACTGAATCACGACAAGAAAATATATGATGCACGTGCCATCCTTTCTCCAGGAAAAGAAGCGGTAAAACAGACCGTCATAGCAAAAATTAGGGAATTTAAATCAAGTCATAAGGCATAATGAAAGTGTTATGAACAGTATATTCAAGTAGGAGTAATCAAAATATAACCAAAAGTTAATACATACTTGAGTATTTTACTGCAATCTGATTTTTTTTGAAACTATGAAAGCGTTTATTAATTCAGATAAACCGGGGAGGAACACCATGAACGAAGTAAGAGTAGGTATTGTCGGATTAGGCAGATTAGGAAGAACACATGCCATCAATTTAGCGCAAAATGTTCCAGGTGCGAAACTGGTAGCAGCCTGCAGTTTTGTAGAGGATGAATTGGAATATGCCAAGAATGAACTAGGTGTAACAGAAACATATACATCCTATGAAGAAATGGTTGATAGTCCAAACCTTGATGCTGTGTGTATTGTTTCGCCATCCGGCTTCCATCCGAAACAAATTCGTTTAGCGATGGAAAAAGGCTTACATGTATTCAGTGAAAAACCAATTGGATTAGATATTGAGGATATTGAAAAAACAATCGAAGTCATAAACGCTCATCCGGAACAAATCTTCCAACTTGGATTTATGAGAAGATACGATGAATCCTATCAATATGCCAAGAAAATGGTGGACGAAGGCCAATTAGGCGAATTAACTATAGTTCGCTGCTACGGCATCGACCCAAGTTCAGGGTTGGAGAGCTTCGTTAAATTTGCCCGTAACAGCAATAGCGGCGGTTTATTCTCGGACATGTCTATCCATGATATTGATATAGTTAGATGGTTTACGAAAAAAGAAGTCAGTCGTGTCTGGGCAATGGGTAAAAATGCTGCTTATCCGGAGTTGAATGAATTAAATGAATTAGAAACCGGTGCCGCTATGATGCAATTAGAAGATAAAACCATGGCGATTTTAGTGGCAGGACGAAATGCGGTACATGGTTATCATGTTGAAACAGAATTGATTGGAACAAAAGGAATGCTTCGTGTTGCTGCTGCTCCGGAGAAAAACCTGGTAACAGTTTTTGATGAAAATGGTGCAGTTAGACCTACTTCACAAAACTTCCCAGAACGGTTTAGAGATGCGTTTGTCAATGAAATGAAGGAGTTTATTTCTTGCATTAAAGAAAAACGTCAACCTGAAGTAAGCGCTTTTGATGGTCTGCAAAGCACTAAAGTTTCCATTTCCTGTCAGTTATCTGTCGAAACAAATCAAATTGTTGAAGTGAAGTAATATAACCTAGATTCATAAATTTGCAAACTTACACATTTCTAGGGAGGAAATAAACATGGTATCAGAAACAAAAAATCAAGTTCGGTTGTGCTCCTATTGCCTGGACAAATGATGATATGCCTGAATTAGGCGGGGAAAATACATTTGAACAATGTATTAGTGAAATGGCCCTAGCCGGCTATACAGGTACAGAAATTGGCAATAAGTATCCTCGTGACCCTGAAACATTAAAGAACTATTTAGAACTTCGAAATCTTCAAGTAGCCAGCGCCTGGTTTAGTGCACTTTTAACAACAAAGCCATTTGAAGAGACAAAACAAGCCTTTATAGAGCATCGTGATTTCTTGCATGCCATGGGGGCAAAAGTAATTGTTGTATCTGAACAAGGACATAGTGTTCAAGGGCAGATGGATACACCAGTATTTAAAGAAAAACCAGTATTCACGGATGCTGAGTGGGTTAAATTAACGCAGGGATTAGAGGCGTTGGGGGATTTAGCCCATGAGAAAGGAATGGAAATTGTTTACCATCACCATATGGGTACAGGCGTTCAAACCACTGCCGAAATTGAACGGCTAATGGAAAACACATCACCTGAGAAAGTTTCCTTGTTATTTGATACAGGCCATCTTGTATTCTCTGGTGAGGACCCAATTGAAATCTATCGCAAATACCAATCACGGATCAAACATGTCCATTTTAAAGATATTCGGGAGACAGTTGCAAAAGAAGTTAAGGAAAATCAAGATAGCTTCCTGACAGGAGTTAAAAAAGGTGTATTTACGGTTCCTGGCGACGGCATAATTGATTTTGCTCCAATTATGAAAGCGATTACCGAAAGCGGATACAAAGGCTGGATTGTTGTAGAGGCAGAGCAAGATCCGGCAAAGGCAAATCCATTTGAATATGCATTAAAGGGAAGAAAGTATATTGAGCAATTAATGCCCCAAAACAGCCGGTCTAAAAATTTAGTAAGCAAATGAGCATCCTAGCGTTAGTTCGCAGCAAGATTTTTCAACAGTGGGAGGGTATACTTTGGTCATTTTTTCAGTTATTTCGTTTATTATCCTTATTGGTGTCATATGGCTGTATGCCTTTAAGAGAAGTAAAGCAGTTGATAATAGCAGTTCGGAAGGGTTTTTCCTTGGCGGTCGAAGTTTAACAGGGATTACAATTGCCGGTACGATTATTATGACCAATTTGTCAACAGAGCAAATTGTTGGCCAAAACGGCCAAAGTTTTGCTGGCGGTATGGAAGTAATGGCGTGGGAAGTTACAGCCGCGATTGCTTGTGTGTTTTTGGCCCTTGTCTTTCTTCCGAAATATTTAAAATATGGCGTGAACACGGTATCCGATTTCATTGAGATCCGTTATGATACAACCACGAAAAGAATTGTATCCGCTTTATTTATTTTTACCTATATGACTTCATTTTTACCGGTTGGTTTTATATTCAGGCTCACTTGTTTTTAATAAGATATTCCACATCGATAAAGCGTTAGGGATTGACCCGTTAGTAGCAGTTGCACTCATTTCGGCCATGATTGGTATTTTCGGCATGTTATATTTGTTAATTGGCGGATTATCATTGAGTGCCTTTAGTGACACGATTTATGGTGTCGGACTGCTTATCGGCGGTCTATCCATCCCTGTTATCGGCTTGACGATTCTGGGTGACGGCAGCCTTTTTGGCGGAATGGAAACAGTTAAAGATCAAACACCACAATTATTAAATGCCATTGGTGCTGTTGATTCAAAAATTGTTCCATGGCCGACCCTATTTATAGGGATGTTATTCAATAACCTCTTCTTCTGGTGTACAAACCAAATGATCGTTCAAAAAACATTAGCTGGAAAAAGTCTAAAGGAAGGACAAAAAGGAGCATTATATGTTGGCTTCTTTAAAATCTTTGGCTCTTTGTTCTTAGTATTCCCGGGAATTATTGCATTTAATATGTTTGGCGACACTCTTGCAACACCGGACGATGCGTACCCAACTTTGGTTACCCATGTATTGCCTGAGTGGGCATACGGAATTTTCGCAGCAGTTATTTTTGGTGCCATCTTAAGTTCATTTGTTGGCGCCTTGAACGCAACAGCTACATTGTTCACACTTGATTTTTACAAACCGATTATTAAAAAGGATGCAGCCGATAAGCAGGTTGCTAGGGCAGGAAAATTTATTACAATTATAGTCGGATTAATTTCCGTTTGTATCGCTCCTCTCATTTCATTCGCACCGGATGGACTGTATGCCGTTGTGCAAGAGTTTAACGGAATATATAGCATGCCATTATTGGCGCTAGTTTTACTAGGATTCTATTCAAAACGTGTAACGCCGCTAGCAGCGAAAATAACATTTGTCTTCCACATTGCAATCTATGGATTGTCAAAATTTTTCTTAGCAGACATTCATTATCTATATGTATTAGGATACTTATTCCTGGCAGATGTGCTGATCATGTGGTTGGTTGGAATAATCAAACCATTGGATGCTCCATTTGAGTTTCGGGAAAATATTAACAAAGTTGATTTAACTCCATGGAAGCATAGAAAATGGGTGGCAGCATTGGTGATTATTACGATGATTGGTATGTATATCTTCTTCTCCCCACTAGGTGTTGCAGAATAAAGTTGATAGTAGGAAAGGATGTCTTACAGATGAAGGATTCAAAGAATGTAGTCGGGGTTATTGGTGCAGGCAGAATTGGTAAATTACACATAGATAACATGAAAAACATGAAAAATGTACGTCTTAAAACCGTTTCCGATGTTTTTGCCGATCAATTGGAAGAGTGGTTCAAATCATCCGGTGTCGAAAATATGACAAAAGACTACCATGATATTATCAATGACCCGGAAATCGATGCCATCTTTATTTGTTCTCCAACCGATACACATACAAGTATTATTAAAGAAGCAGCTAATAGCGGAAAGCACATCTTCTGTGAAAAGCCAATCAGCTTCTCGGATGAAGAAACGTTGGAAGCTTACGAAGTGGTGAAGAAAACCGGGGTTAAATTTCAAATTGGTTTTAATAGAAGATATGACCGCAACTTCAGTAAAGTCAGAAATTTGGTAGAAACGAAAGAAATTGGCGACCTGCATATTTTAAAAATAACCTCCAGGGACCCTGAGCCGCCGTCATTAGATTATGTATCACGTTCCGGGGGGATTTTTGTTGATATGGCCATTCACGATTTTGATATGGCACGTTTTATCACAGGTTCCGAAGTAGAAGAAGTGTATGTTCAAGGAGCCGCCCTGGTGAATCCAAAAATTGCTGAATTAGGTGATATTGATACAGCAATTATTTCGATGAAATTCGCTAATGGGGCAATCGGGGTGATTGACAACAGCCGTCAAGCGGTTTACGGCTATGATCAACGTCTTGAAGCATTCGGTTCAAATGGTTCTGCTATCGCAAACAATGAAACGGAATCAAGAGTAGAAGTTTTATCTAAAGAAGGTGTGATAGGAGATAATCCATTACATTTCTTCTTAGAAAGATACTATGATGCGTATATTCGTGAAGTAAAGGAATTCTTTGAAGCAATCGAGAGTGACACGGAGGTATCATGCAATTTCGTAGACGGCTTTATGGCACAAAGAATTGCCATGGCAGCCAAAAAATCATTGGAAACCGGCCAGCCAGTGAAGGTTGATAAATTATCATAATCTAAAAATAACAGGGGGATGTCTGAATGAATTGGACATCCCTCTGTTTGTTTGTTAAAAAAGTGTCAGGCACCATGCAAAAAATTCACATGGTGCCTGACACCTTCAGGGAAACACTTTTAACTATATTCAGCAATAACAAGTTGAATGTTGTTCTTTTTCGCGTAATTCTGGTAAACTTCATTAGGTATGATATCCGTTACAAGGTAATCAATTTTATCTAAACTGCAATAGGTCATTAACCCATATTTATCAAATTTATCATGGTCGACTAATAAGAATACTTCAGAGCTTCTGTTAACAATAGAAGCTTTTAATTCGCTTTCAAGCGGCGAGGCATTCGTCACACCATTTGATAAGGAAACCCCAGTTGACGCCATAAATGCCTTATTAATATTATAGGCATTTAAGATATCCATATATTTCAAAATTCCAAATGAATTTGTTTTTCTTTCCAGGATTCCTCCCGCTGTAATCACATTTAAATTTTCAAAAGGAAGGGCACGAACGATAAAATCGAGATTATTGGTAATGATCGTGACCTGTTTTTTTATTGATATATTCAATCATTTCAATTGTAGTCGTTCCTGAATCGATAAAAATAATATCGCCATCCTGAACATAATTTGCTGCTGCTTTTCCGATCATTTCCTTTTCTGTTTGATTACGTACTTGACGGTCATGGAAAGATTCTAATTTTGCACGATTGTCCTCGTTGACTGCTACACCACCGTAAACCTTTTTAAAATCCCCTTTTTCAACGAGTTCCTGAACATCACGCCGAATCGTGTTTTTAGATACTTGAAACACTTCCATTAATTCATCTAAAGACACAGATTTGTGTTCTATAATATATTCCTCAATTTTATTGATCCGTTTATCTTTAATCATTCCTATTCACCCTTTGTTCTCAAATAGTACATCTAGTTGGTACCCCTCTCAATAGATCCATATAATTATATATTATCAACAAATCATCAAAACTTCATCATATAATTAAGGTTTTATTTAATAAAAGGCTATGTTAATCTATATTGTTGATATTTAAATTTTAAGAACATTTGTTCTGTTGGAGTTCGCGATGTTGCAATCACTCGGAATCCAGAAACAGAAAGCATGGGAATACGAAAAACACAAGAAAGAGCTACTGGAGAACCTCCAATAGCCCTATCCTCTCAAAATCCCTCGGAAATAACACCATCAATGGACGCCAGCCCCCTTCGAGGCCAAATAGCGGAACCAGTGTCATCATTTCAACGGTAAAATCCGCGTTTCCGCGGCCCATAGCGGAATCTGCGTCATCATTCGCCGGTTTAAGTATCCTATCATTCGCCTGCCGTTTTCCAGGAGACGGAGACGGGATAGTGATCCGACGGATAGGCTCCGTCCAACTTCTCGCGATGGATGAGAGTTCCGGTCATTTCAATATCGGACGTGGTGAAGATATAATCGATCGGATCGCCTTCCGTGCCTCCCTTGAAATCGTGGAAAGTACATCCGGCCGGCTCGCCGAGAAGGGCATAAGCGTCCTGCAGCTGCTCCCGAAGCAGGGAGATTTCCGGTTCGCCGGGCTCGGCGTTCAAATCGCCCATGAGAAGGACCGGAAGCTCTTCTTCCCCGCGGAACAGCCGGATTTGCTCAAGCATAAGCTTGGCGCTTTCCTGTCTGGCGGTGACGCCCAGATGATCGAAATGCGTATTCATCACATAAAACCGCAAGCCGTCGTTCTTGCTCTGAAACAAGCCCCAGGTGCAGATGCGGGGGAGACAGCTGTCCCAGCTGATGCTTCCCGGCACATCCGGGGTTTCGGAGAGCCAGAACTGTCCTTGCTTGAGGAGCGTTACTTCCGCATGCTTGTAATAGACGGCACAGTGCTCATCTTGCGAAGAGTCCCCTTCGCCGACACGGCCGGTTCCGATTCTGCTGTAGTCCGGCAAAACTTCATCCAGATCCTTCAGCATGGCGCCGGTTCCTTCCTGCGTGCCAAAAAGGTCGGGCGAGACGGCCGCAATGGCGCAAGCCGCACGATGCTTCCGGTAAGGCCACGCGTTGCTGCCGTCTCCCTGCACGTTAACCCGCAGATTGAATGTCATCGTTGTCATGCTCATGTCTTATTCATCCCTATCTCTATTTAATAGACCCTTCGGTCAAACCACCAATAATATATTTTTGCGTGAAAACATACATGATGGTAATCGGAGCCATGGACAGCGCAAACGCCGCAAAGGCCAGATTGTAATCAAAGCTGACTTCCGTTTTGAAGTTGTAAATAAACAGCGGCAAAGTCCAGAAGTCCGGATGGCGGTTCAGCATGATGAGCGGAAGCTGAAAATCGTTCCAGAGCCAAAGGCTGTTTAATATTAATATAGTCGCAATAATGGGCAGCATCAACGGATAAATAATTCGGATGAAGGTCAGCCCGACGCCGCATCCGTCGATCTTCGACGCCTGATCCAGCTCAAGCGGGATATTTTTCAGAAAGCCTACGCAGAGAAAAAGTCCTTGGGCAAACGATAACGTGACGTACATAATGATCAATCCGGCATGGTTGAGGAGATGGAGATTCCCCATATGTCTGTAAATGGGCAGCATTACGGCCTGAAAAGGAACGAAAATTCCCATCAGAATGATCGTGTACACCCATTTGTAGTACGCCTTGCTTGCGTTGCGCGAAATGGCATAGGAAACCATGGGAACGGCGATCAGCATGATCAGCAGGGATACGACCGTAATAAACGCGGAATTTTGAACCATTAACCAGAAATTGGCCTTGTTAATAACCGAAATGAAATTATCGAGATACAGGCGCGTTGGCGGCGAAAAGAAGTTGGCCGTCGTTTCGGCCCGCGTTTTCAGCGCAATCGAAAGGGTCAGGTAGATCGGAGCCAGGATGAATAACGCCCCGATCCCCAAAAAGGCATAGCCGAGAATTTTAAAAGGCAGTCTCGTCTTCATTGCTGTCCGGCCTCCTTTCGCGATAACAGCTTAATCTGGATGAACGAGATCAGGCCGATCAAGATAAAGACGTAGATCGCTTCCGCCGTTCCGTAGCCGAATTTCATTTCGTTCATGCCGTGCTGGTAAATGAGAAAGCCAAGGGATTCGGTCGATTGCGAAGGACCGCCGTTCGTCATGGCCACGATGTAATCGAACACCGTCAGCCCGCCTTTAATGGCAAGCACCACGTTGACGGTAAGCATCGGAATAAGGAACGGGATCGTTACCGAGAAAAAGCGCTGCATCGGAGTGGCTCCGTCAATGACGGCCGCCTCTTTGATATCCTTCGGGACGCTCGCAAGGCCGGCAATGAAGATCACCATGGGAACGGCAAAACCCTGCCAGATATTGGTTAACGCAATCCCGAAGATAGCGGTATCGGGGTTGCCGAGCAGGTTGCGGGACAGCCATTCGATTCCGAGTTTCTCGCCGATCGGCGGAAACAGGGAATAGAAAAACTGGTTGAACATCAAGCCGACGGTAATCATGCTGAGCACGGCAGGAAAGAAATAAACGGAGCGGAAAAAACCGCGGAACTTCAGGGAGCGGCTCAGCAGCAAGGCCAGAATGAGCGCAATGCCCAGCTTTCCGATCACGATGATAACGGTATACAGCAAGGTAAAGGAAAGGCCGTCCATAAAACGTTTATCCTGCAGAATCGAAATATAGTTTTGCAAGCCGACCATGTCATAGGACCGTGAAAAACCGTCCCAATTCGTCAAGCTGTAATAGAACCCGATAAAGACCGGGGCCAGAAAAAAGAGGGAATACAGCACTACGGCAGGCAGGGTAAACAGAAAAAATACGGTACCCGGTTTAAATCCTCGAATGTTCATAATCGACCTCCATCAAGCAAAAGAGGCGGAAAACCCTGGAGTGTTTCTAACCAAGTACCTTCCGCCTCATTGGCCGTCTTATTGATTGAATCTGTTGTAGAAAATCGTGTCCAGCGTTTTCAGGTACTGATCGATATCCTTCGTCAAGAACATTTCCTGCGTCGCCTTGCCTACTTCGGCGTTCGTGCCCGGCGGCCAGAGGCGCTCGATCGTCGGATATACCTTGCCGTCCGTGATCAGCTGCGTCAGCTCGGTGATTTCCGGAAGGCCGCTCTTCACGTCCTTGATGCCGGAAGGGTAGCCGCCGATGCTCAAGTAGGTTTCCACGTTTTCTTTCTTGGACATGAACTCGATGAATTTTCGTGCTTCTTCCTTATTTTTTCCGCTCGCCGGTATGCCGATGGCCGTATCCACCGATACTTGGGTCTTCAAATCTGCCGCATTTTCCGTAGGCAGCGGAAACATGGCGAACTTCAAATCAGGATTGGACTCCTTGATTTCCTTGATGGCCCAGATTCCGGTGAACCACATGGCCGTATTGCCGTTTGAGAATTCTCGGAGAGCGTCCTCGTACCCGGTACCCATGTTATCCTTTTGCCCGTATTCGCGAAGGGCCAGCAGCTTTTCGGCAAACGGTTTGAAATCCGGGTTGTCCGTAATATGCGCTTTGCCGTTCATCACATCATCCAGGAACTTTTCGATGTCCGGCATGGTTTGTCCCATTTTATAAACGACTTCCTGGCGAATGCCGTTGAAGTCTTTATCGTGGAAGTAGAATGGCGTAACGCCGGCCGCCTTCAGCTTCTCCGCGGCCTGGAGCAGTTCATCGTAAGTCGTTGGGATCTGTATGTTATGGCTTTCGAAAATATCTTTGTTATAGTACATGCCAAGGGTGGCTACCCCGATCGGAACGAGATAGTTTTTGCCGTCGATTTTGCTTAAATCCGCAATGGCAGGCTGTACGTTTTCCATTAAGGGATCGTCCGTCAGATCCACGACGCGTCCTTCTTTTGCCATTTTTTGAAAAATGGAGTTATGCGGATAGTGAGTGAAGACGGCAGGAGCATCATCGGTAGAGACCCTCATGGTCCATACGTTTTCGGGGTTGGGAACGTTGTTCTGCTCAACGGTGATGCCCGGGTTTTCGTTTTGAAACTTCGTGATGAGCTCGCCCACGATATTAACCGCTTCGGGTTTCATTTGAAAATATTCGATCTTGACGGGCACGCCTCCGGCATTCGTGCTGCCGCTGTCCGGCGAGTTGCCTTCCGCACTGTTCGTGCCTCCGCCCGAACAGCCGGCCGCCGTCAGCAACGCCAGGGAGACCAGTGCGGCCATTCCGCTTTTGATAAACCCCTTTTTCATTTCTTCAGCTCCTTTGGAATTGGTTATGTAATGCGTTACGGGTTCATTGTAGCAAGCCGCCGGGAGCTGAAAATAGGAGAGAACTGACCGAATGAATAGGATAAAACTGATCTTTCCGGCCAACGCGAAATGAGTTTTGGCATTCTGCTAGGTACCTCAACGATTACGGATCGTTCTTCCGATCGTTTCCGCTTCTCCAGATCGATTCCGTCTCCTACGCTGCTTTCCCTGCTTTCTTTCCTCTCACTCCGTCAATTCTTCCGTATTCCGGAGCGCTTTGGGCTGCTTCTCGTTTTTGACCTTTCCGGGCGTGGCGCCGTAAACCTTTTTTGTACATCTGAATGAAATAGGAGTAGTCATTGAACCCGACCTCGCTCGCCACTTCCGCGACGGACAGCTCAAGCGGGGAGGTCTCAAGGAGCTTTTTGGCCTTCTCCATCCTTACGGATAAAAGATACTGGGTAAATCCCGTTCCGCATTTTCGTTTGAACAGCCGGCTGAGATAACTGGGATCGACGTAGTAGCGGTGCTTGGCGAGCTCCTCCAGCACGATCCGGTTTTTGTAATGGACCTCGACGAAATTTTTGATGTCCTGAACCATGTCCCCCTTAGCTTCGCTCCGTTTCAGTTGCCCGATTACCTTGTCGAGCTTCGCGATCAATTCATCGCAGGCTTCCCGCATCGTGCCGAATTCGAACAGGCTCCGCTGCTCCATGTAGATCGGAGGGGCTTCGTGGTCCGCGCTGCCGATCAGCGTGTTGACGATGTTTACGGTCGCGGCAAGCCAGTCCTGCACCATGTAGACGGAAAACCGTTTGCTTGCGGCATCGTCCAGCCAGGAACGGATCATCCCGGCCATCTCGCTCGCTTGATAATTGGCGGCCTTCCGGGTGAATGCTCCGGTCCATTCTTGAATCAATGCGGCATCGTAGTGGTAATCCTCCCCGATTTGTCCGATACCGACCGTTTTGCGGTGCCCGTGCACGAAGCATTGCAATGCGGCGAGCTTTGCCTCCTTCAGCGAAACGTCCAGCTGACGAAGATCCTTGAAAGCGGAACTGAAGCCGATGGCGGCACAAGCCTCCCCGGCAATATGTTCCAGCTTGCGGCTGATTTTATCGCAGAGCGAATGCAATCCGCCAAGCTGATGCTGCTCCAGATTCTTTTCGAAGCGTACCCAGGCGATCAGGAGCTGAGGCTGGAATTTGTCGGTCAACATCAGGGCCTGCAGGTTGTTTTTGTGGAAGGTTTCCTTGGCGACGGCCGTCAACTCCTTGGAACGGGAAGGGCGGTGCTGGAAGACGACCGTCTGGTAGCTGCCGCGGCCCAAGGCGGCCTCCAAGGGCAGTCGCCCGGTGTCGAACTCGCCATAAAAGCAGGCGGACATCGCCATTTCCAAGGAGTGTTCCCGCCGTTCCGCCGCGCGCAACTTCAGTTGATCCAGCAAGGGGCTCAGTTCCTGCCGGTCTACGGGCTTCAGCAGGTAACTTTCGACTTTATGTTGAATCGCCTTGCGGGCGTATGTGAAATCATCATAACCGCTGATGATGGTGACCAGCATGGAGGGATGCTGCTCGCGCACATACGCGGCCAGCCGAATCCCGTCCATGCCGGGCATGCGTATGTCCGTCATCACCAGGTCAGGGATTTCCTCATCGATGATTTTCAATGCGTCGGTGCCATTCTCCGCTTCCATCACCTCTGTGCTTTCGTCCCAATCCCGTATCATTTGGACGATGGCCTTCCTGGCGAAAAATTCATCGTCTGCCACTAAGATTCTCATTTGTGCGTCTCCTTGTTGAAGGGAATATGAATCCGGATCGTTGTGCCTGACTGCTCCTCGCTCATGATGTTCATCCAGCAGCTGGCGCCGTAAAAATGCTTGATCCGCGCATAAACGTTTCTCATGCCGAAATTCCGGTCAAGGTCCTCTACCAGCGCGTGCTCATCCTGCTTCAGCATGGCCTGCAGTTCGTCCAGCTTGTCTTCGGGAATGCCGATTCCGTCGTCATAAACGGAAATATAGAGAAACTGCCTCCGCCGTTTGATGCTGAGCCGGAGCAGGCCGGTCCCGCCCTTAGGCTCCAGGCCGTGGTAGAAGGAGTTTTCGATAATGGGCTGCAGCAGGAACTTGATGATTTGGCAATCCAGGGTGTCTTCATCGATGTCATACTCGACCGCGAACTTGTTAAAAAAAACGAATCTGCTGAATGGTAATGTAATTTTTCAACTGCTCGAGTTCCTTTTCGACCGTGACGACGTCGCCGTATTTGATGTTGTAGCGGTAAATGCTCGACAAGCTCTTCGTCATGGCGGAAATATGGTCCATTCGGTGCAGTTCCGAAATGGAATGAATCGCGTTTAACGTGTTGTACAAGAAATGGGGGTTGATCTGCGACTGAAGCATTTTCAGCTCGGCCTTTTTTTTGAAGGCTGCTGGCCATGATTTCCGACTCCCGGCTGGTCTTGAGCCGCTCGATCATCGCGTTATAGTTGTTGATGAGCCTGCCGATTTCATCCTCGCGATCGCTTACGATGACGTTATGGGCCAAGTGTTCCGAATCCACGGTCCGCATCGAACTGCTCAGCTTTAAAATCGGATTGACGAAATAGCGGGAAAAGAAGAAAGCGAGTCCGAGCGCCGCCATGAGGGCCAGAATGCTGAAGAACACGTAATTGAGCGTATTGCTCAGGAAGGTGTCCGTGATTTGGGTCACCGGGATATAGTGGATGATGGTCCAGCCGGTCACCGGATTGACGGTGCTGCTGATCATGTAAAGCTGGCCGTTCCATTTCAAGCGCTGGATCTGTTCGTCTCCCGCTTTGCCGACAAGCTGGGAGGGAAAAGGATCGGCTTCCTCCGTGCCCTGCCGGGTTAGGGCGGCATTCGAATTGTAAACGACCGTGTCTCCTGAAAGAACGGCGGTTCCGAGCTTCAATCCGTCGTTCGAGATTCCGCCGAGCATATTTTCGACGGCTTTGTTGTAAATATCGATCTTGGCGTAAGCCTCGCGGGCATCCCCGAGATTCAAATCCGATAAATATCGAACGATCGAGATGCTGTGGTTCGTTTTCTCCCTTAAGTGGGCATCATTCGGCATTTGCACGACGAAATGGCTGTTCTTTAGGCGGTTCCTGCCGATCTCGGCAATCGTTCTAACGATTTCTCCCGCCTTTTCCGGCTTGCTGCCGTAGATGCTCCCATTGGGAGCGAGGACCGAAATCATGGCGATGTTTCCGTTAATGAGCACGTATTGCTCCATGGAGCCGTGCATGTAATTGGCGTCCTCCATATAGGTCTTTTCCGAAGAGGGCCTCTTTTTTTTCCATGATGGCATTCTGTTTCCAATTCGTTAAATAAAAAAAAAGAATAGCGTGCCTGATTGGTGAAAAATTCGTTGATCGTCACGTTGGTGCGCTTATCCAGCTGCTTCAGTATTTCCTCGTAATCGGAATGGGTCTGCTTGTACAGCTGCATTCCGGAGAGAAACATGGCGGAAATGACCGGGATGACAATGATGAAAACATAGGTCAGGACGAGCTTGCTTCGAAAGCTCGATCTGTGAAATTTTCGGAGCAGGTAGGACGGTGTCATGGGATAACCTCTCTCTGGTTTGTCGTCGTTAACGGGCTGCGCGTACCAACGGGTTGGCAATCAGCTTCATTATTTGTCATAATGCGCGACATTTCAACATGTTTTGTCGGGACGGATACAGGCTCCTCTTCTCCCCGTGGTATAATGCAAGACAGATGAGCATAAAAAAAGGCGGAAGGGAAGGGTCGCTCGTGGGCAAGGACCTGTTATATATCGAGGATGACCGCGAAATCGGCGGATGGGTAAGCGAATTTTTAAAGGACAAAGGGTACGGGGTGACCTGGCTGACGGGCGGGGAAAAAGCGGTGGAAGCCGCGGCAGACTGCAGTCTGGCCATTCTGGACGTCATGCTGCCCGGACTTGACGGCTTTACGGTCGGGCATCGTCTGAAGCGGGCTTATCCCGGACTCCCCATCTTGATGCTGTCCGCCCGGACGTCCATCGACGACAAGCTGGAGGGGCTGCAGTTTGCGGATGATTACTTGACCAAGCCGTTTCATCCGGACGAGCTGGCCGCGAGGGTGGAAGTGCTGCTGCGGCGGTCGGCCGCTGTTGTCGCCGAGCCGGTTGTTCTTAAGCATCTGACGGTTTACGAGGACGAGAACCGGGTGGTCAACGGCGAAACGGGGGAAGAATTGGTGTTGACCGGCAAGCAGTTTCAAATTTTCATGTACTTGTTCCGACATCAGGGCCGGGTGATGACCAAAGAGCAGATCTATGAAGCGGTCTGGGGCGAGTCCTACATCGAAGGGGACAAAACGCTGATGGTGCACATCCGCTATCTGCGCGAGAAGCTGGAGAAGAATCCCGCGTCGCCTGAAATCATCGAAACCGTCCGCGGTTTGGGCTACCGGGTGAGGGCATGAGGGTAAAGAGAACATGGAGAGGAGGGAAGGTGCGGTTCCGTAATTCGCTTACCTCCAGGTATTTGCTGATTGTTCTGATTGCGATGATATTTATGCCGATTGTGTTTCCTTTGGCTGCGGGGTTTTACTGGTTTGTGAACGACCAGCTGCGGATAACGGCCCCCTCCGTGAAATATCCCAGCGGCGAACTGCTTGAAAGCAAGTGGCATAAGGAGGCCGCCTCCTTGTCCGGAATGAAGCCCGATATGATTAACGAACGCCTGCAGCGGTTTAAACGGGAATACCCCGAAACGTCGATATTTTGGGTGGACGGGGAGAACCGGACCCGGCTCAAGCTGCCGGAAAATTTAGAGGTGCCTGAGCAATGGTCGGCACTTCGCACCGTGGCGTTTATGAAAAATTCAATTGACTCTGACCCGTTCACGGTGGTCGCTTATATCGGGGGCAAGGAGCTCGCGGGGCAGGGGTTCATGGTGCTCCAGCTTCCAAGGAGCTTCCTGAACAATCCGGATGAAATCACAAGCGAAGCCACGATCTTCACTTTGTTTCTTGTCGCCATGCTGTTGTCCTTCATTCTGGTTTCCTGGCTGTTCTTCGCCCGGATCCGGAAGCGGCTGCTGCATTTGCGGGAAGCGATGACCTCACCTGGGGCGAACGGCATTCCGGAACTTGTCGTCCTTCGAAAGCCGGATGAAATCGGCCAGCTGGAGGCGGCTTACAACGATATGGTTGCCCAGCTGGAGGATGGAAAGCGACGCGAGAAAGAAGAAGAAGAACTTCGCAAATCTCTCATTTCCAGTCTTTCGCATGACCTTAGAACACCGCTAACGGTTATCCGCAGTCACATCTTCTCGCTGGAGCATGAGCCGTTGACGGAGAAAGGCAAGGCGTCCCTGGCGCTCATGGAATCGAAAATCGGCGATCTGGGCGGGTTGATCGACAATCTGTTGTCCTACAGCTTGCTTACAAGCGGCCGTGTTCAGCTGGCACTCGAACCGAGGGACGTATCCAGGCTGGTAAGGGAAAGCGCAGCCGCCTGGTACGCGGTGTGGGAGAAGGAAGGCATCGAGGCGGACATCGATTTGGGCGACGAGCCGCTCGTCTGGATGGTGGATGAGCTCTGGTTCAAGCGGATTCTGGACAACCTGTTCCAGAATGTTGTCCGCCACGCGAAGTCCGGCGGGTATATCGGCATCCATAGGGGTGAGTTCCAGGGTAATGGCCCTGCGCTTGTCATTTCGGACAAGGGACCCGGCATGGAAGGGGGAACGTCCGCCAAAGGGGCCGGAATCGGATTGGCCGTGGTCGACGTTTTGACAAAGGAAATGGGGATTCGGTATTCGGTGGATACTTCGGCGGAAGGGACGTTTATTACGCTGTCCGCGAAATAACATTCGGCGCGGGTCCGTCTCTTAACCATTTTTTAAACTTCGGGCAGACCGGGATTTAACCTTCGGGGTCTATAGTGGATTCCGAGGTGATGATCGTGTCTGAATTAGTCATTCAAACAAAAGGGCTGTATAAACTGTACCGCAAGCGCGCAGCCGTTGAAAATGTGAATCTTGAAATTGCAAGAGGGGATATCTACGGCTTCCTGGGACCGAACGGAGCCGGCAAAACGACGACGATCCGGATGCTGCTGGGCTTGGTGAAGCCGACCCGCGGCTCGATCCATTTGTTCGGCAAGGATTTGACGAAGGAGAAAATGAATATTTTGCGCCGGACGGGCTCTCTGGTCGAATATCCGTCCTATTACGGGCATTTGACGGCCGTTGAAAACTTGGAGGCGCTGCGCCGGATCATCGGGGTTCCGAAATCGAGGATCGCCGAAGTGCTGGACATTGTTTCCCTGACCAAAGAGGCCAAGCGCCCGGTCAAGGGATATTCGCTGGGCATGAAGCAGCGGCTTGGCATCGCGGCGGCGCTCCTCGGCAATCCCGAGCTGCTGATCCTGGACGAGCCGACGAACGGTCTTGACCCTTCCGGCATTCACGAAATCCGGGAGCTGATCAAAAATATGCCGAAACAGCACGGCATTACCGTGCTGGTATCCAGCCACCTGCTGAGCGAGGTGGAGCAGATGGCCGGCAAGGTCGGCATTATCCGCGAAGGGCAGCTCGTGTTTCAGGACACGATTGACCGTCTCGTCTCCCAATCGTCCGGAGGATTCCGCCTTGCCGTATCCGAACCGGAAACAGCGCTGCACCTGGCGCTTGATCTTGGCTGTGACGGCAGATTGCGGAATGAAGTGCTGGAGTTTGAGCCGATGCAGGACGCCCAGGTTGCGCTGCTCGTTAAGAGACTGGTGCAGAATGAGCACATGGTCTACCGCGTCGAGGAGAAGCGGAAATCGCTTGAAGACATCTTCATGGAGATCGTCGGGAAGGGGAACAGCTTATGATGGCCCGCGCATTGTCCGCCGACTTTCTGAAAATCCGCGGCAAAGGCATCTGGCTGCTCGCGGTGATTGCCCCGATAGGTCTGGTTGCCATGCAGGCTCTCAACTTTGGGCTCCGATATGACTATCTGATGAAGATCTACGCGGCCGATCCATGGGGGGGCTTGCTTGAAAACATCCTGATGTTCGTGCCGATTGCGATTTATCTAGGAATCACGCTTGTCTGCTCCCTGATGGCGAACGTGGAGCACCAGCTGAGCTCGTGGAAACAGCTGCTGGCTCTTCCAATTACAAGATCGGCCGTTTTCAGCGCCAAATTTGTGCTGGTTTTTATGATTTTGTGCGTATCCTGTTTGCTGCTGTCCCTCGGAACGGTCGTTCTCGGGTTGGCCCTTGGCATGGGTCAGGAGAACATGCCTTACGGAGACATCCTGCGGCTTGGCTTCGCCCCGTTCATGGGGACGATCCCGCTGCTTGGATTTCAGCTGTGGCTGTCGCTGACAAGCAAAAATCAGGGCATCCCTGTCAGCATCGGCGTAACGGCTTCCGTCGTCTCGCTGTTTGCCCTTAAGTTTCCGGACTATATGCCGTTGAAATGGCCGCTGCTTGCCTATTTGGGCCCTGGTCAGACGAAAATCATCGGAGCGGGTTTGCTTTTGGGGGCAGTCATCGCGCTTGCCGGTTTAATCCATTTCAACCGAAAGGATGTGGATTAAGATGGCAGCTTATTTTAAAGCAATGTCCTCCGAATGGCTGAAGCTGTCCAGGTCCAGAATATGGCTGCAGGTGCTTTTAAGCCCCGTGCTCGCGCTTGCCATCGGCATATTGAGCGGAAATCCCGGCAGCCAGTTGCCTTGGCATGTTCTCGTCGGGACGATGGCCAGCATGCATGCGCTGTTGTTCCTGCCGATATTGACGGGGGTATTCGGGGCGATGGTCTGCCGTTATGAGCATTTGGGCGGCGGATGGAAGCAACTGCTTGTGACGCCGGTCAGCCGCGGCGCGGTATATTGCGCCAAGCTGTCCGTGGTAGCCGTACTGATGGGTGCGGTTCAGCTGCTATTTCTAGGTGCGGTCTTCGCAGCAGGTTGGCATCACGGCGTTCAGGCGCCTGTTCCGTGGGAGATGATCGCCACCAGCCTGCTGGGGGGATGGGCGGCCTGCCTGCCGCTTGCGGCGCTGCAGTTGTTCGTGTCCACCGCGTGGAGCAGCTTTGCCGCCCCGCTGGCACTCAACGTCATATTCACGATTCCGAATATGCTTATAGCGAATTCGCAAACCTACGGGCCGTATTATCCATGGACGCAGCCTCTTTTGGCGATGGCTCCTTCGACCGAGAATGACTTCGGCGCCTTTCTCGTGCCGTTCGAGACGCTGATGCTGGTCGTGATTGGGGGCTTCCTCCTGTTTTTTGTATCGGGAATGATCTATTTTCAGCGTAAGGAAGTATAGGCTTCATGGGAGAATCAACAGCAGGATAAATAGCTTCAGGTTGATCGTGCTATACAAAGAAAATGCCGGCATGCGGGGGAATCCGTTGGCGGCCATAAAATTAGAAAGGGGCAGCCCTTAAGTAGAGTGATCTACTCGAGGGCTGCCCCTTGGTGTTAACCGGATCGGTCGTTTGGCCTTCTTAGTCCTGAACCGCCTTTAGTATGGCAAAACCGTATGCCGGCAGGTTCACGCTGAGCTCGCCTTTTTTGGTCCGTACCGTTTCGCCGGTCCATAGATGGGTCCACTCCCGTTCCTCGGCCGGAACGGTGATCGATTGGGAAACCTTGTCGTTGTTGACGAGCACGATAATGCGTTCATGATCGTCCTCGCGAAGATAGGCCAGCTTGCCTCCGTTATGCTCCGCGGTCAAAAGCTGGAAGAAGCCCGTGCGCAGAGCGGTATGGCCTTTGCGCAGCCGGATCAGCTTCTGGTAGAAGGTAAAGAGGTCTTTATCCTGTTTATTCTCGTCCCATTCCATGCATTTCCGGCAGCCGGGGTCATGTCCCCCGTCCATGCCGATCTCGTCGCCGTAGTAAATGCAAGGCGTTCCGGAATAGGTGAACTGGAACAGAGCCGCCAGCTTCATCAGGCGCTTGTCGCCTTTCGCCTGCGTAAGGAGGCGGGCCGTATCGTGACTGTCCAGCAGGTTGAAGGCCACATCGCTCGCTTGGCGCGGATAGCCGGCCAGCTGTTTGCCGAGCATAAAGGAGAACTGTTCGGCATCGACCGTACGGTTGATGAAGAAGTCGAGCACGGCATTGGTGAACGGGTAGTTCATGACCGCGTCGAACTGGTCGCCTTCAAGCCAGATGGACGATTCGTGCCAAACCTCGCCGAGGATGTAGGCGTCCGGCTTGGCTTTTTTTTACGACCTGGCGGAACTCGCGCCAGAATTGATGGCTGACCTCGTTGGCCACGTCCAGGCGCCAGCCGTCGATGCCGGTTTCCTTAATCCAGTATTCCGCGGCTTTCAGGAGATATTCTTTTACCTCCGGGTTCTCGGTGTTCAGCTTCGGCATCAAGGGCTCAAACGCAAAGGTGTCGTAAGTCGGAATGCCGTCCACGACTTCCAGGGGAAGGGAGCGGACATGGAACCAGTCTTTGTACTTGGAATTTTCCCCGTTCTTCTGTACGTCCACAAAAGGAGCGAAGGTCCGGCCGGAGTGGTTGAACACCGCATCAAGCAGGACGCGGATGCCGCGTTCGTGGCACAGGTCCACCAGCTTTTTCAGCGTGTCCTTGTCACCGAACTGCGGGTCGAGCATCATGTAATCTTCGGTGTCGTATTTGTGGTTTGTTGTTGCCTTGAACAGCGGCGTAAAATAGATGGCGTTGATGCCGAGCTCGCTTAGGTAGTCGAGATGATCGATCACGCCCTGAAGGTCGCCTCCGAAAAAGTTGGCCGGCGTCGGCTCCGTGCTTCCCCAAGGAAGTGCTCCTTTCGGATCGTTGCTTGGATCGCCGTTGGCGAAGCGTTCCGGGAATATTTGATAGAATACCGCATCCTTTACCCATTCCGGGGTTTCGAATACATCGACCGGGTTGATGAACGGATACTCGAACAGACGGTCCGGATTTGCCGGCGGCTCGGTCTGGAAGCCGTATTCCGTCATCCAACGCTTCTCGCGGCCCTGCTGCAGCAGGAATCCGTATTTCAGGCGGCGGTACGGCGGCCGGGCTTCACACTCCCAGTAATCGAACAGCTCGTCGGAAGACAGCTTGTACATCGGTATGTACTCCATCGTCCCCTCCCAGAGGTATTTATCGCCCGCAAGGACGAAGACCTCGGTCATGTCGTCCTTTTTCGTGCGGATTCGGATATGGACGGTGCGGCCGTCGTAGGCGTAGGACCAGTTTTTGCGGGGACGGTGGTAAATGGCTTCAAGAAACATGGATTAGTCCTCCTTAGAGATAAAATAAAAAAGGTACACCCTGACTAAGTATTAGCCGAGGTTGTACCTTTTAAAAGATAACATTGCCTTTAAATTATCGATTTCTTGCATCAGCAAGCCGAGGATGTTGTCCGGGGCCCTGATATTTGTAAATATACCACGGCTTATTGCGGGAGACAAGTGCCTTCTGGCGATGACAACCCGCGTTTTCGGTTTATTTTACTGCCGGAACACGGAGGAGTAAGTCTTCCAGCCGCCGTCGAGGTTTTTCGAGGCAAAGCCGTTCTCGGCCAAGATCCGGGATGCCAGGTATCCTCGGAGTCCGACTTGGCAGGTAACGTAGACGGTTTCGTTCTTAGGCAGTTCCTTCAGCCGGCTGCGCAGGTCGTTCAGCGGAATGTTGACGGAGCCTTCGATATAACCGGCCTTTCGTTCTCCCGGCTCGCGGACGTCGATCAGGGTTGCGCCCCTCTTCACCAGCTCGTCGATCTCATGCCACTGAACGGTCTCGACCTTGCCCTCCATGATGTTGGAAGCGACATAACCTGCATAGTTGACCGGATCTTTGGCGGAAGAGTATGGTGGAGCATAGGAGAGTTCCACCTCGGTCAGATCAAATACGTCAAGGTTTCCTTTAATCGCCGTGGCAATGACGTCAATCCGTTTGTCGACCCCGTCTTTGCCGACCGCCTGAGCGCCGTAGATTTGTCCCGTTTCCGGGTGAAACAGCAGCTTCAGGGAAATCGGATACGCCCCGGGGTAGTAACCGGCATGCGAACCGGGGTGAATGTGAACAGCCCGGTATGGGATGTTCAGCTGCTTAAGCCGTTTTTCATTGCTTCCGGTCGCGGCAACCGTCAGGTCGAAGACCTTGGCGATGGATGTGCCGAGCGTGCCTTTGTAGGATATGTTCTTGCCGTAAATGTGATCCGCTACCATGCGGCCTTGGCGATTTGCCGGACCGGCCAGCGGGATCATGCTGGCGCTTTGGTGGATGTAATCGGTCACTTCCACCGCGTCGCCGATGGCGTAAATGCTTTTATCGCTCGTCTGCATGAATTCATTGACCTTGATGCCGCCGCGATCTCCAACCTCCAGCCCGGCACCGACAGCCAGCCCGTTTTCCGGGCGCACCCCGATGGACAGGATGATCATGTCCGCCGCTACTTTTTTACCGCTGGACAGCTCGATGCTTTTGCCCTGATCATGCAGCGCTTTGACGCCATCTTCGAGAATGAGGGTTACTCCCTTTTCCCTCAGATGGGTATGGACGACAGAGGCCATTTCGTAATCAAGGGGCGCCATCACCTGGTTGGCCATTTCAATAATGGTCACCTTAACGCCGCGGTCCGCCAGGTTTTCGGCCATCTCAAGCCCGATAAATCCGCCGCCCACCACAACGGCCTTCGCAGGATTTTGTTCGTCGACAAACGTCTTGATCCGGTCCGTATCCGGGATGTTGCGCAGGGTGAACACGTCACGTGCTTCGGACAGACCGGGAATATTCGGCACGATCGGCTTGGCCCCGGGGGAGAGAATGAGGTAGTCATAACTTTCCTCATACGTTTCCCCTGTAACCAAATTACGGATCGACAAGGTTTTGTCCTCGCGCTGAATGGAGACGGCCTCGCTGAGATTGCGGATATCGAGGTTGAATCGTTTGCTCATCCCCTCGACGGTCTGCACCATCAGCTTTCCGCGTTCCTGGATGGTCTCACCTATATAATAGGGCAGCCCGCAGTTGGCAAAAGAAATATATTCACCGCGTTCCACCAGCACGATCGTCGAACTCTCGTCCAATCTCCGCAGCCGCGCCGCCGCTGAGGCGCCTCCGGCCACGCCGCCGACAATAACGATTTTCTTGGTCATTATGGGTTCCTCCTCTGGTTGATTTGGATCAATATAACATACCTATGGGGGTATAATAACATATTGGACGGAAAAAGAAAGTGACAAATATCCGAACGAAAAAAGATCATCTGACGAGCGTCAAAGATGATCTCTTTCTTGGGCATGGGGAAGAGATGCCGGAATTCGGCCATACTATAATTCGTACGGTCATTCTACGAAAGAGGGATTTCAAAGGTCCGCTCTTAGAAAGATATATTCCGAAACTTGACCTCATACCCTTAGGGGTATAAAATAAGGCGTGTAATAGGTTTAATAAGAGTTCCAAAAGCCGGCTTGTCCTATATAATCAATGTTGACGGGAGGGAAACATAGTGGACTACAACGATCAGATGAAAAACCGGGTGAAGCGCATCGAAGGGCAGCTGCGCGGCATTCTCAAAATGATGGAAGAAAACAAGGACTGCAAGGATGTCATCACCCAACTTTCCGCCGCTAGGACCGCGATCGACCGGACCATCGGCGTCGTCGTCAGCTCAAATCTCGTGAAATGCGTCCGCCAAGCGGAAGAGAATGGGCAAAACACGGAAGAGCTTGTCCTTGAGGCGGTCAACCTGCTGGTAAAAAGCAGATAATAACAGAAGGGTTGACACCCCTTTCTGCATCCAATATTATACCCATGGGGGTAATTTCAAACCTATATACGGATAAGGAGGAATTCATGATGAACGCAGATAAAATCCTGGATGCCAAAGGACTTGCATGTCCCATGCCGATCATGAAAACGAAGAAGGCGATGAACGAATTGGAAACCGGGCAGGTGCTCGAGATTCATACTACGGATCAAGGTGCGAAAAACGATCTTTCCGCATGGGCTAAATCTAGCGGTCACGAATTGCTTGGGCACCAAGAGGAAGAGGATATACTCAAACTTTGGATTAAGAAAGGCTAAATTTTTTTAAAATTCGATATACCCCAAGGGGTAATTAGAGGGAAGGAATAACCAATCAATAGGGGGAATCCATAACGTGACAGCTCATAAAAAAAACGACCATCGTGCTTTTTAGCGGCGATTATGACAAGGCCATGGCGGCGTACATCATTGCGAATGGCGCCGCGGCGTATGACCATGAGGTTACGATCTTTCATACCTTCTGGGGACTGAATGCGCTTCGGAAGGATGAGAATGTGATCGTGCCCAAAAGGAAAGGCTTCATGGAAAAAAATGTTTGGCAAAATGATGCCTCGGGGAGCGAATAAAATGGGCCTGTCCAAGATGAATTTTGCCGGCATGGGCCCCAAAATGATTAAAGACGTGATCAAGAAGCATAATGCCGTTCCGCTTCCGCAGCTCATCGAAATGGCCAAAGAGCAGGGGATCAAGCTGGTGGCTTGTACCATGACAATGGATCTGCTCGGCTTGCAGAAGGAGGAGCTGATGGATAACGTCGAATATGCGGGTGTAGCGGCTTACCTGGCGGACGCCCAGGACGGTAATGTAAACTTGTTCATCTAATCAGGGGGAAACCCCTTAAGGGAGAGGATTCATAATGGATACGCTGAGCATCATCATTATAGCGCTGATCGTCCTGTTTTCGGTCTCCCGCCTGCTTCCGGCCAAAGGCGTGCGGCAAATTACAACAGCGGAGCTGAAAAACGAGCTCGGGGACAGTAACAAACAATTCATTGATGTCCGTACGCCGGGCGAATTCAAAGCAAACCGCATCCAGGGCTTTCGCAACATTCCTCTGCAGCAGCTTGCCCTGAAAACCGGTGAGCTGTCGAAGGAGAGGGAAGTGGTGGTCATCTGCCAAAGCGGGATGAGAAGCGGGAAAGCAAGCAAAATGTTAAAGAAATCCGGGTTTGCCAAGGTCACCAACGTCAAAGGCGGCATGAGCGCCTGGTCTTAAAACCAAACAGGGGAGTGTTTAATTTGAAGGAAATAACGCCTAAAGAAGTAGAGAACCAGCTAAATGAAGGAAAAAGCTTGAACATTATCGACGTGCGGGAGATAGAAGAGGTTGCGGAGGGAAAAATTCCCGGCGCCGTGAACATTCCGCTTGGATTGATCGAATTCCGCAAGCAGGATCTGGATAAATCGAAGGAATATATCATGGTATGCCGGTCCGGCGGGAGAAGCGCCCGTGCAGCCGAATACCTGAAGTATCAAGGCTATAATGTCATCAACATGGTCGGTGGAATGCTGGCTTGGGAAGGCAAGACGGAGTAAGGGAGCAAGCGAGAAGATGTCGAAAGGTGTGTTTGATGCGCCTTTTTTTAAACGAAAATATACCCCTATGGGTTATTCGGGAGGGGGGAAACGGGAGGTTTCAGCCTTAATGGCAACGATTGAATCCAACGTGAAATTGGACGCGGAAGGACTCGCATGTTCCATGCCGATCGTGCGCACCAAAAAGGCGATGAAGGACCTTGAAGCGGGTCGAGTACTGGAGGTCGGAGGTTTTTCCAAAGTGGTCAACGTGGTACCCGGTATGAGCGGCTGGACGGGACGGACGACAGGCATCGAATAAATAAACGAATATTTTGAGAAGGAGGTATAACAACATGGCAGTAAGAGAAATGCACCCGAAGGAAGCGGCAGAAAAAGCCATTCGCAAAGAAAAACTGTTCATTTTGGATGTGCGGAATACGGCCGATTTCGAAGACTGGAAAATCGAAGGTGCCGGCATCGAGCATTTGAACGTTCCGTACTTCGAGCTGATTGACGGCGTGGAGGATATCCTGGACAAGATTCCGGAGGACCGCGAAGTCCTGGTTGTGTGCGCGAAAGAAGGATCTTCCGTCATGGTGGCTGAAATGCTGGCTGAGCACGGACGCGACGTGGCTTACCTGAAAGGCGGCATGAAGGCCTGGAGCGAGCATCTGGTGCCTTTGAAGGCCGGGGACATGAAAGACGGCGGCGAGCTGTACCAGTTCGTTCGGATCGGAAAGGGCTGCCTGTCTTATATGGCGATTTCGAACGGGGAGGCGGCGTTGTTTGATGCTACCCGCATGACTGACGTCTATCTCGATTTCGCAAAAAGCATAAACGCGGAGATCAAACACGTCTTTGATACCCACCTGCATGCGGACCATATCTCCGGCGGACGGATCATTGCCGAAAAGACAAACGCGAAATACTGGCTTCCGCCAAAAGACGCCGGCGAGGTTGTATTCGATTATGAGCCGCTGGAGGACGGAAACGAAGTGATGATCGGCAGTACCAAAATCAGCATTGAGGCGCTTTATTCTCCGGGCCATACGATCGGATCCACGTCGTTTGTGATCGATGACCGTTATCTTCTGACAGGCGATATCTTGTTCATCGACTCCATCGGCCGTCCGGACCTTGCCGGGCTTGCCGAGGATTGGGTCGGGGATTTGCGGAAAACCCTTTATTCCCGCTATAAGGAGCTGTCCGACGAACTGATCGTTCTGCCGGCGCACTTTATGATCATGGACGAATTGAATGAAGACGGTACGGTTTCCAAAAGGCTGGGCGAGCTGTATGCAACCAACCATGGCTTGAACATTGCCGACGAGGACGAGTTCAGAAACCTGGTTACCAAAAATCTGCCGCCGCAGCCGAACGCATACCAAGAAATCCGTCAAGCCAATATGGGCAAAATCACGCCGGACGAAGAACAGCAGCGTGAAATGGAAATCGGACCGAACCGCTGCGCAGTCCGTTAACTCATATCTTGCGGTTAGCACATTTCAGGATTAACAGCCGATGCTGTAACTAAAGGAGGATTTTGCTGTAATGAAAGCAACGAAAGTATTGGACGCTAAGGGCTGGTCATGCCCGATGCCGATCGTCAGAACGAAAAAAGCGATGGATGAGCTGAAGCCCGGCGAGGTGTTGGAGGTTCATACGACAGACGAAGGGTCCAAAAAGGACATCGCGGCCTGGGTTCAGGCGGGCGTGCATGAGCTTGTCGGAGAGGAAGAAGAAGGGGGCGTCCTGAAATTCTGGATTAAAAAAGGCTGACGAAAAGGGAACCGGGTCCGGTTCCCTTTTCTAAAGAAAATAAGAGAGCATCAGTTTTCATTTTGTAAATGACATTCTAAATCAAATAAGGAGGTATCGTGATGGAAATGAGTTTGCCATATATCATCACCATATTTCTGATCGGCTTCATCGGCTCCTATATTTCCGGCATGGTAGGCATCGGCGGTTCCATTATCAAATATCCGATGCTGCTGTACGTTCCTCCGCTGTTCGGGCTTGCGGCATTTACCGCGCACGAAGTGTCCGGCATCAGCGCCGTTCAGGTACTGTTCGCCACGATCGGCGGCGTTTGGGCCTACCGCAAAGGCGGATACCTGAACAAAACGCTCATTCTCTGCATGGGTGCGGCCATACTGACCGGCAGCTTCCTGGGCGGATTCGGCTCCAAAATGATGAGTGAGAGCGGCATCAACATGATATACGGTATTTTGGCCCTGAGCGCAGCCGTCATGATGTTCATTCCCAAAAAAGGCGTGGACGACATTCCGCTGGATCAGGTCAAATTTAACAAGTGGCTTGCCGCAGCGCTCGCTCTTATCGTCGGCATCGGTGCCGGCATTGTCGGTGCGGCCGGGGCGTTCCTGCTGGTGCCGATCATGCTGGTCGTGCTTAAAATTCCGACTCGGATGACCATTGCATCCTCACTTGCAATAACATTTATCTCCTCGATCGGATCCACCGTCGGCAAGGTGACGACCGGGCAGGTGAATTACCTTCCCGCGCTGATTATGGTCGTTGCCAGCCTGATCGCTTCTCCGCTTGGTGCTTCCGCAGGCAAAAAGATCAACACGAAGGTGCTTCAAATCATACTTGCCGTCCTGATCCTGGCGACCGCCATTAAGATATGGGTTGATATTTTGTAACCTTTGAAAACACGATCGATGCGTTCCTGGGTCTGTTTACCGGGGAGAATCTGGGCAAGCTGCTTGTTCAAAGTGAGTGAATGACTGAATAACCATATGTCGCGTCCAGAATGAGGCAGAAAAGGCTGCACGGGTACATTTCCGTGCAGCCTTTCTGTATGTGCGCCCGGCATGGGCGATAACTTGGCGGTGAAAGTCCGCTACAGGCTTGGCAGTATGAACGGTTAGCCAAGGGCAAGGATGTCCGCCGCGGGACGGAATCTGAAGGAAGCCGGCGGCAAACCCTCGGTCTGACGGACAGAAATCACATACAAGGCAAGATGGGACGGACGAGCTTGCATAACAAAGCAAAGTCCAATACTACCCGAATCCAATCCTGTAAATGTGGCAGATGGGTGAGGGGAAGGTTATCGCTCTTACCCGGGGAGATCTCACAAACGCCAAGTAAGAAAAAAATCCGAAAGACGGAGTAAAGCTCGCTGTGAGAAGTCAGCAGAAGCATACTACCGAGAATTTTTTTTTCGGGAAGGGCTGAACAATCGTAACTCTCGAGTACATACAGGAAGGAGAGCCTTTGCAGCCTTTTTTTAACGGCTGATTTCATGGCAGGAAACCCCATATTGCATTTTAACAAATGGGTCGCTCCAGATGCGTTATATCCCGATATGGATCGGAAGATCGTTGTATAGTAAGCGCTTTACCCGCGCTTCTATAATGATAGCAAGCTGTAAAAGGCGCTTGATGCGATAGCGTCCTGAATGCAGCACAGATGCACGCAGAAGGAGGCAATCCACAGATGTTAGGAAGCAGCGATACGGCGGTGAACGTGGGGGTGAATGCCGAAACTCACATTCGCTTGGCGAATGGTCTTGTGGCCATTGAGGTGGATTTGGAAAAAGGCGGTTACGCCTACGCAGGCAGCAGGGGATTCGCTCTGCAAGAAGTACGAAGCGGCTTTCGATGGCAGGGCCGGGAATACCATACGGGACATTATGACCGCCACTATATGATGGGGCAGCCGGAGAAGATCCAAGATCCGTTCGGAACCGGAATCCATGCCGTGATGAAGCATGAATCCGATCTGCTCCCAGGCCTGGAACAGCATTTTTACGTCTATGAGGGGGCTTCATCTTTCATCACACGGGTCGTCATAGTCGGTCAAGAGGAATTGAAGGTAAACCGCATCGCGGTGGTGAAAACCGATAGCGTATCGAGCGGGAGCGAGACGGTTCCGGGAGAAGCGCTGCATGTGCTGCGCGTGCCGTATGACAATGACAAATGGGTGCGCTACCTGACGGAGACGGCCCCGCTGGAGACGGAAAGCTACGAAGTGACGGCCTTGTTCCAGCCGGATAGCCGCCATGGATTGATTCTGGGATCGATCAGTCATGACGTGTGGAAGACCGGCATTCGCGTCAAAGGGGAAACCGCAGGCAAGCTGGATGAACTGGAACTGTACGCTGGCGCGGCCGACACCATGACCCGAGATTCCCAGCCGCATGGTACGTAAGAGGAACGCGCGTCGAATCTCCCCTGGTAATGGTAGGGGATTACGACGATTACCGGACAGGACTCGAAGCGTATGGGGAAGAGAATGCGAAGATAGCGCCTGCTCTGAGCTGGGAAGGCGGCGTCCCGATCGGCTGGAACAGCTGGTCGGCCGCCATGAGCACGCTGGATTACGATCTCTATGTGGCGACGAGCGATTTTCTGAAGCGGGAGGTTCAGCCGCAGGGCTTTCATAACGAGGATACCTTGTACATGAATTTCGATGCGTTCTGGGATCGCCTGACGCCTGCCGAGATGGAGAATGCCTTGAAAAGGGTCAGCGAAAACGGGCACAAACCCGGTACATACTGGACGCCGTTTGCGTTTTGGGGAAGTCCGGCTGGGTTCGGGAACCCCGTGGAGGGCACCGATGGGAAGTACACCTATGGCGATATCCTGCTTCGCGACCAGGATGGCGAGATTTTGCCGGATGTTGACGGCGGACTTGCAATTGATCCTACGCATCCCGGGAACCTGGCGCGAATCGATTGGTTCATGGATAAATTCATCTCCGAGGGATTTGAGTATATCAAGCTGGACTTCATGGCTCACGGGGCTCTGGAAGGCAAGCATTACGACCCGAATATTACGACAGGGATCGCTGCATACAATTACGGCTTGTCGTATCTAACGGATAAACTCTCCCCGGAGCGGATCGGCAGACCGTTCTTCATCAACCTGTCGATTGCCCCGCTGTTTCCTTATTCCTATGCGCACAGCCGCAGAATTTCCTGCGATGTGTTCGGAACGATCAAGGATACGGAATATTTGCTGAACTCGCTGACGCACGGGTGGTGGATGAACGATACGCTGTACCGTTTTAACGATCCGGACCATGCCGTGATCTATAAAAGCTTCAACCAGGATTCGACGACCCGCCAAGAAGGGCGAAGCCGTCTGACCGCGTCCGTGATCTCGGGAACGGTGCTGCTTCTGGGCGATGACTTCCGGCATGAGGAAGCGGCATGGCGCGCCAAGAATTGGCTTGGAAATGAGGCAATCACCGAGATTGCCCGATTGGGTAGAACCTTTGTGCCCGTAGAGGGGAAACTGGGAAAACAGGCTGCGGATACGTTTGTGCTGACCCATCCAAGAGAAGCGGGAACGACGTATATTGCCGTATTTAACTTTGACGGGGCCGAGTTCGTACAGAAGACGGTTTCCTTGGAACGCTGCGGCCTCGAGGCGCACGCTTCTTACACGGTTCTGGATGTGTGGGAAGGAACGGCGAGTCAATCGGAAGGCACGCTTGTGGTCGAGCTGGCGCCAGCCGAATCGAAAATCCTGAAATTAATCCGAAATCAATAAAAGGAGGAGAAGTTCAGTGCGTATTCATCCGTTCAAATTCTTCCAAAAGCCATTCATGCTCTTCTTATCGATTCTGTTATCGGGGTCTGTACTAGGCAACTCCTTTGCTTCGGCAGAACCGCAGCAGCCGAGTCAGGCGGCCGGAAGCATCCTTTCCTACGAGGCCGAGGCATCTCAGAACACGTTTACCGGCAATGCAGGAGCGGTCGATTGCGGCTTCTGTTCAGGCGGGCAAAAAGCCGGCAATCTATACGGCGGCTCCACGCTGACGTTCAACGGGATTCAGGCTGATAAGGCCGGTATCTACAATATGAACATGTTCTACATCTCCGGGGATTCCCGCGCGGCTTCGATCTCCGTAAACGGAGCGGAGAAGGAGAATTTCAGTTTTCCGAAAACGGCGGATTGGAACACGATCGGCACCTATCAGATTCAAATTTACTTGAATCAGGGCAGCAACACGATTCTGTTCGATGACGCAGGCGGATACTCGCCCGATTTTGACAAGATTGAGCTGACCTTTGATTCAGCCGGCGAAAACGGAACAGGCCCAGATGGCAGCATTGGCGATTTAGGCAAGCAAAAGAAAGCCACGAGCTATGGCTCCATCACCTTAACCGAATATGCCAACGGCTTCGAGGTATCCAATCCGACGTATGAGCTGCTGTACAACACCTCGACCGGATTGTCGCAATACAATTGGAACGGCAAAGCGGTTGCCAAGGGGTTATTCAGCGAGATCCAGCTCGACCGGATGGTTGCAAGTACAGATTATAAACATCATAAATTCTATAAAAATCAAGTAGTCCCATTCCAGGATGCCACCGGCAAGGGCATCAAGGTGACGGTCGTGAATGAGGATGGGGGAATGCCATCGCTCAGCCAAATCTATTACGTCTATGAAGACGGGCCGTATCTGCTTACGGAAACGGTCGCTTCCCATCATTCCGCAATTTCTACGGGGAACATAGCACCCATCGCGATGGAAGCGAGAGGCGGCATCGACATCGGCAGCTATGACGATAACCGGGTCCTCGTCGTTCCTTTCGACAACGATGCTTGGTCCAGATACCAAGCGAAGTCGATGAATACCGGCCTCAACAACGGGCTGTATGTCAGCTCGGAGCTGACGGCGATCTATGACAATACGAGCCGGAACGGTCTCGTCATCGGATCGGTGACGCATGACACGTGGAAGACCGGCATCTATTGGAGCGGCTCGAATGACAAATTGAACAAATTGCGCGTATATGGCGGATTTACGTCATCCACCTCCACGTGGGACACGATCCCGCATGGAAAAGTAACGGGCAAGCAAATTGCTTCGCCGAAAATCATGGTCGGCTTTTTCGAGGATTACCGGACCGGGCTGGAGGAGTTTGGCCAGGTGAATGCAGCGATTCAGCCTCCGTTGGCCTTTGGCGAAGACATTCCTGAAGGCGTTCCGGTCGGCTGGAACAGCTGGGGAGCGTATGCCAGCGATTTAAGCTATGACAAGGCGGTTTCGGTCTCGAATTATGTTAAAGACCATATTCAGAACCATTCCTTCAACAATGAAGGCCATATCTACATCAATCTCGATTCCTATTGGGATAACATGACGGATCAGCAGCTGACGGATCTGGTTCAGCTCATTCATAGCAATGGACAGAAGGCCGGCATCTATTATTCGCCGTTCGTGTACTGGGGCAACAATATGGAGCAGGAAGTCGAAGGGACGAACGGTAAATACAAATACGGCGATATCGTGCTGCGCGATTTGGACGGCAACGTGCTGCCGACGCTGGACGGCGCTTACGCCGTGGATCCGACGCATCCGGGCGCGAAGCAGCGGATCGATTATTACATGAATAAGTTCAAGAGCAAGGGCTTTGAATATATCAAAATCGATTTTCTGAGCCATGGGGCAATGGAAGGCAAGCATGATGACCCTAGCGTTCAAACCGGCATCCAGGCCTATAACCAAGGAATGGCTTACGTGAATGAAGTGCTGGACGGCTCCATGTTCATCAGCGCCTCCATCGCACCGCTGTTCCCTAGCCAATATGCGCACAGCCGCCGCATCTCCTGCGATATCGACGGCAGCATCGGCAGCACGGAATACCAGCTGAACAATCTCACGTACGGCTGGTGGCAGAACGGAACGATCTACCATTATACCGATCCGGACTATATGCACTTAACCAAAGGCGGATCGATGGAAGGCGCGCAGTCTCGCGTCAATGCGGCCGCGATCTCCGGCACGGTCTTCCTGAATTCGGATGACGTAACGGATGCGACGGCACGGCAGTACATGGAAACGCTGCTGACCAACCCGGAAGTGAACGGGCTAGCGATGAAGGGCAAGGCGTTCCGGCCGGTAGAAGGCAACACGGGCACGCAGGCAGCGAACGTATTCGTGCTAAACGATCAGGGAACCCACTACGTTGCCGTGTTTAACTATACGCAAAATGCGGCACAGCACACCGTGGATCTCGTTCGGGCAGGAATCGCTTCGGAAGGGGCGGCGTCCTATACGGTGACGGATGTATGGAGCGGCCAACCGCAGACGGTGTCTGGCTCTTCGCTAGATGTGACGCTAAAAGCGGCCGAATCCAAGCTTTATAAAATCGTCCCTAATCCATAACAAGAAGTCATCGATTCATCATGTTCATCTGCAAGTTCATCGCGGTTCTCGGCTCCATCCGGGGATCGCGATTTCTTGCTTTTGCTGTAAGGGTAGTGCTTGTCTCTATATTGGAAAATCATATGAAGAGGAGAAAACAACATGTCAGATATGAAGCTTTGGTATACGAAACCGGCCCAGGGCTGGTCGCAAGGACTGCCGATCGGCAATGGCCGAATGGGGAATGTGGTGGTATCTACTCCAAACAGAGAAATATGGAATATCACCGAAACCACCTATTGGTCCGGCCAACCGGAGCCGGCTCAAGGGCGAAGCAACAGCAAAGCGGATTTGGAGCATATGCGGAAACACTTCTTCCAGGGCAATTATCGCGAAGGCGATCGACTGGCCAAGAAGCACCTGGAGCCGGAAAAATTGAATTTTGGCACCAATCTGGGACTATGCCAAGTCGTTCTGGAGTTTGACCATGACGTGAAGCTATCCGAAGGCGGGAGACAAGATGTAGCAGCCGCGCCGCTGTTCCATCGGGAACTGGATCTGGAGGAGGCGGAGGTACGTTCTTTTTTGCGAGATCGATGGAGCGGAGATGGCGCGAGAGGTCTTTGCTTCCCATGCCGATCAGGTCATTGTTGCGCGAATCCGCAGCAGCCATGGCTCGTTAGGTGTGTCATTCTGCATTTCGATTCGAGGGGAGAATGGTCCTTTTCATGCTGTCGTTACTGGGAAGGATACGATCGAATTCCGGGGGCAGGCATTGGAAGGCGTACATAGCAATGGGGAGTGCGGGGTGTTATGCCAAGGCCAGCTTCGGATCGTAGCGGAAGGCGGGCAGGTGAGCTGCACGGATGACACCATAAACGTATCCGGAGCGGATGAGGCGGCGATTTATTTTGCGGTGAATACGGATTACCGTCAAGAAGGTGAGAGCTGGCGTGAGAAAAGCGCGTTGCAGCTAGAACAGGCTGTGCTGCTGGGATATGACGCGCTGAGAGCCAAGCATCTGGCGGATTATCAGCCGCTGTATGCCCGTGTACGATTGGACCTGGGAAGCTCCGAACATGCCAGTCTGCCTACGGACGAGCGGATCGGCAGGTTTAAGCAGAGCAACGGGGACGATCCGGCGTTGTTTGCGTTGTTTTATCAATACGGCCGGTACTTGACCATTAGCGGGTCACGACAAGACTCCATCCTGCCCATGCATTTGCAAGGCATATGGAATGACGGCGAAGCCAACAAAATGGCCTGGAGCTGCGATTATCACCTGGACGTGAACACCCAGATGAACTATTTTCCGACGGAGGCCGCGAACCTGAGCGAGAGCCATGAGCCGCTCATGCGGTATATCCAGCAGCTGTCGGAGGCTGGACGCTCGGCGCGCGCCATTATTACGATGCCGAAGGCTGGGTGGCCCATGTATTCTCCAATGCTTGGGGATTTGCGTCACCGGGGTGGGGGACTTCCTGGGGGCTGAACGTGACGGGCGGATTATGGATCGCGACGCATATGATGGAGCACTACGCGTACAACCGCGATCAGGCTTTTCTGGAGGAGCTGGCTTATCCCGTCCTGAAGGAGGCCGCAGCCTTTTTCATGGATTATATGACCGTGCATCCGAAGTATGGCTGGCTGGTGACAGGTCCGTCGAATTCGCCGGAGAACAGCTTTTATACCGGCCATCCGGAGGATGGGCATCAGCAGCTGTCCATGGGCCCGACCATGGATCAGGTCCTGGTACGGGATCTGCTGGCGTTCTGCGTGAAGGCAGCACAGACGTTGGGCGTGGATGAGGAGCTTCGGCAGAAGTGGCAGACGGCGCTGGATCAATTGCCTCCGCTGATGATCGGCAAGAAGGGGCAGCTGCAGGAATGGCTGGAGGACTACGAGGAGGCGCAGCCGGAGCACCGCCATCTGTCGCATCTATATGCCCTGTATCCCGGCAGCCAAATCACGCCGCATCGTACGCCGGAACTCGCTGCGGCAGCCCGAGTGACACTGGAGAACCGGAACAGCCGGGCGGACCTGGAAGATATCGAATTTACCGCGGCGCTGTTCGGACTCTTCTACGCCCGATTGTATGACGGAGACCAAGCCGTCCAGCATATTGCTCACCTGATCGGGGAGCTGTGCTTCGACAACATGCTCACCTACTCCAAACCCGGCGTGGCCGGAGCCGAGGCCAACATCTTTGTCATCGACGGCAACTTCGGCGGCACCGCCGCCATTGCGGAAATGCTGCTGCAGAGCCACGAAGGCGAGATTCATCTCCTGCCCGCACTGCCGACGATGTGGCCGACAGGTAGCGTGACAGGGCTGAAGGCGAAAGGGAATATTGAGGTGGATATGAGCTGGGAAGATGGGAAGTTGGTTGAGGCGAGGGTGAAGGGGAATGAGGATAAGAGTGTGCGGGTGTTTTTATGGGGGGGAGGGAGGTGGAGGTAGGTCTTGAGGTGGGGATGACGGTTTGTTATAAGTGATACTGAAAGAGTATAAATAAAGGAGCGAGTACTGACAAGAAGCAGTCGCAACGTCAACGTCTTGATAAAGTTGTTATCCTGGTTAATGACTGCCAAAGTGGCGTATTGATAGATTCTGATATCTCTCAAAGCTCTGCGTGATCGGTTTACTCATACAGATTAGAAGAATCTGCGGTTTAAATGGTATGAAGTGGATATAAACAAGTGTTTAGGATAGGAACATTGTTTGGCCAGGACAGATATAGAGGCGTGAAGGATTTTTATAAAGTGGTAGTAAGGCTATGATCCGACTGTGGCGCAGATTTATGAGAGGGTTGGACAGTTTAGGGAGTTGTGGAGTGTTGTGGTAAGAAGTTAAGAGAAGAGCGGGATGTTGAATAAGCTTATGGCGCGGAGTGATAATAATTAGGAAGAGATTTGTGTAGGATTAATATTTGATATTAGAAGGTAATTAGACACTTATTGTGGGGCCATGCGTTTTCCAGCATGGCTTTTTAACTTAAGAGTAAACGAAATAAAGATGTATTAATAGATATGAAAAGAAAGTTTATCGAGTAGGAATAATAAGGAAGCATGTCGAATTGAGTTTATACACTAGTATAGGATAATCATATAGTACAATTTTTTAACACTTATTTCACACTGTAATCACCTATAGTTATCTAATTGAAATGTAATTGGTTAATAATTTAAACTCCGAATGGTATAATTTAGGTAATTGAAAAGTGGAGGGGAAAATATGGTTAAACGTGAGAGAAGCAGTTCTTATCCTGGTGTCAATCTAGAAAAAAGCAATCGAGGATGCTAAACAAGTTAGATTAAAAATTGGGGAGAGGTAAAAATCGACAAGAATCAAATAGCTATTGCTATGGGATACCCGAATTATAATGGTAAAGCTGGAACGCGAATTTCTGCTATGGTTCAGTTTTGGACTATTAGACAAGAAGCAAGGATATTCATTAAGTGACTTGAGCGAAAAAAATAACACATCCAAAAAAACAAAACAGAGCAAGAAGACGCTGTAATTGAAGCATTCAAAAAAGCCCGATTTATATTTAGTGCTTTTAAACAAGTATAGTGATGATGGACATATACCTGAACATTTAGAAAATATACTGGTTCGAGACTATAATATAACCAGTAATGCCAGTCGAGAAGCATCAAGAAAGTTTATTGAGTCAGCTCTTTTTGCCAAAATTATTGATAGTAATAGAGAATTCATACTAAACAGTAAGGTTGATGACGAGGAAAAGGTAGAAGAATCAGAGACAACTATATATGTACCTGATAAGTCGAAGAGTACTGATGATAACGTGGTTGATATGATACCTTATAGAGGAGATGTTTCACCTAGTATTTACAATAGTGATGAAAGAAAACAGACTTTCAATTTTGCCTTAACTGATGGGAAATTTGCACAACTAGTTGTTCCTGTAGGTTTAAAATCGAAAGACATTCTTATTATTAGTAAACAGATTGAGTTATTGGAACTACAGGTAGAGGAGGCATAAATTTGAATTTTGGTCGTGTAAGTTTAAAATCACTATTGGAGGTGTTAGATGCAATTGCATGGAATAAAAATTGTACTCTTAGTGATATAATGTCTTTTACAGGATTGAGTAAACCGACTGTTGCAGTAGCAATAAGAAACTCAGTTTTTCTCGATTTAGTAAAAGAGAATAAGCAGACTTACGGGATTTCAGACAATTTTGATAGGAATTTTACTTATGAAGCAAAAAAAGTTATTTTAAGAGAAAAACTTCAAGAATGGGAAATGTTTCAGAATCTTTATGGATTTCTTGTCACTTCTGATGGTTACGCATCGGCTATTAGAAAAACGTTAGCATTTTGTAAGATAGATAACAAATATTCATCAGGTATGAAAAATATGCTTCATTTTGCTGCGGATCTTGGTATTCTCGTTTTCGACGGGCAAGAATACTCGACAAACGATACATTTCAACACACCCCCCATGAAACAGAATTATTAGAAGCAAATCTTAATTCAGAAATGGCGGCAAAGTTATTTCTGACTAAGACACTAACTCCTGAGTTGTTTCACTCTTTAGATACTCCTGAAAAAGACAGACTTACAAAAGCAATACTGTTTTACAAAACTGATCCTGAAAGTTCATGTCAATATGCTGGTCAAGCACTAGAAAATTATCTGAGGTTTATTGGAATTAATGCAGGTGAGGATTTAACAAGTTGTGATGGATTGGGTCAAATTGCTGATTATCTTGCTGGGAAAGGAAGGCTGATAATACATCCTCGACATCGAGATATTGCAAAATCTGTCGCTAGTATTAGAAATAGTTCTGCCCATGATAGGGATAAGCTAACTAGCGATCCTTGGATTAAAACATCAGAGATAGCGTTGTCCAATTTCTTGTTAGTGATCCAACTAATCAAATCTATACATGTCTGGGTAGCTACAAAGTCACAGATATTGTAAAAAAAAATTTTAGTCCCAGGATTTTGTTTTGAACTGATGATGTAGAATACGTGTATGAGTTGTAAAATAAAAATTTGTAAACTCCTAAAATCCAGTATGATGTAAATCATGGAAAGGTTGAGGAGAACACATGGGACTTGTCTTTTTATATTATTTACAAGATGTCATTTTCGACTATAGATTAGCAGCTGAATGATATATCAGATCTTTATAATACAAAAGAGAAAGCCCTTACCCCTTCCCGGGTAAGGGCTTTCTCCATTTCCCAACAAAACCCCTAACTCTTTATAGCCCCCATCATAATCCCCTTCACAAAATACCTTTGCACAAAAGGATACACCATAATAATCGGAAGCGTAGCGACCATGGTCACGGCCATCCGGATGCTTTCGCTGGAGACCGGGATCCGCTTGGAGCCTTGCGCCAGCTGCTGGGCATCGGACATCATGCCGGCGGTCTGGAACTGGTTCAGGATTTTGACCAGGACGGCCTGCAGGGTCTTGAGCTCCGGCATATAGGTGTAAACATAGGAGTCATACCAGGAGTTCCAGTGGCCGATGGCCAGGAACAGGCCGATCGTGGCGAGCACCGGCACGCACAGCGGCATGATGATGCGGAAGAACGTCTGCAAGTCGTTGGCGCCGTCGATTTTGGAGGATTCCTCGATCTCGCCGGGGATCTGCTCCATGAAGGTGCGCACCAGAATCATCAGGAACACGCCGATTAAGCCAGGGAAGATATAGACCCAGAAGGAGTCGATCAGCCCCAGGGATTTGATGATCATATACGTCGGGATCAGCCCGCCGCCGAAATACATCGTGAACACAAAGAAGAAGGAGAAGTATTTCCACCCGAGCAGATTGCGCTTGCTGAGCGGATAAGCGAGCAGCGTGATGAAGAAGATGGATGCCGCCGTCCCGACGACGGTCCGCAGCACGGTGATCTTGATGGCGCTCCAGATCTCCGGATTCCGGAAGATGGTCAGGTAGCTCTCGATGGTTGGCACGCGCGGCCAGAAGTACAGGTTGCCCCGCATCGTATCGGTCGCATCGTTCAAGGAGATGACCAGAATGTTCCAGAACGGATAGAAGGTCACGAGAAAGATGCCGGTCAGGAACAGGTATAAAGAGACATCGAAGATACGCTCGGGCACGGTTTTTTTGCTTAACATGGATGTACCTCCTAATGGTTTAGAATAGGGACTGCCCGTTCAGCTTCTTCGCCGTATAGTTGACGATAACCACGATGATGAACGCCACCACGGAGCTGAACATGCCGACGGCTGCCGCATAGGAGAACATGCCGTTTTGGATACCATAGCGGAACGAATAGGTGGACAGGACGTCAGAGTAATCCCGCGTCAGGTCATTGCCGAGCAGGAAGTGCTGGTCGAAGCCCGCGTTCAGGATGCCGCCAAGCGCCAGAATCAGCAAAATGACAATCGTTGGCTTCAGGTGGGGCAGGGTGATGTACCGGATCTGCTTAAAACGGTTGGCGCCGTCGACCTTGGCCGCTTCATAGAGCTCCTGGTTGATGGACGAGATGGCCGCCAAATACATGATCGAGCTGTAGCCCATATCCTTCCACGTATTGCCGAGCGCAACGATCCACCAGAAATACTTGCCGTTCTGCAGGAATAAAACGCTTTCATCGGTGATGTGTAGGAATTTCAATATGCCGTTAATCGCGCCGTCCGAGGAGAGCAGGGTCACGATGATGTTGGCCGCGATAACCCAGGATATGAAATAGGGAAGATAGGAGGCGGTTTGCACCGTCTTTTTGAATTTCACGTTCTTGATCTCATTAATTGCGATGGCGATCAGGATCGGCATCGGGAAGGAGAAGAGCAGCGTGATCAGCGTGGAGGCCAGCGTATTCCGCATGACGATCCAGAAGTCGCCGTTGTTGAAGAAGTAACGGAACCATTCCAGGCCGACGAACTCGCTCGTGAACAGGGTGGACCAGAAGCCGCCGAGCGTCGGCTGGTAATTGACGAAGGACATGTATAGGCCAACCATGGGCGTATACGCAAACACAATGGCCCAGACTAGTCCGGGCAGCATCATCAGGAATAGATACTTCTGCTGCTTCAGCATGGCCCAGCGGCTTTTTCGATGAGGACTCAAGTTCAAGTCACTCCGCGTCTGTAAGGTTGTAGCAGGTTTCATATGGGGCACCTCGCATCTCAAGTTAACTCAAATTATAAGACTCGGAAAAAATGAGTGTCGATATGACAATGTAACGAAAGATGCTTGAAAATGACTTACATCGCGAATTCCCATAGTTAAAAAAAACGAAGTCGCTATAATATGAAGGGATAAAGCCGACACAGGGGGTATGAGCATGTATAGCATTTTTCTCGTAGATGACGAAGAGCTGGAGCTTGAGATGATCCGAGATTATATTCGTTGGGAAGAGATGGGGATATATGTAGCCGGAACAGCCCTGAACGGCAGGGATGCCCTGGAGAAAATCGAGGTGATTCAGCCCGATATCGTACTGACGGACGTCCAGATGCCCGTCATGAACGGGTTGATATGGCGAAACGGGTGAGTGAGTTATTCGACTGGATTCAGTTCGTCTTCCTGACTGGACACGATGAATTCAATTATGTGAAGTCGGCCTTAAACGTGGGAGCCGTCGGCTATTTATTGAAGCCGCTGGATCTGAGCGAAATTGTAAGCGTTATCGATAAAGTCAAGCGGCGCTGCGAGGAAGTGCGGATGAAGAACCGCTCCATTCGCGTGACCAAATCCAATATTGTACGAGAGATGATATTCGAGCAGAATGAGGAGCGATTCCGAAACCTTGCTGCCAGCTACCATAAGCTGTCCCGCCATACGGAGCCGAGAACGTATACCCTTACGCTGCTCGGCATCGATGCTCCGCACGCTGCACAGCCGGGGCTGTCCCTCGAGGATGGTATGGCGCGCCTGCAGACGTTTATGGAGGAGTGGCTTGCGGACAAGAAACTCGAGGCGGATCTGGTCATCTGCCGGGAAGGTGAGCTGGGCATCTTCATGGATGCCGCCAGCCATCTGAGCCGCTTTACGTGGGAGGATCTGCTGAAGCAGATGCAGCATACGCTGGGCTTTACGATGACCGCGGCCGTGAACGAGGAGCCGGAAGAGCTGTCCCGCATCCAGGATGTATACCGGGAGACGCGGCAGATGCTGGAGGAGATGTTTTACGTCGGGAACGGGAGAGTCATCTATGCCAAGGACGTGTTGCGGCAGCTGGAGAGCCGGCAAATTCCCCCTTTCCAAGAAGCGGCCTATTTCGAGGATATTCATCAGCTGGCGTCCGATCAGGCCGCGCAGAAGCTGCGGGATTACTTCAACCGGCTGGTCATGCTGCGAATCCGAAAAACCGAAGTGTGCGACTTCGCCATCGGACTGGTGGAGCGTCTGCTGGAGGGGATTCACGAACCGATCACGGAGAGCCACAAGCGGGCGGAGCTTTACCATGCCATCTATCAGTGCCGAACCATTATCGAAATCGAAGCGATCATCATGGATTTTGCCGGGCATGCGATTCGGACGCTGGAACACCGGTTCATGGACAAAAATGCAAGGCTGGTGCACCAGGTGCGCACGACGATCGACCAGACCTATCACCAGGCCATCACGATCAACAGCTTGTCCGATCAGGTGTATCTGTCTCCCAACTACCTGCGTTCCATCTTTAAGGAGAAAACCGGCATGACGATCCATGATTACCTAACGAGAATCCGGCTGAACAAAGCCAAGGAGCTGCTGGCCGACGATTCGCTTAAAGTACAGGACATCGCCCAAAGGGTCGGTTATGAGAGCACATCCTACTTCATTTCCTTATTCTTAAAAAGCCAAGGAGTTACGCCGAATGAATACCGCAAAAACATCTAGCCCGTCCGGCCCGTGGAGCCGGCTGGCAGGGGCTTTCCCGTTCGCGCACTTACGCGCATACACCAATTGGCGGCTCCGGCACAAATTCTTTTTCATCTTTCTGATCGTGATCATCCTTCCGTTCTCGCTGCTGATCTATTATTCGTATTCTTCGACCCGCAGCACGATTACGGAGCATACCTATACGGCGCTGGGCGGATCGCTGGCACAGATTAACACTAACGTGGAAAAGCGGCTGGAGTATTACAATCAGCTGTCGAACATCCTCTACATGGATGCGCAGCTCCGCAATTATCTGTCTACTGATTATGAGCAGGCGTACTATTATCTGGATGCCTTCCAATATATCAACCGGACGCTGCCGTCCCTGATGACCCTGAATGCCAACATTCTGGGCATCACGATTTATACGGGGAACCATACCCTCTATTCCGACGGTCAATACGTCAAATATACGGAAGAGCTGCCCCGGGCGATGGAGGAGCAGGTGCTGGATGCCGCCGGCAATACGGTGTACTTCCATTCCGGGAATTTCAAGGCCGATGATGCACATATCACCATTGCCCGTTCGTTAAGTTATTTCAGCCTGCAGCATCCGTACGGGATATTGACCATGGATATTAACGCGAACGAATTCTACTCCCTGATCAAAATGGAGAACGACAACAAAAGCGTCTATATTATCGACGAGTTTGGCGGCGTGATCAGTACGGGGGATCAGAACCTCCAATCGAACCAGCTGTTCGACGTGTTTCCGATTCAGGAGCGGATGACCCAGGATGCGGGCTCATTCGATATGAAGATTAACGGCCAGGAGCGTTTTTTCACGTATAAAAAGCTCAGCAACGGTTGGTCCACGGTCATCACCGTGCCCTACGACGAGCTGCTGGCCAATGCGAATCAGGCGACCAAGAACGTTATCTGGTTCTCCGTGCTGGCGATTGGCATTGCCATCCTGCTGCTCTATTTTACGACCAAGGTCATGACCAAGCGGATCGAGGTGCTGCTGCAGCAGATCCGGAAGGTGGAGCGCGGAGATTTCCGGCTGTCGATTAAGCCGATGGGGCATGACGAGATCGGTCAGGTGTCTTTTGCGTTCAATAAGATGGCCTCGACGATACAGTCCCTGATCCATGACGTATACGTGAAGGAAATCGCAAGGAAGGAGTCGGAGCTGAATACGCTCCAGGCCCAGATCAACCCCCATTTTATGTACAACACCTTGTCCTCGATCTCTTCCCTGGCGATCAAAGAAGGGGCTATGCAGGTGTACCAGATGGTCAATTATTTGGCCAAGTATTACAGAGTGTCGCTGAACAAAGGAAAGCGCATCATTCTGCTGGAGCAGGAAATCAATCTGGTGAAGAATTATGTCGCGATCCAGAAGATCCGGTTCCGGGACAAGCTTCATATGCACTACGACCTGGATGAGCAGCTGTTCGGGAACACAACGATCAAGCTGATTCTGCAGCCGTTCATCGAGAACTGCATCAATCATGCCATTGGGGACGAATCGGGAATCAACATTAACGTGAAGCTCAGGCAGGAGGGAGACGACATCTTGCTCCAGGTCATCGACGACGGCATCGGGATGAAACCCGAACAGCTCGATCACGCGCTGAACAAATCGGATAATCTGTCAGGCTACGGCGTGAAAAACGTGGATGACCGGATCAAACTGACCTACGGTGAAGAATATGGCGTCAGCATCTTCAGCCGGCTAGGCATCGGAACCGCGGTGACCATTCGGATACCTGTAATCTCCGATAGGCATCCTGCAAACGAACGGGACCCGCAGCAGGCGTTACCCTGAATGAAAGACATTTTGCATCATGGATTGTAAGATTGCGTTATAGATCAATGAACTCCCGATTTTTACAATGATAGATATATTCGAGCACATGAATATGACGACCTTAGAAAGGGGTTCAGGGAATGAAGAAACTAAAATTGATTCTGGTAGCAGCGCTCGTTATGACAACGCTTTCGGCTTGCGGCGGCAACCAGAAGGCGGCATCGGGCGGAGACAGCGGTACGAATGCGAACAGCAGCGCGCCGATCACGTTAACCTGGTTTGACCAAAACACGGGGGATGCCTTTACCAATCCGGTCGCTAAAGTGATTACGGAAAAAACAGGCGTGACCGTCGAGATCCAGCAGCCTACGGGCAATCCGGTTGAGAAGCTGAATCTGATGCTGGCCAGCGGCGATCTTCCGGACGTTATTTTGATGAGTCGTGGAAGCGATATCATGAACAAGTATATTACCTCGGGCGCGGTGATCCCGCTGAATGACCTGATTGAAGAGCACGGACCGAATATCCAAAAAATGTACGGCGACACGCTCGCCAAAACGCGAAGCGAGGACGGCAACAATTATTATTTCTCCAACTGGTACGGCTTGGAGCAGTACCCGGTATTCGGATTCATGATGCGCATGGACATCATGAAGGAGCTGGGCGTCGGCGATAAGGTGAGCAACGGCGAACCGTTTACCGCGGAGGAATTCGAAGAGCTGCTGGTTAAGTTCAAGGAGAAATATCCAACCATCGACGGAAAAGAAAGCATTCCGATGACGCTGGGCGGCGAGAATGTCGGAGCGGTGACCGGCAGCTTCAAGGGCATGTACGGCATGATGCCGTATTATGAAACGAACGGAGAGCTGAAGAAGGACGTCCGCGATCCGCGCTATCTCGAAATGGTCAAATATCTGAATTCCCTTTACCGCAAAGGCCTGCTCGATAAGGAATGGGCGACGATGAAGACCAAGCAGTTCGAGCAGAAGCTCGGCAACGGCAACGTATTTGCCACGGCGGAAGCGCTCTGGAATGTAGGCAATGCGAATGCGCTGCTCAAAACCGAAGCAGCCGATAAAGCCACCGAGGAGGAGCGTCAGTTCTACCAATATAAAGTGCTGGCCCCGGGCGTGAAACCGGAAGAGGCCACTTACGGGCCGAAGAGCTCCCTGGGCTGGGACGGCATCGCCATCAGCCGCTCCAACAAGGATCCGGTCCGGACGATGAAGCTGCTGGATTTCCTGGCCAGCGAGGAAGGCCAGTATCTCCTGATGTGGGGAGTAGAGGGCGAGCATTGGGACATGAAGGACGGCAAGCATGTGCCAAGACAAGAAGTGCTGGACGCTTTCAAGAAGAATTGGGACGAAGCTTCCCGTACGACGGGCATTCGCAAGTGGACCTGGATGATCAAGAACGGTCCTGGCGAGGACGGAACCCCGTATGACCTGATGGGCCGTTACCAGACCGATCCGGTCACGGATCTGGCGATCAAGAACCTGGCCGATACGTCGTTTGATACGGCGCCGTACGACAATCTGGGTCCGGCTGGCGGAACGCCGGATGCCATTATGGAAACGAAGGTGAACGACACCATCAATAAATATTTCCTGAAGATGGCCCTGTCGCCGTCCGAGGAACAAGTGGTGGAATCCTATAACCAGATGATGGCCGAGATCGAGGCGGCTGGCCTGGCCAAGCTGGAAAAGATTTATACGGACAACTTCAACAAACGTCAAGAGCTGTGGGGCAAATGATCTGGCCAAGGGGAGTCAAAAGATGCTTCGTCTTACCATATCAACACGAATCGGAAGGATGATATTCTGTGACCATTCAATACCAAGAACCGTTTCGCGTGTTTGCGATACAAACCGATAACAGCTCCTATCTGTTCGGCATCAATGACAGCGGCAACCTGCAGCATCTCTACTGGGGGGAGCCGGTCGCGATCGAAGATGCGGCGTCGCTGCTGCGGCCGAGATCGCACAGCTCGTTTGACGCGGAAGTCCATTCGGAGGTGGAGGAATACGGCTTCTGGGGCGGCGTCAAATACAGCGAGCCCAGCCTGAAGGTCCGCATGCCGGATGGTGTGCGCGACTTGGCGGTTCGTTATGCCGGGCACCGCACGCTGCAGACGGAAGGCAGGGAGACGCTGATCATCGTCATGAAGGACGAAGCGTACCCGCTTGAAGTGGAGCTGTCCTACCGGGCGATTCCCGAGTGCGACCTGATCGAACGTTCGGCCCGGATTGTCAACCGCGGCGAGGCGGATATCGTGCTGGAGAACGCGCAATCCGCGGCATGGGTCATCCCCTATCTGGCGGATTACCGCCTCACGCACGTGACGGGAAAATGGTCCGGCGAATTTCAGCTGCGCAGCACCTTCCTCACCGAAGGAAAGAAGGTGCTGGAATCCCGCAGGGGTTTTACGGACAGCCATGCCAACCCGTGGTTTGCGATGGATGACGGACATGCCACGGAGTCGGCGGGGCATGTCTGGTTCGGGGCGCTGGCCTGGAGCGGGAACTGGAAGATTACGGCCGAGCGGACGGTCTTCGATCATGTTCGGGTGACCGGAGGCATCAATGATTTCGACAGCGAGTGGGTGCTGGGAGCGGGAGAAGCCTTCGATACGCCCGGCTTCGTCGGGGGATACAGCAGCGGCGGCTTTGGCGGGATGAGCCGGGGGCTGCACCGCTATCAGTATTCGGATGTCCTGCCGGGCCGCGAAACGAGACCGGTCTTGTATAACTCCTGGGAAGCAACGTACTTCGATGTCAATGCCAAGGATCAAATGGCTTTGGCCGAAAGAGCCGCGCGTTTGGGCGTGGAATTGTTCGTCGTGGACGACGGGTGGTTCGGCGGGCGCAACCATGATCGCGCCGGGCTTGGCGATTGGTTCGTGAACCGGAAGAAGTTCCCGAACGGTCTCGGCGAGCTGATTGACAAGGTGCATGAGCTCGGCATGGATTTCGGCATCTGGGTGGAGCCGGAGGCCGTCAATCCGGACAGCGACCTGTACCGGGAGCACCCGGATTGGGTGTACCATTTCGAGACGCGGGAGCGCTCGGAGCTTCGCAATCAGCTGCTGCTGAACATTTCGAAGCCGGAGGTTAAGGCTTACATTTTGCAGTTTATGACGGACCTGCTGGAGAAGCATGACATCAAGTTCATTAAATGGGACATGAACCGGACCGTAACCGAACCCGGGATGAAGGACCATCCGCTTCACCGCCAGAAGGAGATCTGGATTCGCCATGTTCAGAGCCTATACGAGATTTGGGCGGAGCTCCGGCGGAAATTCCCGCATGTGGCGTTTGAGACCTGCGCCGGCGGCGGAGCGCGCATCGATCTTGCCATCTTCCGGTATGCCGACCAATCCTGGCCGAGCGATAACACCGATGCCTTTGACCGCCTCAGCATTCAGGAGGGCTTCTCGTACACGTATGCTCCGCGGATGATGACCTGCTGGGTGACGGAGTCGCCGACAGGGATGAATCGCAGAGAGGTATCCCTGAAATACCGCTTCCACAGCGCCATGATGGGGACGCTCGGCATCGGCTCCAACCTGAATGAGTGGAGCGATGAGCTGATTGCGGAATCGGCTGAATATGTGGCGCAGTATAAATCCATTCGCCATCTGGTTCAGTTCGGCAGTCAGTATCGCCTAGACTCGCTTCGGCATAAAGGCGTAACGGCCGTGCAGTACGGCAGCGAAGACGGCAGCGACAACGTGCTGTTTGCGTTCCTGCACAGCCAGAAGCTGGGCGAGCCGCTCCCGAGACTGCGGCTGACCGGGCTGCAAGCCGATCAGTCGTATGCCATTGAGGGGGTGGCCGGTACATGGAGCGGCAGGGCGCTCATGAACATCGGGATCGAGCTGCCGCTGCGCGGGGATTTTGACAGCTTGGTGTATCGGATACAGATTCAACAATAGATCATATGTACCCGGAACGAAGGGCGCCGTGTTTGTCTGATAGACAATGCGGCGTTTTTTTTGCCGTTGACTTCCACGTTAACGTCCATGTTATGAATGATATTAGATTACATCATGGACATAAAGGAGGGGCGAAATGTGGATGGCGACGCACTTAGCGGCCGTACCCCCGTATCCTGTCCCAGACTGATGGAGCCCGGTTTCTGTCCCGTTCGCGTCCGTTGATTCGGGTCCGGCGGTTCTGCTTCCGGGTTTTGATGAATATTACTTGGGGGACAAGGATCGGGAGAGCAATTATTGAGTCAGAGCATGATGCCAAAATCGCTCCCTTTCGCTAACGGGGTTTTCCAACCTATTATGGTTGCAGGAGGAGAAGTGGTCGGTATCTGGAAGCGGGAGATCAAGCGCAGCGGCATCGAAATCACGTTAAGCCCGTTCTCGCCGTTGATCGATCGAGAACAGGAGTTTCGGGAAGTGGCTAAGCATTACAGTGATTTCTTAGGACTGCCGATTATACGAATAGAATCATGAACGAGAAGGAGGAATAACGCATGGAATCCATTATAAAGCTGGAATCTTTGATTTCTGAAGTAACAGAGATTGTAACGGCAATCGACAAGGTGGAATTCAATCTGAAGCTTACGCCTGATAAATGGTCCAAGAAGGAGATCCTGGGCCATCTATGCGATTCGGCGGTCAATAACCATATCCGATTTATAAAAATATTGGTGTCGGATTACCCTATTGCGATTCAAGGTTACGCGCAGAACGATTGGGTCCGGGTGAACGATTACCAGAATCAATATGATCAATCGGATGTTCTGGCACTGTGGCAGCAGGTTAACCGGATGATTCTGCGGGTCATGCAAAGAGCCGATTCATCCGACTTCCAGAAGAAATGCGTGCTGCCCGATAAAACGGAGGTCACGCTGGAGTGGTTGTTTAACGATTATGTTGATCACCTGATTTATCATTTGGAGCAAATCGAGCTTTAATGCCTGCAGTATAAATAGGTTCATGACATGAAACGGAAGGTGTCCCTCCATGTTCAAAGTACTGAATCTCGCCGTCCGATTTATATTGGAATTGATTCTGTTATTTTCGATAGGTTACTGGGGCTTCCATTATGGTTCCGGGCTCATGGCACAGGTTGCACTCGGTATTGGGCTTCCGCTGCTTGCAGCCGTCATCAGGGGCATGACCATCTCTCCGAAAGCAAGGATCAAGTGCCGCTTGCCGTGGTGCTGCTTATCGAATTTCTTATATTTACAACCGCAGTGGCATGCCAGATTTACTCGGGCTTTATTACGTTTGCCATCGTGTTTGCTCTTGTGGCTCTGGCCAACCGCTTCATCGTGATAAAATGGCGAATGCAGCCGTAGAGAGTATATTGCAGAATTACATGGAGATGCACCTTGCGGGAGGTGGATGAAACGGCTGCCATCGGCCTTATTAGACACGGAATAACGGATTGAAATGTTCAGAATAAGGCCCAGGGAAGAAGCGATATTCCTCTTTAATGGGGAGGGGAGGCAGCAGGCTCAACGAATCGCTGAACGCTTACCGCCGTATACCGAACGGTACGTACGGTGGTGGTGTGCTGTGAAAGGCACATCAGAGATGAGGGAAGGCCCCTCGACGGGGATCGAGTCAGGCGAATCCGTCAAACAGCCCTAAGCTGCTGCAATAAAGAGTTGTGGTAGTGAGCGTTTAGGGAAAAGGTTGCCATAAGCAATCATGTGGGATATGCAAAGATGAACGAAAGTGAACTGCCGATGAAGTATCGATAGCGTAAAACTTTGTCAAAACCTGTTGTTCACCACTAGGCAGGGAAAAGAGCAGAAGTAGACCTGGAGGCTGACTGCTCGGCAAACGGTATTAAGGCAGCATGAGTGCATAACAGGCTCTGATGTGAAACACAGGAACCTGCATCACGATGGTAAGTGAAAAGACACAAGTCACAGAAAGGCGAGGTCGAAATAGCAAAGCGTTGATGCAGGGGCGGAGGCGCCTGTAGTAGTCATGAAATTGCTGTAATGGCAATGGAGCGAAGGGGCGCCATCATTCAGCTCGAAGCAGAGAACAACTGGTTAACAGGAGGATTCGATGAAAGAGAGCAAGCCATTTAACATTCCAAAGCAGGTAGTTATGACAGCATTTAAGAGAGTCAAAGCGAATAAAGGAAGTGCAGGGATCGACGGTCTGGACATCAAGGACTTTGGACAAGACCTCAAAGGAAACCTGTATAAGATCTGGAACAGAATGAGTTCCGGAAGTTACTTCCCTCCACCGGTTAAATTGGTCGAAATTCCAAAGAAATCCGGCGGAAAGCGAGGACTCGGCATTCCGACAGTCGGAGACAGAGTGGCTCAAATGGTAGTGAAAATGTATATAGAGCCGCGAGTAGAGGCCATCTTCCATACAGATTCCTATGGGTACCGTCCCAACAAGTCAGCGACTGATGCAATAAGACAAGCGAGGAAAAGGTGCTGGAAAAATGACTATGTCTTAGAATTTGACATCAAAGGTCTATTTGACAACATCGATCACGAATTATTAATGCGTGCAGTGCGAAAGCACATCAGCGAGTCATGGATACTGATGTATATCGAAAGATGGCTCAAAGCACCGTTCATAAATGCAGAAGGTCGATGGATCGAACGCAAAAGCGGAACCCCTCAGGGTGGTGTCATCAGTCCTGTACTTGCGAATCTGTTTATGCACTACGCTTTTGACTTGTGGATGAAACGAACAAATCCAAACGCACCGTTTGAAAGATATGCAGATGACGCCATTATCCACTGCAGAACGCAAGCGGAAGCTGAGGAGATTCTGGGAAAACTCAAGGAACGACTAGAGGAATGCAAGCTTGAATTGCATCCAACGAAAACCAAGATTGTATACTGCAAGGATAAGGACAGAGTAAAGGAGTATCCAGTCACTGAGTTTGAATTCCTGGGGTACACCTTTCGAAGGATGTTCATCAAAGACAGACTGGGGAGATTGCAGTTCAACTTCCTGCCATCAGTGAGCGCGAAATCGGCCAAAGCATTCAGAGACAAAATAAAATCGATGCGAATTCATAGCTACACCGGTAGTAAAATCGAAATGATCGCTGAAATGCTATCTCCAATGGTCAGCGGTTGGCTTAACTACTTCACGAAATTCAATCCATCAGCAGTAAAGTACACCATTGACTGTCTGAACCGCAGACTGATCAAATGGGCAATGTGCAAATACAAGAGGTTCAGGGGACATCGCAGTCGAGCGGAAAAATGGCTGAAAGAACTCGCAAAAAGAGAACCCAATATGTTTCCACACTGGGTTCTCGGAATGGTACCGTAACTGGCCGAATGATAAGAGCCGTATGAATCGAGAGGTTCACGTACGGTTCTGTGAGAGCCTGAAGGTGAAACCCCTTCGGGCTACTCGACTGAGAGGTCGGCTACTCAATTAATGGGTGGCCTCCTATCCGATTTTGGGAAGGGAGACCAAGGGGAGAGCAGAGGTTCCCCCTTTGAAATGAAGTGCATTTAAAGGATTTAAGGGTGTCCGGCTTGAACACATATAGGAATCATGCCCATCGGGAGGCGATAGCGTGACACTTTAAACGAATCGAAAGTATCGTATATAAGCACCAGCGAGGAGGCAAAGCAATTGATTGACAACAAACAGGTTTGGATCGTGGAAGCAACGATTTCAGAGCTGCAGGACGCCATGGAAAAAGGATGGACCAGCTCGGAGGAGATCGTTAACCTATATATAGAGCGCATTCAGACGTATGATCCCAAGCTCCGCTCGGTTTTGGAGCTGAATCCGGATGCGGCGGATATCGCGAGATCTCTGGACGCGGAACGCCGCGGCAAGGGCGCCCGCGGTAAGATGCACGGAATCCCCGTTCTGATGAAGGACAACATTGGCACCGGTGACCGGATGCATACGAGTGCGGGGTCCTTGGCCTTGGCGGATTCGTATGCCGCCGAAGACTCATTCGTGGCCGCGAGGCTCAGGGAAGCCGGAGCCGTGCTCCTGGGCAAAGCGAACATGACGGAATGGGCCAACTTCATGTCCACGACCATGTGGGCAGGATACAGCTCCAGAGGAGGACTTGTGCTGAATCCTTACGGACCGGGCGATTTGTTTATCGGGGGTTCCAGTTCTGGCTCCGCCGCCGCGGTGGCGGCCAATTTGTGCGCTGCCGCCATAGGTACGGAGACCTCAGGCTCCATTATCAGTCCGTCAAGCCAGACGTGTCTTGTCGGCATCAAGCCGACCGTCGGACTTGTCAGCCGGACCGGCATGATTCCGCTAACCTTTACACAGGACTCTCCCGGCCCCATGACGCGTACGGTCGAGGATGCGGCCATTCTATTGACGGCATTGTCGGGAGTGGACGAGCGGGATTCTAAAACCTTGGCAAGCAGACCGCATGCTGGCCTGGATTATACCGCTTTTTTGAATGCGGAATTCTTGAAAGAAGCCCGTATCGGCATTCCGCGTCATTATTTTCAATTTTTGGATCCCGACCGGCTCGAAGTGATGGAAAACGCGATTCAGGTCATGAGGGAGCAGGGCGCGACCATTGTTGATCCCGTGAATCTTCCTTGTCAGGAAACGAATTGGAATTCCTCCGTGCTAAGGTATGAATTCAAGAAATATCTGAACGACTATCTGGAGAAGCTGGACCCCTCAATTCCGGTACACTCCTTGGCCGAGCTCATCGCCTTCAATGAAGCAAATGCCGAGCAGGCGTTGAAGTATGGACAAAATTTGTTAATCTGGTGCGAGGAGACGCGAGGTGACCTGTCGGAGCCGGAATACCTTGATAGTCTGCGGCAAAACCAAGAGCTTGCCGGCACGAAAGGGATCGATTATGCGCTGGGGGAGCACCGTTTGGATGCGATCATGTTCCTGGGAGACGAAGCCTGCAACGACCTTGCGGCTCAGTTAGGATATCCCTCGATTACGGTTCCGGGCGGTTATGCCAAAGAGGGCGTAATCGCCCCCGGGGGATACAACACGAAAGGACCGCAGGGCATTACGTTTGTCGGCGGGGCCTTTAGCGAACCGACGCTGTTCAGCTTGGCTTATGGCTTTGAGCAGGCGACAAGACACCGGGTTCCTCCGAGGATGGAATGGTGACCCGCTGTTTATGGATCAAGCGGCCCGGGGATAAATAGATAAACCGTACGGCTTTAACCTGCCGGATAAAAAGGGAGGAGTTCTGATGAAACGCAACCTGCAGCACGTTCCATACGGCTATGAGCCTCCAAGAGAAGGAGCCAAAGGGACTCTGATCTATTATGATACGTTTGCGGAAACGTCCGAAGAGGATTTGAATCAGGCGCTCAAGATGATGAAAGAACGGGCCTTCGCCAAGCTGGTCTTGTACCCGCTGCATGAGGAAACGGTAAAGCGAATGACCAAACAGCACACGGAAGCCTTTTATAAACGGGAAAAACCGCTTCTTGCCTGGTGCGAGGAGCTGGGCACCCCCAACATCGTCGTGGAGAGCTGGGAAGGAAAGCGGAAGAAATACACGCCGGTCGAAGCCGCGCTCCGCCATTTGACCGAGAAATATTCGGCACCCCATTTTGTCTATATGTCGCCTCAGATGGCAAATACGTTTGCCTCCTATGCCTCGTTTGAGGAGTGGATCGTCAAGCTGAGATTGATACTGACCTCAGAGCCGGAAATCATCCATCCGCGTCTGGAAAAGTATGGAAGCCGGTGGAGCGCAGACGATCAGGCATGAACCGCATTATAGATGGATATCGGGTAAGGATTTCCATAAAATCCGACATGATTCTTTAAGGGAAAAGCCCCGAGTATTCTTCGGGGCTTTTTTAGTGCACGCCCAGCATGGGGTCATCTCTAGGGTGAGAGCCGAACGGGGGCTGGCGAGCGCCTACCGTTAGCCAAGGGCAAACCCTCTATGTCAATATAGAATATACGTTCCGGTTCTAGGGTGGAAACAACCCGGGATTAATTCCACAAGATTTTATGCCGCTTTATGGAAGTGTTTTCAACTGAGCTGCTTTAAAGATAGCTGGGTCGTACTGTTCTTGTTTCTTCCACAATGCATAAATAATACGTACCCAGTTGTTAGCTAAGGAACGTATCGCCACATGATGACTCTTTCCTTCTTGCGTTTGCGGTAATAGTATTCCTTTGCCCCAAGCGAACTCATGTAGGCATTGCGAAAGGGTTTTACACATGAAGTTCTTCTACGGGCCTTACTGTACTTGCCACTAGAAATCAAGAAATCAGATATATAAAAGAGTCTTCGTGGAAATGTCCTAATCATGCAGGTTCATTAACTATTCAATGATGAACAATGAAATATGGGGGCATCCAACAGAATTGGCGTTTTGTGCAGTGTGCTGTGAGTACTATAAGATTGATATTGAGTAATAGATCTTTTACAAAAAAAAAGCGAATTATCTCTAAGAAATAATTCGCTTATAGGAAAGGTTAAAAATCTGCTCCATGATTATAGTATGTAACATAAGGTTGGTCTTCTGGGATAATATAGTTCAAATTAACAATACTAATTAAACCCAATAACACTATCGAAATCAAAGTCTTCTTCATTTTCAATCACTCTCCTTAGAATTAAATGTAGTGTATCGGAATACTCTGCCATTTGTGGGACCGATGCGTGTGATTTAAGTACATCAAATAAAGCAATAGATCTTTTGAAGTATCTCTCATTGCTAAGTTTATCAGATTCTGTAATATTGTGTAAAGTACAAACTATCGCATCAGAATATTTCTTCTTTTTGTAGTAATACAGTGCTAATAGGTAGTGTACTGTCAAATAATAAGCTATACGAATAGGCCTGTTCTGATGACTGTATTCAGAAATATAAGGAAGTAAGAGTGATATTTCTTTATCTACATCAAAATTATGTACTAGAGATGATTCAATAATTGTGATTAAACCAGGCAATATTTCATCTGGATTCTTAATTAGTATGTCTAGGTATTCCGTTAATTTATTTCTATTACCCATTAATAGTTCCAAGGTTAACGAATTTGCTTTAGCAAAAGTCTGAAAACTATCGATATAATATTTCCCTTCTTGGCTGTTGTCTATCCAATTTAAATCCGAGTAAATGTGAACACATGCCATTGACTCTTTGTAGTTCTTTAGTTTTTGTAGTGCCAGACCTTTCATTAAATGGCTATAACCAAAATAATAAACAAGCGGTTTTTTCATTGGCGTCTTTTTTGTTTGCTGGTGTAGACATTTCTAGAAGATCGTCAGATAAAGAAATCACCTTCTCCCAGTTTTCAAAAGCATATGCCATTTTAATCATACTAACTAAAGTGTCACTATCTATTTCGTCAACTAATATAGTATTTTCTAGCAAAGGTATAACTTCCTTAAAATTACAATAAGTAGCAATTTATACTATTATAAATGGTTTTTTAACAGATGGTCAATAAGTAAAGGTATTTATAGAAACCTTTGAATGAAACGATTCATGCAGTACGGATAATATTCGCTTGACAAAGCTTCGGGTTACCCGTTAGGATCATTCTAAGTAAATCGTAATTATTACGAATAAACGATATGGAGTGTGATCAACGAATGACATCACAAAAAATACCGGTAACCGTCCTTAGCGGATACCTTGGCGCCGGCAAGACGACCGTTCTCAATCATGTACTGCATAATAAGAAAGGGCTAAAGGTTGCCGTCATCGTCAACGACATGAGCGAAATTAACATTGACGCCGATCTTGTCAGAGGAGAAGGCAGTTTGTCGCGGACCGAGGAGAAGCTCGTGGAAATGTCAAATGGTTGCATTTGCTGCACGCTGCGCGAAGATCTCGTTCAGGAAGTGAAGGCACTGGCTGAAGAAGGAAAATTTGATTACATATTGATCGAGTCCACAGGGATCTCCGAACCCGTGCCGGTTGCTCAGACATTTACTTACCCCGACGAGGTGTCGGGAGTTCAATTGTCGGATTTGGCTAAACTTGACTGCATGGTGACGGTTGTGGATGCGAACCGGTTTTGGAAGGATTTTGCCTCCGGGCAAAGCCTGTTGGACCGGCAGGAGGCAGCCGGAGAGGAAGACACCCGGGACGTGGCGGATCTGCTGATCGATCAAATCGAAATGTGCGACGTGCTTCTGTTAAACAAATGCGATATGGTAACGGCGGAAGAACTCAATAAGCTGGAAGGCATTCTGCGCAGGATGCAGCCGGGCGCCAAAATCATACGGACGGTAAGGGGACAAGTGGACCCAACCGAGATCCTGAATACCGGGCTGTTTGATTTTGAGAAGGCGAGCCAAGCCTCGGGATGGATTCAGGAATTGCAGAAAGATCATCATACCCCGGAGACGGACGAATATGGAATCAGCTCATTTGTCTACCGCCGGAGAAGACCGTTCCATCCGGAAAGATTGGCTGAATTTATGGGGATGTGGCCCGAAGAGGTCGTCCGCGCCAAAGGGCTTGTCTGGCTCGCCGTTCCAGAAGACTGGGCCGCGACGATCAGCCAGGCCGGTCCGTCCATTCAGTTCGGCCCAGCCGGATACTGGGTGGCGGCACTTCCCGAAGACGAGCGCAAAGAGGTGCTGCAGCATGAGCCGCAGGTGGAGAGCCGATGGGACGTTCGATGGGGGGACCGATTGAATGAGATCGTCATGATCGGCATTCGGATGGATCGGCAGCTGTTGGAGAGCGAGCTTGACGAATGTCTTTTAACGGATACCGAAATGGAGTCGGACTGGTCGTTGTTCCGCAATCCGCTGCCATGGATTCATGAAGAGGAACCGGCCGAAGCGGCCCCGGAATTAAGGTATAATTGAATTTGAAATCTGGAGTTCAATTAGGAGGAACATATGAAGACGATCGGATTAATCGGCGGAATGAGTTGGGAATCAACGATTAACTACTACCGGCTTATTAACGAAGAAGTAAAGAACAGATTGGGCGGCTTGCATTCGGCAAAATGTCTGCTGTACAGCGTTGATTTTCAAGAGGTTGAACGTTATCAGGCCGCGGATGAGTGGGAGAAGGCTGGCCAATTGCTCGGTGCGGCCGCTCAATCGTTGGAGAAGGGAGGAGCGGACTTTATCGTTATTTGCACCAATACGATGCATAAAGTCATTGAACAAATAGAGGAAAATATAAGCATACCGGTTTTGCATATCGCGGATGCGGCGGCAAATCGAATCAAACAATCAACCCTTAAAACGATAGGCCTGTTAGGGACGAAATATACGATGGAGCAAGCATTTTATAAATCGCGTTTGGAGTCAAACGGCATCAAGGTTTTGGTACCCGAAACCCCTGATCGGGAGATGGTGAACAGGATTATATATGAAGAGTTGTGTTTGGGAAAAATCCAGCAGTCGTCAAGAGAAGATTACAAGCAGGTCATCAGGAGACTCGTGGACGCCGGCGCGGAAGGAATCGTACTGGGGTGCACGGAGATCGGGTTATTAATCAAACCTGAGGATTCGGAAGTTCCGCTATTTGACACAACGATTATCCATGCCATGGAATCCGTTAATGTGGCGTTAGAAATATAAAACAAACGAATTGAACCGGTCCGTTAAGGGATGCCATTTTGTAAATCAAGTACATCAGTTAAGAGCAAGCTGGTAAAAGGCCAAAAGCTCCAAAGGGTCATAAGGAAAAACAAAAATATGAAAAGCGCCATTGGCTCGTCTGTACATGGAACGGACGAAGCTCTTGGCGTTTTTTTCTTAACAATCCTTCTCATTCGGGAATGAATAACCAAAAGATATGCGATAACAGATAATAGTTTATTTACAATAGTGTGTGACATACAGTATAATGTGTTCAGGAGTTGATAACATGAGCGACATGAACGATATCATCGCTGGACTGACTCAGGAATTAAGGAGAGGAACGATCATTCTTGGCGTGTTAAGTCAGCTGGGCGAACCGCAGTACGGTTACTCGCTGGTCCCCGTTTTGGAAGAGAAGGGCGTACATGTCGATCCGGGAACGCTCTATCCCCTGCTGCGCAGATTGGAGAAGCAAGGGTTGCTGGAAAGCCGATGGGATACGAACGAGACACGTCCCAGAAAGTATTATTTGCTGTCTTCCATGGGGCGTGAGGTTTATAAGCTGCTGTGCGAGGAATGGAGAACCATGATGTCAAGCCTGCAAAAAATAATGGATGATCCTAGATGATCGGGAGGTTTTGAGTCGATGGAGTTGGTTGAAAGGTACGTTTATGCCGTAACCCACAAGCTTCCGCGAAAGCAGAGGGCGGATATTGAGAAGGAGCTCCGGGGGTTAATCGAGGATATGCTGGAGGAAAGGGTTCAAAATGCTTCAATACAAGAGGCCGACGTGGAGGCCGTTCTTATGGAGCTGGGCGATCCGTCCACGCTCGCCGCAAAATATCGGGAATCCGGGCGCTACCTGATCAGTCCGGAGCATTTTGATTCCTATTTAACGGTTCTTAAGATCGTAACGGCGTCCGTTGCCATTGCCATAACCGTGAGTTATGCGATTGAAATCTGGTTTGGCTCCGATACGTTTATCGATTCGTTTGTAAAATACCTGGCATCATTAGCCTCCGTCAATGTCCAGGGATTCGCGTGGGTCACTTTCATATTTGCGGTGCTGGATTATAAACACGGGCAAGCCGGGGCGAAAAAAGATGTCAAAAAGTCTTGGAAGCCTGCAGATTTGCCGGCCGTTCCAAATCCGAAAAATCAAATAAAAATCGTTGACCCGATTCTTGGCATTGTTTTCTCCATTTTGTTTCTCGTCCTGTTCACTTTCTCGCTCGATTTCATCGGCGCCTATCGATACGGGGAACAGGGTACATGGATTATTCCCGTATTTAATAAGGAAGTTTTTGGCAGCTACCTCCCGTTTATTTGGGCCCTTGCCGCACTTGGCATTTTCAGGGATTGCCTGAGAATCATATCCGGTAAATGGACGGCCAATATTGTCGTGTGCCATCTGTTCTTTAATGTTCTATCGTTTATACTCATGGTTATCATGCTGTCCGACCCTGGGATCTGGAATCCCGGCTTCATGCATGAGCTTGAACAATCCGGCATGATTTCAGTCGGAAGCGAGGCCTACGAAGTTGTGTCGTCTATATGGAACGGCTCACCGAAGGGGCTCATTGGGATCATCGGGTTAATTACGGTCATCGATTCCGTCACCGTAGGATTGAAACTTAAAAATAACAGATAGCCTGGTGTTATCCATTTTTTTTGAAAAGCCCTCAGGTCTGCTGCAAAAGCGGAAAGGAGGGTTTTTTACGCATGTCCCCAATTACCGCACCGGATAGCTCTGTTTAGGATTGCGTCTTTAGGGCTTAGTCGAACGAGAACGCATACTCAAAACATGATATCAACTTAAAGGCAAGGTCTGTTTCTAAAATTTTTTGACAAAAATGTGACCTAAATGTGACTAATTTATGTACAATGGTGGTATAATGAGGTAGGATGTATTTGTAAGCACTTACACGACTCATTTTTACTACAGGATTGGAGTGGATCTTATGATGAACTACCAAATCAAATATGCCACCAGAATGAAGGAAATCATTGTTCTATCTTTTCTTTTAAGTGTCATTATGTTTCAGATTGGAGTATGGACGCAGCAATCGTATCCCGTTTTGTTTTATGCCCAGGTTGCGGTCAATATCGTGCTGGTAACGGCGCTGGCGATCGAGGCGTATGCCCGGTTCGGTAAACGCGGGGTGCAAATTCAAAGCGATTCCAATATGATCGTCATTAACGGTGAAACCATCCGTGCCGATGAAATCGAAGTCATTCGCGTGTCCGGCTGCAGAAGCGCGGCTTTCGGCTTCAAACTGAAAGGCAAGAAAAGACCGGCGATGCGCTACACCTTCAAATTTCTGGATTCCCGATGCGAAGGGGTTCGCGAGATTATGAGATGGGCGGAGTTGAATAACATCGAGGTTTACAAAATGGGCCCGCAGTCTCCGCTTATCGAGGCGTAGCAGGTAAGGAAAGAGACTTTCGTTATAACGCAAAAACGGTATGGCCAAATGGAGGCTATGCCGTTTTTTGCATTGCGCTCTTTCATGAAAAAAAGCAGGCTGTATTACAAGCCTGCTCTAACTTAAACTTTGGTGTATTAAGAAAATCAATTCGATAATGGCATGAAGCCCCGCTCCGGCCTAACGCTCGATGTGCTCGACAAACCAGCGGACGATATGGGCAAGGCGCTGAACGCGAAGCACCGGATGACCGCTGCGGGACAGGTTGTGGTCCGCGCCCGGGAAGCGGATCAGCTGCGTTTTCCTTCCGATGCGCTTTAAGGCGGTAAACATCTGTTCCCCCTGTTCGATCGGGCAGCGGAGATCCTGCTCGCCGTGAAGGATCAATAGCGGGGTATGAACATTCTTCACGTAAGCGATCGGGGAATGCTTCCACAGCTTCTCCAGATCATCCCATGGGTTGCCCCAGATCTGATCCTCCGTAAAATAATAGCCGATGTCGCTGACGCCGTAGAAGGAGATCCAGTTCGATATCGAGCGCTGCGTTACCGCAGCCTGGAAGCGGTCCGTATGGCCGACGATCCAGTTGGCCATGAACCCGCCGTAACTTCCGCCGGTAACGCCGAGGCGGGAAGCATCGACGTACGGGTAAGCCTCCAGCACATAATCCACGGCCTCCATGAGATCCTGGTAATCGCGTCCGCCGTAGTCTCCCCGGACAGTATTCACGTGTACCTGTCCATACCCATGTCCTCCCCGTGGGTTGGTATAAAACACGGCATACCCCGCCGCGGCCAGCAGCTGGAACTCGTGCATGAACGTATGGCCGTACATGGCCTGCGGCCCGCCGTGAATTTCCAGTACCGCCGGTACCTTCTCGCCAGCTTTGTACTCCGCCGGTTTGATGATCCAGCCCTGAATCGGCCAGCCATCGGAAGTATTAAAGGTAAAGGCTTCGGGCTTGCTTAAGTCAAGCTCCTTCCACAGCTCTTCGTTGCAGCGGGTCAGCTGTTTTTCCTCGCCGCTGCCAGCATCGTATGTAAACAAATCTCCCGGCTGAAGGGGATCGGCTGCCGCAAAAACCAGATTTTCCTCCGGAGTCAAGGCAAACTGATAGACTTCGCGTTCGCCGCCGACGATGACCTCATGGGACGAGCCGTCAAGAGCAAAGCGTCCAATATTCACGCTTCCGTTCCGGCTGAACTGCACATAAACGGATTTTCCGTCCTTGCTGAAGAGGGGTGGCGTTCCGGCACCGGCCCGCATATCGCTGATGCAGCTGTGCCCCAGTTGAACGTCCATATCGCTGAACAGCACGCGGGATTCTCCCCCTTGCAGGGGAATCAGATGAATTTTGGTAAGCGTGGCAAAACCGCAGGACAAATCGTCCGCAAGGATGAGAATAAACTGTCCGTCGGGCGTAAACGCCACCGTATCGACCGATAACGTTCCGTCCGTCATCCGGGAAACGGAAGAGTCCGACAGATCGACGATAAACACATCGTTGGTCAGTCTGAGATCCGGATCCGGGTAACGATCCGACGGGATTTTGGCGGTGTAAGCGATGCGTCGGCCATCCGGAGACCAATTGAAGGAGGATACGTCAAAATTGCCCGTCGTGACTTGTTCTGTTTTTTCCGTCTTTATGTCGACGGTGTACAGATGAGTGCGGCGCCCGTTCCAGATTCCGCCGCCGTCCGCTTTATATTTGATCCTGTCGATGATGATTTCTTCGGGATGTTTGTTTGCGTCGTCCTTGACAGCGTCTTTGCTCTCGTTATTGCCATCCTCTTTTTCAGTATCGGAAACCTCGCTGCTAACCAGAAGCATTTTGCTGTCCGGAGACCACTTGAAGGCGTTCACTCCATGTTCCAGGTTCGTTGCCGGCCGGGCTTCTCCGCCGTCTGCAGGCATGATCCATACTTGGCGGCGATCGTCTTTTTTGCGCGTGAAGGCAAGTTTCGTTCCGTCGGGGGACCAGGCCGGCGCTCCATCTTGTTCGCCGGACGTAAACGGAACGTCCCGGCTTCCGTCCGACGTCGTCAGGCGGATATGCGAGCGGTATCCGTCATGCTTATCGCTGACCGACTTTTGCACGTAGGCGATCGCTCCGCTTACCGGCGATACCATCGGGTCATTGACCCAATGCATCCGGTAAAGGTCTTCAGGGGTAATTAGTCGTTTGGCAGTCATGAAATTCCTCCTTATCATCGATAGCTTGATAACCCACATTATCCCAGATAAACTTCAAAAAATCCATAAACTTAAGCGAACAGCTTCCGACGCAGGGGATTGGCTGTTTTAAAATAATTGTACGCTTAGCCGTTCCCCGCTGCCATCAAGCTAATTAGCAGGATAAGCAAGAATGAACCCGGAAAGTCGAATAAGCCCTTGCTCCAGTTGATCATACGATGCGTAAGCATACGATACTCGAAGGTGCTGGTGATCGTTGCGGTCATAGATATTGCCCGGGTTCAGCAAAATGCCTTCCTTAAGCGCCTGTTCGAATAAAGGGCGAATGGACACGGAGCGCGTGATCCGAAGCCAGATGTAAAAACCGCCTTGCGGAATGTCCCATTCCGCGATGCCGTCAAAATATCGCTCCAGCATCGCTATCGTGAAATCCCTTCGTTTCATGAGCTCCGATCGGATGTGCAGCAGGTGGTTCTCGTATCTTCCGCTTGACAACCATTCGGCAACGGCATGCTGCGAAAGGGAACTCGAGCCGTAATCGGTCTGCATCTTGATATCCGCCAGCCGGTCGATCACCGGTTCAGGCCCGACAATCCAGCCGATGCGAAGGCCTGGACCGAGCGTTTTGGACATGCTTCCCATATAGAGAACCAGCCCTTGTTGATCCAGGGCTTTCAGCGGCGGGGGAGGGGGTTCGGCAAACCACAAATCCCCGTACACATCATCCTCTATAACGGGCAGCCGTTCCTGGGCGCACACCTGCAGCAGATCGGCCCGCCGTTCGGAAGACATCAAGGTTCCGGTCGGGTTGTGAAACGAAGGGATCGTATAGAGCAGAGCTGCTTCAAGCTGGCGTTTCAATCTTCCGATGGACTCCGTTTGGATCCCTGCAGGATCCATGGGAATGCCATGCAAATGCATGCCTGCCGACTGGAAGACATGAATCGAGTTCAGATAGGATGGATTCTCGACGAATATGGCAGAGCCATGGTGGAGTAATCCGACCGAAATCAGCTGCAATCCCTGCAGTCCGCCGGAGACGATCAGTATGGAAGCGGGGGAGGCGTCGATGCCTTTCTTTTTCAAATACCCTCCGATAATCTCTCTTAAATAGAGACTCCCTTTCGGCTCCGAATATCCCAGCGTAAATTTATCGGCGATATTGCTGTTGAACATTTCCCGCATATCGGCGGTTGGGAGCAGGTCCGGAGACAGTTCGCCCGTCCCGAGACGGATCATGCCCGGATCGGCCTCTGCACGGTTGATCTGCTGGATCATCCGGATATTCGGCTGATACGTTCCGGATTTGACGTATTGATTCCAATCAGGCGGCGGAGCGGCGGCAAGCAGGCTCCAGGTGTTGTTAACGACCACGGTGCCTTGTCCCACTTTTGCTTCGATCAGTCCGTCGGCAGCAAGCTCGCTGAGCGCGTAAACGACCGTGCTGCGGTTCACCTGAAATTTGAGCGCGAGCTCTCGCTGCGGGGGAATCCTTGTGCCGACGGGCCATTCCCCATTCATGATCCTGTTCTTTATAAAATCGTAAATTTGCTGATGCAGAGGCACCTCAGATGATGTATTCAATCTCCATTTTTCCGTCATCCGTAAAACCATCTTTCACGTCATATTTGCTTTATTATACCGATTGGTTGGGGCCGGTTCCAACCCATTGGATGGAGACGGGTTCTTAAGCCTCCCATACAATGATGAAAATATCATGGGAGGTTTCGCAGATTATGTTCGACGCAATCATTCATGGATTCATTCTGGCGCTTGGCCTGATTCTTCCGCTGGGCGTGCAAAACGTGTTTGTATTCAATCAGGGAGCGGTACAGCCTCGTTTCATTCGAGCACTGCCCGTAATCATAACCGCATCCCTGTGCGATATGCTGTTAATTTCGCTCGCCGTTTTTGGCGTATCCGTCGTGGTGCTTGAGTATGAATGGATCCGGCTCGCATTATTAACCATTGGAATCGGTTTTCTCATCTATATGGGATTCGTAACGTGGAGAAGCAAGCCCCCGGCACAACATCGGGAAGCTGCCGGTTCGTTCACTCCGAAGAAGCAAATCGCGTTTGCCATGTCGGTATCCTTGTTGAATCCGCATGCGATTCTGGACACCGTTGGCGTCATTGGCACAAGCTCTCTTCAATATACGGGCCTTGAGAAGGCAGCCTTTTCAGCTGCTTGCATAACGGTATCCTGGTTGTGGTTCCTAGGCCTCGGAGTTGCGGGAAGGGCTGCAGGGAAGGCCGATCCCTCAGGCAAGCTTCTGTCCGTAATTAACGTGAGCTCTGCCATGATCATGTGGGGAACGGCCATTTATCTGGCTTACAGCCTAATACAGTCGTTTTAAAACCGAGAATATGAAAGAATTACCTGAAATTGGGGAACCGGTTAGAGTTGTATGTCCTTTATCGTTGAAAAAATAAAAAACCAGCCCATGAAACAGCGGCTGGTCAAATATATTCGGTGTTCCTTGTTCAGCTGCTGCAGCCTCCGCCTCCGCAGCTGCTGCACGATGAGCCGCTGCTGCAAGAGGATCCGTCGCTGCAGGAGGAGTTGCTGTTGCATGAAGTATTATGGTCGGAGCCCGAACCGCCGTCCGAATCCCGTGAATGGTCGCTTCCCGAACTGCATGCGGTTCCGGAGCATGCGCTTGATCCCGACATATCCCGCTTGATTTGCTCTTCGGGAATCATATGGTCGGAGAAATGTTCAGGGTCGTTCCAGGAAAAGAAAACCGCGGAAGCAAGCAGAACTTCGGGATTTGAGAAGCTTACGTTCCTGCGTTCCTGATGCCTGTCTTCGTTTGCCATGTTGATTCGCGTTTGCAGTCCGTCCCTTACAGCCTGAATGGCAGCGCGTGCTTCGGGGATCTGATCATAAGCCCACGTATTAAACCTTCCGTCTTCGGGAGCCGTAAGGGATGGATGCCGATAATGCTCCAGTTCCTGCCGCGGTATCGGGTGACGGAAGAAAGGTCCCCATAAAAGCTCGCTGTAAGGACTCCAGCCGAACAGTTCCACATAAACCAGATCAAACCAGGCACGTTCGCCAGGCATGGGAACGGATTCGGAGACATTCGGGGCATGATGCAGCATCCGGCCAAGGTATTCGTCCGAAAAATTCTGATAATCGCGGGTATACATAAGCATTTCGTGCCACACCTCGTCCACGGCCTTGCTGAACATCGGCACGCGGTCCAGAACGGCGCACATGACAAAAAAACGCTGAAGCTCAAGCCAACGCCATTCGTATTCCCGTTCGGACAGGCCGGGGTGCTGTCCCATGACTCTCTGTTTTACCGATTGTTTGTACGTCTTGGGAATGGACTGCTTCATTCTGCCCGCTAACCGGAAAGCCGGGCTTTCTTCTTCCGCAACGGGTGGAGGAGGCGGAGCATTCCGGAAGTCCGGAGCCTTTGTCTTTCGCTGAGGAACGGAGCGTTTCTTTTTGGACTGGAAGTAAAGAACCGCAAACACAAGGATAATAATGAGCAAAATGATGTTCACATTCATTTGATAAATCCTTTCAGAGCAACGTTTTATGTGCATTATCACAAATTTAACCAATTTATGCAAAGGCTTTTTGAAAAAAATTTGCTTGACCTGAAATGCTTTTCATCCTTTACGATGGACAACAGATGAGACAGAAGAAGGGGTGGAACAAGAATGAGTAAACCTAAAAAACTGGTGTTTTTCGATATCGACGGCACATTGCTGGATCATAACAAAGAAATACCCCGGTCCGCGAAAGAGGCGATTCGGGAGCTGAGGTCTGAAGGTCATGAGGCTGCGATTGCCACCGGCCGTGCTCCGTTTCTGTTCAAGGAGATCCGGGAAGAACTCGGCATCGATACCTACGTTAGCCTGAGCGGTCAATACGTGGTATACCGCAACGAGGTGGTCTACGCGAATCCGATATCCAGGCAACTGCTGGAACAGCTTACGGGCGATGCGTGATGAACAGTCAGCCCATTTTGTATTTGGACGAACTCGACATGAAAATGAACGTGCAGCAGCATGCCAGAGTCGATTCCAGTTACGAGCCTCTAAAAATCCCTGTACCCGGCTATGATCCGGGCTACTATGTAGAGAGGGACATTTATCAGGCTATTGTCTTTTGCACGCAGGAGGAAGAGGGGTTCTATTTAAACAAATACGCGAACAAGCTTCAATTCGTCAGATGGGGAGACCATGCGGTGGACGTCCTGCCCATGGGAGGATCGAAGGCGGCCGGCATTGCCCGATTGATCCAGAAGCTCGGCAAAAAACCGGAAGACGCGGTAGCTTTCGGCGATCATCTCAACGATCTGGAAATGCTGCAATACGTAGGCCATGGAGTCGCCATGGGAAATGCGCTGCCCGTAGTCAAAAAAATCGCCTCCCATGTTACCACGGATGTCGACCGGGACGGTATCCTCCATGGCCTGCGCCACCTCGGATTGATTCGGGCGGCAAACGTCTCCTAAAACGTGTTTTCGTGTTTTGATATCTTTGCCGTTCATGGTATATTTACAGCAGGAAAATACAGGATAAAGGAGAGAATGTCCGTGTACAGCCAGCTGGTTGCCTATTGTACGGCCAAAAAGGGAGCCGCCCAGGATTACCCGTTCGGTCCGGCCCCGCTCGTCATGAAGGTGGGCGGAAAAATGTTCGCGCTTCTGACGGAGCCGGGAGAGAACGGATGGGTTCATATATCCTTGAAGTGCGATCCGGTCATAGCCGAAAACCTTCGGGAACAGCATGAAGCGGTTCAACCCGGCTACCACTTAAATAAAAAGCATTGGAATACCGTCATCGTAGACGGCAGCCTATCCTTTGCCGATCTGCAGGATATGATCGATCATTCGTATGATCTTGTATTTCGCAGCTTGGCCAAAACCGTTCGCGATTCCATAAGCGAAGCGGTGTAACCCAAGACGGATATACCCTGGCAAGCTCCCGGCGGGAGCGGTGTCAGGGTTTTTTATTGCCGTGAAAAAATGAATGCTATCGAGTATAGTAAAGAAAGAAACAGGTTGAAGCAGCTAGAATCAGATATGGGAATCAACAGGGATACCCAAAAGCAGGAGTGCATGGGAGGGACATAATGAAAAAAAATATAGCCGATATCGCAAGGATCGCGGGTGTGGCAAAAAGCACGGTCTCCCGTTATTTGAACGGAGGTTCGGTCAGCGAAGCGACACGCCGTAAAATCGAACAGGTCATCAAAGATACGGGATATATTCCCAATACGTTCGCCCAGAGCCTAAAAGCGAAAAAAACAAGCATGATCGGCGCCATCGTGCCGCGCTTGGATTCCTTTGCGTCTTCGCAAACGGTCACCGGCATGGACGAAGAATTAAGGGAACTGGGTTACCAGCTGTTAATCATAAACACGGGCCAGGATCTGGGGAGGGAAATCGAAGCGCTGCATGACTTGGCCAGACAGAAAATATCCGGAATTGTTCTGTTCGCCACCCAGGTAACGGAGAAACACCTTACGGCCATCCGGGAGATTAACGTTCCGGTCATGTTGTTGGGTCAGCAGCACAATGAGGTTCACAGCTTCGTTTATAACGATTATATGGCAGGATACGAGGTAGGACGGTATGTTCTTTCCATGGGCCATAGGAAAATTGCCTATTTGGGGGTAACCGAGCGTGATGTGGCGGTCGGCGTTCAGCGGAAAGAGGGCTTTCGCAAGGCGCTGGCTGAATGTGCCGATCCGAACGTCATGGTCAGTTTTTACGAGAGCGGATTCAAAATGTCCGAAGCGGTAAGCGCTGCTTCAGCCGTTCTGGGGTCCAGCAAGCCTTCCGTTATCGTATGTGCGACGGACAACATCGCTTTAGGGGTCATGAAGGCGGCAAGCATGCGCAGGCTGAGAATTCCGGAAGATTTGTCGGTTACCGGCTTCGGCGGCTATGACGTGACCGAGATCATTCATCCTGGCCTGACGACGGTAAAATACAACTATGCCGAATCGGGACATCTGGCGGCAAAGCATATCGTAAAGCTGGTTAACGACCAACAGGTAGAACCCTTAACCGTACTGGGGTATCAATTTATTGAGCGAGAAAGCGTTGACAAAAAGTAAAAAGATTCGATATACTAAAAACGGAACCGGTTCCAAACGGGGTTGAACTCATTATCCCTGGAACCGAGTTCATTATTTTTAGCCTCGAATGGAACCGGTTCCGCTTAACATTGGCGAATGCCTGTTCCATGGTTTTAGCTAACACCGGAGGAGAAGAAGTATATGGACAGAGAACAGAAATACCGGCGGTTGGATCAGGCTTCTTCCAAAGAGGTCCGCGAATTGACCGAGAAAGTGAAACGGAGTCCGTGGAGACAGACTTATCACATCCAGCCGGTCACCGGACTCTTGAACGATCCCAATGGATTTTCCTATTACAACGGCGAATACCACCTGTTTTATCAATGGTTTCCGCTGGGAACGTATCATGGCCTTAAATACTGGTATCATACCAAATCAAAGGATCTGGCCTATTGGGAGGATGACGGCATCGGGATACAACCGGGGGACCGTTACGATTCCCATGGCGCTTATTCCGGGAGCGGCATCGTAAAGGATGGGAGGCTTTTTCTGATGTATACCGGCAACACAAGGGACGGCTCGTGGGAGAGGCAACCCTATCAATGTATGGCCGTCATGAATCCCGAAGGCGAAATTGACAAATGGCGCTTGCCGGTTATTGATCATGTTCCCCATGGCTACACGGACCATTTCAGGGACCCCAAGGTATGGAAGGACGAAGATAAATACCGCTGCGTGATCGGGGCCCAAAGAACGGACAACACCGGAGCCGCCGTTGTCTATGAGTCGAATGACTTGCGGTCATGGGATTTTCAGGGAGAGATCCGCACAACGCTCCAGGATTTCGGGTATATGTGGGAATGTCCGGATTATTTCGAGCTCGAAGGACAGGGCGTGCTTCTCATTTGTCCCCAGGGTTTGACTCCTCGGGGAGACAGCTGCCGCAATATCTATCAGTCGGGTTATCTCACGGGAAAGCCCCTGAACCGGAACACGCTTGAATTTGAACACGGTGAGTTTCGGGAGCTTGACCGGGGATTCGATTTCTATGCCCCTCAGACGATGCAAGACGCGAAAGGACGGAGAATCATGGTCGGCTGGATGGGATTGCCGGAGGTCGAGTATCCGACGGACAGCCAAGGCTGGGCGCACTGTCTGACGATTCCGAGAGAGCTTATTGTCCTGAACGGCAAATTGATGCAGCGGCCGGTGGCAGAGCTGCAGAAGCTGCGGCGGGATCCGTTGGAAATCGAATGCGTTCTTTCCCATGAGAAGAAGGTCTTTGAAGGCTTCGAAGGAACCGTCTATGAGATGGTTTGCGATTTCGAAAACATTCATGGAGAGGCTGTCGGAATTGAATTCCGATCCGGCAGAGGTCAGAAAACCGTTCTTCGATACGATAGGCGGGATCGGAAAGTGATCCTTGACCGTTCCCGGTCCGGCGAAGCCGTGGGGAGCGGCTACGGCAGCACCAGAGCATGCCGGGCGAACGGCGATCATGTCAAATTTCATTTGTTTGTCGATACCTCTTCCGTTGAAATATTTATCAATGACGGCGAAGAGGTGTTTACAAGCCGGATTTTTCCGGATCCGGACAGCAGGGGAATATCGTTTTTTGCGGAAAACGGCAGCGTCGGCCTGAAGGCCGTGAAATGGGATCTTGCCCGGGCCGTAAATCATTCAGAAGGGATTGAATAGGCATGGCTGACAATCGTGAACTCGCCAGACAGGTCGTAGAGGCCATCGGCGGCAGGGAGAACATGGCTTCCTTTGCCCATTGCGCAACCCGATTGCGTATTATGGTCAACGATCCTAAAAAGATCGACCAGAAAAAGGTAGAAAACATTGAAAAGGTAAAAGGGGCCTTTTTCAACTCGGGCCAGTATCAAATCATTTTCGGTACCGGTACGGTCAATCAAATATTCGAAGCGGTGGAAAGTCTTGGCCTGGAGAGCACGAGCAAGGAAGAGCTGAAATCGGAGGCCAAAAAGACAGGCAACCCGTTCCAACGGGCTATCCGAACGTTTGGCGACGTGTTCGTGCCGATTATTCCGGTCTTGGTCGCAACGGGCTTATTCATGGGGCTTCGCGGACTGCTGACGCAGGAGCAGGTGCTCGCCTGGTTCGGTGCCGCTCCGGCTGATATTTCGCCCAACTTCCTGCTGTTCACGCAGGTGCTGACGGATACGGCGTTTGCCTTTTTGCCTGCGCTTGTGGCTTGGTCCGCTTTTCGGGTATTCGGCGGAAGTCCGGTGCTTGGCATCGTCCTTGGCTTAATGCTGGTTAACCCGGCGCTTCCCAACGCCTACAGCGTCGCTAACGGATCGGCGGAACCGTTGACGATATTCGGATTTATTCCGGTCGTCGGTTATCAGGGCTCCGTGTTGCCGGCTTTCTTCATGGGATTGATCGGCGCGAAATTTGAGCGGTATCTAAGAAAGCGCATTCCTGAGGCCATTGATTTAATCGTAACGCCTTTCCTTACGCTGCTTGTCATGATTGTTCTAGGCTTGTTTGCCATCGGTCCGGTATTCCACTCCCTGGAGGAAGTGGTGCTTCACGCAACAACCTTCCTGCTGGATCTGCCGTTCGGCATCGCCGGACTTATGATCGGGTTCTTCAACCAGATCATCGTGGTAACCGGCGTCCATCACATCTTTAACTTTCTGGAGATCCAGCTGCTTGAGCAGACCGGAAGCAACCCGTTTAACGCGATCGTTACCAGCGCTATGGCTGCACAGGGCGCAGCATGCCTCGCCGTCGGCTTAAAGACGCGGAACAAGAAGCTGAAAGCCTTGTCTTTGCCGTCATCGTTCTCCGCTTTCCTCGGGATCTCCGAGCCGGCTATTTTTGGCGTCAACCTTCGTTACGTGAAACCGTTTATCATGGGATTGATCGGAGGCGGCATCGGCGGATTCATGGCATCCGTTTTCCACCTGAAGGCGACAGGGATGGCGATCACGGTCATTCCGGGGACGCTCCTGTATTTGAACAGCCAGCTTCCGCTGTACATTTTGTGCAACCTGACGGCGATGGCCATCGCGTTTGTGCTGACGTGGCTGTTTGGCTTTAACGATAAAATGCTTGAGGAATTGAAGACGGAGAAGTAAGCCCCAACATTCCAAAAGCCAATCCTGAAGCAATCGTTTAAATTATATCCCTTGCTCCCGTCATCATAGTATAATGGAACCACTATAAGGATAGAAAAGCGGGGAGTTTACCATATGCTTAAAGGTTGGAAGCTGTCGGTGCTCGGCATCGTCATTGTCGGGCTGACGGCAATCATTGCGCCTCGGTTCGGCCTGATCGACTACGGACGATCTCTTTCTCTTTTTACATTGTTCGTACTGTTTGTGGCGGCGCTCGAATTCATGGACAAGATCAACGGCAAAAAGAAGAAGGACTCCTGAAAAAAGATGATTGAACGTCGGCGGACGGTCAAATCATGAACAATTTCGGGCCAAACGGTGGTGCAGCAGCCCACAAACATGGTATATTAAAAAAAACAAACTATGTGTGACTGGCGTAGCATGGACGTACCATGAGGGAGCACATAGATAACGGCCGTACGCCTGGGCAGAGGTAAGGAGATTGGATGAATCTCCTTGCCTCTTTATGTTTTTATAACATACGAAGACGAAAGGGCTGATCACATGAGTTTGAACAAACCGGTTATTTTGGACGGAACACAGGTAGCAGACAGCATCAAAAAGGAATTGAAGATCCGCGTTGAGCGGCTGAGAGAACAGGGGGTTACCCCGTGTCTCGCCACGATTTTGGTCGGGGACGATCCGGCCTCGGCGACCTATGTGCGCATGAAAGGAAACGCCTGCAAGAAGCTCGGCATTGAATCCAAACGCGTAGTTCTGGGAGCTTCCACGACGACGGAGGAATTGATTGCCGCCATTCAAGAGCTGAACGACGATCCGGCCGTGCATGGCATCCTGCTTCAGCATCCCGTACCGCACCATATCGACGAGCGGGCGGCTTTCGAAGCGATATCGATCGAAAAGGACGTTGACGGCGTTACCATGCTGGGCTTTGCTCAAAATGCTTTCGGGCAAGCGGCATACCCGTCCTGTACCCCTGCTGCCATTATAGCGATCCTGGATTACTACGATATTCCGGTTGAAGGGAAACATGCCGTCGTGGTCGGCCGCAGCCCGATCCTGGGCAAGCCCGTTTCCCTCATGCTGCTGAACCGCAATGCGACGGTAACGACCTGCCATTCCAAAACGCGGAATCTGGATCAGCTTGTAGCCCAAGGGGACATTGTCGTTGCCGCCGTCGGCAAACCGAATTTTATCCAGGGAGAATGGATCAAGCCGGGCGCCATAATTTTGGATGCGGGCTATAACGAAGGGAATGTCGGAGACTGCGACTACGAAACGTGTTATGAAAAAGCGGGCGCCATCACCCCGGTTCCCGGAGGCGTAGGGCCGGTAACCATTGCAACGCTGCTGAAGCAAACCGTCGATTCCGCGGAAAAAACGCTGAAATAAACCAATTCACAACGGCTTGGACGCTGCATGGCGAAAAAGCCGTTTTTTTGCGTAAATTTGGCAGGAGGTTACGGCGGAATCATGTTATGCTGATGGAAGAGCAGTATTTGATTTTGCACACAACAGGACTTTCCGCTTCGGCACAGGCAAAAAAGAATTGATTACGTTTGAGGATGCGGATATGCTTATTGGACACGGCGGCGGGGACATGACGATGGTTAGTGACTTTGTCCATCTCGTCCGAGCGGACGGCAGGCTGAAGGGACGCACGGACGCCAAGCATTCGTTGGACAGCCATTTGATCTGCTTTGCGGCGGAAGAAGCAAGGCTTTCGGACGCCGTCATTAACATGGGGGAGTATGCCGCTTCGCTCGGAAAATAAGCAAATGCAAGGAGGGCGGAAATTGAAGTGGTTGGCGATTCAGCCCTATTACAAAGTACAGAGGAAGGTCATGAGCACGGAACAGGTTGCTTATGAGGATGGCCGGCATCTGTATTTAAGCCGCGACAAAATCGTAACCCATTACCGGGAGTTTTCCATGGATGACGTGTTTGACCTATCCTTCCGGCCATTGGGGGAGTCGGGAGGCCTTTTGTATCTTCATACGAAATACGGGGTGTACTCTTACCTGGTTAAGGATAACCCTGAACGCTTTATCCGCGCCTACAAAAGTTTGTAAAGGACGAGGCGCGAATCCCTCCGGAAGGCATGAAGGTTCCGGGTCCGGAATGCTACTGGACTTTGGTCGGGATGAAAAACTCGGCCGCGGCAGGTTTTTGCCGGATTGTTGTTTTTGTAAACTGATTACAGTCAGAATATGAACGCAATCAAGCAACTGCCGGGAGGGCTTTTCTTTGGGATACGAGACTTTGATTCAATATATCGGCCAAATCGGCCACATTGCTTTGTTTATGGCACTTTGCCTTGGAATCGTCGGCCTGCCGCTGCCGAATGAGGTTGTGGCCGTGACGGGAGGTGCATTGTCCGCTTCCTCCCTCCTGGATCCGCTTCCGGCGTTTGCCATGGTTTTTCTCGGCCTATGCTCAGGAGCAACCACGGGATATTTGGTCAGCCGCTATGGTGCCGGCCCGCTGCTGAACCGTGCCGCCGGCGGCAGGCTCGGGGAGTTCATGGGCAAATATGAGCATTTGAACCGCCAGTACGGCAACTATGCGATCAGCCTCAGCGTTTTTCTGCCGGTATTCCGTACCTTTACGCCTTACGTGATCGGGATGAGAGGCATGTCTTACCGAAGATTCGCAGTGTACAGCTATTCGGCATCCCTCATCTGGTCGGCGATCTATTTTCATATCGGGATGTTCGTGTTCGGGTAAGGTTAATCGTCGGCCCTGCGAATGATTCGAACGTATTCCCTAGGAAGAAAGGGACCGGCCGGCTGGCCGGTTTCTTTTGCGTGTAATGCGTTGATGTCATTGCCAGGGACCCTCATGGATTCGGGCGGGTAGTCCACGGGCCGGACGTTTCTGTCCAGCAGGCCGGCTCCGATCAAAAGCAGTATAAAAATGAAAGCGCATGCCGCGGACTTGCGTGCTGCCATCGTGATCACTCCTTCTTCCAAGAGTGATGCCCACTTTCCGGCCTTTCATTCATTTTTCTTTTGACAAAATAGTCTTGCATACGATATACTGGTTCACAGCTTTGTACATGGAATCGTAAGTGTAACGCCAATCATAATTTCATAAGCAACAAAACGGAGGAGCCTGCCAACAGCGGGCTTTTTTTGCGTTTTTTTGGTCTTACGATTTCTGACGATGGCAATAATGAGGAAAGACATACACCGCGGGTAAGGAGGAATCAACTTGTCGCTGCTTCACATCGCTATCATGGCTCCTTTTATTTATACCGTTCTGGTACCTCTGTTTTACAAATGGAAGGATAAAATTCATACGGGATGGTTTGTCCTTCCTCTGCCGGCCATGATTTTTGCCTATTTCCTTGGTCGAATCCCCACCGTACAGAGAGGGGAAGGGGGACTTTCAACCCTGCCATGGATCCCCTCGCTCGGCATCGATTTTACGGTATATCTGGATGGGCTCAGTCTGCTTTTTGCCCTGCTGATCTCCGGCATCGGCTTGCTGGTGGTTTTTTATTCGATTTATTACATGGACAAAAACAAAGAAGCGATCCACCGGTTTTACATATACCTGCTGCTTTTTATGGGAGCCATGCTCGGGGTGGTCCTCTCCGATAACATTATGGTCCTGTACGGATTCTGGGAAATGACCAGCATTTCATCTTTCCTGCTCATCGCCTTTTGGTACCAAAGGGAAAGATCCCGTTATGGGGCGCTGAAATCGATGCTGATCACCGTGTTCGGCGGTTTGGCGATGTTTGCCGGTTTCCTGATGCTGTCCATCATGACGGGGAGCCTGAGCGTAAGAGAGATCATATCCCAGGCGGGAGACATAACGCAAAACCCTTTGTTTCTTCCGGCGATGATTCTTCTCCTGCTGGGTGCTTTTACGAAGTCGGCCCAATTCCCGTTCCACATCTGGCTGCCCGATGCGATGGAGGCCCCGACGCCGGTCAGCGCTTACCTGCACTCGGCAACGATGGTCAAAGCCGGACTTTACCTCGTGGCCCGCTTCAGCCCGGTGTTTGCCGGCCAAGCCGTCTGGTTCTGGCTGGTGACGGGGGCCGGGCTTGTCACATTGATATACGGCTCCTTCCGGGCCGTGAAGCAGACGGACTTAAAGGCGCTGTTGGCTTTCTCGACGATCAGTCAGCTAGGCCTGATCATGAGTCTGCTGGGCCTCGGCTCGGCCGCGGCCTTTTATGCCGGAAGCCCGGATTCCTTGTTATACACCAAAGCCACGACAGCGGCGATCTTTCACCTGATTAACCATGCCACCTTTAAAGGCGCGCTGTTTATGGTTGTCGGCATCGTCGATCACGAGACGGGGACAAGGGATATCCGGAAGCTGGGCGGACTCATGGCGCTCATGCCGGTGACGTTCACGATTGCGGCCATAGGCGCTTTCTCGATGGCGGGCCTGCCGCCGTTTAATGGATTCTTAAGCAAGGAAATGTTCTTTACCGCCGTGCTCCAAGCCGCTCATATGGATATTTGGAACGTGCAGACGTGGGGAACGCTGATTCCGGTTCTCGCCTGGATTGCCAGCGTATTTACCTTCCTGTACAGCATGATCCTGGTGTTCAAAACGTTTACGGGCAAACTGCAGCCGGAGAAGCTGGACAAAAAGCCGCACGAGGCACCGCTGGGCATGCTGATTCCTCCGGTGATCCTGGCATCGCTTGCCGTCGGGTTCGGGCTGTTCCCGAACCTGCTGTCGTATTCGTTGATCGAGCCGGCCATGGCCGCCATTCTGCCCGATATGCTCGGACCCGGAGATCAATTTTTGGTGCATATCGAGTTCTGGCACGGATGGACCGCCGAGATTTTCATGACGATCGGCATTATCGTGCTCGGCACGATTCTTTACAAGCTGTACGGCAGGTCAAAGCTCTTCAGCCGTCCTTGGTTTCAGCGCGTTACCTTAAACCGTGCCTATGAACGCGGACTCTCTTCGCTTGAGAAGGGAGGAAACCGGGTGACCCGGTTTTATATGACAGGTTCGATCCGTCATTACGTCATCTATATTTTTGCGTTTCTGATTGCCCTGCTGGCCTATGCCGCGCTTTATACGGGCGGAATCCGGATCGATATGTCGGGGTTCGCGCCGATATCGTTTTACGAGGCTATGGTGATTATTGCATTGATCGGCTCGGTGCTCGTCCTGCCTTTGGTCCGGACGCGTCTGGTCGCGATTATCCTGACCGGCATGGCCGGGTACATGGTAACCCTGTTCTTCGTTTTGTTCCGCGCGCCGGATCTTGCTTTGACGCAGATGATCGTCGAAACGGTTTCCGTCATGCTGTTCCTGCTCTGCTTCTACCATCTGCCGAAGCTGAGAAAAGAAGAGGTGCCGCTGCGTTTTAAATGGACCAATGCCCTCATTTCCATCGGGGTCGGGGTTACCGTAACCCTGATTGCCCTAGGGGCGAGCAGCGCCCGGATGTTTGAACCGATCTCCGATTTCTTCATCAAGGAAAGCTACGAATCGGCAGGCGGCAAAAACGTCGTAAACGTGATCCTCGTCGATTTCCGCGGCTTTGATACGATGCTGGAAATCATGGTGCTCGGTATCGCCGCGCTCGGCATTTACGCCCTGATCAAAATCGATCCGGGCGACGTCATTCTTGGGAAGCGGGAGAAGAGACTGGACATCATGCTTCCGCACAGCAACGACGTGATTTTGCGGACGATATCCAAGGTCGTCATTTTTATCGTGTTGACCTTTGCGGTGTATTTGTTCCTGTCGGGCCACAACAGTACGGGAGGCGGATTTATCGGCGGATTGATGACGGCCGCGGCGCTCGTGCTGCTGTCCATGGCGTTTGGCATGAATGTCAGCGAGAAGGTGATCCCCGTGGATTTCCGGAGAATGATTGCCGCAGGCCTGCTGATTGCCTTGCTGACGGCCATGGGATCCTTTTTGTTCGGCGTTCCGTTTTTAAGCCATGCTTTCGGACATTTTGATCTGCCGCTGTTAGGAGATACGGAGCTGGCTACCGCGGTGCTGTTTGATTTGGGGGTTTACCTGGCTGTCGTGGGAGTCACCATGACGATCATTTATTCCATCGGGAGGGACAACTAGATATGGAACTGTATATGGCACTCGCCATCGGCGTCTTGTTTGCCGTTGGGGTTTACTTGATTCTCTCCAAAAGCCTGCTGCGGATTATCCTGGGCACATCGCTCCTGACCCACGGCGTTCATCTCCTGCTGCTTACGACGGCGAACTTGAAAACGGGGGCGGCTCCGCTGCTGGGGGAGCAGGCGGAATCCTATGTCGATCCGCTTCCCCAAGCCCTGATTCTGACGTCGATCGTCATCAGTTTCGGGGTGACGTCCTTCTTCTTCGTACTGGCTTACAAAGCCTACCAGCGCCTGGGAACCGACGACATGGAGGAGTTGAGGGGGAATGGGGATGAATAACCTGATCGTTCTGCCCTTGCTGATTCCGCTGGTCACGGCGGTTGTCCTCATCTTTTTGCAGAAAAAAACAAAGGTTCAGCGCTGGATCAGCCTGGTCAGCGTTTCGATCAACATCGTTTCGGCTCTTCTCATTATCGGACAGGTGAAGGAGAAGGGAATCCAAACGCTGTACATGGGGGGCTGGCTGCCGCCTTACGGCATTGTGTTCGTCGCCGACATGTTCGCGGCGCTCCTTGTCCTGACGACTCTTGTCGCCGCCGCGGGCTGCCTGCTGTTCGCTTTCAGGACGGTCGGGGACCAGCGGGAAAAGTATTATTTTTATCCGTTCTTTCAGTTTCTGCTCGCAGGCGTGCTGGGATCGTTCTTGACCGGCGACCTGTTCAACATGTTCGTCTGTTTTGAGGTGATGCTGATCTCGTCCTATGCGCTGATCGTGCTTGGAGGAACCAAGAGGCAGCTGCGCGAGACACTGAAATATATTTTGATCAATATCCTTTCGTCGACGCTGTTCGTTGCGGCCATGGCTTATCTGTACGGTACGGTAGGCACCCTGAACATGGCGCATCTGTCTTTGCGGGTGGCGGAAGCGCAGCAGGCTGGCATTCTAAACGTGATTGCGATCCTGTTTCTGATTGTATTTGCGTTAAAGGCGGGACTGTTTCTGTTCTTCTGGCTTCCCGGTTCCTACAGCGTTCCCCCTACGGCGGTGATTGCCGTATTCGGCGCGCTGCTGACCAAAGTCGGATTGTATGCCATGATCCGTACATTTACGCTGATTTTTTACCACGACGCCGGATTTACGCATACGGTCATCGCCTGGATGGCCGCAGCAACCATGATTCTGGGCGGTCTTGGCGCGGTTGCTTACAAAGACCTTCCCCGGATCTTAAACTACAACGTCGTGATCAGCGTCGGCTTTATCGCTTTCGGTTTGGCCGTTGCGACCAAGGATTCCCTGGATGGCACCGTCTTGTATCTCATTCATGACATGATTGCCAAAGCGCTGATGTTCATCCTGGGAGGCATGATCATTGCCGCGGCAGGAACGAACAAGCTGAACGAGATGGGTGGTCTGATCAAGAAGTACCCGGCGCTCGGCTGGATGTTCTTCATTCTGGTTCTGGCCCTTGTCGGCATTCCGCCGCTCAGCGGTTTTCCCGGCAAGGTACTGCTGGTCCGCGGCGGCATTGGAGAAGGGCACTTTTGGCTGACGGGCGTGGCTGTGGCATCAAGCTTGCTTGTCTTGTACTCGTTGATCCGGGTGTTCATGGGGGCCTTTTGGCGAGAGGATCCTCTGCTGCCGGCAAGTGAGAAAAAGAAATGGCACGGCGCCGCATACGTTTCGGCTGTTGCCTTGTTTATGCTCGTCATTGGCCTGGGACTCGGTTCGGAATGGGTTTATTCCTATACGGGTCAGGCAGCAGACGTTCTGGTTGATCCGTCCATTTATATTGAAGCAGTCTTAAAGGAGTAGTGCAGATGGGCCATCAAATCCTGTTAAATCTAATCATCGCTTTTGTCTGGATGTTCCTGTATTCGGACTGGTCGCCCCAGAGATTTATTCTCGGTTATCTGATCGGCGCGGTTCTCATCGGTCTGCTGAACCGTTTTTGGGAGCAGGATTTCTATTTGCGGAAACTCTGGTCGTTGATCCGCCTGCTCCTGCTGTTCTTGAAAGAGCTGGTTATATCCAGCTTTACCGTGATCGGCCAAGTACTGCGTCCGAAACTGAATATCCGGCCCGGTATTTTCGCGTATGAAACGGAGTTAAAGACCGACTGGGAAATCACGGTGCTGTCCTGCCTCATTTGCCTGACGCCGGGAACCTTGACGATGGAGGTTTCGCGCGACAAGCGTACCTTATACATCCACGCCATGGATATTGAAGATAAAGAAACCGTATCCCGCCAAATCAAAGACACGTTTGAAAAAGCAATCATGGAGGTGACCCGGCGATGATGATTACATTGTTGATGGCTTCGCTGGCGATTCTGTCCCTGGCGATCCTGGGGTCATTATATCGCCTCATTAAGGGTCCTTCCATGAACGACCGAATTATGGCGCTGGATACGATCGGGATTATCCTTCTGTCCATGATCGCGGTCCTGTCCATGCTGTTCAAGACGACAGCGTATTTTGACATCATCCTGCTGATCGGGATCCTGACGTTTATCGGAACAACCGCGCTCGCGAGATATATCGAAAGGGGTGACGTCATTGAACGGTCTAACGATGAGTGAGATCGGCGAGCTGCTGCTCGGCCTCGTTGTGCTGTTCGGCGCGCTCATGAGCGCTGTCAGCGCCTTCGGGCTCATCCGCCTGCCGGATGTGTACTTGAGATCCCATGCCGCAACCAAAAGCGCGACCTTGGGCGTGCTGCTTATCTTGTCCGGAGCCTTTCTTTACTTCATGTTTTACGTGGAGCATGTCAGCGCCAAACTGCTGCTCGGCATCATTTTCGTGTTCATTACCTCGCCGGTGGCGGGACATTTGAACGGTAGAGCCGCTTACCGGTCCGGCGTCCCGCTGTGGGAACAAAGCGAGTATGACGATTTGCGTCCGGCGTTGAAAAAGGAGCAGGCATCCTTGGGAGAAGGAGGGAAGGAGCACAAATAATCAAGTGAAATTCCTATATATTTCAACCGGAAGAAAGGATCAATGATATAATCGGCATTAAAGGAGCTGAACCTATCATTGATGGATAAAATGTTTCGCGAAGATTTTGAACTGCTGGATGACATGTCCCTCGTATCCGCATGTTTTGATCCGCTGCTCGATGCGTTCAAGCAAGGGCGCATGCGCGGAGAGGAGGACGCTGCTTTTTACGCAGGCTTGAATAAGGGCCAGCGGCTGCTGTTCATTTTTCGGGTGTATTACGACCATGTGTTTCATTCAACGGAGGAGCTTTATTGGTGGAGCGCCTATTTTATCGCTCAACCGCTAAAATGGTCAGCATTAAAATCTTCCTTCAGGACCCTGGGAGGGGAGGAAGCGGAAGAATTGCTGAACGCCGTTGAAAAAGAGCTTGATCAGCGGGATTACGCCCTTCGTTTGGAATCGTTTCATGTACTCCGCTCGGACCTGGAGAAAGACCCTGGGCTGAAGCAATCATTTGCTTCAATATACGAAAGACTTCAACCAGCCACATCAAAAGTCGTTCATGGTGCTGCCGAGTATATTAGGAGGCATCCGGAGCAATTTATCCCGATTGACTGACTTTCATTCGGCTTATATCTCATGCAGAAACGCCATCTCCCTTCTCAAAAAGGGGATGGCGTTTTTTGGTTGACGCGGCCTGCTTACGCATACCCGATCCATGTTAGTTTGCGGGGTCTTCCTGGGATGATTGCAAGGAAACGGTTTTATCCGTATGATGGTAGCGGTTTTCGAGCCTTTTACCGATAAACCACAGCAGCCAGAGAACCGCGGCGGCGATCAGGAGCCGCCAAGGCTGATGGATGAAACCCTGCCAATCGTGACCGATAAAGGCAACCATAAAGATCATCACCGATTTGCCGGCCATGACGGCGATGATGAAAGTGCTCATGGATACCGTGCTGATGCCGGAGGCCACATTGATAAGGGCGGATGGAGTAAAAGGAAAACAGTACAATATGAAGATCGGCGTAAACCCTTTTTCCTCGATCCAGTGAAAAAAGCGCTGGGTACCGGGCATTCGTTTTTGAATGTATATTCCGAGCTTGCCGCCAAGTTTCCGTGCCAGCCAGAAGACGGCAACGGCTCCGGCACATACGCCGATCCAGGAGAACAGGAAGCCCAGCCATAAACCGTAGGCGCCGCATTCCCCATGACGATGACGATCAGCGGCAGAAACGGCAAAAACGCTTCGATAAAGGAAAGCAGTATACCCGGCACCGGACCGAGACTGGAATATTTTTGGAGTAAAACTTCCACCTGATTCATATCAATGTTCTTCAAAAAATGCAAAGCTTGTTCAAACCAGTCCCACATGATAAAGCCGATCTCTCCCTATCCTACCCCCCGTAAAACCATATGTTTATATATGTCCGAGGTTATTTTTTATTTGTAGAATTATGTAAAATTGCAGCGACTTTTATTATAGCATATTAAACCTGGTGGCCGCATCTTCTCCAACGAGGGAAGGGATAGGTCTCACTTAACGGTGGAAAATCTAATCCTGAACGCGCGGGAAAGGATCAACCCGATGAAGGACAAGGGTGGTCAGATAGGGCAGAATCGTGTACCATTTTATAAGATTGCCAATGTGCGAACAATTTAATTACAGAAAGGGTTTTATAAGTACATGCCTAAAAAACACCGGAATTTATCTGCAGGAGAGATTATCAAACGGATCATTTTCATTACGCTTGGAGCTATTATGATGGCCGTGGCACTTGAGGTGTTTCTTGTTCCGAACACTATCATTGACGGAGGGATTACCGGCATAGCATCGTACTTTCCAAAATCACGCCGATCGCCCTGGGGGCGTTTCTGTTCCTGTTCAACCTTCCGTTTCTTCTCATCGGGTATAAGCAGATCGGCAAAACGTTTGCCTTCTCCACGCTTTACGGAATTATCGTTTTGTCTGTTTCTACGGCTTTGCTTCACGATGTTCAGCCTTTTACGAATGAGAAAATCCTGGCCGTATTGTTCGGGGGGCTCATTCTCGGAAGCGGGGTCGGTCTCGTCATCCGTTTTGGCGGAGCTTGGACGGGACGGAGATCGTCGCGATCCTGATTTCCAAAAAATTCCGTATCCCTGTCGGCCAAATCATCATGTTCATTAACGTATTTATCTTCGTAGTAGCCGGATTCGTGTTCGGTCCGGATTCGGCCATGTACTCCATATTCACTTATTATATCGCAGCCAAAGTCATGGATATCGTGGTGGAGGGTTTGGACGAGTCCAAATCCGTCACGATCATATCCAGCGAGTATGAGGAAATATCCGAAGCCATCAATGATCGTTTGGGCCGGAGCACCACGCTCCTTTACGGCAGGGGCGGTTACTCCAAGGAGGAAACGCAGATGATCTATTGCGTGGTCACTAGGCTTGAGGTGTCCAAGCTTAAGACGGTTGTCCAGGAGATCGATAAAAACGCGTTCATTTCCATACAAAACGTGGCGGATGTTCTCGGCGGCAATCTTGCGAAAAAGAGCATACATTAGGGTTCAACAGAAGAGGGTGGGGCAAACGAAAGGTTTGCCCCACCCTCTTTGGTAGGTTTATGGGAACGCCGTTTTGTCGGCGGGCCTTATTATTTACGTATTTCAAAAAACTCGCATTCCGCCCGGCGATGGTAATCCACGCTGCTTACGCTCGATTGGGTAACAATGGTTTCGCTCGTAAAGCGGATGACTTTGGTTCCCGAATCGATCATATGGTCATTTTTGAATACCCTTATCGGATACTGAAGATCCACGGCTTCCTGGAAATCCTGGTCCGTTATTAGCGGGCGCACAATTGGCATGTTTTTGAATCTCCTTTTTCCCGAGAAATTGGATTACGCATGATCAAAGCGGAGGATTGGCATGGCATTTGCGGCAGACCGGGACATACGAATCGTTCCCGCCGATGACGATCTGTTCGCCGGTGTAGACCGGCTTGCCGTCCTTCAGACGCAAATTCATGGTGGCCTTGCGCTCGCAGAACCAGCAGATGGTTTTCATTTCTTCGATTTTATCGGCATATACAAGCATCCAGCGGCTGCCTTCGAACAGTTCGTTTCGGAAATCGTTCTTCAAGCCGAATCCCATGACGGGAACATGGAGCTCGTCCACAATCCGGACCAGTTGAAGAATGCTGTCCTTCGATAAAAACTGGCATTCGTCGACAAGGACGCAGTAGGGCTTGGGAATGTGGCTTTGTACAATGCCAAATATATCGGTGCTCTCGGTGATCGGAATCGCCTGTCTCCGAAGACCGATTCGGGAAGAGACAAATCCGACTTCATCCCGGTCGTCGACGGCGGATGTAAAAATGAGAACCGGCTTGTTCTGCTCTTCATAATTATGGGCTACCTTCAGGATTTCAATGGATTTACCGCTGTTCATCGATCCATACTTAAAAAATAGTTGTGCCATGTTCATTTCCTTTCCCGTTTGCAAGTCAAAATCCATCTTATTGTCTCATTATCCGAAGGCATATGTAAATAACAAATCATGTGAAAGCAGGGACTGCACCCGCCGACCGTGACCGGAACATGCGGTGCAGTCCAGAATATCATAACTGTGTTTAGCCCTGCCACTGGCGGATAACGATGACCAAAAGAATGAACAATACCAGCTCGGCAGCCACAACTCGCGGCCGGCCCGAATAACAATGGACAGGCGGGCAGGCGTATCCTTGAATATGGGCGTAATGTTGAAGATGGTGATGATGATAAGGGTTATGAGCTGAGTGGTAACCCAAGCCAGGGTATGCGCCATAGCCAGGTGTCCCGCCGACATTGACTTTTACCTCCATTGCTCCAGCTTTGATGCCTGAATGGTATGCCGTGCCTTTTCCGGGCATGCTGCTGCTTTCTCCCATGCCTGACAACAACTCCTTCAATTTCGATTTTGGTGTTGCCTAACTGGGTTTATATTATGAAGAAGTGGTTGGGTGTACCTGTGCATATACCCATGGAGCCAAGAATGGGCTCCTTCGTTTCGTACGATGCATATAGCTGGCTTTTATATTAAATTTTAAAAAAAGATGGGACGGAAGGAATGGAGCCAATTACCTAAAAAAACAAAAATAGACATAAAGCCGCGGATTCCGCGGCTTATTTTGTTGGATTTTTCTGCTTATTATCCCCATATTATGTTATAACAGATGAAGGTAGTGAATAACCATTCGCAAGCCGTCTGGAGTGAGTGCCCTTGTCCATTCATTTATTGAAACTTGTCTTCGTTCCTTTCATTTCGCTGTTTATCATGCTTTCCTCCGTTACCCTAGGAAAGGGCGCAAATCTTCCGCTTATGGCGGGTTCGGCGCTGCTTCTGTTCGTCAGCGTCATTGCCGATAAAAAATACCCCTGGATTAAAGCGCTTCAGTTTTTAATATTGGGGGTTTTTCAGTATGCAAGCCATTTAAACTGGTGCATACTGCTGTATTACATTTTGACCATCAACGTGATCCAGCATAAAAGCAAGTTAGGGCAGATGATGCCGTACGCGTTACTGATGATCAGCGAATATTCCCTCATCCGGTTTACGTTTACTCCGTTTAATATGTACACCGTACTCGTTGCCGTTTTTGATATTCTTTCTTCCATCGTCATTATTTTCATGTTTCACATAATCGTCCGCATCGAAACCGAGAAAAAAACGCTGTTCAAGCAAAACAAGTACCTGATCAACCACGATCCGCTCACCGGATTCCTCAATTACGACGGCTATATGCGAGCCGTCCGGGGGCTCGCCGACAGCCCGGGCAGCTTTCAGCTCATTCTGCTGGACATTAACAATTTCAAGTCCTTGAACGCCAAGGATATCGCCACGGCGAACGAGATACTCATCAGTTTTTCGATCAGCATCCGGAATCATTTCACCAACATGCTGGCCGCAGCCCGTTACGCGGGGGATCGTTTTGCCGTTCTTTTGCCGTCAACGGAGCCGTTTAAGGATTTAAGGTCTTTCGATGATTTAGGTCTCAGGGTTACATACAGCATTACGCATTATCCGCAGGAAGCCTCTACCTTCCAGGAGGTCATCAGCATGGCGGAAGAACGAATCTTTCAGATGCGCAGGGAAAGCTGGCTTAAGAGCCAGGAGGAATTCATGCGTTCGGCAAAAATGAAAACGGTTGGGGAGCTGGCTGCCGGCATGGCTCATGAAATACGGAATCCGCTGACGGCCATTAAAGGTTTCATTCAGCTGTCCAAGCTGCAAAACTATAACATAGAGCCATGGTATGAGGTGATCATGGGCGAAATAACGAGGGTCGGAGAGCTGACGGCCGAATTTTTGCAGTTCTCCAAGCCGCATATGAGCAATATGAAGGTCGATTCCTTAATCGGCTGCATGACGAGGGTATTCTCCTTATGCGAGTCCGAGGCGGCTTCGCGCGGCCATACTTTCACGATGGAGCTGCCGGAACAGCAAGTCATGGTCTTTATGGACCGGGACAAGATGATTCAGGTCCTGATCAATTTGATCCGGAACGCGTTTCAGGCAATGGAGACCACGGGGAATGTCCATTTCAGCTTAAGCCTTGAGCAGCAAGCGGCGATGATCCGTGTCGAAGACACCGGGAAGGGGATTGCCAAGAGCGAAATCGGGCAAATATTCGACCCGTTTTATACGACTAAGGAGGATGGTACCGGATTGGGCTTGTCTTTGTGTCAAAAAATCGTGGAGGACCATGGCGGCACGATCTCCGTGCACAGCGAGTTCGGGGTAGGTACCATATTTACCGTAAAACTCCCGGTTGCGGAGGAAGAGGTTTAAAGGTTTAACTTGGATTGCGCGAAAAAAAGACTTCTCCCCAACTTGAAGTCTTGGGGCAACTGCGCCAAAACGCCCGAAGGAAGAAGTCCTTTCATGTAACACTCAGGGAATGTTATTTCAATAAATTGATCGTCGTAATGATGATGGGCATGGCGAACAGATCAATCAGGAAAGCGCCGACAATCGGAACGACCAGATACGCTTTACGCGACGGCCCGAAGCGCTCCGTGACCGCGGACATATTGGCCATGGCATTAGGCGTGGCCCCGAGTCCGTGTCCCGTGAAACCCGCAACCATTACGGCCGCGTCATAGTTTTTGCCCAGCAGACGGAACAGAATGAAAATGCCGAACAGAACGATAAACACAACCTGTATGAATACGATCACCAGTATAGGCAGCGCAAGGTCGGCGACTTCCCACAATTTGATACTCATGAGCGCCATGGACAGGAAAATGCCAAGGGTCACGTCGCTAATCAGGTTGATGCTTTTCATGTCTATGGCATTCGGGTTGAGTTTATCCATGATGTTGCGGACGATGACGGCCACGAACATGGCCCCGACATAACCGGGAAGAACAAAACCCGTTGCCGACGTGAACAGCTCTCCCAAATACGTCCCCAGGGCCATACAGAACGTAATGAGCAGTACCTGGATGAAGAACGTATTCGTGGTAATCGGTTGAACGTTTTCTTCAACGTTTTTGGTTTCTTCAACGGTTTCGGTCGGCTTCAGATCGTATTTGGAGAGCAAATATTTGACGGTTGGACCGCCAACCAAGCCGCCGGCAATGAGACCGAAGGTAGCGGCCGCTACCCCGATGGACAGCGCTGAATGGATTCCCATGTCTTCAAGGGTTTGTCCAAATGCGGTTGCGGCCCCATGGCCGCCTTCCATGGATACCGCTCCGGCCATCATTCCGATCAAGGGATGGATGCCGAACAACGAAGCTAGGGAGACGCCGATCACGTTTTGCGCCAGGGCCAGGAATCCGCAGGCAAGCCAGTAGATGACAAGCAGCTTGCCGCCCAGTTTGATGAGCTGAAAGCTTGCTCCCAACCCTACGGTTGTGAAGAACGTGATCATAAACAGGCTTTGGAGCGAGGTATCCAAGGTGAACTCCACGAGTCCAGCGGATTTCAGGGCTGTAGCCAGGATGGCAAACAGCAGGCCGCCGATGACCGGGGCCGGAATGCAAAACTTTTGGAGCAATCCGACCTTTTTGACAATGACGGTCCCTAGGGCTAACAGCGCTACCGCCAGAAATATCGTAGTTACTTGATTAAGGGCTAATGTCATCAAGATTCCTCCCCATAAATGCTGTAATCGCTTCATTCGTCAAGTAGGCGCCTAACTTTGCGGTTCTGCCGTTCTCGTCCACTGCCGGATTCACCTCGCAGATATCGAAAGAAAGCGTTTTCTCATTGGCTGTCACGTCGCGGATCAGGGTACGGACAACCATCGGCGTTAGTCCAAATGGGGATGGAGCACTGACTCCCGGCGCAAAAGCCGCATTCAAGACATCGGTACACAGGGTTAGTATGACATAATCCTGCTGTTCTATGAATTCGCGCAATGCAGAAGCGATGTCATCCATCCGCCCTTCATGCATATCTTCTTCCAAAATATAACGGGCACCGAGCTCGTCCGCTTTGTCGAACAGCTCCTGCGTGTTTCCGAAGCGTTGGATGCCAAGCACGAAATAACGGCTGTTTTTGTCCTGCTCCAAGATTTGCCTGAACATCGTGCCCGATGAAGGCTGATGCTCGTAAGAGCGCAAATCGAAATGGGCGTCGATATTGACGATTCCAAGCGTTGCCTCGCTTCCTATATGTTTTCGGACACCCAAATAATGCCCGTACAGCGTTTCGTGTCCCCCGCCCAAAATGATGGGAACCGCCGATTTAGAAAGAAGATGCGATACGGCATTCCCCAGCGATTCCTGGGCTGCTTCAAGCTCTTCGTCGTTGCAAATCACATTCCCGGCATCGACAATGCGCTTCCCTTCCTGTAATCGCCAAGGGAGACTTGCGAGCGCCTTCCTGATTGCGTTCGGAGCCTTCGCCGCACCCAATCTGCCCTGATTGCGCCGAACGCCTTCCTCGCATTCAAAACCGAGGATCGCGCAAGTAGGATCAGAGGAAGCCTTCCATTGATCGAGGTCTATCTCTTCAACAACTTGATGGTAGCGAAAGCTGCTTCTTTTTTCCGTATGATCCGTTCGGCCGGTCCATACATCAGCTCCAACTTTCTTTAGCATGTTCCCCATCCTTTCTGCGTTTGCTGAGCTATATTTTGTTGTTATTATATGATGACATTCTTATTATTTAAAATATATAATATTAATAAATTTATAGCATTAAGTTATAAATCGAGAAAGGAAGATCGAGTTGGACATCAAGCAATTATATTACTTCGTGACGGTCTCCGATCAGTTGAGTTATTCCAAAGCTGCGCAAAAGCTGCATATATCACAGCCTTCTTTAAGCAACGCCATTAAAAACCTGGAGCGTGAGGTCGGTTCGCCATTGCTTGAACGAAGCACGAGGAAAATCGAACTGACGGACGCCGGTAAAGTTTTGTATCAAAAATCGGTTCTTCTTCTGTCCCAAATGAACATCCTGAAAAAAGAGATGGAAGAAGTAAAGCTGACGGGCAGCGGCGAGCTTATCATCGGCATGATCGAGTCCGTAAGGCATTGGGTTCCCAAGGTGATCCGTGAGTATCAAAATCGGTTTCCTTCCATCCATATCAAGTTGATCGAAGTGCTGAGCAGAAAGGCCGTCATCGATTCCTTGCGGAAATACCATACGCATTTCATCATTACCAACCAGTCTATTTGCGAGGAAGATATTGAATCGCTCCCTTTATACGAAGAAAGATTGGTGCTTGTGATGCATAGGGATCACCCGCTTTTTAGGCAGGAGTCCATTACATTTCAAGAGCTGGAACGGGAGCCTTTCATCATCAGCATGGAAGGATTCCAGACGAGGGAGGATATTTTGCAAGCCTTCCGGCTGGAGCAAGCGTCCCCGAACATCAAATTTGAAATTGAACGGTTTGAGACCGCGTTGACCTTGGTCAGAGAAAATTTGGGGATTGCCATCATCCCCGAAAATTATTTGTTCGAGCCGCAGGATGCCGCCATTGTCCGGAAATCGATAGATTCGCCTGCCCTGAAAAGGACGGTATATTTGACGTATATGAAAAATCGGTATTTGGCTCCCGCGGTCCAAAGCTTTTTGGACGATATTCAGCGAAACTTTGCTTCTTGAACGCAAACTGTCATCTATGACAAATACCGGGCGGGAAAATAGTAACGGATTACAAAAAAAGGGACATTCCATCCATTCCGCTCGGGCCTTCTCGGGGGTATGTTTAAAACAACCCATAAGAAGGATGATGAATGATGAATACCGATTTTTATAGACAGGATATTGTATTGGAAAATGATCGCGTAAAGTTGATCCCCGTTGACGAAGGCATAACAGACGAACTGCGGATGATCCTGCATGATGAAGAGATTACGCGGTATTCCGGAGACCGGATGAAAAATGAAGAAGACTATGAGAACTATATACGCGAAATGAAACAATTAAGAGCCATGAAGCAAGGCTATCCTTTTATCGTGATCGATAAGAATCGCGGTGGGGTCGCCGGTACGACCAGGCTGGGGAATATTCATTTCGGGAATAAACGGTTGGAAATAGGCTGGACGTGGTACGGCAGCGAATACCGGGGAACCGGAATTAACAAGGCCTGCAAGTACGAATTGCTTAAGTATGTTTTTGAGACGATGAACTTCAATAGGGTTCAGTTCAGCGTGGATCATGAGAATGCAAGATCTCAAAAGGCCGTTTTAAAGCTGGGGGCCACCCAAGAAGGCGTTTTTAGGCACAACTATGTGAATGCGGACGGCGAAGGCAGGGATGATGTGTACTTCAGCATTATTCAGCCGGAATGGAAGGAGATCAAGGAAAGGTTCTTTAAAGAATATTTGACCCAGGGGCCGGTTGTGTGAGAATACCCGTCAAAATTTATGCTATGGATGATAACTACGGGGGTGCGGGAAACGAATGATGAGGTTTGGATTTCGCCTATCGGCGATCTGCCCATAAACGAGAGCGAAGACGGTGAAGTGTTTGCGCAGGGTCGATATGCGGTTTCGGGAAATTCATTGTTCTTCTCCATCGAATTGCCCGCTCGGGATCGCCTGGAAGAAGAGGTCTGACTCCAAGGCATCAACTACATTTTGAAAGGATATTTCACTGAAATGATGACGTACCGTTTTTTTCGAATGATCGAGGCCCATGCATCTGCTATCGCAAAATGGAATTATGAAGGGCCTTACTCATTTTATAATATGGAAGACAGCGAAGAAACGATGGAAGATTTCATGAATGGCGATTATTTCTACGCGCTCAATCCGGAGAATGAACTCATCGGGTTTATTTGCAAGGGGAACTCCGCCCGCGTGCTGATGTTCATGATTTTCAGCTTGCCGTGGCTACATTTAATGAACGGGCGATCAAGGTATATGAACGCGTTGGCTTTAAAAGGGGCATTGTTTTCAAGAGTAAAGCAGGGGAACAAGATGTCGATTTTCTCTCAATGAACCTTTCATTGCACCCCGCATAAATAAAAATAATCCGCTTGATTAAAAGCATTGTTTATACAATTTGTGGAATATGTTATAACCTGAACCTAAGGTGAGGCACAACCGTGAAGGGGTAAGCATGGAAAAATCAAGACGGACGTAAAAAAGGTTTTCCGGGGAGGACCCGGAAAACCTTTTTTTGTTAAATTTCCACTTCGATCATCCAATCGAACGGATCCGGGATGATGCCTCTTTGAATGCCCGTCAGCGTATCGTAAAGCTTGCCGGAAATCTCGCCGGTTACCCCGCCGTTGATTCGGACTTGCTCGTCTTGCCAGTTGAGCTCGCCGATCGGGGAGATGACGGCGGCCGTTCCCGTACCGAACGCTTCCTCCAGTTCACCGTTTTTGGCTGCGGCGAAAAGGTCTTCAATCGAAATGACGCTTTCCTCAACGGGGATTCCCCAATGCCGAAGCAATTGGATGATGGAGCTGCGCGTTATGCCGTCCAATATGCTTCCGCTTAATGCGGGCGTGTAGACCGTGCCGTTGATTTTGAAGAACACGTTCATGCTGCCGACCTCTTCAATGTATTTCTGATGCACGCCGTCCAGCCAAAGCACCTGGGAATAGCCTTTTTCTTTGGCGGTTTCCTGCGCCTTCAGGCTCGCGGCATAGTTACCGGCCGTTTTGGCCGCCCCGATACCGCCTCTTACGGCACGCACGTATTGGTTTTCAACGTAGATTTTGACCGGATTGACGCCTTCCGGATAGTAGTTGCCGACCGGCGACAAGATGATGATAAATTGATAATGGGTGGATGCGTCCACGCCCAGCGCCGGTTGAGTCGCAATGACGAAAGGACGGATATACAGGGAGTAGCCGGCTTCCGTTGGAATCCAGTCCTGATCGACGGCGATTAAAGCTTTTAACGCTTCCAAAGCAAGCTCCTCGTCGATTGCGGGAATCCCGAGCCGTTCATTGGAACGGTTCAAACGCGCGAAGTTGCGCTCCGGTCTGAAAAGCAGCACCCGTCCATCCGAAGTCTTGAAAGCCTTCAATCCCTCGAATATGGTTTGCCCGTAATGAAATACTTTGGCAGCGGGATCCAGAACAATCGGTTGATACGGTACAATACGAGGCTCATGCCAGCCCTTGTCGGCCGCGTAATTCATGATGAACATATGATCCGAGAAATGAACGCCGAATCCGAGCTTATCCTGCTGCGGCTTTTCTTTTTTTTGAGTGGTTAATTGAATATCTATCTGTTTAATCTGTTTAGCCATCGTTCCCATCGCTCCCTGTTTCGGAATATTCTTAATTGAAATGCTACCATTTTAAGAAGTATATTTAAAGTATCTATTTTGTTTAATTACCATACCTTTCTGGTATATATGGAAGGATGAGGCCTTTGGATATTCGGCAGATGAAATATTTCCTGGCCATTGCAAGGGAAGGGCAGGTGACAAGAGCCGCCAAACAGCTGAATATGGAGCAGCCCCCTTTAAGCCGACAGTTGAAACTGATGGAAGAGGAGCTAGGCGTCCGGCTGTTCGACCGTACCTCCAAACGTTTAAAGTTGACGGAGGCAGGAGAGCTTTTAAGGCAGCGGACGGAAATTCTATTGGCGCAGTTCGAAGAAACGCTGAAGGAAGTCAAGGAAACCGAGGAAGGCGTACGGGGCGTTCTTTCATTGGGAGCGGTGGTATCCTGCATCTCCCTTTTGCCTAACAGAATTGAGTTATTCAGAGAAACGTATCCCCAGGTTACCTTTAAGATTTTGGAAGGGGACCATATTTACCTGGGAGAGCTGCTGCAAAAAAGGGTGATTGAACTGGTTGTGGCAAGATTGCCTTTTGAAGCCATGACTCACCCGGATCGCTGCGAAGTGCTTCCGCTTCCGTCGGACCCCTATGTTGCCGTTATCCCAAGCTCCTGGACCTCGCATTACGAAGGCAGGCAATCCATTCCGATGAAAGATCTCGCGGGGTTTCCCTTTTTGACGCTGAAAACGGACAAGACGACCCGGATGCACGAGCAGGTGATGAACGAATGCAGGCGCCACGGCTTTGAACCGAACATCATTTGCGAATGCTCCAGCGTAGCCATCATCATGTCGCTTGTAGCCAGCGGGATCGGCGCCACCATCTTTCCGAAGTCGGTCATGTCCTCCTTTCCGGGAAGCGTGGTCACCATGCTGGACATCGAGGACGCGGACTTTCAATCGGAGGTCGGCATCGTCTGGTTAAAGGACCACTATCTGTCCAAGAGCGCGAAACGTTTTATCGACAGCTTCAAGCATTGAAGCGGTTATCATCATTCAAAATTGAAAGGCGGTCATATTCATGATTCTGCATATCATGCACTATTCTTATTTGAAAAAAGCTCTGCAAGAGGGGGAATACGCCCCGGAAAGCCTTGAGAAAGAAGGCTTTATTCACTGCTCCACCCCGGAGCAGGTAATCGATGTCGCCAACGCCATCTATAAGGGACAGAGCGGCCTCTTCCTGCTCTGTATCGATGAAAGTAAGGTGGTTCCGGAAATCGTATACGAGGATTTATACGAAACCGGAAAGCTGTTTCCCCACATCTACGGCCCCTTGAACATGGACGCCATCGAGCGTATGGTCGAATTTGCGCCCCAGGCGGATGGGACCTTCAAGCTGGACCGGCAATGATGGAGCAACGACAGGGATGAAACTTTGAATTCGCAGTGCGCATCTCGCACTTTCAGCGCAGTACAGCATGAAGGTTAACGAGCATTACAGTGGAGGGGAATTGAAAAAACATTGTTTTTCTTCCCTTTACAGATCAATTTCCCCACTCCCTGTAATTCAGGCATAGGTTATGATACGTTACAAGCCCAAGGAGGGTTAAAACGTTATGGTAAAAGGGAGATGTATGCTAACGGCTGCGTTTTGCCTGGTGCTGGCGCTGACAGGGTGCCTGAATGAAGAAGCCGGCAAATTCGGCAAGACCGGGTCGGAGTTATCACCGGAAGCGGCCCTTAATCAGGGAAAAACGAAGCTGCGGTTCTGGTCGTCCGGACGGCACGACGCCCAATATATTCTTGAGGCCGTCAAACGTTTCAATGCCTCGAACAAGGATCATATAGAGGTTGAGATGACGGTCATTGCCGACGATTTTACCCAGTCGCTGGATTTATCCTTTATCAGCGAACAGTCGCCCGATGTATTTACGCCGATCGATTTGGCGGACATGGTTGACCGGAAAGAAGTGGCTCCTTTGAACGGATTTATGACTCCCGAGGACAAAACCCGCTTTGCCGAACACCATTTTGTTGAAGGGTACAACATGTTTGACGGAAAAATCTACAGCCTCCCCAGCAGCGGTTCCACGCTGCGGCTCATTTACAATGAGGAGTTGTTTGAGAGAGCCGGCATTCATTCTCCTCCGAAATCGCTTCCGTCGTTAGTGGAGGCGGCCAAGAAAATCGCAAGTTTCGGAAAGTCGGAAGGCATTTACGGCTTCGCCCTTCCTTATAAAAATCCCTCCAGCGCGCTCGGCCGTTCCGTCGTCCCTATTGCGGAGATCAGCGGTATCGGCGGGCGAGGGTATGATTATTCGACCGGAACCTATGATTTTGCCGGATTAAAACCCGTCATTCAGGCATTCCGAACCATGATGGAGAACGGAAGCACGCTGCCCGGCTCGGAATCGCTTGATATCGATCCGCTGCGGGCGCAGTTCGCGGACGGCAAAATCGGCATGTACTTGTCTTATTCATCCGAGCCGAGCATCTACAAGGTTCAGTTCCCCGCGAAAATCCGATGGAACGCGGCGCTGCCCCCATCTGTTGACGGCGTCTATAAAGGAGTGATCAACCAAGGAATCGGAGCTACGAGGTGGCTCGCGATCGGCAGCAAGTCGCGGCATAAGGAAGCCGCCTGGAAGTTTCTCCGCTACATGTACAGCGAAGAAGTGCTTACCGGCTATCAGGAGGCCGGGCTGGGAATATTGTCCGTGGATTCGCTGGCAAGCAAAGCGGGAAAACCGAAACTTGAAGGCATGGAGCCGTTCCTTCCGGGACGATATGACGGCATCTGGCCGGCCATCCCTTATGGCGTTCAACCCCAGGGAAGGAAGTGGGAGGAGGAGTTTGCCAGGTACATTATGGTTGGCGGCGATCTCGATTCGATCATCTCCGACCTGAATTTTCGATACAATGCGGCTTTGGAGCAGGAAAGGGCGGCAGGCAGGATAAAAATGAAAGCGATACCAGACTTTGACCCGATGAACCCCCAAGGCAAAGGCGTGCTCGAATGATGACGATCCAGCCGGGCAAATTTTCGTTTAGACAAAAAATCTGGACCGCATTTATACTCCTCGTCATTTTTGCGGTATCGGCCGCAGGCATCTTAAGCTATACCATTGCCGAACAAGTGGTGGAAAGCAACGCTTATGAGCTCAGCCGGGAAACCCTCGATAAAACCTCTCAAGTCCTGGACGAAAAGCTTAACCACGTGATGCAGTCCGTGTATTCCGTCATGGTGAGCGCCGCATACCGGAAGGCTGTGGGAATAGACGGCAGCTATTCGGAAGCGGACAACTATTATACGCATTTATCGGCGCTTCAGGCCGCGTTTGTCCAAGCCAAATTATACGAGCCGCTCATCGACTCCCTTCTTATTGCGACTCCCGAGGGAGATTATTATCAGACCAGCCAGCAGCGGCTGTTCGAAAATTCCTTTTATCAATCCGGGATATACGACCTGTTGATGAAGAACGATGAACGGAAGCTGTGGATACCGGGCCACGAAGACCCTTTGTTCGCTAGCCGGGAGCAGGTCGTCACCTTTCTCATGGAAGGGATTTCTTCGGGAACGGCAGACGATATCTTCGTAGCCGCGAACGTGAAAGTAAATGCGCTGCAATCCCTTCTGTCTTCATCGGCAGGGCACCGGAGAGGGATGCATTTTCTTGCCGCTGCGGATGGTGAGGATGTACTATCCTCCGGGTCTTCGTTAATCGCGAAATTAAGACAAGAAGGGGAGTACCGTAAGGCGCTAAAGGAGGAACGCGGAAGCTTTGAGATGAAGGACGTCGCCGAAAAATATCTCGTGAACTTCACTAAGCTGACCGGCATCAAAGAATGGACGCTGTTCAGCCTGATCCCGAAATCCGCACTGATGAAACAGATGGACCAAATCAAAATGGTCATTCTGGCCGTGATTGCCGGCTGCCTATTGATTTCGTTTGCTTTCGCCAAAATGTTGACCCGGTTTCTCATGAAACCGCTGAATCATCTTCAATCATTAATGAAAAGGGTGGAGATGAACGACTTGAACGTCCGTTATGAAAGCGAATACAGGGATGAGATCACCCAGGTCGGATACCGTTTTAACCGGATGCTGGAAGAACTCGGACAGATGTTCGATCTTGTAAAGCAAGCGGAGAAAGACAAACGAAAATCCGAAATGAAAGCGCTGCAGGCCCAAATTAATCCTCACTTTCTGTATAACACGCTTAACACGATTTATTGGAAATGCCAATTGGAGCAGCTGGAAGATGTCCAGGAAATGGTTCTTTCCCTATCCCGGATGTTTCAGCTCGGACTGAATCGCGGGAGCGAGATGACCACCCTGAAGCAGGAGCTTGCACATGCCTGTCAATATCTTGAAATTCAGAAAAAGTGTTACGAGGACCTTTTTGACTATTCCATAGAGGTCGATGCCGATGTTGATTTGCAGCAGCCCGTTCTCAAAATACTGCTTCAGCCGGTCGTGGAAAACAGCATTCTGCACGGATTCAAGGACCGCAGCGATGGGGGATTGATTCGAATTCATATTTGGCAGGATGAGCGGGCGGTATATCTGGAGGTGGAGGATAACGGAGTAGGCTTGCCGGAACCCGGTCACGTTAAGGATCGCACGGAGTTGCCCCGTGATCCCGTCTCTGCTTCATCCGGCTATGCCCTCCATAATGTGTCTTTGCGGTTGAAGCTGGAATACGGGGACAAGGCCGGACTTCAGCTGGAAAGCGAACCGGGCTTGTTTACCAAGGCAAGAATCGTTGTTCCCCGTTGGACGAACGCGGAAGGGGGCGAATAACCATGAATCCGGAATCGAATCTGAAAATTTGTTTTATCGATGATATCCGCACCGTGATCGAGGGAATGGCTCGCCAAATCCGATGGGACCTGCACGGGATTACCGTCTGCGGAACCGCGATCAATGGCCTGGAAGGCATGACGCTGATCCATGACTGCAGGCCGGACATTATTCTGACCGACATCCGGATGCCGAAGCTGGATGGCCTGGAATTGACGAGACGCGTCAAAGAACTGCTTCCGCAGTCCGAAGTCATTTTATTGACAGGCTACAGCGATTTCGAATATGCCCAAAAGGCCATTCAGCTCGGTGCCTTCGATTTTATCACCAAACCGTTCTCATTGTCGGGCATTGAGGAGGTCGTGCTGAAAGCCAAAGAAAAAATCCAGAACGAACGCCGCAAAGAAAACCGGATGGCCGAGATGGAACGAAAAGTGATGGAGGGTCTTCCGATTCTGCGCCAGGAATTCTTTCGTTACTTATTGCATCATAAAGCCGATCCGCAAGAGACAAAGCGACGGTGGGCGTACTTGAATCCGGTTTTGGACCCCTGTCATTTATTCGTCATGGTGATTGAGATCGACGGATTCAGGGATGCAAGCAGCCGAATCTCCGTTGGCGAAAGCGAGCTGGTCCGGTTCACGCTGCAAAATATCCTGGAAGATACGATAACGCTTAGCGCCAAAGTTTTCATTCTTCGGGACACGGCCACCCGCTTTTCGGCTGTTCTGAACATGCCCTCGGGCGCAACCGCCATGGACCTTGCGGAAGATTGCTGTTCCAATGTCCGGAGGTTTACACGCTATACCGTTTCGATCGGAATCGGCCTGCCGACTCATGCCCATGATCTCTCCGTTTCCTACGAACAAGCCATACAGGCTTTGTCATACCATTTATACACGGGTGGAGACGCGGTCATGTCTTACGCCGACGTGAAGTTCACGGCCGCCGTTCCGCCTCCCCATCTGCGGAATAAGGAACAGGAACTCATCCGGGCGCTTCAGGCGGGGGGCCGTGATGAAGCTCTGGAAATACTGGACCAGCTTTTTCACGAACAGTCGTTACAGCAGCCGCTGCCCAAGCCCGAGTACCTGATCAGCCTGTTCTATGAAATTTCCTTCATCATGCTGCGGGCGCTTCAGGAGAGAGTCCCCTATGGCGATCTTGAAGACCTGGACATAATGATCCGCGAGAGGCCGATAGCCTCGCTGGCTTCCGTAGACGATATGGAGCACATGTTAAAGGATATCGCGGTCCAGGGGTGTCGGCTCATCGAACGCAGAACCCGGTCGCAAGCCGCCAACATCATTCAAGAAGCCGTGCTCTTTGTAAGAGAAAACCTGAACAGGGAACTGCATAGCGCCGATGCCGCGAGGCATGTTCATCTAAGCACAAGCTACTTCGCCCATTTGTTCAAGAAAGTGACGGGCCGGACGTTCAATCAGTTTGTCATCCAGGAACGGATGGAGCAAGCCAAGCGCTTATTGCTGGAGGACCGGCAGGTTCAGGATATCGCCGAGTCCTTGGGATATTTAGAGCGAAGGTACTTCAGCGACGTGTTCAAAAAATATACCGGTTTGACGCCTTCCGAGTTCAAGCAGGCTCATGTCGGGAACAGTTTAAACCTGTGAGGGGGGAAATCGTGATGAATAGCCCGATCCGCACCGATATCGATTGGCCTTCGTTTTTATCCCGGCATGATCCTTTGTGGAAAACCAAGCCTTTGAGCTGGGACGACGGCGTTTTTCTCGGCAACGGAATGCTGGGAGCGATGGTATACGGAGAAGAACATCGCATGAAGCGAAACGTACTGCGGTTCGTTTTGGGAAGATGCGATGTAACGTCCAAGCGGCCGGGCGGAGAAGGGTTTCCCGTCCGCGTACCGATCGGCGAGCTGGCATTGGAGCTGGAAGGCTGGATTTATCAGCCCTGCGAAATCCGGCTGGATCTGTGGGAAGCCGAGCTGAGGGCCTTGATTCCAACGACAAAAGGTTACGTTAAGCTAAGGGCGTTTATCCATGCCTTGTCCCCCGTGCTGGCCGTCGAAGCCGAAACGGACGAAGGAGAGAAAGGAGCCAAATTTCAATGGTATGCATACCCAGAGGTGGACCCGATTCTGAAAAACTCGGATGGAATCAACCTGAGCCAGCCTATTCCGGAAATCGAGGTACAACATGTATCGGATGGCGGTCTATCGGTAGGCGTCCAAAGCTACGGGGAGGATATGGGCTGCACCACCGTTTGGAAAGCCGGCCCCGCATCCAATAATCCTGCGGATGGTGACGGCCCGGAAATCCATAGGAAACAGATTTGCCTGGTAACGGTGTCGAACGGCATATCCGGAGAAATTCAAGCAGCTGCACGAACCGAGATTGAAAAGGTGCCTCTGGCCGATCCGGCATGGGTCTCGTGGATTCAAGCCCACCGCAACTGGTGGCACGATTATTATCCCGCCAGCTTTGTGTCCGTACCGGATACGCCGCTCGAAAGCTTTTATTGGATACAGATGTATAAGCTTGCCGCGGCAACGCGGGAGGATCAGCTTCCGATCGACAACCAGGGCCCTTGGATGACTTCAACCCCGTGGCCGGGGCTGTGGTTCAACATGAACGTCCAGATGAGTTATTCCCCCGTATATACGGCCAACCGCCTGGAGCTGGGACTTTCTCTGGTTTCATCATTGAGGGGCAACCAAGCGCAACTGATCCAAAACGTGCCTGAGCCTTATCGTGCCGATTCGGCGGGGCTCGGAAGAAGCTGCAGCTATGATTTAAACTGTCCGGTAACCGATGAGTTCGGAAATTTGACATGGGCGCTGCATAACTGCTGGCGGCAATACAGACACGCCATGGACGATCATATGCTGCGCGAGTTTTTGTTCCCTCTGCTTCGGCGCAGCGTCAACTTGTATCTGCATCTGCTGGAAGAGGCTGAGAACGGTAAACTGCATCTCCCTCCGATGGTTTCGCCGGAGTACGGGTCTTTTTTGCAGATGAAAGCACCCGATACCCACTACGATCTTGCACTGCTGCGTTGGGGTTGCCGGACGCTGCTTCAGGCTGCGGAACGGCTCGGTATAAACGATCCTTTGGCTGGCCGTTGGCAGGATACGCTGGAGCGGTTGGTTCCGTTTCCTGTAGATGAAACCGGATATCGAATTGGAAGCGGGGTCAGCCTGGAATTCGGCCACAGGCATTTCAGCCATCTGCTTGCCGCTTTTCCGCTGCATATGATTGGAGACCGTGAGGAGGAACGCGAACTTATTATCCGCACGCTTCGGCACTGGATTGGCATGGAGGGCGACCTTCGGGGGTTCAGTCTGACCGGAGCTGCCTCAATCGCGGCATTCCTGGGGATGGGCGACGAAGCTCTGGCCTATCTCAAAAGCCTGATGCACATGATCAAGCCGAACACGATGTACAAAGAAGCCGGGCCCGTTATCGAGACGCCTCTGGCCGCGGCGGAATCGATTCACGATATGCTGCTGCAAAGCAGGGGAGACGTGATCCGGATATTTCCCGCCGTGCCGGAGGCGTGGGAGGAAGCCGTTTTTCATCAGCTTCGAGCGGAGGGCGGGTTTCTGGTCAGTGCGGTCCGGAAGCAGGGCCGTACGGAATGGATTCGAATTTTGAGTCTGGCCGGGGAGCCATGCAGGATCGCGAATGATCTGATCGCATCATCGGAAGGATATGTGCTTGAAATGGATGGAAGTTGCACGGCTTCCGGTGAAGCGCAAGCGGACGGCTCTCTCTGCCTAAGGCTGAGGGAGGGCGAAGAGGCCCTGCTATATGCACCCGGCCTATCCGGGAAACTGCCGCTTAAAGTGGCTCCAGTTCCGGCGGAGCAGGGGAAATGCAATGTATTCGGCGGACGAAAGCCTTGGCGATTGTACGGATTGCCGAAATAACGCAAACTTTTTTGTTCCAGGCAGCCTGTCCCATACACGGGCTGCTTTTTATCTCTCAGAAACACGATCGCCTTTTGAAAAGGACGATGAACTCGTTTTTATCTGTCCATGGATTACCTGCGTAAGCAAAGCCGAAGGGAGGCCAAAACGAATGTTTAAGCATTTACGCAAGTATAACCGGAGCGTAGTCGTCACTTGGCTGCTATCCTATGTTTCCGTGCTGCTTGTCCCCATTCTTATCAGCTTCGTCCTGTATTCCGTCACTTTCGAGCAGGTGAAGGCCGAGAGCAACCGGGCCAATGCGCTGCTGCTGCAGCAAATGGAGATGACCATCGATAACCGGTTCAAGGGGCTGAAGCGGTTAAGCCTCGAAATTGCGCTGAACAAAAACATCTCCAGGTTCTCAAGCGTGGAGCTGCCGCTGCAGAACGAGCATTATTACGACCTGTTTCAAATATCGGAAAGCCTTCGCACTTACAAAAATGCAAGCGATTACATCGAGGATATCTACGTCATGTACAGCAATAGCGATACCGTCATCTCCACCTTTGACCACACTACCCGGGAAGGGCTGTTTCAGAAGCTTCGTCAGAAGGACACCGCTTCATTCAAGGAGTGGAGCGAACCGTTCGAGCAAAAATATATCAACAGCTACACGCCTATGCAGTTTAAAGACGGATCCCGTTCCGTCCCGGTCGTCGTATTCGCCCACTCCCTTGTGTTCAATACCCCGGGACAACCGCCCGCAACCGTTCTTTTTATGATGAAAGACAGCAAATTAATGGAGAGCGTACCTCAACAGAAAAAGGAAGGCAGCCTGTTTATTCTGGATGACCGGAACAGGCTTATCGCCGCTTCGCCCAATGCCGGCAGCTTGCCGGCGAATTTAACCTACGATCAGCTGCAGGGTGAACAGGGCGTCATCTATAAAAGCTCCGACAAGGGAGAGGCGGCCGTCTCGTTTATAACCTCCCCGGTAACCGGGTGGAAATACATATCCGTACTCCCGGCAGCCGTTTTTAACGAAAAGATGGAGAATATGCGGAGACTGACCTGGATCAGCATCTCGGTCTGTTTTTTGCTGGGCGGCCTGATCGCTTTCCTATTCCTCCGCAAAAATTATACGCCTGTTCGCTCCATGCTTCAGAGCCTTTCCCAACATTCCGGCACCCGTTATGACGGGGGAGGGAACGAGTATTCTTTCATGGAGCATGCCATCCGGCATTTTTTTGCGGAAAAAGAAGATATGGTTGCGGCTTTCCATAAACACCGAAGCACGATTCGAACCCACTTTATCCGCAGGCTTCTAAAGGGATATTCAGAGAAAAACGTTCCTATACAGGAATCCCTTTCCGCCCACGACATGTATTTTCCGTCCGACAGCTTCGCCGTCATGCTGATCTCGGTAGACCATTATGGGAAGTTCGAACCATCCGGACGGACTGGCGGGGATTGGGAGCACGAACAGCAGATGATTCATTTTATTCTGACCAATGTGATGCAGGATGCGGCTTCCGATATAGCCGTCGTTTACACCGCGGAAGCGAATGATGTTTTGGCCTGCATCGCTAATTTTAACGTAGAGAATGATGGGGAGCAGAAAAGCCGCTTTTTGTCGGAAATGTCCCATCAGGTTATCGGCTTTATGCGGGAGCATATCCAATCGGAGGTAACGATAGGGGGAGGAAGCGTCCATCACGGAATCGAAGGGATCGCGCGGTCTTATGCTGAAGCGCTGGACGCGCTGGAGTACAAGGTTGTGCTCGGTGGCGGCCAATATATCGCTTACGGGGATACGCTGGCTTCAAGGTCCCTTTCCCATCGCTATTATTATCCGCTGGCAGTGGAGCAGCAGCTGATTTATGCGGTAAAAAGCGGGAATTATCACAAAGCGGAAAGGCTGCTTGAAGACATATTCGAGCAAAATTTTTCGGTTCATCCCGTCTCCGTACCGATTGCCAAATGCCTTATCTATAACTTGGGAAGCACCCTGCTTAATACGCTGGAAGAAGTAAGCACCGGAAGCAAGCCGTTGTGGGAGGACCATTTTGCCGAAGTGGAGCAGATGATGGATTGCGAACATGTTTTTCGGATGAAGGATTTGATGAAACGAAAGCTGCGCGAGGTCTGCGAGTGGATTCAAAGCGAAAAGCGGAGCCATCACCGGTATCTGATTGAGGACATCAAACGATATTTGGAGCAGCATCTGTACGATTCCAACCTGAATATTTCGATGATCGGGGAAGCTTTCCGAATGACGCCGTCTTACCTGTCCCGGCTGTATAAGGAGCACGCGGGCGAGACGCTGCTGGACACGATCAACCGTTCCCGCTTATCGGAAGCGAAGCGGCTTTTGGCGCAACAATCCCTGACCGTGAGCGAAATAGCCGGCCGCGTAGGGTATGCGGATGTAAGCACCTTCATGCGGATCTTTAAGAAATTCGAAGGAATGACGCCGGGAATGTATACCAAAAGCCTTGCAATACTTGAAACCGGCAGGCAAAAGGCAACGATTTAAGGATTTGCTTGCGTTTTTACATTTTGACTATATCCACCGAGGGCGTTTTTGCTGAACAATGACAGCGGATACATCGAATTTGAGGTGTCCGCTTACTTATCGGATCGGAGGATGATTATGATACGACGTATACAGACCAAAGTTCATTTGACCAGACATTTGAAAACGGGGCTGGCCGCCGTGATGCTCATGAGTCTCTTCATGGCGGGATGTTCTCAAGGCGGTACCGTGGAGACGCCGGACGGCAAAAAGGCGGAGGGAGGAAAAAGCACGGAGATCGGTTCGACGTATCCGTTGAACACGAACGAATCGATCAAATCATGGGAAGTCCTGAACATGAACGCGGTAACTTTTTATTCGAACCTCGCGGATACGCCTTTCGGCAAAGCGCTTGCCGAGAAAACGGGGGTTAAGGTGGAATACGTTCACCCGAATGAACAACAGACAGCCGAGCAGTTCAATCTCATGATTGCCTCGGATGAGCTTCCGGACGTCATCGAGTACGATTGGACCGGGAGAAGCGCAGGCTCTTATCCGGGCGGGCCGGAGAAAGCCATAAAAGACGGCGTGATTTTGGAGCTGAATGATCTGATCGATCAATATGCGCCAAACCTGAAGAAAAAGCTCGAAGCCGATCCTGAGCTCGACAAGATGGTTAAGACCGACAGCGGAAAATACTACGTGTTTCCCATGATCCGCAACCCGTCCGGTCTTGTGTTCCGCGGACCGATGATCCGCAAGGACTGGCTCGACGAGCTCAATCTGCCGGTCCCGACTACCATCGAGGAATGGGAGAAGACGTTGATCGAATTCCGCGACAAAAAGGGGGCAAAAGCTCCGCTTAGCGTTACTTACACCGGCGGGAATTTCGAAATTCGGGACGCGTTTATCGGAGCCTACCGCACATCGAATACGTTCTATGTCGATGACAGCGGGAAAGTGAAATACGGTCCGATCGATCCGCAGTATAAGGATTTTCTGTCTTTGTTCCGCAAATGGTTTGCCGAAGGTTTATTCGATAAGGATTTTGCGCTGACCGATACGAAAGCGCTGGATAACAAGATTTTGACCGGACAGACCGGAGCCACGGTGAATCTGCTCAGCGGCGGCTTGGGAAAATGGATGGATGCCATGAAGGAACAGGATCCGAAGTTCAAGCTTGCGGCCACACCTTATCCGACCCTCAAAAAAGGCGAAGTCCCTTTTACGGGACAGCTCGATTTCAAATACAATCCCGGCCCGAGCAAAGCGATAACGACAGCCGCCAAAAACCCGGAATTGGTAGCGCGGTGGCTTGATTACGCATACAGCGACGAGGGCGCGATGCTCTTCAACTTCGGCATTGAAGGAGAGAGCTACGCCATGGAAAACGGGAAGCCGGCATATACCGATTTGATCAAAAAGAACGAGAAATACAGCCTGCAGCAGATGGTTTCCCAATATTCGAAGCCGAATGGACCTTATGAAGCGGATGAGCGGCGGAACTGGAACACGTACCCCGAGCAGGATGAGGCCGTGAAAATATGGCGCGAGACGGATGCCAAGAAGCATATCCTGCCGGCTTTCATTACCCCGACCGAGGAAGAGAGCAAGGAGCTTGGCAAGATCATGACGGAAGTGAACAGCTACAAAGAGGAAATGTTCGTTAAGTTTATCGTCGGCAAAGAGCCGATGGAGAGTTATGACCATTACGTGGAGCAGATCAAAAAGCTTGGCATCGAGCGGGCCGTGGAAATTTATCAAAACGCCATGGAACGCTATAACAAGAGATAAATTCAACGAAAAGCAAAGGGGGGCTGTGATGAAGAACCACTCTCCCCTTTGACGATCAAGATTGAGACGTAAAGTAAGGAGTGAGAACAGCATGGCTGAGCTTCCGCCTCCGGCGCCTGCAGCAGCTCGGGAAACCGCTTCAAAATCGGGAACCCGCCTCAGATGGGGCCTGCTTAAGGACATCAGCAAAAATCGCTTGTTGTATGTCATGTTAATCCCGGTACTTTTGTACTTCACCGTCTTTCATTATTTTCCGATGTACGGCGCGTCCATTGCTTTTAAAGATTTCACCCCGCGACTTGGCATTACGGGGAGCCCATGGGCAGGATTGGAGCATTTCGAGTCGTTCTTTAACGGCATCCATTTCTGGCGCGTCGTCAAAAATACGCTGCTGATCAGCTTTTACGAGCTGCTGTTCGGCTTTCCGGCACCCATCATTCTGGCCCTGCTGTTAAACGAAGTGCGGAAGACGGTGTTTAAACGCACCGTTCAGACGATCACGTACATGCCGCATTTTATTTCTCTGGTCGTCGTTTGCGGGATTATCAAGGAATTTACGATGAGCGACGGTTTGATTAACGATATCCTGGCTTTTTTCGGTCGGGAACGGGCATCCCTGCTGCTTGAGCCCGAGTATTTCCGTACGATATTCGTATCTTCCAGCATCTGGCAAAATATCGGCTGGGGGACGATCATCTACCTGGCCGCCTTGGCCGGCATCGATCAGGAGCAGTATGAAGCCGCAAAAATAGACGGAGCCAACCGCTGGAGGCAGATGCTCAGCGTGACTTTGCCGGGGATCATGCCGACGATTACGATTCTGTTCATTCTGGAGATCGGCAGGCTGATGAATGTCGGCAGCGAAAAAATAATCCTTCTGTATAATCCGTCGACTTATGACACCGCGGACGTGATCAGCTCCTACGTGTACCGCGTCGGGCTGCAGGAATTCAATTACAGCTTCAGCTCGGCGGTGGGATTGTTCAACTCTGCGATCAATTTCACGCTGGTTATCGGATCCAACTGGCTAAGCCGCAGAATGAACAAAACCAGCTTATGGTAGGAGGTTAAACCATGGAATGGAGAGCCGGGAGAAAGTCGTTCGGCGAGAAGCTGTTTGACGCTTTTAACTACACGCTGCTGACCCTGATAACCATCTGCACGATGTATCCATTAATGTATGTGCTGTTTGCTTCGCTCAGCGATCCGACGCTTTACATGCAGCACTCCGGAGTCCTCTGGAAGCCGCTGGATTTCAGCTTGAATGCTTACAGGCTCGTATTTGACAATCCGATGATCATTCAAGGGTATATGAACACGTTTATCATCGTTACGGTCGGATTGGCGATCAATATCACGCTTACCGCGTTCGGAGCGTATGCGCTGTCCCGCAAAAGCCTTCGTTACCGCAAGCAGCTTATGTTGTTTATCGTTTTCACCATGTTCTTCAGCGGAGGATTGATCCCCCTTTATTTCACCGTAAAGGGTCTTGAACTTACGAATACCTTATGGTCGCTCATTATTCCGCAGGCGATATCGGCTTTTAATCTAATCATCATGAGAACGGCGTTTGAGGCGGTTCCGGACAGTCTGGAGGAATCGGCCAAGATTGACGGCGCCAATGAATTCGTGATCCTGTTCCGCATCATGATGCCGCTATGCATGCCCGTCATTGCGGTGATGCTGCTTTATTACGGCGTCAGCCATTGGAATGCCTGGTTTCAGGCGATGATTTACTTGCAGGACCGCTCCTTGTATCCGCTTCAGCTGGTTTTGAGAGAACTCCTTCTGCTGAACGAAGCGAGTTCGATGGCATCCGGCGCAAGCGGGGGGGAAGTCGCCGTCATCGGGGAGACGCTGAAGCATGCAACCATTATCGTGGCCACGGTGCCGATACTGCTTGTATATCCGTTTCTGCAAAAATATTTCGTGAAAGGCGCATTAATTGGAGCGATCAAGGGGTAACGGCTGTTGGCCCAAATTTCGGACACCTATAAGGAGGAAGCTATGAACGACAAACTAGTGACCAAGCCCGAGCCCAAGCTGGAGGTCTGGTGGAGTCAAGCCCAATCGAAAGTGGACCGGATGCTGTCCAAGGGATTGGAGCTGGCGCCTCATGCCACCAAAGCCGGCGAGTATGACGGGATTACCCTGGATAACTGGATATCCGGATTTTGGCCGGGCATGTTATGGATTTATCATGAAATGACGGGAGATATGAAATACCGGGATGCGGCATGGGATTGGGACATTCGCATGGAGCGCTTGACCCTGGAGGAGAACCGGTTTCATCACGACGTCGGGTTTCAATTTTTGCCGACGGCCGTGCTGAAATACAAGCTGACCGGAGACCAAGACGGAAGAAGGCGCGGACTGGCGGCCGCGGGCTTCCTTGCAGGACGTTTTAATCTAGCAGGACAATTTATAAGGGCCTGGAATAAGGACTTGCCGGGCTGGGCCATCATTGACTGCCTCATGAACCTGTCCTTGCTCCATTGGGCATCGGACGAGGGAGGGGACCCCAGGTTCTCGCATATTGCGAATGCGCATGCGGACATGGCTTTGCGGCATATGATCCGAGCCGACGGCTCGACCTGCCATGTCGCCGTATTCGATCCGGCCAGCGGGGAGCTGCAGGGATATAACGGGTGGCAGGGATATGGCCCGGATTCCTGCTGGTCGCGGGGAAATGCATGGGCGTTATACGGGATGGCCAACGCATACCGGTTCACGGGCCAAGAAAAGTACTTATTTGCCGCCCAACGCGTAGCCAATCATTTTATCGCGTCGCTGCCGGAAAGTATGGTTCCGCCTTGGGATTTCCGCGTACCGAACCCGGACGGGGAACCCCGGGACACTTCTGCCGCGGCGATTGCCGCCTCGGGCTTGCTGGAGCTCGCCGCATTGACCTCGCCGGAAATCGGAGCAGGATACAAAAAAGCGGCCGAACGCATTATTTTCGCCCTGTCTACGGAGTACGCGGCTTTCAACGAGCCGGAGCACGACGGGATTCTGCATGGCGGAACCGGCCATAAACCGGAAAATACGAACGTCGGCGTGTCCCTGATCTATGGCGATTATTATTACGTGGAGGCGCTGGCTAAGCTTCGGGGCTGGAGAACCCGGGTATTTTGATTCATTTGTGAACCATAAATATTCGAAAAAGAGGTGGGGAATGTGAACACGTTCAAGAACAAAGGATTAAGGCAGCGTTCGATAAAACTCTTTTATCTAAGTTTGATGTTGATGGTTCTGCTGGGCTCGGTAGCAATACCGTCCTCGGAGGCCATGGGAGATGCAAACGGGACTGGAGGGAGCGGCATGGATCGGATCGAAAGCACGGTAACGGCAAGCACCTACCAGCCGAACACGAATTTTGTCCCGGCCAATGTGTTGGACGGGATCTGGGGAGAAGATTCCGAGGCTCAGCTGAGCCGTTGGTCGGCTTCGGGCCAAGGCCAGTGGCTGCAGTTTGATTTGGGGAAAGAGCAGACCGTCACCTCAGTCAATATCGCGTTCCTGAATGCAAGAGAAAGGCTGTCCAGCTTTGAAATTCTGGCGTCGAATTCGGCCGATTTCCGTTCCCCCACGGTCGTTCTGAAGAAACAGTTCAGCCGCCAGCTGAAGCCTGATGACAGCATCCTGCAGACCTACGTGCTTGATCAACCGATGAAGTCCAGATATTTACGGCTTGTCGGATACGGGAACAATGCCGGCGGAAGTTCCGGCAATTGGAACTCCATCATGGAAGTGGAGCTGTATGGGGGCAAGGTCCCGGATCCCGACCTGAAAGTGGTTCCCGTAAGCACGGCGGAACAGCTTCAAAAGGCGCTAGATCAGGTGACCCCCGGCACCGTCATTGAACTGAAGAGCGGGAATTACGAACAGAACGGGCCGTTTGTCGTTAAGGATAAGCAGGGTACGGCAAACTCTCCGATCCGCATTACGGCGGTAAATCCAGGCCAAGCCGTCATCACCGGCAACAGCTACATGCATATCGAGAACTCAAGCTACATTGAGGTAAGCGGTCTGGCATTCCGGAACGGCATCGGCGATGCGAAAGGAACGGAGAGCCTGATCAAGCGGGGATTAGGCCACCGTGCACGAACGGGTGTTCATCCCGGTGTTCAATTGCAGAGCTCCAGCCGGGTTTCGATCATCGGCAATACATTTGCCCTGAATGAGACGGGGCAGCCATACGCGTTCAAGGCCGGTTCAGGTCAGGTGTGGTGCCTGCTGGACGTAAAGAACAGCTGCCGATACGGAGGCAGCAGCTATGACCCGAACGGGAAGATTTATAATGGACCGACGCCGTTTGAAGATCCGAAGCTGGTTACCGACAACGGGACGCATCGGCATTATATTCGCGTGGAAGGCACCGGCAGCCATAACCGGATTGCGTATAACGACATCGGTCCCAAAAAAGGCTTCGGCGCGGTGGTAATCAATGACGGCGAAGGACACAGTGGAAAATATATTTCCCGGCATGACATGATCGAATACAACTACTTCCACGGCATCGGACCGCGGGTGACGAACGGTTTGGAAGCGATACGTGTAGGACTTTCCAGCACCTCTCTTTCATCCGGCAATATAACCGTTCAATACAATTTGTTTGACGGGTTTAACGGAGAGGACGAAGTCATTTCGGTAAAGAGCAGCGATAATATCATCCGCTATAACACGATCCTCAATTCTTATGGGGGAATTGTATCCCGGCACGGCAACCGTAACAGCTTTTACGGAAACTACATTATAGGCGACGGAAAATCCTCGGGGCGCAGCGGCTTCCGGATTTATGGGAACGACCACAAAATTTACAACAACTATATGGAAGGGCTTACGGATAAAATCATCCGGCTCGACGGTGGCTCGCATGACGGGGGCCCGGATGGAAGCGAGAACCCCATCGTCCGCTGGGGAGGTAGCAATGAACAGTCGGCCCGATTGAACGACCTGCCCGCCGATCAGAGAACGGAGGTATTGCGCGGTCATTGGAGACAGTACAACGTTCAAATTTATAACAACACCATTGTAGATGTAGGCAATAACACAACGACCTTCAATCTCGGAGGTAGAACCTATCAGCCCGTTGGAACCAAAATCTACAACAACCTGATCTCCAGCAATGCCGGAACCGTGTTCAACGAGACGAATGCTGTTATTCAAGCACCGTCCAATGAGCGTCCGGTATATGCAGGCAACCTGGTTGAAGGTACAGCTCAGATTTCCAACAATCCGGTCGTGAACGATTCGGTGACGAAGCAGCCGCTGAAGCTGGTTCGCTGTAAAGACGACGGCCTCTTCCGGTTGTCGGCCAACAGTCCGGCCATTGACGCAGCGGTTTCACCTTATACAGCTTCGGACGACATGGACGGCGAACTGAGAAATATCCCGGACGTTGGTGCGGATGAATATGCGCCATGGAACGCCAATCGAAATCGTCCCCTGACCGCAGGCGATGTCGGGCCGGGCGCGTTGACGAAAAAATAATCGGAGTGGATAAAGTAATGATTGGGGAATTTTTATCTGCGCCGGTGAATGGCGGCTTTCGCATGGAGGATTACTGGGTCTGGTGCGGCTCGGTGATCCGGGGAGAAGAAGGGAGTTATCACATGTTTGCCTCACGTTGGCCGAAGTGGTTGCCCATGCATCCGGGGTGGCTGTCATCTTCGGAAATCGTACGGGCGGTATCGGAAACGCCGGAAGGACCATATGAATTTCAGGAAGTTGTGCTGCCGGCCCGAGGAGCGGAATATTGGGATGGACGCATGACCCATAACCCTCATATCACGAGGTCCGGAAACACGTATCTTTTATATTACACGGGTTCAACGCACCCGCTGCCGGATCCTGTGCCGGGCGACGGCTATGGGCTTAAAGATCCGCGATGCATCGTTTCCCGCTCGAATAAACGGGTCGGGTTGGCCACGTCCACAAGCATATACGGACCATGGACCCGTGACGACAGGCCGATTCTGCCGACGCGCCCCGGACGTTTCGACAGCTTTCTGACCTCGAACCCTGCACCGTGCGTACATGACGACGGATCGGTCCTGTTAATTTACAAGGCCCGTCAATATGAGGGCAATGTACATGGTGAAATGACGATAGGAGCGGCTTGCGCCGACCATTGGAGCGGACCGTACCGGGTGATCAGCCAGGAACCCTTATTCCCGCCGGGAAAATTCCATATCGAGGACCCGTTTATATGGAAAGCGGGGGACGGTTACGAGCTGATGGCCAAAGATATGGACGGGGATTTAACCGGGGAGCGGCATGGCGGCGTTCATGCCCGTTCTTCGGACGGTATCCATTGGGAACTGTGCCCGGACCCAAAGGCTTATTCCAGGACTGTGGCCTGGGATGACGGGAGCATTCGCACCATGGGGAGTTTGGAACGACCATGTTTGTTATTCCGGGACGGAGTGCCGACGCATCTGTTTGCGGCGGTTTCAGACGGGAAGCAGGGGTTCGCCGATGCCACGCATACGTGGAACATGGTGATACCGATAAAAGGGTGACAAGCGCAGGGTTCGTAAGGAGAGGAAAGGATGAGAATCGGCAAGAGTGCACCAATCAAAACGGCTATTATGGTGCTGGCATGGATAATGGTTTGGGGTGCGGGTGATAGATGGACGATTGGCCACAATGCGGTGCTTGCTGCCGAACGAACTAATTTAGCGGTGGGCAAGACGGCTGCGGCCAGCAATGTCTATCAAAACAATCCCAAATACGGCGCCGCTAAAGCCGTGGACGGTCAGTCGTCTACCAGATGGGCTGCCGACACCTCCGGAGGTTCCTATTGGCTGCAGGTGGACCTCGGACGAGAGCATGTGGCGGATCAATTCATCGTTCGCGAGTATCAGAGCCGGATGACCTCCTACTCCATTCAATATTCACTGGATGCCGTGACCTGGAAGACCGCAACATCCGGGTCCAAAGCACCCGGCCCGACCGATACGGACACGACGCTCAATCCGGAAAGCCCGATCCAGGCCAGATACGTGAAGTTGGTCGTGGATGCGGCGAGCAGCGGGGTATCGGTTTATGAGTTCGAAATTTACGGCCAAATCCCTCAGGGAGGGGAAACATGCGGGTAACTAACCAATCCGAACTGAACGATGCCATTCAAAAAGCGCTGCCCGGGGACACCATCATCATGGCGGATGGAATCTGGAATCATACGTATATTGATTTTTCCGCTCACGCGACAGCCGAGCGTCCCGTGAGGCTGGCTGCGGAAACGCCCGGAAAAGTGATTCTAAGCGGGGAATCCGGTCTGTCCCTGAACCGGCCGCATCTGATCGTGGACGGTCTGCTGTTTACGAACGGGAGGGCTCCGGCGGGGAAAGAGGCCGTCATTACGTTTAACAGCGATTACGGCAGAATCACGAATACCGCTGTGGTCGATTTTAACCCCGGGGATACGTCGGTTAAATATTACTGGGTTTTCTTCAAAGGCGCGAATAACCGGTTGGACAACAGCCGCTTTGAAGGCAAAAACCATATGCAGCCGGTGATCGGCAATAACGGAAGCGGGAACGAGAAATACAACAAGGTGGACCATTGTTACTTCAAAAATATCCGGCATACCAACCCTAACGGCATGGAAACTTTCCGAATCTGGGGATATGGCGGCAATGACGAGTTGGGCGACGACGGAGCGTTCTTTACGATCGAATACAACCTGTTTGAGCATGCGGACGGCGACGATGAAATCATTTCGCTTAAATCCAACCGCAATGTGGTGCGTTACAACACGATTTTCGAGTCGCGGGGCGGAATCGTGGGTCGCAGCGGGAATACGAATACGATTGAGAACAATATCATTCTGGGCGGCGATTATCCGGAGAGCACAGGAATCCGAATCAGCGGACACAATCATACCGTTCAAGGCAACTTTATTCAGGAAGTATCCGACGGAGCTTTAAGGCTGACAACCGGCGAGCATGTATTTGATGAGAACCATCAGCTGGATTATTTAACGCCCGACTTTCAGCCCCTGCCCCGGGCCGGATCTCCTTACGGTTATGTAGGCCATTATGGTTGGGTGAAAAACAGCCTGGTCTCGGGCAATGTTTTCGTGAATAACCGGGGTACCGACATATCGTTAGGCTTCTTTTATAAAAATCATTGGCCTGGCTATCAGATGGTGCTGCTGCCGGAAGATAATCAAATTAGCGGCAACATCATTTACAAACCTTCAGGGGGCATTGCGATTCAGACCACGAAACAGGATACGGCCGAACCCCTCGCCAAGTTCGTTTTTAAGCCGAACAAGTTTGAGAGGAACATGGTATACGGTGGCGGGATTGACATTCAATCGCCCAACACGCCAGAAGGGATCATCGTGATTCCGTCCACCGGAGAATCCGCCAATGATTCCGCTGCGGCACGGATTGATAAAGCTGTTCAATTGTATCGTCTTTCTTTCCCAAACGGCTGCCGCGGCAGCGTTTTTATGTCATGATGAATAGGATTTCAAAATTTTTTCGAAAACTTTACGGATTTCTGTCAGAAATGATAAACGTCCCGAGTCTATACTACAGGTCAACTTTTTGAAAGCGGGGTTTTGGTTTGAACACGACGGAAGAGAAACAGATCACGGCATGGGATGAGCTTGAAGACGGCGAGCTGGTAAAGTTGGCGCAAGCAGGGGAGAGGGAGGCATTCGGCGAGCTCGTCAGACGCCACCGTTCCAAGATGTACGGTTATGCCAGAGCCTATACCCAGGAGGCTTATCTGGCAGAGGATATCGTGCAGGAGGCGCTGATGCGCGCATTTTTGCATCTCGGGAAATTGGTCGATGAGCACCGCTTCCTGCCCTGGGTTCACCGGATCGTTCGTAACCGGGCGTTTACGAAAATGAAAAGCGCTCCGGTTGCGAAGGAACAGACGTTTACGACGCTTTCTTCCTTCATGCCGCCCCAGGAACATGAGCAGGACGATTTGAGCCGTCTTGACGAAATACTTTACCGTCTGCGGAAATACAGGGATGAAGAGAGCGCAGTCGTTAATGTTCCGGAGAGCCGGTTGATCCAAAAGGAAAACCTGGAGGTTTTGACCGGGATCATTCAATGCTTGAAGCCGCGCGAACGGCGTATCTTCGAAGCCCATTTTTTTGATCAGCTGTCGCCTGCGGAAATTTCCAAGCTCTTTCAGCTTTCCCCATCGAACGTGTATCAGGTGTTATCCCGGTCCCGTAAAAAAGTGGTTCAGCAAAAGATCCGTTTCACGGTTGACTCTTATATCAAATCGAGAAGGGATTTGGGGACGATGGCTAGCACGGTATTAACTTATAAGGAATCTTTAATGGCGGCAAGAACATGGACTTCAGCGGCCGAAACGATGTATAAAATGCTTCAATATACGGATAAGCCTCTATCCATGCCGATGGTGATGGGCCTGTCAGGCCATGCTTTTCGAATAAACATCATTCCGGACAACGTTCATATCGCCGGTCCGACGGCTTACGATTTTTCGGAAATACTGGTTGAAGGATTTCATCATATCGGCTTCCATGCCAGTTTCGTGGATGGGATGAAACCGGACATCGGGCAGAACAACAACCTGCTTCCGCCGGAGCAAAAGGGTGTGAAAGCCATGGAAAAACGGGATATCCATCGGGCTCTTCCCGAGGCGCTCGACCTGATCCACCAATCCCTGGACCGTGGAATCCCGGTGATGGCCTGGGATCTTTTCTTTCCCGAGTTCGGCATCATTTACGGTTACGATGATCATGAGCGCGTTTTCCATACCGAAGAATGCGGAAGAAAGGATAAGCTATCCTATGAAAATCTGGGGCGCGGCGTGTGCGAGGATTTATTCGTGCTCAGCATTGGCAGCGGCCGTGAGACTACATTAAGGGAGCAACTGAAAGAAGCGTTGGCCATGACTATAGAGCATTATGAAGGGAAAGAGAAAAATGTTCCTGCAGATAGTGTGAAGGGAATTGCCGCATATGATGCATGGATGGATTCCTTTGAGAAGGGGGCGATCGAGCCGAACGGGAATGCCTATAATATAGCCGTTTACCGGGATGCCCGAAATTATGCGGCTTTGTTTTTCAAGGAGCTGACCGACCTTTGGCGGATGGAAGATCATGACGGGGATGCGAAAATAACGGGGTTGATCAAAGATGCCGAAGCGGCATACCGCCGGATTTCCAATGACTATGACCGTTTGCACGAACGTTTCCCTTATCCGGAAGGCGGGGCACCGAACGAAGTAGACGGCAAGGAGGCGATCCGGCTTTTGGAACGGATTAAAGCTGAGGAAATCAGGGCGGTTGAGATTTTGAGAAACATCATGAACGCGCTCAATTAATCCTGCATCATCTTTTCACATCGTTCGAGACGTTGCTCGTGAAAATGCGCGACTAATGCTCGGTTTATGGACAGTCAAACCATTAGCTACGTTTCTTTTAGGAGGAGATTTACTATGACGATGATTAATTCAACGATGACGCAGGGCTATCCCTATATCGGCTCCGGCCCGTACTGCTACACCAATTCCTTTGCGATGATGTTTGGCGCAGCTGCGCCTTCCACGGCAGTGATTGAGTTCGCTACAGGCAGCCCGTTCGGAATGCAGCTGATCGGGGGCGCGATGCCGTTCTTCGACCCGTACGGCTGGAATCCCGAAGCCGGCTTCGACGGTGCGTTGGCGGCGCTGGGCTGGACCTCGGAGATGTTCAGAGGCGGCAATGCCGAAGACGCTCTTGAGCGCCTCAGAGAATCCCTTCAAGACGGTCCCGTATGGATCGGTCCGGTGGAGATGGGGCATTTGCGGCATCAACCGGGCATGACCGGGCCGATCGAATCCGACCACTATGTCGTGGTACTGGCTCTGAATCACGACTCTGTGCTCATGCATGACCCGCATGGCTACCCCTATGCAACCCTGCCGCTGCACGATTTCATGACCGCATGGCGGGCCGAGACGATCAACTATGGCGGGCCGTTCACGATGCGGACCGGCTTCAAACGGCTCAGGGAAGTATCCGAAGTGGACGTGATCAAAGCGTCGATTCCATCAGCGATCCGGTGGCTGTCGATGGACGGCAGCCACGACATGCCGCCGGGCAGCCTCGGTAACGGCGAAGCCGCCGAGGCTCTGGCGGGGCTCATCGAGTCCGGCTGCGGCCAGGAACTGCGCGGTCTTCTCGTTCACTTTGCGGTTCGGGTCGGGGCGCGCCGTGCAGCGGACGCCGCGCGCTGCCTAGAACGTGCCGGATACGCCGGGGCCGCGCGGATTGCGGCGGAGCAGGCAAGGCTGATCGGTTCGATGCAGTATCCGTTGGTTACTGGTAACGATGCGGATGCCGCATCTGCGCTTCGGGTACTCGCGCCGACATACGACAAGCTTAGGGAGGCGCTGGAAAGTCGGAGTTAGTGTCGTGAACCGGTCATTTTTACCGACATCCTTGGGAATAACCAGGTTAAAAAAATCGGTGTTTGTTGCCGGTTGTTGTATTATCGAACTTCACCCTCTTCGCCAGGCTTTAATAATACAAAAAAAGGTACGGTTACCTCATCTCCACGAGTAACCGTACCTTTCTCGCGTTCGCGGTTTGATCGGAACCGCGAAGTTGTTTATACTTGCAAAAGAAAAGCGACATGGATGTCTTATATGAAACGAATGTGCACGAAAAGGAGCTAAATCAAATGTCACCCCGAGTAAGCGAGGCCTATAAACAAGCAAAGAGAAGAGAGCTGCTGCAATCGGCCAGAAGAGTGTTCGTCAGAAAAGGATACACGGATACCACCATGCAGGACATTATGGATGAGGCCGGAATCTCCAGAGGCGCGCTGTATGCTTATTTTGATCACATTGATCACGTATTCATCGATGTGCTGCAGTTTGACGATCAGGAAGACATTTTCCTTTTCGAACCGGATGACGATTCGCCGCTGTGGAATCGGTTAACCCGTTGGGTGGATGTTCAGCGGAAAAGCATAGAAGGGATCAACGATTCGCTGGTTCGGGCCAAAGCCGAGTTTTTTCTGACCTCGAAATATGTACGTCAGCATCATGTACCTTTCTTAGAACAGCGCTACAACAATTTGAAAGATACAATCAAAGGATTTATTGAAAAAGGGGTAGAGCGGGGAGAGTTCCGGCCCCGTTTGCCCGCTGACCACATATCGCTCTACTTCATTTCCTTTATTGACGGTTTAATGCTGAACACCTTTCAGTTAAAAACGGAAACAACGAACGTGGATGGACAATTGTCCGTTTTTCGATATTCTTTGGAACAGATGTTATGCCCGGTAAAAGAAGAACAAGGGTAAACTGTCAGACGGTGCCCGCGGCATTCATGTCTCAGGCATACAGTGAGTGAAGCTCCCGAAGCTTTGAAACGATGTTCTTCTCGATTTGATCATCCAGCATGATTTGCTCTTTAGCAATGTGCAGCAAAGGCTCGTAATTTCCGATCAGGACCGAATGAAACGCTTTTTGGAACAGCGGAAGATCATTCATGTCGTTGCCGAAACAAATAAATTTCTCGCTATACTGGCCGAATTGCTCCAGAGCGGACATTTTATTTACGCCTTTGTAAGTAATGTCCAAAATGCCCTCCGTTGAGTGATGATGGATCGTTACATCCAAGCCTTTCATGGTTTCGGATAACTGTTCAAAGTCGGGACATGACAGCACCACGATCTTGATGAAAGACTCAATCTGTTCCAGGCTGACCCGGGAGGCCGATTGAAGAGGATCCACATGGAGCAGTAAAGGGTGATGGCTTTTCAGATTATGGGCGTAATTCCACTTGTCATCAATCAGGTATTCGGCTTGGGCGTCGTTCAGGACTCGAATGATTTCTTCGGCTAGAGCTGCAGGCAAAGGAGTAAAGCCAAGAGGCTCTCCACGGTAATACGTCATGGCCCCGTTCGCCCCGATGAGAAGATGGTTGTTGAACCGTTCATCCAGAACCGGCATCATATCCCGGCACGGTCTTGCCGAAGCGAAGCCGACCCTGTGTCCAGCCCGCTCCAACTCGAGGAGAAGATCCAGAATATTCGCGGAGATCGGCTGTCCCTTGAAACATATCGTCCCATCCAAATCAAAAATAAAATTCATTGATTCCCCACCTTACATTATGATCTGAATCAAGCATAAAGGGATCCGGTTCAAAGCTGTAGGGACAGAATGGAAAAAGTGAGCGGGACAACCGAAATGCCGCATCCGGCTAAGCCCAAGCTTCTGCAAGCATAATGATGCCTTGGCGGATTTGATCGATGGTTAAAGCCCCGTACCCGAGAAGCACGGTCGGGTGCTTGCCGTTTCGATTCACCCAATATCTGTCGGTTCCGTATACTTTAACGCCTCGCTGCAAGCCCAGTTCGATCAACTCCGATTCGGTTTTCTCCGTCCTGAGCGTCAGAAATGCGTGAAGCCCCGAATCCTTGCTTTGAATATCCGCAACTTCGCCCATATATCGGGCAACGGCTTCGTTAAAAAAACTTCGTTTCATTTCATATTGATTTCTCTGCTTTTTTAAATGCTTGTACCAGTAACCGTCGGACAAATACCGCGAAAAAGTCAATTGGTCGATCCTGGGAACGGGCTGATCGTATTCCGGTATGTTGCGATAAAACCGTGACAGCAGCTCATTGGGAAGCACCATATAACTGATATTGGTCACGGGCAGCAGCGTTCTGGAGATCCGGCCGAGGTAGATGACCTTTTCGGGACGCATGCTTTGAATCGAAGGCAGATATCCTTCATCGTATCTATATTCCCATTCGTAGTCGTCCTCGATAATGTACCGATTTGAATCCACCCAGGAAACCAGCTGTTTTCTTTTTTCGGGAGACATGGACATTTTATTCATGAATTGCTGGGAAGGACTGACATACATAACATTGGCGCCGCTGGCCTCCAGAATGTTCATGGATACCCCATCCGGGGTCAAAGGGATCGGATGGACTTGAAAACCAAGGTTCAAAAACGTATTTCTCGCTCCGTCGTAACCGGGGTTCTCAACTCCAACGCGGTACGAGGCTGCGTCCAGAAGCTGACATAACATGGATACAAGCTGCTGGGGAGTTGCCCCGATCATGATTTGTTCCGGGGTCGAGATCACCCCCCTCGATTCGAAAAGCAACCGGGATAGTTCGCGCCTTAAAACGTACTCCCCTTGGGAATCGCCGTCCACCGGATAGTTGCTTTGATGGTCGGCGATAATGGCATTGCGGACTTTATTCCATCGGGCAAAAGGAAACGCGGCAAGCTCGATATTCCCGTAGCGAAAATCGATGCCGGCAGACCCGCCGTTCGCGTTTTTTGCATCTGACAGAACTTTGCAGGATGGGCTGCTGCTTGTCCTTCCGATGATCTCATAACCTTTTTTAGGAAGACTTATTGCATAACCTTCCGATACTAATAGCTGGTAGGCAAGCTCGACCGTATTTTTGCTTACATGCAAAGATGCCGCGCATGAACGAATGGATGGCAAAAAATCACCGCCCGACAGCTTCCCCTGCATGATTTCGTCTTTAAAATAACCGTAAATCTGCACGAATAACGGTTGCTGCTTCGAATCCGGTACCAAGTTTAAAGAAAACTCGCGCATAACGCTCACTCTTTTCTTCATTGTGTAAAATGATCATTGGAATGCCATGAAATATCCTAATCCATGATACCGTTTTTTGAGGGAATGTGCATCGAGGGACCGGCAGGGTCCCGATGACCGAGCCGTACAATCGGGTTTCAAACCGTTTACTTTCCCGTTAGTTTGACTTACAATATAACGTAATTTGATATTTTAAATCTTGACCCCACTTTTTTTTGTTTTCTGGCATCCAAAACAAAAAGGAAGCGGGGTTTTTTTGTGGAGGAGAAGAGGAATCATGTTTCAGTTGTTAAAGAATTCGATGTATGTTTTTTTGGGCGCCTGCAGCTTCGGCATTTTGTCGACCATCGTCAAGGTTGCCTACGGCAAAGGTTTTGAGTTCCAGGAGGTCATGATCAGCCAGATCGGGACGGGTTGGTTGATACTGCTTGCCTTGATGCTCCTGTTCGGCAGGGTCAAAATCACGCTGCGGCAATTTTTTCGACTGGCCGGAGTAGGCTGCTGCACCTGTTTAACCGGTGTGTTTTACTACCTCTCGCTGCAAAGCATCCCGGCTTCGATTGCCGTTGTCCTTTTATTCCAGTTTACCTGGATGGGGGTAGTCATCGAAGCCATTGTCCACCGGACGAGGCCGTCGAAACGGTCCATTGTCTCTGTCGCCATCCTGCTTCTCGGGACGGTCTTGGCGGGGGGCGTGATCGGAGCGGATCACCTGCAGCTGAATTGGAAGGGGACGCTGTTGGGACTCGCCGCCGCGCTGATGATGGCATTGTTTGTCTTTTTCAGCGGGAGAGTGGAGACCCAAATGCCCTCGGTGACACGCAGTTTCTATATGTCATGCGGAGGCCTGCTTTTGCTGACGGTCCTGTTCACGCCCAAAGTGTTTGTCGAGGTAACTCCGTCGAATGGTTTGTGGTTTTACGGTCTGATCCTGGGCATTTTCGGGGTTGTCTTGCCCGTGTTGCTGTTCGCTCTGGGCGCACCGAAGATCAGCACGGGTCTGGCGACCATCCTTGGAGCGGGGGAACTGCCCGTGGCCGTCATCGTATCCGTCATCATCCTGCAGGAGCATTTAGCGATGCTGCAGTGGGCAGGGGTGCTGATCATTTTGCTGGGGATCGCGTATCCGCAAATAACGGGTTACCGAGCGCAGGCATCCGGCAAAGGATGATGATGCGGACACCGGTCCATTTGCAGTTGCAAGTTCTACCGATTACAATTTAGATAGGGTTGATGGCTGACTTCATAAATTTATCGTTTTACTAAGTAACTGAAAGGACGTTTGTCATGAAAACACAGCAATTGGAAGAGCTGAAGGTTATGCGTACCGAAATTACACGGTTTATGATGAAATACAAATTCGCGCTGGATGAAATCGAAACAAAAATCGAGATTTTAAAAGAAGAGTTTCAGTCGCTTCATGATTATTGTCCCATTGAGCATACGAAATCGCGCCTGAAATCCCCCGAAAGCATCCTGAAGAAGCTGTACCGGAAGGGCAAGGAAATATCGCTGGAATCGATCGAGGAGCACATCAAGGATATTGCCGGACTTCGTATCACTTGCTCCTTCATCTCCGATATTTATAGAGTTAGCGACATGCTTCTTAGTCAGAGCGACCTTAGAATCCTGAACGTAAAGGACTACATCAAAAATCCGAAGCCAAACGGCTATCAAAGCCTGCACCTGCTGGTGGAGGTTCCGGTTTTCCTGTCCGACCGGGTGGAAAAAGTGTGCGTGGAAGTTCAGATCCGGACCATTGCCATGGACTTCTGGGCAAGTCTCGAGCATAAAATTTTCTACAAATACAATCAGTTCGTGCCGGAACGGCTCCTTCATGAATTGAAAGCGGCCGCGGATACCGCCAATGCTTTGGACCACCAAATGGAGCGACTCCATCGCGAGATCAAGGTGATCAAAGACGCTCAGCAGGACGAATCGTTGCTGGAGGAGCTTAAGAGCATCCAGATCAGCAATCACCAGTTCAAGCTGCCGGCCGGCCTGCTGGAAGTACTGACCAAGGAATGATTTATACATCGTTCCCTACGGATTGGTCGCCGATTTAACGTAAAAATCATCAGGTTCTCCGTTATCCTGTTTCAATCGGCCCGGTACGGGTAAATTTAAGAGATAAGAAAGTATAAACTTCAGAGGATTGTCATCCTTATCTCGCAAGAAAAACTTCCGCTAAATGCGGTCTGTCTTCCGAGAAAGTACGTCGATAGACGTTTTTCTTATAACAAGTGGGAAGTGGAACCCTATCATCATCAGACGGATAACTGACGGATCGTCATTACCGAAAGGTTGTTGATACCCATGGACACCAATGAGGAACGGATTCGGTCCTGAATCGAATGGTTCCGGCTAAACGCTTCAGCGATCTAGAGATCGCTTTAGAATAGAATATAACCGCTTCCCACGATCTAAGGGCTCCGCGAAGGCTTCGCGGAGCCTTTTCTTTATTCCCGTGTTAAACATGACGACGGATTATGAAGGATGTTCACATAATTGAAGGGAGAGAGCGGAGTCTGGGGTCACTCCCCTATGGTATACTTATAAATTGGAAAGAATGTTATGGATTAAAGCCGAAAAACAAAATTCAATGTTGAAACATACCGATCGAGGTGGATGAATGATGACAACAACCGTAGTCATTGGAGGAGGCATTACCGGTCTATCAACCTTGTATTACCTGCAAAAGGAAGTCCGTGCACACCGGCTCGATACGAAACTGGTGCTGATTGAGGCAAGCGGCACCCTGGGCGGAAAAATCCGGACCGTGACCGAAGGCGGATTTACCATGGAGACGGGGGCCGATTCCATCGTAGCCCGTAAAACCAATGTGGCTCCATGGCTGGAAGAGCTGGGTTTAAACGATCAGGTCGTGTACAACGCCACGGGCACTTCATACATCTATACGGAAGAAGGCTTGAAAAAATACCCGAAGGCGCCGTGTTCGGCATTCCTACCGGTCTTCAATCCCTGGCGGAGGGCGAGTTGGTGTCCGCCGAGGGAAAAGTGGAGGCGCTGAAGGATTTTTATACCCCAAACGAAACGTTTACCCATGATGATTCGCTTGGACGTTTTTTGGAGGCTTTTCTCGGGGAAGAACTGGTCCGGAAGCAAATCGCGCCGGTGGTTTCCGGCGTTTATTCCGGCGAATTGAACGATTTGACCATCGCTTCCACCTTTCCTTACCTGCTGGATTACAAAAACAAATACGGCAGCATCATTCAAGGCTTGTCCGAGAATAAACAGCTTTATTTGGGCGCTGCAAACAAAAAGTTCATCTCTTTCAAAAACGGCATGTCCGTTCTGATCGATCGGCTGGAAGAGCTGCTAAAAACGGATGCGGACATTTACAAGGGAACCAAGGCGGTGTCCGTCGAGTCTAACGGAGAACGTTATACCGTCACCATGGGAGATGGGCAAACCATCGAGGCGGATTACATCGTGCTGAGCAACAGCAGCAGGCAGGCTCAGGAGCTTCTGAAAGACAAGGAACTGGAAGCGGAGTTTGACCAGCTCAATACCAAATCGATGATCAGCATTTATCTTGGCTTTGATGTCCCGGATTCCCGGTTGCCGAGTGACGGAACGGGTTTCATTTCGGTTCGGGACAGCGATTTGACATGCGACGCCTGCACATGGACAAGCCGAAAATGGGAGCATACGTCGAAAGCACGGAAGCTTCTGCTCCGGCTGTTCTACAAGAGCTCCAATCCGGAATATGGAAGGCTGGCAAAGCTTTCGGATGAAGAGCTGAAGTCGGTGGCTCTGAAGGACGTTGCGAAAAGCCTCGGAATCACGGCGGAGCCGGTTTCGGCCGAAGTGACCAAATGGCACGAAAATATGCCGAATTACCATCTTAAGCATCGCGAGATCGTAGAGTCATTGGAGCATAAATTGGAGGTTGGCTATCCCAACGTCATATTGGCCGGCTGCTCGTATTATGGAGTAGGGATTCCGGACTGCATCGCGAACGGCGAGAGGACCGCTCATGTTATTGCGGAACGGCTAAAGCATAAAAGGGAAGACAGGGTTTCCCATGGCCTTCATTCGGATAAGGCTTAAACTTCCTCGTATAAGGTCTCTAGATTAAGAAAAACGCCTATCGACGTACTTTCTCGGAAGACAAACCGCATTCAGCGGAAGTTTTTCTTGCGAGATCAGGAAGTTTTTCTTGCGAGATCAGGATGGCAAACCTCTGAAGTTTATACTTTCTGATCTCTTAAAAAAGACGCCGTCTTCGGACGGTGTCTTTTTGTGCAATATATTCAGGTTTTAGAGGCGGCAGACTTGAACCGGGCAACGGGGCGAATCAGGGCATCTGCAGTATTCGCGCAAATTTTCGATCTGGCGGATGATGAGTTTGCCCTGCTCGATATCCAGCGTGCCGTCGTTTTTCCAGTCCCCCAGCATACGGTTTACGCTTTCTCGCGTACATCCGATCATTTCGCCAAGCTCCGTGTTGGTCAGTTTAAGCTGAATATGAATCGAGCCGTCAATGCCCGGGATCCCATAACTGTTGCTCATCCGGATCAATGTCGACGCCAATGCGCCCGTTTTGCCGTATAACAAAAGATCGCGAAGTTTCGACTCGATGATTTGATTGTTCAGACCGAGCCAATACATGAATTTCAAGGCCATATCCCCGCTGTTCACAAGCAGTTCTTCCAGGTCCTTTCGTAAAATAACGCCGAGTTCTGCATTGGTCACCGTTTCAGCGCCGTAACCGTATTGGGCGCCGCTAAAGCCGTTGAACTGGGCAATCAGGTCACCTTTTTGAAGAAACGATAGAATCAGATCTTTGCCGTCCTCGTTTGACTTTAGGAGTTTTACCTGGCCTGAGACGATATAATACAGCTTGTCGGCATCATCGCCTTCCCAGAACAAGCAGGAGCCCTTGGGAATTTTTCTGATATTCATGATGCTTTTCAAGGATTCGAACTGATCCTTCGTTAAATATTGCCCGATTCCCTTTTGGTCCGATCCGCTCCCGTTATTGTTTCCCGTATGTTTTCCGCAAGTTTTAAAGGTTTGCTGATGCTCTATTGTCATGGCCATGATATTAGCCTCCCGCTTTCGCTTTTGTTAAATTTATCATAGTAAATTCGGGAGTCCTTGAACATCGGGGAGCGCGCTGAACTTTTTCTGCGGGGATACCCCCAGGCTTTGTGAGGTATATCACAGAAAACGGAGAGGTTTTCCCGTAAACTTTCGGTGATTCAGTACCTCAATGGTGACGACTCCCTGAGTTTAATTTTCAGGGAATTCCCTGAGATACAATCCGACCTCCAAGGTCTACAATAGGTAAGGATACATTGTATATAGGGGAGGAACCCACATGAATCCCGAAAATACGGAGTGGGAAAGCCGTCTGGCAATGCTTCGCGGGAGTACGGACAGCGACTTTTGTGCTACCGCTTTATATGATAAAGATACCCGTCAAATCCGGTGGGTTGCAGCATCGGGCAATACGAACCAACGGTATCGCCATATGGTCGACCGCCCGGGACAGGGGATGGCCGGTGAAGCCGTTCGAATTGGCCGGACGATTCACCGAACATATAAACCGGACGAACAACCGGGCATTCCGGATATTATAATGGTTGCCGAACATTTATTGGTTGCAGTCGCGGTTCCCTTGCGTGGAGCAGACGGAGAAGCAAGGGGAGTCATCCTGATCGGACGAAGAACGTCTTTACCTTATACGAAGCACGATCTGGAGCTTTTGGAGGACGCAGCCGCCCGAATTTATGAAAACGCTAAAATATAACAGCTTTCTTCAGAAAAAACAATCTGCGATTGCCGGGATTGTTTTTTTCTTATATTATGATATCAATCACACCTGTGGAACGGATATGGGAGGGAATTATGATACGTCTGTTGATAGTTGACGATCACGCTGTCGTTCGATCCGGGCTCAAGCTGCTGCTCGGAGAGAAACAGAACATTGAAGTGGTCGGGGAGGCAGCGGACGGAGACGAGGCCATTCGCCAAGCCGAAGCGCTGCGGCCGGATGTAGTATTGATGGATCTGAGCATGCCGCATGGCAAAGACGGCATGACGGCTACCGAAGAATTGAAAAAGCTGCTTCCCGATATTTTTATTTTGATTTTAACGATGCATGATGATGAGCAGTATTTATTCCGCGCGATTCAAGCGGGCGCTTCCGGATATATTTTGAAGAACGCCCCGCATGAGGAGCTGCTGACGGCGATCTCCTTCGTGGCAGCGGGCAATGCTTATTTAACGCCGCTGGCCACCAAGCGCTTGATGGGCCAATACATAGAAAAGGTTAAAAACGGGGAAAGCGCCGATGAGTTCAGCACTTTGTCCGAACGTGAAAAGGAGGTCCTGACCTGGACGGCCAAGGGTTACTCCAATAAGGAAATCGCGGAGAATCTGGTTATCAGCGTCAAAACGGTCGAAACCCACAAAAGCAACCTGATGGAGAAGTTAGGGCTCAAAACCCGTCCCGATCTGATTAAATACGCCATGAAAAAGGGGCTGCTTCAATTTGAATAACGATCAAACTTCACATTACCCCGAAGTTATCGGTCAGCATGTATTGTCACTCTTGAACCGGCTGGACGGGATCGATGCGGAGCCGGCTCTTTTGGAAAATGTGAAAAATTCGCTCCGGCAGCTGAACGATCTGAAAATCGCGCTGGATGAATCCTCGATTGTGGCGGTAACGGACCGTAAAGGCCGCATTCTTTATGTCAACGATAAATTCTGCAAGATTTCCAAGTACTCCCGCGACGAGCTTCTGGGCAAGGATCACCGGATTATCAACTCGGGTTTTCATGATAAATCGTTCATGCGAAATCTGTGGGAAACCATCCTGTCCGGTTCCGTCTGGCATGGAGAGATAAGGAATAAAGCCAAAGACGGAAGCTTCTATTGGGTCGATACGACGATTGTTCCTTTCATTGGCGAAGACGGCCGTCCCGAGCAGTTTTTGGCCATTCGGCATGAAGTGACCCGCCTGAAAGCGGTTGAGGAAGAATTGAAGCAAATGATGGTTAAAGTCATGGAAATTCAGGAGGAGGAACGGAAGCGGTTCTCGCGCGAGCTGCATGACGGAATCGGGCAAAGCCTGTTCTCCCTCCTGATCGGCATGGACCGTTTGCTTGTCGCCGAGCGGGAACGTTCGGAGGAAGCATGGAAATCAGACGGATCGAGCCGGGAATCGGGGTTCGAAGAGCTGAGCGCGATCCGACGCGAGGTTTCCAACATCATCGAAGATGTGCGCGGACTCGCCTGGGAGCTGAGGCCATCCATTTTGGACGATCTTGGCGTCGTGCCCGCCATCCGAACCTACATTGAGAATTTTACCGAGCATTATGGAATCACGGTGGATTTCCAATCCAATCTGACCAAGCGTCTTAGCCATCAGCAGGAGACGGTGGTCTACCGGATCATACAGGAGGCTTTATTGAACGCCGGCAAATATGCCGACGTGGATCAGGCTCAAGTTACCATTCATCAGCACGAGCATTCGATCGATGTCGCCATTATGGACAGGGGAGCGGGAATTACAAGAAAAGAAGGGAAGACGGGTGTCGGCTTATTCAGCATGGAGGAACGGGCCCGTGGAATCGGCGCACGGTTCAGCATAGAGTCGGCACCGGGAGAAGGGACGTTCATACGTTTATCCATTCCTATGCCATAAACAAAAAATGCCTGCAGAACGCAGGCATTTTTTTAACCGCCGCGTTCATCAGAGGAGCAAACGACTTATGGCCGATATGTTGTTAGTGATAGGCACGACGGCGTTTTAAAGAAATCATAGGAATTATAATTTTTCCGTTTCATCTCGAATGAGAGTGGTATATAAAAAATAAGTGGGAAACGGTTGAAGCCATTGTGGACGGAACGAAAAGTTGACGGTTGTCGTTTTTTTCCGAAAGGATTGATTCCATTGAAGTATCTAATTCTGGGGAAGCCCATCGGCTTCTTCAGCGGATAACAAGGTAAATTCTTTAGCAATTTGCAAGATTGCTCGATATGCCTATAACCGTTTCCCACGATTATAAGGGTGCCTCTGGATTTATCGCAGGATGATCCAGAGGCGTCTTTTTTTAAGAGATAAGAAAGTATAAGCTTCGGAGACGCGGCTTCCTTATCTCGCAAGAAAAACTTCTTCAAAACGCGGCCTGTATTCTGAGAAAGTACGTATTGAAGGATTAATGCATATCCGTATAAGTTGCTTTGAAAGGCGGGATATACCGGCCATCGATATCCGTGAATCGATACTCTTTTGCCAAATCCCCCACCAGCAGCACTTGTCCGCTTTTCTCCATGACCTTGGGATCGCCGGCCAAAGCCGCGATGGCTCGACCGATATAATAAGGGCTTTCGGTTCTTTTTAGCTCATCCACCTCCTGCCAGTGCTCCTCATCCGTGTTCAGGCTTCTAAGCACCAATTCGGTTCTCATCCAGCCTGGCGATATCGCAAGAACCGCGATCTTGTCCGGTTTCAGCTCCACGGATAATCCATAGGCCATGCGGGTCAATGCATTTTTGGCCAGATCATAATAAAAATTTCCTAGATACTTATGATCATCCCAAAAGGTTGTGTGGAAAATAACACCTTGTTCATGTTCTCGCATTAGGGGCAACGCAAAAAAGTTCATGGCTAATTGTGCGCGTACGCCTGAGGTAAACATATGATCCCAATGCTTGAGCGGTTGTTCCCAAAAGGGGGCATATTCAATCGGCAATTCATTTCCGCCCCATACATTATTGACGAGAATATCGAGCCGGCCTTGTTCCGAACGGATTTGATCTATCAGGGCCTGCGTCTCCGAGTCTTGGGTATGATCGCAACGAACCGCGATGCCTTTTCCGCCGCAGGCTTCAATTCGGGAAACGGTTTCGTCGATCGTTTCAGGCCGATCATGGGTGGTTTTCCCTGGTGTGCTTCTGCCGGTTACGTACACGGTAGCACCCGCCTTTCCCAACTCAATGGCGATTCCGCGGCCGGCGCCTCTGCTTCCGCCGGTAACCAGTGCAATTTTCCCTTCCAATGCTTTCATGGATATCAGTCCTCCTTTACATTGACTTCAGTATACAAGGATTTATATGACATCTATTGTCATATTTGATGAATTCATTTGTGAAAAAACAAGAGGGCGATTCCTCAGCAGAATCACTCCACTTTGGAAACACCCTCTACATTAAAATGTCATATATGGCTGGCAGGTTAGCCGTGCTTTACCTCGTCAAGCCCATTTTCCGCCGCGGAATACCGGCTCCACGGTTCCATCCGGAAGCTCGCCGTCGATTTCCAGCTCGGCCGAGCCGATCATGAAGTCGACATGGGTCAGGCTGACATTCGCTCCTTTGGCGAGCAATTCTTCTTTCGACAGCTTGGTCCCGCCTTCGATATTGACAGGATAGGCGCTGCCGAGCGCGAAATGGCAGGAGGCGTTCTCATCGACGCCCGTATTGTAAAATACCCGGTTCAGCGAGGATATCGGGGAGCCGTATGGTACCAGCGCCATCTCTCCAAGATACGAAGCTCCTTCATCGGTCTCCAGCAGGGAAGTCAGATGTTCCCGCCCGGATTCGGCGTCATATTCCACCACTTTGCCGTTTTTGAACGCGAAGGTGATGCCTTCCACGAGCCGGCCGTTCAGGTTCAAAGGCAGCGTGCTGCGGACGGTTCCGTTGACGCCTGTCCGCATCGGCATCGTATAAATTTCCTCCGTCGGCATATTGGCGACAAAATAGACGCCCGCCTCGTTATAATCGCCACCCCCAAGCCAGAGGTGCCTTCCGGCATTTCGACCCGCAGATCGGTTCCGGGTGCGCGGTAGCGAAGGCTTTTGTACCGCTTCTGGTTCATGAACTCCTGCCGGTTCTTCAATTCCGCGATATGCTCGCGCCAAGCGGCTACCGGATCTTCTGTATCGACCCGGTTCATTCGGAACACGGCATCCCACATCGCGTCGATCCGCTGTTCTTCCGGGAGGTCGGCAAAGACTTTGTCGGCCCAAGCCTTGGTAGGGGCCTTGATGAGCGACCAGCTGATCTTATTGTTTCTTACATAAGTCTGAAACTTCTCCCGGGCCACGGATGCGGCTTTAACCGCGGTAGATACTTTAGCGGCGTCAATTCCACGGAACAGCTCGGGGTCAGGCACCTTGATATGCAGAAGGGCACCGCCGCCCGCGGCCAGCTGTTCCATCGTGTCGGCCTGCCACTGCGGATAATAGCCGAATGAATCGTCCGGCGCTTTTTCGTAGCGGATGCGGGTCGTCGTTTCATCCTCCCAGTCGACCTGGACGAGTTTTGCCCCGGCCTCGTAAGCCTTGCCGACGACCAGGCGGGTGAACTGGGCGGTTTCCAAGGGGGATTGCACCAGCAGCACCTGGCCGGGCTGAACATTAACGCCCACTTTAACCACAAGCTCCGCATATTTTTCCAACATTTTCTCAAAGCTCATATGTACGTTCCTCCATCGCAAATCAAATCAATACAGAACCTATTTTATCATGAATATGGCGAGTAGGTTTAGGTTCCTGCCAGAGATGGTTCAACTTCCTCCAGGTCTAGTAACTTTGTTCACGGAGAAAGAGGCGCAGATGTTCTAACGTTGATAACAACCGATATCACAAACAACAACATTTTCAAGACAACGATCATAAGGAAGAAGGACTAACCATGAGCACCTGCGGACAAACATCCCCTGGACAGAAAGGCTTTGGCGTCATGCTGAAAACCGTATCCGAAGACTGTAATCTGGCTTGCGATTACTGCTATTACAGCACCTGCGGGGGAAAGATACATCAGCCGGCACGAACGATGGAGCCTGAGGTTTTGGAGCGTTTTATCCAAGAGTATATGAAAAAGACGAACGGCTCCGCCTCTTTTGCCTGGCAGGGAGGGGAGCCGCTGCTGGCGGGGCTTCCGTTTTTTGAACAAGCCGTGTCTTTTCAAGCGAGTTATGCCCCACCCTATACCTCCATCGGAAACGCCCTTCAAACGAACGGAACGTTAATCGACGAGAGCTGGGCGAAGTTTTTCCGAACTTACAATTTCCTCGTCGGCGTCAGCCTGGACGGACCCAAGACGATTCATGACGCCCACCGCGTAACGGGATCCGGCAAAGGAAGCTTTGATCTGGTCATGCGGGGAATCCGGCATTTAACCGAGGCCGGTGTTGATTTTAATATTTTGTCGGTGATCCATGAGGATAACGTAACCAAACCGGAAGAGCTTGTTTCGTTTTACCGCGAACATCGATTCGGGTTTGTTCAGTTCATTCCGTGCATGGATTTCAATTCCCGGACATCCGGATTGCCGGGACGGTTTCGCATTACGCCCCAGCAGTATGGAAACTTTCTCTGCCGCGTATTTGATCTATGGTACAACGATGGCCGGCCCGACTTTTCCGTGCGAATCTTCGATAATATGCTTGCGGTCTTGATGAACCACGAACCGGAGCTTTGCGTACATCGCAAGAGCTGTCCGAAAATGATGATGCTGGAGTCGAACGGCGATGCGTACCCTTGCGACTTTTTCATGGATGAGGGGCACAAACTAGGGAACATAGGGGAGAGCGGTCTCGACAAGCTGCTTGAGCATCCGGTATACGAATCCTTCCTCGCGATGAAGCCGGCCGTGAACGAAGCATGCCGGGCATGCGAATTTATTGCGTTTTGCCATGGGGGATGTCCGCGCAACCGGAACTGGCTGGATGTCAATGACCGAAGTCAAAAGGATTATTTTTGCGAAAGCTACCAGGAATTCTACCGCCATGCTTACCCGGGCATGAAAAAGATTGCGGACCGCCTGAGGGAGGAACAGCTGGAACGGTATAAGTTGTCGGGCCTCCCGTTGCCGGGAAGAAATGAAGAGTGTTTCTGCGGAAGCGGAAAAAAATTCAAGAAGTGCTGCGGTCTTATACATTAGCCAAGGGTTCGAACGAAAAAAGGGTGCTGCCTGCCTGTTGGTAACCGGAGCACCCTAGCTTTTAGCTTTTGATCGCGCCTGCCGCGATGTCGGATATGAATTGCTTGCTGATGAAGAGAAAAAGGACGATGAGCGGAATGACCGCCATCAGCGTGCCGGCAATGACCATGGCATAATCCGTCGTGTAAATCCCGTTTAAAGAAGAAAGGGCGATCTGGAGCGTGAATTTGTTTTCATCGGTCAAGATGATCAGCGGCCACAGGTAATCGTTCCACACCCCGATGAACGTAAAGGCGGCAAGGAAAGAGAGGGCCGGACGAAGAATCGGCAGCGCCACATTCCAGTAAAGGCGGAAAAATCCGCAGCCGTCGATTCTCCCGGCATCCAGCAACTCCGAAGGAACCGATTCTTCCGCGTACTGCCGGATCCAGAAAATGCCGAACGCGTTCGCCATCCCCGGGATGATCAGCGCTTTGAAGGTGCCGACCCAACCAAAAGCGGCCATGATCACAAAAGAAGGGACCAGCGACAGCTGGGCAGGCGCCATCATGGTGGCCAGGAGCACGATGAACATCCATCTTTTTCCAGGGAAGCTGAACTTGGCGAACGTAAACCCGGCAAGCGAATCGAAGAACAGCACCAGCAGGGTACAGGCAGAAGCGACAAATAGGGTATTCAAGAACGCGCCGAAAAAATCAATGCTGTCCAGCACTCCGGCGATGTTATCGAATAGATGCGGGCCAAACCACATTTTGGGCGGGAAGCTGTAAATGTCCGCTGTGGTCCGCGTGGACATGACCAGAAGCCAGTAGAAGGGGAAGATCGACACCATAAGACCCGCAGACAGCCCCAAATGCAGCAGAAGAGATTTACCTTTCACGCTATGTTCCCCTCCCGTCATGATTCATTTGAACCCTTGCCCTGGACCATTCTCCAATTGAAAAGCGAGAAAAGGGCAATCAGCACGAACATTCCCCAGCCGACGGCGGATCCGTATCCGAAGTAGTTGTTGACGAAGGCTTCACGGTACAAATAAAGAACGATGGTCATTCCGCCCCCGCCGACGCCGCCGTCATTGCCGACGAGCACCTGGGGTTCCGTAAACACCTGCATGCCGCCGATCGTCGAGGTGATCACGGTAAACAAAATGATCGGTTTCAGATTAGGGATGGTGATCCGGAAAAAGGCCTGGATTCCGGTAGCGCCATCGATTTTGGCGGCTTCATACAATACCGTCGGTATGCTCTGCAGACCCGCGAGATAGATGATGGCGTTATATCCGACCCAGCGCCAGATGACCATGACGGAAACGGCCAGCTGGATGCCCCAGGTTTTGTTCAGCCATTCGACCGATTCCAGGCCGATCAGGTTCAGAACGTAATTCAACAGGCCGTAATTGTTCGAGAACAACGTGCCGAATACGATCGCGACGGCTACGAGCGACGTGACATTCGGGAGAAAGTAGCCGATGCGGAAAAAGGTCCGGAATCTGACGAAAGACGCGTTCAGCAAAAAAGCGATAACCAGTGCGGAAAATAGCATGGGGATCGTGGAGTAAATCCAGATGACCAAGGTGTTGCCTACCGCTTTCCAGAATTCGGGATCGGTGAGCATGAATCGGTAGTTGTTCAGTCCGTTGAACGTCATTTCGCCGATGCCGTCCCATTTTTGGAAAGAAAGGTACATGGAGAAAGCGATCGGAAACAAGCCAAAGACGGCAAACAGAATATAAAAAGGCGATATCGCCAGGTATTCTTTCCGGTGTTTCCACATCGCGGCAGCCAAGCCTTTTCGTTTCTCCAAGGAATTCACCTCCAGAGTTATCCTTTATTTGACGGGCCAAAAAGGTTCAACGCAGCAGCTCTCTCTTTATGCGCTTGATCGCGTCTTCCCAGGCCGTATCCGGGTCTTTGCCCTCAAGGGCCACGGACTGGAGCTGACGGCCCGCAATCCCGTTCAGATTGGCAAATTTTCCGCCAAAATAGGCCGATTTAACATGCCGGGCGGATGCCGTGAAAATTTCGCCTGTCGGCTGATTGCCGAAAAAAGGGTCCTTCCGCAGCATGGCAGGGGACTCCAAAGCGCCGGATGCCGATGGAAACAGATTGATGGTTTCGTAAGATTTGGCCTGGTTTTCCGGATTGAGCAGCCATTTCATGACTTCGAAGGATTCCTCGGGATAACGACTTGTCTTCATGATGGCCAGGAAAGACCCTCCGTTATTGCCGTCGCCCCCGGGCGCCCTCGTTACCCGCCATTTGCCTGCCGTATCCGGCGCGGCGTCCATAAGGATCTCCTTCGCCCATACCGCTCCGACAAAGGAAGCGATTCTTCCGTTGTTCATCGCTGCGTTCCACTCCGACGAGAAACTGCCGGCGTTGGCCAGCAATTCCATGTGCGACGCTTTTACGGCGGTATTCCATGCGGTTTTCATGGAGGAGGAAGTATCCTCGCCGATGAAGCTGCCGTCTTTGCTGAAATAAATGTGCCCGGATTGCGAGTTGACCTGATTGTAAACGTTGGTAATGTTATCCGTGAGCTTAACCTTGCCGCCGAAAGCCTCATTCAGCTTTATCCCGGCATTCAAGTAATCCTCCCAGGTTGCGAGCTGGCGGTGAACCTCTTCGGGATCGCTGGGCAGGCCGGCTTGTTCGAACAGGTCGGCCCGGTAGAACAGCGCGGTAGGTCCGGTGTCGATCGGCATCGCGATCATTTTGCCTTCGGGGGTTACGCCAAGCTGCCACTTCCAATCGAGATAGTCCTTCTCGATCTCCTTCGCGCCAAGCTCATACAGATCGTAGAACCGGTCCGAGCTTGTAAACAGCTCTGCAACCCAGTCGTTGAAAGCAACGATATCCGGACCGCCTTTTCCCGCGGCGAGCGTGGTTTTCAGCTTGGATTTAAAATCGCCGCCGATTTTCTGGGCCTGAATCCGGATGCCGGGAAACTCCTTTTCCACCGCTTTGATCAGATTGTCATCCAGGCTTCGGTTCCAATACCAAAGTGTAAGCGTTTTCGAATCCGGGTTTGGCGAACCCGCTGAGCAACCGCTTACAAATAGGGCGATGCAAATGATCAAACATGAAACGAAACGGCATTTGACCATAGCTGAACCTCCTATCTGAAAAAGTGACTGTTTTACAGTGTATGATCAAAGAATCGGAATCGTTTGTGAAATTTTTTGACTTGTTTATGGGAGCGCCCAAAAAAGTACTCCCCCGTAGGAGGAGTTGAATGGTTTTGTTTCTCTTTGTTGAAGATATCGGATGGAAAAGTAGCGAATGAATGAACAAAGGGGCGCCCCGGGTCTAATGGACCTTCAGAGGCACCCCCATCTTTTTGTATAACGATCTGGAATAACTACCTACTACTCCCGATCCTTAACATTGTTACCGGCGGACGGATTGTTCTTAAAAACCTCGGCCGCTTCTTCAGCCGAAAATTCCGTGTTGTCCAGGCCTTCGCCCGGTACAGGCATTCTGTTCAGTTTGGTTCTATACACTTCGGATTTCGTTGGTTCGTTGGAATGGGATTTGCTCATATGGACACCTCCTTTAGTAACGATCAGCATCCCTAGTTTCCGTTAAACGCCGGAATATTATGCAAAAAAGGGAAAGCACGCCTTTGTCGAGGAATCTTCCTTTGGTCATCCTTCTAATACAGCAGTCTCCACAGGTAAAACGTAGCGTAAGACTCCCAGTTTTTCCAGCCGGCCGCAAGTTTAAGCAGTTCCTGTCTGGTCGGTTTTTGTTCCAAGCCGAGAGCATGCTTTACCGCATTTTGCAGACCGACGTCGTCGATCGGAAACGCCGTCGGAATGCGCAGGCAGCGCATTAATACATAATTTGCGGTCCAGGGTCCGATCCCGCGGATGCCGACCAGTTTTTTTTCGATCTTTTGATGATCTCCCATCTGCAGCAGCGCTTCCTTCGACAGCTCTCCCTCCATTAATAGTTTGGCAACGCCGATCAGGTACTCTCTTTTTTTCACGGTCATTCTTAGTTCCTCCATCTCGAGGACCGATAGGGCGGCAATGGTCTCCGGCGTCGGAAACACATGATATGTCTCGCCTTCCAATGTTACGTTTTTGCCGTAGGCTTCAACGAGCCGCCTTTTGAGCGTGAACGCAAAGCTTAAATTAATCTGCTGCCCGAGGATTCCCCAACAGATCGCTTCGAACAAATCCGGAATCCCCATGCTGCGGAGCCCGTAAAAGGCGTCCACCGTTGCTTTGAGCAGTGGGTCGCGTCCAGCCATTTCATAAAATGCACCCAAATCGGCATTCAGGTCAAACCAGTCCCGGACGTAACTTGCCACGGCTTCCCGTTCGGACGGCTGCTCCGGATAGGTCCCGCCCAGGAATGAAATCACAAGCATACCCGGGGATTCGGGGGCCTCGCATATTTTGGCGACGTAAATTTGTTCTCCGATCGGAAGAGCTTTATAGAGGGCGTTGTCCTGTATTCGGTACAGACATTCGCCGGCGGCGTCCGCCAAATAGTTCAAATTTTGCGAAAAGCTGAATTCCAGGGGCAGGGAAAGCTTGATTTGTTTTTCGGGCTCCTGCCATGTCCATGTTTCATTCATCGTGATTAACCTCCAACATCGGTTGTCCGTTCTTATCTTAGTTGTATCACAATTGAAATTCGAAAAATTTCAAAATCTTGCTTTTCCATTCCAAAATCCGTACATACGTGCCTTTGCGGGGTTATACTGGTGGTGGAGGTGAACAAGAAATGGAGCGCGACTTTCAAGAAGGGCGGCCGGAGGGCAATTTGACGGATGAGCAGTGGAAAGCCATTGTAAGCAACGATTCAGGTTACGACGAGAAGTTTATTTATGCGGTAAAAACGACAAGGATATTTTGCAGGCCGTCCTGCAAATCCAAGCCGCCGAATAAATCCAATGTGCGTATTTTCGACAATGCCGAGCAGGCGCTTTCCGCCCATTTCCGGCCTTGCAAACGATGTAAGCCTACCGGGGAACGGTTGCCGGACAGGGAATGGGTGGAACAGATCCGAAGCTACCTCGACAGTCATTATGACCAGGCGATAACCCTGGAACACTTGGCGGAGATTTGCCATGGCAGTCCTTATCATTTGCAGCGAACCTTTAAACGCGTAGCGGGATTAAGTCCCGTTGAATATCTTCAGCAGATCAGAATGGAACGGGCGGTGTTTGACCTGATCCATACGGATCAGTCCGTGTCGGACATTTCGCTTAATGTCGGAATGTCCAATGTCCCTTATTTTATAACTCTGTTCAAGAAAAAGACCGGTTATACGCCCAAGGAGTACAGACAGGCCAACAAGCAGAATGGAAACCGCAACTTTTCGGGACGGTTGAAGACTTTAAATGAGAGACAAGAAATTTACAAAATATCATCAAACGGGGAGGTACAATGAGATGAAAACTATCCGTACAACCGATCAGGCTGAAAACCTCTATTGGACGCAAACTGAAACAGGACCGTGGAATATTCTGATTGCCGCAACTTCAGCGGGCCTGTGTTTTGTAGGATCGAGCGGCCAAGGCTTGGCAGAGCTCGAGGCATGGGCTGGCGTCCGTTTTCCTAGAATCTCTATCTGGAGGGATGACACTATGCTTCGTCCGTATGCGGATGAAGTCATGGAATATCTGCAGGGTAAACGCAAGGAGTTTGCAATGCCCAAGGATGATCGCGGAACTCCTTTTCAAAAAGAGGTTTGGCATGCCCTTGAGGCGATACCGTACGGCCATACGGCAACCTACTCGGAAATCGCCCATGCCATTCAAAAACCGGCCTCCGTGCGGGCCGTCGGGGCAGCGATCGGGGCCAATCCATTGCTCATCGTCACGCCATGCCACCGGGTGATCGGGAAGAACGGAACCCTTACCGGTTACAGGGGAGGACTTGCCATGAAAAGCAGTCTGTTGGAACTCGAGGGCGCCAATGTAACGTTGTCGATTAACGGAGGAGGCATTGCGCATGCCTGAACCCCATCTTGGAATTCAGGATCGGCTTTCCCGCATCGACTGGGAGAACGTTTATGAGGACTTGGACCAACAGGGATTCGCGAAGCTAAACGCTCTGCTGGAAAAGGGGGAATGCACGGAACTGATTGAAGGCTACCGGGACGATATACAGTATCGTAATACGATTGATATGGCCCGGTACCGGTTTGGCGAAGGAGAGTACAAATATTTTGACGTTCCGCTCCCGGAGACCCTGCAGCAGCTGAGAGAAGGTTTATATCCAGGGCTGGCTCTGGCAGCGAACCGTTGGTTCGAAAGGCTCGGGCTTGAGGCTTCCTATCCGGCCGGCTTGCAGGAGTTTTTGGAAATCTGCCACGGCAGGGGACAGTTCAAACCAACGCCTTTAATCCTGAAATATGAAGAGGGCGGCTATAACTGCTTGCATCAGGATTTGTACGGAGAGGTCTACTTTCCGTTTCAGGTCGTTATTGCGTTGAATCAACGGGGGACCGACTATACCGGCGGTGAATTTCTGCTGGTGGAGCAGCGTCCGCGGGCACAGAGCAGAGGCCATGCCATTACGCTCGAACAAGGGGAGGGGCTTATTTTCCCTACGCAATACCGGCCTGTTCAGGGGACACGCGGGTATTACCGGACGACGATGAAACATGGGGTAAGCACACTGTTGACGGGAAGCCGGTATACTCTTGGAGTTATATTCCACGACGCCAAATAAAGCCATGGACCCAACCGGGAGTAAAGAGGGGTTGACTTTTCCTTTTGATCGAAGTAGTATTTGAGCATACTACTTTTAAAAATGATTCTGAAGGGAGGGGAAACACTTGATTGAACAGCTTCGCAAAATCGGCATGTCGGATTTGGAGGCCAGGTGTTATTTAACGCTGCACGGGGAAGCTAATCTGTCGGGGTATGAAATTGCCAAAAGAGTATCCGTATCGCGCACCAACGTTTATGCGGCCCTGAGATCCTTGGCGGATAAGGGCATGTGCCGCGTGATTGAGGCCAATCCCGTTCTGTACAATGCCGTTCCGATTGACCAGCTGGTCCGCCTGTTGAAATCGGATTTCGAACAAAGCGCCCAGATTCTGCTGGAGGAATTGAATACGCCGCCAAGAGATACGAGTTCATTTTATAACTGGCAGGGCGACAAGGCGCTGGAAGCGGCGATTCGCCGATTGGTGTCCAATGCCGATCAGAGCGTCATAGTTGACATCTGGGCGGAAGACGTTCACTGGTTCGAGGAGTCTTTATTGGAAGCGGAGAGAAGAGGAGCAGCGGTGACGCTGATTACGATTGGAGACAGCCACAGCCGTCTGAAAAATGTCCTGACGCATAAACGGAGCGATGAGTGGAAGGATGTCGAATCCAGAAAATTTTCCATTCTCTGCGATTCCCGATCCGCGATGATCGGCAGCTTTGGCAGAAGGCTGAAGCTTTCCGCGCTTGAGACCGACCACCCCGCTATCATCGAACTGTTGAAGAACGGCTTCTATCACGATCTTGTCATGGAGCAAATCGAACGGGATTTTTCCGGCGAGCTGGATGAGAAGTATGGAGAGCATTATAAAAAAATCATAGAACCCTATATGGAAATACTTCGTTGATCGACTGTATTTCCGTTTTTTTTGGCAAAACAATAGTAGTATTCAAAAACACTTCGCATTATCCAAGTGATCTTCCCTCCCGAAGAGAGGGGGAAAGCCATTGGTTTATATGGCGCCGTAAGCGGTCTGGGGTTAATTGCCGGGCAAATGATCGGAGGCATGTTAATCCATTGGAACGCGTGGGGATTGGGATGGCGATCGGTCTTTCTGATTAACATCCCGATCGGCTTATTGGCGGTGCTCCTCATTATTCCTTTGATTCCGGAGATGCGTTCAAAGGGTGAAAAGGGAATGGACTGGATCGGCGCGATTCTGCTGACATGCAGCATGATTCTGCTAACATACCCGCTGGTTACGGGAAGGGAATCCGGATGGCCGTTATGGGTATACATCAGTTTTGCAGGCTCGCTGCTTTTGTTTTTTATCTTCTTATTTCAGGAGAAGGGCTTGAACCGGAGTAAGCAAACCCCTCTAATCCCGGTTGAAATTTTCAAGGAGCGTTCGTTTCGTTCCGGGATATTTACGATTCTAGCGTATCAAATAGGAAACGGCGGCTTTTTCCTAATTGTTTCCTTGACCTTGCAAGATGGGTTGTCGCTTTCCGCCATGGATTCGGCCCTTGCGTTCTCCCCTATCGGCGGCGCATTCTTCATGGCTTGCTTAATCGCTCCCAAGTGGTCCAGAAGGAATAATGAAGCAGTTCTAAAATGGGGGGCTTTCATATTAACGATGGGATACATCGCCGTTCTTGCCGTTACTTATTCTTCCGGGGAACAAATCCATTGGGGGCAGCTCGTGGTGCCGTTCCTCTTACTTGGTTTGGGACAGGGGTTAGTGGGTGCTCCGTTAATGGGAACCATACTATCCGGGGTACGCAGCAATTTTGCGGGTTCGGCTTCCGGCATCTTGAGTACCTTTATGCAGATTGCCAATGTATTCGGCGTGGCCTTAATCGGTACGGTATATTTTTCTTCCATAACGTTGCAGGAAAAAAGAAATCCTTCCCCTTCATGGATCGAATCTCATCTCACTTCGTTTAACTGGTCGCTGCTCTGCAGCCTGTCCCTTGCGATCGTTACTTTTATTCTGATTTTTTACCTGCATGGCCGCGTCCGGCATAACAAAGCGCTGCATCCGGTCAAAATGGCTGATTAGTTTTTTGTAAAAAAATCGATTACTGCAAAATAACATTGAAAGGCGGATGATACAATGACTTCAATTAATATACGTTTTTGCGAGGAAATGCTTAAAGAGGTAGGGGAGCGATTATGCCGGATCTCGAAACGGGAGGAGCGGGCTTCGACCGCGGAAGGTTTATTCAAACAATTCAAAGAATCCAACGATTGGGCCGGGGGTCATATCAGGAATGCTTTGGCGGAAAAATATCCGCATATTCCATGGTCCGAATCCGAGTTTGATGTTCAAACCAGAATGAGTCAGAGTACCAGGGGGAGTATTGGATATGCGACGCGATTGATGGGGCGGTGCAGATTCTACAAGGAATTTCATCTTACGCCATTCATTTATGTCTAATTCGCGACGGGGAGCCCGTACTGGCTTTTGTATATGATCCGGTACATCGGGAATTGTTTCATGCCGTTGCCGGTCAAGGGGCCTTTTTGAACGGGAGCCGCATTCAGGTTGCACAAAAGAAAAAAATTAAGCGATACGATCCTGGCCACAACGCCGCCGTCTTTTCCGGGTAAAGATACGGAGCAAACACGGCTTACTTTAAACGCGCTCTCGCAAGTCCTGCCGAAAGCTTTTGCCGTAAGAATGCTGGGATCGGTCTCGCTTCAGCTCGCCTATGCGGCTTGCGGGAGGGTAGATGGCTATTATGAATACGGCTCTGAGTTATATAACTGGATGGCGGGTTCTTTATTGGTAAAAGAAGCAGGCGGAGTCGTAACCGACGTTTCGGGTGAGCGGTTTGGCTGGGGAACATCCGGAATCATTGCCGCAAACGCCGGCATCCATCGACGCATAAGTGAACAATTGCATAGCATTCAATAATACAAAAGCCTATTTCTCGTGGAAAGCGCTCGTCTTATGAAGACGGGCGTTTCTGCTTGGGTTCGGCTTTTTAATATGAAATAGTCCGATTGGAATCACGCTGCGGCCCGGTATATTTTTCACTCTAAACCGCCTTCGGTCTGATATCATGGAAATAAACATCCAAGCGAATTTATCGCTGCGCAGAAGGAGGGGCGACAGACATGTCAGGCCAACTTTTTGAGATTCGGCCGTTGGGAGATTCCGCGGTAATCATCCGGATGGGCGCGGAAATCAGCGATAAGGCGCACCGGCGGGTCTATGCCGCGGTCCGGTTGATTGAAAGCCGGCCTTTTCAGGGTTTTATCGAATGTATCCCCTCTTACACAACCCTCAGCGTCCATTATGACCTTGCTAAGGTGGAAAAAACGGAGGATTTCAATACGATACACGATTATGTTTGCTCGCTGCTTCAGGAAAGGCTGGTCATGCTTCATCAAGTTGACCCGGGAAGTCCCGAGGTGATCGATATTCCGGTCTGTTACGGCGGCGAGTACGGTCCCGATCTGGGATACGTGGCTTCCTTTAACGGATTGACGGAGGAAGAAGTCATCCGCCTTCACTCGGAAAGCCCGTACCTGGTGTACGCGCTGGGGTTTGCGCCAGGGTTCCCCTATATCGGGGGAATGCCGGATTCCATTGCGGCGCCGAGGAAGCAAACGCCGAGGCTTAAAGTCCCGCCGGGATCGGTGGGCATCGCGGGGAACCAGACCGGGATATATCCGATCGAAACGCCGGGAGGCTGGCAGATTATCGGCCGCACGCCCTTAACCTTGTTTCGGCCGGAGGCTCGCCACCGGTTCTGGTTCAAGGCGGGCATTACATCCGCTTTCGCCCCATCACCGAGGCCGAGTTCTCAATGTTTAGGGGAGGTGTCTTATGAGCCTCACGATTTTAAAGCCGGGAATATTGTCCACGATTCAGGATTTGGGGAGACCCGGATACGGCAAGCTCGGGGTTATCGTATCGGGAGCGATGGACGCCTTCGCGCACCGCGCCGCAAACTGGCTGACCGGAAATGATGAAGCGGAAGCCGCGATAGAGATAACCTGGTCCGGCTTCTCCGCCAGGTTTGAGCAGGATATGTGGATTGCCCTGACCGGGGGGAATTTGGGTCCGGTCATTTCGGGAATGCCCGTGCCGATGTGGCGTCCTGTATACGTTCGCTCCGGGAGCATGCTGTCTTTTCAGAAGCCGGTTTCGGGTTTCAGGTCTTATTTGGCGGCAGCCGGGGGAATGGATGTCCCCGTCGTATTAAACAGCCGTAGTACCTATATGCGGGCAGGGATCGGCGGAATGAAGGGGAGGGCGCTTGCGGCCGGAGATGAAATTTCTATCGGGAAGAGCGCCTTGAATCCGCCCCGGAAAAACACTTGGAAGGGGAGTGGGTCTTTTTTTGCGGTAAACTGGTCCATTCCGCCGTCCCTCTTTCCCGAATATGATGAGTCTCCGGTTATTCGCGCGATCTACGGAAATCAGTATCATAATTTTGATGAGGATAGCCGGGCTTTGTTCTTCAGCCAAACGTATAAGGTAGGTCCGCAATCGGACCGTATGGGTTACCGTTTAATCGGCCCGAAATTACGTCTGCGCTCTGAACGGGAGTACATCTCCGAAGCTGTTTCGCTCGGTACGGTTCAGGTCCCCGCCGATGGACAGCCGATCATCCTGATGGCGGATCGGCAAACCCACGGCGGTTATCCCAAAATTGCGCAAGTAACTTCCATCGATATCCCGGTCATCGCCCAGATTCCTCCAGGCGCATCCGTCACTTTCCGATCGGTTACGCTGGCGCAGGCGGAAGCCGCTTATCTCGATTGGAACCGAAAAATCAGCGGCCTGAAAACCATGATCCGATTCAGGCTAAAGGAGGATTTTCATGCTTAAGGTGGATTTGAATTGCGATTTGGGGGAGAGCTTCGGGGTTTACCGGTTGGGAAGGGATGAGGAGATCCTTGCCCATGTTACGTCCGTGAACATAGCCTGCGGATTCCATGCGGGCGATCCTTCGGTCATGAGGAAGACGGTTCGAGAGGCATTGAAGGCCGGAGCAGCGATCGGGGCGCATCCAGGCCTGCCGGATATCGCAGGCTTCGGCAGGCGCAACATGGACGTTTCGCCAACCGAAGCCTGCGATATGGTTACCTATCAGATCGGTGCCCTTGATGCCTTTATCAGGCAGGAAGGCGGAACGCTTCATCATGTGAAGCCGCATGGAGCCCTTTATAATATGGCGTCGGCGCAAAGGCCTCTTGCGGACGCAATCGTTAAAGCTGTTCAGCAATTCGACCGTAATCTTATCCTGTACGGGCTGGCCGGCAGCGAGCTGATCCGCGCAGGGAAAGCAGCAGGTCTTCAAACGGCGGCGGAGGTGTTTGCGGACCGAACGTATCAGGATGACGGGACCCTGACGCCAAGACGAATGCCGGGTGCAGTGATCTCGGACCTTGGGCAAGCTGTCGATCAGGTTCTCCGTATGGTGAGGGAAGGGAAGGTCATGACTTTGTCAGGGGGCAGCCTGCCGATTCAGGCCGATACGGTGTGCATACATGGGGATGGGGATTTTGCCGTATCCTTTGCAAGCGAGCTGCGGACTCGGCTGCAGCATGAAGGAATAACGATTGAACCGATTCGCCGAAAAGATCATTAACGGGAATGAGCCATTCCTGAGTCAGTCACCACGCGCTTTCATAAGGATGACTTCATACTTACGTTGTTAGTGTCGTTTACGTACATATTGATAGCGTTAACGTTATAAGGAGGAGAAACCATGAAAATATTGATTTCGGGCTTCGTGCCCTTCGGAGGCAGCAGCATCAACCCGACGGAACAGCTTATAAAGGATATCGTCCAGGTTCCCATGGAGGGAGCGGAAATAAAAACGAAACTCCTTCCGGTTCATTTTGATGAATGCGCCGAAATATTGCTGGAAGAAATCCGGTCATTTGAACCCGATGCCGTCATCGCATGCGGCGTGGCGGCCGGGCGAACCGCCATTACGCCGGAAAAGATCGCCGTGAATATCAAGGATATTGCTCCGGATGCGCCATATCCCGACAATAAAGGCCGCAGACCCCAAGACGAGCCGATCCGTCCGGGTGGTCCGGACGGACTGTTCTCCAGCCTGCCGGTACGTGACATGGTGAACCGTATGACGGCCAGCGGAATTCCCGCATCGATTTCCTACACCGCCGGAACCTTCATTTGCAACAACACCATGTACGCGCTTCTCGATGAAATCCGTACCAGCAAGCCGAACGCCATCGGTGGATTTGTGCACTTTCCGGCATCAACGGAGATGGCGGCCGGCAAGCCGTCCCTGCCGACGTTAAGTTACGAAACGATGCTCAAAGGCTTGGAGATTATCATTCAAACGACGATGGACGAGCTGAAGGCCCGTTCAAAATAATTATTTCGATGCATCTTCTTAATCGTAAACCGGGAAAAGCACTTGTTGGTTATCCAAACGTGATCCTGTAAAAAATAAGGGGCTGTCCAGCGGCATTAAACTACACCCAATTGTTAGGCATGACAAACAATCGGGTGTGGTTCATTCGGCGGACAGTCCCTTCTTTGTTATGCTGCTAATGATACATGCCAGCGTTGAAGTCCTCACCTTATAAGCAAAGCGCGCCAGCGTGGAAAGCCGGGCTTTATTTCAACTTGACAATAATGGCATTGCTGATCTTGCGGCCGGGCGAGGTAAGGTATGCCCCGTTGCAATACAGTCCGCTGGAGGCCCCGCCGTCCAGGTTCATGGCCTGGTAAGCGCCGGCCTGTTTCATCATTTCGGCCAGCTGCGGAATCGTGGCGCCGCCCGTGGTTAGCAGAATGAGTTTATGGTCTCTGGTTATGCCCAAAGCGCTGCGTGCGCCTCCGCCCGTAAGGATTTTGGGATCTTTGAACCCTTCCTTCGTGACGTTAAGGGATATCTTCCCGTCCACGAGCAGCCGCGGTCCGGCTTGAACAGCGCCTTTAACCTGATCCTTCGAATAATGCCCCTTGAAATCCAATCCGGGAATCAGCCGTGCCAAATGGTTCTGATCAAAGGTGAACACGGTACGCCGGTCGCCGGGACTGTCCTTGAGCATCTGTCCTCCCCCAAACACGTAACCGTACGGGGCTTTATAGGAGCCTTTCGAATAAGCGTCAAAAAAAGTACCGTTGATGGCAACGACGGCGTGGTTCCATTTGGCCAGGCTTTTCAAGTCTTCCACGTTCCCTGCTTTGTTGCCTGCCATGGCGACGTCCAGCTCGACCTTGGGATGCAAAAGCGAGATGGTCACGGTTTGCGCGCTCATCGAGCGGGAGCCTACCTTAAAGGTTTTACGTGCGGTAACGATGGCTTTTTCGGATGCGGGAATTATTTTACCGCTCTGTACCGGAAGCGAAAGCGACTTTTCATCCAGCGTCATATCCACGGAAGACGAGTCTTTCTGCCACGCGAGGGCGAGATTTAAGTGCCGGCTGACGAACGGAAGCGGGACGTATACCGTGCCGTTATCGCGGAAGGGGGCGGCTTTCAGGGAAGTGTTTTTTCCGTTAACCAAGGCTGTCTTCCGGCCGACATACATCGTCAAATGGGTCTCGTTTTTGGAAATTTCGATTTTCTTCTCGGCTGGAACAACCTTTACGGATACCCCCTCGTAACTTTTCAAAGAACCGACAGGTATGAAGGATTGGCTGTTCTGGTCGACATAGGCGGCCATTTTGCCAGGGGAAGCGGCAGAGAGGGGGGTAACGAGTGCAAGCATGGCTGCGGCAAGTAAAGCGGCGATTCGTTTCATCAACATACGGAGTCTCCTTTTATGTACGGTGTCAAATAACAACTAACAAACGTTATATCGGCTGGCAGCATTTTATTTTGTAGGCCTAAAGTCATAAAAAAAGAGATTTTCAGAAAATGAGAATAAAACACGAGAGAAATGCTAGCAGTATAAGTAAAATATTGGTCTGTAAATATACAATTATCTCCATTTAATTTGGTTCTATTTTCCTAACTTTAGTGAAAAGGTAACATTCTGCGTGATAAATGTCGATAAACTGGTATAGTACTGGTAAATAACATGAAATGTGGAGAGCAAAGGAGAGAAATGAATGATCGTGAACAGGAAAACGGGCAAGTTTTTTCTTGCCGTCGTGCTTATGCTGGCAATGGTGTTTCCCGCATCGGTCTTTGCCGCTAGCGGAGATCTGACATCCATCGGTTTCGACACGAGCGAGAGCGAGATTCAACTAACCGTAGCCGAGACGACGAAACAACTTCGCGTATTGGCGGCATTCGAAGGATCCACAACGAAGAAGGACGTAACCAATGAAGCCAGCTGGACTTCCTCCAGCAGCAAAATCGTCAAGGTAGACGGAGGCCTGCTAACTCCTCTTGATCAAGGTACGGTTACGATCACCGCCAAATACAAAACTTCCGTGACCACGATTAAAGTCGTTTCGAAGTATGCTGCGGAAGAGTTCAAAATCAATCAGCCTAAAGAGGTCGAGTACAAGCTTGGAACGGAAGGCATCGAAGTAAAGGCGCTGGCCGATTCCACCAACGACGTGACGACGGCTGCCGAATGGAGTTCTTCCAACGAAGGCGTAGCCACGGTGGATAAAGGCAAACTGAAACTGATAGGCAAAGGCGAGGCTACCATTACGGCAACGTATAAGGGACTCAAAGATTCGTACAAAATCAAAGTCGTATCCCCTTATACCAAGCTTTCGATCGCTCCGGGCGATGTTCAGGAAATGCTCGTCGGCGATAGTCCGGTTCAGCTTACGGTTTATGCCAAAACGTCGGATTCAGAGGTCGGCCAGGGCACGGATGTTACCGCTTCGGCAGAGCTCAAATCCTCCGACACCTCGGTGGCCAAGATCGTTGACGGCAAGCTGGAGCCTGTAGCATTGGGCAAAGCAACCATCACGGCTACATATCTCGGATCGAAGGCAACGATCGACGTTTATGTACGTAATCCGTACGAAGCGCTGATTTTGAGCAATCAAGAGTTTATAAAAAATCCGGTCATGTTCCTGCAGGATGAAGTGAAGGTCGAGGCAACCGTGCGTAACTTGCCGGAGGAATCCGTTCCGATAACGGCCGAATGGACTTCGTCCAACCCTCTTTCGGTAACCGTTGATAACGGAACGATCAAAGCAAGAGCCACGGGCACGTCGAGCGTCAAGGTTTCCTATCGCGGAATCAGCAAGGAATTCCGTGTCACGGTGCATCCAACGGTTACTGCTTTCAAAACCGATGTCGACAAACTGGAGTTGGTCAAAGGCGAGAGCAAATCAACGCCAAAAGTTACCGGCACTTTGCTGGACAATGAAACTCAGGATTTCAGCAAGTCGGTTCAGTGGACAACCGATAACGAGAAGGTTGCTGTAGTCGATGACGGGAAAGTCAAGGCCGTAGCCGAAGGGAATGCCGTGCTGACAGGGACGATCGGTTCAAAGAAAGTAGCCGGAATCACGGTGTCCGTTCGCGATAAAGTGCTGGTTTTGATGCCTTCCGTCGAAGAGTATCAGCTGATTACCGGAAAATCGGCTACCCTGCCGGAAGTAACGGCTGTTCTTGAGAATGGGAGCGAAGAAAAAGTATCCACCGTTGAATGGTCGATGACCGGAACAACGGCTGTTGTCAAGGACGGCAGCATCAGGGGATTGGTTAAAGGTTCCGCGGTTTTAAAAGGAACTTATTTGAATCAATCGCTCAAAATTCCGGTCACTGTCGAGCAGGAGATTGTAAAAATCAAGGTTGAGCCGGAATCCGTCGAGCTTAACCTCAAGAAGAGCAAGTCCATTAAAGTTACCGGTTATTTTGCCAATGGCAAAACGATAAATTTGTCATCTAAGATGAACTGGGTTTCATCCAATCCGTCGGTTGCCACCACGTCTAGATCTTCCGTGAAAGCCGTTGCCGAGGGCAGCGCAACCATAACGGGCTCCTATCAAGGGAAAGAAGCCAGTGTGCAGGTCAAAGTCGTGCCGAAACTGACGAAGCTGATCCCAAGCGAGAAAAAAATAACTCTGGCGCCAGGCGCGGTGAAAACCGTATCGCTGACAGCAGAGTATGACACAGGAAAGACGAACAGCGTCACTAGCAACGTGCTGTGGACCAGCAGTAAACCTTCCGTTGCCAAAGTAACGGAAGGAAAAATCGAAGCGGTTGCCAAGGGCACTGCCCGCATCAAAGCCAAGTTCGGTTCAAAAACCGTTTCGATCACAGTCAGCGTCAAATAAAATGAACAGCCCCGCTCTGCTTGGTCAGAGGCGGGGCTGTTATTTATAGTTAAGACTTGACGGCCTGGATGATGGCCGAGACGATGTATCGATCGATAGAGGCTCCAAGCGGAATTCGGTATTGGTAAAACTTCCTTTTTCCCTTTCTGCGGGCACGGGAGAGCATATCGGTGCCATGTCGACACCTATGACCATACCGGTATCCCCCGCTTGGCTTCTGTCGGACGGATCCGGCAATTTCCTCACAAGGTTCATTTTAACCAGGGTAAATTTCATTGAATATATAATCGGATGATTATATAATGGGTTTCGTACAAGAAATGAATACAATCCGATAGTGGGAGGGCAGCGCATTGGTTTCCGTGATTATGGCAGGTTTGATATTTGTGATTACACTGATCCTTGTGATATGGCAGCCCAGAAATTTATCCATCGGTTGGTCTGCTTGCGGCGGTGCCGTACTGGCTTTGCTCGTGGGGGTCGTGGATTTTACCGATGTATGGGATGTCACGTTGATTGTCTGGAACGCAACGCTTGCATTTATAGCGATTATCTTGATCTCGCTTATTCTGGACAGGATCGGTTTTTTTGAGTGGGCGGCGCTGCATATGGCATTAGCCGCAAGGGGCAGCGGAGTCCGGATGTTTATTTTTGTCACCCTGCTTGGAGCGATTGTCGCTGCTTTGTTCGCCAATGACGGGGCGGCATTGATTTTAACGCCGATCGTCCTGGCGATGGTACGGGCACTCGATTTTGACGAGAAAAAAGTGCTGCCGTTCATCATGGCAAGCGGATTTATTGCGGACACCACATCGCTTCCGCTTGTGGTCAGCAATTTGGTTAATATCGTATCCGCAGATTTTTTCGGAATTACGTTTATGGAATATGCGGGCCATATGATGATTCCCAACCTGTTTTCTTTGGCGGCAAGCATTCTGGTTCTGTATTTGTTCTTCCGCCGAAGTATTCCAAAACGGTTTGACGGTAAACAGGTCAAGCATCCGGATAGCGCGATTCGCGATCATAAGATGTTCCGTTTATCCTGGCTTGTTCTTGCCGTATTGCTTGCAGGATACTTTGTAAGCGAGTTTTTCAATATTCCGGTTTCCTTGGTAGCGGGCGTTATTGCTGTTTTTTTCCTTTTGATGGCCAAAAGGAGCCCGGCCGTGCAAACCGCGGAGGTGATCAAGGGGGCGCCGTGGGCCATCGTGTTCTTCTCCATCGGCATGTACGTCGTCGTGTACGGCCTGCGTAATGCAGGGCTCACGGATGTGCTTGCAGACGTTATCCAAACCGTGGCCGACCAAGGTTTGATGGCCGCGACCCTCGGCATGGGCTTTATCGCCGCGATTCTGTCTTCCGTGATGAACAACATGCCGACCGTGATGATCGATGCGCTTGCCATTGACGCAACCCACACGACAGCCGCCGTAAAAGAAGCGCTCATCTACGCGAACGTGATCGGCTCCGATCTCGGACCGAAAATCACGCCGATCGGATCGTTGGCTACCTTGTTATGGCTGCACGTACTATCCGGGAAAGGCGTGAAGATCCGTTGGGGCATCTACTTTAAAACTGGTCTGATCTTGACGATCCCAACCTTGGCCATTACGCTGATCGGCCTTTATCTATGGCTGTTGATCATTTAAATCGGGAATGAAGAGGGAGAGAAACCGAAATGAATAAAAAAACGATTTATTTCTTATGCACAGGAAACTCCTGCCGCAGCCAAATGGCTGAGGGGTGGGCCAAAAAGCATTTGTCGGAGGAATGGAACGTTTACAGCGCCGGGATTGAGGCTCATGGCTTGAACCCTAACGCGGTAAAGGCAATGAACGAGGCCGGCATTGATATTTCGCACCAAACCTCGGATATCATTGACACGGGATTGTTAAGCCAGGCGGATCTGGTCGTTACTTTGTGCGGAGATGCCGCGGACCGCTGCCCCATGACCCCTCCTCATGTGCGCCGGGAGCACTGGGGCTTCGATGATCCGGCCAAAGCTAAGGGGTCGGAAGAAGAAAAGTGGGAAGTGTTCCAAACAGTAAGGGATCAAATCGGGGAACGGATCCGCAAATTTGCGGAAACCGGGGAATAATCAAACGTCATCTAGCGTTTAGTGCCAACGTCTAGCCTATATTTTTGCCTAAAGTAAACCATCGATAGGTTGTCGATGGTTTATTTGTGCTGTAATCAAACGTTTGTTTTTCTCTTGAGGACAAAAATAAATACTTTCAAAGGTAAATTGTATATTGACTTATAAAGTAATTTATATTACTTTATAAAGTAACAACATGGAAATTCATAATCCAGCCCGGCTTAAACCTAATCCGAATAGAAAGGAGGAGTGATATTTAGGTTAATGCGAAGTGGGTTCACCATGAAAACGATTAAAGACCTTAAAGGCAGGGATACGCTATGGATCAGCTAAAATTAAATGTTTCACTACTAAGACAGAGGGTTCCGAATCTGACGACGGCTGCCCGTTCCGTTGGACTTCGGCCGGCCACCGTGTCCAATCTTTGTACCGGAAAAATACCCGTTGGCCGGGCGGAAGTCCGCACGATCGCGGCGTTAGCGTCGCTGGCCAAGTGCAGTCTTGACGAACTGATCATTCGAGGGGAGGCAATCGAAATGATTGAAACGAAGATAAAGACGCTTGATTTATTTGCTCCTTTAGCCATGGGAGGGACGGTCGGTCTGGTTGCCCGTCCAGGCATGGGACAGCTGGTTATTCTCGGTGAACTGTTTCACCATTTCAAATTGAACGGTTTTTTGACCATGATGATCAAGCCGAACGGGAATTACCCGGAGCTTCAGGATATGCTCGATGACGTAGAACAGGTTGCCCATTCCATGGAAGAGGCTTACGGCATCATAACGAGGGCGAATCCGGACCAAAAGATCGTTTTAGCCGTCGACCGCGAGCATGTGCTTACCGGAAAGATCTATGAGCTGCAAGAACGCCTGCAGAATGAAGGCATTCTTCACGTGACGACCTTCCTGGTGGACTTAAAAGGAAATGTGATGGATGAAGATATGCCTTATGGTCCGCTGGAAACATTGTGGTACTTTGATGCGGATCTTACGGCCAGACGGATGTTCCCGGCTTTAAACCCGCTGTATTCGACTTCGTCCGTGCTTGAAGGCGCCCATCTGGATCAAAATCATTTATCGGTTCAACAGAGAGCACAGAAGCTGCTGCGCCGTTATCGAGAGCTTCGCGCCCTCGTGAATGTAAAAGGAATTGCGGGCATTCCAGGCTCGGAGGTAGAGACCTACCACCGGGGAGAGCGTTTGGAGGCATATCTAACACAGCCCTTTACCGTAGCCGAACCTTATACCGGAAAGAAAGGGGAGTCTGTCAGCCTTCAGGATACGTTGAACGATGTCCAAGCCATTTTGAACGGCAGTTGGGATGATGCCCCCGTTGAGAGCCTGTATTTCATAGGCAGACTTCTCTAAGTTGTTGGAAATATATTGACTTTTTCCAAATGAGGGGGATATACTCTAATTTAGCAGCATTCAGCTGTGTCATAACGATGATGAAGGAGGATGGATATGTTCTTTTATCTACTGTTTTAATTCGGCATTTGGGATAAACGGGAGAAGTCTGCCCATTTTTAGCTATTCCAACCGATGAACAGTAGATAAAGAACGTGATTCCTCCTTATGATAACCATGCCGATGAGCGTGGATAACGGGTAAGGTGTGCATTCACCTACCCGTTTTTTTATTGCCTGTATGTTTTGCCGGATCCATAATGAAGAATTGAATAACGTTCTTGCCTATTGCTCTCCCGGTTGGTTGCCAATATATAAACCGAAGGAGAGAATGAGGATGAGCATCATACACGTAGAACAGCTAAACCATTCTTTTGGAGATAAACAGCTGTTTCGGGGACTTGAATTCCGGCTACTTAAAGGCGAACATGCCGCTTTAGTCGGAAATAACGGGGCAGGGAAATCGACTCTGCTCCGCATATTGACAGGGGAAATCCTGCCGGACTCCGGTTCCGTCCGGTGGCATCCCGGCATCAAGGCCGGATTTTTGGAGCAGCATCAGCATTTGCAGCCCGGCACGAGCATTTTGGAGGCGCTGCGCGATGTCTTCCGGGATTTATACGACAAGGAGCGCGAAATGAACGATCTCGCGGACCGGATGGGCTCGGGCGATCAGGATCTTGATCGGCTGTTGTCATTATACGCGGACTGCCAGGCCGCTCTGGACATCGGCGGCTTCTATCAGCTGGACATGCGAATCCAGGAGGTTGCAGCCGGTCTGGGCTTAGCGGACATCGGTTTGGATCGGGACGTGAGCCAGTTGAGCGGAGGGCAGCGAACCAAACTCCTGCTCGGAAAGCTGCTTTTAAAGAGACCCGAGATCCTGCTGTTGGATGAGCCGACCAATTTTCTGGATGACCGTCATATTGCGTGGTTGACCGGTTATCTGAAACAGTACGAACACGCATTTCTCGTCATATCGCATGACGAAGTTTTTATGAATGATGTGGCCGGAACCATCCTGCATCTGGAGAATCAAGTTGTTAAACGATATACCGGCAACTATGCCGCCTTCAGAGAACAGTACGAACAAAACCGGCAATTCGTTCAAGATGCTTATGTACGGCAGCAGAAGGAAATATCCCGGCTGGAAAGCTTTATTCAGAAAAACCGGAACAGGAAGGCCAAACAGGCCAAAAGCAGGGAAAAAGCGCTGGAAAGGATGGAAAGCATCGAACTCCATCGAACCGCTCCCAAGCCGCGTTTTGCTTTTTCCGTTCACGCGGAGCCGGTGAATAAAATCATGGAGGCAAGTCAAGTTCGCGTCGGTTATTCCAAGGTTCTATTCGGTCCGGTCGATCTTCTGGTGAAGCGGGGCGAGAAAATTGCCGTTACCGGTCAAAACGGAATCGGAAAATCGACCCTGCTCAAAACGCTGTTGGGCGTATCGCCGCCTTTAAGCGGTCTTATAAAAGCCGGCGATCGCGTGAAAACGGCCTATTTTGCCCAGGAACAGTCGCCTCCGGACGAAACTCCGCTGGAGCATGTGTGGTCGTTTCGTCCGGATTTGACGCAGAAGGAAATCAGGCAGACGCTCGCCAGCGCCGGACTTACCGAGAAGCATATCCGGCAGCCGATATCCACGCTTAGCGGCGGCGAACAAGCCAAGGTACGGCTGAGCAAGCTGATGCTGACCCCCGCCAACGTATTGGTTTTGGACGAACCGACGAATCATCTGGACGTTCATGCCAAGGAGTCTTTGAAACAGGCACTGGCCCAATATAAAGGGACTGTATTGTTGGTTTCGCACGAGCCTGAGTTTTATGAAGACTTGGTTACCCGAATCTGGTCCGTTGAGGACTGGAGCTAATAAAGGTTACCCTATATTCAAGAGCGGGTTGTTTGAAAAAAGGCAAGGAGGATGGATATGCGGGCGGACAGACTGATCACCATTGTACTTCTATTGCAGAATTACGGCCGGATGACAAGCCGGGAGCTGGCGGATAAGTTGGAAACATCCGAACGCACGATACACCGGGATATGGAGGCTCTGAGCATGGCAGGAGTCCCGGTTTACTCGGAACGGGGGGCGAATGGAGGGTGGCTGCTGCCGGAGGATTACCGGACGAATCTGACCGGGATGAAAGCCGAAGAAATGCAAACTCTTCTTCTGGCGCATCCCACAACCGTCATCAAAGATTTGGGCCTTCAACAAGTGTTCCACCAGGCATTGGAGAAGCTGCTCGCCGCATTCCCCTCCGGCTATTCCAAAGACGCCGAAATGGTCCGCGAACGTATCCATGTGGATGGGGCAGGCTGGCATCAGTCCCATGAAAAACTGCCGCATCTGCCTCTGATACAGGACGCGGTCTGGCGGGAAAAGAAAATGCATATGCTGTACCGCAAAGAAGAGGAGACGATCGAACGCATCGTCGAGCCTCTCGGTTTGGTAGCCAAAGGAGGCATCTGGTATTTAGCCGCGGCATGCGAAGGAGAAGTACGGACGTACCGCATTTCGAAGGTGGCGGAAGCCCGGCTGCTGGAAGAATCCTTCCACAGGCCGGAGCCTTTTGATCTTGCGATGTATTGGGAACAATCCACCCAACGGTTCAAGGCCAATCTTCCGCGTTATCCCGCGAAACTTCGTTTTAATAAAAACGTATATTCGAGAATAAAACAGCAGCGCTATATGAAGATCACACATGCCGACACAACGGAGAATGAATGGATGCAGGCCGAGGTGGAGTTTCATACGCTCGAATCGGCCTGCGACATTTTGCTCGGGCTTGGTCCATTCGTCAAAGTCGTGGAGCCAGGGGAACTGCGGGAAAAGATAATACAACAGGCCAAATCCATACTATCCGTCTATGATTCCGATGACCATGGGTAAACCTCGGCTTCGACGGCAATCCGTAAGAAATGCAAAGGCCGGCGGTATGGTAAATTCATTGTAAGTTGCGGCTCTGTTAATTCAAAAATTAGGGATGGGGGGGCATGTTCTGCTATAATGTTCTAGTACAAAAAAATGGGGAATCAAATCAATGTTTTGGGGGCCGCGCTGAGTTCATGAACAAGTTTTATAAAGTTTGTATCGGAATCATTTTAGTGCTCGTTATTATTTACCTGGGCTCGCTGGTGGATTTCATTTTCAAACCGGTGCTTTCATTATTCAATGTACTGATCATCGTACCGGTCCTGATGGCCGCATTTTTCTATTACCTGCTCAGGCCGCTTGTTGATCTGCTGGAAAGGCATAAGCTGAACCGTTCGCTGGCCATACTGCTCATTTACGCAGTCATTGCCGTCGTGATCACGGGGTTCGTCTGGGGAGTATGGCCCTCGTTGAACACGCAGGTAGAAGCCCTGACGCAGAATGCTCCAAACCTGTTTATCGCATTGGGGAAGCAGCTGGAGCTGCTGGAAAACAACCCGTTCCTGTCCGATCTGCTCCCCGGGGACAAAAGCTTATTTACGCAGATCACGGAATATTTGCAACAAGGCTTTGTATTTCTCTCCAATTATTTGACGAGCCTGTTTTCGTTCTTTTCCAATTTTGCGCTCATTCTGTTTACCTTCCCGATCTTCTTGTTCTACATGCTGAAGGAAGGGAGCAAGTTTGGGCAAAAAATCGTCAGTTTCCTGCCGAAACGATTCCGTGAGGAAGGCACCGAAACGATGAATGACATCGATAAAGCCGTCAGCGGTTTTATCATCGGAAGAGTTCTGGTGAACCTGGCGCTCGGCGTCCTCATGTACGTCGGATTTCTCATCATCGGGCTGCCTTATGCCCTGCTGCTTACGATCATCGCGGTGATCATGAACTTTATTCCGTTCGTGGGGGCCATTCTATCTTCCGTGCCGATCGTGATTATCGGTCTTGTAGAGTCTCCGTCGGTGGCCATCTGGTCCCTGGTGGTCATCCTGGTTGCCCAGCAAATTCAGGACAACCTGATCGGACCCTATATTTTCGGAAAGCAGTTGGACATCCATCCGCTCATGACCATTATCCTGGTTTTCGCGGGCGGAGACTTGTTCGGCATCATCGGCATCATTGTCATCATTCCGGTTTATATGATTATCAAGATTGTCGTAACCCGCATTTACATCCGTTTTTTCAAGGAAAAATGGGAGGAAGCGTGATGCACCGTCAATTCATTTATGGAGGAGATCATCATGCAAAAAATCACGACGTTTTTAATGTTCGACGGGCAGGCCGAAGAAGCGATGAATCTGTACACGTCTTTGTTCGATCAATCCGAGGTCGTCAACATACTGCGCTACGGGCCCGGAGAACCGGGAACCGAGGGCAGCGTGATGCATGCCGTATTTTCGTTGAAAGGACAAGAGTTCATGTGCATCGACAGCAATGTTAAACACGATTTCACGTTCACGCCCGCCATGTCGCTGTACGTAAACTGCGATACCGATGAAGAAATCGAGAGAGTATACGGCGCCTTGTCGGACAACGGACAGATCCTCATGCCGCTGTCTCCGCTGCCCATGAGCGAAAAATTCGCCTGGGTTTCGGATAAGTACGGGGTTTCCTGGCAATTGAATCTTCCTAAAAAATAATGTCCGCTTCCGAAATCAGGATGGGCCCGACTGGTTAAACACCCATATTTTTTTGGCCCGTAAGGGCTCCCGCCCAGACACAAACAGGCTTTACGGCATATTGTGTGTTAGCCTACTGAATAAGGAGTGTTTGGGAATGGGTTTTCAACCGTTAACACCATCGGGACCCGGAGGGTTCTTTCCGCCAGGAGGTCCGGGTCAAGGTCCGGGTCCGTTTGGGCCGCAAGGTCCCTTTGGCCCTATAGGCCCTCAGGGGCCACAGGGCCAGTTTCCTGCTTCGCCTCCGCCGCAGTTCACGCCTCAACAGTCGCCGTCATTATTGGCCGTTGATCCCGGTGCGATCTCGGGCTGTCTGTTCCGGTATACGTACGTATGGCTGACGAACGGGGACAATTTCTGGTTTTACCCGGTATTTGTCGGACGCACCTCGGTATCCGGATTTAGGTGGTTCGGCCGGTTCTGGTTTTATTTCGGGGTTGACTTGAGGAGAATCAGTTCGTTTTCCTGCTTTTTCTAGGACTGGTATTAAAGCGGTGCAATAAGGTTATCCTGATTTTAAAACAAGCAGAAGCCCTGTCACGAATCGGCAAGGCTTCTGCTTGTTTGATTATCCGGAAAAGGCACAAGTATGCTAAAATAATCATATTAGCGTGAACTAATATTACTTTAAGTTTGCAAAGCGGAGGGGAAACATGGAGCCAATCAATCTATCAGAAGTGCAACAAATGCTGAACAAGCTGGAGAATCAAGAGCTTTATATACATCTTGAACTGACGACGGGGGCTTATGCCGCCCATTTTGACAGCTCCAAGCATCCAGCCGCCAATTTTATTACCAATGCCGTGATTCGTTATACCAACGGAAAAATATCGGGAACCGGTCCTTACCGCGTCGGTTTGAAAACAGAGCTGGGCTGGGTTTATGCCGAAGGCTTGACCCATTATGAACAGTCCGAAACGGTACGGCTGATCATGGCCGGACATGACTCGCAGGGAAAACTGGTTGTGGCGCTGCAGCTTAGTCCGGAGCCTTTTTGACGTAAAGGAGAGGAGAGAGAAAATGGAAAATCGCGTGTTGGTCGTTCTTCCGCACCCTGATGATGAAGCCTTCGGCGCATCCGGTACGCTGGCGAAGCTGGTGGATCAAGGGGCGACGGTTACATATGCTTGTTTGACCTTGGGGGAGATGGGCCGAAATATGGGCATCCCTCCCTTTGCAAGCCGCGTTACCCTGCCATCGATACGAAAAAAAGAACTTGAGGAATCCTGCCGTGCCATCGGCATACAGGATTTAAGAATGCTCGGATTCCATGATAAGATGGTGGAGTTCGAGGAGCACGAGGTGCTGGACGGTGCTATTTCTGCACTGCTGGAGGAGTTGAACCCGTCACTCGTCATTACTTTCTACCCGGGCTACAGCGTGCACCCCGATCATGATGCGACCGGGGCTGCGGTCATCCGCACGATTCAAAATCTGCCGGTAGAGAAAAGACCGCTTGTCCATTGCATCGCGTTCTCCCACGAATGCGAGAAATTCATCGGGGAGCCCGACGTCTTGAACGATGTTTCCGGTTATTTGAAGCAAAAAATGGCGTCGATCCAGGCGCATCGCTCCCAATTTCAAGCGGCCGAGCTGGTAGGCAGCAAAAAATTGTCGCCGGAGCAGATTCGAAACCGGTTCGGGACGGAAAAATTCTGGACCTATCCCTTTGCTTAAATGAAAACGGCTTTGCCACCTCTATTGGGTGAGCGAAGCCGTTTTTTCTTGCATACCGGACCAAACATCGCAATTGAAGAGAAATCCTCGGCTTCTGCGGCTGATAGAATGGGGTTCACCTGTAAAGAAAGAGAGGAGATGAAGATGGAAAAACGGGACAATCGTACGGGTACCGGAACATTCGGCAGCAAGAGCAACTCGCTCGTCATCATGGTCATGATTCTCGGCGTGTTCGTGGCGATTCTGAATGAGACGCTGCTTAATGTGGCGCTGCCGAAAATCATGGAGGACACCGGGATAACGCCGGCTACGGCCCAGTGGCTTGCGACGGGATATTTGCTGGTCATCGGTGTTCTCATACCGGTTACCGCATTTCTCATACAGCGGTTTACGACGCGGGCATTGTTTTTGTCGGCCATGATCCTGTTTGCCTTGGGAACCTTTCTGGGGGCCGTCGCTCCAGGATTCGGGCTTTTGCTGGCCGGAAGGGCGCTTCAAGCCGCCGGGACAGGACTGCTTTTTCCGCTGCTGACGAATGTCGTCTTTGCAATGGTTCCGATGGAGAAGAGAGGGGCCGCGATGGGTACGATCGGGATCGTAATCACGTTTGCACCCGCCATCGGACCGACGCTGTCCGGGGTTGTCGTTGAGCATTACAGCTGGCGCGTCCTTTTTGCCGGAGTCCTTCCGATCGCGTTGTTCGTCATCCTGTTTGCATGTTTTAAGCTGAAAAATGTGACCGAAACGACGAAGCCGAAGGTGGATGTTTTGTCATTATTGCTGTCTACGATCGGCTTTGGCGGGATCGTATATGGATTCAGCAGCGCGGGCGAAGGCCATGCAGGCTGGTTAAACCGCGAGGCGCTCATTCCCGCCATCATTGGAGCCGTCTCTTTGCTTTTGTTCACTTGGAGGCAGTTAACCCTTGAGCAGCCGCTTCTGGATTTGAGGGTATTCAAGCATCGGATATTCCGATTGTCCGCGATGATCATGATCGTCGTTATGATGGCCATGTTTTCCGCGATGATGCTGCTTCCGATTTTTTTGCAAAATGCCATGGGCTACAGCTCTTTCCAGGCGGGGCTGGTCATGCTTCCCGGCGGATTGGTTATGGGGGTGATGTCTCCGGTAACGGGAAGGTTATTCGACAGATTCGGTGCAAAATGGCTCGCCGTTATCGGTCTGACACTCATCGCAAATACCCTCTGGCAGTATTCCACCATTACGTTGGCCACTTCATACGGCTTCATTATGGTGCTTAATACGCTTATGATGCTGGGGGTGTCCATGTTAATGATGCCGGTGATGACGAATGCTTTGAATGAGCTGCCGCGTATGCTGTACGCTCACGGCACGGCTGTGATCAGCACGATCCAGCAGGTGTCGGGAGCCGTCGGCACGGCGCTTCTCGTTACGATCATGACCAAGGGAGCCGAGCGTTATTTAAGCAGGGCGTCGAAAGGGAACGGTGGACAGGATATCCAATCGCTGGCTCTCTTATCGGGAATGAAAAACGCGTTTACGGCCGCCTTTATCCTTGTTCTTCTCGCGTGGCTAGCCGCGTTTTTGCTGAAAAAACCGGTCGATCCGGAGCCGGAGGACGGGGTAGAGATTGAGCGCGCGACAGCTCACTGAAAATATAAATTTGCGGTATGAAAGATTGGGACACTTCATAGGTCGTTTGACGAAAAACAAATGCACATGCCTGAAATAGGCGTGTGCATTTTATTTTTTAAAAACTAAATTTTTTTATTCCGTAACGAAGGGGATTATGGTAGTATAATGGCGAACAGTTGTTCCTTATTTACCTTGAGGGAAGGTGCAGAAATGACAACCGGGACATTTTCCGATATCGATGCCGTAATTGCATATATACATGAACATATCTATGATCCGCTTCCATTGTCCCGGCTGGCTGAATATGCTTCTTACAGTCCGTATCATTTCTCGCGGTTATTTAAGGAAAAGATGGGGCTATCCCCATTATATTATGTCTCGTCCATCCGTCTGCAGAAAGCGAAGCATTTGCTCTTGCACACCCGTCTCAGCGTCCGGGATATTGCGATGGAGATCGGCCAACAAAGCCTGGGCACCTTTACCACCCGTTTCACGGAGCGCGTCGGAATTTCACCGGCTCAATTTCGGTGTTCCGCGGTAGATGCATCCGATCATTTCAGCACATTGCACAAGTTGAAGTCATGGACCCCGGAATACCTGCTTTCCAGTTCTGCCGGAAAGATCGAGGGAATCGTACAGGCAGCCGAGCCTTTTCATGGCGTTATTTTAATCGGGTTGTTCCCCAAACCGATCCCCGAAGGGGTTCCCTTATACGGTACGCTGCTGTCCTCGTTGGGATATTTCAGCTTCGCCAATGTAAAGCCGGGCACTTATTACCTGATGGCGACAAGCGTGTCCTGGGGAATGGGAACGAATGAAATTTTACTGCCGCAAGCCACCCTGCGTACCAGGTCCAGAGATCCTATCGTGGTCAGGCCGGGATTGACCGTCCCTAAACAGCAAGTCATGTTATATCCTCCAAGCCTGGACGATCCCCCTATTCTGATCTCCTTGTCTTTGCTCATGCAAAGATTTTTAAGCCGGATCTCCGCCAAGATGGACATAAGCCACTGATGATGGATCAAGAAAGGCCGTTAACTCACTTTCATGCCTTATACATATTAGAATAGCAATCGATAAGAAATATCCAGGTTCCGATCGTGTTACATTAACATTAGCAATTAAACAAAACATAGAGGTGAAAACAAATGGCAGTAAAATTGGATAAAATTTTCGTGAATCTCCCGGTAAAAGATCTGAATAAGTCCATCGAGTTTTTTTCAAAGATCGGATTCGAATTTAACCCTCAGTTTACGGATGAAAATGCCACCTGCATGGTAATTAGCGATCATATTTATGTCATGCTGCTGGTAGAGGATTTCTTCAAAACCTTTACCCCAAAAGATCTGTCGGATGCAACCAAGAGCACCGAGGTCATTCTGGCCGTGTCCGCCGACAGCCGCGAGCAGGTGGATGAGCTGGTAAACCGCGCTCTGGCTGCGGGAGGCAAGAAATCCTACGATCCGAAGGATCATGGATTTATGTATGCATGGAGCTTCCAGGATATCGATGGACACTTATGGGAAGTCATGTACATGGACCCTGCCGTTGTAGAAGGGCAACAGTAATTACGAGAGCAACAGGTATGATCGAACAAAAACATCGCATGCGCATGCGATGTTTTTTTCTTGCGTATGTTCGTCGAAGCGGCTGGTCGAACCGGATAGGGCAATATTTCCTTATAAGAGGACCTCCTTAATTACGGATTTGCTAGATAAATGGCAAATACTGATCATATTGGAGGTAACGGGTTGATGGATAAGCCATTCCAGGATTACTTATTAAGCGCCAATCAGGAATTTTCCGGTTGGGATTTCTCATATATTACCGGGACTGGCCGGATGGGGAGCCAACTGCTCTCCTGGTCCTATGGCAGCATGGCGGTTCCCCTTGTCCGGAAAGCAAACTCTCTCTTGGATATGGGAACCGGCGGCGGCGAGTTCTTAGCCAAGTTGTAACAGCATCGGTTTATCATAAAATCGCGACCTGTATAGAAAAAAAGGAGCCTTCTTAAACGAGGGCTCCTTTTCATTTTCGATCCGAAATCAAATGCCCCTCGCCCAAACGGGTTTCTATAAATCCGGCCATATTCCGTTCCTGGTATGCGATCGGGATATTTCGGCCCATGATGATCAGGTTTTGGATATCGCTGGCATTATTGGAGGGGAGAGAGAAGGCTTTTGTATAAGGGTAGACGGCAGAAAGCGTGGTATGTATGGCATTAAGCCTGCGGTCGTTCCCATGCTTCCCGATCAGATTCAGGATGACCGCCCCTTCATGATCGAGCCTTTCCTTGGTTGATTGAAAAAACTCGAGCGATGTAAGATGAGGGGGCGTTCCCTTCTCCGTAAAAGCATCCACCACGATATAATCGTATGCTTCCGGAGGTTCCTCTTCCAAAAGTTCGCGTCCGTCGCCAATCCGCACATTATCCTGATCGTACCCAAAATAGGTTCGGCTTATCTCGACAATTTCGCTGCTGATTTCCGCCACGCTAACTCGTTTGTCGGGAACGGAGCCTGCCAGAGTCCCAATTCCATGTCCGATGACGAATACATCCTCGTATGCACGGTCGTTATAGTCCATTAGGTGAAGGATAGCTCTTGGATACTCAAACAGGATGCGTTTCGGATCGCTTCGATCTATTGCCCCTTGAGCCGCTTCGTCGGAAAATTGCAGAACGCGAAAGTCCCCCTCTTCTCCGAATAAATTCGTTACATCACAAACGGTTACTTCCTGATCCTCAATTGCAACTTGATACAGAATGCGCAAAGTAGGTCCGACCTCCCTGGTAACTCATTGTTGCCGCGTCATTGAGTATATCAGAAAAACGCGAATTCCGAACGAGGAGGAATTTTCTTCAAATTTTAATTGAAAAAGATTCTCACTCGATATATAATGAGAATCGTTATCACCTAATAGATAACGATTCTCATTATCATTTACGAGGAGGGAAGCGCATATAATGATACATAGAAGAGGAAGAACGGCCGTCATCATCTTGCTTATGGTGCTGATCGTAGCGGCTTGCGGCAAAGCGGGATCGGATCAAACGGGAAACGAGGCGCCGAAAGTCGTTGCGGAGGATAAAAACGTCTCGAACGGCGGCACCGCCAAGACAGCCGAAAGAACAGAAGGCAATGAGAGCGGAGCCGGCGGCGGTGGAGCTTCGAGTGAAGGGGATGGGGCCATGGCAGAGCTGCTGAAACAGTTCGGCGAGCAGCCGCCTGCCCGTATCGTGACCTTGTCCGTCTCGATTACCGAAATCTTGCACGAACTGGGCATCGAGCCTGCCGGGGTGCCGACGACGAACAGCAAGCTTCCGGAGTCGCTTGCAAATGTTCCGCGCATCGGTTCATCCCATCAGCCCGATCTCGAGCAGATTGCCAAGCTGAAGCCCGATGTCGTCCTGGGTCCGGCTTCGATCAGGGACAGCATGGAGAAAAAGCTCGGACCGGCCTCGCTGCCGACCGCATACTTGCCTGTCGATTCCTTGGAGGAGCTGAAACTGTCGACGAAGACCCTTGGCCGACTGCTGGACCGTGAAGATCAGGCTAACGCTTTTCTTCAAGACGTCGATCGGCAGGAGCGAGAAGCGATCGAGCGGGTGAAGGGCAAGCCGGCGCCAAAGGTGATGTTCCTCTTCGGCTCGGCGGAAGCGCTGATGCTGATGAACGACAATACGTTCGCAGGAAGTTTTGCCCGCAATCTGGGGGCGGTCAATGTCGTCTCCGAACAGCTGAAGCTTAAAGAGGCCTATGTTCCGTTCAATATGGAAAGCGTCGTCGCGGCAAATCCGGACGTCATTCTGCTGGTCGCTCACGGCGACCCTGAAACCGTCGCGAAAAAGTTCGAGGATGACGCGAAGAAGAACGGTGCCTGGGAGAAGCTGAACGCCTTCAAAAACGGGAAGATGATATCCCTTGACTTCGAACTGTTCGGAATCGCCTCGATTGTCAAGGCGCCCGACGCCTATAAGGAAATGGCGCGCATTTTATATGACTAAGACGGAGGTTCCCGGGACTGTGACGGCGAACAAACAGATGCGAAAGACAGCCCTGGTGGGGGGAGCGGCCATATTGCTGGGAGTGGCTGTGCTGATCTCCATCGGCTTCGGGAGCGTCGCCATGTCTCCGCTCGACACGCTCTTGACCGTGTTCGGACGCGGGGATGCCGCCTCCGATACGATTTTATGGGACATTCGGATACCGCGTGTCTTCATGGCCCTTTTGATTGGCGCCAATTTGGCCGTATCCGGTGCGCTGCTGCAAGCCGTCATGCTGAATCCGCTGGCCGATCCGGGCTTGACGGGCGTTTCCAGCGGCGCCGCCGTTGCCGTGCTGTTCATCATGCTGGTCGTACCCGGTTACGCTTTCATGATTCCTCTGGCCGCGATTGTTGGCGGCGGGTTTGCAGCCGTTATGGTATATGCATTGGCCTGGAAGAAGCTGCAAGGGGGATTTACGCCGGTTCGAATTATTTTGTCGGGGGTAGCGGTCAATGCCGTATTCGGAGGCATCATCGGCCTGTTGTCGATTTTGTACAGCGATAAGCTGCCATCCGCGTTGCAATGGCTGAACGGCAGCCTGTCGGGATCAGGGATGAGGGACGTCGCCGTCCTTCTTCCTTATTCGCTAGCTGGCTGGCTGGCCGCGCTGCTCTGCATCCGTCAGGCGAATATACTGCGCTTGGGTGAACAGACCGCCCATAATCTCGGGCAAAATCTGAACCGCATCCGGTTCGTGCTGTCTTTCATCGCGGTGTATCTGGCCGCCATCTCGGTATCGACCGTCGGTCTGGTCGGATTCGTCGGACTTGTCGTGCCGCATATCGCACGCATGATGGTAGGCTCGGACTATCGCTATCGCCTGCCACTGAGTCTCGTTCTCGGCGCGCTCGTCCTGCTCGTGGCCGACACGATCGGGCGCACGGCATTCGCCCCGTTGGAGATACCGGCGGGCATCGTCATGGCGATGGTGGGAGGGCCGTACTTCCTGTATCTGATGCGGAAAGGAGGAACATAATCCATGCTGAAAGTGCAGTCGCTGAACATCCGTTATGTCGATAAAACGGTTGTCCATGACTTTTCCCTCGATGTAAAGGAAGGTGAAGTCGTCTCGATTATCGGTCCGAACGGATCGGGCAAATCAACGATACTGAAAGCGATGACCCGGCTCATTCCTTGTACGAGCGGTCGGGTATGCATTGCCGATCGGGAACTGCGTTCGCTCAGCACGAAGCAAGTATCCCGTCTCATGTGCATGCTCTGCCAGTCAAACGCCAGCCCGGCGGACATGACGGTAGGGGAACTGGTCGCTACGGCCGCATGCCGCATAAAAAATGGTATGAGCGCCTCGACTTGGAGGATGAAGAGGTGATTCAATGGGCATTGGAGCAGACGGGGATGCAGGCGTACAAGGATCGGCTCGTCGTCTCCTTATCCGGGGGAGAAGCTCAGAGGGCTTGGCTGGCGATGGCATTAGCCCAGCGTCCGAAAGTACTGCTGCTTGATGAGCCGACCACGTATTTGGACATCGCGCATCAATTGGAAGTGCTGGAGCTCGTCCGGACCTTGAATCGCGAATTGGGGCTTACGGTCGTGATGGTACTGCATGATTTGAACCATGCGAGCGCATACAGCGATCGGGTCTGCGTGATCAAGGACGGGAGTCTGCGCCTGTACGGCACGCCTCAGGACGTGTTCACGAAGGAGCTTATCCGCAGCGTGTACGGCGTGGACACCGAGATTCAATACGGACCGGACAGTGATTGTCCAAGAATACATGTATTGCAAAAATGGAATAGAAAAGCGGGGGATGTTCATGAAGCCATTGGATAACCATACGATTAAACTTCAATATACTAAATTGGCAGATGGTGTGAAGACGTTGATGCTGAGCACGATCGACGAGAACGGCAGGCCCTTTATCTCTTATGCGCCGTTCGTGAAGAAGGAAGGAAAGCTGTATATTTACATTAGCCGCATTGCCAATCATTATCGCCATTTGGAGGCTAGTCCGGACGTCGATGTCATGCTGATTGAAGATGAATCCGATTCCGCGAACCTGTTCGCTCGGGAGCGTGCCCGCTTCGTGTGCCATGCCGTTAATATCGGCAATGAAGGCCATGACGATCTATTCGCGTTGTTCGAAACTTCATTCGGCGCTCCGATGATCCGCATGCTTCGGGGGCTCGATTTTTCACTGTTCGAGCTTACCCTGCTGGAGGGGCGGTATGTGGCAGGCTTCGGCCAGGCATACGACATCGATCTGGGCGCGATCGGTACGAGCTTGTCTCCAGGGATGGGCACACTCAGGCCGCCAAATCATAGGCGATTAATGGAAGGAGCCGAATGCAATGACCTATTCAACCGTCGCCGTGATGTGGAATACGCTTCATGAACGTTTCTACAACATGGCTGACAGCTTGTCGGAGCAAGATTTGGGCTTGCGCATCGGAGCCGCCTCGATCGGCTATATGCTCCGCCATAATGCGGAAGTCGAGTATTTGTTCGCCGAGTGGTTTTTCGGGCGCGCTTTGCCTCCCGGTTTGGACATCCTGACAAGCCGGGGACCGGCGGCAGGCCGGGACCGCGTGGAGTTCATGGACCGGGAAGGGCTGCTGGCCCTGCTGCGCGCCTCGAATCTTCACGTAACGGAAGCGATGCGAGAGCTGCCCGAGGAGGCTTGGCATGTGCCGGTCGATTCGCCGATGGGCGCTTCGACGCCGCTTGAGGCGGCCAGCCGTCTGCTATACCATACCGGCCTTCATGCCGGCCAGATTTCCTTGATTCAGAAATATGCCAAGACGGCCGAGCAAGCAACGTAACAGAGCCGGCGATGAGAATCAACCTTCGGAATCAACCGATCGGTTGATTCTTTTTTTATTCTGCGATATGGAAAACTCTTTCCTCCTTATGCTAAAAAAGCAAACAATGGCACTAATGTTTATTAATAAACAAACAAAAAACGGATTCGTTTAAAATTTTCAATGGCCTATCGTTGTAATTTCATAGACAATTTAATATAATGTCTAGGTATTAAATTGAAAATTAGGAGTGTTGTTTGTGCATTGGGGGATTATATCGTTTTATGTTCTGAACCGGAAGGCAGCGGTAAAAGCTTTTAATTCCGGATGAAAAGGATGATGTTCAATGTTGAAAAACCGGTACGTTAAAACCGTCTTAATTTCCAGGGTCATGCTGCAGCTTGGCATCTGGATTCGAAATTTTGCCATTTTGCTGTATGTAACCGACCTGACAAACAATGACCCGATGTATGTATCTCTCATATCGGCCGTTGAATATGCGCCCATCTTTATATTTGCCTTTGTCGGCGGCACGTTTGCCGACCGCTGGCAGCCCAAGCGAACGATGGTGTGGTGTGATTTGCTGTCCGCGCTTTCCGTCGGGGCTGTGCTGCTGCTCCTCGCGGACGGGGCTTGGTATGGATTGCTGTTCGGCACCTTGGTATCCGCAAGCTTATCCCAGTTTTCGCAACCTTCGGCATTCAAGCTGTATAAAATGCATGTGCACGAAACGATGATCCAAGGCGTCATGGCCCTTACCCAAACGCTCGTCGGCATTTTCATGGTGCTTGGACCGGTTATCGGAACCTTTGTGTTTCTTCAATTCGGGATTCACGTTTCTTTGGTATTAACGGCTGTCTTTTTCTTGGGCTCTTCCCTTGTTTTGACTACTTTGCCGAATGATATCAAGGAAACCGCACGAGGGGAGTCGGGCAGTTTCTGGGGCGAAATGAAAGCGGGCCTGCGTTACATGTGGGATAACCCTTCATTAAGAACGCTTAGCGCCACTTTTGCCGCCAGCGGGTTGGCCGTCGGGTTGATTCAACCGCTGATGCTCTTTATTGCCATTGAGAATTTGGGAAGGGACAAAGACTTTCTGCAATGGCTGCTAATGGCAAACGGTTCGGCCATGCTCTTGGGAGGAATGGTGATCATGAGCGCGGCCAAAAATGTAAAGCCCCATGTTTTGCTTGCGATCGGTCTCTTTGTAAGCGGGATCGGGACCTTTGGAATCGGCGTGTCGACGTCGGTTTTGATAACGGTCCTGTTGCAAACCCTAACCGGTTTCTTTTACCCGTGCATTCAGGTGGGGATACAAACCATGATTATGAAGAATACGGAAGCCGCTTTTATCGGGAGGGTCGGCGGTGCCATCACACCGATTTTTATGGGAATGATGGTGCTGGGAATGTCGTTTTCCGGCTACCTGAAAGGAGCGTTTTCCTTATTCGGCGTCTTCACCGCAAGCGGTGTGCTTATGTTGGTTGGCATGGCGCTGCTGGCGCCTTTATTTAAGAGATAAGAAAGTATAAGCTTCGAAAGACGAGGCTTCCTTATCTCGCAAGAAAAACATCCGCTAAAAGCGGTCTGTCTTCTGAGGAAGTACGTCGATAGACGTTTTTCTTAGAATCAGGGCGGGGTGCACCCGGTTTCCTCCGATCAAAACGGATAGCGTAAAGGAGCAAGAAATGAATAAGAAAGATAAGGTTTACCTATTTGATAATATGTAAACATTTAATGAATAAAGGCAGGGAATCCAAAAACGGATTCCCTGTTTTTTTGTGAGGACCTCTGAAGAAAAAGCAGCATTCAATTTTGCACATTAGCGCATCCATTATTTGAACTGTCTTCGATTCTGGGTCCATTGTTATAATCAAAATGAACCAACAAGTATAAACGACAGCACGGCAAAAGGAGTGGATGCCGTATTCTGGATGAACGTTGTACCAAGATACTGTTTATGCTGCAGAAGACAGTCGATCATGTCTCCATCGAAGAGGTGATGCAGAAACTTAAGATCTCCAGGCGAACCGTTTATTACGATATGGATAAAATCAATGATTGGCTCAAAAACCTCAATCTCCCGGCGGTGGAGTACGTGCGGTCGGTTGGTTACTACCTGCCTGATGAAAGCCGCAAGAACATTCCAAGCATGGCGGATGGGGTGCCGAAGGAGCAGCTTTACCTTTCGCTAAGACAGCGGATCGCCTTAATGGCCGTTTATATGATCTCCACCACAGACCCGTTGTTTGTATACCATTATACCGACATGCTGCAGGTAAGCCGGGGGACGGTGCTTAAGGATCTCCAATACGTGCGGGAGGAAATGAAGAGTTTCCATCTCGAAGTCACCTATGATCGAAAAAACGGCTATGGGGTTTCCGGGGAAGAAAGCGATATCCGGAAAACGGTTACGCACTACTTGGGGCAAATCATTGGGGAAGGCGGCTGGAAACAGCTTCTTTATCACAATCCGGACCTTCCTTTCTTCGACTTTACGCAAGGCCTTCTGCCGGAGTTGTCGAAAGAGCGTTCCCATCAATTATATACGTTGATTAACGGAAGCGAAGAAGCGCTTGGCGTCCAAATGACGGATGAGATGGTGTACAGCTTAAGCGTCCGGTTCCTGATTTATGTCCGTCGGATTCAGAGAGGCGACATCATTTCCATCGATGGCGAAGAACAGAGGGTTTTATGCCGCATGCCTGAATATGGGGCGGTAGAACGAATCTCCAAAGGTCTTGAGCGTTTGTTTGCCGTCGTTATTCCGGAGCAAGAAGTTTGTTACTTTACCATGCACATTCTGGGTGCGAGGGTAAACAAGGCACAGCCGATGACCGGATCGGACGGCATGAACGAAAAGCTGAGGGAGACGGCCAAAGAAATGACGGACGCCTTTCAACGCCACGCCTGCGTCTTTCTGCCGAACAAGGACGACATGGAACATCAGCTGATGATCCATTTGAAGCCTGCTTACTATCGGATTCTTTACGGCCTCGGACTGGATAATCCGATGCTTGACATCATCCGGACGAAATACAGGGAAGTGTTTGATCTGACCCGGCGTGCAGCGGCTCCGTTTGAGAAGTTGGTCGGCCGCAAACTGAATGATGACGAGATCGGTTATCTGGCGATGCATTTCGGCGGCTGGCTCCGCCGGGAGAATACAAAACCGGCCGAACGGCGAAAGGCGGCTATTGTGTGCGTTAACGGAATTTCCGCCTCGCGAATGCTTAAATCGCAATTGGAAAGCTTGTTTTCAGCGCTGGATATTACGGCCGTATTATCCCTTCGGGAATATGAAACCTTTCGAGGCGAAGCGGATTTTATTTTCTCGACGGTTCCTTTGCCGGACAGTCATATCCCGGTATTTATCGTGAATCCGATCTTGAGCGACAAGGAAAAGGAGCACCTGCTCAACCAGATCAACGCCTTGGCCGGGCGCAAATCGAGAACCCAGACAAGCTCCGTACAGGCTGTCCTGGACATCGTCCGGAAATATGCCGAAATCACGGATGAAGCGGGTCTCATGGAAGAACTGAACTGTTATATGAGCGCGGGGAGAGCCTGGATGCTAGAGAAGCCCAAGCCTTCGCTTTCGGATTTGCTGACCGGCGATATGATTACCGTCAAGGAGCAGGCTGCCGACTGGCGAGCGGCGATTCGAACGGCGGCCGGGCCGCTTTTGAATCAGGGTTATATAGAGAATCGTTATGTCGACGAAATGATTGCGAAGGTGGAGGTGCTCGGCCCATACATTGTGGTAGCGCCAGGGATCGCCATCGCTCACGCCAAACCGCAGGATGGGGTGTTACGGCTTGGAATCAGCCTTTTGCAGCTGAACCGTCCGGTTTCCTTCTCGAAAGAGTCGAGGCATCAGGTTCATACCGTTTTGGTACTCGCTTCCATAGACAGCGAGACTCACCTGAAAGCGTTGTCCGAGTTGACCAGCCTTTTAAGAGCACCGGAAAGCCTGGCCCGTCTGAAACAGGCCAAAACGAAGCAACAGATTCTTCAGCAGATACAGTTCGGGAGCAAAAACTAGAGAGATAACGGATGAAGGAGTGTTACGCAGTGAAATTTTTGGAGCCATCTTCCATTGCATTGGATTTGGAAGCCGAATCGGCAGAAGACGCCATACGATTGGCCGGTTCTCTGCTGTGCAATACCGGTGCGATTGAGGAGAGTTATATAGACGCCATGATCGATTCTTACCGGGAGAAGGGACCGTACTTCGTCCTTGCCCCGCACATCGCCCTGCCCCATGCACGGGCCCAGGACGGAGTCAAGGAACCCTGCGTGTCCCTGCTGAGATTAAACCATCCGGTGCCTTTCGGCCATACGGTAAATGACCCTGTACAGCTTGTGTTTGCACTGGGCGGTTCCACAAGCTCAGAGCATATCCAAATGCTCCGAAAGCTGACAACGCTGCTTAGCAGCCCCGGCGTGGTGGAAGACCTTCAAAACGCGCCCGACGTGGATAGCGTTCAACAAATTCTTAGGAGGAACGAACAATGAAAATTTTGTGCGTATGCGGACTGGGACAAGGAACCAGCCTGATTTTGAGAATGAACGTGGAGAACGTGCTTGCCGGGATGGGCATTCAAGCCGATGTTGAGCACACGGACGTTTCCACGGCTTCGGGCTCGGCGGCGGATTATATCGTGACCAGCAACGAGCTTGCCCAAAGCCTTGGGAACCACCAAGCCAAGATCTTGATCGTCAACAATTACTTTGACACGAACGAGATCAAACAAAAATTTGAGGAAGTGCTGTAAACCTATTTAGGAGGGGTCTTTAGGTGGATGTTCTTTTTTGGATCGCAACCAACATTTTTGGAACGCCGGCCATTCTGCTTGGCATTATCGTCCTGCTTGGCCTCATGCTCCAGAAGAAATCCGTAAGTCAGCTTGTAAGCGGTACCTTTAAGGCCGTCATCGGTTTTCTGATCATCGGTGCGGGTGCGGATGTCATTGTCAAAGCGCTTTTGGTTTTTGAACCCATGTGGAAAGAAGTATTCGGCCTGACGGCAGAATCTCTGGGCAGCTTTATGGGCCAGGAGGCGTTCAGCGCCAAATACGGCAGCGCGGTAACGCTCGCCATGCTGATCGGCTTCCTGATCAACGTCGCTTTAGCTCGCTTTACCCGGTTTAAGTACATTTACCTGACCGGCCACATGATGTTTTGGACATCGACCATTTTCGCGGGTATCGTCGTTCATGCCGCGGGGGATGTTTCGATCTGGAAGCTGGTTCTGATGATATCCGTCGTGCTTGGTTTCTACTGGACCTTCCAGCCCGCGATCGTGCAGCCGTTCCTGCGTAAAATCACCGGCAACGACAACATTGCCCTGGGGCATACTTCCGCTTCGGTGGCTCTGTTGGCTGCGCTGTCCGGCAAGATCGTGGGCAACAAAAACAACGATTCCGAGAAAATCAAAGTTCCGAAAGGGTTTGAATTCCTGCGGGATTCCAATGTCATCACTGCTTTAAGCATGGGAGTTCTGTTCCTGATCGGAGCACTCATTTTGTCCGCAAAAGGTACCCCGGCCGCAGCGGAGTTGATCGCCAAATCCGGAGATCAGAACTTTATCATCTATTCCATCATTCAGTCCTTCACGTTTGCGGGAGGCATCGCCATTGTCCTGATGGGCGTTCGGATGTTCATCGGCGAGCTGGTTCCGGCCTTTAACGGCATTGCGACCAAGCTGGTTCCCGGCGCGAAGCCTGCCCTGGATGCGCCCATCGTGTATCCATATGCGCCGAATGCGGTGGTGCTGGGCTTCATCGGGGCTTTTGCGGGTGCCATACTCTGGCTGTTGGTATTGGGAAATACCGTTTCCTATATTTTCGTCCCGACCATGATCGTGCTTTTCTTCCACGGCGCGACGGCGGGCGTCTTCGGCAACTCCACAGGCGGCGTAAGAGGAGCCGTGTTCGGCGGATTTATCACGTCGACCATCGTGGCTTGGGGACAGTTTCTGATGGTTAAATTCTTTATCGCTTCCACCGTGCCGGATACGGCCATGTGGGCGGCAGACTCGGATATGTTCATCATCGGTCCGATTCTTCATTTCTTGGCAAAGCTGATCTTTTAATTGAGGGATTCACCATTTAGAAAGACGGCGATGCGTATCTGCCGTCTTCCTTTTTCAAAAAACATTAAAAGGCATAAAGACGGTCCTAAGGAGGCAGGAATATGGGTTTTATACGGACGTTTCATGGCGACATACCGAAAGAGGAACTCGGATTTACCTATTCGCACGAGCATATCGTATGCCGGCCATCCTTCTGGCAGGTGCGCGGAGAGGACGATCTCCTGCTCGACGACAAGGATAAATCCATGAAGGATGTTCTGGATTTTAAACATCACGGCGGACAGGCGATCGTTGATGCGACGGCAGTCGATTATGGACGGGATGTGCGTGCCGTCGAGGAAATTTCAAGGGAAACGGGGATCCGGATCGTCGGCACTGCCGGATTCAACAAAAGCTTCCTGTGGGATGCTCCCATTAAGGAAGAGCTGCGTCCGATTCTCGGCGGTTACCGCACCTATGCCGAGTGGATCGATGCCAAGAGCATTAATGAGCTTGCCGATTTCGTCATCCGCGAAGTGGAGAACGGGTTGGAAGGCACTCCCTTCAAAGCAGGCCAGGTTAAATTCGGCACCGGTTACAACCGGATTACCCCGTTGGAGGAAAAAACGCTGCGGGCGGTAGCCCGTGCGCATCACGAAACGAAAGCGCCGATTCATTCCCATACGGAAGTGGGGACCATGGCGCTTGAACAATTGGAACTGCTGAAGAGCGAAGGGGTGGACCTGAGTTATTTAAGCCTGGGCCACATGGACCGGAATCCGGACCCTTACTATCATGAACAGATTGCTTCAAGCGGGGCTTATCTGAGCTTTGACGGCATCGGCAAAATCAAGTATGCACCCGAAAGCACGCGCATCGCACTCATTCTGGAGCTTGTCCGCAAAGGATATGAGGACCAGATCCTTATCAGCGGTGATACGGCCCGCAAAACGTATTACAAGCATTATGACTATGGTCCCGGACTGGAATATATCATTGCCAAGTGGGTACCGCGTTTTGTGGATGAGGCGGGACGGAACGGGTTTGACGGACAAAAGCTGATCGAAAAATTTTTCATAAGCAACCCTGCCAACTGCTTCTCATTCAAAAAGTAAGGGGGGCGCACCATGAAGTTTGAGCTTGAAAATTCAGTTGAAGTATCGCAAAAAATCCGACAATACCGGGCGCAATATTGCCTATCGGGGCTGTAGAGGCGCACGGACCTCATCTTCCGCTCGGTACGGACAACATCCTGGCCGAACGATTGGCTATGCAATTGGCGGAGCGGACGCAGAGCTTTGTTTTGCCAACCTTGCCCTTTGGACAGGTGTGGAGTTTGCGGAATTTTCCCGGAAGCATCAACGTTTCCAACGAAGCCTTGATCCGGCTTCTGTCTGATATCGGGGAGAGCTTGTATCATCAGGGATTCCGGATTTTTGCCATGGTCAACGGTCATTTGGGGAATGCCGTCGCTTTAAAGGAAGCGGCTAGGATATTGTACGAAAGAGTTCCCGAGCTGAAAGTGTTTTATTTCTTTTACCCTGGAACCAAAGAGATCATAGCGGAAGTCAGGGAAACCTCTGCCGCGCATGCGGTTTACATGCACGCGGATGAGATCGAAACCTCCTACATGCTTTATCTGGCAGGGGAATACGTGGATATGGGCAAGGCGATTGACGGCGCGCCCGTCATACCGGCCGATGCCGACTTCACGCCGACGCGTGGGAAGAGATAACCGCTTCGGCCGTGCTCGGCGACGCAACGCTGGCCACGAGGGAGAAAGGAGAGGTCATCATCCGGAAATGCCTTGAGGTGATGTCCGAAATGATGCGGAACGCGAAAGAAGCGTTAACGAAATCTTGATTTTTTAGGTTCATGGGAGTCTGAAGTCTCTTGGACCGAAAATTATGAAGCGATGAGGAGTATGAACATGATAAACACTTATTTTGACGTGATCCACGAGAAACTCCAGCAAGTTCGGGCCGGACAAAGCGGACATATGCGTGCAGCCGCCGAAAAAGTTGCCTCGTGCATTGAAAAGGGCGGCATCATTCATCTGTTTGGATGCGGGCATTCGCATATTTTGACGGAAGAGGTTTTTTACCGTGCGGGAGGACTCGCTCCCATTCATCCCATCTTTTATGAGAAACTGATGCTGCATGAAGGAGCCGTCACTTCGTCGGACCTGGAGCGGCAAAACGGTCTGGCCGAGCGCTTTATGACGGAGCAGGACATCCGGGAGGGCGAAGTCGTGATTATCCTGTCGACGTCGGGACGCAACCCGGTTCCAGTGGATGCGGCCTTGATCGCCAAAGAAAAAGGCGCGTTTGTCGTCGGGGTGACATCCCTCGAATATTCCGGCAGCCAGACATCCCGGCATGTCAGCGGAAAGCGGCTTTCCGAAGCGGTTGATCTGGTCATCGATAACATGTCCGCCAAAGGGGATGCGGTGTTAAGCCATCCGGCGATGAAAGTTCCTTTTACGCCAAGCTCCACGGTCATCGGCGCGGCCATTCTGAATGCGGTGTTTGCCGAATCGATCGATATCATGCTGTCTCACGGATATGAACCCCCGGTTTTTCTGAGCGGGAACATAGACGGGGCGGATGATCATAACCAAGCCCTAATCGACAAATATAAATCACGGATTGCGCTGTTGACGTAAACGGGGACGAAGACAGTCATTCGCGGGTAACACAATAAACTTAGGATCAGGAGGAACGACAACATGTTTATGCAGACGGCAACCATACAAAACGAGCAGGGATTTCATGTCCGTCCGGCGCAGCTTGTAGCGAGTGCGGCCGGCCAATATGCGGCAGCGGTACGCATCAAGACGGAAGATGGGAGAACGGCTGACGCCAGGAGCATGCTGGATCTGATGACGCTCGGCTTGGAAAAGGGCATGGCGGTGTTGGTCGAGGCGGAAGGCGAAGGGGAAAAGGAAGCGGTTGAAGCGCTTTGCCAGCTCATCGAAAGCAAGTTTGGTGAAGCCTGATGGGAGGCTTACGAATCCAAGGCATCGGAGTATCCGAAGGAATCCGGATGGCGAGGGCCTTCGTGCATAGGCCGCATCGACACGGGGCGAACCGAACGGATGTAGCGGAACGACATCGTCTTCGATCTGATGAGGTGGAAGCCGAACTCGCCAAGCTGAGGGAGGCGAAAAATCGGTGTGCCGCCGAGCTGGATCGATTGATTCAAAAAGCCAAAGCTGCCGTTGGAGAGGAGCAGGCCGGCATTATGGAAGGACATCGGATGCTCCTGGATGATCCGTCTTTTTATCCTAAAATGGAAGCCAGGATACGGGAACAGCTGGAACCGGCCAACCTGGCGGTTTCGGCGGTCTTCAACCAGGTGGCCGCCCTTTTCGAAGGGATGAATCAACCGTATATGAAAGAGCGGTCGGCGGATATCCGCGATGTGGGGGGAAGGCTCTTGGCTTGTCTGCTGGATCCGGCCTCATCCGGAGAATTATCCGGGATTGACGGCCAGGTCATCCTGGTGGCGGATGATTTGACCCCCTCCGATACGGTCCAGCTGGATCCGGCTTCCGTGGTCGGATTCATAACCAGAACGGGCGGGGCCACCTCGCATACCGCGATCCTCGCCCGCTCGCTCGGGATTGCGGCCGTTGTGGGCACCGGCGACGGTATCGACGCCATTTCGGATGGGGATCTCCTGATTCTTGACGGATCGGCCGGCATTTGCGTTTCCGGACCGAGCGAGGACGAGCAGACCCGTTACGCCGGCCTCATGGAGCTCGAGCAGGAGCGGAGCCGGCAGCTTGAGCAATTTAAAGGCCGCCGGGCGGCAACGGCGGACGGTACATACGTGGAGCTTGCCGCCAACATCGGATCGGCTGCCGAAGCCGCGGCTGCCGTACAAAGCGGAGCGGACGGCGCGGGACTGTACCGTACGGAATTTTTGTTTCTTCATGCCGACGAGTTGCCCGGAGAAGAAGAGCAGTACCTTGCCTACCTGGATGCGGGGAAGGCTTTCGACGGACGTCCGGTCATCATCCGCACGATGGATATCGGCGGCGATAAAGAGCTGCCGTATCTGAAGCTGCCGAAGGAGGCCAATCCTTTCCTCGGGTACCGTGCCATCCGGATCGGGCTTGACCGGCCCGAACTGCTTCGTACGCAGCTTCGGGCGATTTTGAGAGCCAGCGCTGGGGCCAAGCTGAAAGTGATGTTTCCGATGATATCCGGGCTGCCCGAGTGGCGGCAGGCCGAGCAGATCCTTATGGAGACGCAGGAGGAATTGCGAAGCGAGGGAGTTCCTTTCGACGAAGAGATCGAAGCGGGCATCATGATCGAAATTCCTTCCGCGGCCATCATGGCCTCCCGATTGGCGAAAGAGGTCGATTTCTTCAGCATCGGCACCAATGATCTCGTGCAGTATACGCTTGCTGTGGATCGCATGAACGAGCACGTGGCCGGTCTGTATGATTATTTCCATCCGGCGGTTCTGCAGCTTATCGCAAACGTAATCAAAGCCTCCCATGCCTCGGGCAAATGGACCGGCATGTGCGGCGGCATGGCCGGCGACCCTCTGGCAACGCCGCTCCTTCTGGGGCTGGGCCTTGACGAATGGAGCATGGAACCCGCACGGATCAGCCGGATCAAGTCGGTGCTTTCCGGTCTTCATCGCGACCGCTGCGAAAAGCTGGCGGAGCATGTGCTCAGCTTGTCAACGGCGGAAGAAGTGCGAAGTGCGCTTGCAGAATTTACCGGCAGCGGTTCCCTGTAACGACGAAACATAAAACCGGCAAAATGCATACGAAGAGCCGTTCTTCATCGGAGCTGATGGAGAGCGGCTTTTTGCCTGTAATCAAAGTGAGCAAAACGGTACGGGAAGCCGTGAAGCCTTTTACAATTCCTTGACAAGAAATTTGCGGTAATATGCTAATATAATGATTTGACAATGAATCGAGGTGAAGAAGATGGCTTATTCCATCCTTGTGGCGGAAGACGACCCATCCATATCCGAGCTGATCAACATGACGCTGAGTTCCTCCGGTTACGAATGCACCATCGTGCAGGACGGCAGTCTGGCCTTGCGGGCCTTGGACGAAAAAGCATTCGATCTGGCGCTGCTTGACATCATGCTTCCGGAAATGGACGGGTACGCCCTTCTGGAGGCTTACCAAGCCCGGAAAATCCCGGTTATTTTCGTAACGGCCAAGGCCGGGGTAGCCGACAAAGTACGGGGGCTGCGCCTGGGTGCCGAAGATTATATCACCAAACCGTTTGAAGTGCTGGAGCTTTTGGCCAGAGTGGAAGTGGTCCTGCGCAGGGTAGAACGGGAACCGACGGAAACCCTGTCGGTAAAAGATGTCACGCTGGACGCCGGCAGCCGGAAAATATTCAAGAACGGCCAGCAGGTTACCGTTACGCCTAAAGAGTATGAGCTGCTCGAATTTTTAATGAAAAACCCTAATATTGCTTTTTCCCGGGAGAGCCTGCTGAATGAAGTGTGGGGCTACGATTTTTACGGCAATACGCGCACGGTGGATACGCATGTTTTAAACCTGAGAACGAAACTGGGGCTGTCGGACTGCATCCATACCATACATAAACTCGGCTACCGGATGGAGCTTTGACATGGCTTTATGGTTAAAGATCTATTGGACGGTATTTGCCTGGATCATGCTTATTATTTTTGTGTTTTCCTTCCGGATTGTAGCCATTACCGGGGAACATAATCTTCAAAAAGAGTATGAGAATGCATTGGACAAGCATGCCATGCTGAATGACGCGCTGCAGATTTATGCGAATGCGAATGAGGCGCTGTACCAAGGAAACCCGGAACTGGAACGCGAGCTGATCCGTAAAGCCGTGCAAAATTACGGCCGTTATTATACGGACAAGTCGAGTTTTATCGCCGTAACCAACCGGGACGAAAAAAAGCTCTACAGCAGTATGGCTGCAGTCGACGAGAACAGCATGGCTCTCCAACCGGCATATACCGGGGAACGCAGCTATGTCATGCGCTCCGTAGGCAGCCGATCGGTTATTTTCGTTTCCGGATGGGTCCAGTTGGGAAACGGCAAATACCGGCTTGATTATGAGCGGGACATTACGGCGGTGAAGGAGGATACGAAAAAACTCGCAGCCCAAATTTCGATATGGCTCGCGGGGGGCATGACGGTTGTCGCCGGAGGCCTGTTTATCATTTTGAAACGCGCGCTCCGTCCGCTTGACCAACTGTGGCAAAACGCAAAAGCAATTGCGAGAGGACAATATGAACAGCGGATCAAGGTCGAGCGGGACGATGAGGTTGGCCGCCTTGCAGCTGATTTTAACGATATGGCCGAGGCGGTTCAGGTAAAAACCGGCATGCTCCAGCGAATGATCGATGAAAGAGAGACGTTTATCGCGAGTTTTGCGCACGAATTGAAGACGCCGCTCACCTCGATTATGGGATATGCCAGTCTGTTGGAGCTTTACAATTTGAATGAAAAAGACCAGAAACAGGCAGTAGGCTTTATCCGATCGGAAAGCAAACGCCTGGATGAGCTGGCGGTCAAGCTGATGGATCTATTCCGCATATCCGACGGGAAAACCGTTGCCAGGAGAACCGTTCAGGTAACGGAAATAACCGGACAATTGGAGAGGGCCTCCTCCTATGTGCTCTCGCGCAAAGGCCAGAGATTGGATGTAAACATCGATGTTGCCGAAGTGACCGTAGACCCTGAATTGTGGCTGATCCTGCTTGGAAACCTGGCTGAAAATGCGTCTAAAGCTTCGCCGGAAGCCTCCGTGATTGAACTTCGGGCGAACCGTGAAGGCGCATATGTCGTATTCCGGGTGATCGACCGGGGATACGGTATTCCGGAGGAGCGCCTGGAGGATGTGTTTCAGCCGTTTTTCATGCTGGACCGCTCGCGCGACCGCAAGAAGAACGGGCATGGTCTCGGCCTGTCGTTATGCAGGGCGATTGCGGAAGCGCATGGCGGGAATATTTCCTTAATCAGCCGAGAGGGTTTGGGCACAACAGTGATCGTGAAGATTCCGGGTTAGAAGTTTTTACAATTTCTTGTCATCTCCAAGATTTATTCCTGACAGCCCGGTGCTATTCTGGTCTTGTCGAAATTCCGGAATTTCGAGACATATAAGCCAAGGAGGAAATATCATGAATAACCATCCATCCAGAAAAAAGAAAACGGGTTTTATGCTTACTTCCCTGGGAGCGGCTTTGGCCGTTGCATGCTTCTCGCTCCCGGCGTTCGCCCAGACGCCGATCGATGCCAAAAAGGACGTGGTTCTGACAGAATCGGCGCCAGCCAAAACGTTCGATGTGCAGCCCGAACTGGTCCCGGGGAGCGGATTCGTTGCGCAACCCGCGGCGGATAATGGCATCGAGACTGCCCCTGTCTTGCAAAAAGAAAGCGGATCCGCTCCGCAACCTGCGGCGAAGAATGGCAGCGAATCCGCACCTATCCCGGAAAAAGGAAATGAAACCGCAGAGCAGCCTGTATCGGCCAGCGGAAAGAGCGAACCTGCCGCCGCTGCAGCTCCCGAGTTAAAGGCTACCGGCGAAGAAGGCAAAATGATTTTTCCTACCGGCATGACGGACGAACAAGCTGCCCCTTTCATCCAGTCGGCTCTTAAAGCATTAAAAGAGAAGGGAATCAACGTTCCCGAGCAGGGATACTGGGTCAGCAGCAAGTATTTTGAAAAAGGCACGGGTGAGGTTGAGATCAATTGGTATCCGAACAGTTGGGATGGGATCGGTCCGGTCAATTTGATTGAAGGTACGGTATATTTCGTACATTTCAATCACGCCGATCTGAGCCGCGGAACCGGAGAGATTGACACGGTGCGCGCGATTCAAGAGGGGGATTGGTTGCTGCCAAGCAGCTCCAACTAAGGTTGACGACCGCCGAACGGCGGTCTTTTTCTTTTTCTGCAATCCGGCATTTTTTCAATTGGGGAGATGATGATATAATAGGAAAGTAAATTCATATAGAAAGCGGGAACAACATGGGTCGTAAATGGAATAATATTAAAGAGAAGAAAGCCTCGAAGGACGCAAATACCAGCCGTATATACGCTAAATTTGGGGTTGAAATTTATGTGGCTGCCAAGAAGGGCGAGCCGGATCCCGAATCGAACCGCGCCCTGAAAGTCGTTCTGGAGCGTGCCAAAACATATAATGTACCTAAAGCGATCATCGACCGGGCCCTGGATAAAGCGAAAGGAAGCGCCGAAGAAACGTATACGGAGCTCCGTTACGAAGGTTTTGGACCGAACGGCGCCATGGTCATCGTCGATACTTTGACCAACAACGTGAACCGTACGGCTTCGGCGGTACGTGCTGCCTTTAACAAAAACGGCGGAAACATGGGCGTAAGCGGATCGGTGGCATACATGTTCGATGCGACGGCCGTCATCGGCGTTACGGGCAAGACGTTGGATGAAGTGTTCGAATTGCTGATGGAAGCGGACGTAGAGGTGCGCGATATTCTGGAGGAAGAAGATGCCGTCATCGTATATGCGGAGCCGGATCAATTCCATGAAGTGCAGGAAGCATTCCGCGCCGCAGGCATCACCGAGTTTACCGTTGCGGAATTAACGATGCTTGCTCAGAACTACGTCGAGCTTCCGGCGGATGCGGTGCCTCAATTCGAGAAATTGATTGATGCACTCGAAGATCTGGAAGATGTGCAGCAAGTCTATCATAATGTGGAGCTGGAGGATTAGGAGTCTGTTTGCGACTATCCTACGTGCTCAGCAGCAACCGCACGTCTGGAAAGAGGTAAGGAGATTTCTTTCTCCTTGCCTCTTTTATTTTTCAATTGGAAACAAAAAAATGCTGCTGTATGGAGTGCGGCCAAAAACAATAAAAATTTTCATGTTTCTATGATACCGATAGGGTAGATCTCTTTAACTTTTGAAGTCTCTAATATAATAGTAAGCAGCTGAAATAGCGCCAACCAGTACTGTAATTGAAAAACACATATAAATGATTTGTTTAACGTACACCACTTCACTTGGAACGAACAAGGCAAAAAGAATGAATAAAATGGTAAGCGATATAAACATTTTGTTCGTTACATTTAGTCTGATCTGTAGACTGTATTCATCTTTTTTGCCAATTTTACTGAGAAAGTAAGTGTAAATAATGGCGCTTATTAATCCAACAGAAGAAATAATCCCGACAAACAAGTTAAAGTTGCTGTTGTTGCCCAACCACACATCCAAATGATTAATCATTTTGACTTCCCCCTTTTTCATAAGTGAAAATTTCTTCAATGCTTACCTCGAAAAAATTAGCGATTCTGTAAGCAAGCAGCAAAGATGGAGAGTAATTATTTTTTTCCATAACAAATATGGTTTGTTTAGATACTCCCACAGCCTTGGCAAGATCGCTTTGAGACATTTTTTTCAACACCCTGAATTCATAAACTTTATTAACAATGGAGTCTGATTTATTTTCCAATATTGGCCACCCCCAAGAACAGAATAAAATATTCTTATAAAAAAGTAAAGTAAAGTTATACGAAAATGATATTCAAAATTTTTGCGGATTGGATTAAGCACGCAAACAACAAAGAAAATAACCGATCATATTGCAAACCTATCCGGTTTTCAGTATGATTTACGTGACAATAGAAAGATTTATGTGTGACTGGCGTAGCATGGGCAACCATGAGGGAGCACATAAATGAAACGGCCGTACGCCTGGGCAGAGGTAAGGAGTTTATTTCCTTGCCTCTTTTTCATTTTTTGATTGTTTCCATTGCAGAACCATTAAATTTAGCGGAGGATGATACCATGTTTCAAACCAAGAAATTGCTGCTGCTCGGCTCGGGAGAATTAGGGAAGGAAGTTTTGATCGAGGCACAGCGCCTCGGGGTTGAGACGATAGCGGTAGACCGCTATGCCCATGCTCCGGCGATGCAGGTTGCCCATCGCAGCCACGTGATCGATATGCTGGATGCCCGGCGGTTGAGAGAGGTGATCGAGCTTGAGAACCCGGACTTGATCGTCCCCGAGATCGAAGCGCTTGCCACCTCGGAACTGGTGAAGCTGGAAGAGGAAGGGTACCGGGTTATTCCTACGGCACGGGCGGCAAAACTGACGATGGATCGGGAAGGGATTCGACGTTTGGCTGCGGAGAAACTCGGCTTGCTCACAGCCGGTTATAGGTTCGCGGAAACTTTTGAAGAATTTGTTGCGGCAGTTAAAGAAATCGGCTACCCTTGCGTGATTAAACCGCTCATGAGCTCTTCGGGGAAAGGGCAGAGCGTTTGCCGGGAAGAGGGGGACATCGAGAAATGCTGGGTCATCGCCATGGAAGGCGGACGGGTGCAAAACGGCCGTGTCATTGTTGAGGAGTTCATCCGGTTCGAATCGGAGATAACACTGCTCACCGTACGATCGGTCAGCGGAACAAGCTTTTGCGCTCCGATCGGACATGTTCAGGAGAGCGGCGATTATATTGAATCCTGGCAGCCTCATGCCATGACGGAAGCCCAGATTGCGGAAGCCAAGCATATTGCTCAAGCCATTACCGACGAACTGGGCGGTTACGGGCTTTTCGGGGTTGAGTTGTTTCTCGCGGAGAACAAGGTTTATTTCAGCGAAGTTTCACCGCGTCCTCATGATACCGGATTGGTGACGCTTGCCACGCAGAATTTGTCCGAGTTTGCGCTTCATGTCCGGGCAATTTTGGGGTACCCGATCCCTGAAATACTTTTGGTAACGCCCGGGTCCAGCCGGCCGCTAAAGGCCGATCGGGAGCTTGAAAATTATTCGATTACGGGGTTGGAACAGGCTTTGAGGGTACCTAATACCCAGCTTCGAATTTTCGCCAAACCGATTACGAAACCCGGCCGGCGAATGGCTGTTGCGTTATCTGCGGGCGAGACAACGGAAGTGGCACGGATGCGGGCCAAACAGGCTTTGGACTGTCTTGCCGTAGAGGATGTTTAGGCGTGCGCCATAACATCCGGCTGATGCTGTAAATGCCAAAAACCATAAAAGCTTGCCGTGACGGCAGTTTTTATGGTTTTTCTTTGGTTTAACGCAGCACTCCGGTATCCACGATATTCAAGTCGACTTTGGCGTGAAAGCGAACCTCTTTATAATCCGTAGACCAGTTTTTGCTTCTCCAAATTTTGTTGTGATAAGCAATGAGATGCCTTCCTACTCCAAAAATATCGCAATTCGCCTCCTGAACCTTTCGGATGACTTCTTCGGCTTGTTCCGTCAACATCTCGGACAGTTTTTTGTTCATGCTGTTTATGTTTTTTTCGGTCAGCAAATGCTGCCCCGTGTATTCTTCTATGATCGCATGCAGCTTTATGCCCAGATAGACATCGATATCGCCTTGCGGCGATACCTTGACCTTGAAAGACCGTCTTATTTTTTTTTGGCCGACATTAAAACTGATGGAACCGAGGATGGGGTTGGGGTCTTTCATTTCGATTTTTTTGGTAAACCGTGCATTATCGCCGGATCCTCCCTTGAGCAGGGTCAACATGATGGCTTGATCCGTATTCAACAATCCGGTGTAATGTTCATTATGAAAGAGAGCAACCCCTTTGGCTGCAAGATCTTTCCCCTCTTGGCCAATATAGGGGAGAGCAAAGTCCTGGCCAGGATCCTTCAGGGAGCGAAATAAGGAGTCTACCGTTTCCGGCGGATAAAACAGACTCATTTCTTCCAGGCTTTTGATTTTCTGCGTAATGAACTCGCCGATTTTTAATTCGCCCACTTTTTGCATAAAAAGAATATCCGAGGCCTTTTGGTCTGTAATGATGACCCTGACATTCGATGTAGGATTGCTTGGATCCCTGAAATTCACGTTAAGCGTCGAATAAATGCCATGCTCAGCCAAGGGCTTCCCGATCAAGCGGATCCCATTTTTAATAAACCTGATATTTCCGCGAACTTTATTACGAATTCTGTTGCTTGCGTCTCGCGGAGTCTGCCCTGTGCAGGTATATATTTCATTGATTGTACTCATCTGCTCGGCTTCGGGAGGAAATATGATTTCCACGGTTTCCTGCATCTTCATTTCTTCGGTAAGATCAAAGCCCACGCTGTAGGCCAAATTCAGGTCTTTAAGATATTCGCGATCCCAGCACCCTGCCAAGAAGACGGCGGCCAGAATCATCGACAAGAGACAAAATACAGCCTTCATGAAGGAATTTCACCCGCTTTCCTTTTGGTTAAAAAAGAAAGCAACATCATTCCTGCAGGTAAAATGCCGATGAACGAATAAGCCAAATATTCGGCAATTTGATCAAGCATGCGTATCGACGTCGGGGTTACCGGGACTAGCGCAATGCCGTAAATCAAAAGGATGACATAAGGAGCAAAATTTCTGTGATTCTTTTGATTGAACATTTCGGTTAACCCTACCGATGCCGCATAACAGTAGCTGGCTATGGAACAAACCAGCGTGATCGACCATATGGGCAAAAACAAAACATCAGCCCGGTCAAAGATATAAAAATTCAAAGTTTTCATCAGATAAATGACCGGCTCGGGAATGATCCTTAGTTGCTCCGAGTTAAAAACCATAAGGCAGGTCGTCACGACAAAGAAGTAGAAAAGCGTCACAAATACATTTGCCATGCAAATCCTGAACACCTTTTGTTTACTCGTTCCTTCGACAAGCGGCAAAATGATGAGCATGATTTCAAACCCGTACATGGAAATGGTAGAATCCTTGGCACCTTTAAGAATACCCGGGAAACCCGCTTCAAAGATGGGTAACGTATATTCAAGGCGCGCTTGCGTCAAACCGTAACTGATTAATAGGATCAAGGGAACAAACAGGAATGACGCCAGTGTATAGAACCTGGCCAAAACATTGAACTTTTCTCGGGCAAGATTGAGCGTCATGATGCTGAACAGGCCCAATAAAATCCACTTTGGGGTTGATTGAAGCATCCACCGTTGAAGGACTTCCACCGCGCTGAGCATAATATTGGCGCCGAGCACGATAAAGTAACCGATGTACAATGCGATCAAAAGCCGTCCCAGAAAAGGGCCTGCAAATTGAATGAAAATACGGTACAAGTTTTGTCCGGGATAGCGATTCATCAATCCCCATAACATGAGAATGAGGATTTGGGTGATTATTCCCGCCACAATCACGGAAAGACCGCTTCCGCCCTTGGCGTCTTCGCTCAGTTTAAAAGGAATGGATAAAACGCCAACCCCGATTTGCGCCTGGATAATGAACAAAAACAATTGTCTGAGCGAGATTTTTTTGGGGATTTGGGTCATGGGAGCGTCATCCTTTACATTGAGAATGTGGCTATTTTTTAGCGTTTAGTCTTCCCTTGAATTTCCGAATGCTCCAAATGGGAAATCGCAAAAAGGTATCCTTTAATCCGCTGAATTGAAGGGGAGACAGAGGCGTTAAGTAAGGCTTTCCGAACGATTCCAGCTTGCATAAATGGACGAACAGGATGGTTAATCCGAAAGAAATGCCGATATATCCAAAAATGGAGGCGGCTACCATAAGGGGGAACCTTAATATGCGGATGCTGCGCCCATTTCATTGGAAGGGATAAGAAAGGATGCGATGGCCGTTAAGGCAACAACAATAATCATGGTGTAAGAGATCAAACCGGCTTTCACGATGGCATCGCCAATGACCAGACCGCCCACAATCCCGATCGTTTGCCCAACCCGGCTTGGTAGACGAAGTCCGGCTTCCCTGAGCAATTCGAATATTAATTCGAGAAACATCGCCTCGACCAGAGGCGGATAGGGAATACGGGTTAACGATCCTTGAACCGTAAAGAAAAGCTGGAGCGGCAAAACGTTGGAATGAAAGGAAACGGTTGCGATATAGATGGCTGGCAATTGAAAGGCCAAGACAAAACTGATTAGCCGTATAATGCGCACGAATGAAGCAATCATCCACCGGTTGTTATAGTCGTCGGGGGTTTTATAAAATGCAAAAAAACTGACGGGCACAATCAAGGCGGTAGGATCTCCTTCCAGCATGATTGCAATATGTCCTGTAAGCAAATAAGCGCTCGCGTGGTCGGGACGTTCCGTGTTCAAATGCTGAGGAAAGATGGAATAAGGGTTATCCTCCATCATTTCCTGAATGAATCCAGTGGAAACGATTTTATCGAGAGGGATTTCTTTTAAACGGGACTCCACTTTTTCAATGGTTTGTTGTTCCGCAAGATCGTTCATATAAACCAAAGCAACTTGTTTTGGAGCGGTCTTTCCCACCGATAAATAACGGACCGTAAGACTGCGACTGCTGATCTGTTTTCGAATCAGGTATAAGTTGGTTTTTAAATCCTCAATAAATCCGGTATGCGCTCCGCGAATGATGGCTTCGTTTTCCGGCTCCGTAATGCTCCGGGAATATTGAGCCGGCGTGGCTAGTATGTAAAACTTCTCGTTCCCCTCCATCAAATAAAGACTGCTGCCCTGTAGCAGCCCTTGCACGCCTTTATCCGGGTCTGATTCGAGCGTATGCGAAAGCGTGGTAAAAACCTCATCGAGATCCTTGTTCTCGCTCCGGTTCAGCGGCGTAAGAATATTTCGCTCAATGAGCTCGGGATCCGCCAGCGACTCGAGAAAAAGCAAAACTCCGCGCGATCCTTTATAATCCTGCCGGGTGATTTTCAGGTCATTGGATTGAAACAAGGCATTCTTTATAAAGTCCACATTTTTATCCAGTGAGGATGAATCAGCCCCATACGTTTGTTTCATGATTTAAGCACGCCTTCCGGAGTAATTAATAAGGGTAATATCTCCAGAAATCCGGAGCAGTATTCCGGTTTAGCCGAACATGATCCGATCAGAGACGTTCTTACGGGAACCTTGATAAGGTTACGCGATGAAGAAACGGCACCGTTTGTCATCTGGGCGAATATACTGTCATTGCACCCCTAAGCGGATGACTACGACGAAAAAAGAAGCGGAGGTTCAGTGCCGGTGGTTCAGATAGTGCAAGGGAGCGGTCCCTTTCCGGATTTTTCGAACGTTCATATCGTAATCGATGTACTTCGGGCCTTTACGGTAGCGCATTATGCTTTTATGAAAGGGGTACGGGGAATAGAGCTCGCAGGGACCGTTCATGAGGCGTTCCGGATGAAAGAGATGAACCCCGATTTTCTATTGGCCGGCGAAGCGGAAGGTTTGCCGATAGAAGGTTTTGATCTCGATAACTCTCCGGCACGCCTGAACAGCCGTGATGTCGAGGGCAGGTATTTGATTCAAAAGACGACCAATGGCGTAAAGGCCGTACTGAATGCCTTGAATGCGGACCATGTCTATGTAACCGGTTTTTCCAATGCGAAAACGACGGCTTTGCATATCAAGCATCGCCTCTTGAAGAACGATCCCCGCTTGACCGTCAAAATCATCGCGTCACATCCGTCGGGAGACGATGATCTGGCATGCGCTCAGTACATGAAAAGCATTCTTCTCAACGTAAACGGTCCAACCTCCGAAGAAACGGCGGCTCGGATTATAGCTTCTGAAGCCGCCCAAAAGTTCCTCGACGACACCATAACCGAATTTGATAAGGATGACATTCCTTATTGTATCCGGGAACAGGAGTGCGGATTTGTCATGAAAGTCGTTCGCGTTGATAACATACCAAGGATTGAGAGGGTACCCATATGATCAATACAGGACTTGTGCTGCCCGAACGGCAGCTCAAACCCAGACGGAACGGTTTGACGGTGCTGATCGATAACGGAGTTCCGCTTAACTTTTTCAGGGATACGATCGAAAGCGCTTCGGAGTATATCGATTACGTCAAATTCGGTTGGGGCACATCCATCGTTTCGCCGCATCTCGAACAAAAAATTGCTCATTTGCGCGAGTTCAAGATTGAATTTTTCTTTGGAGGCACCTTATTCGAGAAATTTTTAAGCCAGAATAGGCTGGATGAGTTTAGGGATTTCTGCTTGCGATGTCATGCTTCGCATATTGAAATATCAAACGGCACGCTTTCCATTTCAAACCGGGAAAAAGCGGGGTATATCAAGGATTTTAGCCATGAATTCATCGTCTTCAGCGAGGTGGGGCACAAAGATGCGGAGGTATCGTGCAAGCAAAACTCCGCCGAATGGACAGAGGCCATCATGGAGGATCTAGACGCGGGGGCATACAAGGTCATCACGGAAGCAAGAGAAAGCGGAACCAGCGGGATATGCAATGCCAAAGGCGAGATCAGGCTGGATATCATAGACCAGATTATAGGCTCTGGCATAAGCCTGGACCGGGTTATTTTCGAAGCGCCGAACAAAATGCTCCAGACTTGCTTTATCCGATTGGCCGGTTCCAATGTAAATCTGGGGAATATCCCGTTCGCCGATCCCATCGGGCTTGAGACGCTTCGTTTGGGCCTTCGGTCAGATACGTTCCATACTTTTGATTAATCAAAAACAGGATTGACAAGGGGGACGTATTCATTCATATAATCATTAAAAAGCGTAGTGCTGGCATTACGCTTTTTAATAATGCAAATCCTTGTAAATACGCTAAAAAGAGGTGAACGGCATGAATAATCCGGCCAACGTGCCAACATTTGCTGAAATCCCCGTATTTGCCGACGGAGGAGCGGGTGCGAATCCATTCAGATTATCGCAATGGGAGCGTTTGTCTCCAAACCAAGCCTTTTATCGGGAGCAGAAGGGAAAACATGCCGTGATCGTGCAGCCGCCGTGAACCGGATTTGTTGTTTGCCGAGATGATGGCCAAAGGCATCGTTTCGGGCAGCGGTTACGCGTACGAACAATCTTACATCAGTCTATTTCGGCTGCACGAGGGCCGTATTACGTTGTGGCGCGAATATTTTAATCCGATCCCGCTTCAGGAAGCTTTAAAATCAATATCCTTATCGGATTCGTGATCTTATCAACAGTTGTATACGAAAGTAAATACTGATATATAGCCCAAACCTTCCACTGTTTCTATATTGTATCATAGGAACGATATAGGCCTGAGCCGCAAACAGAATCGAAGGGTGGAAATAAGATGAAGGCTTCATTAGCCGTACAGCTTTACACTTTGCGCCATGAATTGGATCTGGATTTTCCCGGCGTGCTGCGGCAGTTGAAATCCATGGGGTGGGCAGGCGTCGAACTGGCGGGATACCATGGACATTCTCCCGAGCAAGTTGCCGCATGGCTCAGAGAAACGGACCTTCAGGCAGCGGGAATGCATGTCGGATACGAACGGCTCGTAGGGGAACTGCAGTCCGTGATCGAGGAGGCCTGGATCCTTGAATTAAAACATCTGGTTTGTCCGGGTACTCCGATGGAATACCGCAGCCCCGAAGGATACCGACTGGTCAAGCAAAAACTTCAGGAAGTTGCCGATATCCTCGAGTCCAAGGGAATCATGCTCAGTTACCATAATCATGCATTCGAATTTGATGTTTGTGTCGAAGGCGTCCGGCCCTGGAGTATTTATTGGACGACTCGAATGCAAGAGGGGTGAAGGCGGAAACCGATGTATACTGGATCCGAAAAGCGGGTTACGATCCCGCTGAATATTTGAATCGGTATACTGGACGAGCTCCGTTGCTTCACTTAAAGGACATGGCTAAGGACGGGACCGGGGATTACGCGGAGATCGGGACCGGCTTGATCAACTTTGATCCGATTCTGAAGTGGGGGATGGAGAACGGCGTCGAATGGTTCATTGTCGAACAGGACGAATGCAAAGGGCCCGTCATGGATAGCCTAGGCATCAGCTACGCCAACTTGGTTAGCAGGATAACGAATATCCTGGAAAATCAATATATTTGGGGTTGAAACGTTCAATTGTAGAAACCAAGTATTGGGATACGTTAAAAAACACTGACGAGTCGTCAGTGTTTTTTATGTTTTTCGTGTTCCGTTTCCAATGAGATAGCGAATTTGAAAGCGGTTATCCCTTAACCATAAGCCGGTAAAGATTTAGAGCCAACTGGATTTGGAACAGCTCGTCGGCGTTTTTTAAGTCCGTGCCCAACAATTCCTTGATTTTATCGATGCGGTAGATAAACGTGTTGCGATGGATAAACATGGCTTTCGCCGCTTCGGTGATGTTTTGATTATACATAAAATAGTACTCCAAGGTGGATATGAAACGGGTGTTGGCCGTTTGATCATGGTTATGGACCACACCTAGAACCTTATGGAAGAAGGCCTCCATCTCGACGGGTTTGATATTGGAATCGAGGAAATGATAGACCGAATAATCCTCGAAGTGGGAAATCGTCCGATTATCGTTAAACCTCTGCATCAGCCTCATGGCCTCCTGGGCTTCAAAAAAGCTTCGGTGAAGGGAAGGCAGCGTCTTGTATTGGCTGCCGATGCCCATCATAAACCGGACTTCCCTCATCTCCATGGACAGCAGTTCGAGCAGTTCCTGGGCGAATGTTTTCGTCTCGCTTACGGCAATGGGCGGCTTCTCCTCGTTTCTGCCGATCAGAATGATGATCTGCTGGTTTCTGTAGTAACAGGTAAGCTCTCCGTTGGCTTTATGGGATTGGCCGTAGATCAGACCTACACATTTTTTGGCGATATGCTCCAGTTCATATTTTCTGTAAACGATATCCGTATAATCCTCCAGCTTATCGGCTTCAATATGAACGACCATACAGTAATAAACATATTTTACCTTCAGCCCATGCAGGTCCGACAGCGAATGCAGCGTCTCTACCGAGGTAAAGTTGCCGGACAACAAGTCATCAAAGAAATCCTGCTTGATTTTCAGCTTGACCGCTTCGATCTCCTTGGCTTTGATCCGGTCCAGCGCCAGGATGGTCGATACATGTTCCAAAGCCATATAGTCAAATTCGCCCAGTATTCGGATGGTTTGGAACACGACGATATAGCCGTATACATGATTGGACACGGCAACGGGCATGATTCGGCATTTGAAGGCTTGATCCCGGTAACGGTAGGTGCGTTTGATCGATTTTTTGATCTCGCTGATGTATTTTGGAATCGCTTCCGTAAATTCCGCGGGAAAGACGGGGCGATTGCGCACGAGCGGAAGCATTTGCCGAAGGGGCGCTTCATTGTCTTTATGATCCGTGTAGCCGAGTAAATTCCAGTCCCGGTCAAGGATCAGGACGGGATTATGAATGGTATCGGCCAATTCCGCCGATATCTGCTCAATGCCGCCGCCCTCAAGCGCGATTTTGAAGAGGGCGTTATGCAAATCCAGGGATCTCCGGTTCATGGCGTCATAGTCCGCATTGGTTTTCTCGTTAATGATGGCAATCACCCGGGACAGCGTATACTCAAAAGGCAGCTCAAGGATGGGCAGTCCGTGTTTGTCGGCAAGATCGATCATGTTCCGGGGAACTTTGTCGAAATAGCGTTTGATTTTGATGCATAGGCCGGCACAATTATTTTCCACCAGCTCTTGAATGATCTTGTTTTGCAGCTCCTCGCTGTCTTTGAAAATGTATCCCGTAGATAATAGCAGCTCGTTCGAGGTCAGCCAATCGAAAACGTCCGGGTTTTCGATGATATTGACGATAGAGATTTGATTATCGAGTCCCGCCGCCCCCGCTACAAGCTTTATTCCTTCTATGGCTTTGATATTCAATATATCTTTTACGGTTAACATGAAAATACCCCCAAACTCGATTCCTGTATTGTGCACGGTGCACAATAAATAGTCATGGTTTTTAGTTTCGCTGTATAATGACCGTTTTATGGCCCAGGGCTACAATAAGGGTGTCAGGTACGGCATAACTTTCGAGATGTGATATAATTCACAAAAATTACGGATACAAACGTTCCCCCGCTTTTTTAATATCAGTGTAGCATTCAAGATCGTTGATCTACAAGCCGGAGAAGATTGGAGCAACCTGTCTCGAAGGGGAGAGGATGCCTGACAAGACAAGCGCCGCGGCGGAACCGGATCCCATCGATGAAGGAGGAAATCAAACGAAGTATTCCGAGCTTATGTGCAGCAAAGACAACCCTTATGCCAGTTTTGCCATCTCCGGCGACGAAGTATTCATCAAGAGGCTAAGGGAACGGGGCTTTCGCGGAACTATTCACAGTATCTTCGATCGAACGGTAAACATAAAATGTGATTTCACCCGCGATTTGTATACGGTTGCAAGCCGTAAAACGGATAATGCTCCTCATACGATCGTGGCGGATATCGACAGCTGCGCCGGAAGGGGACTTGCCATTGGCGACCCGGTTATATTGACGGATGGTCAACTTCTACTTGGTCCCAAGCTGGCTGTTTCAGTGGAACAAGCTGCGGTTTGGCGCTGTGCATTGCCCGCCTATCCTACTGCGGATGAGCCGCTGAGATCCAATTTGGCCGAGGCCGTAAAGGAGATCGGAAGCCGCGGAAGAGGCGGCGGCACGATCCGCTCGGCCGATGCCGGGAGCATTGAAATCGAAACGGCAAGATTGTTGAACGAACGTACGGCGGACCTTCTTCGGGAGCTGTCCCAAGTCCGTATGGAGAAAGCCTTTTCTTATGCAATTCGACTAATCGGACTTGGACCCGGTTTGACTCCGTCCGGCGACGATTTTTTGACGGGATTGTTTGCGGCGATGAATCTGCCGAAGAGCCCGCTGTATTCACGGCGTTTCTGGTGCCGGGATGTCGAGGCTGCGGCAGCCTCGATGACGAACGAGATCAGCTGCATGGCCATGAAAAAGGCAGCGATCGGCCAAGTCAGGGAATCCATCGTTGATCTTGCGCATTCCCTGATCCATGGCAGCAGGGACGGGATGCTTTCCAGCCTTTCCGCGGTTTTGGATATCGGGTCCTCATCCGGAAGCGATATCGCCCTCGGACTGGCGAAAGGGCTGGAGCTTAACTTAAAACTCAGCAGGAGGTAAGATATGTCGACCAAAGTAGTCATTAAGAAAAACACGTATTTCGATTCGGTTTCCCTCATGTCGCTATCGACGAAAGCGAACCAGATCGCCGGCGTCGAGCAGGCTTTTATCGCCATGGGAACGCAAATGAACAAAGAAGTCCTGGAAAATGTCGGTCTGATGACCGAGGAGCTTGCGGAAGCCAAAAACAGCGATTTAATGATCGTCATCAAAACGGAGTCTCCCGAGGCTGCCGAAAGCGCTTATGAAAGCATTGAACAGCTGTTTGCCAAAAAAGACAGCGGCTTGGGCGGAGGCGAACTCCAATTTCCAACCATCGATTCGGCGGTTCAGCATCTCCCGTCAGCCAATCTGGCCGTGATTTCGGTCAACGGTGCTTTTGCGGCCAGAGAGGCCAGAAAAGCGCTGGAACATGATCTCCACGTCATGATGTTTAGCGATAACGTAAGCGTGGAGGAGGAGATTGAGCTTAAGACGCTGGCTCATGAACGCGGATTGCTCATGATGGGACCCGATTGCGGAACCGCAATCATTGGAAATGTGGGTTTATGCTTTGCCAATAAGGTTCGGAAAGGGAGTATCGGCATTGTCGGCGCTTCCGGTACGGGAAGCCAGGAGATCAGCGTCCGCATTCACGATTTCGGCGGCGGCGTCTCCCAACTGATCGGCACGGGCGGCAGGGACCTGAGCGAAAAGGTCGGCGGCATCATGATGCTGGACGCCATGAGAGCGCTTAACCATGACGAAGCGACCAAGGTGATCGTCCTGATTTCGAAACCTCCGGCCAAAAGCGTGGAACAAAAGGTGCTGGCCGAAATTCAAAACATGAGCAAGCCTGTCGTGGTCTGCTTTATCGGCGGCTCCGAAGAAGCGGTTGTGAACGCGGGCGGACATTTTGCCAAAACAACCAAGGAAGCCGCGCTGAAAGCCGTCATCCTATCCGGCGTGGATGAGAGCAAGATCGACAAGCATCCTTTGAACTTGCCGCTCATCGAGGAAGTAAAGGCGAAATTGAAGCCGGAGCAAAAATATATCCGCGGCCTGTTCTGCGGCGGCACGCTCTGCGACGAGGCCATGTATCTTGCCATGGAGAAATACGGCGATGTGTACAGCAACATTCCGAAAGATCCCGAATATAAGCTTGCCGATATCCATGTCAGCCAGGCACACACCTTCATCGATTTCGGGGACGACGAATTTACGAACGGCAAGCCGCACCCGATGATCGACCCTTCCACGCGGATTGCCAGATTCAAGGAGGAAGCGAAAGATCCTTCGGTCGGCGTGATTCTGATGGACTTCGTGCTCGGTTACGGGGCACATGAAGACCCTGTAGGGGTTATGCTCCCGGCGATCATCGAAGCCAAGAAAGAGGCTGCGCAGGAAGGACGGCATCTTGAAATCGTGGGTTACGTCCTGGGAACCGACTTGGATTCTCCGTCGGTCGAGGAGCAGCTCTCCAAGCTGGTTTCGGCCGGGGTAACTTATGCCAGCAGCAGCACGAACGCCGGTCTTCTTTCCCGGGGTTTTGTAGAGAAGGGAGTTTGACATGAACAAAATCAACGAACTATTCAAGAGCAATCTTCACGTTATCAACGTCGGCCTGGAAATGTTCAAAGAGGATATTCTGAAGCAGAAGGGCAGCGTTGCCCATCTCGAATGGAGGCCTCCGGGCGGCGGAAAGCCCGAGCTGATTTCGGCTCTGGACCGGCTTGAAAAACCGGAAATACTCGAGAAGATCGAAGCCGCCAACAAGCTTGCCGTAGAGCGGATCGTCAATTCGCAGCCGGTCTTGATCGGATTCGATCAGGCGATCAATGTCGTGCCTGGCATGACCAAAACGACGATACTCCATGCGGGACCTCCGATAACCTGGGATCGCATGAGCGGGCCGATGAAAGGGGCGGTGACCGGCGCGCTGGTCTTTGAAGGCTTGGCGAAGGATTTGGAAGAAGCCGAAGCGCTGGCTGCGTCGGGCGAAATTACATTTTCTCCATGCCACGAGCATAATTGCGTAGGCTCCATGGCCGGCGTCACCTCGGCTTCGATGTTCATGCATATCGTCGAGAACCGGACTTACGGCAACATTGCCTACACCAACCTGAGCGAGCAGCTGTCCAAAATCTTGCGGATGGGTGCGAACGACGAAACGGTTATCGCCCGCCTTAACTGGATGCGGGATGTGCTCGGGCCGATGCTGCGCGAGGCGATGAGACATTCCGAGAACGGCATCGATCTGCGGCTGATGCTCTCGCAGGCGCTTCATATGGGAGACGAATGCCATAACCGAAACAATGCCGGCACGACGCTGCTGATACAGGCACTGACGCCGTTGATTTTAAAGACCGGTTTTACGACCGAGCAAAAAATCGAGGTATTCGAATTCGTGGCCAGCAGCGATTATTTCTCGGGTCCGACCTGGATGGCGCTCTGCAAATGCGCGCTTGATGCGGCGCACGGCATCGAGCACAGCACGATTGTCACCACGATGGCCCGCAACGGGGTGGAGTTCGGCATCCGCGTCAGCGGCATGCCGGGGAACACCTGGTTTACGGGGCCGGCCCAGAAAGTAATCGGCCCGATGTTTGCCGGGTACAAACCCGAAGATGCGGGACTGGATATCGGAGACAGCGCGATTACCGAGACCTACGGGATCGGCGGATTCGCAATGGCTACGGCCCCCGCAATCGTTGCGCTTGTAGGCGGCACCGTGGATGAAGCGATGAACTATTCGGTCAAAATGAAGGAAATTACGACAGCGGAAAATCCGAATGTCACGATCCCGTTGTTGAATTTCAGCGGCATTCCTACGGGGATCGACATCCGCAAGGTGGCTCAAACCGGCATTCTGCCGGTCATCAATACCGCCATCGCGCACAAGGCCCCCGGCATCGGAATGATCGGGGCCGGCATCACGCACCCTCCTGTCGATTGCTTCGAAAAAGCTCTGCTTGCCTTAAGCGAAAATATCCAATAATCGAAGACATCCATCCGGCAGTTCCCCTGCCGGAGGATCCTTATTCCGGAACTGCATTGCTAACGAGCTGAGGAGGAAATGGAATGGATCAAGCATTAAAGAAAATGTTATGGAAAAAAGGAGATTGGGCTGCATTTTTCGGTTTGCTGGCCAACAATTTGACTAATTTGCTGACCATGGTCTCGCTGTTGATCTTCGTGGTAGGGTTCCCGGAGGATATGGTGTACGGAAGAGTGGTTCCCGCATTCGGTCTGGCTATCTTCATTGCGAGCATAGCTTACGGCTGGTTCGGTTATCAGCTCGCTAAAAAAACCGGTCGAACCGATATTACCGCTCTGCCGTCAGGCCCAAGCGCCCCCTCCATTTTTACCGTAACCTTCCTGGTATTGATACCTGTTTTCAGAGAAACGAACAATGCGGAATTCGCCCTGCAAATCGGCCTGGTATGGTGTTTCTTCGAGGCGATGATCCTTGTCGTCGGCTCTTTCCTGGGCGATCTTCTCAGAAGGCTGATACCGAGAACCGTACTCTTGTCCTGTTTGTCCGGACTCGGCTTGCTGCTTCTCGCCATGAACCCGATGCTGCAATCCTTTGAAACGCCGATCGTCGCTTTTGTGGTCCTGGTCATTATCTTCATTAACTGGTTCGGAAAATCGCCGATATTCAAAAAAATTCCGACAGGTTTCCTGCTGTTGTTCGCAGGCACGCTGCTGGCGTGGGTGTTCGGGCTGCAAAATCCGGAAGCGATTTCGACGGCGCTCGGAACGTTGGGATTCAACCCGCCGGAAGTGCATATTACGAGCCTGCTTCAAGGAATTCCCCACGCGCTTCCTTACTTGGCATCGGCGATTCCGCTTGGACTTGCCAACTATATTTTCGACTTGGAAAATATCGAGAGCGCGCATGCCGCAGGCGATAATTACAATACCCGCAAAGTCATGATGACCAATGGCATCGCTTCCAGCATCGGGGCATTTACCGGAAATCCGTTCCCCGTGACCGTATATATCGGACATGCCGGATGGAAATCCATCGGTGCGGGATTGGGTTATACGATCGCATCGGGATTTGCCATGCTGATCATCAGCCTGTTTGGCATCGGGGCGCTGCTACTGTCAATCATTCCGGTTGTGGCGATCGTGCCGATACTGGTTTACGTCGGGGTGGTCACCGCCAACCAGGTCGTCCGGGAAACGCCAAAACCGGAGGTGCCCGTTATCTTTATCACCTTGTTCCCGTGGATTGCCAACTGGGCTTTGACGCTCGCCAATAATATATTCAATGCGGCCGGAACCTCGACCTCCAAAGTAGGAATCGACCTGCTCTTAAGCAAGGGCGTTTACTATAACGGCTTAATGCACCTTGGCAACGGGGCACCGCTGAGCAGTTTGATTTGGGGATCGATTACGATTTTCGCCATCCTCAACAAGCCGCTTCGGGCCGCAACTTTCGCGGTGATCGCGGCCGGACTGTCTTTATTGGGCATCATCCATGCGCCTACCGTAGGCTTTGCCCAACCATCGCTAATGCCGTTCGTTTATGCCTACCTGATGGTAGCCGCGCTGTTTGTCTATAAGCACTTTGCCGATCTTCGGGATCCGGCCCATAAATTGCAACCGCAAGATACTCCGGCAGCCAACGAAGCCAAGTCATGATCCGAAACCATCAATGAAAGGGAGGCAATCCATGAATACTCAGAACCTGAATGAACAACTCATCTTGGCCTCCGAGCGCGGAGATTTGGACGCCGCCGAACGGCTTTTGAACGATGGGGCCGATGTTCTTTATCAAGATGCCGGCGGCCGCACGGCGTTAATGGCGGCCGTTCAAAAAAACGATGCCGCTCTCGCTGCCAGGCTGATCGAAGCGGGCAGTGACGTTAACGCCAGAGACATCACGATGCTGACTCCTTACTTGTGCGCCGGTGCCAACGGATTCCATGAAATTCTGTCGCTGACGATTGCGGCGGGCGCGGACATCGGCAGCGTCAACCGGTTTGGGGGAACGGCTCTGCTGCCTTCCAGCGAAAAAGGGTACCTGAGAACCGTTCAGGTCTGCCTGGAGGCAGGAGTGGCAGTCAACCATGTCAACAACCTGGGGTGGTCCGCGCTTTTGGAAGCGGTTATCCTCGGTAACGGGGGACGACTGTACTCCGATATCATCGAGCTGTTGGTGAATGCCGGAGCCGATATCCATTTGACGGATCATGACGGCAAATCATCCCTGCAGCATGCGGAGGAGAGAGGCCAAAGCAAAGTCGTTCATATTCTCAAGAAAGAGAATCCGCCCGAACATCCGGCGATTCGAAGCGCGAAAGCGGCGTCCAGGGCCGGGGAGTTTGAACAAGCCCTTTACGCCATGGAGCAGGCGCTCCAGGAGGGCGGCGGCCCAACGGAAGAGTTCTTGTATTATAAAGGTTATTTCCTTGGCGAGCTCGGCAGATATGAAGAGGCGCTTGCGGCTTACCGGGATGCGTTGAAACACAAGCCGGACGATCTTGATTTCTATTTCTATACGGCAAACGCTTTGCGGATGATGAAACGGCCGGAGGAAGCCCTGGCGGAATATGACAAGGCCATTGAACTCGCACCGGGCGAGACCTTCCACCTGTATCATAAGTCCAATTACCTCAGGGAGCTGGGAAGGCACGAAGAAGCGGTGGCCGCCATGGATCGGCTTTTGGCACAGCAGCCCGGCCGCTATGATTATTCGTTCCATAAAGCGAACAGTTTAAGATCGCTGGGAAGTCACCGGGAAGCGGTAGAGGCAATCGAAAACGCGATCGCCCACGATCCTTCCAATCCGTTATATCATTATCATCAGGGCCAGTCCCTTAACCTGCTTGGGGAACATGAGGGGGCTGTCGGAGCGATTGACAGGGCCATCGGCTTGAACTCTTCGAATGCGGATTTTTACTGCGAGAAGGCAAGCTCCTTGCTGGCCCTCCAACAGACCGAAGAAGCCAGGACGCTGATCGAACACGCGCTTTCCATTAGCACTTCGAACGGCAGAGCCTGCCGAATGGGACGGGAATTGGGCATCTCTTCGATCGGTTCGGGAGGTCCGCAATGAATAAAAAATTCGTGGTTGTAGCCATCGGCGGAAATTCGCTCGTAAAAGACAACGGCCGTGATTCCATTCGCGATCAATATGAGGCGGTGTGCGAAATCGCTACCAATATTGCCGATATGGTGCAGGAAGGCGTTGACGTGGTTGTGACCCACGGCAACGGGCCGCAGGTCGGATTCGAGTTGAGAAGAAGCGAGGTTGCCTCGGAAGTTGCCGGAATGAATGCCGTACCGCTGGTGAATTGCGTGGCGGATACCCAAGGCGGCATCGGATATCTGATTCAACAGGCCCTGACGAACGAGTTCATCAAGAGGGGCATATCCAAAAAAGTTGCGACGGTAATCACCCAAGTCGAAGTCAGCAAGGAAGACCCGAACTTCGGGGCGCCGTCCAAGCCGGTCGGCTCCTTCTATACCGCAGAGCAAGCCGAAGAGATGAAACAGGCCAATCCGGAATGGGTGCTCGTAGAGGATTCGGGACGCGGATACCGCAGGGTCGTTCCCTCGCCCCAACCGATCGATATCGTCGAGAAGGACGCAATCAAGTCGCTCATTCAGACCGGTTATGTGGTCATCGCCGTCGGCGGCGGCGGCATTCCCGTCATTAAAACGGAAAACAACACCTATGAGGGCATCGACGCCGTCATCGACAAGGATTTTGCCACCAGTCTGCTGGCGGAACAGGTTGACGCCGAGGCACTTATTATCACGACAGGCGTACCCCGGGTGTTCGTGAATTTCGGCACGCCGGAGCAGAAGGCTCTGGAAGAAGTATCGGCGGACGAAATCCGGACATACGCCGATCAGGGTCATTTCCCTAAGGGAAGCATGCTGCCGAAAATTGAAGCAAGCCTTAATTTTCTGAATAAACCGGGCAGAAAAGTCATTATCACGAATCCGGAAAGCCTGAAAGAAGCAATCCATAAACAAGCCGGCACTCATATCATCAACTAGATAGAACGAAAAGCTCTCCTCTCAAAATGCAGGAGAGCTTTTTTTCATCTGTTCGAGCAGTTTAATCGTACTGCCAACCGTTTCCGATTCTCTGTTTGTCTTGCGGGTTTCCTGTATTGCTAAACCTTGGTGGCCCGGCAAATGTCCCAGGCGATTCGGAATAGAGAGGCGGCAATCCCGTGGATCCGATAAATTATAAACCGTCCCGTTTTCCGAGGGATAACGGCATTTCTTTAACGCCCCTGACGATCATGCCGGGTCTCCATTCCAGTTCGTCCATCGTCCCGAGCAGTTCAAACTGCGGAAACCTTTTAAGCAGGGTATTGATCGCGATTTCGCCTTCCAACCGGGCGAGCGGTGCGCCCAGGCACAAATGTATCCCTTTTCCAAAGGCCAAATGCGGGCTCTTCTCCCGCGTAATATCGAAAACATCAGGGTCGCTGAACTGTTCGGGATCGCGGTTCGCGGAATCCAGCGCAACAATGACCAGATCCCCTCTGTTCATCCGGTGTCCCCGGAACTCCAAATCTTCACCCGCCCACCGGGAAGTGCTGAATTCGACGGGGCCGTTATAGCGCAGCATCTCCTCGATGGCTCCATGTATAAGCTCCGGCTGCTGCTGAAGGAGCTTGCGCTGCCCGGGATGCTCGAGCAGTGCGAGGACTCCGTTGCCGATCAGATTTACCGTCGTTTCATGTCCGGCAATGATCATAAGCGTAACCACGCCGTACAATTCCTGCTCCGTTAACCGGTCGCCCTGCTCCTCGGCAATGACGAGCTGGCTGATCATATCGTCGCCCGGATTTTGCCGGACCTGTGCAAACCAATCTTTCAAATATTGAAGGAACTCGTTCATATGCCGATAAACCTCTTCATCCGTTTCCTGGTTGGAAGCCCCAATAATGGAGTTTGACCAGACTCTGAATTTATCGCGGTCTTCATGCGGGACGCCGAGAATCTCGCTGATTACGATAATCGGGAGGGGAAAGGCATAGTCGTCGATGAGATTCATGGTCTCTTTTTCCGAAACGGCATCCAGGAGTTTATCCGCAATGTCTTGAATATGATCTCTCATGTCGGCAATCCTTTGCGGGGTAAAGCCTTTTTGAACGAGTCCGCGCAGACGCTTATGATCCGGGGGATCGGAAAACAGCATATTGCTCGTGAATGCGTCGCTTTGTTCCGGACCATGGATTTTTTTGATGTCTTTAACAAAACGAGGATCCTTCAATACGGCAACGGCATCCTCATAGCTGCTGACAAGCCAGCCGTACTGGCCGTCAGGGAACATGAGCTTCAGCATCGGGTCGCTTTTTCTCAGTTTCTCGTAAACCGGATAGGGGTTTTGAGTAAAGGATTCGGTAAACAGCAAACCTTCAGGGGATTCATTCATGTTCAACATTCCGATCTCCTCTCGAAAATAAAAATGAATGCAACTCAATTATAGGGCATTGTACCAGCCATAACCAAATGTACCGCCATAAGGATAGAATAAAGCACGCAAAATGACTATTTTCCTATTCGGATTGCCGGTTTTTCTACCGATAAAAAGATATGCTTTCGAAATGAACATCAGGAGGGACAAGAATCGTGAAAAAAACAGCCATTTTCATCGCTAGCCTGGCGCTCGTACTCTGCACAACCGCCGGGGCAGTCTCAGCCAAACCGGGTGACATGCCCGCTGCCGCAGCCGAAAAGGCGAAGCCGGAGAAAGAGCCTAGGGCCGAAGAAGCCCAAAACAAAGAAGACAAAGCGGAGAAAGAAGACAAAGGAGTCAAAGAGGACAAAGAAGTCAAAGAAGTTAAAATTGAAGACAAAAGCGTCGAGGATTCCAAGTCATTAAAAACCGAAAGTCAGGAGACTGATTCCGGAGAACCGAGCGAACCAAGTGAACCGACCGAGTCCAAAAACAAGGGCCCCCAAGGCTATAAAGGCCTGCTTCATGCCATTGAAAACGTAAAGGACAAACCGGCCGGCGCCGTGCTTGCGGACATTCTTCTCTCTAAATATGAGGCACAGTTGACCGATGAGCAGAAAAAAGAACTCCAAGCCATCGTGGAAAAGGACAAGGCGCTTGAAGCCGCAGCCAAAATGCTTGAGGACAAGGGGAACGTTACGGATGCCGTATACGTTCAGGAAGAAGCCATAAAAGCCAACTTTAAAAACCTGGATCTGTACAAAACGATGGACAAGCTCCAAGCCAAAGCCGGCAAAAATAACGGCATTAAGCTTTATGTCAATGGCGAGGCGCAAGACGCTGAACCCCTCCTCAAAAAAGGGAATACCTTTGTTCCGTTCCGTGCCATCGCGGAATCCTTGAAGGCCGAGGTAACCTGGAACCCGGAAGAACGTTCGATCATCGTCAAGAAGGACGGAGTAACCCTTAAACTGGTCGTGAACAGCAAGACGGCGACGGTTGACGGCAAAAAGGTGCCTTTGGACGCGCCTGTCACCGTTACCAAGGGCAGCACTTATGTTCCGGTCCGATTCATCAGCGAGGCACTGGATGCGACAGTGAAATGGGAGCCGGAGAGTCAAACCGTTGTTGTCTATGAGGAAGAGCAAAAATAGAGAAATGCGCCTAAAGCCCGGCATCTCTTGCACGGGCTTTTTTTGTTGTTCCCGAATCGCGGTTGGCGGCCTTTTTCTGCGATTTTCGCCAAGAATACCCATAAATCGGGCCGCTTGCTTAATAATTTTATGAATAGAGAAACTATTTTCACAGATTCGCGTTTAATACTATGACCATATTGGAAAAATAAAACTAGAATCAGAAGGAGTTACGTAATGAAACTTAAGAAACTATCGATTGTCACAGTACTAGCTGCAACCCAGATTGCAACGGCCATGCCGGCGGGAGCGGAGGCAATTAACACGGAACTTCCGCCAGGGACGGTTACACAGGATGTTTATGATCCCAACGCTACGATGCCCGCCGACGATTCCCTTGAGGGAGTTCCTGGAACCAACACTTCCATAAGCCCTAATCAGCTTATTTTTTACTTTAACAGCACAAAGATTGAACACGGGGGCAAAACCTACAACGCTCCACAGCCGATGCAAGTGAAAAAAGGGGTATCTTACGTGCCGATCCGTACACTGGTTGACCGTGTAGGGCTCAAGGTCACTTACGATAAGAAGACGAAAGAGACCGTCATCCAAAAAGGGAGCACGGAGCTTCGATTTAAAACGGGCAGCAGCAATTATAAAGTCAACGGCGTCACCAAAGCATGAAAGGCACTTCTTACCAGGAGAAAAACACCTTCATGGTTCCGTTAACGGCGATCACGCAAGCATTGAACATCCCATATGAAGCGGATAACGTCGGCAAACGGGTAATTATGAACCTGGTAATCAAACCGACGGCCAAATTCTCGGTGGAACCCAAGGTCATTTATGCGGGCGAAACCATGGTTACCTACAAGACGGAAGCTTCATCCTCTCAAGGCCTGGAGATCGTTGACGAGAAATGGGAAGGAAGGGAAGAGGTTTTTGCCGCTCCGGGCGAATACATAATCAGCTATTCCGTGCAGGATGCAAGCGGCGCTTGGAGCGATCCGTATACGCAAACCATTCAAGTGCTTCAACCCAATTTGCCTCCTGTAGCCATGTTCACTACAGACAAGACGGAATATAAAATGGGCGAATTCATCACGTATACGGACCAGAGCACCGATGATGGGGGAATCAAAACCGTGCAGTGGGAAAACAAGGCCTTTGCCTTTTTCGCGCCGGGTCCCCAAACGATCAAGCTGACCGTAACCGATAATAAAGGACTTAGCTCGACGTACGAAACGACCATCAACATTACGAATGATACGCTGTATTCGAAAGATGACTTCAATAAATTGTTTATACCGGAAGGGGAAAAATTTGAGTTTAACGGGACGGAGGTCTCTTCCCGGGCCAAAATCAACTATACTTATACCGACGAACCAAGCACGTTGATCCGCAGCAACAGCCCGGAAACGGTCAACAGCGAAGGCGTCGTGTACCGTGAGACGGCCGAAGGCAACATGAGATTTATGATTCACCACGTAAACAATCTCAACAAAAACGTGAAAATGTACGTTGTGGCAACGAATACGAACGCTTCACTGGCAACCTTGAGAACAGACAATTTGGGTTTTGCAGGTCCTTCGCCCATTGCGACGGCAGCCGGTAAAAAGTCGGTTCTTTATTATTTCGAATCGATGTTGGACGGTTCCAAACAATCCACCACTACCCTTCAGCCCGGCGAGAGCAAGCTGGTTATGACGGAGCTTAGCAAAGTAAAAATGAAGCAGGGAGACGTTATTTCCCTGTTTTCGGATATGCACAGCGACTATCCGATCCAATTCGACGTCATTATGATCGACGAGAATTCCGATCCATTGACGGTGTGGGACGAGCTGCCGCTTCTGGATTGGGACGGAATACACAACCGGGGAACATACCCGAATTCGACCCGCGTGATCCAGTACAGCGATCAGGTAGGAGGAACGCCGCAGAAACTTACCCTCGGCGATAACTCCGATGATCCGAACTTGGACGGCATGGACCCGATGTATAACGAAACCGTTTCGAATGCAGGGAACTTCGGGGTTCTGTATAAAATTCAGCTTGAGCGTGTAGCGCCCAATACACTAATCTCTTTCAATCCACGCGGCGGTAAATATTCCGGCTACGCGTCGGTGAATGGAAAGATTGTTCCTATCTATTCCAACGGTCAGGTCAAAGCGCCGGATGAACAAGCCGTGCTGTACCGTACAGGCGACTACGAACAAAAAGTCGAAATTATGCTCACGGCCGCTCCGGGAAGCAATCTTCCCTTCAACCTGCTGTTTACGCCTATGCCTAATAAACTTAACTAAGCGATTTTGAAGGTCCCTCTAAGCGATGACAAAGCCCGTATGGATATGCGGGCTTTGTTAGGCTTCGGGGGAACTTTTTAAAATTTCAAGGATGTCACCGTTTCGTTTTTTTACGTCAACAGGAATACAGTCATCATGAATTGCCTCCTTCACCGTGTTGTTCTTTCGGGAGCCACGGTTTTTTTGTGCCTAGCAACAGGTGTATACGGAAGTAAAAACAGGTATATAGCCTGCGCAAGACACCGTTACCTATAATGGGGGTAGAAAGCTAAACATGATCATATCAATCACGAAATGGGAGGGTCAGACGTGCAAAAATTTCGCAAAATGGGATTGGTTCTTACGCTCGTCTTAAGTCTTGGAGTATCGGCCTGCAGCAGCAAGCCGGCGGAAACGGAGCAGCCGGCGGAAAAAACGGCAGAACAGCCGGCGGGTTCAACGGATGGAGTATTGGAAATTTCCACTGTCCGTGCGCAGGATCCGTATTTAAAGTTTGACGAGGGAGAAAATTTCGACAAGAACGCCGTGTATGATGCCTACGAGAAAGACACCGGTGTGAAGATCATCAATAAGTGGGTCGTGGACGGAAACGTGAACGGTCCCCAATTCCAAGAAAAGCTGAAGATGGCGATTGCCACGGATGATTTGCCCGATTTCTTCCCGGCTACTCCGACTCAAGTCCAGCAGTTGATTGAAGCAGACATGATTCAGGACCTTACGGAAGTTTACGAAAAGCATGCTACAGATGAAACGAAGGAGTTCATGATGAGAGACGGCGGCCTCCAGATGAAGTCAGGTACGTTTGACGGAAAATTGATGGCCATCCCGGAGACGGGCAACCCGATTGTGCCGCAATTCGTATGGGTGCGCTCCGATTGGATGAAGAAGCTGAATCTGCCTGAGCCGAAGACGATGCAAGACCTGATGAAAATCATGGAAACGTTTGCGGCGAAGGATCCTGGCGGAACAGGCAAAGCCTACGGTCTGGCCATCAATAAGAAATTCAATGATGGCGCACTAGGGCTTGTTGGTTTTATGAATGGCTATCACGCTTACCTGAATCAATGGATGGATGATGGCAACGGCGGCCTGATGTTCAGCGACATTCAGCCAGAGATGAAAGAAGCCCTGCGCGCCTTGCAGGATATGTTCAAGAAAGGGCTGATCGATCCGGAATTTGCCGTCAAGGATATGATGAAAGCGTCAGAGTTAGTCTTTAACGGACAAATCGGCGTGCTTTACGGCGCGGAATGGACGCCCGCCCATTTGGCTCAAGCTGCAGTGAAGGACGGCAAGGTTGTACAGGAGTGGAGCGTATATCGCCTTCCTTCGGTTGACGGTACGGAAGCTTCCACGCAGATTGAGTTGGGAACGGAAAAGTATAATGTCGTATCCAAGAAAGCAAAGCATCCAGAGGCTATGATTAAACTGCTGAACCAATGGATTGCCATTGATAATCACCCGACAGAAGAGCAAAAAGTCTATGGATTCGGTAAGGGCCTTAAAGAAAAAGGCAATAACTATTGGCAGCTTAGCCCGGTCATGGCGTTCAACCAGGCAAGCGATAACGGTTCCGTGCTTCCAAAGGCGATCGAGACAAAGGATGAAAGCTTGCTGAAAACGAAAGACCAAAAAACACGTTATAGCCGCGCGATGAAATACGTGAACGGCGAAGACATTTCAATGTGGTGGGAAATGCTCATTTCCGGGCCGAACGGAGCGGTATCTCACGTTCCATATTTAAAAGAACACAAGTTGTTTCATCAGAACAAATTTTATGGAGCGCCAACCCCTACCATGGTTGAGAAAAAAGAACTCTTGGAGCGCAAGCGCGACGAGATATTCATGAAGATCATCATGAACCAGGTGTCCATCGATGAATTCGATAAGTACGTTGCCGATTGGAAGAAACTCGGCGGAGACGACATGACCAAAGAAGTCAACGAATGGTATGCGAATAATAAATAAGCTTTTTGAAGAAAAGGGCCAGTTGAGGTTAGACAGCAATTAACCGATTACGGGGGATCGGACGCATATCCGTCCCCCCTTTTTTTCCAATTTGACATCAAGCAGGTGATGCATTGTGAATCGATTGTCTCGAATGTGGAAGCGCGAATGGCCGCTGCATGTGATGCTCATTCCCGCACTCGTGTTCATTATCGTGTTTAGTTACATTCCAATGGTCGGCATTCTGATGGCTTTCCAAAAATATATTCCGACAAAGGGCTTGCTGGGTTCCCCGTTCGTGGGTTTGAAAAACTTTAAATTCCTTTTGGATTACCCGGACATCGGCCGTATTTTTTTCAATACCGTATACATTGCCGTTATGAAAATTACCGCTGGCCTGATCGTTCCGATTACGGTAGCGATTCTGTTAAATGAGCTTCGAAAAGAATGGGTAAAGCGCACGTTTCAGACGCTTGTCTATTTGCCTCACTTCCTGTCGTGGGTACTGTTAAGCGGCATTATCATCGACGTGCTGTCTCCTTCAACAGGAGCTTTAAATCAATTGCTTGGCTTGTTCGGCGTGAAACCGATATTTTTCCTTGGGGATAACAACTGGTTCCCTTACGTCATGGTCATTACGGACGTATGGAAGGAATTCGGCTTCGGTACGATCATCTATTTGGCTGCGCTTACAGGCATCAATCCGGCGCTGTACGAAGCGGCTGAAATTGACGGAGCGGGGCGCTGGAAACAGACGCTGAACATCACCTTGCCGGGAATGCTGCCGATCATCGTCTTGATGCTTACGCTCAGTATCGGGAACGTGCTGAACGCGGGCTTTGACCAGATTTTCAACTTGTACAGTCCTCAGGTCTATGAAAGCGGAGATATTATCGACACGTTCGTGTATCGAATGGGTGTCGTCGAATCTCAATACGGGTTCGCAACAGCCGTTGGATTGCTGAAATCCGTAGTTTCGTTCATTATGATATCCGTTTCGTATGTCATGGCCTATCGCTTCGCCAATTATCGCATATTCTAGCAAGGAGGGCTCACAATTATGAAAAAGTCGTTAGGCCGACGCGTGTTTCTAGTCTGTAACGCTGTATTTCTCGCCTTCATTTCGTTGTTATGCCTCATGCCGATCATTCATATATTGGCCGTTTCGTTCAGCTCGGGCGCAGCGGCGTCGGCAGGCAAAGTTACGCTCTGGCCGGTGGAATTCACGACGGCGGCGTATCAGAACGTATTCGGTAAGCCGGAATACCTGCGAGCCTTTTGGATTACGATTCAGCGGGTCGTGTTAGGCACGTCGATCAGCATGTTTTTGACTATACTGACAGCCTATCCGTTGGCGAAGGATACTTCGCAATTCCGCATGCGCACGATTTATGTATGGTTATTCGTGTTCACGATCTTGTTCAACGGCGGCTTGATTCCGTGGTATATGACCGTGAAGGCGGTCGGTCTTGTCGATACCATCTGGGCCATGGTGCTTCCGAGCGCCGTACAGGTGTTCAACATCATCCTGCTGCTTAACTTTTATCGAAACCTGCCCAAAGAGCTGGAGGAATCATCAAAGATCGACGGTGCCGGTCACTTCACGACTTTGTGGAAAATATACGCTCCACTGTCCGTGGCAGCGCTGGCCACGACAGGGCTTTTTACGATCGTATGGCATTGGAACAGCTGGTTTGACGGCATGCTGCTCATGAATCATCCAGAGCGATACCCGCTTCAGACTTTCTTGCAATCGATCATTATTAAGATGGATTTGCGTTTCCTGAAGGCTCAGGATATTGAGCTGATGCAGAAGCTGTCCGACCGGACGAGCAAAGCGGCTCAAATATTCGTCGCTGCGTTTCCGATTTTAATCATTTATCCTTTCCTGCAGCGCTTCTTCATTAAAGGAATTGTCATGGGGAGTGTCAAAGAATAATAGTTCACTAAACATCTCAGAATGTTGGAGGAACCTTAGATGAAACTGTTATTTCGGCTGAAAGACCCCTCGATTTTTATGAAGATGATGGCTGTGTTTATGATCGTGCTGCTCCCCCTCATGATGATTACGTGGTTCATCAATGAGCGGGGGGCTGATAGCATTCAGAATGAAATTTCGCGCTCGACCTTGAATACGGCCAGCTTCTATTTAAATTCACTGGATAAGGAAGTCGAGCGCATCGTGCAGTATTTGCCCAACTATGTGATGGACGATGATTTGATGGAGCTGGCTGCCATTGGGACGGACATGACGTTCTACGAACGAGCGCAAAGCATCCTGCTCATTCAAAAGAGACTTGAACTGATGAAGAACTCCAGCCCGTTCATTCGCGAAGCGAAAGCCTATGTACCCAAAATCAATCGAACGCTTCTCAGCGTGAAGTATGAGACAGGGATCGACAAAGAGGAATACGATGCCATACAGCTGAACGGTCCTTATTACGATGAGCCGTTCATTCATTGGAATGACCGCTTGTTCCTCACCATGTCTTACCCTGCGAATACGTTTAAGGAACCGTTGTACGTAGTAGGCGTCGAGTTGTCTACGGGCAAAATCAAGGAGGCGCTGGAACAGATTACGGAGTCTCTCAGCGGAGAGAGCATGCTGCTGAATATGGATGGGGGCTGGGCCATTCGAAGCAATGAGAAATCGGAAATGACGGATGCCCTCAACAACTTTATCAAGGAGAAGCAGCAATCCGGCATAAAACAAGGGTATGAGATGGTCCATTTTGGAAGCGAGCGTTATCTTACCGTATTTAAATATTCGGAAGTATGGAACTCCTATTCCGTAACCTGCATACCCGAATCAGCGGTTCTTGGACCGATTCATACCTACAGGCAATGGTTTTTGTGGGCTTGCGCTCTAGCGGTTGCCTTGGGAACGTTTTTTTCATATTCGCTGGTGAAGCTGATGTATCGACCTTTGATGAGACTGATTAATGGTTTTAAGCGTGTGCAGAAGCTGGAATTGATACCGGTCACAATCGATCGCAGACGCGACGAGTTCGGATATTTGTATCAGGCCTTCAATGATACCGTACTATCTTTGAAAACGTTAATTGAACAAAATTATGAACAGCAGATCCGCAATCAGCGCTCTGAGCTGAAACGGCTGCAATCGCAGATTAATCCGCATTTTCTGTACAACTGTTTCTTTGTGCTGTGCCGGCTCATCAAATCGGACAATAAGGAAAAGGCCTATCAATTCTGCCTGTACATCGGAGAATATTTTCAATTCATAACCCGGGACGATGAGGACACCATCCGTTGGAGCTGGAGGTAAAGCATTCGCGAACTTACATCGATATGCAGACGATCTGCTACGGTGACCGAATCCGGGTCTCCTTCGATGTGAAAACGCCGCCGCTGCGGGTTCCGAGACTCGTGCTGCAGCCGATCATCGAGAATGCTTACAAGCATGGAATCGGAGGCATGGCGGGACAGGGTGAACTCCTTGTGCACAGCGAACTCAAGGAAGACGGGATTACGATCAGCGTGGAGGATAACGGCAACAATTTTGACGATGACAAACTGGAGCAATTGCGTACCCTGTTAAAGCATTCGACCGACCGCATTGAAGAGACGACCGGGCTTATCAATGTTCATCGCCGGATTCAGCTTCACTACGGTACGGACTATGGGCTTGAAGTGTCGAGATCTTCGCTTGGCGGACTTAAAGTGCAAATACATCTTGGCGTGAAATAGGGAGGAATCGGCTATGCGTCGGCTTTTAATTGTTGATGATTTGCCTATCATTGTTGACGGTTTGCTGGATTTGTTTCAGGGCACGGAACATTTGAAATTGGAAGTATTGAAAGCGTATTCCGGGGAAGAAGCTCTTCAGGTGATGCGTTCTCAAAGGGTCGATATTGTTATTTCGGATATCAAAATGCCCGGATTGGAAGGGATCGAGCTGCTTCAGATCATTCAGACGGAATGGCCTGCTTGCAAAGTGATATTCCTTACGGGTTATAACGATTTCCACTATATCCGGAGCGCAATGGCTTACGGCGGCTTCGATTATATATTGAAGGTAGAGAGCGACGATAAAATCATAAGCTCGGTCGAACGTGCGATGGCGAAGCTGGATGAAGAAGTCGATCAGCTCCGGATGCTGGAGCTCGCCAATGAACGAATGCGCCAGGCGCTCCCGATGCTGCAAAAGGAATACATATGGGAGCTGCTTCAGGGTAAGCAGGAGGGGCCCGTGCAGCTTGGGCGCCATCTAAAGGAATTAGGTATTTCGCTTTGCGCGGAACGTCCGATCCTGCTGCTGCTCGGCCGGGTGGACACATGGAAGGAATCCTTTACGCCGCTTGACAAAGCGCTGTTACTTTATGGAGTGCAAAATATAACGGAGGAATACGCATCGTCGTACATGCAATGCTTTTCCTGCGCATATGACCATTCCCGCTTGGTATGGCTGCTGCAGCCACGGGATACAGGCCAAGGAGACTTGGTTGAATGGGAGACAGGGCACTCCCATATCAGCGTTATGCTGGAGAACATCCAAATGACGAGCCGACGGCTGCTGAATGTATCGGTATCCTTCGCCCTCGGCAGTGAGCCGACGGATTGGTCCGCGCTCTCGGAGCGTTTTCATATTTTGAAATATTGCTTTGTATACGGGCAGGGATTATTGCCTTCGGTCATTGTAACAGATTCGGATCTGCTCAAATTGCAGGAGTCCGAGGAAGAGAAAAACGATTATTGCTTTCATACCCGGCTGCAGCTGCTTCTGCAATGCATGGAAAATAACCGGAGGGAAGAGTTTAACAAGCTGTACCTTCAACTCACGGCAGCATGGACCTTCGACTCGCATGCCTATGGACGCAAGATGGAGCTCTATCATTCCATGGCGGCTATTTTCCTGTCTTACATGGATCAGAATGAGCTGTTCCGTCAGGATGTATATGAGCGGCTGGATGCAGCGCTGCTGTACCATAAGGATGAAACGGTTTCCTGGCCGGACGTGAAGCAGTATTTCTGGAATATGGCCGACTGTTTTTTCTCGAGGCAGGCTGCACTGGGAGAGCAGGTACCTGGTGATCTTGTCAAGAGGGTGCACCGGTACATAGAAGATCATTTGGCTCATGATATATCGCTGATCGCCATAGCCGATCATGTCGGGCTCAATCCTTCCTACTTCTCCCGGCTGTATAAACAGTTAACCGGAATCGGCCTGTCCGACTATATCAACGAATATCGGAACCTGAAAGCGAAGGAATGGCTGCTGAACAGCACGATGAAGGTCAATGAGATTGCGGCGGCGCTCGGGTACAATTCGGCTATGGCGTTTATTCGTTTCTTCAAGAAGCAGAATCAGACGACACCGCAAGAATACCGGATGCAGAGCCAAACAAGGGAAGGCAAGGACCATTTATGAATGTTTGGAATAGTCTCTTACTGGTTCTTGGCCAGGGGAATTAGCAATCAGGGTAACACAATCACCATCATGAGGAGGAACTTATATGAAGACAATAACAGCTGTATTGCTTGGAGCCGGCAGCAGAGGACGATATATTTACGGTCCATATGCGGAGAAGTATCCTGAGCAATTAAAGATCGTTGCGGTGGCGGAGCCCAATGATGAACGCCGGAAGCGCATCGCGGCAATCCATGATATACCTTCCGAACACGTATATGACTCGTGGGAGCAGGCCTTTGAAAACGGGCGCATCGCCGATGTCATGATTATCAGCACGCTCGATCGGATGCATTTTGAGCCGGCGATGAGGGCTCTTGAATTGGGTTATCATATTTTGCTTGAAAAGCCCATGTCACCATTGGCAGAAGAATGCATTCGAATTGAACAGGCAGCACGCGTTCATCAACGTGTGCTGACGGTTAGTCATGTCCTGCGGTATTCTCCGTTCTGGTCCGGCATCAAACGCTGCATCGAAGCGGGAGAGGTCGGCACAATCGCAACCATTCAGCACTCGGAATATGTAGGCTACCGCCACATGACTCACAGCTATGTACGGGGCAATTGGAGAAATTCGGAAGAGACGAGCCCCATGATTCTGGCCAAGTCATGCCATGATCTGGATATTATCTCATGGCTGATGGATCAGCCATGTACAAGCGTCAGTTCCTAAGGCTCGCTGCTGCATTTCCGGGAAGAGAATGCCCCCGCGGGCTCAGCCGAAAGATGCACGGACGGCTGCAGCGTAGAGAGGGAATGTCCATTCTCCGCCCTCAAGCTGTATATCGAAGCGCCGGATCACGCATGGGCGCGTTATATTACGCATGATCTATCTCCGGAAGGGATTATGGCGGCGGTGAAGGAAGGTCCGTTTGGACGCTGCGTCTACCGCTGCGACAACAACGTGGTTGATCACCAGATCGTCAACATGGAGTTCGAAGGGGGTGCCAATGCGACCTTCACGTTGTCTTCATTCACCGAGAAGGAGGTACGGAAAGTGCGCATCATGGGGACAAAGGGCGAGATTTACGGAGATATGGAGGAAGGAGTATATACGCTGCACCGATTTGCCACCAGTGAACGGGTGGAATTTCATTGCGGGGTTTCCGGAGACGGCCATGGAGGCGGGGATGACCGGATGATGGCTGAATTCCTCCACCATGTGCGTGAGCACAAGGAGCAAGGCAGAGCAGCGCTGACTTCGGCGACGGCATCTTTGCAGAGCCATTTGATTGCCTTCGCGTCGGAAGAATCTCGTCTTCATGGCGGTATGCCCGTTAAACTGGGGGATATGGTCAACCGGGTTGCGGTGAAGAGCAAGTCATAGCTTCATATTTTTTTCTATGAGTTTGGAGTATGCCAGAGCTCTGAATCTTTATAACTCAACTCAATTCTGTCACCCCTGTGACAACCCAATCTACCGTCCGGCAGAGCTGGTCCAGGGCATGTGGAATGCGTAAAGAAAATCGCTCCTTTTAATGGTTGCTCGATCTTCCATTAGACTATAGGGGCGATTTCTTTTGTTTGCATGGAACTTCTACCCAAAAAGCGCTGTCTAATAGGTTGGAGGTGAAAAAATGGACACGGGTTACCTGAATCATGTCATCGCGGTTGAATCCGCGGAGCTGTGCGATCTCATGTCTTTATATGGCGATGATGTGTGGAGCTATGCCTATGCGATTACCAAGAACCGCGAGCTGGCGAAGGACATTGCCCAGGAAGCCTTTATCAAGGCATATTATAAAATTCATACGTTTCGAGGCCAGTCCTCTTTTAAAACGTGGCTGTTTGCCATTACGAGAAACCTGGCTCTCAACGAGCTGAAGTCGAGTTATGTCCGCAGGATTTTGTTGTTGGAGAGGGTAGCTTTGCGGGACACCGTCCCTTCCGCGGAAACCGTATTTTTGCAATATCAATCTGCAGCCGAAATATGGGAAATTGTAATGAATCTGTCCATCAAGCTTCGAGAAGTGCTCGTCCTTGATCTGGAGCATGATTTAACGATCAAGGACATTTCCATACTGTTGGGGCTGAGCGAGGGAACCGTAAAGTCCAGGTTATTCCGGGCGCGTAAAGCCGTGGAGAGAGAATTGGAGAAGAGGGAGGAATGAAAGAATGAACCATGCCAAACCGGACTGGTATGCGGAGGCCAAAGGAAATTTTAGGGGAAGCTTTACATCGGAGATGAAACAGAACGTCATTCAGCAAATTCAAACGAATGATAATATCGTGAGAAAGCGTCGTAGGACCCAAAAGCTTGCCATGGCTGCCGGCGTAAGCTAATGGTGCTGGTGGTATGCATAAACCTGTTTAGCGGGAACTTCCAATCCGCTGTCTCTCAAAACGCTGCGGATACCCCAACCCTGAAAGCTAATGAGGCAACCTCGGCTTCCGGGAAACCAAAACAGCTAACGTTCACCAATGAGCCTGTCCTTATAACGAACACCAATATCGAATTATGGGACGATCAAGAAAATTATTTGTTTTCCAAAGTGAACAAATCATCGATACAACCTATAGAAACGATGAATCTGAATGGGGCAGGCAATTACGTTGCGTATACCAAGCTCGATGAAAAAGAGGCGACCATCTATCAGGGCGTCCAGTTAAAGGGGATTTCGAAGCCTGGAGAGCTCTTTGAACTGGGTTACGGCTCCATGAAAAACGTGAAATGGGAGAAGAGCGGTGCCTTCGGCGAAGACCTATACCGATTAACCGGCCAATGCGGTCCGAATATCGTATGCACCTATTTTCTATCCGTCGGCATGAATGGGGTCAAAGCAAAATATTTGTTGAACTCGGAAGGTTATGAAGCCGATTTGGACGGCGATGGCGTAAAGGAGATCATCGCGGTAACCGGCGTTAAATTCCACAACAAGATCTTTGTCATAAAAAAAAGAGGGGACGATATCGCGTGGGCGGATGTAAATTCTGCTCTTGAAGCCAAACCGGGGGAAACCGTTCGTTATTTGCACGACGAAAAAAGCTTCCAGCTTAGCAGCGATAAGAGCACTGAGGTGTTCCGATACGCAAAGGGGGAGGACAAACTCGTTCGAATGGATAAGTAGAATGGCAATAAGGATGATTCCCTTATCATCGGTCAGAATTATGTTTTTCCCGCCTGTTCGCTTGTCTCCGGCCTTTCGGTTTCAGCTTGAAAGAGTGACGGGGTCTGGGTTACAATATTAGAATCATTACAAAAAGGGGAGGTACATGTTCTGTGAGTAAAGATTCTTCTTCCAAGAAACCGGGAATGGCCTGCCCATCTACCTATAAAACATTTAGCCTGGCAATCCAAGCACTCGTTGCTCTCGAAAAAAATTCCGGAAAATGCCCGAGCGCCGACATTGCGGCTTACCTGGACTCCGATCCGACCGCCTTAAGAAGAATACTAAAAACCTTGTCCAACGAAAAGATCCTTGAATCGCGCGAAGGCAGGGACGGCGGATATTACCTGGCCAAAAGCGCCGACTCCATCACGCTGGCCGAAATTTACACGGCGCTGCATATTCATCGGGCAATTACGGACAGCATGCTCGACGTGGCAAAGCAGAATTGCAATGGAGGCCGGATGAAAAACGTTATTTCGGATATTTTATCCGAGGTCGAGGAAAGTACCCTCAAGGTTCTTAAAGCGTACACGATTGCCGACATGGTCGAAAGAACGAATTAGCGTATTGACATATACAATATACTGTGCAAAAATAAACACAGTATTTTTTTGATTTTAACTGTGCATTATTTTACACATTTTATGAAGGAGCGTGTTTATCCATGTCAACGTTAACGAAACCGGATTTTTATAGTGTCATACAGGAGCGCCATTCCGTTCGCCAGTACGATCCCACGGTGAAAATTTCACGAGAAGAGATGAAGGAGATCCTGGCGGATGCCACCCTGGCTCCATCCTCAAGCAACCTTCAACCTTGGCGTTTCCTGGTCATTGACGAGCAGGAATTGAAGGAGAAGCTGTATCCCATTGCGAACAACCAGGAACAAGTTCTTCAGGCTTCGGCGGTGATTGCCGTATTAGGGGATACGAAATGGTATGAGAAAGGCGAGAAAATCTATAATCTGTCTCAAGAAGCGGGATATATGACGGAAGAAGTCAAGCAGCGCTTTATTCACACTGCGGAAAATATATATGCAAATATGAACGATTCCGTAAAGGAAAGCATTATCGATGTGGATGCCGGTCTTATCTCCATGCAGCTGATGCTGATCGCGCGGGCAAGAGGATATGACACCGTGCCTATGGGGGGATATAACAAAGCGAAGTTCATGGAAGAATTCAAGATTCCGTCGCATTACCGGAGCGTCATGTTAATCGCTATCGGCAAAGCAGCTTCCGAGGCGCGTCCAACCGTAAGGCTTCCGCTGGAGGATGTTGTATCCTGGAATAAAATCTGATATTACGTGCAGTATGGGCGCGGTTCCAAAGGTCTACGGAACTAAAAACGTCCCTTGTGTAATGTAAGAAAAACGTCAATCGACGTACTTTCACAGAAGACAGACCGCATATAGCGGAAGTTTTTCTTGCGAGATCAGGATGGTGAACCTCTGAAGTTTATTACTCTCTTATCTCTTAAAATAACCGGACTCGACAAGGAGACACCTTGCCGAGTCCGGTTATTGATTTTTTCGGCCCAGCGGGCCGTTAGGTCCTCTGTAATGCCGAGTTGAATATTAAGATCATGCTTGCTTAGAAAATAGCGGGTTTTCTGCCCCGCTATCGTGGACTTCATGAACCGCAGGTGCAGTTTAAAACCGGTTTCCGAGCGGCCATCGTCTCGTCAAGCCGCTTTACCGCGGTCGTATGCGGCGCGTTAATCACAAGTTCCGGATTGGTTTCCGCTTCCTTGGCGATCTGAATCATCGCGTCGATAAACCCGTCAAGCGTTTCTTTGCTTTCCGTCTCGGTCGGCTCGATCATGATGCACTCCTCGACGTTAAGCGGAAAATAGATGGTTGGCGGATGATAGCCGAAATCAAGCAGGCGTTTGGCAACGTCCAATGTTCGGACGCCGTACTGCTTCAGCTTTTTGCCGGACAAAACGAATTCGTGTTTGCAAATTCCCGGATAAGCAACCTCGTAATAAGGTGCGAGCCTGTGCATCATATAGTTGGCATTCAAGACGGCAAGCTCCGAAACCCGGCGCAGACCATCCGGACCATAAGTGCGGATATAGGCGTATGCCCGAACCAGAATGCCGAAATTTCCATAGAACGCTTTTACCCGCCCAATGGACTGCGGACGGTCGTCGTCCCAGTAAAAAGTACCGTCCGAACGCTTTGAAACGATCGGCTTCGGCAAAAACGGGATGAGCTTGCTCTTTACGCCAACGGGGCCCGCTCCCGGTCCGCCGCCGCCGTGCGGGGTGCTCATCGTCTTGTGGAGATTGAGATGGACCACATCAAATCCCATGTCCCCCGGCCGGGCAATCCCCATAATCGCATTGGAGTTTGCTCCGTCGTAATAGAGAAGGCCGCCTGCTTCGTGAACAATCTCGGCAATTTCGACGATTTGCTCTTCAAACAGCCCCAACGTGCTCGGATTGGTCAGCATCAGAGCGGCGGTATCCTCCCCGACCACGGCCCGAAGCGCGTCCAGGTCCACCAAACCGCGTTCGTTCGATGGAATGGTAATGGTATCGTAGCCTGCGACGGTAGCGCTGGCCGGATTCGTTCCGTGCGAGGAATCGGGTACGATCACTTTGGTTCTTTGCTCGCCGCGGCACTCGTGGTAAGCGCGGATCAGCATGAGTCCGGTCCATTCGCCATGCGCGCCCGCTGCGGGCTGCAGCGTCACCTGATCCATGCCGGTCAGGGCAGCAAGGTCGTTTTGCAGCGTGAATAGAAGCTCCAGTGCTCCTTGGATGCTTTCCTCCGGTTGATACGGGTGAATTTTGGCAAAGCCCGGGAAGCGGGCGACATCCTCGTTGATTTTCGGATTGTATTTCATGGTGCAGGAACCGAGCGGATAAAAGCCGTTATCGATGCCGAAGTTGCGGCGGGACAATTCCGTGTAATGGCGAATGACGTCGAGCTCATATACTTCCGGCAGCTCCGCGGGCTTGCTTCGCCGCATGCGGCCTGGAATCCAAGCCGACACATCCGTTTCCGGGACGTCGCATTCAGGCAGTGAGTAGGCCACGCGGCCGGGCTTGCTTAGTTCGAAGATGAGCGCTTTTTCCGGTTTCATGCGATTCCCTCCAGCTCTCCGATAAATCGGTCGATTTCTTCTTTGGTCCGCCGTTCGGTTACGGCGATGAGCATGCGTCCCTGAAGCTCCGGATAGGTTCTTCCGAGATCATAGCCTCCGATGTATCCGGCTTTGAGCAGCTTTGAGTTTACTTCCTTCACGTCCGCTCCGTCCGGCAATTTAACCACAAATTCATTGAAGAACGGGGAGGAGAATTCAAGCTTCAATGCTCCGCCGGAAACGCGCTCGGAGGCGTAATGCGATTTGCGGACATTGAGCAGGGCCACCTCCTGCATTCCCATCTTGCCGAGGGTGGACATATAAACGGATGCGCAGAGCGCCAAAAGCGCCTGGTTGGAACAAATGTTGGACGTCGCTTTTTCGCGGCGGATATGCTGTTCCCGTGCCTGCAGGGTAAGAACGAAGCCGCGTTTACCGTCCTTGTCGACGGTCTGGCCGACAATACGGCCCGGAATCCGGCGCATCAGCGGCTCCGATACCGCAAAGAAACCGCAGGTCGGACCGCCAAGCGAAGCCGGAATGCCAAGCGGCTGCGCATCGCCGACCACGATATCGGCCCCCAGCTCTCCCGGCGACTCAAGCAGGCCGAGAGAGAGCGGATTCGTGCTGAGGACTAGCAGCGCTTTCCGGGCATGAACGAGAGGTTCGATGGTCCTTACGTCCTCAATGCAGCCGAAGAAATTGGGGGATTGGATCAGGACGGCGGCCGTATCGTCCGTAATGGCGGAAGCCAGGCTTCCGTATCGGTCACGCCGTTACTAAATCCAACCTCGATCACTTCCAGGCCAAGTCCGTGGGCGGAGGTGCGGATAATTTCCCTCGCCTCCGGATGGACCGTCCGGGAAACGACAATCCGTTTGCGTTTGGTTGCCCCGGACGCAAGGGCAGCGGCTTCGGCCAGTGCCGTAGATCCGTCGTACATGCTGGCATTGGCTACTTTCATCCCGGTCAGTTCGCAGATATAGGATTGGAACTCGAAGATCGCCTGCAGCTCGCCCTGACTAATCTCCGCCTGGTAAGGCGTATAGGCGGTGTAAAACTCGGATCGGGAAATCACGTGGTTTATGACAACCGGGATATGATGATCATACAGGCCCGCACCGAGAAAGCTGGGATAGCGGTCAAAATCGGCATTGCGGTCGGAAAGTTCCCGCATATGCCTTAGAAGCTCAGGCTCGCCGAGGCGCTTCGACATGGGAAGGTCGCCGGTGTAACGAATGGAGGAGGGGATGTCTTCAAACAGGTCGTCAATCGATTCGGCGCCGACCGCCTTAAGCATTTCGGATTGATCCTGCTCGGTCATTGGCAAATAACGATGCTTCATCATTTAGCGTCTCCTTTTTTGTAAAATGGCGTTTTTACGACCTTCGCTTTCAATCGTTTGCCGCGGATTTCGACCGTAAGCTCCGTATCGATGGACGCGTACGAACTGTCGATCAGCGCAAGCCCGAGATTTCGCTTCGATGTGGGAGACTGCGTTCCGCTTGTTATTTCCCCGATCCGGGAATCCCCGGCGTACACGGGATAGTGGGACCGGGGAATTCCCCGGTCGATGAGTTCGACGCCGACAAGCTTGCGAGGTACGCCTTCGCTCTTCTGCCGGGCCAGCGTTTCTCTTCCGACAAACGCGCCTTTATCCAGCTTCACGAAAAAGCCGAGTCCCGCCTCAAGCGGCGAAATGGTCTCGGATAGCTCCTGCCCGTACAGCGGCAATTTCGCTTCAAAACGCAGCGTATCACGGGCGCCCAATCCCGCCGGAATCAGGCCTTCCGATTCGCCGGCTGCAAGCAGGCCTTTCCATATGGCCGCTGCGTCATCCGTGCTGCAGTAGATTTCAAAACCGTCCTCGCCGGTGTAACCGGTACGGGAGAGGATGGCAGTCGCGCCGCATACGTCTGCATTTTCAATAAAATGAAAGGAGGCCAGCCCCTCCAGCGGCGTTGACGAAACCTTGGACATAATGGCAGCGGACCCAGGGCCCTGCAATGCGATGAGAGCGGTTTCAGCCGACACATTAATGACATCGACGTCCGAAAGGAGGTGGTCCGTCAACCATTTATAGTCCTTGTCTATGTTTGAAGCGTTTACAACGAGCATGAACCGGTGATCCGAAAGCTTGTAGATCAGCAAGTCGTCGACGGTCCCGCCGTCTTCATAACACATCAGGGTATATTGGGCCTGGCCCGTCGACAATTTTGACACGTCATTGGTCGTCATTTTCTGCAAAAAAGCTTCCGCGTTTGGACCGATTACCATGAACTCTCCCATATGGGACACATCGAACAGGCCGGCTTGCCGGCGTACGGCTTCATGCTCGCGCACGATGCCATGAAACTGCACAGGCAGCTCCCAGCCTCCAAAATCGATGCACCGGACGGAAGGAAAATCCGAATAGAGCGGGTAGAGCGGCGTACGTTGCAAGGAACTCATTTCAACACCTCTTTAGCAAGAAATTGGTTGATTGCAAAAAAAGGACAGGCAAAAGAGTAAATGAACGCGCAAAAAAAGCTTTGCCGTATTTACCCTTTTGCTCTGTCCCTTGTACCTGAGAGTTACCTCAACACATTTATCCAAGCAAGATGTGAAGCACGTGTGAGTTTCCCCTTTGGTGATCCCGAAAATCAAGGATTCTCTCCAGAGGTGCGTCCGATATAAGTCCTTTTGCCTGAGAGATTCACCGGATTTACGGCTTACTCCTTCGGCGTTACCAGCGTTACGGTAATCTCTCCCCATATCTTCATCCGCTTATTCAGCTGTGGTCATGCCTACGTACCGCAGAAACGCCATATCCTTCCAAAGAACGACGGAGCCGTTTCTGCTTGTTGTGATTATTATTATACCCGCCACGAGCAGCAACGTGTCAACCATAAGTTCTTCTCCAAAAAAACGGCAGGGTATATTGACATGTATTCGTCTGTGCTTTATTCTTTGGGGGAAATCACCAACTTATAATTACATACGCGAATGATGACGGACGGGAGAGACCGACAGGACCTAAACGGGTCCTCGGCACCGAAGGAGCAATTCGTTACGCCTGCCGGCTTAACGGGTAATCTCTCAGGTAAAAGAACCGCTGTCTGACGCAACTCTGGAGAGAGCGAAAGCCGCCAAAGGGGAAAAGGATTGCCGCCATCAGCTTGGGATGGCATCCGTAAACTCTCAGGTACCGAGGACAGAGAAGAGGCGAGAGTCTTTTCCTGTCCTTTTTGAATATAAGAAAGTATACGCTTTCAGAATACTTTCTTATATTTCTCGCGGAAACGCTATCGTCCATCATGAGGACGGTCAAGCCGTTTCCACTTGAGTGTTTGATTGCATGATCTTATACCAAAGAAAAGAGGTATCCAAATGAGCGAAATCAGAGAGCAGTTGGTGTACAGCGAAGACCATGAATGGGCATTGAAAGTGGAAGGAAACGTTGTTCGGATCGGCATTACGGATCACGCGCAGTGCCAGCTCGGCGACATCGTATTTGTCGAGATGCCGGAGGTTGGATCAAGCGTATCCGCCGGCGACAGCATGGGGTCGATCGAATCCGTCAAAACGGTCTCGGAGCTCTACTGCCCGGTTTCCGGAGTCATTACGAAAGTCAACGCGGATCTGGAAGCGCAGCCGGAGCTGGTGAACAGCGAACCTTACGAGGGCGGCTGGATTGCCGAAGTCGAAGTGGAGGGCGACGTGGAGGAAGCTTTGGGCAAGCTGCTTACTGCAGAAGCTTATCGCGCCAAGGTTGATTAGGAAATATTCCCGGATCCTGTCCTTTTGCGAGGATTCCTATAGGTGAATAACAAATTGTTAATTGAAGACCCAGTGCCGGTTCAGGTGCTGGGTCTATTATGTTTTGGTTCTGCTCTTTCTATCAGAACAGCGCAGAGTTCGACAGAGGGTCCAGCTTACCGTAAAGTTATGATATAAAGGAGAAGGAGAACATTTTTAAAGAAACTCGACTCCATCTGCATCTTATCTGCATGTATTTCCGTTATTCTGATATGAACGGATGGATAAACCATCGATTCTTCGATTACAGGAGTTTGCATGATGCCTAAAACGATTCTTATTGTAGAAGATGAACCTATTCTGAGAGAAATTATGAAGGACTATTTTGTGAATGAAGGATATGCCGTATTGGAAGCGGGCGATGGGAAAAGGGCGCTGGACTTGTTTCAGGATCACGACGTGAACCTGATCATTCTGGATATCATGCTGCCCGAATTGGACGGGTGGTCCGTGTGCCAACGCATCCGGAAGGGTTCCGGCGTTCCGATTATCATGTTGACGGCCCGGATGGATGAAGACGATACGCTGCTGGGTTTTGAACTGGGAGCCGACGATTACGTGACCAAGCCGTACAGCCCCCCCATATTGTTGGCTCGAGCCAGACGTCTTCTGGAGAGTCGCCAGGTTGCCGAGCAGGAAAACGACACGCTGTCCTATCATGGAATTACATTGAATTTGCCCTCGCGAACGGTCAAGGTTGATGGGGAAGCCTGTAATTTAACGCACACGGAATTCGAGATTTTGAAATATCTGATGGTCAATAAAGGGAACATCATAACGAGGGAACAATTAATCACAAAAATCTGGGGTTACGATTTCGCCGGTGACGACCGTACCGTAAACAGCCATATCCGCAATTTGCGCGCAAAACTGGGAAACAAATCTTCCTGCATCGTCACGGTCGTCAGGTCAGGCTATAAATTCGAGTGTTTGCCATGAAGAAAAGCATCGTATTTAAATTGTTTCTGCTTACCACCGCTTTGTGCCTCTCGATTTTAGCCGTCCTTTTTGTCGGCCAGACGGTCTTCTTCAAACAATTTTACGTTAATAAAAAAGCATCCGACATTCAACGGAATCTTGTCGCGTTTGAAAATGAGTATGCGAAGCATAGGGACGGCATGCAGTCTGTCTCCAAACTGGAACATGACTTTTTCAGGAAGCATAACACATGGATTACTACGCTTGATAAAATGGGCAGTCTGCGGTTTGCAAGCGACTTTGAGTTGCAAGTAAAAATACTGCCGTCCAATGACGCGGCTTTTTCACGGAAGACGATTTCCGTACCACTTTATGGACTTACGAATATCGAAGAAGTGAAGCAAGGGAACCCGTTTCTGCAATCGGGGGAGCCGATCTTAATTCAAGGTCTCAAGTTCGGTACGGCCATCATCCCTTATCGACTTGGCCTGCCAAACGGAGACTTCGCTTTTGAGAACAGCCAAATCGCTAAAAAAGCGCACGAAATCATTCCGTCGTCCAAGCCCCCCTCGGCGGAGCATTCGGAATTTCCGTCGATTTACCTGTATGGAACGATTACGAAATCCAAGCTCTTGGGGAAAGAGGACCCCGTACCGTTCGTGTACACGAACCATGTATTCATGGAGCAGATCAAGGAATTCCAAGCGGATTTATTGCTGAATCCCCGATACGGGAAAACCGTGAAGGCCCTTAAAATTTTGAATGTCGAGAAAAACGGAATACCTTACAAAGTTTTTATCAAGCCCATTCGCGATCCGAAGGGCGGGCTGACATACATCTTTGCCATGACTTCCTTGCAGCCTGTAGATGAAGCGATCCTGATGATACAAGAGTACTATGTCTATCTTCTCATTTTCGCGCTGCTGCTGATTCTCCTCGTCTCTTTTTATTATTCCAAACGCATAGCGCAGCCGCTTCTCCGGATTAACCGTACGACCCAAAAAATTGCCGAATTGGACTTTTCGGAGAAGGTCCCCATTAAATCCGTTGACGAGATCGGAGACTTATCCCGGAACATAAACGAACTATCCGATAAGCTTCATTCCCATATCGAACGCCTTGAACAGGATATTGCGAAAGAAAAACAGCTGGAACGAACAAGGAAAGAGTTTATTTCCGGGGTGTCCCATGAATTAAAAACTCCGTTAAGCGTAATTCAGGGCTGTCTTTCGATTTTGAAGGACGGCGTGGCCAGCCAAAAGAAAGATTACTATTTCGATGCGATGATCAATGAAGTGAAAAAGATGGATTTGCTGATTGTGGATATGCTGGAACTGGCGAAGTTTGAATCCGGCACCTACAATCTGAACATGGATTCATTTTGCATCGATGCCCTGATTGAGCAGGTGTGCGAGGTTTTAACTTTGGAAGTGGCTGAAAAGCAGTTGCAAATCAATCTTCGGCTTCATCCCGTTCAAGTAGTGGCCAATGAACGCCGCATAGAACAAGTTCTGGTTAATTTCATTACCAACGCGATCCGGTATAGCCCTGCCGAAGGGTCAATCACCATAACGACCATTGAAGAATCCGCCAGGGTGAAAATAAACGTGGAGAATAAAGGAGCTGCCATCCATCCGGAGCATTTAGAAAAGATATGGGACCGGTTTTATCGTGCCGAGCCTTCCCGACACCGGGCTACGGGAGGTACCGGCCTCGGACTGGCCATCTGCAAGAAAATATTGGAGATGCACCATGTTCCTTATGGCGTCATCAATACGGACGAAGGCGTCATGTTCTATTTCTATTTGAATAAGCAGGCTCAAGACTGAAAAAAGTGCGGAACTTACTGTTCCTCGCTTTTTTTGTTTTGCGCATTTCTTTAGACGACGTTGATTTCATCTTTACACCATCTGCATCGCAATAAATTAGACTTTTGTCAAAACCAATTTTGAAAGGAAGTACAAGATGACTCGAAAAATCATAGCTTTTATGCTCACAGGAATCCTTATTTTCATGATTTCCGCTTGCGGCACCGAAATTTCGGAGAAAGACCAAGCCGTCGTACCTCTTGCCAAGCCAGTTCCGTCGTACAAAACCATATTTCAATCCACGGTTTTCTTAGGGGATTCGATCACGGAAGGTTTATCGTATCATGATTTTCTGGATGAAAAGAATGTTAAAGCCGGTGCCGGCAAAACAGCTGAATTTTCTTTAGCTGAAGATGTCGATGTTTTGGCGGCAAGGAATCCGAAACATATTTTTATTATGCTGGGCTCGGACGACATCTTATGGCCGACAGAGAACCCCCGGGAATATTCTTTAAAGCATTACAAGAAGTTGATCCAAGCGATCAAGGATAAAATTCCGCAAGCCCGGATTACGATTTTATCGGTAACGCCGGTTACGAAGAAAGCGGAGGAAGAGGAACCGCGTTACAAAAATATCGCTGGCTACAACGAGGGTTTGAAAAAGCTTGCGGAACAGGAAGGACTCCAATTTGCTGATTTATCGCCGCTTGTACAGGAAAAGCCGGATTTGTACGATACGGACGGCATTCATTTCAAACCCGAATTTTATGGATTGCTGCTGGATTTTTTGAAAGACCGGGTCCAATAAACACGAAGGCGGCATCGACTGCTCAGGAGGAGAATAGCGTTGGTTTTCAGCAGTCTAATTTTTTTATACCTGTTTTTGCCTCTCGTTCTGCTCCTTTATTTTGTTTCGCCCAAGGGATGCAGGAATGCTGTTCTGTTCATTGCCAGTTTGTTTTTTTATGCATGGGGAGAACCTGTCTATGTAGGAATCATGATTTTTTCAACGTTGTTCGACTATATCAACGGGCTTCTCATCGATCGGTACCGATGCCGGAAGGCCATTGCCCGAATCGTGTTTTTGGGATCGATTCTGGTTAATCTGGGCATTTTGGGGTTCTTTAAATACGCCAATTTTATCGTGGATAACATCAATCAATGGTTTGGCTTCCATATCGGCATGAACGAACTTCCGCTACCGATAGGGATTTCCTTTTATACCTTTCAAACGATGTCATACATGGTGGACGTTTATAGGAACAGAGTGCCGGTTCAGAAAAACCCGATAGATTTCGGGGCATATATTGCGATGTTTCCGCAGCTTGTCGCAGGCCCGATCGTAAAATACGAAGATATAGCCGGGCAGTTGAAGAGCAGGAAGGTAACGCTTGACCGCTTTGGCGAAGGAGCCGAGTTGTTCATTAGAGGTTTGGCTAAAAAGGTTCTGCTTGCCAATAACATCGGCTTGCTGTGGGCCGGCATAAAGGCTACCCCTCCATCTGAACTGACCGTTCTGTCTGCCTGGCTGGGCATCACCGCTTTTACATTTCAGATTTACTTCGATTTTAGCGGATATTCGGACATGGCCCGGGGCCTCGGAAAAATGTTTGGCTTTGATTTTATGAAGAATTTTAATTATCCCTATATATCGAGGAGCATAACTGAATTTTGGCGCAGGTGGCACATTTCCCTGGGTTCCTGGTTTCGGGAATATGTCTATATCCCTTTGGGGGGAAACCGGAAAGGGTTAGGGATTCAACTTCGGAATATAGCCGTCGTTTGGTTTCTAACCGGGTTGTGGCATGGGGCCAGCTGGAATTTCATCTTGTGGGGATTGTATTTTGGTGTTTTTGTTTCTTTGGAAAAACTGCACCTGCTAAACTGGCTGAATCGTCGTCCTGCTTTTATCGGTCATGTATACACCTTGGGAATTGTGATGATCGGCTGGGCCATCTTTGAATTCGAAAATCTGTCAACGGCCTTATCCTTCATTCAGAATCTGTTTGGCATAAATACGGCTGGTGTCATGGATACCACGGCTCTGTATTATCTTTCGACCAACGTTTGGTTACTGGCGGCATGTGCCGTATTCGCAACCCCGCTTCCTCAAAGAGCTCTAACGTATATAAGAGGAAGATTCGCCAAGATGCATACCGTTGTCATGCCGATGATTTGCGGGTTGCTCCTTTTCGTTTCGACAGCCTATCTGGTCAATGAAACCTATAATCCTTTCTTATATTTCCGCTTTTAAGGGGGAGATTTTGTGAAAAGACATGAGAAAAAAACTTCCCGCGGAACGGCTGTCATGATGCTGACGTTCATTTATCTGATTTTTATTGTAAATTTGTCAACTCCATCAAAAATGTTCTCGGAATCCGAAAATCGAAAATTGGAGTTGCTTCCTTCTTTCGCGATTCGTCATCTGCTATCCGGTAAATTTACCGCGAATTATGAAAAGTACATCTCCGACCAATTTATGCAGCGAGACGTCTGGATTGGAATCAAATCCGCTGCGGACCGGATGATGGGGAAGAAGGAGAGCAACGGGGTCTACCTGGGCAGGGACGGGTATTTACTGCAAAAGTTTTCTCCGCCCCCATTTCGCGAGCCGGGGGATAAGGCTGAAGCCCTGAACCGATTGGCTGAGGCTGTACCCGGTATCAATACTTACGTGATGCTGGTGCCTACGGCTCTAAGCGTGCTTTCGGACAAACTTCCGGACCACGTGTCCGGAAACTTGGAGTTGGAAGAGAGGGAACATGTAAGACAACGACTGAACAAAGACATTCGATATGTTGACGTCTATCCCGTATTGCATGCCAAACGAAGCGAGCCCCTTTTCTATAGAACCGACCACCACTGGACGACTAAGGGAGCGTTCTACGCCTATCAGGAACTAAGCAGGAACATGGGTTTTTCCCCCAAGGAAGAAAGTCGGTTTACGATTACTAGAGTAACGGACTCGTTTTACGGTACCTTATATTCCAAGAGCGGGTTCAGGCATGTAAAGCCGGACAGCATGGAATTATACCTGCCTAAGTTCCCGGACAAGTATGCGGTGAAGTTTTCCGACAAGTCCCATACCACGAACTCGCTTTATGAACGGGACTATCTCCAGAGAAAGGATAAATATGCGTTGTTTATGGGAGGAAACCATTCGTTGGTTGCCATTAAAACCGGTATAAGGGATGGCAGGAAGCTGCTCGTGATTAAAGACTCCTATGCCAACAGCCTGATTCCTTTCCTGACTTCGCATTTCAGTGAAATTTACGTGGTTGATCCCAGATATTATGAAGGCGATCTAAGAAAGCTTGCGAATGCGCACAAGATACAAGACGTGTTGGTACTCTACAATCTGCACACGTTTTTCGAGGATGTATCTTTCCCCAAAATCGCAGCCTTCGCAAAATGAAAGGATGAGAAATGAATTGTTACGGATACAACGGAAAATGAAAAGTCTGTATTTCATGTCCACCATGCTTATCATTCTCTGCTTAAGCGTAATCGTCGGCTGTGCCGACAACCGTGCAGAGCCGTCAAAAGCATCCGCCGAAGAGGTCGGCCAACAGATTGAGAAGGCCGTTTCTTTAGACGAGATGAAAAAACGGGACAAAAGCAAGCTTCAGAAGCTGTATTCCGTCGAATCGGAAACCGTCGAGGATTTTATCCTCTATACGGCCTCGTCGAATGTAAAGGCGGATGAACTCCTTGTTTTAAAAGTGAAGGAAACGGAACAGGTTGCCGGCGTCAAAGAAAAAATCTTAAAAAGAATCGAGGAGCAAACCGTTAAATTCAAAGATTACCGCCCGGACGAATATTTCCTGATTGAAAACCATGTATTGGCGATAAAAGGACGATTCATACTGTTTGCGGTTTCCAAAGATGCAGATTTCATCGAACAGGCATTCAATGATGCATTATAGAAATATTTTTAAGTGACTAAAAAAGAGAAAGGTGCTATACTATTTATGTTTGATGAGTTCAAACATAAATTAAGAGTAATGGGAGTAGATATACGAATGAAAATTTTAGTTGTCAAAGCCAATAACCGTCCGGCTACGGAAGCCGTATCCACAAGAATGTACGAAACGTTCATGGAAGAAGTGAAAGATCTGAACGTAACGACATATGATGTCTTCGCCGAGGATATGCCTTACTTCGGTCAGGATCTGTTCAACGCCTTCGGCAAAGTACAGCGGGGTGAGGAACTAACGGATCTGGAAGCGCGTCTCTTGGCCGCCAAGCAAAAAGCGATGGACGCTCTATCTGCCGCCGACGTGGTGGTGTTTGCGTTCCCGTTATGGAACCTGACGATCCCGGCCAAACTGCAAACGTTCATCGACTATGTATACCAATCCGGTTTTACCTTCAAATACAATGAAGAAGGCCAGATGATAAGCTTGATGAAAGATAAGAAAGCAATCCTTCTTTCCGCGCGCGGCGGAATCTATTCCTCGCCGGAAACGGCACCGTTGGAGATGGCCGCATCTTATATCCGCAATATTGTAGGCGGTATTTTCGGCATGGAGATCATCGATGAAGTGGTTATTGAAGGTCATAATGCTTTCCCTCACCGCAAAGACGAGATTATCGCCGAAGGCATGGAAAAAGTAAAGGCTGCCGCGACGCAGCTTAAACATCAATTGGTTTAATTCCATAAGATTTTTAAAACATAGAAGAACAACAACCGGACTGGGTTAAGGGATCCTCCTTACCCGGTCCGGTTGTTTTTTTGTATCAAATTTGAAGGGAACGGCCTTCCGGCAGATGCTCGGGTTGATGATGAATCGTCGTCCCGTCTTCAAGATGAAGCCATGTATCAAAGCTGCGTTTCCCTTCGGTAAGCTGAATCACTCTCGCGCCGGTTTTGAAGGGATGTTTCAAATAGGCATTTCGGGTGGTTCGGCCGTAGCACAGGCGGATTCCATGGTGCACGCCCCAGAAGTCGTTCCCGTGATCATGGCCTACAAAGGTCCCCATGATGTCGCCCATCTCGACCATCGCCGCGAAAAAACCGGTATTGATCCAAGGCGCGCAGCACGTATCGAGCTTCTGTCCATGACATACCGAGAAATCCCATATGTCGTTGTATTCAGGAAGCGGAATGTGGAAGAAAGCCAGGGAAGGAAGGGGTTCTCCGCCGTTCTTTGCGGTAAGGGAATACGATGTTTCCGTATACCATCCGATCTGGCTCCGCCGTATCCAGTCATAAAATCCGACCCGAAGATGCTCCAGCGGGGAATAACTCCCCGAATCCAGGAAATAAAGCGCAGCCGCAGGCTGATTATGCTCATCCATGACCTCAATCACGTAATTACCGGCGCCATGCACGTTAGGCGGATCGGGCTTCGCGTAGCAATACCGGTGCGAAAGCTGAAGATGATGAAGCTGCTCCCGCGTGAGATTCGGCGCTTCCGAATCATGATTGCCAAAAACGGCAGCCCACGGAATCCCCATATCCTCGGGAATGGATACCGCATCTCTAAAAGCCCGAATGGGATCCGGACTTTTGTTGCTGGCGATGACATCCCCGGTGTAAACGACCAAATCCGGTTTTTCCGCCTCCAGGATCCTCTTCATCATTGCTTTCATCCGAAACTCTTCTTCATCCGGTTCGCAAAATTCCGTATCCGTAAACTGGACGATCTTGAATGCGCCGTTCGAATTAAAGCGAAGTGACTTCCTCATGCTTGCCGCGCTCCGGCTTCGCTGAACAAGCCTTCCGGGACCTTGGCGTCCCAATGATCCGGAACCTGCAATCCGAGCGCATGAGCCGCCACGGCAGCGGTGTTGACGATATAAACCTCCGGTAAAGCACTTCCCGCTGCAACGCCGGGTCCCACGCATCCCCAGAAAACGTTCTTATCCATCGGATGATCGCTTCCATGGTTGTATTTGTGCTCGCCGCCGCCTCCGTGATCCGTTAACAAGATAATAAGGCTATCCGCAAGGAGACCCAGCTTTTCGATGGTTCCCAGCACGCGCCCGAACAACTCGTCGTTACGGGTAATCGCATTCAAATATTCGGGCGAGTCGGGGCCGTATCCATACTTATGGCCTGAAGCATCCGGTTCATCCAACTGCATGAACAGCAGCTTCACGTCGGCATTTTGCTCGAGGTACGTTTCGATGGCACTTACGAGTTCGGTATCCGGTTTGGATTCTTTATGTATGCCCAGGTCGTCTTCGATAATCCCATGGTTAATCGGCGTCCAGCTTGAGAAGGCTGCCAGTTTAGCGTCGGGCCAAGCCTCCCGGGCGAGTCTGAAAACCGATGGATAGGGGGAATCGGACGGATAGACCCGGTTGGCGGCGACGTCATTATTCAATTGATGTTTTTCAGGATTTACGCCATGAAGGACGGAGCCCCAGCATTCCGCGCTGATGGTTGGCGATGGTGCCTGAGCCGTGTAGGAAACGGCCCCTTTTTTTAAAAATTCATCAATGTATGGAGTCGGGGTGTTCTGAATGAAATTGCCCGCACCGTCCATCCCCAAGATAAAAACCCGCTTAGTAGCGCTTAATAAGTGCATGATTCAACAGCCTCCTTAACAGTATGTTTGGTCCAGGCAGCATGATTACGCACCTAGCATAAATAGTCCGTTATAGACTGTCAACCGTATAAAGAGACTTTCGGAAAGAAGTCACCATTGTGGTATCAGAAAGTCATCAGGATAGTGGTTGAGCCCAAAGCATGCATATAGAATGTTCGTGTAAGGGTTTACATCAATGCGGAAGGGGCCGAGCCATGAGGGAAATGTCGCATTTAAAGAGGAGTCTAAAAAAATATAAGTGGCTGCTGCTAATGACATTGCCGGGCATCGTTTATTTGTTCATCAACAACTATATCCCGATGTACGGCGTGATCCTGGCTTTCAAAAATTATAACTATGTCGACGGCATATGGGGGAGCGAGTGGGTCGGATTAGACAATTTTAAATTTTTGTTCAATTCGCAGGACGCGTACATTATCACCAGGAATACCTTCCTATACAACTTGGTGTTTATACTGCTGAACCTGGTCCTGTCCGTATTGGTCGCGCTGCTGATCAATGAAATCAAGGATAAGGTGATCAGCCGATTTTACCAAAGTACCTTCCTTCTTCCGCATGTGATTTCCATGGTTGTCGTCGCCTATCTGGTGTACAGCTTTCTCAATGTGGACAGCGGATTGGTGAACAGAATGCTGATCAAATGGTTCGGAGCCGAGGCGGTTTCCTGGTATGGGGAACCCGATTACTGGCCCTACATCCTGGTCATCGTAAACGCATGGAAAAATGTCGGTTATCTATCGATCATTTACTTCGCCTCGATCATCGGTATCGACAAGGAGTATTATGAAGCTGCCACCATCGACGGCGCGACGAAATGGAAACAAATGACCCGGATTACCATTCCGTTGATCGCACCCGTGATCATAACGATGACGCTGCTTGCGGTAAGCGGCATTCTCCGTTCGGATTTCGGCTTGTTCTATCAGGTGCCGATGAATACGGGAGCCTTGATCCCGACGACGAACACGATCGATACGTTTGTCTACCGGGCGATGATTCAATCGGGCGATATCGGCATGTCGACGGCGGCCGGATTCTATCAGTCCGTGGTCTGTTTCGTGCTCATCTTGGCCGCGAACACGGCCGTCCGGCGCATAAACAAGCGGGACGCCTTATTTTAAACGGAGGAGCGGGAGAAATGGCGAAGGAAATAAAACGAAAGCAGCGTATCGGCCCGTCCTTAATCCACCTTTTTTTCTGGGCTTTTACGACCGTATCATTGATTCCTTTCATTCTGGTGTTCATGGTATCCATATCCAGCGAGGATTCCATCCTGCAAAAAGGTTATTCCTTGTTCCCGAACAGCATCAGTTTTGCGGCCTACCAGTTTTTGCTCCATGATTTTTCCGAGATTGCGAAAGCATACGGCGTCACGATCTTAACGACTCTCATCGGCACGGTCGTAAGTTTGATGATTACCGCATTATTCGCTTACCCGTTATCCCGGCAGGACCTGCCTTTTCGGCGCACGCTTTCCTTTTATATCTTCTTTACCATGCTTTTTGGCGGAGGCATGGTGCCCTGGTATATGACGTACGTGAACATGTTTGATTTGAAAAACACGATATTCGCGATGATCATTCCGAATCTGTTGTTAAGCGCCTTCAATGTGCTCCTTATGCGAAGTTTCTTCGCATCCAGCATTCCGGAGTCCGTGGTGGAATCGGCAACGATTGACGGTGCGGGGGAACTCAAGATTTTCTTTAAAATCGTCATCCCGCTTTCCCTGCCGATCATGGCTACCATAGGTCTGTTCAACACGTTGGCCTACTGGAACGACTGGTATAACTGCATGCTGTTTATCGACAAGCCCGAGCTATACAACATCCAGTACCTAATGACGAAAACGCTCACCAATATCCAGTATCTTCTGATGAAATCCAACAGCTCGGCCCAAGTCGGTGATCTGCTGGCTAAAATGCCGAGGGAGACCGTCCGGATGGCGCTGGCCATCGTGGGGATCGCCCCGCTGTTGTTCGCGTATCCGTTCTTTCAAAAATATTACATCAGCGGGATCACCAGCGGAGCTGTGAAAGGTTGAAGTCTTTAGATCGTAATTAGAGGGGGGAGGCGATCAGCGCCGGAAAGCGATAGATGCTTCTGAAACGATGATTCATGAAAAGTTGACCATGAGAGGAGAACGGCGGGAATGAAAAGAAGTTATCAGGCATTATTGATCATCATGCTTTGCGGGATGCTGGCGTTAACGGGCTGCGGCAAAGGAGACCCGGGAAAGGCGACAGGGACGGCATCCGGCACGACGGGGAAAGAATCGGGCGGACTGAGTCCTTATAAAATTACGCTGGTATATCCGGCAACCGCCCCGAAAGACCTGCAGCTTGTGCAGGACGAAATGAGCAAGTATCTCACCGAAAAGATCAATGCCACCATCGAGCTTAAACCCATTGAGTGGGCATCCTGGGACGATAAAACCAATCTGATGAAAATATCCAACGAACCGTTTGATCTGATGTTCACGGCAAGCTGGTTCTCGTATCCGAAGGATGTGGCCAAAGGACAATACCTGGAGCTGGATGATTTAATGGCCCAGCACGGCAAGGATATCCCGGGCATTCTCGGCGACGATTTCATTAAAGGATCGAGAATCGGGGGCAAGCTGTATGCTCTTCCGACCAAGAAGGAATTCGGTCAGGGCTTCGGCTTCCTGCTCGACAAAAAATTAGTGGATAAATATAAGTTCGATCTTAACGGGGTCAAGTCGCTGGAAGACATGGAAGCCATGTTCAAGACGATTAAAGAGAACGAACCCGGTGTGACGCCCATCGTTTCGAGCAAGTTCACGAACATTTGGGAAGCGGCCAACTACGACGGCATCGTGGCGAACCTGGCGATCCCCCGGGGAAGCCAAGAGCTGAAAGCCGTAGATACGCTGGAGGATCCCAAGTTTATCGATTTCTATAAACGCATGCACCAATGGAACCAGAACGCTGGTTCGACAAGGATATCCTGACCTCCGACGCCGATCAGGGCATGAACATGATCAAGGCCGGAAAAGCCTTTGCCGTTGCGCAGTCCTTGAAGCCGGGCAAAGACAAGGAGATGAGCCTGAGCTCTGGTGTTGAGGTGGTTCAGGTGGAAACGGCGGAGCCGTTCACGACGACGGGGGACGCTCAAGGCGCGATGCTTGGAATATCGCGGACATCCCAAGATCCGGCGAGAGCATGATGCTGCTTAATTTGCTGTACAGCGATCCCAAGCTCCTGAACATGCTGAATTGGGGAATCGAGGGCAAGCATTACGTGAAAAAATCCGATAACATGATCGATTTTCCGGAAGGCGTGACTGCGGACACGCAAACCTACCCGAATCCGGGCGGTTGGATGTTCGGCAATCAGTTCAACTCCTATCTGTGGGCTAATGAAGATCCTAAAAAGTGGGAAGCTTTTCAGAAATTCAACGAAAGAGCCGAGCATTCGATTGCTCTCGGGTTTGCGTTTAACCAGGAGCCCGTCAAATCGGAAATGGCATCCATCGCGAATGTGGAGAAGGAATTCGGAGCGACGCTAAGATCGGGGGCCGTGGATCCGGAGAAGATCATAGAGAAATGGAAGGAAAAGCGGAAGGCCGCCGGGTTTGATAAGATCAAAGCCGAAGTGGATAAGCAGCTGGCCGAGTGGGCCCAGACGAAATAGGCAGGCATTAAGGAACAAGGGGAATTCTGAACTGGGACTATCGTTATGCGTCCTATGTAAGGGATTCCCTTTTTTCCCCCGCGTACACTATACTCAGAGAGTAAATGAATTTTCGCTATTCCTGAAGCCGTGGCATATAAGGTATCAATAGAAGCGGGGGTGTTGTCGAACGGATGAATATAAAGCTCTCGCTTCGCTTTAAGTTAATCATCGGCTTTGTGACGATCACGGTGCCTCTGGTCGTACTGCTGCTCTACAATAACTACTATGCTTCGAACATCATCAGGGAGCAGGTGGCGGACTCCAACAAAAATTCGATGATTCTCTACTCAAACCAGATTGAGGCAGCCCTGAACAAGGAAACGAATTTTTTGTACAATATGGCGGTCGAGGATCCGAACATTACGGCACTCTCGCAGCTTCTGAACGATCCCGATGAGTATTATTTGGCCAAGGCCAGAGTTTTGAACACCCTGATGCGTTATCACCGGTTCGACAACAGCGTCGATCTTCAATTCATCTACTCGGTCAAGAAGCAGGATTTGATTCATACGCCCATCAAAACGCAATCTTATGAAGAGCTGTTATCGATCAAAACGTCCATGGAAAAGGCGGTCGAAAGCGTAACGCCGGACAGCGCTTTTTTTCGGGAGTGGAAGGCCATTGAGTACGACAAACGCAAGTATGCATTAATCCGGCTGGTGGATACGGGGGACGACTTTTACCTGGGAGCCTTCGTCAAACTGGAAAATTTGATGATCCCGCTGGACCTGATCCATCTTGAGGACGGTTTTGCGAGCTTCGTCAATGCAGATGGGAATCTGCTCACTAGCTCGGCTACCGTCGATTCCGATCGTTTGGACGCTCCCCTCGCCGAAACCAATGAAGCGTACCAGGTCGTAAAGAAGGATCGGAACAACTATATTGCGGTCATGAATCGGATACGGGGGACGGACGTGATCCTCGGCGCTTTTATTCCGGAATCCCAAATGCTGAAAAATCTCTATCACTTCCGGAGAGGAATCTTGATCATATCCATTCTGGCCCTGTTCATCCTGATCCTTTATTTGATGTATTTAAACGATATTATCCTGAAACCGATGAACCTTCTGGTCCGCGGGATGCGGAGAATCAAACACGGGGATTGGGATTTCCGCCTTCACTCCTCGAAGTCCAAAGAGTTTGCGATTATCAATGAAACCTTTAACGGCATGGCTTCCGAGATTCATGACCTGAAAATAAGCGTATACGAGGAACAGATCAAGGCTCACAAGGCGGAACTCAAGCATCTGCAGCTTCAGATCAATCCGCATTTCCTGCTGAATTCGATCAACGTTGTTTACAATCTGGCGGAAATCAAGAATTATAACGTCATCCAGCTCATGTGCATGAACCTTGTCAAATATTTTCGGTTCACGACCCGAACCAACCAGATTGCGGTGACGATCGTGGAAGAAATGGAGCATATGGAGAGTTATATCAAAATTCAGCAGGTCCGTTTTCCCGGCCGCGTGACCTATGCTTTCCGCATTTCCGACGGTGCGGAAAAGGCGGCCGTTCCGCCTTTGTTCATACAGCCTTTTATCGAGAACGCGATGAAACACGGCTTTGATTTCATGGAGCATCCTTTTCATATTGCCGTCGATATACGCTTTAACGGACGGGACTCGTTGGTAATCACGATCTCGGATAACGGCAACGGCTTTCCAAAGGATGTCCTGCGGCAATTGCAGACCTGCCGCTACACGGAAAGTCCGAACGGCGAGCATTTGGGCATTTCCAATGTGTATTACCGGCTTAAACATGTGTTTGGGCAGAAGGCGCGGCTTGAATTCGATAATGCCCCGGACTCGGGGGCCCGCATAACCATGGTGCTTCCTTTCCTTACGGTTGAGGAATTTGCGTCGTACGGTTCGATCTGAACGGGGGTGTTTACATGTATAAGGCACTTATTGTTGACGATGAAATCTACGCGGTGATGGGAATCAAAAGCGGCGTCGATTGGCAGGCTCTCCAGGTAACCGAGGTATATGAGGCTTATAACATGCGGGACGCGTTGAACGTGTTTGAACGCACTCCGATCGATGTGATGGTGTGCGATATCGAAATGCCCAAAGGAACGGGGATCCAGCTCCTCGAGCGGGTGAACGAGATATCCCCGGAAACGGAAACCATTTTTCTGACCGCCCATTCGGCATTCGATTTCATGAAGAGGGCGATACAGCTGGACGGATTCGATTATCTGCTCAAGCCGATTGAATTCGACGTTCTTCAGGAAACCATCTCCAAAGCGCTCCATTCCATTGAACAGGAACGGGAACTGAATAGCCTGCGCGAGTTGTATAAACCCTACTATGAAATGTGGAGCAGGAAAAAAACGCTCATCACGGAGAAGTTCTGGAATGACGTATTATCGGGAAGAACCGTGTGTAAACCGGACAACGTCAAGAAAATATTGGAGGAACACGAACTCGCCGGCCTGGAGGAGGCCTTTTTCCTTCCGGTACTGGTCAGCGTGGAATCGTGGCTGCGGGAATTCAGCACCCGGGACGAGGAGATGATGGAATACGCCATCCGCAAGGGCGCTGCGGAAATGCTGCTGTCCGCCGCCTGGAGCGGCGAGGTCATACAGACCAAGCAGGGGGTGAACGTCGTCATTTTTTACGAGTTCGGGGAAGAACGGGTGGCGCGCGGCCAGCTTCTCTCACGCTGCGAGGAATATATCCAGTCCTGCAAGCAATATTTTAGCTGCAGCGTTTCCTGTTACATCGGCGAAAGCTCGACCCTGTACGATATCGCGGACACCTATAAGCAGCTGCTTGAGCATGAGTATAAGAATCTGCAAAAAACAAACCGCGTCGAAGCGTATGTTCCGGTAAGGGGGCGAACGAATACGGTCGATTTGCAGCATCATGATTCGGTCATACAGCGCGTCCAGGACTATATCATGGAGCATTTAAGCGAACCGATCACCAGGAAGAGCTCGCCGGGCATGTTCACCTCAATCCCGCCTATCTCTCCCGTTTATTTAAACGAAAGGCAGGGCAATCGATAACGGATTATATATTATATGTCCGGATGTCCCAGGCAAAAGACCTAATTGCCACCTCGACCCTGCCGATTTCGGATGTGGCCAAAACGTTCGGATATTACAATTTTTCGCATTTTTCGAAAATGTTCCGAAAGGTGTATCATGTCTCGCCCCAGCAATACAGGCAACAATCCGTTTCCTGCGAATAGAATGATGGTTTCCAAAAAGTCCAAGCGCCTGGATCTTATCCAAGCGCTACTTTTAGTTGAGGTTTTGTGTTTTGTTTTAAGACCGGTCCTTATCACGGTGTACATGTGGAAATTTCTTGGCTATTCTATAAAAAGCTCGGGATCTTCGGAATGTATCCCATGGCCCGCATTCATAAAAAAACTTTAACGGATAAGTGAGGGTGCTTTTCCCCTTACATTTTCTTAATTAGGAGTAGTATACTTTTTCTACTTTATATAATGTGTGTTCGATAGTTGGGCAGAGATCAGCATTTACTTTGTAATATTTAACTCGAAAATATAAACTTTTCAAAAAGTTCTTTATATTATTTTTTTGCCTAAAGGCAGGAAGAAATTCCGGACTTTTCTCTATATCACCAAAACTTTGAATCCATTGCTCTACATAAGTCTGACTAAGTATCTTTCTATTTAAAACACTAATAATGGGACTTACCATTCTCTCATCTTCCCCATCGGAGTAAACACGATCTGTTATGGTCACCTTTTCGTAAACCAAATCGAGGATGGTCATGAGGTCATTTTTATCCAGTTCGGAACATTGAGCCAACTCGTCTAAAGCATCTGCTGCATGAGCTATGGCATGAGCCCAGCCTTTTTCTTCGTCATACCCACGGTAATCTCGCTCTTCTTGTAAATTGTAAAATACTTTCTCTTTTATCTGATGAATTTGCTCTCTTGAGAGAAATGGTGATTCTCTATGCCTTATGAAGAGGAGCGGTATAACTAGCATAGAGAAAGATCGAGTGAAGACAGAGTCTGTATTTGTTTCACCAAGCTTAAAAAGAAAATGGTTTTTATCCAAAACAACTGGTAGAAGTTGTTCTAGTTCGTTTGCAGTTAGAGAATTACCAGGAATCCAATGTGATAAGGTTGTATAAATTAGTTCATCACGTAGTTGGGCATCCAAAGAACCGATGTTATTTATCATTTCTTGTATCAACTGGAATGTATCGGGAGGTGCTTGGTAGTCATTTTCTTTTATTAATATCAACTTTTCTTTTAAATTCATTTTACACAACTCCTTCTAGAAATTTTCCGAACTGACTTTTTTAGGATTTCTACTGACTGTGCGGCTTCTTCCGTACCTCTTCTTCACTTACTATAAGGCACAGATAGGATCAGATACAATTCCACAATAGAGCGAAAATGCATATTTTACTTTTTTATAAGGGTATTTGCTTGCCTTACTTTCCAAGAGAGGTAGAGCGTTCCGGCAGTTCATCGCAAAGGATAAGTCCGCACCGAAATCTTCCACAATAATCGCTTCGGCCAGTTCCGAGTAACCGGAAGCAATTCTGAAAATGTACGGGATTCACCCGAACTTTATCTCATTTCGATCCTTTTGCTTGTCTGTGGTATCCTAAGATGGAGAAATGCATACCGGAGAACAAGCTGGAGGGAGACGGATTCATGTTGTTGATGAACGAAAAAATCAAAGTGGGCGAGGTTGAGCTCACCGGGTTGAACGGCGAGCAGCTGGGGATAGTCGCCAGAGAAGAGGCGCTGGCATTAGCCAAGAAGCACAAAGCCGATTTGGTCTGCACTTCGCTGTTCAGCAGTCCGCCGCCTTGCAAGCTCGTGCGTCGGGGAATGGCTAAACAGGCGGCGGCTCAAGAGAAGAAAGGGCATCAGGCCAAAGGGCCCGTTAAAGTGAAGGAATTCCGGCTGACGGCGCATATTGAAGACCATGATTACGACACTAAGCTTTCGCAAATGAGGAAGCTGTTGGCGGCAGGCAAAGCCGTTCAACCGGTGATTCGCATCCAGGGCAAGGAGGGCGAGGCTGCCCGAAAGCTGCTCGAACGTTTGGTGAACGATCTTGGCGAAACAGGGAAGAAGGAAACCGGAATCCAACTGAGCGGCAAGCAGGCCACGGTGAAGCTGCTGCCGGTTTAATAGTACGGGGAGCTAACTTCCCTGACCCGGATTCCCAAGATAACTTCATGAAAAAACCGCTTACGGGTTTGATGCCGAAAGCGGTTTTTTGCGTTGCTTAGCTAAAATCGCAAATGCCGTTTATTCACGGCTGAAGAAGGGAGGGCTAGCCGTCAGGCAGGTATAGAAGAGCTGCCTGTTTTCAAACCGCGAACCAATGGGACGGATGGGCAAGCGTCGGAGGCAGCTTGGTGTCGGCGTTTCCCTTTGCGGCATTGAGCTGGGCTTGAGTAAGAAAGAGAGAGCCGGTGAGGTTCGCTCCCCTAAGGTCAGCATCCCGGAAATCCGCTCCGATAAGGTCAGCCGTTCTCAAGTCTGCATTTCTGAGATCTGCTGCAATAAGGTAGGCTCCTCTCAGATTGGCGTATCTAAAATCCGCCCCCTTGAGGTTGGCGCCGATCAGGTCGGCTCCACGCCCGGCTTTTTTGTGCCGTACGGGCGGCCCCTTATGGGTACGGCGTGCTTCGTCCCTCACAAGTTCACTGGTTTGAAGGAGCAGGACGTTCACCTTTGCCCGGTGTACGGCCGCATCCAACTCCATAAGCGCTTTTGGTCCGAGATCGGTCAGGCGTTTCGTTTCGTTCAGGGCCAAGCTGAGATCGCCATGTATCGAACGGGCAGGTTGCAGCGTCAAGGCTTCGGTCAGGTACCGAAGCAGCTCATATAGCTGCCTCATCACCGGGAATACTTCGAACATTTCCTTTGCGGTTTCGGGAGCCTGACGCCAATCGCGTCCGTTATAGGTCACCTGGGAAACCTGTTGTCCCGCTCCGAAGCAATCGTAGACGGTGCAACCGCGAAAGCCGCTCTGCCGAAGGCGGTTGTGGATTCCGCAGCGGAAGTCGGTTTGGAGGTTGCGGCAGGGTTGTCCGCCGTCTTTATCTATGGCAAAATCCGATGAAGCGAGAAGGGTAGCGCGACGCAGCATAACCCGAAACACTTTTCGCAGTCGCCCTGCAGGCTTCCGTCGGATAAAGCTGCCGTATATTCTTGATTGTCAAACATAACTTGTGTAGCTCTCCTTCCGATTGAGCATAAACTTTTGTCTCGTTTAATCATAAGGCAAAATCAAATTAGAGTCATAGATGTTTTTTCTTTTTTTATGAAATCTAAATCTTTCAGCCCCATTTTCACCGCAATTTTATTATATAAGACGTACTATATAAGTCTAATTATCGTTATATTACACTATTAATCCCGTATTAGAGGAAAAATAGATTATTAGTGCGTATTAATTATTGATTTATTGTTATTTATGACGTAATATATAAGCGAGAAAAGGAGGTACTTGCGATATATGATTAAACGACTCGGCATCAGCGGAACGGGAAGAATCGGAAGGTTGGTTATTCGCAGCATGTTTGCAAGCGGGGAGGGTACTTCAATCGGCCTTATTAATTCAACGTGCCCGCCGGATCAATTGGCGCATCTCCTGAAATATGATTCGGTTCACGGTCGTTGGAACGAGAATGTTGAAGCGGAAGAACAGTGCCTTATCATTCGGGGCCACCGGATTCCGATTGTCAGCGGTCGCAATCCGGAGCTCTTGCCATGGAAAGAATATGGAATAGACGTTGTCGTGGATGCGACGGGCAAATTCAAAAGCCGTACCGAGGCCTCCGGGCATCTCAAAGCGGGCGCGAGCAAAGTGGTCGTTACGTCACCGGGAAAAGAACTGGATTGCACCATAGTGATGGGCGTAAATGAACATGCCTATGATCCCGGCCGGCATTCCCTTATATCGACCGCATCCTGTACGACGAATTGCCTGGCTCCGGTTCTGCATGTGCTGGATCGGGAGTTCGGCGTCGAGTCCGGATGGATGACCACGGTCCATGCCTATACGAATGATCAAAAACATCTGGACAACGCCCATTCCGATTGGCGCAGAGCCAGAGCTTGCGGCAGTTCCATCATTCCAACCTCGACCGGTGTGGGGAAGGCGTTAAAGGAGATTCTTCCGCACTTGGCGGACAACATTCAGGGCATTTCATTGCGGGTACCGGTGCAAAACGTTTCCTTGGTCGATCTTACCGCACAATTGCACTCCCATGTGACGCAGGACGATATCGGCCGCGCTTTTCGAAGCGCCATCTCCAAAGGTTTGGAACCATATGTGGAGTATAATGAGGAACCTCTAGTATCCACCGATTATATAGGAAACAGTAAATCAGCCATTATAGACGGGTTATCCATCCAAACGTTGGGCCGGCAGGTCAAGCTGTTGGCATGGTACGACAATGAGTGGGCATATGCATGCCGCGTTAAAGATTTCGTGAAATATATGTTCGTCCAATCCGAAAAGGGGGAGTTACTATGCGGAGCCAAGTCCATGAATTAATTGCCGGACCTGTAAAACAAAACGAGTTGGGAACGATCGTTTGCCGTCATTGCAGCAATATCATCGGCACGCTGCCAACAAACGGCGTGAAAATCAAATATATGGTTTGCGAGCAGGAAGCGTGCCGCAAACAAGAGGGGAGTGTTTCGGCTTGACAGTGCAGAGAGTGAATCCGTTCCGGAATGGCGGCAAAGAACATATTGAGCTATTGGGCGGCAAAGGCGCGCATCTTGCCGAGATGACCAAAGCGGGACTTCCGGTCCCGCCGGGATTCACCATCACCACGGAGGTGTGCAGACACTATTACAGCAGCGGCTGCCAACTGCCGGCAGGCTTGATGAACGAGGTTTTGCATGCCGTGGCTGAGCTGGAAAGAGAGCAAAACCGGCAATTTGGCAGCGCAGAACGCCCTCTCCTCGTATCGGTGCGGTCAGGCTCCGTGACGTCCATGCCCGGCATGATGGACACGGTTTTGAATCTCGGGCTGAATGACGACACGGTTGAAGGATTGGCCCAGCTGACAAATAATCGCCGGTTTGCTTACGATTGTTACCGGCGCTTCATTCAAATGTACGGCTCTGTCGTATGCCATATTGAAAGTATTCATTTTGAACGTGTGTTGCAAAAGGAAAAAAATCTCGCGGCATGCGCGGACGACGGGCAATTATCGGAAGCGTCATTAGCAAGGATCGTTCAGGATTTCAAGCGCATTTTCGAACAGAAAACGGGCAACCCGTTCCCGCAGGATGTAAAGAAGCAGCTTCAAAAGGCAATCGAAGCGGTATTCTCGTCCTGGTCAAGTCCGAGAGCGAAAGTATACCGAAAAGTCCACCATATTCCGGACAATCAAGGCACGGCGGTGAATGTTCAGTCCATGGTTTTCGGCAACATGGGAGACAGCAGTGGAACCGGCGTATTGTTTACCCGGGATCCCTCTACGGGAGAACATGTCATGTTCGGCGAGTATCTCATGAACGCGCAAGGGGAGGATGTCGTCGGCGGAACAAGAACGCCCAGCCCGATCTCGGAGCTCGAAGCGGTTATGCCGGATGTATTCGGGGAGCTTTCCGCCTGCGCGAGGCAGCTTGAACTTCACTACAAAGACATGCAGGATATTGAATTTACGATTGAAACCGGCAAATTATATCTTCTCCAGACGCGCAATGCCAAACGCAATGCCAGAGCGGCGCTGAAAGTGGCCGCCGATCTGGTTAACGAAGGTTTGATCACGAAGGAAGAAGCCTTGATGCGAATCGATGTTCAGCATCTGAATCATCTGCTCCACCGTTCCATTCATGCGGATGCCGATCACGCTGTGATGGCAATGGGACTTCCGGCATCGCCCGGAGCCGCGTGCGGACAGGTCGTTTTTGACGCCGATCAGGCCGACGAATGGAAACGCGCGGGAAAACCGGTAATATTGGTTCGGATGGAGACGACGCCCGAAGACATTCACGGTGTCATTGCAGCGGAGGGGATTCTTACGCTTCGCGGAGGCATGACAAGCCACGCCGCGGTTGTGGCCAGGGGCATGGGAAAACCATGCATATGCGGATGCGAAGCGCTCATGATAGATGAAGAACGACGGTTGTTGATATCCGGGGAGTTCGCCATTAACGAAGGGGACTGGCTGACGATTGACGGCGGCAGCGGAAAGGTTTATTCCGGGCAAATGGAACTCAAGGAAGCCGATATTTTCCCGGAGCTGCTCCTCATTCTACAGTGGGCGGATCAGATTCGTTCGTTAAAAGTCTTGGCGAACGCGGATTCTCCTCTTGACGCGCGAAAAGCAAAAGAATTCGGCGCGGAGGGCATAGGATTGTGCCGTACGGAGCATATGTTTCTGTCCCCTTCCAGGGTGCCGATCGTCCAGCAGATGATTTTGGCCGAGAAGGAAAGCGACCGTCAGCAGGCGTTAAATCGGCTCCTTCCGATGCAGCGCTGCGATTTTGAAGAGATGTTCGAAGAAATGGACGGCTGTCCGGTTACGATCCGGCTGCTCGATCCGCCATTGCATGAATTCCTTCCGAACGTGGAAGAACTTACGGAGCGTCTTACGAAGCTGCGTACAGACGGAGACACGGCCGGGGAACGCATGGAACTGGAACGAATGATTCGAAGGGTGCGCGAACTGCAGGAAACCAATCCGATGCTGGGACAGCGGGGTTGCCGGCTTGGCATTATGTTTCCGGAAATATACGAAATGCAGATCGAAGCCATATTCAAAGCGGCTCTCCGAAGCATTCAAAAGGGCATAACGGTACTGCCGAATGTCATGATTCCGCTGGTTGGCCATGTAAATGAGCTTTATCTGCTGCGCAAACTTGTCGATCATGTCGCGGACCAAGTGCTCGGAGAAGAAATAAGAAATTGCCCATATAAGGTAGGCACCATGATCGAAGTGCCGCGTGCGGCATTAACGGCCGGCGAAATTGCGCGCTCGGCTGACTTTTTCTCCTTCGGCACGAACGATTTGACCCAAATGACGTTTGGCTACAGCAGAGACGATGCGGAAGGCAAGTTTCTGTCGCACTATGTGGAGAATAAGCTTCTGCCGAACAATCCGTTTCAAGTGCTTGACACGGAAGGGGTAGGCAAGCTGATCGAGATGGCGGTGATCCAAGGACGTTCAAGAAATCCGATGCTGACCACCAGCATTTGCGGAGAGCACGGCGGAGATTTGGAGTCCATCATGTTCTGCCAACGGGTCGGCCTGGATTATATCAGCTGCTCGCCGTACAGGCTTCCGGTCACGCGGATTGCGGCGGCGCAGGCCTATATCCGAATGCAGTGGGAACTTCAGCTTCAAGAGGCCGCAGTCTGATCGGCACGTAACATGACGAATAGCCGGGCGGGTGTTCGCGACCTCCGAGGAAAAGGGAGTTACGTACATTCCGCCCGAAAATGCTATAATCTAGTCATACAGGTCGTGTAACATGAAGCGGAGGGATCACTATCGAACTGACAGCAAGGCAATTAGAGATCATTAAAATCGTTAAAAAGCACGCCCCTATAACCGGCGAACAAATAGCCGAGATGCTAACGGTCAGCAGACCCACGATTCGTTCCGATCTGTCCTTGCTCGTAATGCTTGATTATATAGCGGCCAAGCCCAAGGTCGGATATTTTCTCGGGGAGAAGGCGGAGAAGAAAGAGTCGGATTCGTACGTCCTGCGAGATATAAAGGTCGGAGAGGTTCAGGGCATGCCGGTTGTGGTCGATGTCAAAACAACGGTACAAGACGCGGTCGTTACGTTGTTCCTGGAGAATATCGGCAGTTTGATCGTGACCGACGAAGAAGGAAAGCTTGCGGGCGTCATTTCGCGCAAAGATTTGCTCAAAGTGACGCTGGGCAACCCGAATGCGTCTTCCATGCCTGTCAGCATGGTCATGACCCGACAGCCGAACATCGTAACGATTACGCCGGAGGAATCGGTCCTGGAGGCCGCGCGAAAAATGATCCATCATCAGGTGGACAGCCTTCCGGTCGTCTCATGCCCGGATGTTTCTTCGGAATCGGAGTGCCGTATCGTCGGACGAATTACGAAGACGACGATCATCAAGCTGCTGCTGGATAAAGTAGATCAGGATTAAGCAGGGGGACGAAAAGCGCATGGGGAAACCGTCATATACGATAACCGTATGTTCAGATTCCGTAGGGGAAACGGCCGAAGCGGTAGTAAAAGCGGCTATTCGCCAGTTTGAAGCTCCGCATGTCAAAATTAAGCGTTACATGAATGTACGCGATGAGGACGAGCTTCGTCTGCTGATGGAGGAAGCTGCCGAATCCGGCGGCTTTGTCGCTTATACACTGGTTCAGCCGGAATTAAGGGAAGCCATTAAGGAGCATGCCATACGTCTTCATGTTCGGGCGGTTGATGTGATGGGGCCGATGATTCAGGCGTTCGTCGATACATTCGCCGACCAGCCTAAGCGAATGCCCGGTTTGCTCCATCGTTTGGACGATGATTATTTCAAACGCGTCGAGGCGGTAGAATTTGCAGTCAAATGCGACGACGGGAAGGATATCAATGCGATCCTGAAAGCGGATATCGTACTGCTTGGCGTGTCCCGTACATCCAAGACGCCTCTGAGCATCGTTCTGGCCCATAAAGGGAAGAAGGTGGTCAACTATCCCGTCGTGCCGGAAATAAAGCCGCCTGAACCGTTGTACAGCATATCGCCGGGCAAAATCATCGGTTTGACGATGAGCGCCGAGCATCTTTTGAAGATTCGTTCCGAAAGACTAAAAACGATGGGATTGCCCGTTTTGGCAAGGTATGCCTCTTTGGAACGGATCGTGGAAGAATTGGAGTATGCCCGTTCGCTGTTTGACCGGTTGGGCTGCCCGGTTATCGATGTCACGGACAAAGCCATCGAAGAAACGGCCGGCATCGTTATGGATTTCTTGTCCTGAGCCTTGAGAACAAACGTTCCGAAAACGATTGACATCATCATCGATCAAATATATACTACAATCAAATCGAACATAAAGTGCGGGTGAAGCACCTCGCAGGATCGGCTATTCAGGCCTTTCTTGCGAGGTGCTTTTTTTGCTGCATTGTGGACGATAACTTTTGAAACGGGGGTTGATGAGATTGTTGAAACGAAAAGGAAACTCAAGCCGGACTTTAAACTATTTAACGATTCTGGGCATTATTGCATTGCTGCTTGTATCCAGACTTCCTCATGCAGAGGCTGCTGATAGCGGTTGGGATGCTGCATTATCGAGCATCGACAAGCTTCATGACAGCTTTACCGCTTTGGACATGGCCAATAAAGAGATGAGGGAGCAGACAAGGTGCTTCGCAAGTTAAATACGGACAACCTTAAAGAAATCCATAGTAAATTAAAACTCATCGATAAGGAGAAGCTCGACAAACTGAAATCGGAAGCCGATCATGCCCGGAAGAAATATGAGCCGCTTCTGGCAGAATATACGGATCTCGGCAAGAAAGCGGCCGAAGCCAGGAAGCGCAAAGATCGTAAGTCTGCCGTCATGTTCGATCTTAAGCGGAACCGGATTAAAGCTTCAGCGAATGCGGCCCGTCAGGAGATTAAGGTCAAGAGGGATGCTTTAACCGCCGCAAAAAAGCTGGCTTCAGCCAAAGTCAAGGCGGTTAAGGAGGCTCTGGTCCCCGTACAAGCTCTGAAAAAACAAATCACGGCCGAGAACAAAAAAATATCGGATTACAACAAGAACAGGATAGCCTCGGACAAACGTTACAAATCCGCCGTAAAGCTGGGGGATGCAATCATGGCTGCCGCTGAGTTAAGACAGATCGTCGGATATCTTGGCTCGGTTCAATCTTCGCAGAAGTCGATATATGAATGGGAGAGCGGCATTCGTAAAACCATTCAAGCAGCGGAGTCCAAGCTCCCGAGATAACGCCACTTAACGAATAAAAACGGGCTCGACTTCAAAGACCACTATGAAAGCTGTGCTGTTGCTCTTTATTGAAGAGACAGCACAGCTTTCATGCTTTTTAAGAAGCTCCAGGACCATGTGACAGTTATAGATTGCCCCGTTCCTGAATATCACCTAAGCTGGAGCGATGAGCTGAAGTTGAAATCCCAATGGAAGCCTACCGCTTCTTTGAATGACATTGCCGATTACGCGGGGGTTGGCATTGCCCCGCTTCACCGCGTTACTCCAAGGATGTATGGATAGAAGTATAAAGGATACCGGAAAAAGTGCCGATAAGTAAAAGGGCAGGAAAAGATAACCGAATCTGTTATAATGAAGTGAACCCGCTAATGGATATTGGCGGGTTTTTTAATGGAATTTTGAGAAGCAAAGTTAATATATTTCGCCTCGTTGATATAAGGTGTCACAAAATCGCATTCCAGGATTGTTATATAAGTAAAGAAAGGAGGTGAGCTCTTGCAGCCTACCATCCCCGGGGAAAAGGAAAGAAGGAAAGATTCCATTGAAGCGGTTGTAGAACAGGTTAAAGCAGGAGACAAGGAAAGCTACAGAGAGATCATTCTTCAGTTTGAACGGCAAATGTATACGTATTGCTACTATATTCTGAAAAATCATGCGGAGACGGAGGATGCCGTTCAGGAGATTTTTATACGCGCATATGAAAATCTTCATCAGTACAGTAGACAAGTATCCTTCTCGGCCTGGCTGTATAAAATGGCCTACCATCATTTGATCAATATAAAGAAGAAGCAGAGCCGCTTACTTAAATTGGTCGAAGATTACAAGGAGCAGCAGCCGGTGCTGCAGGTCTCTCACCATGAATCCATGGTTTATGAGCTTTTGACTTATCTCACTACCGAAGAGCGTCATATTTTACTCCTTAAGGCGGTAGAGCAATATACGTTCGAGGAAATTAGCGAGATCATGGACCTCAAAGCCGCGACCGTACGAAAAAAATATGAACGCTTGCGTCGAAAATTGATGAAATGTATAAGCCAAAAAGGAGAGGTGGCACATGGGACATTTGCCGAAACAAACGGAGTTCGCTGAAATGGATGCCATTGAACAAATGATTCGTGAATCGTCTATACCACAGAAAAGTATGAGTCACCAAATTATGAATAAGATTGGAGAGAATAAATTGACTAGATCATCTAAACAAAAACCTAACTTGATTAAAAGAACGGCATTGGTCGCAGCTGCGGCAGCCGTGCTTGGCGGAGGCGTGATCGGTTCGGGATTCGTATCGCCGGCCATGGCTGCAACTTTGAAGCAAATTCCGATGATAGGAGTTCTGTTCGAAGGGACAAGCGAGGAAGCGCTGCAAACGGCCGTTAAGCAAGGAATCGTGTCCGAGCCTAACCTGAGCGTAACTCATGACGGAATCACGCTAAAGGTAGCCAGCCTGCTGTATGACGGAACCCGTTTATCCGTTATCCTGCAGCGTGAAGGGGTGAACCTGCCGACTGTGGCATCGCCATACATCGATAAAGATACAGTGATTGAGGGAGACAATGAATACCTTAAGTCCAAGCAAATTCCGGAAAAGGACCAGGTGAAAGGTTATATCAAATGGCCGACCCTTCTGGTCAACGGCAAAGAGGTGGGCAAGGGGCAAGCCATGTACGGCGATGAACCGAGGCTGGACAATGCCTATATCGTGGAAATGACGAAGGACCTGAACCTGCCGGATCAATTCGAGTTAACCATTCAGGCGAATGTCACGGGCGTCAAAGAAACCTTCGAATTTAAGGTTCCGGTGAAAGTGGAGGATAAATCGTTAGTCCTGAAGCCGGATGCCTCCAAGTCGGACGGGAAATTCAGCTATACCGTGAAGCAGCTCGAGCTTTCTCCGGTATCCACGCGTCTGGTTCTGGACAGCAAGGGCGAGGTTCCTTCGTCGGCGGAGCAAACAGGCGATTACAGCGCCAGCATGGTATATTACGAGCTTGTCGATGATAAAGGAAACGTGCTAAACCCTAGCAAATTCGATTATTTCCACAGCAAACCCAAAACCGAATACCACGTGGATCAACTGTATAGTCCTGCTAACGGCACGCCGAGATCCATCACGATCAAGCCGTTCACCCTTACCGTTAAGAACAAGGATTGGAGTGTCGTGGGCGAAGGCAAAGGCAACGTCGGCGATAAAACATACCTGAAGGAATTGGAAATGACCATTCCGGTTAAACCATAACATAACTACTTTGAAAGAAACCCGTCATGATGGCGGGTTTCTTTTTAATCTTGCCGCTTCCGACTTTTAGAATCGTTATTCGTTACATTACGAGTCAATTTGAAGCGGCATTGCGTCAACATACAAAAATTCATTCCCTTTACGCTGCTTAAAGATCCTGCGGCCGCCCAGACGCCGGAATCGTCGGGAACATGGCGGATGGGCGGAACCTATGGCCACTCCTGGTTTGTCGATCCCAAAAGAGCAGCTTAGCGTAGTTGCATTACGAATACCGCACTAGAAGGGATGTCGGGTCGCTTTACAACCGAAATCTGTGAATCCGTTTATGCCGGAATTCGTGTCCTAAAGGAGTAATCGAAAGGTTAATAAAAGAGTATTTTATTGGAAAGAGCGGACCAGTTAAATGACTGGTCTGCTTCTTTTATGTTGTACTGTGATAAAATATGAGGAAATGAAATTGTACCGTTACCGATGGACAGGTATATCGATTATATCGATTTTCAGCAAAAATTATAGATGGGAGGAATTTATATGGATAAATTCATGGAACGCGCAGTGAATCTGGCCACGGAAAATGTCCGAAACGGCGGACAGCCTTTCGGTGCCGTATTGGTTCATAACGGCAGCATAATAGCTGAAGGGGTTAATGAACTGCACATTAAACACGATATTAGCGGGCATGCGGAATTGCTTGCGATTCGGCGTGCCCAGGAACAGCTGCAAACGACCGATCTGTCGGGCTTTACGATGTACGCTAGCGGGGAACCCTGTCCGATGTGTTTGGCGGCGATGTACTTTTCGGGAATCGATAACATTTATTATTGCGCTTCCGTAGAGAATGCGGAGGAAGCCGGACTGGGGAAATCCAAGATGATCTATGAGGATCTGCAAAAAAACAAATCGGAACGTTCGGTTTCATTGATCCATATGCCATTAAAAGAAGGTCAGGTAAACCCGATGAAGCTATGGAAGGAGCAAAAGCAAAATTAATCGCAGTCAGGACTCGGGTCAATGGATACAGATGGATTATCAGTAAATATTATCTTTACATTCTTGGCGAGAGCGGATACAATGGAACAAATATGTGAATGGGTGGATCATGATGAACATTTTTTTGACGGGAATTATCGGGTAATCGATAACTGAATAAATCACAAACGTTTTGGCCGGATCGAACATGGGCCATTGCATTCATTTTAAGGTTGCTTGTATGCCGACGTTTGTGCCTCCTGTCATGAACTTTCATCATAAATGCCATGCATATAAGGAACCCGCATAAGTAAAATTTACGGATGCATTCTTTTGTTGTTATCAAGCTGTAGATGGACAGTTGTTCATTTACGGCTTTTTTGCGTGCATTTCACCAATCTCTTCACATGGAAAGGAGATAATGCGAGCCATGGACTGGAAATTTTGGAACTTGTAATCAAACGATATGGCAACGGATAAGGCGTAAATATTCGAGGCGGGGTTCGGATCGGACCGCGGATATGCTTCCGCAGCGGATCCAAGGATTCAGGGGAATCGTCGAATGGAATGGAGGAAAAAACTTGGTGGCCAATTTATGTTTTCCTAATATGTTCTTTGCTGCAATTGTCGTATTATATGATTCCTCGTAGCGGTTTTCCGTTAACTGGAGGTCGCTGAATGTTGGCGTCGGAAGTTAAATTATAATTATTTTTTACCTAGAATCAGCCGATCTGATCATGTATACTGGCGACGATCTGCTGCTCTAAGGGACTGAAGTAAAATGGCTGTACATATTTGCTAGCATATGGGGGTGGGCACCGTGCCCAAAAAAGAGAAAGTATCGATGTCCTGGCTTCTGCGATATTTGAGCCCGGTCAAAGGACGGCTGATGATTTTGCTCATCATGCTGTTAACGTCGACGGGATTGCAGCTCATGAATCCGCAAATCGTGAAACGTTTTATCGATACGGCGGCCGGCGGCGGGGGTTTGGCCAGTCTTCTGCAACTAGCGGGAATATTCCTTGCCGTAGCCGTAGCCAACCAGCTGATTACGGTGGCCGTAAGCTATCTGGGAAACGACATTTCGTGGCGCGCTACGAATCGGCTTCGGGGAGATCTCCTGAAGCATTGCCTGCGGCTGGACATGAAGTTTCATAACATGAAAACGCCAGGCGAAATGATCGAGCGGGTGGATGGCGATGTTACGAGCATTTCGAACTTTTTCGCGATGTTTATCGTGCAGGTCATCGGCAGCTTTGTGCTGCTGGCCGGCATTTTGGGCTTCATGTTTACCGTCAACCTGCCGATTGCCATCGTGATGACGGTTTTTACGCTGGTATCGATTTTATTTATGGTGTTCATCCGCAATCTCGGCGTCAATTCGTCCAAAAACGAACGCGAGGCCAGCGCTTCCCTGTTCGGTCTGATTGAGGAGCGCATTGCCGGGATCGAGGACGTGCAGGCCAACGGGAACGTGCCTTACGTAATGAACCGGTTTCACCGCATGATGCGCACCGTGTTCCTGAAAGGAAGAAAAGCCTGGATGCTCCGAGTCGTTCCGTGGAACACCACCGTTATCCTGTTTGCCCTTGCCGTCACCGCAGTGCTGTTATTGGGGGTTCGTTACTATTTGATCGGCGAGATAAGCCTGGGTACGTTATTCCTCATTTATCAATACACGCAAATGCTGAATGATCCGATCGAGATGCTGGGCGACCAGGTGCAGGAGTTTCAAAAAGCGAAGTCCGGCATGCTCCGTTCCAGAGAATTGCTCTCAAACCGCAGCGAGATCGTGGAAGGCGATCTGGATCGGCTTCCGGAAGGAGCGCTGGGACTTGAATTCGAGGACGTGAATTTCAGTTACAACGAAGATAAACCGGTTCTTAAGGACATAAGCTTTACGGTTAAGCCGGGGGAACGGCTTGGCATTATCGGACGTACCGGAAGCGGAAAATCGAGCCTTAGCCGCGTTCTGCTTCGCTTGTACAACATTGACAGCGGAGCCATCCGCGTCGGCGGCACGGACATCGCGAAGCTGAAGCTTCCGGCACTTTATCGCCGGGTAGGCATGGTAACGCAGGATGTGCAGCTGTTCGACGGGACGCTGCGCGACAATTTGACGCTGTTTGATAAAAGCGTATCCGATTCGTTTATTCTGGAAACCACGGAGCGGCTGGGATTGCGGCAGTGGATCGATGCCCAGCCGGAAGGGCTGGATACGCATTTGGCTGCCGGAGGCGCATCCCTGTCCGCGGGGGAAGCTCAGCTGTTTGCGCTAACCCGGGTATTTTTGACGCAGCCAAGCTTGGTCATCCTGGATGAGCCTTCTTCGCGTCTGGATGCGGCAACGGAAACCATGCTGCAGGCGGCTGTAGATCAGTTGATGAGTTGCAGTACGGGAATCATTATCGCGCACCGGCTGGCTACGCTGGAGCAGGTCGATAAAATCATGGTGCTGGGTGATGGCCGAATCCTTGAATTCGGCGACCGGGAAGCGCTGGCGCAAGATCCATCTTCGCATTACGCAAGACTGCTGGTAACAGGCAGAGAGGAGGAGTTGGCATGAGCATTACCGGATTTATTGGGCGCCTGTTCCGATTCAGACCTTCATTATTCTTAATAAACGGGTTGCTGTGGTGCATATTTCACTCCCTGCCGCTGCTGATCGGGATCGGCATGCAGTGGTTCTTTGACCGCGCCACGGCGAATTCCACCGATTATTTGTGGCTAGCCGTACCGCTGATCTTCATTGCCGCAGTGAGAGTCGCAAGAGTGGGAACGTTTTTCGCGGCTTTCTATCAATGGGTAACGTATATTTACCACATTCAGGCCATTCTGCGCACGAATATGCTGGCTGGCATTATGCGCTGGCCGGGACGCAACCTCCCCGCTTCCCCCGGAGAAGCGATGAGCCGTTTCAGGGACGACGTGGATGAGGTTGTCGAGTATGTGGAGTCCTGGGTGGATTTCTGGGGACGTCTCGTATTTGCGCTGGTTTCGGTTATCATTATGGCGAGCATTAACTGGAAGATCATGCTGGTTGCCGTTTTGCCGTTAGTAGTGGTGACGCTGCTCAACAATTTATCCGGCAACCGGGCCCGCCGTTACGGTCAAAAGAACCGCGAAGCTACCGGACGGATCACCAGTTTTATTGCGGAGACCTTTGGTGCGGTTCAAGCGTTGAAGCTGGGGCAAGCCGAGGACCATGTTCACGAGCGTTTCACGAAGCTGAATGAAGAGCGCCGTCAAGCTGCGCTGAAGGATAATCTGTTCAAGCAGTGGATGAGGTCGCTCAATCAGCATGTACTCAGCATTTGTACGGGATTAATCCTTTTGATGTGCGCCGCCGAGATGCAGGCCGGGCGTTTTACCGTCGGCGATTTTGCCTTGTTTACGGCTTATCTGGCGAATATCGGGTTCAGCATCTCCTTGTTCGGTTACATGGTGTTTCAGCATAAGCGGCTAAAGGTATCCTTTGACCGGATGCGCACCCTGTTCCGTCCCGGCGAGGAAGACCGGATCATAGAGGCAAGGGAGACCTATCTCAACGAAGATCCTCCGGAGCTGCCTGCGATCCACAGGGATCCGAAGGAGAAGCTCCGGGAGCTTGAAGCAAGCGGCTTATCGTACCAATATCCTAATTCGGATAACGGGATAAAGGATATTCATTTCCGCTTGGAGCGCGGCAAATTCCTTGTCATCACCGGACGCATCGGGTCCGGTAAATCGACGCTTGTGCGGACGCTGCTCGGACTGCTGCCGAAACAAGAGGGCACGATCCGTTGGAACGGGGAAGAGGTCGATCCCGCCACCTTCCTCATGCCGCCAAGAGCTGCATATACGCCGCAGGTTCCCCGTTTGTTCAGCGATACGCTGTGGGAGAATATCGTGCAAGGGAAGAAAGAGCGTGTTGAAGAATCTCTGGAACGGTCGATTCGCCTAGCCGTCATGGAAAAGGATATCGAGGATCTGGATCAAGGACTGCAAACGTTTGTGGGTCCAAGAGGCGTCATGCTGTCCGGAGGACAGATTCAGCGCGCGGCTACCGCTCGGATGCTGATGACGGGCGCGGATCTGTTCATTTTCGATGACCTGTCAAGTGCGCTGGACGTGGAGACGGAGCAGCAGGTCTGGGATGGACTGTTCAAAGAGCGTGACGTGACTTGTATTGCCGTATCTCACCGAAGAGCGGCACTCGCGAAAGCGGATCACATCATTGTGTTGAAGGATGGTCGGATCGAGGCTGAAGGCACCTTATCCGATCTGCTGGCCACCAGTGAAGAGATGCAGCTGTTGTGGCAAGGTGAACAATCTTCCGTTGAATCTTTGCCGGCTGATTCAATGGATAAGCAAAGTTCTCATGTTTAGGGAAAAAGCTGCTGAGGGACAAATCCCCCGGCAGCTTTTTCTTTACTTGAAACATGACCGAAAAGTGGATGGTCCGGAAAATGTATAAATGGATGGTTACGAATGGCATGACAGACATTATATTTGTTTTGATATGTCTCTAAAAAATCATGACATCATGAAAGTTCATTGAAAGGAAAGAATCATCTTGGACCAACACAAAACTCCGTTATTTGACGCTTTGGTACAGCACGCAACGAGCAATCCGCTGCCTTTTCATATACCCGGCCATAAAAAAGGGAAGGGAATGGATCCGGCATTCCGATCCTACATGGGTGACAATGCCTTAGCCATTGATCTAATCAATATTGTCCCGCTCGATGATCTTCATCAGCCGTCAGGGATCATTCGGGAGGCGGAGCGCCTGGCGGCAGAAGCCTTTGGCTCGGATTATACGTTGTTTTCCGTACAAGGAACCACCGGGGCAATCATGACCATGATCATGTCTGTTTGTGCACCGGGCGATAAGATCATCGTGCCCCGGAATGCCCACAAATCCATTTTGTCGGCCATTATTTTTACAGGAGCGATTCCGGTATGGGTAACGCCTGAACAAGACCGCAAACTAGGAATCGAGCATGGAGTGTTGAAGGAGTCGATCCGGCAGGCGATAGAGCAGAACCCGGGCGTAAAGCAGTTCTTCTCATAAACCCAACCTATTATGGAACGAGTGTGGATTTGACGGATATGGTTGAATTCGTTCACGGCTATGGAATACCGGTTTTGGTGGATGAAGCACACGGCACGCTTATTCATTTTCATGAGAAATTGCCTGCGTCGGCCATGCAAGCGGGCGCGGACATGGCGGCAACCAGTGTCCATAAACTTGGAGGGTCGTTGACTCAAAGTTCAATCCTCAACGTAAAAGGGGAACGGGTTAATATAAAGCGGATTCGAACGGTTATGAGCATGCTGACAACCACTTCAACCTCTTATATCCTTCTGGCCTCCTTGGATACGGCTAGAAGGCAGTTGGCCGTAAACGGGCGCTTGCTTGCGGAGAAAGCCATAAATTTGGCTGATCAAGCGAGAAGCCGGATCAATACTTGTCCAGGTCTTTACTGTTATGGCGAGGAAATACTCGATCTGAAAGGCGTATATCATTATGACCCGACGAAGCTATGCGTTCATGTTGGAAAACTCGGCATTACGGGATATGAGGCGGAGCTGTGGCTGCGCGAACAATATAACATCGAGGTAGAGTTAAGCGATCTGTCCAACATTTTATGTCTGATCACGCTTGGTGATACGGAGCATGAGGTTAACCGTCTTCTTCAGGCTTTGGAGCATATGGATGACATGTTTCGGAGAAAAGAGAGCGCTAGTGCTCTTACGCCATCCGTCATTCCTGATGCCCCGCCATTTTTGATGCCGCCGAGAGACGCCTTCTATGCAGATACGGAAACCGTACTATTTGAGCAATCATCGGGCCGGATCATCGCGGAGTCCATCTATGTTTACCCACCGGGCATTCCGATCCTTATGCCTGGACAGATTATCCTCCAGGAGATCGTAGATTATATTACGAGGCATGGGGAGGCAGGCCTACCGATTAAAGGACCAGAGGATTCAACCGCGAAAGAGGTAAAGGTTGTTGTTGAGCGCAGAAAGGGCAAAGAGACGAGCTGAGAATATCAGTTCAGTTATAGAGAGGGGGTATCGGGATGGTTTTGTACATTATCGTCATTACGCTGGCATTAGTCGGCGGGGTTTCCACCATGCTTGTTGGCCACTCTCAAGAGAATAAGAAAGCTAACCCCGGCTATGAACGCAGAACAAAAGCGAATATCACTAAATTAATCTTGATTTATGTGTTTTCTTTGGTGGCATTTATTGTGATCTGGATGATTTTCAAGTAATTAAGCAATTGGATAATTGAATGTACCGAGACCCATGGTATTCCTGTCCTTTCAAACAGGCATTCCAATGGGTCTTTTTTGTGTCCAACGGATGGGGACTCAAATTATTAATTGGAGGGTCACGATCGTAGTGTTAATCATTATATTCGTTGAGGGTACCTTACAAAAACAGACATAAGAGGTGATTCTAATGTTTTCGCTACGTTACCGACTGCTCGCGTGGTCCTCATTCATCGGCATGTTCTTCGTATTGCTTGCCGGAGCGATCGTAACCAAAACGGGATCGGGCAGAGGCTGCGGCGACGATTGGCCGCTATGCAACGGGAAATTTGTCCCGGCTTACACGCTGGAATCCATGATCGAATATTCGCACCGGCTGATCACAGGTGTGGTGGGACTGCTGGTTCTTCTAACCTTTATTGTGACATGGCGTTATTACAAATCACATAAGGAAGCATTGTACTATGCTGGCGGCACTTTGTTTTTTACGATCGTTCAGGCTTTGATGGGGGCTGCTGCAGTCATGTGGCCGCAGCAGCCGGCTGTAATGGCGCTCCATTTTGGCATCGCTCTGCTTGCAGTTGCAAGCTGCATGCTGCTTGTCGTATGGATGTACCGGACGGAAAAAGAAAAAATGAGCTTCCATACAGCTCCTATCCCAACCCGCATTCGAGTCATCGTATGGGGGACATGGGCGCACAGCTGCATCGTCATTTATCTTGGCGCGTACATTCGTCACACCGAGTCGGATGCCGGATGCATGGGTTGGCCTTTATGCAATGGACAGGTCATCCCATATATGTATGGCGCATCGGGGATCGTTTTCATTCATCGGTTGGCGGCTGCGCTATTATGGATTTTGGCAATCATTCTGTTTGTTCTTGTTCGGCGGCACGAAGCCAAAGGCAATCACTCGGATTTTACCATTTCGGCGACCGGGTTGCTTGTTTTGGTAACGGCACAAATATTCAGCGGGGCCTGGCTCACGTTCGTTATGAATGATTCGGATGTTTATCTGTTTGCTAGTCTCGTTCACAATGTTTTGGCCGTTTTCTTGTTCAGCATACTGGCAGCTCTGTCCATTCGGTCATGGAAAAGGAGAATGCCGGCAGCTTGAAACGTTCATGGAAAGGAGATAACGATCGCTATTAATGTGATTTTTGTTACGGAAAATTGAACATGGCCTGTTCTTTTTCTGGTTAAGCGGCTGGTGACACCCCGTCCGTTCTCTTATAGAGTAATTCAGGAAATAGCAGGTGGAATGGAGCTGAAGGAAATGAAACGACCAAAAGCGCTTCGAAACATGATGTTGTTTGTCATGTCGATCATGACGGCGCTGGCCACAACCGGCTGTACGGAAAAGATCATTGTGTTAAACCCCAAGGGGCCCATTGCGGAGCAGCAGCGAGATCTAATGGTGATATCGCTCTTGCTGTGCAGTATCGTCATTGTTCCCGTGCTGATCCTTACGGCGGTTATCATCTGGCGATACCGTGACAAAAAAGGAAGGAGAGCGCGTTATACGCCGAATTGGGAGCACAGCACCAAGCTGGAGATCATCTGGTGGGGAATACCAATCGTTATTATTTTGACGCTTGCCGTAATAACCGTAAAAGCCACATATGCATTGGAACCATCAAAGCCGCTGGCCTCAGATAAGAAGCCTTTGACCGTTCAAGTAACTTCCCTAAATTGGAAGTGGTTGTTCCAGTACCCTGAGCAGGGGATTGCAACGATAAATGAGTTGAAAATTCCGGAAGATGTGCCCGTTCGGTTTGAAATCACCGCCGATTCTCCAATGAACTCGTTTTGGATTCCGCAGCTTGGAGGACAAATGTATGCCATGTCCGGCATGGCGATGAAACTTCATCTCCAAGCCGATGAGGTGGGACATTACTGGGGATCCGGGGCTAATTTTACGGGTACGGAATTCGCCCAGATGTATTTCGATGTAGAAGCGACCACTCAGGAACAATTCGATCAATGGGTGGAAGGGGTCAAAGCAGGTTCGCCGAAGCTGACATTGGACGGATATAAGCGATTGGTTGAACCCTCGACTTCCAAGGTTCAAACGTTCTCCAAGTTTCCTGAGGGGCTGTTCGAGATGACCGTTACGAAATACGGAGCCTCTCACAACCATGGGTTGTCGACGAGAGAGGCTCAAAAAATCAAACCGAAAGAAGAGAGCTAATGTTATTCGGATCATGAAGTAAGGAGAGATTTGTCCATGTGGGATAAGGTAAAAGACTTCGCTTCCGAGTTTTTTGTAACGGGAGATCCGCTAATATACGGAGCGGATGTCACCATCGTTCTAACCCTGATAGCGATCATATCCGGGTTAACTTATTTTAAAAAGTGGAAATGGCTGTGGCGAGAATGGCTTACCACGGTTGACCATAAAAAGATCGGAATCATGTACATCTTAGCTGCTTTTCTAATGCTGTTCCGCGGGGGAGTCGATGCGATTCTCATGAGGGCTCAGCTGGCCATGCCGGGGGTCGAGTTCCTGCCGCCGGATCACTATAATCAGATTTTTACGACGCATGGCGTCATCATGATTTTATTTATGGCCATGCCTTTCATGTTCGGTCTGTTCAACATCATGGTTCCGCTTCAAATCGGAGCCAGGGATGTTGCATACCCGTTTTTGAATTCGCTAAGCTTTTGGCTGTTCTTTTCAGGCGCGATGTTGTTTAACCTGTCATTCGTAATCGGGGGGTCGCCCGATGCGGGCTGGCTCGCATATCCTCCTTATTCGGAACTTCAGTACAACCCCGGAGTCGGACAGGATTTCTATATTTGGGGTATACAAATTTCGGGTATCGGCAGCTTAATGACCGGGATTAACTTCATTGTGACGATCCTGAAAATGCGGGCCCCGGGAATGAAGCTGATGAGAATGCCGATGTTCTCGTGGTCGGTGTTATCCAGCTGTATCGCGATCATCTTTTCGTTTCCGATCCTGACGGCAACTCTGGCTCTATTGTTTTTAGACCGATATGCCGGCGCACATTTCTTCACCCTGGATGGCGGCGGGAATCCGATGATGTATATCAACTTGATCTGGATGTGGGGCCATCCCGAGGTTTACATTATTGTGCTTCCCGCATTCGGGATTTTCTCTGAAATTGTGTCGACCTTTTCGAAGAAGAAGCTGTTCGGTTACAAATCCATGGTGTACGCCATGATGATCATCAGCGTATTGTCTTTTCTCGTTTGGGCGCATCATTTCTTTACGATGGGATCGGGAGCGGACGTCAATGCATTCTTTGCGCTAACGACCATGTTGATTGCCATACCGACCGGCGTCAAAGTGTTCAACTGGCTCTTCACCATGTTCAGGGGGAAAATCACGTTTGAAACACCCATGTTGTGGACGATCGGGTTTATTCCGTGCTTTATTGTCGGCGGTCTGACCGGAGTGCTTCTGTCGGTTGCGCCGGCCGACTTCCAATTCCACAACAGCTACTTTCTGATCGCACACTTCCATCAGGTCATTATAGGAGGCGTGGTGTTCGGTTATTTTGCAGGGCTTTACTATTGGTGGCCCAAAATGTTCGGCTTTAAGCTGAATGAACGTATAGGGAAATGGGCGTTCTGGTTCTGGAACATCGGGTTTTACTTCTGCTTCATGCCGCAATATATTCTCGGACTCATGGGAATGACCCGTCGCGTCGTCACCTATAGTTGGGACAAAGGCTGGTGGGAAATGAACTTCGTTTCAACGATTGGCGCAGCATTGATGGGGGTTGCATTTTTGTTCCAGGTATGGCAGATCGTTCATGGGTTCAAGCATCGCAAAAATAATTCGGACACAACAGGTGATCCGTGGAACGGACGCACACTGGAATGGTCCATTCCATCTCCGGCTCCGGCATACAATTTCGCGGTCCTTCCGCAAGTTACCGAGCAGGATGATTGGTGGGAGCGCAAGTTGCGCAAAGAACAGGGGCAAGGGCTGTCCGAACCTTCGCAGGCAAAAAAATGGGAACCCATTCATATGCCTAAAAACTCCGGCACTCCCATTGTCATGTCGGCTTGCTGGTTTATAGCCGGTTTCGGATTCATATTCCATTGGCCGTGGTTCATCATTGCCGGATTGGGCGGCGTAGCTGCTTGTTTGCTTTACCATTCCTACAACTATGATACGGATTACTACATCCCTGTCGATGAAATTGAACGCACGGAAGCGGACTTAAGGAGGGTGATTATTTAATGGCACAATCCCATGTGCAGGAGTCCCGCCATGACCATCCGGATATGGAGGAGGTACGGACATTCGGTTTCTGGATCTATTTAATGACCGATGTCATCATTTTCGGAACTTTATTTGCAACGTACATCGTCCTTCGGCATAACACCGATGGAGGACCGGGAGCTGCCGATCTGTTCCAGATAAACGGCATTATTGCAAGTACTTTTATATTGCTGACGAGCAGTTATACTTGCGGGCTCGCCGTGCTGGCCATGCATAAAAAGAAAGTAAGAGCCCTGCTAAGCTGGCTCGGCGTTACCGCACTGCTCGGTGCCGTTTTTCTCGGTCTAGAAATCACCGAATTCGTTCATTTGACGGATGAAGGTGCCTCGATTGGCACGAGTGCGTTTCTATCGGCGTTCTTCACATTGGTGGGTACGCACGGTATCCATGTATTGTTTGGACTGGTGTGGATTGTTGCATTAATCATTCAGTTGTCCAGAAGAGGCATTACGCCGGTAACGACGCGGAAAGTCAATATCATTAGCCTTTTCTGGCATTTCCTTGATGTTGTTTGGATATTCGTGTTCACGATCGTGTACTTAATGGGGGTGAGCTAACATGACGGATTTGAACTCGGCTCATGCACAGGAGGAGCATCATGGTTCCTTTAAATCGTATACGATCGGGTTTATCTGCTCCTTGATTTTAACGGCGATTCCGGTTGCGATGGTCATGAACGAATGGCTTCAGGGTACCATGTTGTCGATCGTGCTGATGATAGCCGCCGTAATGCAGCTGTTCGTTCAATTATTGTTCTTCATGCATTTACGGGAGGAAAAGAACCCCCGCTACAATTTGATCTCCTTGATTCTGGGTCTGGTGATTTTGGTCGTTATTGTCGCTGGATCGATATGGATCATGCTTAACAACATGGTGGCTGTATGAAAAAAAAGAGCATGTTGGCGGATTGGCTGCACTTAACCAAACCGCGCATCCTTCAGCTTAATCTCATTGCCGCCTTCGGAGGCTTCTGGTTGGCCTCCGAAGGCGGAATAAACGGAAGTTTACTGCTATGGACGCTGATCGGGACAACCCTGACGATGTCATCCGCCTGCGTTTTTAACAATGTGTGGGATTATAAACTGGACCGCAAGATGGATCGAACGAAAGTCAGACCTCTGGCAGAAGGGCGAATAAAGCGATCGCATGCTGTCTTGTGTGCCCTTGTGCTCGGTATCGCAGGAGAAACCATATTGTTTTGGAAGGCCAATGTGCTATGCGGCTTACTAGGGTTGCTCGGCATGCTCGTCTATATTGTTGTTTATACGATGTGGTTGAAAAGAACATCGACCTGGAGTACGGCCGTCGGTGGTATTTCGGGCGCAATGCCGCCCGTTATCGGTTATTGTGCAATCACGAACCGACTGGATTTAGGAGCTTTTCTCTTATTTTGCCTGTTGTTTTTGTGGCAGCCGGCACATTTCTGGTCCCTTGCCATACGACGGGTGGATGAGTATACAGCCGCCGGATTTCCGCTTTTGCCTGTAAGAAAAGGGGTCAGACGCACGAATTTGCAGATGATTCCTTATGTCGCGCTTCTGCTACCGACGGTTATTCTTATGTTTTTATATGATTATTCGGGTATTGTATTCCTGACCGTATCTTTGTTTGGAAGTTTGCTTTGGTTATGGCATACCGTTCGTGGTATTACGAAGTTCCAAAATGAGCGGTGGGCTAAAACGAATTTTTTGATTTCGGTAAATTACTTGATGATAGTGTTTGTCACGATGATCTTGGATAACGCTTGAAAGGCATTTTAAATCTAATATAACCATTCCTGATTTTTAAGGGGAGAGGAGAGTGAGCCAGTGAGGAGAATACTCGGCTTGTTCATGGCCGTTCTGGCAGTAATCTTCCTTGGCGCCTGCAACCCGAAAGCGGTGGATGAGCCGGCACTTCAGGCGACGATTTCGTCTCCCGAAGATGAAGAGGCTGCAGCATTGTACAGAAGTCAATGCATTTCCTGCCATGCCGCCGACTTAAGCGGCAAAGTAGGGCCAAACCTGCAAAATATCGGCTCGAACATAACCGAGGAAAAAATCAACGAAATCATCCGGGATGGCTCGAAGGGCATGCCTTCTTTTAATAAGCTGTTAGAGGACAACGAGATTCAGATTTTAGTTCAATGGCTGGCCAAAATGAAGTAAGGAGGAGTATGATTTGAGAATTTTTGCTTTAGCCGGACTGCTTGTAATGATTCTGGGAATCGCAACGGCCTGCGGCAATTCCAAACCCAATCAGCTAAACATCCCGGTCGAACCTTTTGAATTTATCAATCAGGATGAAGAGATCGTTTCGTTGTCCGATTTAAGCGGTAAAGTATGGATTGCGGATTTTGTCTTCACGCATTGCATTACGGTGTGCCCGACGATGACAGCCAATATGGCGGAGCTTCAGAAGAGATTGAAAAAAGCGGGGGCAGAGGCTGAACTGGTTTCATTCTCCGTCGATCCGGAGCGTGATGACCCTGCGGCATTGAAAAGCTATTTGGAAAAGTTTGATGCTGAGTTTTCGAATTGGCATGCCTTAACCGGTTACGAATACGAAGAGATAAAGTCGTTCGTTCTGAAATCTTTTAAGTCGCCCCTTGTTGTGGATGCCGCTTCAGAGCAAGTGATACACGGTACTTCTTTTTACCTTGTCGACCAATCCGGAACGGTTGTCGCCAAGTATGACGGGACCACGGATACTCCATACGACAAAATCATTAAAGACGTGAAAGCTTTGCAACGATAAACCGGAAGGGAAATATAAAACAATCAAGGTGCATGGTAAAGATTCTGGACGTCACAAAATCTTATCACGCACCTTTTTTAGTGGTCAATCGAACAGCTTAAGCACAGGAGCAATTATCTTACGGTCCTTCATCTAATATCGATCGAAGCGCTTCCGCGAATTTGGCTGTGCCGACAAGAATATCTTCGGTTCTGGCACGGGCATAGGTAAACCGCACATAACCGGAAGCCGATCCGTACACGCTTCCAGGCACGAAGATGACCCCTCTTTGAATCGCGGCATCAAGTAACTTGGCGTCATTCACCTCAGGCACGATTTTACACCACAAATGCAGCCCTCCCTCAGGAACGGGGAACTCCACAAGCTCCGGCATTTCATGTTGAATGGCCTCGATGATCAAATCCCGCTTGTAAAGCAGCGTTGACCGCAGCCGATCCATATGGGGATCGAAATACGGGGAATTCAGGAAACTGGCGGCAACCTTTTGCGGTACAACGCTAAGCCCGAAATCCATCTGCTGTCTGGCATCCGCCAGCCTCTCGACCACGGAATGGGGTGCCACCATCCATCCGACGCGCAATCCGGATGCGGCAATTTTCGAAAAAGAGCCGATATAAAGCACGGACCCGATCGTATCCAACGATTTTAAAGGTGTAGGAGGCGTGCCCTTATAAGCGGTTAAACTAAAAGGGTCGTCCTCTACGATAGGGAGGCCAAGTTCGCTGGCAATATCAAGCAGTTGTTTTTTTCTCTCACTGGCTAATAGAGCGCCTGTCGGATTCTGAAAGTTCGGATTGATAAACAGCATTTTGATTTTATGCTTTTTGAACAGGGAACGTATTTCCTCAGGCTGCACGCCGTGTTCATCAACGGGAAGCCTGAACAACCGAAGGCCTGCCGACTGGAACATGGGCAGCGAGTAACAGTAAGACGGATCCTCAATGGCAACGGCATCGCCCGGAGACAACAAACATTGGGTGATCAGGTATAAAGATTGCTGCGAACCGGATGTAATCAAGATGGACGATTCCGTCGCCTGGATGCCGCGATACTTTTTAAGAAATGCAACCAAGGCCTGTCTAAGAGGCATATATCCTTGGGGGTTGTCATAACCGAAATAGGATGTATACTGTTTTTCGTTCATGATGGCATTGATCTCGTCAATCGGTGCCAAGTCTCCGGCGAGCTCGCGCTGGCAAAATCAATGATGGACGGATCCTGCTCCAGAGCCACCCGAATCCGGCGCAAAAAGGGCAGGTTAGGCAGGAAGTTTCCGCCTTCCGCATAACGATGCCAATTGGGCGTATGTTTGGGGGTGGCTCCCCATTTCGTTTTGCTGACTCTCGTTCCGCTTCCCGATCTGCTTTCTATAATTCCTAGCGAACGTAGCTCAGCATAAGCCAGAACCACGGTACTCCGGTTGACTCCCAATTGTTCTGCCAATTTTCGTTCGGAAGGAAGCAAACTTCCTGGTGGAAACTCTCCATAGGATATTCTTTGTTCGAGATCGTCCGCGATTTGTTGATAAAGAGGCTGATTGCTTCCGCGATCAGGTTTCCACACGTTTTTCACCCTTTCCACATGTATATAGAGCGAATAAAATCTATGATTTTTATCATAACACCCTTCCTTTTTGCTGAAACCCGATTATGTATCATTTATATGACAAATATGGATCTATCCGTTGGGAATAACGCCAAAGGTAATGGAAGGTTCATTTCATGCTGTTTTCTTGTTTGTAGCGCATGGCGATTGTGATAAAATGGAGAAATCATGCAGCAATGTCTCATCATCCAGACCCCAAACTATGAAGAGGTGAAATTATGGAAATCAGACAGTTAAAGCCGGACGAATTTGACGCTAGCACGAAATTATCCGAATATGCTTTTCAATATACTATGACTCCGGAGCAAAAAGAAACCAGCAAAGCGCATTTCGAGCCTGAACGATTCTGGGGGATTTTTGAGGGAGAAGAACTGCAAGCGAAACTGACCATTCTCCCTTTTCAAGTTTACCTGCAAGGCGGGATTTTGGATATGGGCGGCATTGCGGGAGTGGCAACTTGGCCGGAGAACCGCAGAAAGGGGCATGTATCCACACTCCTTAAACATGCGCTTCAAGAAATGAAGAACAAGGGACAGACGCTATCCTTCCTGCATCCGTTTTCGATCCCGTTTTACCGTAAATTCGGATGGGAGCTATACGCAGAGTATAAAAAATACACGATCCCCGTAAAAAGCTTTCCGCCCAAAGTGGATGTGCCGGGAAAGGTTACCAGAGACGTAACGGACATCCCTACGCTCGATTCGATGTACCAATCCTTTGCAGGCCGATATAACGGTACCCTTGTGCGGGACGAAGCCTGGTGGAAACGATCCGTTCTGCAGGAATACGGGTACAGTGCCGTTTATTATTCGGCCGAAGGCGAACCGCAAGGTTATGTGCTGTATAAGCTTCAAGATAAAAAACTGGTATGCGACGAATTCGTATATCTGAACGAAGAAGCGCGGAGTGCGCTGTGGACCTTTTTCGGAAACCATGACTCCCGCATTGAACAAGTGGAGTTGACCATGGTGCCGGGAGATGACCAGTTGCCCTTTATGCTGCCCGATCCGCGCGTAACCCAGGAAATCGTCCCATATTTTATGGCACGAATTGTAGATTTAAAATCCTTTATGGAACAATATTCCTTTACGGCGAATAGAGAGGCTGAACTAACGATCCAAGTAAAGGATACGGCAGCTCCATGGAATGAGGGATTGTGGAAGCTGGGCGTTAACGGGCAGGGAAAGGCGGACGTGGTTCAACTGCCTTCAACCGGCGCAGCTTCATCCGATCTGTCAACGGATATTCAGACGCTTTCCGCGCTGTTTATGGGTTATAAACGCCCTCAAGAATTATACCGAATGAAACGCCTTGACGGTGATCCCGTGAAAGCGGCGCTGCTAGAATCCATGATTCCGGCGGGACAATCCTTGCTTATGGACTTTTTCTGAGCAGCGAATAAACCTCGCTATGGATTTCTGGGAGTCCTGGTGACGGGGGCGCTTTCCGGCCGTGACAACCTTACATATGAAAACAGATCAATGCCTTTGGCTAATCGCGGCCAGTGTTCCCCGAAGTACTTGGAACGACTTTTTTGTTAAATGCGAGTAATATCATCATCCCTATGATACAAGCGGTACCCAGCCATTGGTAGAATCCGAAAGGCTCTTTTAACCAAGTTACCGCCGTGACAATGGCTGCCAGCGGTTCCAAACTGCCCAATAGACTTGTTTCCTTGGGAGATAAACTTTGGAGACTTTCAATATAAAACCAGAAGGCAATCATGGTACCGAAGAGGATAATGAAGGCCAAGTATAAATAAACTTCCGGTTTCAAACTTGAGATGTCCTGTTTCCAGACGGGATGGACAAAGTTCAATGCGGTACCGCCGATCATCATAGCCCAGCCCACAATGACCAGCGAATCGTATTGCTTTAGCAGAGGAACGGCATACAACGTATAGAAGGCCAACGCTATGCCGGAAAGAATCCCCCATACGATGGCCGGAGCCGGCACCGACAACTTGGAGACCGATCCGTTGGTTAACAGGAAGAAGCAGCCCGCTAAAGCAAGGGAAACGGTTAGCATGTCCTGCCGGGCAAAAACAGCTTGTTTTCTCAATATCAAATAAATGATGATCATTACGGGAGCCAAATATTGCAATAATGTCGCAACGGCCGAATTGCCATGCTTAATGGATGCCATATACGTGTACTGAACCGCTAACATACCGAGCAGGCCGAAGATCAGCAGTTGCACGGCATTTCTTTTATTTTTCCATACACCGAATATCTGGGAACGGTCTTTTGCAAAAAATTGAACGGTTAGGAGCAAAAGACCCGCCACCAGCAAACGCAACGTTACGAGCCAACTGACATCGACGGCATATTGCTGAAAGAGTTTTTGTGCCGCTGTACCTCCAACACCCCAACATACAGCGCCCGTTGTAACGAGGATTAATCCGGTTTTTCTTGCAGGTTTCTTCATGGTTGACTCTCCACTTCAATATAATTATAGTACTATACTAAGCGGTCATTCTATTTTAAAATACAAAAATCGAATGGAAAAGTATAAATATATTGAGGTGGCATGTGCAAATCAAAGATTTTAAAATTGATCATGACTTGAAAGAGCTGACCGAACACCGTACGGTTGCGCTGCCTTTGGCATGTTACGAAACCCAGATCAACCGTAATATAAACGGCTATATCCCGCTCCACTGGCATGATGAAATACAATTTATTCTGATTGTAGAAGGGGAAGCGGTTTTTCAAATCAACGATGAGGAGGTATATCTCGAAAAAGGGGAGGGGCTGTTCATAAACAGCGGCTGCCTGCATATGGCAAAAGACCATAACCGATCGGGTTGCGTATATATTTGTTTGAACGTTTCTCCTGATTTCATTTTGCCTCAAGCGCTGTATGCCACCCATGTTTATCCCTACGTACATGCAACCAATCTAACTCACTTGCTCCTGGATCCCAACGAGAATTGGGGAAGAAACATATTATCGGCCATTCAGGAGATCAGCCACAACATTAAACAACAATCAACATTATATGAAATCGAGATCATGAACCAGCTAACTATAATATGGAAAAATTTAGCCGCGAATGGGTTTCCTTTAAAGTATGATCACGCCAAAATGATGAAGAGTCACCGAATGAAGCAGATGCTGCATTGGATACATCAGAATTATGCCGAGAAAATCCTGTTGGAAGATATAGCACGAGTCGGCCAATTGAGCCGTTCGGAAACCTGCCGGTATTTCAAACAGTTTCTAAAGACGACGCCGTTAAATTACGTCATCGAGTATCGTATTCAAAAAAGCCTGAACCTGCTTCAAGATCCTGAAATTAACGTTACCGAAGCGGCCTACCAAATCGGATTTAACAGCACCAGCTATTTCATAAATAAATTTAGAAGTATCATGGGCATGACGCCGCTGGCATACAAGAAAAATCAACGACATACAAATGAATGATATTCTTATCCGAAAGAAGAAACTGAAGCCGGATACTTACCTGGAGTCGGTCCCTTCACCATAAAGGTGGTTATAAAGCTTGTTGGAATATAATGTAAAAGAAAAAGTGAACGGGCGAAAAGAAACGCTGCAAAAATACGTCGATTCTACGGAAAAGCAGCGGCAGCTCTATCAAAAAACCTTGATGATCGTGGTCCTTTCCCAAATCCTAGGCGGAGCCGGGCTTGCTGCAGGGATAACCGTCGGTGCTCTTCTTGCCCAGGACATGATCGGTACGGACAGCTATGCGGGGATTCCTGCGGCGCTGATCACGCTCGGTTCTGCCGCCGCAGCATTTCTGGTAGGGCGGCTTTCTCAACGTTTCGGCCGACGAGCGGGCTTGGCATCGGGTTTTTTGGCCGGGGGCATCGGCGCCTTCGGTATCGTATTTGCGGCAGTCGCCGATCATCTGCCGTTGCTGTATGTTTCGCTGCTCGTCTATGGCGCCGGCATGGCCACAAACTTGCAAGCGCGCTATGCCGGCACCGACTTGGCCCAACCTAATCAGCGGGCAAGGGCGGTCAGCATGGCCATGGTATCCACTACGTTTGGCGCGGTAGCGGGCCCCAATCTGGTGGATGTGATGGGACGGTTCGCGGCGTCCATAGGCGTTCCCGCATTGGCGGGTCCGTTCATTCTGGCGGGGGCAGCTTTCACCCTTGCCGGACTGGTGCTCCTGGCTTGGCTTCGCCCGGATCCATTCATCGTTGCAAAAGCCATCGCGGAAGCGCAGAAGACAGACCAGGTCAAGGTCTCAGAATCAAGCAGTACCGGAACAGCAATGAGCAACAGGGGGATTATCGTCGGGACAACCGTCATGGTTTTGACTCAAATCGTCATGATCGCGATCATGACGATGACACCGGTCCACATGAAGCATCACGGACACAGTTTACGCGAGGTAGGGCTTGTCATCGGCATTCATATCGCTGCCATGTATCTCCCTTCCCTTGTGACCGGCGTCCTTGTAGATAAGCTCGGACGAACGATCATGTCGTATGCCTCAGGCATTACGCTGCTTTTGGCAGGAATCCTGGCCGCTTGGGCACCGCCCGATTCAATGGCGGCGCTTATCGCTGCGCTGGCGCTGCTCGGAATCGGTTGGAACTTTGGTTTGATCAGCGGCACCGCGCAGATCATTGATGCAACGCCTGAACACATTCGAGCGAAAACGCAGGGGACCGTTGATGTTCTGGTTGCATTGGCAGGCGCTTCGGGCGGCGCATTGTCCGGGATGGTTGTTGCGAATTCCAGCTTTGCTGTCCTCTCCATTACTGGAGGCCTCAGTTCCTTGCTGCTTATCCCGGTCGTCCTCTGGTCGCGCAGCAAACGCAGTTAGGATCGTTATGATTTCGTTAATCATGAAAAGTAAGCCGGACCTCAATTGATCGAGGCACGGCTTACTTTTTTGTCGGCTATGTATGTCATGACTATAGCATAGGCATAACGCATTAGGCTTTTGGCTTATCCCGAAGGGATTCATATTGCGCTGTGCAGCAGCGATGACCCGGGCAGCTCCAGCCGGTATCCTTTAACGAGGGTTTCTCCATTGGTCGTATCCGTCTCATAGGCCCGCTCAAAGCCGAGCCTCTCATAAAGATTCACAGCGGAGGCCATCATGTCGGAGGTATGGAGATTCAACGTGGTTGCCCCGAGCTGAATGCATCTTCGGCCGGCTTCCTGAATTAGAAGCGTAGCGATGCCCCGTCCCCTGGCGGCTGGAGATACGGCAAGGAGGCGGATAATCGGCGAATGGATTCCCATTTCCGGCTTGCCGTAAGCGGCTTCCGAGGAAAGAAAGAGCTGAACGCTGCCGACGATTTTTCCGCCAAGCTCGGCTACAATGCGGGCATGCGGAGCATTGCCGTACGCGGACTTCCGAATCGAATCCCGGTACTCCTCCCATCGTTCCTTAGGCATATCCAAGGCATATTGCTGATAGGACTCCAGCATTACGGCCGCCACGGCCTCGCGTTCCCACTCCCGGGCATCCCGTAGAACCACTTGTTGTATGGGATTCATTCTTCATCACTCCTCATTGTCGGTCTTCATGTTTACCAAAGAAGCATTTTGCGATAAGTTGTGAACAGTATATCAATCAAAACCGATTTATCACATGGGAAAACAAGATTATTAATGGCTTAATTAAAAAACTCTATAAGGATATAAGGATTGACAATGATTTGCCAACTGCCTAAGATAAGAATAATTTATAACCCACTGTCGACTTAAAACCGCCTAAATTTATAAGAATAATGTGATTAAATTGCGTTTTGGGGGTGCCAAACTTGAATATCGAAAATATCGAGGCCTTTGTCTACATTAACCATTACGGCAGCTTTAACAAGGCCGCCGACGTTCTTTTTCTCTCGCAGCCGACGGTGACGGCGCGCATTCAGTCGCTGGAACGCGAGCTCGACTGCAGACTGTTCGATCGTTTGGGGAAACAGATTCATCTGACGGATAAAGGCAGGCAGTTTCTTCCCTATGCCCAGCAAATCCTTCAAACCTTTCAAAAAGGGAAACATCACCTTCAGTCCAATCAAGCGATGCCCAATGTGCTGAGAATCGGAAGCACGGTCTCGATTTCCAACTACTTCATGCCGCAGCTTCTCATGGTTTTAAACCGGCGTTTTCCGGATATTCACTTTAAATTGACCACAGCTCCTACGGAAGAGCTGGCCGTTAAGCTCTCGGCCAAAGATATTGACTTTGCCTTTGTCCGCAAGCTGATGAATCCGGCCTTTCAATCCTATCCGTTCTTCGAAGACCCCATTCGCTTGTACGTTTATAAGGATCATCCGTTGGCAACCGCCGAAAGGGCGTCGATCCGCGATCTAAGGCATGAAAGGCTCGTGTTTTTCGAATGCGGCTCCCTGGACTGGCTGCGGATTCATAGGGTATTCGAGAACCTAGAACAGCAGCCGGACATTGTATTTCAAGTGGACAATTCCGAAACGGCCAAAAAGCTGGTTTTAGAGCGAGCCGGGATTTGCTTTCTCCCAGGCCTATGCGCACGGCAGGAAGTTGACGAGGGACGCCTGATTCCGGTGGACATTAAGGAGACGTTGGGCATCTCCATGCAGACCAATCTGATCTCCTTGGCGGGTCAGAACAAAGATTTCTTGGAATCCGTGCTGGAACTCGGCGGTCAATTATCCCATTAATGAATTGCATGGACGAATAGAAAAACTCTATTAGACGCGTTCGGAAAATCGCGTTAAAGTTAGTGTCAACATAATTCTTATTAAAACCATCGGAATTATCGAATTGTGGGACAAACGAAGTTGAAGGGGGATGAGGTCGTGAAAAAATCGGTTGGAACAGCAGTTTTAATCCTGTTGGCAGGGGTGATCGCCGGATGCGGAGCGGGTGCGAATAACGGGGTGACGCACAAAGTTAACCCGGCGAACGCTGCCGAAGGAAGTGCAACCAAAATCGTGGTCGGTACAGGCACGGCCTTTCCGAGGGTTTGCTTTATCGACGAGAACGGAAAGCTGACGGGCTTTGACGTTGAGTTGGTCCGGGAAATCGATAGGCGGTTGCCGGAGTATGAATTCGAGTTCCAGACGATGGAGTTCGCCAATCTGCTGCTGAGCCTGGAGACGAAAAAGATCGACTTTGTTGCTCACGAGATGGAGAAGAATCCGGAGCGAACGGAAAAGTATCTTTTCAACAAAGAACCTTATGCATACTGGAAAAACAAAATCATCGTCGCCAAGGACAATGACTCGATTCAATCGATGGATGACCTGAAAGGAAAGAAAGTTCTGGCCGGGGCCACCAGTGCGGCTGCACAGATTCTGGAAAACTATAACAAGGAAAATAACAATGCGATTAACATTGTCTATCAGAACGGCGCAGCGAATGATGCAGTGAACCAGATTACGACAGGCCGGGTGGATGCCACGTTGGGCGCCGATTTTACGCTGCCGCTTATCGACCCCCGGGGCAAGCTTAAAGCGACGGGGGCTCCACTGTCGGAGGGAGACATCCTGTTCGTCTTCCGAAAGAATGATCCGGCAGGACAGAAGTTGGCGGATGCGGTTGACGGGGCGATCAAGGAGCTTAAATCCGACGGTACGCTCGGGAAGCTGAGCAAGGAGTGGCTGGGTGACGACTTTACCTCATCGAAATAAGCGAGGGAAAAAACCAAGAAGGGAGAAGGGTAGTTCATGGGTGCACCGTTCGATTTCTCGTTCGTGCTTGGCTTTATTCCGAAGCTTCTGTCCGTGCTGGGCGTAACGCTGCAAATAGTCGGCAGCTCGCTGCTATTGGGGATGATCGCCGGATTTTTAATCGCCCTTCCCCGTCTATACCGGATACCGGTACTGAATGCGTTGTCCAAAGTGTATGTTTCGTTTTTCAGAGGAACGCCGATTCTGATTCAGCTGTTCTTGTTTTATTACGGATTGCCGGAGATTTTGAAGCTGGCTCATATTGACTTGTCACGCGCGCCGGTCCTGGTATTCGTCATCCTGACTTACGGGCTTCATACCGGAGCGTTTATGTCGGAGATGATCCGCGCCTCGGTTGCGGCCGTGGACAGAGGCCAGGTCGAGGCCGCATATGCCATGGGAATGAAGGGACATCAAGCGTTTACCCGGATTGTTCTCCCTCAAGCTCTTGCCATTGCGGTCCCGGTCTTTTCGAATATGGTGATTGCTTTGCTGAAGGACACCTCTCTGGCTTTTACCCTCGGGCTTATGGAGATGACGGGAAAAGCCGAAACGCTTGGCAGCATAACCCAGCATTTCATCGAGGCGTATCTTGCTTTAGCGTTTATCTACCTTATCGTCAGCTTTGCGCTGGAGAAGCTGCTGAAGCTTGCCGAGCAGCGATTAACGCTTCATGAGGTTCCGAATGCGGCGGTCAAAAAGGGATTCCGGATTCGGAAAAAATTAAGCCGGCTCATGATACCGGAAATGGGACTGAAAAAGGAGGCGTAGAGCCGTGAAAATCGATCCATCATTCATTTGGACGGCTTTTGTGAATTTGCTGTCCGCCGTTCCGACCACCCTGTTGATCACCGCCGTATCGGTCACGGCGGGGTTTGTCATCGGGCTGATAACCTCATTGGTCCGGATCTACAAAGTTCCCTTGCTGAGCCAGATTGCTGCTGCTTATATCACCTTTATCCGCGGTACGCCCATGCTTACGCATCTGCTGCTGATCTACTTTGGCTTGCCGGCGATTCTGGATGCTGTTTCCTCTCAATGGGGCTGGGGCTTGAGATCTTCCTCCATTCCGATGATCTGGTTTGCGTTTATATCGTTCTCGATTACCGCGGGAGCTTACATGTCGGAAGTGATCCGCTCCGGGCTGATGGCAGTCAACCGCGGTCAGATGGAAGCCGCCTATTCGGTCGGAATGACGACGGTCCAAGCGCTGCGCAGGATCGTATTCCCGCAAGCGCTGGCAGTCAGCTTGCCTAACCTGTCCAACTCGGTGATCGGCATGCTTCACGGCTCGACCTTGGTTTTTACCGTATCGGTTGTGGACATTAACGCCCAAGCGCAAATCGTGGCATCGACCAACTGGAAGTTCTTCGAGTCTTACCTGGCGGCTGCGGCTATTTTTTGGGGGCTTACCCTCCTGATCGAAAGGCTGACGGCGCAGCTTGAGAAACGAATCAATCTTTACAATCGGGGGGGAGTCGCATGATTAAGCTGACGAATATTTCGAAGTCCTTCGGCCGGAATCATGTGCTGAAATCCATTGATCTGACGGTCAACAAAGGCGAAGTGGTTGTCATCCTCGGGCCGAGCGGGTCAGGCAAAACCACGCTTCTGCGCTGCGTGAATTATCTGGAGAAGCCAAGCGACGGGGAAATTGCCATCGGCGATTTCAAGCTAAGCTGCAAGCGCGCCACGAAGAAGGAGATCCAAACGCTTCGCCGGAGGTCGGCCATGGTCTTTCAGCAGTACAATCTGTTCAAGCACAAGACGGCGCTGGAAAACGTCATGGAAGGCTTAGTCATCGTGAAGAAAATGCCGAGGGAAGAAGCGAGGGAGAAAAGCATTGCGCTGCTCGAAAAAGTAGGGCTTGCCGGAAAACTGGACGCTTATCCGAGCCAGCTCTCGGGAGGCCAGCAGCAGCGGGTCGGCATTGCCCGGGCGCTCGCCATGGAGCCTGAAGTGATCCTGTTCGACGAACCGACATCGGCATTGGATCCGGAGCTTGTGGGAGAGGTGCTGGCGGTCATCCGCAAGATCGCCAAGGAAGGCATTACGATGATCGTCGTGACCCATGAGATGGGCTTTGCCCGGGACGTGGCAAACCATGTCGTGTTTATGGACGGCGGCGTCATCGTGGAGGAGGGAGCTCCGGCTGAACTGTTCAACCATCCTCGCGAAGACAGGACCAAGCAGTTTCTGAAGCGGATTACGCCTGAACTCAACTATAGCATTTAGGAGGCCGACAGTTATGGGGATAACGATAAGCGTGCTTGATCAAAGTCCGATTTTTCCCGGGGAAACACCCTCGGAAGCTTTTGCGCATACGGTTTCTCTGGCACAAATATCGGAGGAACTGGGGTTTCGCCGGTTCTGGGTATCGGAGCACCATGATTCCGACCATGTGGCGGGTTCCTCGCCCGAGGTTTTGATCTCTTATCTCTTGGCGAAAACAAAGACGATCCGCGTCGGATCCGGCGGCGTCATGCTCCAGCATTACAGCCCTTACAAGGTAGCCGAAAATTTCAATGTGCTGGCCTCTCTCGCTCCGGGACGCGTGGATTTGGGCATTGGCCGCGCGCCCGGCGGCTTGCCGCGAAGCACGCAGGCACTTCAGCGGGGAGTAGAGGATCAGGCGAATCTGACGGACAAAATCGTGGAGCTGGGAAAGTTCGTACATAATCGACTCGAAGAGGAACATCCCCTCTCGGGATTACGTGCCGCTCCCCTGCCGGAGACGGCTCCCGAGCTGTATGTGCTGGGCGCAAGCGTTGGCAGCGCGGAAATCGCAGCCGGACTGGGCCTGCCTTATGTATTCTCGCTATTCATTAATGGGGATGAGTCCGCGGCGTTGGAAGCGATTCGGACCTACCGGAGCGCCTATGACCCATCCCATGGAACGGAGCCGCAGGTCATGGTGGCTCTCTCGGTCATCGTTGCCGATACCGAGGAGGAAGCGGCTAAGCTTGCCGGTTCGCAAAAGCTTGTGAAGATTCATCTCGCCGGCGGAAGGACGCTGACGCTCGGTACCCTGGAACAGGCCGAGGAATTTGGGAGGCAGTCGGGCGAGCCCTATACGATAGAGGAACAGGAGCCCTTCATTACGAAAGGGACGAAAGAATCGGTCCGGGCGAAACTGCTTGAGCTACAAAAGGCAACCGGGGTCGACGAGTTCATCGTGACCAGCAACATTCAGCCCTTTCCCAAGCGCCTCCGTTCCTTTCGGCTGCTTAGCGAAGCTTTGGCTGAAGTGCCTGCCGAAGCGTAAATGTGCAACCCTCAAACTGGGATCATTACAAGGAGGTTTAACCTATGGCGAGTCATGCATTATCCACAGAAGCAGAGATCGAACGGTTTATTGAGATCCGGCGCCAACTCCATCGGTACCCGGAGCTGTCGAACGAGGAATTCGAAACGACCCGCCGGATTAGCGAATGGTTGGAGGAAGCGGACGTAAGCATTCTCGATTATCCGCTTGCCACGGGAGTCATTGCCGAGGTTGGCGGACTTCAGGAAGGACCAGTCATCGCCCTGCGGGCGGATATTGATGCGCTCCCCGTACAGGAAGAGACCGGACTTCCTTTTGCTTCGGCGTTCCCTGGCAAAATGCATGCCTGCGGCCATGATTTTCATACGGCATCGCTGATCGGAACCGCCTTTGCCCTGAAAAAGCGGGAAAGCGAGCTGAAAGGAACGGTCAGGCTAATTTTTCAGCCGGCCGAGGAGAAGGCGAAGGGGGCGAAACAGGTCATTGGCAGTAGGGCGCTCGAGGGCGTAAAAGCCATATTCGGGATGCATAACAAGCCGGATCTGCCGGTGGGGACCATCGGGATTAAGGAAGGCCCTCTGATGGCTGCCGCCGACGGCTTCGTGGTCGAAGTGGCGGGGAGGGGATCGCATGCCGCGGTTCCGGAGGCAGGCCTTGACCCGATCGTGACGGCATCGCACATCATCACGGCTCTCCAATCCATCGTCAGCCGGAATGTCAGCCCGTTGAAGAGCGCCGTCATCAGCGTGACGAAGCTGCACGGCGGAACGGCGTGGAACGTGATTCCCGATCGGGCGTTGCTCGAAGGAACGATTCGCACGTTCGACGATGAAGTTCGCCTGCGAGTGCTTGAGCGCTTCAGCAAGGTGGTTGAAGGCGTGGCCGCGGCATTCGGTACGACGGCTGCCATCCGGTGGATCGAGGGGCCGCCGCCCGTGAATAACGACCCTGCTCTGGCCGAGCTCGGATATGCCGCCGCCGCAGATGCCGGCTATCAGGCCATCACGCCGGTTCCTTCGCCGGCCGGAGAGGATTTTGCCGTATACCAGCGGGACATTCCCGGTTTATTCGTCTTCATGGGTACGGCCGGGACGCAGGAGTGGCATCACCCGGCCTTCGACCTGGACGAGAAGGCTCTTCCGGTCAGCATCGGCTTCTTCACTAGGCTGGCCGAACGTGCGCTGGCGTTTTACGCCTCAGGCACAGGCACAGGCGGAGGTGCATCGCTATAGCCGCCGTAAATACGTTTGATGTCCTTGTGGTGGGAGCAGGCTCGATGGGCATGAGCGCCGGATATTATTTGGCCCGGCGGGGAGTGCGGACGCTGCTCATCGACGCCTTTGATCCACCGCACCGCGAGGGCAGCCATCATGGCGAGCCCAGGCTTATCCGCCATGCTTATAGCGGGGATCCGGTGTATACCGAGATGGCGGTTCGCGCGCATCGGCTGTGGAACGAAGTGGAGGATATGACCGGAACGAAACTGTTGGTGCAATCCGGCGTCCTGAATATGGCCGACAGCGGCGTGTATTCTTTCAAAGAGCGCATGGCAGCGGCCAAAGGGCAGCTTGCCCGTTGCGAGCGGCTGGATGCCGCCGGGATTCGCGAACGTTGGCCGGAGCTGCATATTCCGGAAAATTTCGAAGCTCTGTATGAGCCTGATGCCGGTTATCTTCGCAGCGAAGAGTGCGTAAGGGCCTACCGGAAGCTGGCACTCTCCTGCGGAGTTACGCTGTTGACAACACCATGGTACGGGAAGTGAAAGCCAAAGCCGGTTTCGTCTCCGTCTGTACCGAGCAAGAAGAATATCAGGCAGGCGCAGCGATTCTGAGTGCAGGCGCTTGGTTTCGCACTCTTTCCCCGTTCGTGAATTTGCCGATCCGGGCGGTCCGCAAAGCGGTCGCGTGGTTTGAAACGGGTTCCCCTGCCTTTGATGCCGGACGGTTTCCGGGCTTCACGCTGAACACCCGGAAAGGCGGTTATTACGGGTTCCCCAGCATCGGCGGTTCCGGGCTCAAAATCGGGCGGCATGACACCGGATCGATCTGGGATCCGGATCAGCCGCTGGCCCCTTTCGGCAGCCATGCCGAAGATGAGGGCGACTTGCGGGATGTGCTTGAAGCTTACATGCCGAGAGCGGCAGGCAGACTGAAGCGAGGGATCGTCTGCAAATATGAAATGTCTCCCGACGAGGGGTTTATTATCGACAGGCACCCGGAGTTCCCGCATGTTTGGATCGCGGGCGGTTTTTCGGGCCATGGCTTTAAATTTTCGAGCGTGGTTGGAAAGATGCTGTCGGATCTCGTCATCGACGGGCATACGACGCATGACATCCGGCCTTTTTCGCTGGCCCGTTTTAACCGGACCGTGTCCGTGTAGTTTAGCGATGGAGGAGATGGAATGAACGACATCCGTGTCGAAGCTTTTTTGAATACCCATGAACAGCTGCTTGCCGCCGTCGATGGCCTAAGCCAGGTTGAGCTGCAATGGAAGCCGTCGGCGCAGGCATGGAGCGTGCAGGAGGTGCTCTCGCATCTGGTGGACCACAGCATCGTGATCTCTTTCCGGATTCGGGATATTCTTGCCGGTACCACGAACCGGCTGCCGGCATTTCATCAGGATGCCTGGGTCGGCGGCCAATACTCCAATGCGGGAAGCTCACGCGATATTCTGGACGTTTTCCGTTCGCTTCTGCATTATAACGGCTTGCTGTTTCACCGTCTGAATGCTGCAGACTTGGCCAAAACCGGCGTGAATGTAAAAGGCGAAATCGTAAGCGTGTCGGATATTGTTGACGGATTTATCCGTCACGTGCAAAATCATCTCGGTCAAATCGAGCACATTAAAGAAGCTGCCGCTCTTGTTTAAGGCGAACAGGCAAGACAGTCCGCAATCCTAGATAAGGAGGAAATGGAAGATGGCTAAGAAAAGACAGTTGAAACTGGGGGCGCTACTTCATGGCGTAGGCGGAGGAACGTCCATGTGGCGGCATCCGGATGCGCAGCCCGACGCAAGCGTGAATTTTGAGCTTTATAAAAAATGGGTCCGCAAGGCGGAAGAGGGCAAATTCGACCTGATCTTTATAGCGGACGGCTTGTATATTAACGAAAAATCGATCCCCCATTTTTTGAACCGATTTGAACCGGTCACCATTTTGAGCGCGCTCGCAGGGATCAGCCGACATATCGGTCTTGTTGGCACGTTATCCACCTCCTACAGCGAACCTTTCACCGTAGCCCGCCAGTTCGCATCCCTGGATATGATCAGCGGCGGCCGCGCGGGATGGAACGTTGTCACGTCCCCGCTGGAAGGTTCGGCCCTGAACTACGGCAAAAAGGAGCATCCCGACCACGACAAGCGATACCGGATCGCCACCGAATATCTTGAGGTAACCCGCGGCCTGTGGGATTCATGGGAAGACGACGCCTTCGTGAAGGATAAGGAAACCGGCGTGTTTTTCGATCCGGAGAAAATGCATGCGCTGAACCATGAAGGCGAGTTTTTCTCGGTGAGAGGGCCGCTGAATATTGCCCGCTCCAAGCAGGGGCATCCGGTGATCTTCCAGGCGGGAGCGTCCGAAGTCGGCAAAAATTACGCATCGAAAGAAGCCGATGCCGTGTTTACGGGCCATGAGACATTGGAAGAGGCGGCTGAATTCTACAAGGATGTGAAATTTCGCGCTGTCTCGTTCGGACGAAATCCTGATGATGTATTGATCTTTCCCGGAATCGGACCGATTATCGGCACCACGCCGGAGGAGGCCGAGCGCAAGTATCAGGAGGTAGCGAGGCTGGTAACCATCGAGAATGCACTGAACTACCTCGGCAGATTCTTCGAACACCATGATTTCTCCCAGTATCCGCTGGATGAGCCTTTCCCTGAGCTTGGGGATCTGGGCAAGAACAGCTTCCAAAGCGGTACCGATAAAATTAAAAAGGATGCCAGAGAGAAGGGACTCACGCTCAGACAGGTGGCGCTTCAATCGGCTACGCCTCGCGGCGGTTTCATCGGTACGCCGGAACAGGTGGCCGATCGAATTCAGGCATGGTACGAGGGGGGAGCGGCGGACGGTTTCATGATTACGGCGGCTGTTCCGAACGGTCTTGAGGATTTCGTCGATCGGGTTGTGCCGCTCCTGCAGGAGCGTGGGATTTATAGAACGGAATACGAGAGCGACACGCTGCGCGGCAATCTGGGTTTGTCCGTGCCCGAAAACCGATACAGCAAGGATAAGACGGTTGCCGCCGGTCCCTGAGGCATCCGTCCGCATTTTATCCGATCACGACGTTCTTGGGTAAGGAGGAATATCATGACAAGAATCGCTTTTATTGTTGGAAGCCCGACCAGGGGATCCCGTTTGTTCGGATTGACGGGATATCTGGAGGAACGCTTGGCTCTTTCAGGCTATGACATTGATTTTGTGTCGGCGGCAGATCTTCCTGCGAAGGATTTGCTTAGGGCCGATTTCAACAGTCCGGCTATCAAGCAGGCCGTAGCCGCGGTTGAAGGGGCAGAAGCCGTCATTATCGCCAGTCCGGTTTATAAAGCTTCATATTCGGGTGCGCTGAAGACGATTCTGGACCTGCTCCCCCAAAAAGGGCTTCGGGGCAAAGTAGTGCTCCCGGTATTCATCGGAGGGACGATAGCGCATTTGCTTGCCGTCGATTATGCTTTGAAACCGGTGGTGGCTGCGCTGGGAGGAACCCATATTTTAGGCGGCGTGTTTGCCGTGGATCAGTGGATCAGCCGGCTTGAAGATGGCGGCTATGAGATTACGGAGGAACTGAAGAGCCGGTTGGATGATGCTTTACAGGAGCTCGGAACGGAGCTTGCCCAGTATGCTCGCGATACATCTGCAGGCCGCCGGGAGCAGGCGATCTGATACTTACTGCTATAGGACGAACTTCCTTGTACAGAGTGCAAAAAACCGTGATCCTGAGCTATGGATCACGGTTTTTTGAGCTGCCATATACTTGCCCGCCAAGCCCCCCGACAAACTTTCCGAAAACGCAAATCCATGTAATCGTCCATTTTGGAAGGGAGGACATTTAAGCAACTTAAGGTTTGACAACTAGAAAGAACTGGATTATGATACATAACTATCAGCGACTATCAAAGACACGATTGTTGAACCGACCTGCCAGAGAGAGAAGTGATTGGTGAGAGCTTCTTCAGAGTTTGATTCAACGATTACCCCTTTGTAGCTGTGTTTTTGAACCCGTCATCCGCTGTCACGCGGATACGGTATTAGAGGACACCGAATCATCCCCGTTACCGGATGTCTGAATGAGGATCCGACGTGCACGCTGCGATTGGCGATGGCAAGTTTCGGATCGAATGAGGGTGGAACCACGAGCCGAACGCACTCGTCCCTTGGGGACAGTGTGTTTTTTTGCGTTCAAACCAATTTGATGGAGGGATAACCATGTCAATCGTAGTCACATTGCCGGATGGAAGCAAGAAGGAGTATCCCGCACAAACGACGGTGAAGCAAATCGCGGATTCCATTAGTATGGGACTCAAGAAACATGCGGTAGCAGGTAAAGTAAACGGCAAGCTGGTGGATCTGGACCGGGAGCTTCGTGAAGATGCGGAAGTGAGCATTATTACGCTGGATTCGGAGGACGGGCTTTATGTTTACCGGCACAGCGCGGCCCACTTGATGGCCCAAGCGGTTAGACGCATCTATGGCCAGAAGTCCGTAAACCTGGGGGTTGGGCCGGTTATTGAGGATGGCTTTTATTATGATATGGATCTGGAGCATTCGATTACGGCGGATGACCTTATCGCCATCGAGCGGGAGATGCAGAAGATCGTGCAGGAGGACCTTCCCATCGTCGGCAGAGAGGTAAGCCGTGAGGAAGCCGAGCGAATTTTTCGCGATGATCCTTACAAACGGGAACTGATTCATGATTTGCCTGCGGATGAAGCCATTACGGTGTATCAGCAAGGGGAGTTCATCGACCTGTGCAGAGGACCGCATCTTCCTTCGACGGGTAGGATCAAGGTGTTTAAATTAATGAGCGTCGCCGGTGCCTACTGGCGCGGAAATTCGGATAATAAAATGCTGCAGCGTATATACGGAACGGCGTTTCCCAAGAAGTCGCAGCTGGAGGAACATCTGTTTTTGCTTGAAGAAGCCAAAAAACGGGATCATCGCAAACTGGGCAAGGAGTTGGGATTGTTTATGTTCTCGGAAGAAGCGCCTGGCATGCCTTTCTTTTTACCCAACGGATGATCATCCGCAATGAGCTCGAGCAATTTGCAAGAAAGCTTCAGTTTCATCGCGATTACGATGAAGTGCGGACGCCGCTCATGATGAATAAGCGTCTGTGGGAAATGTCCGGGCATTGGGACCACTACAAGGATAACATGTATTTTACGCAAGTTGACGAGACGGAGTATGCCTTGAAACCGATGAACTGTCCGGGGCATATGTTAGTCTACAAAAACGCGCTCCATTCCTACAGAGAGCTTCCGATTCGCATATCCGAATTCGGCCAGGTCCATCGGCATGAATTCTCCGGGGCTCTGAACGGCATGATGCGGGTTCGTACGTTTTGTCAGGATGACGCCCATATTTTTGTCAGACCCGATCAAATCGAGGAAGAGATCAAAGGGATCATCGAGTTCATTGGTCAGATTTACGAAGTATTCGGGTTTGATTACGGCATTGAATTATCAACAAGGCCGGAAGATTCCATGGGCTCGGAGGAGTTGTGGGAGCGGGCGGAGTCCTCATTAAAACAGGTATTGGATCAGCAGGGGCTGGATTACCGGATCAATGAAGGAGATGGCGCATTTTATGGACCGAAGATTGATTTTCACATCCTCGATTCATTAAAACGAAGCTGGCAGTGCGGCACGATCCAGCTGGATTTCCAGTTCCCCGAAAAATTCGACCTTTCTTATATCGGAGAGGATAACCTGAAGCATCGGCCTGTCGTCATTCACAGAGCGGTGTACGGGTCCATCGAGCGATTTATCGGAATCCTTACAGAGCATTACGGCGGCGCATTTCCTTTGTGGCTGGCTCCCGTTCAGGTCAAGATCATTCCGGTATCGGATCATTTTCTTGACTACTCCCTGAAGGTGAAGAAACGCCTGGAGCAAGCAGGCGTACGCGTCGATGTCGATGCAAGGAACGAAAAGCTGGGATACAAAATCCGGGAAGCGGGTCTGTTGAAAACGCCGTACACGTTCGTCTTGGGCGAGAAAGAGATGAACTCTGACCTCGTGTCCGTCCGAAAACGGGGCGAAGGGGATCTGGGGGCAAGCACGATAGATGATGTGATGGATATGCTTCGGAAAGAGATAGAGTCAAGAAAATAATGATGATTAGGGCTTCTGATAAAGTTAGAATTTTAGCTTTGATCAGGAGCCTTTTTCTTAACGATTTAACAGGTGCCACCATGACTTAAAATATAGTGAATGTCGAGGTTCATAGTCTGTTTGATCCGTTTGTGGATCTGGTTCAGGGCGAATCCCGGCATAGTGAATGTTCCAAGCTTTGATTCCCGTTCAGGACGTCAGAAATCCATATAGATAAATTCCGTAGTTTCGCCCGAGAAGAATAGAATGCCCAGCACAATAGCCAAAATGGCCAACGAACCCGCTACCGTCACGATCCCCAGAAAAACGAAGCGGACGATGCGTTTTCCCCATGTAAAAATTTCGGATTTATTCCGTTCTTTACGGCGTGTCTGTAATTCCAAGGATCTTCAGCCTTTCCAATAGGATTTCCCCGAACACGGCGCTGCCTTTATCGATGAGATGCGACGTGTCGTGATAATACTCGTGCGGGACAACGTTGACCGCTTCATGATTGAATTCGATGAACGGATAGCCGCGGGATTCGATGAGCTGCCGATAGGCGCCCATGACAGTGTCATATTCATTCCAGTTAAGCAATTGACGTTCCGAAATAAGCTGATTGTCCAGCGGCGCCGAGTAGAACACGGCTTGTATACGATGATGATCCAGCAGGTCGAGGGTTTTCCCCATCATGAACAGCCCGAAGCTGCTGCTTGAATCAAAGGGCTGTTCCCATTTATAGAGGTCGGCGTAATGCTTGACGATTTCCTCCTGCTGGCGGGTTTTCAGCTCATCATAAGATTTGAATGGCGGAGTATAGGTAGGGGCGATTCCTTTTCTCCGATCCCGTATCGTCTGAATATCCCTCCGCAGCTTCTCGGTGGGCGTGCGGGTCTTCAAGTAACGATAGCTGAGAACATCCCGGTCATGATACAGCGTCCACTGATTCAAAATGCCGGTGGTCACCCGGTTATGCACGGCACTTGGTACCGACCCTTTGTCCTTTTTCGGGAAAGGATCCAGCCAACTTCTTGGAATGTTCTGATCCAGCTTGCTCAACAGCACGGGATAGACCGCAACTTCTGGCTCGTTGTCCGTCGCCGGCAGGATTCCGTAGTTGATCTCATATACCGCAACATCGATGTCATCAACCACGGAGGCCAAAATCGCGTATGTTTCCGTGAGGCGTGCGCCGGATAAACCAAAGTTGAGGACGCGTTTATTTTTCATGTTAGCCTGTAATACTCCGGCGGTTGTGTTTCGGCTTTCTTTCACGGTAGTCCCATAAACGGTGGAAGGGCCGAACATGCCAACGACAGGCTTGTTGCCCACCGGATGTTCTCTCAAATATTCAATCCATAACGGCGTATATACAATAGAGCCATAGGCAGGGACGCGTAATTCCTTCTCGGCGTGTTCGGCAATGTCTTGCTTCATTTTTTCGACTACTCCGTCTGCCCGCCGCGTCACATAGATCAACCCGATGATGGCGATTGCCGTCATCATTATACCCAGCTTTTTCATGGGGAAGTTTCCAACCATCTGCCATTCCTCTCTCTCTTAAGCCTCATCTAAAATCCAAACAGTTTCAACAGCAAATCCCAGCCATCCGCTACCGGCAAAACAAAGAACAACCGGCTCAAAGTGACTCCGAAAAAAGTGGTTCCCACGGCAAGCAGCGTTGTCCCTGGCTTCACCCATGCCGGGATCGGCTTCAGTACGGGCTTAAGCCGTTTGATATAAAAGCGATGGACGCACAGCATCAAGCCATGGAACAGTCCCCATACGACGAAATTCCATGCGGCGCCGTGCCACAGCCCCGATACGGCCATGGTACACATCAGGTTCATGTACACTCGCGGCGACGATACGCGGCTTCCACCCAAAGGGAAATAGACGTAACGGGTCAACCAGGAGCCAAGGGAGATGTGCCATCGATTCCAGAACTCGGCTATGCTGCGGGCCAAATAAGGGAAGCGGAAGTTCTCCGGCACGACGAAACCGAACAAACGAGCTGTGCCAATCGCAATATCCGAATAACCGGAAAAGTCAAAATAGATCACAAAGGTATAGGCAAGTAGCGCAATCCAAAGCGTCTCCATATCCGCCCCCATGACTCCTTCCCGTGAATAAACCGGCTGTGCCAGCAGGTCCAAACTTCCGGCCAGCACAAGCTTCTTAAAGAGGCCGATTCCAATCCGCCAAGCCCCAAAGGCAAGATGAGAGGCTTGAAAATCGGCAGTTAATTGCGGAAAGAAGTGTTGAAATTTTTTGATCGGGCCGGCCACCATCGTCGGAAAGAAAAAAAGGAATGAAAACAAGCCTGCCGGCTTATGCTCGGGAAGGTTTCCGCGTTTTCGCTCGACGATATAATGAATCAGCTCGAAGGTAAAATATGAGATTCCGAGCGGCAGCACCATTTGTTCCGTTTTCGGAAAAAACGGTTTATGTACGTAGTCCAACAGATCATGGAGCGTCTCGATCAGCATATCGCTGTATTTAAAGTAACCGAGAAGGAGAATGGCGCCTGATATAGCTGCCGCGTATATCCAGCGAGCCGTCCGCTTGGTGGCTGCTTGGATAAGCAGGAACGCAGCCATGGCTTCAAAGAGCAGCAGGAAAACAAAGGAACCGGCATAATAGGAATAGAACGTAACACCTGATGCAATAAGTACGATAGGCCTATGGCGAAGTGGAGTTACGTGGTATACGGCAACCGCCAAGCATACAAATAACCAATAAAACCAGTCCGTATATATCATGATATAACTCTCACCAACTGTCTTTGCACGCTGGGGACGGGGTGAAGGAAACGGAGATAGCCTGATGCGTAGTCCATCGGTACGGTATTGTCATATTTTACCATCATGCAGCAGCAAATTAGATACTCCCGTTCCTTGCACACTTCAAATAATAACTGTCTGTGATTCAATTGATGTCACTTCCTCGTCATGTGGGCTAGCCTGTTCTATCCATATGACGTCCCAGCTTCGCGATCCGTTCGCATGGATTCGGGAAAATGTTCAGGGTGGCGGTAAAGTTTTGAGATGGCAGGTGCTCTCACCAGTAGGGGGATTGGATATGGAAGTTATTAAAAAGGCAGTCCGGAAACTTAAACAAAGTTCCGGACTGCCATGATTCATTTCCACAGAGGCGAAAATGAAATAGTAAAAGGCCCCGTTTTCACTTCTCCTTGTAGGCACACCTTATAGGCGCATATAGTAGACGGTTTTTAAATAAGTTATTTCACGAAGCAAGCTATTCCTTTGTAATAAACTTTTTACCCAGCAGCCACATGCCGCAACTTATCACCAAGAAATATATAGGCATCGTCAACAGAGAACCATTATGCAGAAGACTCATTCCCCATGTCGTTAAGCTCACCAGCAAGTAATATCCCAAACTGAATATCGCGCCTGCCGTTCCCACAACATCATGAAAATCGACTAGGGCAAGGCTTAAACAATTGGGTAAAGCCATGCCGGCTCCCATTAAAATGACAAACAGGGTGATTAAAATACATGAGACGACCATAGCATCCGGCAACGCGGCAAGACTGCTTGCGAACGTTAACAGCAAAGCCCCGATGGTCATCACCAGGCAGCCGGCGTGTATAATCTTTTCCGGAGCATGGACGGCCAATAGTTTTTTTGAAACCATGGCGCCGACAATCGATGCCAAAGCCACCGTAATACCCAGAAAACCATAAACTCCCGGCGATATATGAAATCGTTCAATGAATATAAAGGGAGCTTCGGCGTAGTAACTGAATAAAACCCCGTTGATGCCGCCGATCAGTACCCCAAACACCAGTACGCGAGGCAGCAAAAGCATTCTTTGAACTACAGGCAGAATGGCAACCCTTTTTCGGATGGAAACATCGGTTGTTTCAGGCAACCTAACAAAGGCATACGCAAACAAAAGAACGCTCATCATCACTAGCGTAAAAAATACAGCCCTAAAGCCCAAAGCTTGGTCAACCCATCCGCCGATAAGCGGCCCTACGGCCGGCGTAAATGCAATGACGGCAGATATTTGGGCAAACATGGCATGCCGACGATTACCTGACACGCTCTCGCGAAGAATCGTTTGCGTGATGATCGATCCTGTAGCCGCCCCAAAGGCTTGGATGAAACGGCTGACAAGAAGCAGGCTTATGGATTCGGAGTAAAAACACATCAAGCTTCCCATACCGTAAACGATGAGGCCGCCCAGCATGGCAGGCCTCCGACCGATGAAATCGGAAAGCCAGCCCCAGCAGAAAACGCCGAACGCAAATCCGATAAAATAAATGCTTAAGGTCAACTGTACGGCATTGTTGGAGACATCGAGCGCAGCCGAAATATCGGGTAAAGATGGTGTGTAGATCGTTTCGCTGATTTGCGGAAAAGCCACAAGAAGAATCATTAAAAGCAAAGACGGCGCTGCATATTTTTTCATTTTGTTTTGCCCTCCTACAGGCTTATATTTCAGACCGAAAGAAATATAAGCTTAGCTAGGGAAAGGGGGGCATCATGACGGCTATGCGATTATAAATCATCATTTTCCAAATCACGCTTTCATATTTTTGTGTAGGAGGGCTTGCCTAATAAACCGCTAATTGGAAGCAGCGATGATCTTTGGTGTCAGATTAAAGCAAAAGAATACCATGTTCCGTAATTCATATCAAGGCTGGAAGGTAAGGCTTAAACAAAAGCTTCACGATTTCGTAACCTCAAAGATTTTTTCACGTATTAGGATGTGAACATGAGTCCAACTAAAGTAAAAGTTGAGGGAAACCAACGTATGAACATGGAAATGACATATCAAGCCGATACATGGTATGAACAGGCTGAACAAAAGGCGGCTGAGTATTTTGCGTCGCTTTATGCCCAGGTTACGGAAAAGACGTATGTGCCTTTGCTGACGGAAGATTTTCAATTGTGGAAAAGGAACCATGTTCCATCCCATTCATGGCTGTCCTTTTTTTCGCGAGGGAAGAGAAACCCGGATTCAAGGGATTATCATAGATATATGACCTGGCTGAATTACACGGGTAAACTGGATGATTACTTGGATCGAAGCGTTTCTTATATGTACATGAGGGACTTGGGGAAAGACCTCAATTCTCCCGACACGCTGATCAGGATTCAGCATGTCGTCGCCGATCTCAAAAATCACCTGATCCATTCCAGCAGAGCAAACGTGGAAGACCAACCGGAGTTTATGAGTTTGGCCGGGTTGTATCGATGGTCCCAGAAGGAAGGCATAGAAAACGCCGTGATCTGGGTAATTAACAAACTGAAGAACGTATCTACCCATATTCCGGAGGAAATGAATGCGGAGCAAGCCCAGCGCAAACTGATCAAAATCATCATCGGGGTTGTTCTGCATGTGATTGAAGAGATGGAAGAGACGGACGGGGAGATATTGCCTGCAGAACGTGCTGAGCGGCTTGATGAAGCTATCCGGTTGGGTTATTCCTATGGGCTAACCTATCCTTTCATCGACGATCTTCTCGATTCCGGAGCCTTAAGCGATCAAGAGAAAGAACAATATTCCCGTATGATACAGAGCGCGCTTCTTACCGGCTCCGTGCCGGATTTGGGCGCGTGGACAGGAAACAACCTGGAAATGATCCATTACGTACACTCGGAGCTTCGGGAAGCTTTCGAGTATGTGAAGAGACATCAGCGACCGGAAACGCAGAACCTGTTTTTCGAGCAGTCCTATGTGTTTTTTCACTCCCAGCATATGGACCGGATCAAGGATTTATCGAATGCAAATTACACCAACGAAGAACTCTATCTTCCCATTATCCTGAAATCCTCATCTTCCCGTTTGATTGTCCGTTCCGTCATCCGAGCCCGCATGGATGAAGGTTTGGATTCTCGAATGTTCGTTTATGGCATCTATAACCAACTGGCCGATGATTTTGCGGATATGTTCGAGGATATGAGCGAAGGAGCGGTAACGCCCTATACTTATTATTTAAAATACCGTGATCAGCGTCCGGATCTGATCAATCCCTTTGAATTATACTGGTCCGTCATCTCGCACTTGATCCATAAAGTGTACCATTCGGATGCCAAGACCCGTGAAGTCATATTGGATCGTGCCATCAATGGATTAAAGCGTTGCAAAGTTCGCATCGGCACGGATAAGTATAACGAAATTATGGAGATATTTGCCTCCGGTATTCCGGCATTCAATCGCCTGATCCAGCGCATGGTTCAAAAAGCGGATAACGTGGATTTTTTCGATAAACTGCTTCGGGACCAGATGGTGACCTTTTTGAGAAATGACCGGAAAGAAAAGGAGTACTTTTTCGAAACGGTCAAAACCGTTCGCGATCAGATCAACAACCTGCTTCACATCCCTAAGCCTAACGATATTCCGACCATGGAAGAATCTCTTATCGACGCTGCCAATTACAGCCTCATCGGGGATGGCAAGCGCTTAAGGCCCATACTGACTTGGGTGATGGGCGTAAACGAATATGGGCTGAAAGCTTCGGCTATCGCTCCGCTTTTGAGATCATTGGAATATATGCACACCGCATCCTTGATTTTTGATGATCTGCCGACGCAGGATAATGCATCCACGCGCAGAGGCCGTCCAACCTTGCATCAGGTGCACAATAGCGCCACAGCGGAATTAACCGGTCTGTTTCTGATCCAGAAGGCGATTGAAGAACAATCGTCCCTCGACGAGTTTGATGCGAAAACCGTGGTTGCCCTGATGCGATATTCGTCCAAAAGAGCAGGCGATATGTGCATGGGACAGGCGATGGATTTGCATTCCAAAGGAAAAGCATTGACGCTGGAGCAGTTGAATACGATCTGTTTTTATAAAACCGGAATCGCGTTTGAGGCTTCTCTGGTGATGCCAGCCATTCTTGCCGAGGTCAAGGAGACGGAAATTGCCGCTTTGAAGAAATTTGCTTATCATGCGGGGATTGCCTTTCAGATCAAGGATGATTTGCTTGATTTGGAAGGAGATCTGCTCTTGCTCGGCAAACCTACGGGCAAGGATGCGGAAAACAATACTTCGACGTTTGTGACCATCCTTGGCCGGGAAGGCGCCAGAAAAGAAATGTGGGAGCACTATTGCCTTGCCATGGAAGCGTTGAGAGAGCTGCCGCGCAGTACCGCTTTTCTGAAACATTTAATGAATTATATGGTTAACCGGGACAGTTAAGGGCGAATAGCGGAGAAGGGGATCGCGTTTGAATGGTAACCGAGCTATCGAATAGTCGGTGAGGCATCTTCTTAGAAAAAGAAAAAAATACACCGAAATGAATTAAATATGGCTATCCACCGCGTTGTACGCGGTTTTTTTGTTGTAAGCAGCATCGTTTTTTCCATATTTGAATTATAGCGGTTTTGGCGTCCCTTTTTCGAGAGCTGAAGTGTTATATAAATGTTTATAAGAAAAACGGGGGAGGGGAGTAGGAGCGTTGGACTTGATTGAGGAATATATAAGGCGCGTTAAAGCGGGCGAAGTGGATTGTTTCGAACCGATCGTCGAAGCTATAAAAAACAAATCTACATATATTGCTGCCGAATGCTGGGCTGCAGGCAGGACGCCCAGGATGCGGTTCAGGATATTTTCATCAAGGCGTTCACAAAAATACACTTATATGAGGAAAAGGTATCGTTCTCCTCCTGGCTATATAAGATTGCTTATCACCATTGCCTCAACATGCTCCGTAAAAGAAGGGTGCGCATGCGCGTGAACCGGATTATTAAGCCGGCAGCGGTCGCGGATAGCGTAGAGCAGACGCTGGAAAGACAATGGTTCAGCGAACCGCTGGAATATGCCATGGCCAAGCTGTCGGTTGAGGAACGGAATCTATTGGTCCTGCGTGTTTTTGAAGAAAAACCGTTCACGGAAATTGCCCAAATTCTGGGTAAGAATACGAGTGCGGTCAAGAAAAAATACGAAAGGTTAAGACAGAAGGTCATGAAGCTGATTCAAGAAAGAAAGGGGGGGCAGAATTGTGAGAGTTCCAGTACAACCGGAGAAAAACCTGAGAAGCATGGAATTACAATCCGTTGACGAAGACGTGGACGTGACCCCTGCCATTATGCAAAAGGTGCGTCAAATTCATCAAAAGCGGCATGGGAGACCTCAAGGGAATCGTCGGAAATCCGTTCTTATTGCCACGATTTCTGCGATTATGGTTCTTTCCTCCATTACGGTGTATGCTAGCACCTATTTCATCGAAATCAAAAACAAGGAAGGCGAGATCATTCTGACCACGAAGGACCCGTGGAAAACCACGGTTTCGGAGTACAGCCAGCGACGAAGAAAGGAGGCTAAAGCCGAGCTGAAGAAAAAGTTGAAACCGGGACAGGTGGCCGTCTTTTATATTAAGGACCCTAAAATCTCGGCGAAGGCGGACCCCCTTGATTATTTTTATAATACGATCCAGCATAAAACTTATGATGATCTGGCAAAAGAGATAAGAGAAAAGGGGGCGCCGGAGCTGCTTCCTCCTGACTATGTCCCTGAAGGATATGCATTTGATCATGGAAGTATCCAAATGGGCTTCGAGCTAGTGCCGAATACCCCCGAATATGAAAGCCTGCTGAATGAACTAAAGAAAAAGGCAGAGAAATCGAATGAAAAACAGGGGGTATTTTACAAATTGGTTGATTGGTCCAGAGCAACTGCATCCGTTCTCGAATATCGAAAAGGCGATAACCGAATAACCATTGTCGCTTTTGCCAGACCAAAAGGTTCGGCGGTACAGGTCCTCACAACGGAAGCGGTGAAATTGAAAGTGAAGGGAAAAGAAATGATTTTGTCTACCACATCCGAACATAGTAGGAGATTATCATGGCTTAGTGAGAGCGAGACTGTATTTTACATGATCACAGAGGATCCGAAGGATCCGCTGTCCAATGACGAGTTTGCCAAGATCGCGGCCGGCATGATCCCGGATTAAGAGAAAATTAATTATTCTGAAACGTCACTTTTCTCTTTAATCAGGTGTTATATGAAATGTAATTCAAAACCAAGGGCCTAAAAACGCCGAAAGGAGCACGAAAGCAATATGAATAACAAAATGAAAATCGCTTTGTTTCTCGCCGCAACGATGATGATGGGGTCCGCAAATGCATTTGCAGCAAGCCCATCAACTGTCCCGCAAGGAAAACTTACGGCCGCGGTTACCGCGAATTCCGAGAGCCCGCCAGTCTCGGTTAATGACCAAATCGACAAACAAGCAAAAGGGCTTAAACCGGGAGAAGTGATGGCATATTACGTTAAAGACAAGGCAAGGAACCCGCTCGACCAAATATTCTTTACTGGAAAAGGTTTTGTTCTTAATAACTATAACGACTACTTAAAGAAAGCTAAGGAAACGAATGCCCCATCTCTTGCCAAGCCGAATGAATTACCCGAAGGTTATACATTTAAAGATGGAATTGTATTTTTGAAAAACCCGGAAAAGAGTTCGGATTTATACAAAAATTTGGAAGAAGAATTGAAGGCCGAAGCAGCCGAGGGCGGAAAAAGGGTATATACCAAAACCATAAAGGTTCGTGAAGCGGCCCATTCCTTGCTTAAGTTTCAAAAAGGTAAAGCGACACTTTCGATAGTTGCTTCCTATATATACCCTTCAGAGCCGATCGGAGGGACCCCTGTGCCGTTCAAAAATCCCAATGAAAAGACGGAGACAGTGATGATCAATGGAGTGGAATGCACATACACGGCAAATTCTAAAGAAACAGACCATTTGGAGTGGGTGGATGAGGAAAAGCAGATTCGTTACAAAATCTCTGCAGAAAACATGAAGGCGGATGTGCTCGCATTCGCTGAAAAAATGCTGGCTGAATGATGACGCTGAGTGCCGGCTTAGCAGTCTGGAAACGGAATAAATAGAAGACAAAAGGCGTGCCGCTTCAGGCATGCCTTTTTTGCTGACATGAAACATGCATAACAGCGATTTACCCCGCGCATAGTAAAGACGAACTCTATTCAGCAGCAAGGGAGGCTTTTTGCATGAATGTTCAAAGAGCACAAGAAATAGCGTCTTCTCCCGTCATGGCGAATGTACTGTGCGATGGGACGCAGATCTATATCCAGCATGTGAACGAGCAGCGCGAGACGGCACGGATCTATCCGCTGAACAATCCGGAAGACGAGCGGGAAGTGCCTTTGTATGCGTTAACTGAACAAAATCAAACCACGTAATAAGGAAGGAGAGAACACAAGATGAAAGACAACAATATGAAAGCAAACAAGTATAAAGAAGCCGAAGCCGATCGTTTGAACTTCCATGATCGAACCGAAGATGCAGTCCGGCGGGTACCTGCCTCGACGGATGCCAGCGAAGCCGTAATGGCGATGACCTCCCATATCGACAAATACGACGTACCGGATGAGTTGGAGGACAAATAGTTCAGCGGCTAATAGCACGTACAGGATACCTGAACCCTAATCGCAGGATTTTTGCAGGTCCGGCGGTTAGGGTTGACTGGGAAAAACGGCGGTTTGTATAATGAAAACATGACTATACCGATAATTTCCACGAAACTATATATTCCCCCTCTGCGGACCATTTCGGTCCCCCGTTCACGGCTAACCGGGCGGCTGAGCGAGGGCCTGCATCGTAAACTGACTCTTGTCTCCGCCTCTGCAGGTTTTGGCAAAACAACGCTGGTCTGCGAATGGCTTGCCGAATGCAAACGGCCGGCTGCCTGGTTGTCATTGGACGAAGGGGATAACGATCCAATCCGCTTTCTTATTTACCTTCTCGCCGCTTTGCGGACGATCGTGCCGAACATGGATGAAGGCGTGTTTGCAACGCTCCAATCTCCCCAACCCCCACCGCTCGAATCGATGCTTACAGCCCTTTCCAATGAAATCGCGACCTATCCGGACCCGATCATCCTCGTTCTTGACGACAATCATGTCATTGATTCCCCATCGATTGACCATGCCCTTGTTTTTCTGCTGGATAACCTGCCTCCGCAAAAACATCTGGTGATCGCTACCCGCAAAGATCCGCGGTTGCCCATTGCCCGGTTGCATGTTCGTGACCTGTTAACCGAATTGCGTGTTGCGGACTTACGGTTTTCATACTCCGAGTCCGCCGAATTCCTAAACCGGGCGATGGCGTTAAATCGAGGTCATCCCCCTGCACTTTCGCGGCGCGATGAGCCCGGTACTGAACTGGATTTCGTCGCTCCCGGAGACCGAATTGGATAAGAAACCCTCGCTCCGGTTGATTTATGCTTCGGCGCTATTGATGATCGGTCAATTCAATGGGATTGAAAAGCAGCTGCTGGCGGCCGAAACATCGCTTCAAGGCAGCGAGCAGGATGAAAAAGCCCGAGACCTTATCGGCCATATTGCATCCATCAGGCTGCAATCGCTGTCAGCCAGCACCAGGCTGAGGCGATTCTGGCCGAGTCTCAACGCGCGTTGGCATACTTACACCCTGGTAACCTGCCCGTCCGGACGGCCACTGCATGGACGCTGGGATATGCTCACCAGCTTCAGGGAGATCGTGCCGAGGGCACTCCAATCGTGAGATCAGCGAGCAGCTTTTCATCGCACTGAGTACCGTTAAAGGGGCATAACCGGATTATTTTTGACAAACTGCAAGTGAAACGCCGCACCGAGGCTGTAGCACTCGCCCGCAAGTTAGGGCTATTGTAAATCTTGTTCTGTCAGCGAGCCGAAACCTCTCCAAAACCATACTTTAGTATCTATATGTCGATACCGTGCCGACGCTATACTATGGCAAAATGAGTTTGGAGGAACCCTCATGAAAGCGATGGTATGCACCAAATACGGACCACCGGAAGTTCTGAAACTGAAAACCATAGAAAAGCCTGCTCCCAAGGATAATGAAATACTGGTAAAAATCCATGCAACAACCGTTACGTCAGGGGACTGCAGAGTTCGCAGCTTCAACAGCCCTATCCTGTACTGGATACCCATGCGTCTATTTTTAGGCCTCAGGAAACCAAGAAAAGCCATACTCGGGGTGGAGTTGTCCGGGGAAATTGAAGCCGCCGGCAAAAACGTTAAACGATTCAAGGAAGGCGATCGGATCTTTGCATTAACCGGTATGGGTTTTGGGGCCCATGCGGAGTATGCTTGCTTGCGGGAAGACGGAATGGTAGCCTTGAAACCGGCCAATGCAGCTTACGAGGATGCGGCAGCCATTGCCTTCGGTGGAACTACAGCCTTGTATTTTCTTAGAAAAGCGAGGATCCGAAACGGGCAAAAAGTTCTGATCTATGGAGCTTCCGGAGCGGTAGGAACTTCCGCGGTACAGCTTGCCAAATATTTTGGGGCCGAAGTTGCCGGCGTATGCAGTACCGTGAATTTGGAATTGGTGAAATCTCTGGGAGCCGATAAGGTCGTCGATTACACAAACGAGGATTTTGCGGAAAACGGAGAGCGGTATGATATCATTTTCGATGCCGTCGGGAAAATCTCGAAAGCGAACTGCAAGAGGGCACTTCAGCCAAACGGAGCATATGTGACAGTGGATGGACAGGGGATCGTCAAGGAACGCGTGGAAGACCTGATTTTCCTCAAAGAGCTTGTGGAGGCAGGGAAATTCAATCCGGTTATCGATCGGCGCTACCCGCTCGAGCAAATACCCGAGGCGCATAGATATGTAGAAAAAGGACACAAGAAGGGAAATGTAGTCATTACGGTGTAGGACCTTGAAAGAAAAAGGAACTCTTTTATGTGAAAAGCCGAATAAACCAAACAAAGTTTTATCTTACGCTAATATAGGCGATTTTTATTATATGAGATTATACCAACAGGGCTTTTTTCATGAAAGGAGGCTATGCAAATGGACATACGCGGTTATATCCAACAAGGTTTTGAAGCGTATTATGATCGCTATAACCAAGTTACGGAGGAAGGTTTTTGCAGATGGATGCGTCCAGGCGTCCCGGATGAGATGAAGGCGGCCGATTGCGATGAAGAATGGTCGAGATGGAAATTAGTCCCATCCATTGTAAGCAAAGATGATATTCGTGGTCTGGAAAAAGAATTTGGACTGGTATTTCCGGCGTGGTATAAAGCATTTATTTCTACGTATCATCATTATTTTGACGTCGTACCCGAACAAGGTATTGATGAGCCTTTGGATCACATTAAAAACATGTATAATCCATTGCTGTGCAGGATGGGTTACCTTCCGTTTAGCTGGGATACAGAGTACGGCAGCATTATATGTTTAGATCTAAATGAAAGCCCGGATGAGAACCATGCCATCTATCAGATTGATCATGAAATACTGTTTGATTTTGATGACGAGAATACGGAACGCGATCAGCTTAAAGAGTCATTGATATGGCTGTACCCGAATTTCAAGGCGTATTTTGACCATGCTTTTTTTGGAAAATGAAATAGGGGAGGCCGGAGCAGCTGAACCTTTTCTCCGGTGCGTTTGAAGAATAACGGATCTCCACCTTTGCCATACTATGGTCAAACTACCGCTGCAGGTAAAAAAAGGAGTCTGATCCGTTGAATATAGCAAGCGTCGAAACGTTCCCATTATTTTATCCGCTGAAGCGGCCTTATGGCGATGCTAACGGCTTTAAACATTACCGAAGCCTCTTCTTGTTTCGCATTACAACCCAATCGGGAATCGTTGGCTGGGGGGAGTGTGCGGATTGGCTGCCTGTTTTGAAAAAGGGGTTCGAAGACAGGATTATTCCTTACCTGATAGGTAAACCAGCCTTAAACCGGCTTGAATTGGTGAACCATATTCAACAGTGGCATCAGCGCGCCGCCGCCGGCGTGAGTATGGCCCTTACCGAAATCGCGGCGAAATATGCAGGGCTTTCCATATGCGATTTATGGGGAGGAAGCTGGAGGAACTCGATACCGGTTTACGCGTCCATTCAATCTTATTCGGATCGAGAGGATTGGGAGCAGCATTCACTGGATCTCGTGGAAAAAGCGGCGATTTCAGGTTTTAACCAAGTAAAAGTCAAGGTGGGCGGGAAAACATTTAAGGAAGACCGGTCTCACATTCAAAAACTCCAAGGTCAATTTTCCGGTTCTTGCGATTTGATCCTGGATGCCAACCAAAGCTATGATCTGGCTGCGGCCCGCGAGTGGGAAAAGGTTTTTTCGAAATCGGATAACTTTTTATGGTTTGAAGAGCCACTCCCCATGAACAGGGTAGAGGATTACAAAATGCTGCGTTCAAGCCTTTCTGTCCCTCTCGCCGGAGGAGAAAACCTGAAAAACTCGAAAGATTTTCTGCCTCTTTTACGGGAAGGGGCGCTTGATATAACGCAACCGGACCCGTCCCACGAGGTCGGTATGGACGAGTACAGGCAAACGCTTTCCTTTTCCCGCAGTTTCGGTATCCGGACATCGCCGCATACTTACGATGGCGCGTTATCCCGGTTGTATGCTTTGTTTGCTCAGGCCTGCCTGCCTCCCTGGAGTAAGATGGAAAAGGAAGACATCGAACCCGTTGAATGGGACGTGATGGATAATCCGTTCACTTCCATTACGCCCGTTCAAGCCATGGCTGGCAAAGTGACCATCCCTGTCGGTACGGGAATCGGGTTGGAATTGGATGAGCAGATTTTGAAGCGATACCGCTGGGATGGAGCGTTATATTGAGGGGAATGTAAGCTGCTGCGTTCGAGGAGAATGCATCGACGGATGCGATCATCCTGGACCAAGCGGAGTGCAAAGTGGGTTAACGGTAGAACGGTTGAAAACGCTAAACTCGTATTCAAGAAGATATATATTAGGCAAGCATTTGATTTATGGATCAAATGCTTTTTATTTATAAAATACATATTATGTTATAACAGCAACCCCAAAAATTTGGTGAATATGCAATCCATAAACACATACGGACAGACTCTGTTTGAGCGATTGCTATTGAAGTTCGGTCTCTATTTATGCCTTAATGTACTTGTCCCAACGAACCAAGTAAATATCAGAGAGTGTTAAGGGCAGATTATGTATTGCGTAATTTGAGTCCTAAAGAAGCTGATAGATTTTTTTAGATGTGTATAGTATTGATTATCCTGAAGCAATAGAATTAGGAAAGAGATGGTTTAAAGAGCATCAATTAAGTAAGGCTATGAAGGATGAAATACATATAAGTACGATAATTAATGAAATTTATAAAGCTGCGAGCCGCTCGGCCCTTGGTTCGCGAGAAGAACTTGGCAGAGAAGTGGATTCAGCTCACAATCCTGCGAGGCTAAGTCCGATGGACCTGGTCGCTAACCCTCCCTTAAGCCTCTCGGGTTCCTAGATACATCAACGTTAAGTGAAATTAATGCATAAAAAATCCTAATAAACATACGCGGAAATAACCCCTGTAAAAGTGTTATAAAATGAGCTATACTAAGGTAAGAATAAATAAGGAGTCGTGCGGGAACACGACTCCAGTGTACAATAACTGCATAAAGAGCAGTCGGCCGCTAAGTGGTGGTCGAAATAGACCGTTTCCTTAGGCAGGGCGGTCTATTTCTTTTTCATGTAGGTAAGAAGCGCCAGAATGAACATGCCAAACATGAACATTAAGGAAAGAGCATCTTTGACCTCCATGGGCATCACCTCCTTTCCGGGAGACTAGCCGACCGCCCTTATAGCCGTATATTGTACTGGGAAAATTATATCACAATGAACAAAATAAACCGATATATAACTAAAATAACTAAGAAAGAAATAATAGAACTTATATTAAATGCGGTTTGAATGAATCACAAAGAAGGCAGCAACATCACTTAACAATGCATCTACACTACGGGGCATTTGCCCTTTGGTTGTCAGATGTGTGAGCAGAGAAGAATATTCAGACAACACACGACCCGACCTAAGATAAGAGTTATCTAAGGTCGGGTCGCGTCCCGTCGTAGATGCGAAGCGTTATATGACATACACATAATAAGACTTATCTCCAAATCTCACCAATAAGGATTTGATTTAAATGACGTTTAAACAAAAGTTATATTGCAATAATTGCATGCTATTTAATATATACGGTTTAGAAAAAACGATAATAATTACAAGAAATGAAACATAGTAGGTAGATTCGGAGGAGTGTGTACGTCATATAAACCAGCTAATCAAAGTCAAGTCTTCGATAAAATAATCTTTGTCATTCCAAAATTGTACATACTTAAATAAACCTACCCATGAGAGCAGACGAAACTGGAATTAGAATCCAATTTAAGAGTTTAATGAGCCTGAAATGCCGATCCTGAGTTCCACATGCCAAAAATAATGCGTAAAAGCTTATGAGAAGCAGCGACAATTGCGACTTTTGCCGGTTTGCCTTCGTCTCGTTTTTGCTGATAGAATTGAAAGAGAGTCGAATTTCTA
>NZ_LAZU01000041.1 GCF_000987955.1 Paenibacillus sp. DMB20
ATGGATGCGTTGTTAAAGACCTTTAATATTGGTCGTTCGCTGAGCATGAAGGGATGCCCTTACGACAACGCCGTTGCTGAAGCCACCTACAAAGTAATGAAAACCGAGTTCATAAATCAAATCAATTTCCAAAGTCTTCACCATCTAAACGTAGAATTATATGATTATGTGAACTGGTTCAACAGGCATCGAGTTCATGGCTCACTAGGTTACATGACACCAGTTCAGTACAAAGCTGCAGCCCTTAAAAAAGTTGTCTGATTTACTGTTGACAGTCCAGTACAAGTTCTTGTCCCTCGACAGTCGTCGAAATAAAATAGCCTCCGTTATAAAAAAAAACGAAGGCATCTACTCATTAGTAAAGATGTTTTTGAAACTTCTATTTATCTTTTGTAGACATAAGATCAGAAAATATAGCTCTTATCAATTCAATATGTGCTTTGTCGTAAGTCAGAATGCCGACTTCCTGCAGTAGATACTCACTCTTGACAGGAAACGGTTCGAGGTGAATTGTTAACATGTACTCATTATCTACTATAATACGAGTTCCTCTGACATCAGAGAATTCCTTAGTCGCAGCACTCTTTTCATTTATCTTCCCTATTTATAATTGGCTTATTGCCATTTCACTTGATAAGAGTACTTATAAGCGTCCATTTTTTCTAACAGCGAATAACTTGAAGATCACTTTCCATCAAAATCACCTCTCTGTATCTTTCATAACTGAGATTATCTTATATTTTATTTGCTATACAAATTTATTCAATCCCCTCAGTCCATTTAATTAGATTATACCAAAATAATCCAAACCCCTGTTGAACTATTCTCCCCTTAGCCATCCATGTCGCGTACAATCAACACTACACCACAGAAAATGAAAGATTATTACGTTCTTTCATGGGAGTTTAAGTATATTTCTTCAAAAGACACAACGATCTTACTACCCACTTTTTATTTATCCCACACACTCATCTGCTAGTACTACTATTTTTTTATTACCAAATTAGCCGTTTCACTCGGATGGTTAAGAGGAAAATGATGACCATATGGAACAAAATCAACCTTACCCAGATGCGAAGGAGCAGAATAGCCTCTGTCAGAATCCCCCCAAATAATGTGAAGATTATACTTTGTTACTTCATTGAAATCACCTTGAACGTTTTTCGATAGTAAACTGTTAAGCTGAACGGTAGTATTTAAAATTCTAGGAGAAGTAAAACTTTTACTTATTTTTTCAATATAATGTTCAGGGATGCTCTCTATACTTTCAAATAAACCATTACTTAATAAATATCGCTCTATCAAATTAGTAGTTGCCAATTTCAATGTCCATTTGTTCATAAATTGAGGAACATATATCGATTTAGCATTTTTTTTTAGCAATAGGTGGCTGAAGTAAAGTAATTGTATACTTCTTATCTATGTACTTTTGTACTAATGCTTCCAAAAGAATATACGCACCAAATGAATGGCCAATTAGATGGGCACCGTTAGTAGCTTTCTCCAATAACTTTTTTAATACATTCAAATAGATATTTAAAAGATTTTTCTCTCGTTTAAAAGGAGAACGTCCCAAACCTGGAAGATCCAAGATCCATACAGGTTGACCCGTTTTTTCATGAAGCTCTTGCGCTAAAGGAAATAAATCCTCTCCATCACTCAATAAACCATGTAATAAAATAAACGGTTTCCCCTCTCCTTGTAATTGGTAAAGGGCATTGTTATCGCATAATGTTCGCTCAAATAAATGATGATGCTCACCATTTTGATACATCAATCGATAATCCAGATCAGCTACTACGGCAGGGAAAAAGTTCATGACACTCATCTTCTTAAACCAATCTCCCCCCCTCATGTTTTTCACCGAAACATTTGAAAATGTTCGTTTTGTTATAAAATTCAGTCCATCAGAAGGAATGTTTGTTATTTTACTTACTCCACTTTTCATTATTGTTTTCATAAGCGGCATTGGAACAGAGATTTTTGGTGCCCTCATATTCATACTTACCGACATAACACTTAATAATTCAGCAATGTTCGGATCGTTCTCTTTGTCTTCAACAAGTGTATATGTTTGAATAGCCGGCTGCTCCAATTTGAAAACCTGCACAATAAACTTCGCAAACTCATCGTTTGAAATCAGTGGCAACCTATATCCCTTACCTCCAGGAATCACTGGCATGAGCCCTCTTCGCATACTTGTCACAAGCAAACCTAATCCTGCTATCTGCTCTGTACTCCCTGTTTTACTACTACCGACCACAGTTGGCGGATTAATGACAGACAGCGGATAACCTACTGCTGATGCCTGTTGACGGATATAAAGATCTGCTAAAAAATTTTGTTTTCTCATATGGATTTTTTTATTTTCAAATAATTGTTTCCTTCTTTAAACACATCAATTGCAATCTTGCTATTTTTATCATCAAAGGGACTCATATAACCTACAACATGAATAAATTGCTGCAAGCCCTTCAATTGGTGAATACTTTTAGCGAATTCACTAATATGTTTGGCACCATTCAAAAATACAGAAGCTGCCTCTTTGCTTGTCGCTTGAATATCCATGGAGCCTCCTGCGTGAATAATCACATCCGTTTTCAATACCAACTCCTTATCTTCAGCACTTAGACCTAAGTCTATTTTTGTCAAATCACCTTCAATAAACTGCATAACTGCCTTTTTTTAAGATGCCTCTTTCCTGAAAAATGTGTGTTGCTTTACTTTTCGACCTCACTAAAAGAAGAATGTTCACATCCTCTTTGGCTAATTCATTCACTAATTGCTTTCCAATAAAACCTGTTCCACCCGTTAAAAAATACTGTTCTCATAAAAATCCTCCTTGTAGTACTATTTAGTACTAATTTGATGTAAAAAAAAAATGCTTCTTTTACCGAAGCAAGTTAAAAAAAATGATCTGCTGTTTTCGTGATTACTGTTGCATCCTCCAGTGTTTCTGAAATAAATAGCGCTCCTTCAAGATTTGTAATAAAAAAGAGATGCAACCTCGTCAATATTTATTGTCTTTCTAAATTCACCATTCTCTACCCCTTGTTTAAGTAATGAGAAACTTTCGTTTGTAATCCATTAAAAAAAAAGACCTATTTTCTCTTTTACTTTTGTGGCATTTGTAGGACTTTGAATATAAAGCGTAATAAACGGACAGCTCCCCCTTATATTCTCTCGTCTGCACTCCTTGTGATAATTGCTTTAAAAAACAGTTGGATACGATCTTCAACTAATAATTGGTTTTGAGATAGTAAGCCATCAATTGCAGATTGATACATTTCAATCCAATAATCAACTACCCCTTCCAACAATTCTTCCTTATTAGAGAAGTGATAATACACATTAGACTTTGAAACTTTGCTTACACGAACTAATTCATCCATGCTTGTATAAGCAAACCCTTTTTCTAAAAATAATGATGCAGCTACTTCAATCACACGTTTTTTGATTCATTAATTTTACCTTTGTCATAATTAGTACTGTACAGTACTACAATAGGTATTGCAAGTATTTTTGTTAGTTTAATAAAAAAATTGATCAAAAAAGCTATACTTTAATTGATTTTACTGCTAAAAATTAATTTCATTTTAAACAAAGTTGAACTGAACCCCAAAACTGTTTTGGATGCTTGCAATTTTTCAATTGTGTTTTAACGCTAGGTTCATATATTTTTAAAAAGAAAACAAATATGTTTTTTTTGGAAGATACATACGAATTTATTTTTTGTAGTCACTAAATTGTTTAGATGGCTATTGATAGGCTACAAGCAACAGATGTTTTTCCTACGCCCCCCTTCCCCGTAAAAAACAGGAACGGGGTGTCAGGGAAATAACTTCTTGTAAAACGTTCCATTTTAGGTATCTCCTTTTAGTGACAAGCGTACTTTCGGCTTTTGTAATAGTTCTTCCTCTGAAAGTCCTGACCAATGTGAAAATTGGAACATGTTCTTATCCATTTCGGCAATCGGTACAAGTTCTTGTCCTTGGCTCGGGACAAGAACTTGTACCGATAAAATAAAAAAGCCGCTAAAATAGCGACTTTCAATGGGACCATGTTCTTGTCCCTCGACAATTTAATCCGAATTGCTTTTTCTTTGAATACTGTGCTCCGGTACCGCCAACCGATTGCCGGATTTATCATTCATCATGGATTCCCGGCAACTCATAACGTTGTTACAAATGGCAATCCTAAAACATCAGCTATTGTTCCGCGTTTTTATTAATTACTCCTTTAATCCTTCTAACTCCAGCAGCAGAAGATTGTTCTTTTTTTAATACTGAACTTTCCTAAGTTTGTTGTATCTTCTACATGAGGTCCTCCACATACTTCTCGACTCCAAACTTTCCCTTTGTTATCTTTGATTGTATACACCTTAACGATATCCGGATATTTATCCCAAAAATTCCCTTCAACATTACTTTCTTTCGCTTCAATTTTAGGCATCTCTGAAATATAGGTAACTGCTTTTGATGAAATCGCATCATTCACATACTTTTCCACCTCAGCTATTTGCTCTGGCGTAAGTTTTTCATCATGGTTGAAGTCAAACCGTAATCGTTCTGAAGTAATATTACTACCTTGTTGATGAACATGATCACCTAAAACTTCCCTTAAACCAGCAAGTAATAAATGAGATACCGTGTGCAGCGCTGTTGTTTCTGTTGAATGTTCAGCTAATCCACCTTTAAATTTACCCGCAGAAGCAGTTCTGCTCTTTTCAGCATGTTTCTTTGCCGCCTCTATATAAGACGCCTTGTCCTCCATGCTATATCCACTTTCAGTTAGAAACTCTTCCGTCAACTCCAAGGGAAACCCATATGTTTCGTAAAAATAAAAGGCATCTGCACCTGTAACTTTACCCTTATTCTTAAGATGTTTTTGTATTTCAAATTCTCCTTGCTGTAAAGTTCTATAGAAAAGATTTTCTTCCTTATTTACTATTTCGATAACTTTCTTTTTTATTACCGATCAAATCTTCATAAGCTGTTGCTTCATCAATATAAACTTCAGACAAATCACCCACAAAACTTCCTTGTATACCTATTTTTTTTACCTGCACGAATCGCCCTTCTTAATAACCTTCTTGTTATATACCCTGCATCACTATTAGCTGGCTCCGCACCATCATTAATTAGAAAAGTAGCCGCTCTCACATGATCAAGTATGATTCTAAACGACTTTAAATCGTCAGTATATTGTTTACCACTTAACTCCATCAATTTTTTTCTTGGGATTAAGGAAGAAAGCCGTATTATAAATATCCTTGTCACCATTAAGGGCTGTTGCAACCCTTTCTAATCCGCCTCCATAATCAATATTGGGATTTTGCATTTTTTACAAATCCTGTGTCTTCTTTTTTTGTAACACATAAATACGTTGTTCCCAATTTCTAAAAACCTCTCGCTTACAGAAGCAGGATGATCCAGTGAATCACCGCCTGGTTCAAGATCATAGAACATTTCACTATCAGGCCCACCCGGTTCACCAACAGGCATATCCAATGGACTTCCGGCTCGACTCCACCAATTTTCTTTTTCATCGTATAAGAATATTCTTCCACCTCTAGATGCCCCATATTGATAGGGATCATCTTCAATGATAGGTTCTATACCAACTGATTTAAATTTTTCTGACCAGATTTGAATGGCTTCCGTATCTTTCTGTATATTCAAATCATCACTTCCTATAAAAGCACTGATATACAGCCTGCCAGGATCAATTCCTAATTCGATAATATGCCAATTCCAAATAGCATCGATTTGCTTTTTCTTATAGTTATTTTCATTTGCTTTAAACTCCCATCGACCTATCATTTCAAAAAATGTCAGATGCGACGTATCTCCTACTTCATCAATATCCACTGTCCTTAAACACTTCTGAATATTAGCAATCTCATTACCTATCGGATGCTTTTCCCCCAATAAATATGGAACCATAGGTTGCATTCCACTTCCTGTAAACAACGTTGAGGGATCATTTTCTGGTAACAAGCTAGAAGAGGGCACTTGGCTAGCCCCTATTCCTTTCATAAAATCAATATATGATTTTCTTAACTCATCTGGTGTCATTTTCACCATGCTCAATACCTCCATTTCAATTATTATTTATTCTCGGAAAATTATTTTGCAAATATTCAAAAGAGAAGAAATAAAAACAAAAAAAGCCCTAAGCTGACATATTTCTTGTCAACTTAGGGCGAACTATTATGTCCGTGTTACCACCTAATTTCAGATTTCTCTGCACTCTATCAATACGGGATATCTCCGATATTGTTTCCTGAATAACGGTGGAACTCCGTTGAAGCCTACTAAGATTCCTCTGTTCGGTTCACAGCTCCGAGACTGCTTCACTATTAGATCAATGAAGATTCGCACCAACCATCTTCTCTCTGTGAGATCCCTAATACCTACTATTTCTCATCATAGCCTTTTTCGTTTTAAGTTAAACCAATGCTATCACACTCAACTTGCTCCGTCAATTAACATTTGTGTTAAATTCTGATAAGGGGGGATTAGTTAATCTGACCTTTTCTTTGAAGGTTATTGCTTGTTAAAGAGATAGGATTCATTCGTTGATAAACTTCTCAAATTCATTTTTCAGCCAATGCTGATGGGTTATTGATCCAGAAGGAATAGGTATCCACCAAAACACAATTCGTAAGAACCAAGAACTTTAAACAACACTAGGTGTGCTTCTGAGAGAGGGCGTTGCTGGACAATTACCTGGAAAGCGGTCAGCAGGAGGACTTCCGTCAGCCTTTGATTTGTCCGAAACAGTTCGGTCAGAAACTTGTTCGCAGTGGAGCCTCACTAGCCATAACTGCCGTACTTTTTATATTCGCAATTGAAAACGATTGAGAATCAAGATTATCTCTAAAACTTGGAATTTATCAATTTGACTTTCATAATAGCATTTAAAGGCATATTACATTATCAATTGTTTTTTTATTTTGTATTATGCTCATTTTGTTCGCTCTACAGAATACAGAAAAAAATTCCATATCTATATTCCTAAAATTCTTAGTATCTTTATCAATAATATTCATACCGTTTCGAACAGCAACTTTTTTGAGAGGCTATATTTGTGTCCCTAATAATAGAATAAACCCTATTTGCATTAAGAACTGAGAAAGCGTATTCCTTGCAAGCAATTGCCGCTTCTGTTGCGTAACCTTTGTGCCAATACGCTTTTTGAAACAAAAATCCTATTTCCAAAATTTCTTTTTCTCTCCAGCCTTGCATTGTCAAGCCACATTGACCAATCATTTCGTTTGTTTCTTTTAATACAACAGCCCAAAGTCCAAAACCATACTCTTCATATCTTTTAAGATGTCTGTTAAGCCAATTTTGTGCTTCTTCTAAGTTGAATGCACTTTCATAAGCAGCACGCATTACTTCCTCATCACACAATATTCCGCACAATGCATCATAATCGGACTGCACCATTTCTCTAATTATAAGACGTTTTGTTTCTATCAAAAATCTCCCACCTTTCTATCATCTCCATCCCCCAATTATTTACTTAAATAGATTCGACATTGTTTGATATCACACCTTGTTCAAGTACCAATAATTCGCTTTATGGACATACCTAGCCGCCTCTGTTCGCCTCTCCTCAAAGAGTTGTTCCATAACAATGTGAAAAACTGTCATGCATCATGGTGTTATTGAGGTTTTAACTACATATGCTTATTATTTAGATGATCATCTAATCGGTAATCGGAATATGTTCTTGTCCATTTCGGCAATCGGTACAAGTTCTTGTCCTTGGCTCGGGACAAGAACTTGTACCGATAACAATAAAAAAGCCGCTAAAATAGCGACTTTTCAAGAACGGTTCTCATCGAGCTAATCTACAATTAGTGCTCTCGGAGTTATCCATAATTTTAGTGATTATGTAGGTATCTGTGTCATCTATATATTCTTTTGCCGATTTCGATTGAGTTAATCTTGATTTGACTTCTTCAAGTATTTTTTATGGCTTCTGCTAGTTTTTAAGGAATCTTTTTTTATTTATAAATGCAGATAGGTTAACATCAATAATGTTTTTGATTTCTTTTTAGTTCAGGATCTTTTCTTGTTGCTTTTGCAGTATTTCCATAAACCAATGAAATCGATTTGTAACTGACTCACTTTAAGTGCTGAATTGTTTCTTTTCTTTAGACCCACCAGTGCTAAATTTACTGAATAATATATGTTTCTTATCTTCTTAGATTCTATTTTATTCTTACGATCTTGATAATACTGTCCAATAGTATCAAAGATGATATATGATAAAAAATGCTTCCTTTATTGTAGGAAGAAGAATATTCATTGTCTTCGCGTAATCATTGTAAACAACTTCCTGATTAATCATATTGCCGAACCAAGACATGAACGGATAAAATAAATTGCCAAATATACCAGATGTAAATAAAGTTAAATTTGAGAAGACATACACTCCTCCAGCAATCCAATACAAACCTATCCTGAATTTAAATTTAATATACAATATAAAAAATAAATATAAGCGCTACGAAGTAAAAATGATCCACTTAAGATAATGGAATCTAAATTCGATAATTGTTTCATGTAAAATATAACATTAGATATATCCAAGTGTTTATTATTCAAGTAACTCATGAATGCATCATTCTTCACTAACTCTTCCTTGAGTAAATCTTCATCTGCTAGCAGATCTGAAAACAGCTGTTGTTTAGTAGAGGGAACCTCCTTGTTCTGTAAATCTAGAATCGTTTTTATAGTGGTAAGTACTTTCGTTTGAGAATCGACTTTCTCCGAGAAGTATACATCCTCTGCAAATTTATCTTCTGTAGCAAACCTGTAATATATTCCAGTATCAACGTAATTAACTACATTGAAGAAAAGCATATACGTTAAAAAAACATGCAGGAATATAGAGCACTACCATCAAAACTATAACAAATAACAATTTTGTAGATCTGTCCATGTAACTACTCCATCTCACAATCTCAAAAGGGTATTTTTTTATTATTGTACTTGCCCCCATAGCATAAAAATTTTTTTTAGTTTATGTTAGTCTCATAAGCTTCCGTTTAATAAATCAAGACTAATATTGGATTATGGTCTAATTTTACTGTATAAAGTTGGACATCCGATCATAGACGTTTTTACCATAGTAGATCTTTTTTCAATAAAGTGTTTCTAGTATATATCGGTCAGTCTCTATTTTTGATGAATAAACATATTATGCCTCTTGAAACATTAAGAACATAACCATCTATTTTATTCCTTGTAAAAATCTAGGCTAAGCTATATAAATATAGCGTAATAAAATTAGCTCAAAAAACCGCCGTTTTTGCATCCATCTCACTAACATAAGTTATTTTTGAACAATTCATAAACCCTTCGCTTAGTTTTATTATTTACATTCTTACTATTTATACAAATTTATAGCCGCAATGCTTAAATATGTTTTTTCTGATGGGTTCGCCTTCTATGAAACACTAATCTCTCTTTTACTTAATTTCTTATATACAGAGTAATCCTGATCGGACTTAATAAAACTCAATATTTTTTTCTGCACATTCGGTTGGACTCAACTCTTCCGTATTTACTTCAAGATCATATTCATTATAGGAATATACTTTTTCGAACTGGGAATGTGCTAGTCCAATCAATCGATCTCCCCTGCTCTGCTCTCTTCTTGTGAGTTCTTCTTTCGAGCATAATACGCCTACAAACAATATAGGAAAATCAGAAAGTAACTCATGAAAATCATTAAACCGCTTGTCGTTCTCGATGACGGTATCAACGATGACATTCAAACCCATTTCGGAGAACAATTTAATGGTTGCATAGTATACTGAGGCTATGGGATCAAAAAGTATTTCTGCGACAACTTGATCATCCAATTCTCTTGTAGGTTCCATATCTGGATATGTATTATCAATAAAATGATTGTAATTACCGAAAAAATCATCTATAGATAAATGATGAAATGGAATCTCTTTCTGATTTTTTTAGTTCCATAGAAATACTAGTCTTTCCTGAACTTGAAGTTCCGTTCAATAACACAATAAGTCCTTGCTTCAAACGAATCACCCTCATTTCAACAAATTTTGTTAAATTACTCAACTGATAAAATATTCGAGAAACGATTCAACTATCCTGCCCGTTAGCTTAATGAACTAGAGCAGTGAAATGTAGTTAAATGCTTGTTTAATCGGTAATCGGATCATGCTCTAATCCCCCGACAGATCTTTGTGGCCGACTGCAGCTGGTTGTTTTTTTTACTATTTCTTTTTCTTCTTTTTTCCATATAGGGCTAGCTTCAGCAAATTTGCTCCGTCTTTTTTGATAAATGGAATGGTTGCAATTCCTAATACGACGATATAAATAAATGCAACTGTAAAACAAGTTGAGGTAATTTTAGTGAATTGGAACAAACTCTGAGTATCCGTAAAATAGCAAATTAATTTCAGGAAAAATATGTTCAAGGCTATGGAGGCCAAAGTGACAAAACCTGAGATTGTACGTTTCCCCTCATTTTCAAATTTTTGGGCACGAAATATCATCGACCAGAATAAAGCTGTCCATAAATAATATAGAACAACAATCAAAAACCAAATAAACCAGAAAAATGCATAGATTAACAAAAGCATGTCTCCAACTCCCTTCTGTGTTAAATCGTAGCTTTATGGATGATATTGCTGTTTGGAGGAAATCTCTTGATGACCATTGTGTTACTTTCAATTACAGATTACTCTCAGCCTACTTCCACAAGCTCCCGCATATATTTTAATTCTATTGTAAAAGATTTTACTGTAAGTCGGGGAAAACAATCGATCGACACTCCACTAAACTGCCCGTTAGCTTAATGAAATATAGTTAGATAATTATCAAATCGGTAATCGGAACTTGTTCTTGTCCTTTTCGGCAATCGGTACAACTTCTTGTCCTCGGCTTTGAGACAAGAACTTGTACCGACAAAACAAAAAAAGCCGCTATAATAGCGACTCTCATTGGGACTATGTTCTTGTCCCCCGACAACCTTTGTCCCTATCTTCGGCAAGAACAGTTAATTATCCTGCCCGTTGGATTGGCTGCCGTTTCTCTGTCCTTTATTGATCTATCGTGTCCCGTTAGCTTAACGACCTAGTCTCTTATCTATGTACGGTTCACCGTAATGTATCTAAACACAAGTAAAGTTTGACCACAATATTTACATCAGTCTACAAAGACAAAGCCACTCCCGACATGGAGTGGTTTCATTGGATAGAACCCCTGTGTTTTATCTATAATCAAGAGCATTCTTTGAAGTTGGCTACTCGTTTTGATATTCCTGTAGCTATATCTAATAATGCTATAAGTACATCTGTTGGTGCTAAGGTAATATCTTGATTAAACTTCTCTTTATCGAGAACCCATTCTACTGCTTTGGTTTGTGGTAAACCTAAGGACAGATTTAAGAGTTCCTTAAAGTTTCGTGGGTAGTTTTGAATTATTATATATCGCTCAATTCGTAAAGCCACACACAAGGGTTTCAACACCCATCTTTTAAGTCGTCCATCCACTAAATTTTCCACAGGTTCTTGTGCAGTTATATAATGTCGAATACTCATTATGACTTCAGAAATGATATTTTCAAACAAAGGAATAAATTCTCCTTTGGAAGGTTTTGTGCCAAAGTCTTCACCGTACATCACTTTTGATTCAAAATATTTAATTGGTGTAACAAAGGCTCTGCCAAACCCTTGACGAGTGTATTCATCCACCGTCATACATTGGAGATTCAATTCAAATTTATTATATAGAGAAGGGAGTTTTCCAACAATCTCACCAGTCGTTATCAATTCCCATGATGTTAAATTTTCAAATAAACAATAAATGTCCATGTCAGAATCTTCGGTATTATCTCCTCGTACATAACTTCCGCACAAAACAATGGACTTAATGTTATCACCAAACGTTTCCGTCATTTGTTTTACAAATTGAGATATTAGATATTCGGCGTCCAATTCATATCCCTCCTTTTGCGCTATTGTTCCTCGTTAGCTGAATCGCTAAATTTTAATAAACCTTGTCCCATCATCTTTGCGGTTTCCAAATAAATCCTTCTCTTTAACAATCATATCGCTACACTGACCCGAAGGCCCCAGATGTATCTGATGCTGGTTTTCATCATTCGGTGCTACCTCCTTTAAGGATTTGGGACAAAGAGTTAATTACCCTTTCCTTTATCTCTACGGGAATTCGAGGACTCAACGTGATCAGTACATCATCGTTGACCTTGACCGTTTCATGATTATTGTTGGGCTGATAAAAGGGCATGAGTTCCCCGATTTTACGAATTTCTTCGACTGACATGGTGCTAAGCTTTTCTTGGACTACCTGCAAGGACTCGCCTGCCTTTGACAGAGTACGGATTGCGCGAAAATAGTGCCCGTTAGCGTAATGCTTCCGCCTTTTTGCTCGTTCAAACTCTTTATGTAAAAACTCTTTAGCCGTTCCTCCAAATGAAAAAGACCGTATAGAAACTAATTCTACACGGCCCTTCAAAAATCCTATTTTATTGGATAGATTGTCAACAGTCACGTTTCCGCGGACTTATTACGAACTGGGATATAAGATCAATGATTGATATAATGGGCATATAATTGCTCGAAGGTTGTAAAACGTTTGACTTCTCTGCCGACCTTACCATATTCGTCTACATATTCATCCATCATTTCAAGGAACTTCTCTTTCATTACTGGTAAATCACTTGCATCAAAGTACTGCATGAGATCAAATTTCTTGGTTCCTTTCTCCGCAACCATTTCATCAAGATATCCTTGTGCTCCAAAGGCCGAAAGAAAGGCATAGGATGCATCGTTCGTTTTTAACACTGTTCAAGATTTTATTGCGGTAGTTGCACCACAATTCTTCGTAAGTTCCCTTCAGATTATCAAAAGTCGGAGCAGGTTTAACAATGAAGTTATCACACATCTTGCTATGTAACCTCGTAACGCTATTCAACATATTAAATGAAGTAATTCGGATATCCTCAATGGTATGAGCTTCGATGACTAACATGTATAAGGATTCGAGATCATCCGGAACATAGCGATACGAGCGTATTTCTTCTAAATATCGCTTGATTCCTCGTTTGATGCATGTGTTATTCATGCTGACCAAAGCATTGACCAGATTGTACAGAACGCCGGCAGATGCATGTCGCACTGAACCGATATTATCACCCAGCATCGTATCGCTGTATGCTTGCTTAGCCAGATCGATCCATTTTTTTGCTCGATTAAGACACGCTTCTCCTATCGGCTCAGCAAGCGCATCAAGAGCTTTTTGCCTAAAGTCGTTCAATTTCTCCAAATCCTCAGGCTTTGCATAATAGAGAATTTTGAGCTCGGTTAGGCTCGATACGTTAGGACTCTCTAAGATGGATTGCGCGTGTATTCTTGTATCCCATGGCGTGCAATAGATGTCATAGCCAACGTCATCTAAGATGAAGCAATCGGATATTTCCCATCCCCTTTCTGTATTATTAATGATAATTAAATCAAGATCGCTCTTCTCGTGAAAGTCTCCGGTGCTAAACGAACCAGTAAGCCCAATAATTGCGATATCGTCTAGAAAATCTCTTCTTGCGCGTTCGATCACCATGTTGATCAGCAGTTCATTTTTGTCCAGCAGCTTCTTCTTTATGATTTCGTTCATTCGTTACACCCCTTCGTATGAACCGGCCGTCCTTCATCACAACAACCTCAACTAGAGTCTATCGATTTAGAGGTGCGGTTGCTATGTATAAGTTGATTTAATTCATCTTTGCACAAAATCCGCTAAACCGTCGATATGACGATTTAGCGGATTCATTAGTTCTTTTTATAAATAATTTTCTTTATGCTTTCGCAGGACAAGAAATACCGATCCGCCAACTCCCTTATGCTGACTCCATTGCGGAATAGGGATTGAATCTCGGCGTTTCGAGCAGAGACCATACTTTTGCTACGTGTTTTCTCGCCCCACTTTAAGTGTGCCTCTTTGGGTTTTGGGATATAAACCAATTCGCCTTGAACGTATTCTTGAATGATACGAAGCAATTCTTCCGGAAAAATAAACTCGGCTTTTGAATATTTCACGTGCCTCACTCCTTATTTAATAAATCAATAAGGTGCAAAGCCAGTTAGAAGAATATTACGATTCGTCGTTGGCAATGTGATTGTTCCTAATCTCTATGCAAAGCATTGCCATATCCTTCACTGGCTTTGCATAGAGCCATGCATGTAAGAATCCTACCCCGATTGTTTTCAATAGCCTCACCTCCATAAAAAAATAGATGTCTGCTATCTGCTATTATATCAGAGCTTTGTTGTTCAAGTGTTTATGAACCATGTCTTTTATGGCTGACACGGATGTACGCTTATATTGAAGTCCCAGCCGAAGCACTTTCAATTGCTCCCTGCGAGAGAGGTGCTTGAACCGAGGTCCTGCTTCAAGAAGCGCTGGATGCATCGCCCAGCTGTTTGCCGGGGGCCGTTCCCGTTTGATGTACGGTGCTTCATATGGCAAATTCGGCTTGCGCATACATACATGAATCCTCAATGAGCCAGAGCTCCTGTTGATCCACGGCACTAGAAGACTGATACCTATGAAGACGGCTGGATCATTAAAAAATTATCATACAAAACGAATTTCTACTCTGATTTTTCACCGAAGAGTTAAACTATCCTGCCAGTTAGTTTAATAAAAGGGCGTCTGCCGCCGTCGATAAAATCATATCGGGAATGTATCAATGTTCTTGTCATCTGTCGGGAATGTTATCAAGTTCTTGTCATTGTGATTTGACAAGAACTTAATAACATAAATACAAAAAGCCGCTAATCAGCGGCTTCTAATGTTACTATGTTTTTGTCACCCGACACATGTTTGTATAAGCATCTTGCTACTATTGATAATAGATGTCTTTCTGCTTCCAGATGCCATTATCACACTCTATGTTGGATCTTAACTCTACGTTTACATAATCTCCCCAATATCCCATTGTAATAGAGTTTTCAAGTAATGAAATCCACTGTAAGGACACGATAAAATTTTCTATTTTAAAATTACTGTTTTCATAGACCTCTTTACAATAAAGCTGCACTCCATTATCAAATAGATCAATTTTAGATAGAAAGTGTTCAAACATTTGATGAGAGATATTTTGGATACCGTCTACTTCTATTGACCAATCCGAATTGGCAGATTCTAATAGTATTACATCTTTTGATTTATCCGCGTTTTCCCATGCTGTCAAAACTTCATTTGCTGAGAATCTGTTGAATTTAAATAACAGATGTTGTTTTATCATTAGTGTCACTTCCTTTCAAACTTCAATTACCTCTGCTCCTAAATTCATCAAGCGTCTTTTTTGCTTTCTCCTAATGAGCGAAGTTGGACAATATCCCCTCTTTCATTTAAAGTAAAATGTCCTTTGAAAGCATCTGGCATGGCATTATATTGTTTTTCTTCCTGCTCATATGCCTGAATAAAACAAGCATATCCATATTGATTTACTAAATACGGTAGCCCAAAAGCAGAACGAAGCAGCTCATATTCTTGAAAGTTATAAGGGGTGCTTTTAGGACGCTTCATCAGAATTTCTATGAATTTAGACATCAGTTTCTCTACTTCTTTTTCAGTCGCATACTTTGCATAGCCTCGAATTGCAGTCAGTCTCATATCTAGGTAGCGCTCTTTTTTAAACGCTTTTTTCACGGCTAACTCACGAGTGGCATAAACACCTATTGGAAAGAATTTGGAAAAGCAGTTGTTTCAGCAACAACGAAAATTCCCCATACGTAATCATTTGGCACATCATTAACCCTTATCCTTTTAACTTCTTAAACCTAGTTAAATATTCATTGACCAATTGGATTAAATTGCGATAAAAAACAGCCAATCGCTTATCTTGCTCTCCTTGTGTTAAATTGCACTAACGTGTCCCGTTAGTGCAATGGAGTGTCACCTAAATATAATTCTGAATTGTATAGATTGTTTTCTTTAAGAAATGTTTTTAAAGTGTCGCCTTTAATATAGACAGCCACAAAATTATTTTCCTTAGTAAAAACCAGCATGGTTGGATTATAAGCTTGTATCTTCCCAACAAAAATAACTACTTCCGTAACTGTTCCCGTTATCCATTTATTCTGAACTATGTAAGGAGGAGTAAGCGGGAACTTAATCGCTATGCCATCGCTTGGTTCGATTCTTAATGCCCCTGCTATACCGCTTACAGATGAAGACAACCAGTTTTTAACTTGGTTTTGTAAAGAATTTGAATTGGGGAGGGTAAGTACGATCTCACCTTTTTTTAATATCAAACACTTCTGGTCCCTCTGTGGCGTCAACTGTTAGAGAATTATAGCAACAAACTATTCCCACTACAAGCAGCATACAAAACATCTTCATATCAGATTTATACCTCCACATTATTATAAAGGTAACATTCCCCATCTGCCTGATAATAATGACCACCCATTACGCAAAACTGCCCGTTAGATTAATGAAATTGCATGGAAAACATAGTTAGATGCTTATCTAATCGGTAATCGGCTCATGTTTTGTCCTTTTTGGCAATCGGGACAAGAACTTGTACCGATAAAACAAAAAAGCCGCTAAATTAGCGACTTTCTATGGACCATGTTCTTGTCCCTCGACATTTTCTCTCCCTAAGTGTAGAAGGAGCAAGATCTCGTGGATCTTGCTCCTTGTTTGTTGTGTTTTGGTGTTTTGGAATGTGTCTCGGGATTCGTGCCTTTCAACTTCATACTGGATGATCACATGACCGGCTGCCGCTGAGTACATTCAACTATCGTTCCTCGTTAGCTTAATTCCGAAATCCCTCGGGCAGGCCCAGGGGCGATAGCCCCAATGCTTGAAAATATGGTGTTATCTGATGGATACGCCATCTAGGAAACACTAACATTTCTTTTACTTAATTTCTTAAATACCGAGTACTCCTTATTGGACTTAATAAAACTTAATATTTTTTCGGCGCATTCTTTTGGATTCAACTCTTCAGTATTTACTTCAAGGTCATATTCATCAATGCAATATACTTTGCTGAACTGTGAAGCTGCTAGTCCAATCTTTCTATCTCCTCTTGTTTGCTCTCTTCTTATGAGTTCTTCTTTCGAGCATATTACACCTATAAATAATGTAGGCTGATCAGAAAATACATCAAGACACTCATTAAACCACTTGATAAATGATGGAAAAGAATCTCTTTCTGATTCATCAGCTCCATAGAAATACTAGTCTTCCCTGAACTTGAAGTTCCGTTCATCAACACAATGAGTCCTTGCTTCAAACGAATCACCCTCACTTATAAGATTTGTGTATCTTTCAGATAACTTTAAATTGGACAAAGTTTATAAAATTTTCTAAGTCAGAAAATATTCGAGAAACGATTGAACTATCCTGCCCGTTAGTTTAATAAAAGGGCGTCTGCCGCCGTTGATGAAATCATATTGGGAATGTAACAATGTTCTTGTCATAAGTCGGGAATGTTATTAGTTCTTGTCATTGTGTTTTAACAATTAGCGACTTTCAATGGGACCATAATCTTGTCCCCCGACAAGCTTTCACAATTTCTTCTGAATGGTGTACTAAATTGCTTCTTGTTTTATTGAACTATCGTTTCCCGTTAGCGTAATGATTTCTATTCCAATGATTTATATCACATGTTACTACAACCAGGTCCTAACGATTTCGGCAAGCGTTATTTTAGTCGATCCCTCGTCCGAAGGGTGAATTCCATCCGGAATAAGCCGATCGAATTCGGCGGGGGTTACGTCTAACATTCTCCGCCAAACCGGGTAATGGTCTATGAGCAAAAGTCCGCGCTTACGAGCCGTATCTCTATACACCTGATAATATTGCTCAATCAGAGGACGAATTTCTAGGTGTTCCCGAACCGGTGGATTCATGGTCATCAACAGAATTTCGCAATTCTTGTTGGCAGCATGAACTCGATCGATAAGAGCATTCAGGTTTTCACCGCATTTCGTAACACTCGTCTGATAAGGCAAATACGAGTCGTTTATAGCGAATTCCAGAAAAACGGCGTCGGGAGCGAAAGCGATTACACGTTCCTCCAAATTTTCAAGTCCCCAGCCCGACCATTGTGCAGCTTTGGCGCTGTTAGTCAACTTAACTTGCCCCGGAAACCGGCGATCCAGAATCTCCTTTAATCCACTGACCCAAGCGCCGCCTTCGGTTAGACTGGTTCCATAAACGACGATGTGCTGATGTTTGCCGTTTTCCAAATTGCTGATTGTTGCCGATAGGCTCATACTGCTCAGCTCATCCTTCCATTTCTGATTTAGATAAAAGCAGTTTTTTGCTTATTCTATTCGCCCTTGAGCCGCGCAATCCTGCCCGTTTGCTTAATGAGATTGCATGGAAACCCAGTTAGATACTTATCTAATCGGCAATCGGCTCATATTCTTGTCCTTTACGGCAATCGGTACAAGTTCTTGTTCCCTGACATTAAAGGACAAGAACTTGTACACTTTGCCGTAACTTGCCCTTTTCCCTCTTAGATTTCTTCCATCATCGTTTTCCACGTATATGAGCAGAAGACGTTCTGTTTATGCGAGGTGCGTGAGTTTGGAACCAGAGTAGCTGACGATTATTAATTAGATTTCTGTCTAATCGGTTATCGGACCAAGTTCTTGTCCTTGGCTCGGGACAAGAACTTGTACCTATAAAATAAAAAAAGCCGCTACAATAGCGACTTTCAATAGGACTATGTTCTTGTCTCTCGACATTTGTTTGTTGTATTTGGTGTCAAACACTCCTGCGTTAGCTTAGCTTAATGGATCACATTTGTAGTCTTAATGCAACCTACCACCACTTATTCCATTAATCTCCCTTTACTTCAATGCCAGCCATTCCGCTGACTTTCCGGATTCCATCAATCGTTCATTCAGTAAGCAACGTCCTAGTTCAAATTTCAAGAAGCGATGACCTGCCTGCATAAGATGATACTTAACCTTAAGCGTTGTCCATTGCCAGCATGAATATACTTCATAAAGGGCCCCATAACGATGAAGTTCCCCATGAGTCTGCCCAATTTGTTGGGCGAGTTCCATCGCCGGGCTATATCATTTCAAATAAAATTATATAACCATAAAACCACACCATAACTGAATTAAACTGCCCGTTAGCTGAACAAAAGCAGCCGATCCCCGTGGATCGGCTGTTTCAAAAACCTCCTGTGAAGATATCATCCAACGACATCTTAATTCATCTAGCCAAAATCCTGCCCTCGTCCGTATTATGGCGCAATAATTTGTCTGCCCACGTTCACATCGTCTACCTTCCATTGGTTATCAACAAATCTATAGAATACATATCGATCAACGAGCTCGAGATTGATAGGACCGCTTTCAAAGTAAGCCGATTGGTGCATTCTCGCCGCTGTGGTACTACTGTAGGTAATATCGGCCTTTTTTTGTTAGTATAGCGTTATTTTTAATGCCATTACTGTAAATAATCTTGTTTATAAAGGAGTCCGTGAAATAAGGTCTGAAATGTGTTCGGATTTGCGAATAGCTTGACAGATCGGTGGCTTCATTTATCTTTTCATTAAGTACGTTTATTCTCTCTTGACTCATTCTCCAATGCTTGTGCGGCTCTGTATGGATAAAGACCTGTTGCAGACCGATCGTAATGGTTGCTTTTCGTTCTTGTTCGGACCACAGCGCTGTACCGCCAAAGGCTTCAGCAAAAACACGTGCTGGTACATAAGTTGTTCCATTTTCAATTTTTGCTGGCACATCAAGGCTGAAAGCAGCGTTATTTAATAAAGCAGTGCGAGAATTAACATGCAGCAATAGATCTCGTTTGCCACGAATAATCGAAATGCTTTTTTTTTGCCTGGTTCCAAGTCACTTCTGAATTGAATCTCTTTGAAACAGCACGTAATGGAATCAGCATTCGTCCATTTTCAATTTTTCCATTGTCAACCGTATTCGAAAGGTTATTGGCGAAGCTTATCGCTGGATTACCGAGTAGTAAGGTACACACTAAAGAAAGTGTTAGTGCGATTATTGTTTTTTTCATAGATGATTCCTCCCACGGTTCCATTATATCCTTGACCCTAACTCAATTCTTGTTTTTTTTAAAACAAAACCCTCCAGCAAATTATGCCGGAGGGATCAGGCAGTACGTAATGAAGCTATTTTTGCTCAAATATGATTACCGTTTTGGGATTCGCCATGTATTCTACGGGGGATCCTAACAGCTCGGACACTAAGCGTACGGGTATAAACGAACTATTCTTCTTCAACAGTAACGGCGCATCAAATGAAACGGTTTTTCCATTCACGTTTGCTTTCTTCTCATTCACTTTCCAACGGATCGTCGTGTTGTCTTTGCTGATCGTTACCTCTTGTTTGCTTTGGTTCCACCCTACCTTCGAACCCAATCGCTCGGATACAAATCGAATCGGGACATAAGTGCGGCTCGATGCAATAAACGGGGCTTCGCTTAACTTAAAGGAACTCTCTCCTACGTAAGCAGTTCTACTCCCGATCACTAATCGCTGGGCTTTCAGTTGGGAAGACCCATCTCCACCAAGCTTATTGAGAAGTTGATACGTTTTGGTCGTACTTCTTAAATCCAAATAGTTACCGCTTAAATCCAACGCGTATCTAATTGCTCCCGTGTCAAAATGAGGAGGATCGAACGTATGATTTCGAATGGGATTCAAATTCCATACACGGTTATCCGCTAGATGTAAATAATGAAGTTCGCTTAGGGATTTCAAAGGCTCAAGATTGTAAACCAAATTAGAGTTTAGATTCAAGGAAGACAGGTTAGATATTTTTTTCAGTGGATCTAGTTTCTTGATCTGATTGTTTTCCGCGGAAAGAGCCCTCATTAGCGTCATCCCTTCAAGCGCACGGAGATCCGAAATTCGATTGCTTCCGATGTTAAGGCTCATTAAACTTTTGGATAGCGGTTTAAGTGGACTCAGGTCCGAGAATCGATTGCTCGCTAGTTCCAAATTCTTTAGCTTGGTTAATCTGCTCAAGGGCTGAATTTTCGCGATCTGGTTCCCGTTCAGTTGTAACCATGTTAATTCGGTGGCCGACGATAATGCCGTAATATTCGAGATTTGATTATCGTTCGCTTCGAATGTATGCAGACGCCCAAGCTGCTTGATCACATCAATCGACGAAATTTGGTTCCGGTTTACGATCAACATTTCCAAATCCGTCATGGCGGACAAATCCTGAATTGAAGCGATCTGATTGTCCGCAATATCAAGTTCGCGAATCTTAGTCAATGGCTTGAGTGGCGTAATATCGTCAATTTCATTATTGGACAAGTCAAGATATGTCACATTGGAAGCATATTGCAAGCCTTGAATGCTTTTAATTCCTCGTCTTGAAAGATCAAGTAATGTTAATGGTTCCATATCTTTCTGTGTAACAGCCGCATTTTCATCCTTTTTTTAAAATTTCTTTTATTGCTTGCTCCAACTGTTCGTCCTGAAAACTTACTTCCAAGGAAGCCTGCTCCATAGATCCCTGGCCCGGTAAGCTGATCATCATTACCAAAACGAATACCAGCCCTGATAAAGCCTTATTCATTTTGTTCCTATCCCCTCTTCTACTGGTGTCTTATGGTAATGACGATATAACCGATAAAAAAGTTGCGGGCCACTTTTTTCCATTCTGCCACGCTTTGTACCATAGCGACCCAGTCCGGATTCAAAATCATGGCATGGCCAAGCTCAAGCTCGCCATCATGTCTGGCTGGATAGTGCTCAATCTGCACTTACCGTGCTCGCACTCTCCCTTTCTATCGTTGCCTGGGCGCGTTGTCCGAGCTCGGACTTCATGCCTCTTGCAGCAACCATCATTACACCCGCGTCAGGAGAGGCACATTATATTAGATATGCGTCAAATCGGTAATCGGAACATGTTCTTGTCCTTTCCGGCAATCGGGCAAAGTTCTTGTCCTCGACTCGGGACAAATACTTGAACCGATAAGAGCAAAAAGCCGATAAAATAGCGACTTTCAATGGGAATATGTTCTTGTCGTCGGCTTTAGACAAGAACATATATCGTTAAAATACAAAAAGCCGCAAGCTCCGCGGCTATTAAGCGTGTATGTTCTTGTCGTCTTAATTTGTTTCTCTCCCTTCTGTAGTATAATACATCTATACGCTGTTAGACGATGTTAATGCACCCTCGAATTACTGAAAACTAGTTTAGATCTTTCTTGTAGTAATAGTGTTTATTACCTAAAGGAGCATTATCAATTACTGCCATTTCGTAATATCCATACTTCTTATAGAATACTGGTGCTTGAAAACTGAAGGTGTTTAACTTAATGAATGAACAATTCTTTGCTCTTGCAATTCGTTCAGCTTCCTCCAATAATCTTCTTCCGAAGCCTTGTCCACGATGGTCATCTTCTACCCATAAAATATCAATCTCCATCCAATTCCAACATATTGCACTATTGAGGCCGGCTATAATCTCGTCTTTATCATCCTTTAAACACAAATTAATTTCCTCATAAGTTCCGTTTGGTACTTGCTTTGAATTGAACTCAATAAGTTTATTCCTTACATAATTCGCTTCATCATTTGTCCCGTTTATTATCTTTATTGACATGAGATCCTCCTGTAATTTTTGTGTTATTATCTCGCATTAATTTCGTCTAACGTCTTTATCCACGAACTTCGTGAATTACTCCATAATGTAGATATTCGCGAAATTATTGAGCTATCCTGCCCGTTTCTCTATCTGTAATTGCATACTTGCTTGAATCGCTGTTTCTTTTGTTGAAACAATTCGATACTTTCATATCCGGTTCAGAATTGATTAACGTAGCGTGACGTTGTTGCCAATCATGGTCACTGTCAGCCAGTAATACTTTTTATGCTCCGGCTCTCTCTAAGAATCAATTCTTTAATCTCTTCTTGAATAATTCTCCAATCTATCCATAAATAATAACCTCTTTTCCACTTTAAAAACAGAAACAGACACAGCCTCCTCCGAGCTGCATCTGTTTCTCAGCATCGTGTATTTCGAGAGGGGAACCCGGCGATCATTGCATTAAGCAGAAGACCCGTGGCTTTGCGTCCCAGTCTTTCGATCTGGTTTGCCATTATCCTTCAAGGTAGAGATAACATAGAGCAAGTTCGCTTACATATTAAATGTGCCGAAAGCTGCACCTATGCCAATCAGATGACTAAAATAGAGCAATCTCAAATATCATCATCAACAAAGAAAACGTCAGGAAATAAAGAGAGAGTCGAAAGTTGTTTGAAGCCCATCTCGCTTCATTTTTTTGTAATCAACCCATGTAGACATGCGATCAACCAAATTATTAACAGCGCACCAGAAACGATCAAATATCCTACACCAACGTAGTTATAATCAAATAACAAATAATTAACGAAAAATAAGCTCACAACATACGGTAGCATCTGTATTTTTGTGCGATATACACCTTTTATAACGGGAAGTAGCGGATATCCTGCTGCCCGGTATTCTTCTTTTTTTAAAATCCCAAGTGACCAAAAATGCGGTGGCTGCCATAAAAAAAAGAAACAAGAATAAAAAGCCATGCGCCGAGTTCCAGCTCATTTGAAAAACCGCAGTAGCCGATCATTGGTGGCATAGATCCGGAAATACCTCCGATTGAAGTACTCCAGGTTGATGTCGGTTTAAGCCAAGCCGTATAGATCACTACGTAAACAAAAAGTCCAATGAAGCCCAAGGCTGCGCTTAATGGATTAACGAAAATATACAAAGTAGCCAATCCAACGAACCCCGTTATAATCCCAACTATCAATACATTTCGAGGTTTCAGTCGCCTGCTCGGTAACGGGCGAACACGGGTCCGTTCCATTTTTAAATCTCGGACACGATCCAAGAAGTTATTTAACATCGAAGCAGCCGCAACAACTAATGTTGTTCCAAACAGAATGAATATCAAAGTTATGTCGTCAAACTTCAATCTTGAAGCAAGACAATAACCAGCAAACGCACAAAATAAATTAGAAGCCAAAATTCCTGGTTTAATAACAGAAATCCAATCTCTCCAGGGTTGGATTTCTATTAACGACTGGCCTGAGGCTCCACTGCTGTTCTGCATTTTGTTCCACCTCGTATCTTCCAGAAAAAAATGATGTTGGAGGAGGTATCTGGATTCGAACCAGAAGTGAGGGTTTTGCAGACCCTTGCCTTACCTTTTGGCTATACCTCCAATAGTAGAAGATAAAGTGATTATCTTTGATAATTAAATCTTAGTCGCTTCCTTTCATAGGATCAATTCTAATTACAGGATGATAACGATTAGTTTTTCCTATGATAATGAGTGTTTCTCAATCACAAATGGTTGTGCAGACTGAAACTTCAGCAACAAAAGGCTGAAATTTCAGTCTATATTGTATCTTTTTTCAATTCGTGTAATCATTACCTACAATGCGGAGTAGGTCATCAGGTCGATTCAATCTGTAATTTGCGACAGTGCGTTCTGGTTGCTTGGCTCCCCACATCGCTATAGCGAAGTCAATTTGAGCACCGTTCGCGCATTGCTGATCAAATACGGTATCTCCGACATAAAGCGTTGTTGTCGGGTCGATTCTGGTTTGCTCTACATATTTGATTAACGGATCAGGCTCAGGCTTATGCTTGGACGTATCATCTGCACAAATAATGTGCGAGAAGTACTCACTAATACCGTGCGGCATAAAGTCGAATTTGAATTCCTCGCGTGTTTTGGACGTAACAACACCCGTATGGATGCCTTTTCCGGCCAACTTTTTTAAGCATATCTTCAATCCCGGGATAGAGGGTCATCAGATAAGTATTCTTTTTTACATAAAGCGTCAGCTTTGCAGCAGCATGCTTTACATCCGGAACCCCCAAGAGGTTCATACTATTCTCACTAGTCATCCCCAATACAGGAATCAATTCTTCACTTGGGTACTCCATGTTCTTTTCTTCTCTTAAAACCTGCTGCAAGGCTAGAATGATCGCTTGGTCTGAATTAAGAAGAGTCCCATCCACGTCAAATATAACGGTTTGAATCATATTAAAAACCTCCTTTTTTCATTCACAATTCCCGCTAAAAACCCATTAGTAATTCAATATCATTTATCGTATAATAATAGAAAATTCCTATCATTATAAAAGCAACACAAAAGGAGGAAGTCCAGTGGAACTGAAGCAATTGGAATACTTCATGACGTTAAGTCAAGAACTGCATTTTACCCGTGCTGCCGAAAAACTAGGTATTACCCAGCCCTCGCTTAGCCAGCAGATTCGTTTGCTGGAGCACGAGGTCGGCATGCCTCTCTTTGATCGTGTCGGCAAAAAAAACAATGCTTACCGAAGCAGGCAAAGCGTTACAACATCACGGCTACAATGTGTTTCATGAACTCTCACAGGCGCGTGCAGTAATCAGTGAACTACAAGGCTTAAAGAGAGGTACATTGAAAATTGGCGCACTCTTGACCGTTGTTAATTACTTGCTTCCTCCTACGGTGATGGGATTCCATAACCGTTATCCCAATGTAGAGCTTTCTGTGCTTGGGATGCGGACCGGCGATATCTATAACGGACTTCTGCAAAATGAGCTTGATCTGGGAATTGTATTCTTGCCAATGGAACATGAAGAGCTTGAAACTATCCCACTTTATAAGGAATATCTTGCCCTTGCAGTATCTGTAGATCATTCCTTGGCCCAAGCATCGTTTGTGACGCTTGACATTTTAAAGGAAACACCTTCTGTTCTATTGCCGAATTCCTATTTCTTACGGCAAGTGATTAATGAACAGTGCCGGTCATTGGCATTCACGCCCCAGCCAGTGATGGAAATGACAACGATGGAATCGATCATCACGATGGTTGGCAGAGGTGTCGGCGTTACCGTCCTGCCGAAAGGGTACTTGGATTATATTGATCATCCACAAATCCGAACGATTCCGATTCAAAATCCGGTGCTCACCACACAAATTGGAGTCGTATATCGTAAGAATAAACATTTATGTGCAGCTAGCCGTGTATTTATGGAACAATTAGTTTCAACGGTTAAAAACAAAAACTTTTTGTAAACGAAAAGCTACCGGCGAAACTTGCTTAGTCGCCAATAATAGGGTAGGGTACATTGCTTTTATAAATCAAATCCTGACCCTTATTAAGAGTTCGATAATTTTTTTCCATTGTATCGAGCAAATGTACCAAAATGGTATTCGAATGAGCCAAGAAAGACGTCTGATCCAACATGTGACCCGGAAGTTGGACGTACATACCGGGTTCGATTTCATCACTACAATATTCAATCAGCTTTTTGATGCTGTCATTGCTGCTCTCCAGATGAAATTGCAGCCCAATCACATGACCACTATACTCGAATGCCTGATTAGCGCAACCAAGACTGATTGCAGCCGTCTTGACTTCATCAGGTAATTCAAACGTATCTCCATGCCAATGAAAAGGAACATACTCCTTCGGAAATTGTTTGAAAAATACAGAACTCTGAGACTCTTCAGTCATTTTTACAGGATGCCAGCCCATTTCCTTATAGTGATTTCTGTATACTTTTCCGCCAAGCGCTTCAGCAATCAGTTGCGCGCCCAAGCATATGCCGAGTACCATCTTCCGCTGCCGGATCGTTTCTTTAATAAACGCCTTTTCACGGACAAGCCATGGAAACTTCTCCTCATCGTACACCCCCATCGGGCCGCCCAAAATGACAAGCATATCGAACTCCGACTGAAGTGGGAAATGCGTGCTTTCGTATAATAAAGTGCCCGTTAACTTATAGCCTTTGTCCCTAACCCAATCCGATATTCGTTCAGGCGATTCGAATGGAACATGCTGCAAGTAATGAATTCTCATCTTATTCCACTTCCCTAAAGTATTCTTTCGTTTTGTTCAGTGCAAAAAGAAGTTGCTCTACATCCTCTTCCGTATTATATAAATAAAAGCTGGCACGAGCCGTAGCACTGGCTCCAAAATGTCTCATCAACGGTTGACAGCAATGATGCCCGGCACGAATCGCTACGCCGTACGAGTCCAAAACCGTAGCCAGATCATGCGGATGGATCGTGCCCAAATTAAACGTCACCAGTCCAAACCGACCTTCCTCCGGACCATACATCGTTAAATGTTCGATTTGCTTCATTCGTTCTACCGCATAGCTGGTCAATAGCTTGTCATGCGCTTCGATGACATCCAGCCCGATTTGCTCAAGAAAATCAATAGCCGAGCCCAAGCCAACTGCGCCTGCGATAATTGGCGTGCCCCCTTCGAATTTCCACGGGAGCTCCTTCCAGGTTGCGTCATACAGACCTACACCAGCAATCATTTCTCCACCGAATTCAATCGGCTCCATTTGCTCGAGATAAGCTTTTTTTCCATATAACACCCCAATGCCGGTTGGCCCGCACATTTTATGTCCCGAAAAGGCATAAAAATCGCAATCCAGCTCTTGCACATCCACCTTGATATGGGGGGTACTCTGAGCTCCATCTACCATGACGACTGCCCCATGCTTATGGGCGATTGCCGCGATTTGCTTCACTGGATTGGCAACACCCAATACATTGGAAATATGTGAAACAGATACGATTTTCGTGCGATCTGTGATCGTTTTCCCTGCTTCTTCGATCGAAAATGTCCCATCGGCTTGCAGCGGTATATATTTCAATACTGCCCCCGTCGCCTTTGCTGCTTGCTGCCAAGGAAGAAGATTGCTGTGGTGTTCCATAGCGGAGACAACAATCTCATCGCCCTCTTTACATATCGCTCGTGCATAGCTGCTGGCCACAAGGTTAATAGATGAAGTTGTCCCGCGCGTAAAAATAATTTCCTCAACCCGTTCTGCATGGATAAAACGGGCAACTTTCGCCCGCGCCCCTTCATAAGCCTCCGTTGCGCGTGAGCCTAACGTGTGAACACCCCGATGGACGTTCGCGTTATCTCGTTCATAAAAGTGTTTCAAGGTCTCTATCACCTGAATCGGTTTTTGAGCCGATGCCGCGCTATCCAAATAGACGAGCGGGTGACCGTTAATTTTTTGACCCAATATAGGGAAAAGTTTTCTTATGTTAAAAGTATCCAGAACCATCACCTCCTATTGCTGATTTTAATCAATGCCTGATAATGAGCACTGATCGTCCTTTCGATATCTTCGTCGGAATGAGCTGCCGAAACGAAACTCACCTCGTAAGGTGTAGGGGCAGTTAAAATGCCGTGCTCCAGCATGGCTACATAATATGCTTTAAAAAACTGCATATTTGAACTTTTAACTGTATCGTAGTCCACAACCTCCTGCTCCGAAAAAAAGGCTGAAAACATGGAGCCGACCCTGTTTATTTTTAGCGGTATGCCGGCCAGTTTGGCATTTTGTGCAAAACCTTCTGCCAATCTGGCCGCTTTTCTATCCAACTCCTCATACAATCCTGGCTCTTCAAGCAATCGCAAGGTTCTATACCCGGCTGCCATGGCGAGCGGATTGCCTGATAATGTGCCCGCCTGATAGATGGATCCAACAGGAGCAACCTGTTCCATAATCTTACGTTTACCGCCGTAAGCGCCGACGGGCAACCCGCCTCCAATGATCTTGCCAAGACAGGTAAGATCCGGGATAATTCCATACAGCCCTTGCGCCCCATGAAAACCTACGCGATATCCCGTTATGACTTCGTCAAAAATAAGCAAGCTGCCATACTGCTTCGTAATCTCGCGCAACCCTTGGAGAAATCCAGGAGCTGGCGGTATGACCCCCATGTTCCCCGCAACAGGCTCGACGATAACAGCAGCAATTTGTTCTCCAAGTTGTTCAAATAGAAAGCGGACACTGTCCATGCTATTATAGGGCGCTGTAAGCGTATGGGCAGCAACACTATCGGGTACTCCCGGGCTATCCGGTAATCCCAGGGTAGCGGCGGCCGATCCTGACTTGATTAATAACGCATCGGCATGTCCGTGGTATCCGCCTTGAAATTTTACGATTTTTTGCCGCTTCGTATAACCTCTTGCTAATCGCAATGCGCTCATCGAAGCTTCCGTACCGGAATTCACCATACGCACCATTTCAATAGATGGCATACTTTTGCATATCCATTCAGCCATTTTGATTTCAACCTCCGTAGACAAGCCAAAGCTGGTTCCGCGAGACGCTGCTTTCTTGATCGCCTCCACCACTTCAGGATGAGCATGCCCGAGGATCAAAGGCCCCCACGACCCGATATAATCGATAAATTCGTTGCCGTCGATATCGAATACGCGCGCCCCTTGACCTCTTGCTGCAAAAACAGGCGTTAAATCGACCGATGAAAATGCGCGAACAGGGCTGTTTACCCCGCCAGGTATTACTCTTTTGGCTTGCTCAAATGCTGCTATAGAATACGAATCCTTTCTTTTTGTGCTGAGATTCATAGATGCTCCCCCTTTGGCTAAATCGCCTTGGTTTCGATAACTACCTTGATATTTTGCACTTTTAAATCTTGAGGTCCTCTCACAGGAAGACCAACTTCCAAATGCTCTCGAATGTAACGAATATGTTGTTCCGCGATGACTTCTCCAGGCAGTAAAATAGGAATACCCGGAGGATACACATAAACGGACTCTGCCATAATGCGCCCGGCAGATTGCTCAAAAGGAATAAGTTCAACCTCCCCATAAAAAGCATCTCTCGGTGTCAGAGCAAGCAGCGGAATTTCAGGTAATTTTACATCAATGGCTTCAGCTTCCGCTTTTGGTTTTTGATGAGCTTTGGCCAGTTCAGTTAAAGCGTCCAGCAAGCAATCTACCGTTTCTGTCGAATCACCTGGTGTGACCAAGCAAAGAATGTTGTACAAATCGCTCAGTTCTACTTCAATATTGCAGTACTTCCGCAGCCATTCTTCCGCAGCATATCCGGTAATGCCTAACTCTCGGACATGTACGGTAAGCTTCGTAGGGTCGAAATCAAAGGCCGCATCCGTCCACAGAATCTCCCTTCCGAAAGAAGCCAGACCGGGAATTTGGTTGATTTGAACTCTAGCGTATTCTGCCAGTTGAATTGCTTTTGAAGCCATTTTCGAGCCATTCAAGGCAAGATGCTTCCGTGCTGCGTCCAGGGAAGCCAAAAGAATATAAGAAGTGGATGTGGTTGTCAGCATGCTAAAGATGGTTTGTACTTTTTCACGCTGAATGAGCCCTTTTTTGATATGGAGCAGCGAGCTTTGTGTCAGCGATCCACCAAGCTTGTGCATGCTTGTTGCAGCCATATCTGCTCCAGCCTGCATGGCGGATAACGGAAGCATGTTATGAAAGTGGAGCAATGCCCCGTGCGCCTCGTCGACAAGTACCGGTATGCCGTAATCATGAGCTGAATCAACAATGGCTTTCAGATCGGTACATACACCGAAATAGGTTGGATTGATTACCAGCACCGCTTTGGCGTCCGTATGCCTTTCAATCGCTTTCTTCACCGAACGAATAGAGATGCCATGGTCGATCCCCCATCGTTTGTCTCTTTCAGGAGTGACAAATACAGGCTTGGCTCCTGCAAAAACGATTGCAGATAAAATCGACTTATGCAGGTTGCGCGGCACGATGATTTTATCGCCAGGTCCACATACAGACATGATCATCGTTATAATCGCACTGCTCGTTCCTTGCACAGAAAATAATGTATAATCTGCGTCAAAAGCATGAGCAGCCATGCGCTGTGCTTCGTCGATCACGCCAGTAGGCTGGTGCAAATCATCCAATGGCGCAATATTAATCAAATCGATGGATAAGGCATTTTCACCCAGAAATGTTTTAAACCCGTATTCCATCCCTTCTCCTTTTTTATGGCCTGGTATATGAAAAGGAATCGGGTTTCGACTCGCATGTTCTATCAAAGCAGTAAACAACGGTGTACGACGATGATCCATCCTATTGTTCAATTCCTTTCGAAACGAGATATCGAAATCAATAACATTAATCATAAATCGAGCTAGATTATTGTTCAATCCAATTAATTATATAATAACGATAGGATGTGCCTATGATAAAGAAGAAGGAAATCAAGCCAGATGCAAGGATGGCGTTCATCCACTGCCATTCTAGACTTGGAATGAGGAAGTATGTTCGGGGCATTCTTGGAGTGAGGCTTCGTGGGTAAGATACTTTTGGATCATCTTGCAATAATGAGGCGCTGCTATATCGCCGGTATTCGGGAGAAAATGAATGCAACCTAGACAGGGTTCCGATACAATGAGATGCCCCTCCTTTTGCAGGGTAGAAATAATAGAGCCAATCCCAATCTCGAAATGCGCCAGCAACTCCTCCGGAATAGGCTGGAGCGCATCATCTAGTAGATGTCCCCAATTGTCAAGCTTGTTAACGATCTCCCTTCCCTTTGAAGTTAAAGAGAGCAAGGTCACTCGACGATCTTCGGCTTTTTGCGATTTATTGATCAGTTCTCTTCTCACTAATCCATTGAGTATTTTCACAGCCGTTACATGAGTCGTACCGATCGTATTGGCGAAGTTGCCTACCGTGGCCACATCGCTTCGTGTGTAAGCTGCGAACAGCAGTGCCTGGATTTGTACAGGGGATAATCCCAGGGTATCGCTTTCGGCCTGTGTCACTTTTTTTGATCGCCTGGGACATTCGGAACAAAGCCATGCCGATGCGCGCTGAGCGATTATCCTTTCGATGCTGAGGGTCAAATATCATTGCTTGTCGTACCTTCCATATTCATTTTGCTTACCTCTGACGGTGCCCCGTAACAGCGGGATAGTTGTCTCTTATATATATATTACATGCAAAATAAGTCGAATAAAAGCAGATTCAATGAAATGTGTTGACAAAAAAAAGGCCCCGCTAAGGGCACCTTCTTTTGTGATGTTTAACCTTTTACGTCCTCGAGACTTGCGCCGAAATTGATATGATATACATTTCCGCCAATCACCAAGGCTGGAACGGATTTAACACCCGCCTTCTCCGCTTCTTCGATCCGGTTTCGCGCTGTACCGAGATGCACAATTTCCGTAGTAATCTTTGATTCGTCAAGATAATTAACCACCACTTGCGCCGCATCTACACAAACGGGACAACCTGCATGATAAAAAAACTGCTTGTGCCATTGACATTCGCTCCTTTAAATTTTATGTAGCTTTGCTACTTATTAAAAGTATAAAAAAGGATACGGGTATGATCAATCTCAAATTGCTTATCGTTATCATAGGTAAATGTAATGATTATTCAGCCGTTCCTCTTTTGAAACTCAGTCAGAAAATCCGCCAGTGCTTTGCAATGCTCATAAGGTACCGCATTATAAATGGAAGCTCGGAGATGCCCCGCATTCCGATGGCCTTTTAATCCCATGAATCCTTCCTGCTCCAGTTCAACGAGCAACTTATTCTCAATTTCCGGACTGGATACACGGAAGGTAACGTTCATCATGGACCTGCTGTCCTGATAAGCCAATCCTTTATAAAATCCGCCGCTGTTGTCGAGTACATGATAAAGTAATTCCGCTTTTCGCTGGTTGCGGACAGCTATGCTCTGTACTCCCCCCTGATTCACAATCCACTTCAATACAAGGTTCACCATATACACAGAAAAAACGGGGGGTGTATTGTAGAGCGAATGATGTTTAACTTGTGTGCGATAACTTAATATATCGGGGATTGTTTCAGGAATGCACTCCAGCAAAGAGCGGCGGACAATGACAATCGTAACACCCGCAGGTCCCAGGTTTTTCTGAGCGCCTGCATATATTAATGAAAATTGAGATGGTTCAATGGGACGAGAAAAAATATCACTAGACATATCCACTACTAAGGGTACATGTCCGGTATCAGGGAAGCGTTGGTACTGTATGCCGTCAACCGTTTCGTTTGATATGAGATGGACATACGCCATATCCTTCGGAATATTCAAGTTGCTTAGATCGGGCATCTGTTTAAAACTTTGTTTCTCCCCGCTTGCCAACAGGAGGGTCTTCCCTATTTTCTGCGCTTCATGCCACGCCTTTCCCGACCATGTCCCACAGTGTATATACCCCGCTATTTTTCCTTCTGTCAAAAAAGTTGATCGGCACCATCGAAAATTGCAGGCTTGCCCCTCCGTGAAGAAATAAAACCTCATAATCTGAAGAGAGACCCATCAGCTCTTTAATTAACTGTTGCGCTTCATGATGGATGGCTTCGTATGCTTTGCTTCGATGGGAAATTTCCAGAATGGATGCGCCAATCCCTTGATAATTTTGCAGTTCTTCTCGTGCTTCCTGCAATACTTCCGCCGGCAAAGCTCCCGGACCGGCATTAAAATTATAGGTATTAGCCACAGCTCATCACTCCTGTAGACCTTCATATAAAGGGAATTGCGACGTGATTTCCTGCACGCTTCTTCGTATTTGCTCCTTGGCGACTGAACTCTCGGGATTTTTAAGTGCAAGTCCAATCAGCCGAGCAATTTCTTTCATTTCTTGGGGTCCCAATCCTCTTGTTGTCATAGCTGGAGTCCCGAAGCGAATGCCGCTCGTCACAAGCGGGCTTGCCGTATCATGAGGAATCGCGTTTTTATTCGCCGTAATCCCCACCTCATCGAGTATGCTTTCAGCTTCTTTTCCAGTTAATCCAATCGGGCGTAGGTCGAGCAAAATAATATGATTGTCCGTCCCTTCCGATACAACAGTTAACCCTTCATTTAATAATGCCTCAGCCAATACTTTGGCGTTAACCAGCACTTTTTCGATATAAGATTTGAATTCTGGTTGCAATGCTTCGCCGAAGGCAACCGCTTTTGCCGCGATGGCATGCATAAGAGGACCGCCTTGGACTCCAGGGAAGATCGCGTTATCAATCGCTTGCGCCCACGCCTTGTGGCACATGATGATGCCGCCTCTTGGGCCTCGCAGCGTTTTATGCGTTGTCGTCGTAACAAAGTGCGCATGCGGAATGGGGCTAGGATGGAATCCTGCCGCGACAATTCCTGCAATATGCGCCATATCCACAAAGAAAAGAGCTCCCACTTCGGCTGCGATTTGAGCAAACGGCTCAAAATCGATCGTTCGCGGATAAGCGCTGGCGCCAGCGACGATCATGCGCGGATGATGTTTATGAGCGAGTCTTCGCACTTGGTCAAAGTCTATGCGCCCCGTCTGTTCATCGACGCCATAAGAGACAAAATTATAAAGTCTCCCGGAAAAATTCACCGGACTCCCGTGTGTAAGATGGCCGCCATGAGATAGATTCATGCCCAAAATCGTGTCACCTGGATTGACTGAAGCAAAATAAACCGCCATATTCGCCTGTGCGCCGGAGTGAGGTTGCACATTGGCATGTTCAGCACCAAAAAGCTCTTTGACACGTTGAATGGCGAGCTCCTCGATCCTATCGACATACGCACATCCGCCATAATATCTTCTTCCCGGATACCCTTCAGCGTATTTGTTGGTCAGCACCGTACCCGTGGCTTCCATGACAGCCCTGCTTACAAAATTCTCCGAAGCAATCAGCTCTATTTTATTCTGTTGCCGAGTAGCTTCTTGCCAAATGCCGTTCGCAATTGTTTTGTCCTGTTGTTCCAATAATTTCACAGACATCTTCCTTTCCACCAACGCGTTGCAATAGCAACGATTTTCATGATAGTATATCAATCAATGGATTATAAATAACTATCCATAAACCATTCATCTGAACAATCCATAATTTCAAAATAAATGTTGGAGGTGAATCCGAGCTGCTCAAAGTGAACCGAGATGACGAACGTCCCATTTGGCAGCAGTTGCTTGACCAAGCGATCCATAATATTACGACCGGAAAATGGCCGCCTGGTGAATTATTGCTCCCATCCCGCGAGCTTGCGCAACTGATTGGGGTTTCCCGTTCAACCATCCAAATTGTGTATGAGGAGCTATTCAGTCGCGGATACACCGTAACCTCTCGCCGCGGCGGAACAAGAGTTAGCGAATGGACGTATAAGCCTCACTCGGCAGACGAAGTTCCAGCCCAAGGACCTGTTCCGCCGGAATTACCGCTATTAGACACCGCCATCGGCCATTTGCATAGCTGGTTCGGAAACAAAGAAAATGGTAGAGATGAGATCGATTTCAGTCCCCATGAACCGTATTTGGATGAGCACTTTCTAAATAATTGGCGGCAATCCTTTTTACAGGCTTCCACAGAAACAGCCCTTGACAGTTGGGCCTACGGCGATGCCTATGGATATCTGCCGCTGCGAGAACAGATTCAACGCTATTTGTCGCTTGAACGAGGCGTTCATGTGGGCGTCGATCAAATTCTGCTGACCTCAGGCGCACAACATAGCCTCGATTTGATTGCCCAAGCCCTGTTGCATGAAGGAGCAATCGTTTCGGTCGAAGATCCCGGCTTCCCTGCTGCCTGGATGGCGATGAAGTACCGGCGAATGCAAGTTGTATCTGTCCCGGTCGACGAGCATGGGCTATGCGTAGACGGCATTCACCCTGAATCCAGACTTGTATATGTTACGCCATCGCATCAGTGTGCGGTTGGCGTGATTATGTCGGAACCTCGCAGGCAGCAATTGCTGCATTTGGCTGCGGAGCAGCAGTTTTGGATCGTTGAGGATGATTACGACAGCGAATTTCGCTATCGCGGCGACCCGCTTCCCACTTTGCTCAGTCAGCGGCCTCAGAACACGTTATATATGTTGAGTTTTTCCAAAATGATCGCTCCCGGTATTCGAATGTCGGCCCTCGTTGGTCCCAAAGAGGCCATTCGTCAGCTCGCTCGCGTCCATGAATTAACTTATCGTCATCTTCCGATTATGGAGCAATTAACGCTCGCCCATTTTATCGAACACGGTCACTTCATGCGCCATATGAGAAAAGTGCGGAATATATACCGACGCAGACACGCAGCCATGACGAAAGCCCTCATTTCGACAGGCTTGACCGAACACTTCACGCTAAGCGGCGCAGAAACAGGGCTGCATATGCTGCTTGAAGCTGAGCCATCGTTTGACGAGGCTGCCGTGACGAACCTGGCGCTGGAAAGAGGAATCCGTATCTATCCGCTCAGCCAGTATGGTTTGGAAAGCACGCGACAAGGCTGGGTGCTGGGTTTCGCTAAAGTTGATGAAGCGACCATTAAAGAAGGGATTGAACGCCTGGCAGAGATCCTTTTAAACAAGTAGCTCTGCCAGCGTTTGATTATAGGGCAGCTCCGTCTGCGCTGCCATCCCGTTCTTTCAGCACCTTGCTCAGAATGCCGATCGCTTGATCGATCTCATCGCAGGTTACGCATAGGCTTGGCATAAAACGGATGACGTGAGTTCCCCCGGTAAAACAAGCAGTCCGTTCTGATGCAGTTTCTGAATGATCGGCGCAACTGGTTCTGTAAATTCAATGCCTATCAGCAATCCTAGTCCTCGAACGATACGGATGGCTGGATAAGCTTTTAACTCCTTGCGCAGCTTATCCAGCGCATATGCTCCCGTCTGTTGCGCAAGTCCCGCCATAAAGTCCAAATACGATTTCCCTTCATCATCCCATAAGGTTGTCCGATGCCCACTCACCAGTGTGAGCGGGAACTTATTATAGGTAGGAAATAAATAACTTTTATTCAGGTTAACCACCGCTTTCTCATACACTGTTACTTACCGCGTTCCTGCATCCGTTCATGCTCCTGCAAACTGGATATTTCAATTCCTTTCATCGGCGTCCCCAAGTTTTTCGATACACTAGCGATTAACGTATAATCTTCATAGTGTGTCGTGGCTTCAACAATCGCGCGCGCAAACTTCTCAGGGCTATCCGACTTAAAAATACCTGATCCTACAAAGACGCCGTCAGCGCCCAGATGCATCATTAGCGCCGCATCGGCTGGTGTTGCCACCCCGCCTGCAGCAAAGTTGACTACCGGCAGCTTGCCGGATTCGTGAACCTGCAGCAGCAAGTCATACGATACGCCGTGCAGTTTCGCTTCGTGGTACAATTCGTCTTTAGACAAACCCTGCACTTTGCGAATTTGACCGTTGATCAAGCGCATGTGACGTACCGCTTCCACAATGTTACCTGTCCCTGGTTCGCCCTTCGTGCGAAGCATGGCGGCTCCTTCCTGAATACGGCGCAGCGCTTCGCCAAGGTCTTTAGCACCACATACAAACGGTACGGTGAATTCATTCTTGCTAATATGGAAAACTTCGTCTGCAGGCGTCAACACTTCGCTCTCGTCGATATAGTCTACGCCTAACGATTCGAGTACTTTGGCTTCTACATAATGGCCGATGCGGGCTTTGGCCATCACCGGTATCGATACAACCTTCATTACCTCTTCCACAATGGTCGGATCAGCCATGCGGGCTACTCCGCCAGCTGCGCGAATATCGGAAGGCACGCGCTCCAGCGCCATAACGGCTGTTGCTCCGGCCGCTTCTGCAATCTTGGCTTGCTCGGCATTCATCACGTCCATGATGACGCCGCCTTTTTGCATTTCCGCCATCCCTCTTTTGACCCGCTCTGTACCTGTATTCATGTTCGTATTCATGTTCACGCCTCCTGTTATTTTTGTTCGGCTCGTTGTGCATCACTGAGCCGGTATTGCTTCTTACGAAACTTCCCATGAATCAATAAATGTGCAGCCAACCCCGCGACAAGTCCCCAAAATGCGCCGCCGACGCCAAGCAAGGTCACATTTGCAGCTGTTGCTAAAAACGTAATCAATGCGGTCTCACGTCCCTTTGGCTCCGTTAAAGCATTAGCGAGACTGCTGCCAATGGTACCCAGCAATGCCAATCCTGCTAATGTAGCGATGTAGGTTGCAGGAAGAATTAAAAACAGCGCAGCCAACGTCACGCCAAAAATACCGACAATCGTGTAGAAAATGCTGTAAGCAATGCCTGCAATATAACGCTTTGACGCATCCTCATGCGCGTCTTTTCCTGTGCAAATCGCTGCTGTAATGGCTGCCACATTAAAAGCATGCGAGCCAAACGGCGCTGTAAGGAGTGAGCCCAAACCCGTTACGGTCAAAATCGGATTCGCGCTTGTCTTGAACCCGTCATTGCGTAATACGAGCATACCGGGCATGTATTGTCCTTTTAAAGTAATCATAAACAGCGGCAAGGCAAGCCCCAATAAAGCCTGTAATGAAAACTCCGGAGCGACAAATACCGGTGATGCAATGCCCAGCGACTCTTGCCGCCTGAAACACGAAAATAAATGTTCCGCCGTAGTTGACGATAACAGAGATTAAAGCTGCGATTGTCGGTGATATAAAGTCGCGGCCACACAGCGCGGTTTGTTGATGTGTTCATATTTTTTCTCACCCCCTTTCACTCGTCCTGACGCGCATTTTCGTCCCAGTAATAGTTGTCCGGCAAATAACGCTCTCCGAATACTTTTGTCCCTACCCGAATGATTGTCGCTCCTTCCTCAATGGCTACCTTGAAATCACCGGACATGCCCATCGAGAGTACGTCCATTTCTACAAGCGGGAAGCTTCTTTCCTTAATTTGGGCTTGTATGGATTTCAAAAGCCGGAAGCAATGCCGGGTCTCCTCGTTTGTCGCATTCAGTTTGCCAATCGTCATCAGACCTTTTAGGTTTAACGTTTCGAATTGGGACAGTTGTTCTACCAACTCTAGTGCTGTTTCAGGAGAAGCCCCGAATTTGCTCTCCTCGTAGGACGTATTGATTTGCACCAAAATATCCATCGTCTTGTTCTCTTTGATGAGCTGCTGGTGCAGGGCCTGCCCCAATTTCAAACGGTCCACAGAATGAATGAGCGTCACATATTTGACGACATCCTTTACTTTATTTGTCTGCAAATGCCCGATAAAATGCCACTCCACCCGGTTATATTGCTGCATAAGCGGGAATTTGTCCCGAAGCTCCTGGGCTTTGTTTTCCCCAAACAGAACCTCCCCCGCCTGCATCGCCATTTGCAATTTTTCAAGCGTTACAGTTTTGGTTGCTAGCAATAATTTCACGTCCTCGGTTTTACGCCCCGATGTTTGGCAAGCTAATTCCATCTGCTGTCTTACGCTTTTGAGATTCTCTTCAACTAAATTGCTCATGTCTCCTCCCCTCTTTCCTCACGGCCCTCGTCAAAGGAGATTTCCCGTACGCGCTTGATTTCCGGTATCGCGAGTAAGGACTCCATCACGTTCCTTGATGTTTTTTTTATCGATTTTTAAGATCATCACTGCTGAGCCGCCAACTTCGTTTCGCCCGACTTGCATCGTGGCGATATTAATGCCGCTATCCCCAAGCAATGTTCCAACACGTCCAATGATGCCGGGCTTATCTTGCTGTGAAATCAACAAAACATGTCCTTCAGGTGGAAGCTCAACCGGATAGGGACCAATTTGGACAAGACGTCCGCCAACGCCGGGCAGTGATGTCCCTGTCACCCATCTCTCTTCGATGGTTGTCTTTAGTCGGATGGTAATCTCGCTGGACGCGTTCTCGGTGAGCAACGATTTTCGTACCGAAAGATGAATGTCGCGAAGCTTCGCCAGGTGAATGGCATTGACGATATTGACCTGTTCCGCGCCGAGATGGCGAGAAAGTATCCCCTTAAGCACATACGGGATGAGCGGCGATGTGTCCAAATCCGCAAGTTCGCCTGCGCATTCCACCGTGACTTCTCGGATCGCGCCATCTGTCATCTGGACAAGCGATTTCCCCAGTTGTTCACATAAGGTGAACCAGGGCTGTAATTGATTGAGCAGGTCGGATGGAACGGTTGGCATATTGACTGCACTTTTAAACGGTTCTTCTCGCAGGATATGAATCACTTGTTCAGAAACATCAACAGCGACATTCTCTTGCGCTTCCAAAGTGGACGCGCCCAAGTGAGGGGTAACGATGATTTTGGGATGCCTTAGGAATGGGTGATCCGGCGCCGGAGGCTCGTGCTCAAATACATCGAAGGCGGCGCCTGCCACAATCCCTTCATCGAGTGCTTCAACAAGCGCCGACTCGTCAATAATTCCCCCGCGCGCGCAGTTGATAATCCGCATTCCCCGTTTCATGACATCGAATTGCAGCCCCGCAATCATATGATGCGTTTCATCCGTCAGCGGCGTATGCACCGTTATAAAATCAGCTGTCCGTATGATGGTATCTACGGTCGCCAGCTTGATCCCCAGTTTTCCCGCCCTTTCCTCCGATAGAAAAGGATCGTAGCCAATAACGGTCATGCCAAACGCCGTTGCGCGTTTAGCTACTTCGATCCCGATACGGCCCAGCCCAAGTACGCCAAGCGTCTTGTTTCGCAATTCAACGCCAAGGAATGATTTGCGATCCCACTGCCCAGCAACGGTTTTGGTATAGGCTTGCGGAATATGCCGGGCGAGTGACATCATCATCGCAAAGGTATGCTCGCACGTCGTGACCGTATTGCCGTCGGGTGCATTGACCACGACAATCCCTCGGCTTGTCGCAGCATCCAGATCAATGTTGTCCACCCCAACTCCTGCCCGACCTATGACTTGCAAGCGAACGCCTGCCTCTATGATGCGCTTAGTCACTTTCGTTTGAGAACGGACGAGCAGCGCATCATAGGAATGAATGACAGAAATGAGCTCCTCTTCGCTCAGCTCCGTTATTTTGGCGACCTCCACATCTTCAGCATGCGTCAACTGCTGCAATCCAAAATCACTTATTGGATCTGATACCAGAACTTTAAACATGATCTTCCCTCCCTCTCTATGCGAAGACTGTACGATAATGAATGCGGGCTTGTAGTCTGTATACCCAGGTGTTTGAGAAACACAACGTCAGTTTATCAAAGTATGGTTTGTTTCTATATATCCAAAAACGATGTATTTGAGCAATCCATAAAAACCGCAAGAATCGCCAGGATTCCTGCGGTCTATTTTTGTTATGAACGGATTGCGTTCTCCTCCTGAATCGCTCCGGCAAACTTATCCAGCGCCTTCAGCAGCAAAGCGCGCGGACATGCCAGATTCACGCGCAAGTAACCGGCTCCTTGTTCGCCGAATACGGAGCCTTCGACGAAGGCGACGCCCGCCTTGTCGAACATGAGCCGTTTCAGCTCCGCAGGCTTGTCCGAGATCGCTGTACAGTCCAGCCATACCATATACGTTCCTTCCGGCGACATCGCTTTCACCTGCGGCAAATGCTCCGTCACGTAGGCGAGCAACGCATCGCGATTGCCCTCCAAATAGACGAGCAGTTGGTCCAGCCATTCGTCACCGTGCGTATAGCTTGCCTCGGTCGCGGTCAGGCCGAAGTACGACTCCATATGAATGGACAGCGTTTTGAGCGCCGTATTGTATTGGCGGCGAATATCCGCATTCGGGATGACGACGGCTGCCGCCTGCAAGCCCGCGAGATTGAACGTTTTGCTCGGCGCAATGCAGGTAATGGAGTGCTGCGCGCACGCCTCGGACAAAGCGGCGTACGGCACGTGCTTATGCCCGGAGAAGACGAGATCGTGATGAATTTCGTCCGCGACGACAAGCAATCCGTGCTTTGTGCAAATTTCCGCCACCCGCTCCAACTCCTCGCGCGTCCACACGCGTCCGCCCGGATTGTGCGGCGTACACAGCAGTAGCACTTTCGCCCCGGCCGCGGCCTGCTTTTCAAGCAGCTCGAAATTCATCTCGTATCGGCCGTCCCGAAGGATTAGCGAATTGTTCACGATCTCCCGCCCATTCATTCGAATGACATCGTAGAACGGATAATAAACCGGCGATTGCAAAATAATGCCGTCTCCCGGCTGCGTGAACGTCTGCACCGCCAGACTCAGGGCAGGCACGACTCCTCGGCTGGATGAAAGCCAGTCTTGCTCGATTCTCCATCCATGGCGTCGCGACAGCCATCCGACAATCGCATCGTAATAGCTTTGCGGTCGCATCGTATACCCGTAAATGCCATGCTCCGCTCGATGTTTAATTGCCTCTACGACTTCCTTCGGGGGTTCGAAATCCATGTCCGCTATCCACAAAGGCAAAATATCGGAGCGCCCGAACAGCTTCTCGGATTGATCCCACTTGTAGGAGGCTGTCCCCGTCCGGTCGATGTGTTTGTCGAAATCGTATTTCATGAGTTTTCCTCCGATCCGTTTTATCCGCTGATTTCCTGTTCCGCAGCCTCGATCGCTTGCCGCAGATCCTCCAAAATATCGTCCGCATGCTCGAGCCCGACGGAAAACCGCAGCAGCCGGTCATCCATGCCGACCGCGCGGTGAATTTCTTCCGGAATGTCTGCGTGCGTCTGCACCGCCAAATGGGATCGTAGGCGTCTCAATCAGCATGGCCTTCGTATTCAGCTTGCGGTGCGATTCCAGCGCATCCAGATCTTTCGTATCGATATAGGTCGCCGTCACGTCGAATCCGGACAGCACTTGCTCCAGCAGACGTTAGGTTCCCCCGTACAGATCGAGCGACACGAGCAAATGATCTCCGGTACTGAACAAGGAGAAGACGATCTGCAGCGCGGCCATGCCCGAGCTAGTCGTAAAGCCTGCGTCCCCGCTTTCCAGATCGGCGCGTGTCGGGCTTTTCGATCGGGGTAATCGAAGCCTGTGCTCTGCCCAAGGCGGGGATGTTGAAATGCGGTGGACGGATAGATCGGAAAGCTTACCGCTCCGGTCTGAGGATCGTTCTGCGATCCGATTTGGGCTAAGCGATCTTTCCATTTTCATCATGATTCGTGTGCCTCCTTTCCAACTAATACCGATCCAAGCCTCAACCAGGTAGCCCCTTCTTCGATCGCAACTTCGAAATCATTGGACATCCCCATGGAAAGATGTTCCACAGGATAGGAAAAAATATCTCTTATATTAAGTTCATCGCGTAACCGTTTCAATTCTCTAAAAACCGGTCTAGTCGCTTCAGCATCGAGCTCGTACGGGGCCATCGTCATCAACCCCACGACTCGAATCTGTTTCATCCGTGAAACTTCCTGCGCAAATGAAAATAAAGCTTCCGGAGAAAGTCCTTGTTTACTCTCCTCCCCCGAAACGTTAACCTGAATAAAACAATTTACGACGATATTCAAATCAGCGGCCTTCTTCTCTATTTCTTTCATCAAGGATAAGCGATCTAATGAATGTATATACTCAAATTTACCGATAACATCTTTTACTTTATTGGTTTGCAAATGACCGATAAAATGCCACGTTCCTCGTGGATGGAAGGCCTCCCATTTAGATTGAGCTTCTTGCGTACGGCTTTCGCCGACATGGCCTATACCAGACAACAATACTTGCTCCACGGTTTCCATCGTCGTATATTTCGTCACAGCTATGATCTGGATCTCCTCTTCGCTTCTGCCGCATCGCCCGCAAGCTTCGCGGATGCGATGTTCGACCGTGGACAGACGATCTTGCAAATTCATTGGATCACTCCTCTTATCTTACGGGTTGCTTGTCCCTCTCAAAATTTCCGATTGCAAAGCCAAAAGCGGCGTTCGTTCTGTCGTCACTATTTTTGTCCATTTCGCGAAAGGAGGCTTCGGCCGCCTCAAGCGTGTCGTCGATATCCTGCTCCGTATGGGCCGTCGTCAGAAACCAAGCTTCGTATTTCGACGGTGCCAGATTGACGTTGCGATCGAGCATATGCCGAAAAAAAGCGGCAAATGCTTCGCCGTCCGTGTCCTGCGCCTCATCATAATTGGTGACTTCCTGCGCGATGCTGAACGGCACACCTGCACTATCCGGCATCCCCAGTGTGGAAGGCCCAGATCCCGCCGCAACGAGCACAAGATCCGAATGGCCGTGGTAGCAGCCAGCAAATTTGATGATTTTAATCCTGCCCGTATAAGCGCGTGCGATGCGGATCGTCGTCATGACCGATTCGGTGCCGGAATTGACGAAACGGACCTTTTCCATGGAAGGGATGGCTTCTTTGAGCATACATGCCATTTTTATTTCGAGCTCGGTAGGTGTGCCGTATAGCAAGCCGTTTTCAGCGACGCGCGTGATCGCCGCTGTGATGTGAGGGTGGGCATGTCCAGTAATGATCGGGCCAAAGGCCGCCAAATAATCGATGTAGCGGTTGCCGTCTTCATCCCAGAAGTAAGCGCCTCTGGCCCTCTTCATAAATACGGGCGCTCCGCCGCCTACCGCCTTAAATGAACGAGACGGGCTGTTGACGCCCCCGACGGATATGCTGAAGTGCTTCCCGGTAAAGCTGTTCAGAACGAGTACGATTCATTATGGATTCAATTCTTCATTACAAAATACGCGCCATTAACGACGTGAATAAACGAAGTTTCATGGATGGATGTTCGGCCAGGGACAGACGACATTGCAGATTCATTGCCTTACGTGTTGCCTGTAAGTCTTTCTCGAGAATCCGTCTCGGTTCCCGCCAAACGTTTTAGAAACGTATTTCTCCAATTCAAGGACAATTCTTCCACTTCGAGGATTTGTCTGATGCCCTCGATATTATCCTTCTCTCGGTGCATAATCCGATTGGCAAATGAAACTGAAATTTCCTTAGGATGACGATGAAGAAGCGATAGTCCGTCGTCTTTAGAGACAACCCCCTCTGCCAGAACGCGGAAGTAAAATCCCGTATAGCCCGTTTGTTGTACCTTCAAGAGCATATCCGGTACACCGTGCCTGATCGTCAACTTGTAACAAGGTTGTCTCGGCTGACTAACTTGAACGATTGCTTTACCAAGCTCAAAAAACGTCCCCAATGCAGACATCAGTTTCCAACAAGCCTTTTATCGTTAAATTTTCCCCTAAGGCCCCATACTCTAACGGTCTTTTCAATTCATTTTCCCAAAATGGATAGTGTTCGTAAGGATAGACGCATACAGCCTTCTCCCTGCCTCCATGATGAACGAGATCACCCTGCCCATCCCCTTCAAAGTTTAGATAAGATAAATGCAAAGCTTCGTCTGTAGCCGTTTTGAATATTCCTGTGGACACATCTTTCTGTTGAAATTGGACCTGCTTGGGCATGCCCACATTTAATGAAAGAATTTCAATAGATGCCATTTGAATCACCTCACTCAAAGATTTGGATCAATAAGTTTGCTGTTGCGACTATATACCACGTTCTTGTATTCGTTTACGACGAATCTCAACAGCAAGCCCTGAAAAATGAATTGCAACCGGAGGGTTCTCTTGGTCACACGAATCGTAACCTCACTGATCCTGGAGTACGAATCCAGAAGGGTGGATGCAATGTTTTCGGCCAAAGCTTCTACCAAGGCAACTGGTGGACCCTCGACTACTTTTTTAATCACCTCATACAAATCGGCATAATTTATTGTCAACTCCAAACCATCCGCCACCCCTGCGGGAGACGAATCAAGATATAAAACTACATCGATCGTCCACTATGCGAAAACTGTACGGCATTGCATAGAAGAAGAACACTATGCTAGTATATCAATAGGTGGATTGGTTACATACATCCAAAAGTTATGTATTCGAGCAATCCAAAAAGGGCGCTAATTTCACTTCATTCCATACGGGGGGATCAAATTGCTGAAAGTAAACCGGGACGATAAAAGACCCCTATGGCAGCAATTGCTCGATCAAGCCATCGATCATATTAACAATGGTGTCTGGAAACCAGGGCAGCTCTTGACGCCCACTCGAGAGCTCGCCCAGCAGTTGGGAGTGTCCCGCTCCACCATCCAAATTGTGTATGATGAACTGCTAACCCGTGGTTATACGGTAACATCAGGACGCGGGGGGACACGCGTTAATGATTGGATTCAGATCACTGACAAATGTGCTCCCTCACTTGATCCGCCACAGCTTCCTGAACTGCCTTTGCTGGTCGAACAGTCGCAACACTGGTTTAGAAGTAAGGATAATCAGGAATCGGTCATTGATTTTAGTCCCTATCAACCTTTTGTAGATACGCAGTTGTTAAAAGCGTGGCGCAAATCGTATTTGAATGCCTCTTCCCAATTCAATGTTTCTTCCTGGTTTTACGGGGATGCTTATGGTTTTGAGCCGTTACGCCGACAAATCCAACGATATTTATCGCTAGAACGCGGGATTCATGTGCAAACGGATCAAATCTTGCTAACATCCGGGGCCCAGCACAGTATTGATCTCATCGCACAAGCACTTTTGACCAAAGGAGATATCGTAACCGTCGAGGACCCAGGCTATCCGGTTGCTTGGATGACGATGAAATACCGGCAAATGAAGGTTACTCCAGTTCCTGTTGATGAGCACGGCCTTGTCATAGAGAAGGTGCCCGCTGACGCGAAGCTCATACTTGTGACCCCTGCTCATCAGTGTGCCGTAGGTGTAATGTTATCAGAACCACGCAGGCAACAGCTTTTGCATAGAGCCGCTCAGCAACGTGCATGGATTGTCGAGGATGATTATGACAGTGAATTCCGGTACCGTGGAGATCCGATGCTCACTTTATTTAGCCAACTTCCACAAAATTGTCTCTATTTAATGAGTTTCTCGAAATTGACCATGCCGGGCATTCGCATATCCGCTATTGTCGGCCCTGCCGAAGCCATTGCACAACTGGCTCGCGTGCAAGCATTCACCTATCGCCACCTCCCGATCATGGAACAAGTGGCACTAGCACATTTTATCGAGCATGGGTATTTTATGCGCCATATGCGACGAGCCAGAAATATTTATAGACGTCGTCATGAAGTCATGCAAAAGGCGATTACAGCCAGTGGTCTCGGAAACAAGTTCACGTTGCAAGGGATTGAAACCGGCTTGCATGTACTACTGGAAGCGGATGAATCGTTTGACGAGGATACGATGACCCTTCGGGCGCTTCAGGGCGGAGTTCGGGTACACCAGCTTCATTCCTATTGTTTGGAGAGTAGACGCAAAGGGTGGGTATTGGGCTTTGCCAAGGTAGACGAAAGGCTTATCGTGGAAGGCATGTATCGACTTGCTGAAACGGTCTTGTAGCATGCTCTGGATATAACACATCATCCTGTGATGTAACAGGTTTTAGGTTTTTCGCGATGAAAGCCACGCCATTACATCCGAGGCATTTCGCTCCGGTAGAAACACTGGATAGAACACATGCTCAATCCTTCCATTATCGATAATCAAGGTTAGCCTTTTGATGAGTGTCATTCCTCCCACTTCAAGAAGTGGGAGTTCCAAAGCGCGAGAAAGGGAGAGCGAACTGTCTGACAACAGAGGGAACGGCAGATGAAGCCGCTCGGCGGCTTCTTTTTGGTAGTCCGTGGATTGAGTTGAAAGACCGAACAGCCGCTCGACGCCCATCCCCTTCAGCTCGGCAAAATGATCGCGAAATGCGCACGATTGCGAAGTGCAGCCGCGTGCCCCGGGGATTGCATCCCATCCTTCCAGAGCGCCGCCGACTGCGGGGCTTGTACGCGGATACGCGTAGACAACGGTTAAGCCGCCTTCTGCAAGGTCAACAGTAGTGCCGTCAGTTGCAGCCAGACCGATGCTGGGGATCTGTAGGCAACTAAGATGCGCGACCTTCCCGACATCTTCCGGCAGGGCAAGATGCCCCGGCCCAAATTCTTTTTCAGCCATTGCAGCTTCTCTTCCCTTCTCCATCTGTCCTTATTTCTTACGCTTAATCACAAAACCATTTTCTATTTTCTCAAACCCGACTTTAGGATAGTACGCCATTGCACTTGGTGCGGCCAATAATCTTGTCGTTCTGTTCAGCACTTCCAACCGTTACTCTGATGTGGGTTGGAAAACCCAGGGCATGGCCTCCCCGTATGATAATGCCTCTCTTAAGCAACTCATCAAACATGGTTTTGGACGGGCGTTGTACATCAACCAAGATAAAGTTGCCATGCGGTTCGAAATAACGTAATCCCATATTGTCAAATTCTGAACTGAGTTGAATGACCCCTTCCCGATTGTGCATACGGCATCTCTCGACGAACGCCTGATCTTCCAGCGATGCAAAGGCTGCTGCCTGTGCGAATCGACTCGTATTAAACGGTTCCCTGACCTGATTGATTGTACGGATCACATCAGGGTGTCCGATCCCGTATCCAATTCGCATGGAAGCCAGTCCATATATTTTCGAAAATGTCCGGAGAAGAACAAGATTAGGATAGTCCTTCAACAGACGAAGCCCGTCCGGATAATCTTTATGCGTGACATAATCGGAATAGGCTTCGTCCACCACGACACGAGCACATGTGGCGGAACCAGGCGCAGAAAGCGCTCTAATTCAGAATGACTAACCATCGTTCCCGTCGAATTATTGGGATTGCAAATCCAGACAATTTTAAGTTCGCTCGTTCATTCTTGACAGCATGCCATGGAGATCATGTTTCCCCTCTTTATTATGCGGGACCTCAATGCAGACTGCGTTTTCTATCTCTGAATTATGTTTGTATTGGGGAAAAGTGTGCGTCGACATCATCGTCTCATCCCCCGCAACCAAATAAGCACGAGCCAGCATCAGAATCACCTCATCCGACCCTGAGCCCAAAATAATCTGATTGAGCTGAACATCGAGCAGCTCAGCCACCTTGAGCCGCAATGCACCAGCTTCGCCGTCTGTATAGTAATGGATGTTTTCCATTTATGCACGGATTGCCACAATCGCTCTTGGTGAGCAACCAAATGGATTTTCGTTGGAGGCTAGCTTGATCACCTCCGTCAAACCCAATTCACGCTTCACTTCTTCAATCGGTTTCCCCGGCTGATATACAGGCAAATGCAGCACATTCGTTTTCGGTTCATTCGTTTCTCATCCTCTTACGCAATCTCTTGATTCAAGGACCATTTGTAGAAAATAGGAATGTAATGAAGTATCATCAGTCAATTCAGGGTGAAAGGAGGTCGCGAGTAAAAGTCCTTGTCTTGCTGCTACAATTCGGTCATGAATGGTTGCTAAAACCTCGACACCAGTGCCTACCTCTTGGATTAGAGGAGCTCGAATAAATACGGCCCGAACAGATTGAGGGATACCTTTTATCGACAAAACAGTTTCGAAGCTTTCTTTCTGCCGTCCGAAGGCATTGCGAGATACTCTCATATTCATGAGAGAAAGATGAGCTTCCTCACCACTATCTATTTCATTGGCAAGAACAATCAGTCCTGCGCAGGTACCAAATATAGGTTTTCCAGACATAGCAAACAATCGAATCTCCTCGATAAACCCATATTTCTTCATCATTTTCCCTATTGTTGTGCTTTCACCTCCAGGAATAATGATGCCATCTATACCGGTTAATTGTTCTTTTCGTTTGATGGCAATGCCAACTGCACCAACTTCATGAATCATGTTCAGATGCTCTTCCACTGCCCCTTGTAGTGCTAAAACGCCTATTTTCGTTTCCATAATCGCCCTCGTTCCTGCATGCTATTTATTCGCTTAAAATTTGGAAATCTCGATACAAGATCATAAGTTGAGTATAATATCGAATTTACGATAAGACTATTCTGTTAATATTATAAAAACGATAGTTTTATCCTATGATTCAAGCAAACCTATCATTGCGATAGGCAAATCATAATTGATGCGGCTTGAAACCCTGTTATATAATGCTTCTTAAATCATTTTATAATCAAAGAAAAGTTGGCGATACTTATGGCGATTCAACGTTTATTTCATACGTTAACTGAACTGACATCTCATAAATGGTCCTCAAAGTTGATCGGGTCATTTACTAAAACAAGAACCAGCCGCTGGCTTCTTCCCTGGTATTCCAGAGCGTATGGAATTCGTACCGAGGATGCTGAAAAGCCTTTGAAAGCTTATCAGTCATTAAATGAGTTTTTTATTCGACGTTTGAAGGACGGCCTTCGTCCGATTAATCCAGATAACGCCGCGTTAGTCAGTCCCGTGGATGCCACCATTACCGGAATAGGCCGAATAGACGATAAAAGTGCAATCCATGTTAAAGGCCAGAATTATACTACGGACGAGTTGTTGGGTTCTGCTCCAACCTTTAACAGATATCGTGGAGGTTTCTTTATTGTACTTTATTTGAGTCCATCTGATTATCATCGCGTTCACTCACCGGTTACCGGAACGATCATTGCGAAGAACCATATTTTAGGAAGAACGTATCCTGTAAACGAGTTTGGGTTAAAGCATATGCACAAAGTATTAAGTCGTAACGAGCGACTGATCACTTATATGAGGCATCTATACGGCATTTTATCTATCGTTAAAGTCGGTGCAATGAACGTAAGCAGTATCAATTATACGAACTCGCTCGCGACCCATCTCAATAAAGGGGATGAGCTTGCTTATTTTGAGTTCGGGTCAACCGTTGTTCTTTTCGTTGAGAACGGATCTTTCGAGTTTCTCCAAGAGCTATGTTTAGGAAGCCAGGTACGTGTAGGTGAACCACTAGGTTATTGGGGGGCAGGCTTTCAGAACGGACAGAAAATGGATGCGGGCAACTAACAACGTAAATTTAGTTACTCATCTCGTTTGCACCTATTAAACCATTTCCTACATCAACATTCGTAATGTAGGAAAGCTGCATATCTGATATATTGAGCAGTTCCGCCAATTCTGTTTGGAACACCTAATCGACAAGGGTCCTCCACAATGTACCCAATTTTGTGACAAAATCCTACAATGTGGTCACTTTTTTGCATTTTTTAATTACAATTTTGGGTACATAAAAATAATAAAAGCCCGACAAATCAGGCCTTTCAGCTTTATTAAATGTAGACACTTTTGTGTCATTAGACAGGACCGTTTCAGCCCTCTTTCTCGGGTAAACATAAAATAAACCAAAGATCCGCAACAAAGAAGCGTCAAAGAGGTAGTGAACTGTTGTTTGACGCTTCAATTAACGAGAATTTGTGGATCCCCGCGTTGCTTCTATCGGCAAGTCAGGTTAGCCAATCGCCGTATCTCATCGCTCAACCTTCGATTGACTGGATACACTTCTTCTATGAAATTTAAAATACGAAGAGCCGATTCGGGAACATGATCGTAACCCTGTATCATATCTCCTATGATTTCCGCAAAACGGGGGTATCTCCTCTCTAGCCGCCTCTCATTGCCGAATGGGTCGGGAAAGTAGTCCACCTCTTGCTCCAGTAGATGGAGCACGGATAGAATCCTGTCCACTGCGTAACCTTGAACAAACCTCGTCGCGGATAGACGCTCTCCCCTTGCATAGCGACCGAGCCCCACGTATAGATTTGTTAACGCTTCATTCAAAGGAAAGTCCAAGGAATCCACTTTTAGGCTGGGGACCGGATTGGAAGGTTTGGCGATTGCCGTATTGGCATACATGGGGTCCTTCCATATGACCCGGCCTTCCGTATAGGTCGCGTTCGCCAGCTCCCATTCCTCGAATACAGCATATTCCCCGAAAATACCGTCCTCGAACAGTACTTTGTAGCCAACATCCGAATTCTTAAACGAATAGGCAAGAGGGTGTACGTCCTCGAGCCAATCCAATCGGTCTATATATCTGTTTTTCTCCCCGGGCTTTACAATGACAAAGAAATCTAAATCCGAATATTCATCCAACCGTCTTGTCTCGACCCCAACGGAACCAACTCCTAATAATAAAAAAAGCTCCCCCCTTGCGTTCGAGCGACTTGCCGATCTCGCCCAGCCGCTGTAACAGCAATTCTGTTCTCAACATTACGAATCCTCCCCTAGTTTTGGAATACAAAAAGGGTCCAACCCACTTCTCAGCGAGGTTGAACCCAAAGGTTGCATTGCCTTTATTATCCTGCCATTAAATTATCACGTATTCTTGTTGCTGTCAATCGAAAAGGAAATCTAAATTTAAAATCCACAATTAAATTAAAGACTAAGCCAAGTAATTAATACCTCAAGGGTATGCTACCTGAAATTACATTACTTCCGCTCTCCCTTGAGCATACAAATGCAACCAAATGCGGCAAAAGCTAATGTTCCGCACACAGCAGCCGATACGGAGAAGGCTCTGACGTAATCCGATAGGCCTGCTTCAGCAAAGGACGCATGGAGCGAAAAGGAAAACAAAATGCTTATAAGCGCCACGCCCAAAGCATTCGCTATATACATAAAGGTGGTAAACAGCCCTGAACCGGTTCCAGCCGATGCCGTCGGCACGCGCTTCAATATCGTGTTGGCAAGCGGCGTTGTAGCCATGCCCAGCCCAAATCCATATACCAACAGAATCAATATGTTTTGGATCTGGAGTAAATGGACCCCATCCGCATGCAGAGACCAAATCAACAAAAATAAGCAAGTCCCCATCGTAAGAACGCCTGTTTTCAATACCTTATCCCCCCCATCTTTTCACCATTCGCGACGAAAATAATGAAGTGGAAAAACATCCTAAGCCAATCGGCAAAAAAAACAAGGCTTGTCGATTTAAGATCGAAATGCAGTCCCGCCTGCAAATAATAATTTAATATGAAGAAAAAAAGTAAACATGCTGGAATAAACAACTACCTCCGTGATAATTCCGATCCGGAATGAACCTATTTTGAAGATGGAAAGTTCCATGAGCGGCGTGCGTCCCGTCTCTTCTCTCCGCTTCTGCGTAAGAACAAATACCAGCAAAAGCAAAACGGATAAAAGCAAGCATCCCCAGGTCCATATCGGCCAGCCTTGTTTTTGCCCTATCGTTAACGGATAAATGAGTGATAGCAATCCAGGCATAACTAGAGCCAGACCGATCCAGTCGATACCTTGATTGGCATGCCCGCGCGATTCCGGAACAATCGGCAATCCCATCAGCACTAGCAACCCAAATGGCACATTAAAGAAAAAGACAATTCTCCAGCCAAGGCCGAATAGGTTCCAGTCCACCAAAAAACCGCCCAAAATCAGGCCAAGGGTGAAGCCAATGCCAATTACGGCCCCGTAGATGGCAAAAACTAACCCCTTTTCGCTCTGATGGAAGCCGCTCTGCAAAATTGACAGAACCTGCGGTTGAATCATCGCTGCTGATAATCCCTGAATGATGCGAATGATAATGAGTAAAGTTGGGTCCGACACCAATCCTGCGAACAGGCACATACAAGTAAAACCCAAAACTCCGATCATTAACATGCGTCTTCTGCCATAGATGTCACCCAGCTTCCCGCCCAAAATCAAAGCAACGGCAAGACCTACCGAATAACCTGAGAAAATAAGCTGCGCTTCGGCGAAGCTGGCATGTACGCTCGTTTGCATCAACGGAAGTGCCACCTGCATCATGTAATTATTCAACGAAATCAAAAGCGTCGGCAGCAAGATCAAGCTCAAAGCAACCCAGCGGCGCGGATCGGCCTGCGGTGCCGCATCAAGTTCCCTTGTATGGACAGTGGATGGTTCATTCATTTAATTCCCTCCCTACACCGGTCTCTAATCGGATTAAACGCAAAGGCCAGTCTCCCGTTCACCGGATTGGCGTAGATTTCACAGTCGATATCATAGACATGCTGGACAAGAGCTTTGGTCAACACTTGCTCTGGTGTGCCGCTCGCCACGATCTCCCCATTCTTAACTGCATACAGCACATCGCAATACAGCGCCGCAAGCGACAAGGTCATGCAGTGCCGCCAAGGTGCCGATTCGCAGCGATTTGACGGCAGACAATAGCTGCAGCTGATATTTGATGTCCAAATGATTGGTTGGTTCATCCATAACAAGCAGCTCAGGCTGTTGTGCAATGGCACGGGCCAGAATGACCCGCTGCTTCTCGCCCCCAGAAAGCGTAAAATAACTGCGGTCCGAATAATGGAGAAGATCCACCTTGCTAAGGGCCTCATTCACGATTGTATAGTCCTCTTTGCGATCGAACTCCAAAAGTTGTTTATGCGGGGTACGACCCATCATCACCATTTCATGCACCGTGAAATCAAAATTCATATCGTTAAATTGTCCGACTACGGCCATCTTTTTTGGAGACGGTCTTCGGACTCGATTTACAAACATCGATCCCATCCAAAAACACCGCCCCCCGCTGCGGTTTGATCACCTTGTAGATCGTTTTTAGCAGCGTGGATTTACAGCAGCCGTTAGGTCCGATTAAACCAACGAATTTGCCTCGACCAACATAAAGCGAAATCTCATTGACAATACGGATTCCGTTCATGGAAACAACAACCTCATTGACCGCCAGCTCCATGTTACTTCCCTCCAAATCCGTAATTTTTCTTCAACAGCATATACATCAGCATTGGTGCGCCAAGAATTGCCGTTACAATTCCGAGCGGGAGTTCGCTGTTTGGAATAATCGTCCTCGCCAGCACATCCGTCCAAATGAGAAAGATAGCGCTACAGGCAAAAGCCGTTTGTGGTCTGAGCCCACCATGCTCCTAGCGATATGCGGAACGATAAGCCCGACGAAACCGATAATGCCGCATGTGGCAACAAGCGTCCCCGTCAAAACCGAAGAAATGACCATATACAATCCTCGATAGGCTTTCAGGTTCATGCCAAGCGTCACGGCCGCTTCGTCCCCCATCAGCATCGTATTTAGCACCCGCGCCTGCATGATAAAAAAAGAATACGGCGACGGCCGTTATGCTTCCAATCAGCGGCAAGTTGTCCCATTTGGCGGAAGCAAGGCTTCCCATCGTCCAGAATGTGACTGTGCGGATTCCCTCGGAACTGCTGGCCATATATATGATGAAATTGGAGCATGCACTGCATAATGCATTGACTACGGTACCCATCAGCACCAGCTTCGCAGATGATATTTTCCCGCCCAAATTTGCCAGTGTCATCACTGCTCCGGCCGCTACTAACGCCCCGGTAAAAGCCCAGAAGGCGACTCCCATGTTTCCTGCTATACCGGCTGCCCCGATCCCCAACATAATGGAGAATGTTGCACCTAACGAGGCGCCTGACGAGATGCCGAGAATATAAGGATCCGCGAGCGGATTCTGCACGAAAGCCTGCATGACCGTCCCGCATAAGGCAAGCCCTGCGCCAACAATCATGGCCAGCAATACCCTTGGAAAACGAATGTTCCAAATGATATCGGCGGCAGCCGCTGGCATCGTCTCATCAAAATGATCTGGCGCAATCCCAAGGATCTGCTTTATGACAATCCGCATCGCATCCGCAAAAGATACCGATACTTGCCCGATCGACAAAGCCAATCCGATGGAATAAATCAAAGCGAAAGCCAACATACAAATCATGAGGACAAAAGCAGAACGTCTTCTTGCCAGCTTTCCTAAATCGGGCCAACGTCCTTTTGTTGGCTTCTGTTTTTGCAGTGCAAACATAATTTATCGCCCTCCGAATAACTCTGATGTATGAATTGGGCCACTTTCTTATACAAATCTGCGAGGGTTCTAAGCTGCCCCGGACGGCATTGGTATAATCGGCAACCATGACATTCCCGCTCTGAATCTCTTTGATATTCTTGAAACGCGGATTTGTGAGCAGCTTGTTTTTGATTTTTTCAAGATCTGTTTCCTGAAAATGGGTTAGTATGATTTTATCCGGATTCGCGGCAATGATCGCCTCGGTTTGTATTTCGATACCCCCGTCCGACATCTGCATGTACTCTCCGCCCGACCCTTCGATCATTCCATCAATCACGCACCACGATGGAGGATAATAATCATAATTTTCACGTCCGGAGCTTGCAAGCAGCATATCAAATCTCGAATATAGCATGACCAATTGATAATCATTATCATTGAAAATGAAACTGCGTTCTACCTGCTAAGGTATTTTCTTTCCCTATAAAAGGAGCGGAGCAAACAAAAAAGGATTCCGAACATGAGAGGCATGCCCGAAGTCCCTTTTCAAATCTCTTAATCCATTTTTACTTCACGATGAGGCAACATTTTTAGATATTCGCTCGGATTGTATCCATAAATTTTGCGGAAAGCTGCCGTGAAATTGCTGACGTTGCTGTAGCCAACAGACACGGCCGCTTCCCCGACATTCATCCGCTGCACTTCCATATAATAAAGGGCCTTTTCCATCCTTTGCTTGCGCACCAGTTCAAATACGGTCATGCCAAAACGTTCCCGAAAACCCTTTTTCAGCTTGAATTCATTGAGTCCGATCTTTCTGGAGAGTTCTTGAATTGACATTGGGTGTTCGAAATGACGTATAACCAGCTCTTTGGCTTGATCCAGCTTCTCCAAGTCATCACGGGTCAAAAATCGGCTTCCTTCCGCCGCCTTATGTTCAGCTACTCCACCATACAAAGCGATTAGCTCCATGGCTTTGCTTTCCATGTATAACCTCTTCATCGCCCCGTCATAAGAACAGTTCAGCATATCCGAAACACATCTATGGATTTCCGGCGTATTCGGGTATTTATCGATTCGGCCCTTATGCCGCTGCAACCAGGATTCCATCCTATGTTTCTCGGTAATATCGGCCGCGTAATGAAACAACTCCTGCGGAGATAACCGGATTTCCACCATATGATTGCGGATATTGGCTTTCATCTCTTCATACACCAATTCATTTTCGAAAAACAAAACGTTGCCCGTCCAGTTATCCGTCAAGTTTTCCTTGCCATCCCACTCGCAATAAATTTCGCCATTAAGGCAATAGCTTAATTCAAATAGCGGACAAGCTTCCTGAATATGCAGCTTCATATTCTGCTTGTAGGTTATGTCAGTCACCACGATTTCCATACCGGAGCGGATTCGCGTCCTGAGGATAAATCCCTGCCCAACTTCAGGCGGGATGGAAATATGCTGCTCCGATGCACAATACAGCGATTGCCCTTGCATGAGGTTCGCAAATTGATCGAAGAGGCTGTGAACCTCTCTATTAATGATATTCAAAGTCACGTCGGCACCTTCTTACTTGGTTAACTGGCATTAGCTGCATTGTACTCTGTATGCCCCGGGGAAGACAACTGTGTTTTTTCACGCCTGACGCTTTTGAATAAGTAACTATCCCCTTGCAGACCATTATTAGTCATCTGCCAAACACCGATGCTTATCTATGCTGCTTCATTTTTTTCATCGTTTCGATGTTTCCGCTCACGATTGCACCGATATATTGATTGATGACTTCGACAACGTAATTCCACCATTGGATGTCCAGCAGTTCATCGATGACCTCCGGCGCGAAACGCTTTCGAATAGCCTTGGCAGGATTACCGCCAACGATGGTATAAGGCTCCACGTCTTTAACGACGACGGCTTCAGCGGCGATTATCGCTCCTTCTCCGACATGGACGCCTTGCATGATGGTTGCCCGGCTTCCAATCCAGGCATCATAGCCAATGACCGTATCGCCTTTTAAGCTTGATCTCTTCCAGCGTAGGCGTAAACGCCTCCCAGCCTCTGCCGAAAATATTAAACGGATAGGTAGAGCCGTCGATTCGATGGTTGCCGCCATCCATCATAAACCTAAATAAGCTTCTAACACTTAGGGGTAACATTTCGGACATTACCAATTTCTTCAGACAATACGGAAGGACAAATATGAGCTGTTTTTAATTCAAGTTATATTGATAAATTTTCGATCTTGGATATTATTTTGTTATATATTACTTTCATATGAGATTCATTAGAATACATATTTATTTCCCTAAACGGAATCCATTGAACACTGCTGTTCTCATCAGGCTTAACAACAAGTGTTTCATTTTCATCACCCTCTAACAAATAGGCAACTGATAAGTGTAAGTCTCCGTCTGCATGTCCTCCTGCCCAAGACCAAGAATTGAATATATTATGATGTACCATTAAAGCTTTATTTCTATTTTTGTTTACAACAAAAGCGGAGCTTGTTACATGTGCAATTTCATTATCTCTTGTTAGAACATCATCAAACATTTCCAAACATTTAAGAATGACCTCTTTATCTTTTTTTTTCTTGTTTATTAAAAACTGTATAATTTTTTTATGGATTTTTTTAAAGCTTTCTTCCCCTTTGCTCGAAATGTAACTAAATATTTATTTTTTTATCGAACTTATGTATCCCTGTTAAAAGAATTCTGGAACTTACAACATTATTAATCTAAACTGCCCGTTAGCTTAACCATGACTTACTATTTCAGAATCATATTAGACTCAATAGCTCATCACGGAGTTCGTAATAAGAATCATTCCATCCCATCTTCGAGTAAAAGCGTAATCCTATCTATCCATTATAATATTTAGCCCCAATTAATCTCTCTTTAAAATTCGGTATGGTAATACCCATTTCTTGCTGATAATTTCGGTAAATTTGGACCAGATCGAGATTCAAGTATGTTTTTTATGTGCCAGTCTAAAGTTGCAATGTCGATAAGAAAATCTCCATATTTTCCATTGCTATCAATGACTCCAGTTATTCGTTGCCCATCAGTTAAAAATGTTGTACTGGTGGAAATCACCGTGAATAAAATAACAATATGGTTCATTGTAGGTAGAATAAGCTAACAATCTGTTGTAGAATTCATCAAACACATCTTTCTCTAGACAGGATGTTTTGAATAAGCTGTGCCAGCCTTCCCAGAAGCTATCCGCTTGTTCTTCAGCATAGGTAGCAATAATATGTTCTCTCCAGGAATTATAAGTACCATCACCACTAGAATTTATCACCCCATATCCTTTTGTTGTTCCTAATTTTACCTGGTTCATTCGTGTTGGAATCTGAATGACCTCCGGAAGCATTCTCTGTTGTTGCTCATAAGAGCAACTGTTCAGAATCTGTCCAGCTATCTTTTCTGAAAAAAAACTCCCAGCTAAATCGCAGACATGAGATCCTCCTGTAATTTTTATGTTATTATCTCGCATTAATTTCTCTAACGTCTTACCCACGAACTTCGAGAATTAACTTGATAATGTAGATATTCGCGAAATTATTGAGCTATCCTGCCCGTTAGCTGAAAAGACAGCCGATGATCTCAGCTGCCTTTCGTCATGGTGCTATCGTGTCCCGTTAGTTCAATAAAAGAGCGACTAATCGGTAATCGGCTCATGTTCTTGTCCTTTACGGCAATCGGTACAATTCTTGTCTTTAACTCGGGACAAGAACTTGTACCGATAAAACAAAAGAAGCTGAAACTAAGCGACTTTTAAGCATACATGTTSTCTACAAATCAATAAGCCCAAGGACTTCGTCGTTGACTAGAAATGTCACTATTTCTTTTGCTTCTTCGAAACTCATCCATTTGTACTTTAATTAAGATTTTATTGATTCAGTTGAGATGGCTTCACTTTCTGAATTTGAACGATGATGTCAAATGTTTTACCTAATGATACATCAACAGTTGTTGGGAAACCTGGACCTACCGTTGTTACTCCGGCAAAAATGGGATGTTGCTCGTTTAGCCAAGTTTTAGTCACTCCGCTTGCCTTACGTAAATCAACAAAAAAACTGGTCGTATTTTACTTGTCCAAAGGTATAGTTGTAACTATTCGGGTCATCTAATTTTAATGTTCCATAGGGACCGAATTCTTGGTTACTGTTGTAAACATTGTAACGTCCCTCATAGACAGATGTTCCAATGGATACATACCGTTTTCCATAATGTTCTGCTAAATGCTGCCCAGCTACTTTAGGGTATACGAAAGGGATCATGTTTGTTTTCGAAACGTGCCCATTATGGCCCCACACGATTGTTTTTCCTATATGTTCTTCTGTCCATTTCGCATTCTCATACATGGCAATATCGTGTTTCAAATAAAAGTCTTCCAGGTTATCAGGATATGCGGCTGTCATTGTCGTAAATTGCTCGATAATACGTGCATTTTGTTTGATCCATGCGAACTCTGGGGATTTTCCATTCAGTTTATTTTTATTTTGATCTAATAAAGCGCTGATTTGTTTCGCATCTGAAACATACCGTGCTTTCGTTTCTTTCTTAAGACCGCCAAAGGTATCTAAATCCTTGGTTACAGGAATAAGGCCTTTCATCTTTTGTTCGAAACGAGTGACAAGTTTCGGATCGTATTTCTTTACATACGCTAGGATATTGTTATAAACACTCTCGTTTACGGTTTGTATATCCATCCCGATGATCCGTATTTTGGATTTATGCTTTGGATCAGCATTATATTGGCGTATCCATTGAAGCAGATCTATGATTTCTTTCGTGTTAAATACAGGACTTAGATATTGGCTTGGGTCCCCTTTACCCGTAAGAACATAGCGATCGAGTCCCAATGCTCTGTCCCATCCCTCTTCTAACACTAAGGCCTTAAAGCCCATTTCAGCTGTCAAATAATTAACAATGCGATGCTTCATGGTAAAAACTTCGTGAGCTCCATGCGTCGCTTCGCCTAATCCAACAATTGTAGCTGATCCGATCATATCCTTAAGCGGTCTTAAATCCTGAAGAGATGCTGTTGGATCCGTTGACTTTAATGGCATGGCATGCTTTTCTAACCATTTTATCTGTTGAGCCATTTGATTTGTGTTGTAGGGAGCTGTAACAGAAACTTCTGCTTTCGAAGTTGCATGAGTCCCTCCTGTAAAACTAGTTAGAGTGATAATAGAAGCAGCAATTGCGATACCCATTTTCTTTTTCATAAAATCCTCCTGAAATACTTTATAAGTTGTTTTGTTGAGATAAATATATTCTAGTTCCTAAAAGTCTCTTATTTCTTACTAGATTCTTAAGTAAACCTTAAGATGCTTATGTATATACAAAAAACAAAGCAGCTGCAATCCTTATTTGAAGGATCACAACTGCCTCATCCAGTTTTATGACTACTGCATCGAGTTTTCTTTGCAGTCATTGTCGGCCTGATTAACAAGCTTCTGGGGCCGGAGTTAACGGTCTTTTGTACACGTTATTGATTACCTTTTCGAATCCTGACATATCTATTTTGAAAACCTCCGACGTTCAGTTGCTTGCTTTATAACCGTCATTCCCTATACGGTTACGGTTACTAGCAACGGAAGCGGGAATATCTATGGTTATTTTTTGCGATCCTTTTTGGCATATGACATCTGATTAATCGGCATATAATTGTGCCGTTATTTTTTTGTTGCTAACTTGATCTGCCTGTAATCTTAATGAAATATCTATCAAATTGTTATTGAACATATTGTCAAATCGGTAATCGGACCAAGTTCTTGTGCTTTACGGCTAAGTGAACAAAAAAAACCGCCATTTAGGCGACTCCTGATGGGTCTATGTTCTTGTCCCCCGACAGTTTCCCTCGTTAATGACACAATTTTGCCCTCTTCTACTTGTTTCAAACACATAAAAGTCTTCCGATAATCATAAACATTAGACACTCATCAAATCGGCAATAGGATCACGCTCTTGTCCTTTACGGCAATCGGTACAAGTTCTTGTCCTTGGCTCGGGACAAGAACTTGTACCGATAAAAACAAAAAAAAGCCGCTTCAATAGCGACTTTCAATGGGAATATGTTGTTGTCACCCGACAGCACCTTCCTATCTTCAAAGAAAGTGTAATCATCTCATAATTATGAACGCTAGAAGTTAACGAATAATTCATTATTAATACCCGTTACTTTAATGTAAAACGGCAACCGATCGGGTGGCCCGCTGCCGTAATGTCTTGGTACTGTTTGAGTTTTTACAATGCCCTTCCTATTTTCAGCCGAATTTTCCTGTTCACGATTGAGATATATAATGCATAATAGCACGGTGTAGAAAATCTGCTAAATCCTCATTGCTATATTGATTAAAGTAGTTATTGAATCGTGCATCGAATTTGTAAGTATCGGCAATGCAAGCCAGTAACTCTGTATCACATGGCATGAATTGCATTAGATTTTTTTTCCACTCCTCGATTAATCGCTGAACTTCATCGGAGGAAGGATGCTGATCGACACAAGACGCAATTTGCTTGAATACTTCCTCCATCGATTGAAAACGTTCATCTATTTCATCTTGTGATAGTTTATCCAACGTTTCATTAAACACATTATACGCTTCTGTTTCACCATAAATGAATCTCGCCTCATTTGCGTATTGTTCTTTTAATGGCAAAGCGGAAGAACTGTTGAAGATTTGCAAATGACTAATATCATTCCCCGAAACGTATTCTTCGAGAGCTACCATGATGGTTTCTATTCTTTGTTTTTTTCGATGATAAGGTTTGACTTTGCTTCTTTAATATTTGTTTCTGTTCTTGCCTGGTCAGCTTTAAAAATGTCCGCAATTTCTTTCAAGGAAAAATCCATTTCCTTTAAGAACAAAATAGTTTGAAGTTTTTCCAAACTGCTTCGATCATATAAGCGATACCCTTTTTCCGTCAGATGTGTCGGTTTAAATAAATCAATCCTATCGTAATAATGCAAGGTCCGGCTTGTAATGCCTGTAATCTGAACAATATCTTTAACTGCTAATAATGGTTTCTTCATCCCAAAATCCTTTTACTTCGTCTAGTATTTGTGCAGCAGGTGTTATTGTGGCCTCAAAGATCGTTCTTCCTGTTTTTCTTAAATAATATTGGATTAAATAATATCCGCAAGCGTAGCCAGCACTATAAGGCATATTGACCGGTTCAAAGTTTTGAAGTTTGGCGATCTCGTCACCGTAAAGATACGGAGCAAATTTATCAAACCCTGTTAATTGCAATTGCTCTCTAAGGACAGGCTTTATGCGCCTGTTAAGTGTGTCTGCGTTTGTTTTCGTTACCCAAGGGCCGAGCAATTCTTCGCCAAACATGAACGTAGCATAGTTTTCAGCTAATCCTTCACTTACAATGAGCTCGCCCAAATTAACGGTGTGATCCCACTGAATAAATTGATATCGCACATTATGGTTGCATTCGTGCGCCAGCGCAGCCTTCATTCGAGGAATCGTGTACTCATTTGGCAAGAGTGTACCCCAGATAAACCCGGGAATGCCCCCAAAGCCGCTATATCCTTCGTTTATTGTTAAGGCACGGCTTTCCGGATTCCCTAGTTGAATGGTAAACAAATATTCAGATACGGGGAGACTTATTTCATGTTTTATAAATAGACCGAGGCTTTTCCTTACCGCGTGCTCACACGCTGACCAAAAAGAATCTGACGAAATCAACTCTATCTCAGGTAAGAGCTGCTGGGTAATCTGATCAGGGGATCGATGCATCATATTATTCATCGTAATCACGTCAAAACCGTTAGCCTCTTCAGCTCTAAAAGGGATCTGTTGGATTTGCCATTGTTTCATAAAAGGAGCCATCATTTCGTTTCTGAATAATTCAAGTTTTTCCTCGGGCGAAGTTTGGGCAACTTTTTGATAAATGTGGTCTGAACGCAATGTTATTATGTTCATATCTCTCACTCCTAGTCGTTTATAGTGAGAATTATGCACTATGACCTAACGTCAGAGTCAAGAATTTTGGATCAAATACTGAAAATTAGGTACATGGTGCTCCATGAGATACCTCCAAGAATGAGTTAAATAATGATTAAATAAATCTCCCAATCTTCAACATACTATCCTGCCCGTTAGCTTAATGAGATTGTTTGGAAACATAGTTAGATACTTATCTAATCGGTAATCAGCTCAATTTCTTGTCCCTCAACATCTTTCGAGATGTGTCACATTTCGTAAATCGTGATAATTGCAAACAAAAGAAGCCTCACTGGCTCCTTTTGTTCAACGAACATTAAAAATCCCCGTTTGGGGATTATAATAATTTTTTGCGTCTTCGATACCTTGGTTATAAATGTTCAATATTGTAGCAAGATCAATTGTTGTGCTCTCTATCCTTTCAACTAGTTATTCTTCTGCTTTGCAACTTGCATACCGCCGATGATAAGCATGATAATCCCAATTACTGCTAGAATAATCCGAACTAAGAATGGACTCAATGAAAACACAGTTTCACCTTGCCAGTACAATCCGAACAACCTTTCATTCAGCCCCACAATCGCCAATAATGGCTTAAGAAACAAACTCAGCGCTAATAATACTATCCCCCAAATAATTTTGCTATTCATTGATTCAAAACCTCTTTTCCAATTAAGATAAATGAAGATTAGTTCACAATAAAACGATCTATTATTGCCTTTCTATAATTTTATCCGATATTGTCAATGTTTGCTTGATAATATCCAATAAAAAAGTGTCCACCATCTACCGTATGAAAAGTCGCTGCCACACCTGCATAATATCTCCACTCGCACATGTCACACTATAGAAACTGTGGTCGTTGCGACCATTAATGATTGTAATGCCTGGCAATCGATGAAATTCAAGTTTGGTTATGTAACATTTCTTTTATTTAATTTCTTAAATACCGAGAAATCTTTATTGGACTTAATAAAACTTAATATCTTTTCGGCGCATTCTTTTGGATTCAACTCTTCAGTATTTACTTCAAGGTCATATTCATCAATGCAATATACTTTGCTGAACTGTGAAGCTGCTAGTCCAATCTTTCTATCTCCTCTTGTGTGCTCTCTTCTTATGAGTTCTTCTTTCGAGCATATTACACCTATAAATAATGTAGGCTGATCAAAAAAATACATCAAGGCACTCATTAAACCACTTGTCATTTTCGATTACAGTATCTACAATTACATTCAAACCCATTTCTGAAAACAATTTAATTGTCGAATAGTACATTGAGTTTAATGGATCAAACATTATTTGTGCGATAACTTGCTCATCTACTTCTCTTGTAGGTTCAATATCTGAAAATTTATTATTAAAAAAAATCCTTGATAAAATCATCTATTGATAAATGATGAAAAAGAATCTCTTTCTGATTCATCAGTTCCGTAGAAATACTAGTCTTTCCTGAACTTGAAGTTCCGTTCATCAACACAATGATTCCTTGCTTCAAACGAATCACCCTCACATATAAGATTTGCGTATCTTTGAGATAAAGTTAAGTTCATAAAGTTCATAAAATTATCCAACTCAGAAAATATTCGAGAAACGATTGAATTATCCTGCCCGTTAGTTTAGAAAACGGCAGCTAATGAATGGCTGTCGTTTCTCTGTCTTTTATTGATCTATCGTGTCTCGTTAGGTCAATGACGAGACAATGACGAGACAATGACTGTGCCATCCCGGAATATCCCAAAGAAGAAGTTTATAAAGTCTTCTCAAGTACAAGTTCTTGTCCCCCGATAAGGATGTTCAACACAAAAACGAGATCTTCATGTTCTTTTTTTGCATTTCCTTAGCGTGAAGCCTACACATATATTCAAACCCCATGCGCTGCAAGGAATTCCGCAAAAAACTTGCCCTTATTTAGGTTGTAGTTCTCCGCAAATGATCTCAAACTATCCTGCCCGTTAGTTCAATAAAGCCAGCCGGTCAGAGTGATCGGCTGGCTTCTTGTCTTTATTGAGCTATCGTGTCCCGTTAGGTTAACGACAGCGCCCAGTGTACAACTTTAATTATTACGGTCCTAGTTCTTTATTGTTCAGTACTTCATTTTATCGAACACCAACAAATCTTTTGCATTTCTCCATCCCATGTGTTACTTTTTTTTATATTGACAAATTTGCAGGTCTATATAAGGAGGTTAAGACGCTATGTGCCCCCGTACCAAAGAACAAAATGAGCTTATACGCATACAGCGCAGAGAACAGATCCTGGACGCTGCCGCGCGCTCCTACTTTCGCACGGGCGGCAGCTTTGATATTCGCGACGTCGCCCGCGAGGCAGGGCTTGGTTACGGCACAGTATACCATTATTACCCCAACCGGCATTTATTAATAGAAGATGTGTTAGGAAGCGGCTTCGAGCGATGCGAGCAAGTTATCGCAAAATGGGCCAACATCAGCGGCAGCCCCCCGGAAGACTGGCAGTTGTTGACGTATTTTAAAGCACTGCTCCGGCTGTGGCAGTCGGACGCCCGCGCATATCTCGTCTACAAAATGGCGGCGGAACATTATGCAGGCTTACCTGAAAGGGATCGACACCTCGCCAAAAGAAAATTTATGGAACAGCTGTACGTTCCACTCCAATCGATCGCCCAGTGCGAAGACGACAGCGTCGACCATATGCTTGCCGTGCTGGTCGGTTGCTGTGGGCTGCACTACTATGCGGGCAATTCCGACCTGGACGTCGATCGAATCGCCCGACTCGCTATGCAAGCTATTACGAAGGAGTCCTGATACGAACATGGTCATTATAAAAAGCAAGCATGAAATTGAGTCTATCCGCAAGGCATGCCAAGTGGTGGCTGAATGCCATCGTACAATCGCCCCGCTTATCAAACCGGGTATTACCACCAACGAGATTGAGCGCATATTCGAGGACATTATGTTGAAGCACGGCGCAAAGCCATACCAGAAAGGATATAAGGGCTATCCATATGCGACCTGTGCCTCCGCCAACGATGTGATCGCACATGGCTTCCCTAGCAATAAGCCACTTGAGGAAGGCGATATCGTAACGATCGATACGGTCGCTGAGCTCGATGGCTGGCTCGGCGATTCGGCCTGGAGTTATGCGGTCGGGCAGATCTCGCCGACGGCCAAGAAGTTGATGCGTGTCACGAAGGAATGTCTTGACCTGGGCATCGATCAGGCGCAGCCCGGCAATCGACTCGGCGACGTGACGAGCGCGATTCAGCGGCATGCGGAATCACACGGTTTCGGCGTCGTGCGCGACCTTCTCGCCCATGGCATCGGCCGCGACCTGCACGAGGAGCCGACTTATATGCATGTCGGCAAGCCTGGAAAAGGCCTCCGTATCAAGGAAGGTATGGTGTTCACGATTGAGCCCATGATCACCGAAGGTACCTACTTCATGACAATCGATCCGGACGGCTGGACCGCACGGACGATGGATAACAAGCTCGCCGCCCAATACGAGCATACGATCGCCATCACGGCTGAAGGTCCACAAATTTTGACCGCGCAATAGAAAAATTAGAAGTCGACCAACGAAATGGTCGACTTCTTTTTTTCGTATTCGGCATAGCATCTTTCTTTATTCGTTACAGGTGATCATGTAAACGATACCCTCTTCTCATCTTCAAGCCGAAGCAGGTTCGGGGACAGCGTGTCCATAGATCTGATGAGGCTGCTCGCTTGGACGCGATCATATTCAGTGCGAACAATTCATCTCAGGTAAACCGCGAAGCAAATTTGGAAACGCCGAGTGACTCGGACAATAACCAGGTCAGATGACGCAATTATGTTCTCCTGCAGGATACCACGGGTGCAGAGTATCCACTAATCGAGCAATTTTTTTGTCCTTTATTTCAACTGCGGTCCCATTCCGATAGCCTGCCCGTTAGCTTAAAGAAACAGATGTCAAATTAAACTAGCTATTTATCTAATCGGCAATAGTAATATGTTCTTTCCTTTACGGCAAAGGAACCAAGTCGTTGTCCGGCGACAGCACTCCACTACCTGGCCGCCCCATGTTCGCGCGTTTCCCTCGCCCCGGTCGTTTCCTGGAACACAATTGGCACCCGGCCATGTGCAGCTGATTCCAATTGGAAGTGGTTATCCTCCCTGTATTTGCCCTTTTTCGGTATACTTAGTTGTTTGGGCTATAAGTGCGGAACTGTTTTAGATCATCATTAATTAGGTAATCGGAACATGTTTTTGTCCTACGACACCTTCGTATTGTTTAATGCGCATTTCCACATATCTTTTTTCTTTTAAAAATCTTATCATGCAGCATACTTATAACTCATCGTTTGTTATTACTCTTTAGTTTAGGGATAATCCTGGCTATAACCATTATTATCAATACTATTAGAAATGAGGATAAAAGAAGTAACAAGTAATATCCTACTCCCAATATAAATCCCTTTTCAAAACTCTCAAAAAACTCACTCAGATTAAACAGTAGTTCTAGAATTAAATTAAAGACAAAGATTACTACAGCACAAACTGCTGCTTCTTTAACAATTTTCAATTCGAATCTCCTTTCAATCTTGTACGGATATCTTCTTCAGCAATACCCGCATAATAATCGTTGAGGAGCCTAATGCGATCAAAATAAGAATTATTCATGCCAGAAAATTTCCCGTTGTATATTTATCGTTCTTTGCTAAGGATACGGATACACGTCAACTATTGGCTCAATCGCTTCATCAGAACGATCCAATTCAATCTAAATAACTGTGTCAGTATCCACAAGAAAGCTTATTATACCCTCACCCTGTTCTGGTATCCAAAATAAAATATGAGCTGTCTACATTGTAGGAAAAGTTCTTCTAATAATGTCTAGAAATCTACGCATAGAAGAGTCATTGAATAAATAGTATTTTGAGCTTTTTAAGCTCTTCTCGATATGCTTGCTCCGTAAGAGTCCCTCTAAGTTTCATCTTATCCTTCTTCCCCATGCCCTCAATTAAACTAACGTTTCCCGTTAAAATAATGATAGTGGGGTAGATTGCTTCAATAATCAAATACAAAACTGGTTACTGTACGTAGGTGCCAATCGGTCGCTCGAAGTCAGTCCAGAACGCAAACACCATCGGAGATCGTCCACTCGATATTGCCGAGCTCGTCCTCAATGTAACCGTCCAAAGATACGTTAGCAGCGTAGATCAGTTTAGCCATTTCAATAACGCCCTCCAATTTTCAGTTTCCAACGAGACCAAGGCCTGCCCCTCTGAGTTTGAACAAAGAAACATCATTCTATATTAACTCATATTGGAAGTATTCTGCCCGTTAGCTTAATGAACTAGAGCAATGAGAATTACTATATTTTTCTGAATTTACAAGCCACTCATGTTTAATATACGGTAAGCAACAATGCAGCCCTTTCTTATTCATATCTGCTCGTTCCCTCATTATATTTTTTTAAAAGAGTGCTATACTTATTAAAATAATCAAACCAGTTAAATTCATAGACAGCACAATACTTAAGTGGAACTCGTAAGTGAAGGATAATGTCCCCCTCCTTGAAGTTGAAACCGCAAAAAATCTCCTTTTAGAATATGTTGTTCTACTGATTCATTTGCTACGAAACAAAAAAATAGGTTTTTTTAACGAAATTCTTATTTTTTTATTGATAAATATATACTCATGTTTATATAGTTATGTTTTAAGGTTTTAGATTTATGGCCTTTAGCAACATACTTTTTTTTTTATTGATAAGTTCAACTAGTACATTTGGATGTTGAATAGTATATAATTCTAAATACTCTTTGGTTTTTTGTCGAGAACTTCAATTTAATAGCCACCTTATGAAGCATTTACTTGGATATTATATTAACCACATAATGTAATAAATAATTACAAAATTAGCTGCATTTCTCCTTGCTTTTAAACTTCTTTAATATCTTGAGCCTCGGTCTTCAGCTCAGCATAATAATATTTAAATTTCATCTCTATTTAACTTATGGCCTAAGAAAGACGTGAAATTCGTCCCCATTTTCTCCCCTTCCCTTAAACCAATTTCAAGAACTCCTGAATAAAGAAGGAAACAAAAGCATGTACAGCTCCTGACAACTCAATTTTAACACATATTGGAACTATCCTGCCCGTTAGCTTAATAAAACAAAAAAAGCCGCTGTTACGCGGCTTTTAAGCATATTATGTTCTTGTCATCCCACATCTTCCGTATTAAATTTTGTCTGCGATCTATTGATCAATGAAGCACTCACCTTTTTTTCCGCGATAATTCACGAAATAAATACTTAGACCTACTAATAACAGTCCTACGACAAGGCGGTAAGTTAGCGGTTCATCTAAAAACACTGTACTGTTGAATACTGCAATGATCGGTACAAGAAACGTGAATGTCCCGACTTTGCTTGCCTCTCCCGCATTAATAAGTTTGTAGTAAATGATATATGCCAGTGGAATGCCAAAAGTGGAGGCGTATCCGAGTCCCAAAAGATACTTGCTATTCCATTCAATAGCTGACCAGTTTTCAAAAATTGTTCCCGTACCTAAGAGAATAGCTCCACCAATAATAAACTGCAGTGCAACCATCCAGTAAGCATCTACTTCGCTGCTCACCTTCTTCACATAAACCACACCAAGGGCCCAGCTAAATGCCATAAGCAACCCTAAGACTACACCAATGATTGATACATGAACGGTTAATCCGTCCACACTGACAATTACAATTCCAAAAAATCCAATAATCAAACCCATGATTTTTTAACGGAGACATGTATTCTCCAAGCCAAATCCAAGCAAACAATCCAAGTAGAACGGGCTGAAAATAAACTAGCACGGAAAACAATCCTCCTGGCAAATACATAAGCCCTATGGTCTGTAACCCAAAAAAGAGAATCGTATTAAAGAATGCTGAAATACAATATTTCGCCCAATTCTCGCGCCATCTGATCCTGTTCCTCATCTTATATATGAGAGCTGCAAGTATAAGGCCCCCAATCAATGCACGCATACCCGCAAATAATAACGGGGGCGTATAAGGGACAGCCACTTTATAGATCGGATAACTTCCACCCCAAATAAAGACTAGTAATAGTAATGCCCAAGTCGATTTTGAAAAGACTTTCCCCAATTGTCTATCCTCCCTTCAATAGATGAATAGTAAATTAAGACTTTGTCCATTCTCCAACAAATTCAGCTTCATTATAAGAATAGTAATTTTTCAGAATCTCCTCACGATTATCAGAGAACAGCTGGTCTGCCACAGCTGAAACTAGTCTAGGTATCCCATATCTCATTCCCGGAAGCGAAGAAGCTGAGATACCACAGCTAACTAAAGCTGAATAGTTAAAAGCGAAAAGCCCATATAGAAGCTTTGTATCCGTTTTGTCCCGGCATGTGAAAGTAAAGCCAGGGCCAAGGTAAGGATACGCATCAAGCTTGTGGTTGGCGATCTCAGCAGGTGCATGATAATAGTCGTCCCAACGTGCAATATGGCGTTCGAAAAGCTTTAGCTCTGGACGTAAAGAATGATCAGTCATTAGACCAGTGGAAATGATTAAAAAATCAAAAGTGAAATTACCTTGTGGAGTAGTGACAACAGCCTTCTCAGCTTCAACCTGTACGTCAAGCCATGGTGCACCTAAGTGGAGTGTAAAGCCGGAATGTGAGGCTGCACGTTCAAAGGTGTCATTTGTAGGAGGTTGATGTTCTAAGTAATGGGCTATAACGGAATACTTATCAGCATCAGATAGAACATGAAAACGTTCAATTATACCTGCAGCCCCCATTTTTCGAATTGGGTTAATGCGTGGTATCTCCGTGCGGCGAACAAACACATGAGCCGAACCCACGCCTTCAGATAATGCAAAATTGGCATTATCAAAAGCTGAGGCTCCACCGCCTAGAATGGCCACCTTCTTGCCTTTTAGGGCCTTAAAATCAATGTCTTCTGAGGTGTGTGCATAGAGGTGACGAGGTAATGTTTCGGAAATCATGGATGGTACGTGCCATTCCCCACTGCCTTTAATACCAGTGGCTAAGATAACCTTACGGGCCAGCAATGTATTAGAAGATGCTCCCGCTCCTTCAATATGCAGTCGATAAACATTTTCCCCTGCAGGCTCAATAAGCTTCACCTTTACCTCATTAACAACAGGTAAATGAAGAACCTTTCGATACCAACGTAGATAGTTCATCCAATCGTTCCGTGGAATCTTATCGACGTTCTCCCAACTTTGTGGTCCAAATTGCGCTTCCCACCAGGAGCGAAAGGTCAGAGAAGGCACTCCAAGATCAATGGATATCAAATGTTTAGCCGTACGCAATGTCATCATACGAGCGTACGTTACCCAAGGCCCTTCATATCCTTCAACGTTTTCGTCGATGACAAGGATATTAGATATTCTTTCACGCAAAAGACCAAAGGCCGCACCTAAGCCACACTGGCCCCCTCCAATAATCACGGCATCGTAGACATGCCCCTCAGGATGGTGGGCCCGGCATACCCAGTCCTCTCCCCCAAATGCAAGATAAGAAAGATCCCTTTTTACTTGTTCATTTAAAGCTTCTAAACTCATCATTTTTCATTCCCTTCAAAATATGGCTTATTATCTTCTGAACTAATCGTTAAGTTTTCTTTGAATTTTATATAGAACTCATCCCTCGAATTTCCGTCGATTCGAATTAATTTTGTTGTTCAGTTATTCTTTACTTTATCTGAATGGTGGCTTTTCCTTGCACCGTCTTATGAGCAGCATTGATCGATTTCAACAATCATTAGGAAAATTCCTTGAATCGCCGACATTTTGCATCACCTCCTTAATTTTACAAATAATATACCCTACCCACCTATAGTATGTAAAGACTTATTACAAAAAATTTACAAAAGTGTCTGAACATCTTCAGGTAAAGTCATGTTCCAAATGATGTTGGAATCAAATAGCGCCCGCCTGCCGGATTCACCAATTACAGCGACGTATCGCTCCACTTGTTTTGTTCGGCACCAGCATGTTTCTGCCCGTCTTTAGCATCCTCTCGCCCACGCGCTCCGCGCCTGCCGGGCCGACTCTACAGGCGCGGATTCCTTAGGCATCTGCCAGTACGCCCTAGATCTCCCCAAGCTCAATCCAGTAACCCTGCAGCTTCACACCTGTGGCACGATCCGAAGCAGCCGAACCGAAAAGTTAAGCGAGACCAAGAAGCAGTTACAATAGCGTGAGGTCCCGCCTCTCTGCGGCACCTTCAGCCCAGTCGTTAACATGCGCTTGCAGCCCTCGCTGCAGATGGCGAACACACTGCACCTGGGCGGCTGCTACAGCTCCTTGTGGTACCGGGCTTGGTTCAGTACAAACCAGGCTCCACTATTGACGGTGGAGCAGGTAATGCTCACGCTTCTCTGGAGGCCGCGGATCGATACGCTTATATATGCCGCATCGCTTGCCTCGGCATAAGGCTCTTGATTAGACATTCATCAACTCGGCAATAGGACCATGTTCTTGTCCTCAGCTCGGGACAAGAACTTGTTCCCTTAAAACAAAAAAAAGCCGCTAATTTAGCGACTTCGAATGGGGCTATGTTCTTGTCCTTTGACAAATATTTATGTTTCCGTTTGATAATCAACATCCTGTAAACAAAAAAGAGACCTCTCATCTACTTCAGAACCATATGACAAAGAAAAAGGTACACTTGCTTTTTGTGAGTAAAGCCTTGTTAGTACCTGCCGTTCTATCCTGGTTGCATGTTTTGAAACAAGCGACAACTTCGAGGTTTCGTCAAGTATTTTTTTGTGTTCCGTTACTTCAATGATCCCTCATACCGAAACAAAGACGGTTTTTATCCCTCTATTGATGATCTCCAATGCTCTGTTTGTCTTCATCATTCAGGAGGTTTTTCGTACCGCGAACCACAACTCCACATAATTAAGGCCGTTTCTGCCTCCATAGACTTCGAATTCCATCCCATCGACCTGCTCGTACCCTGCTGTTGGAAGCCATTCTGAATAAAAGCGGTGGTATAACGACTCGATGGAATCATTAAATTGATCCCATGTAAACAGTTCTGATGGGAATATAGCCCACGTGTGTGAAGGGATCGTGATTTCCAAATATCCATCCGTTTTACTGGAATCGCTCTTAAATGAACACAGCATATACGGAAACGTATCATTTTCGGTTTTTCGATAGCTGCACACTGCATGCACTTTATACAAATCCTTACTCAGATAAACAGGCAATTCACCCGCATTGGAAGTAAGTCTCTCTACCTCGCCATTGGCATGGCATTGTTGCCATAATCCTCCCGGTGTAGTCTGTCCATCGCCATCTCCGCTCGTTTTAAACACTCCTTCAATGCCAAATACCTGGAAAGATTCCTTGGTTTCGATCCGATAATTCATCGCCTCAACCCCTTTGATTGAAATAAGAAAGGAAAGCCGTGGATATGCTTTTAACGCGACGCTTTCTTGACGAGCCGTAGTTGGATTGACACCATGCATCGATTGAAAAGCTCTTGCAAAAGAAACCGGTGAATCGTAACCGTACTTAATGGCAATATCAATCACTTTCATATCGCTATTCAACAAATCAATCGCTGCAAGAGTAAGCCGTCTGCGTCGTATATATTCCGCCAGTGTAACATCCGTAATGAAGGAGAACATTCTTTGAAACTGATAAGACGAACAGCAAGCTTGACTTGCTATCTCCGTCAGGTCGATTTCTCCGGATATATTCATTTCGATATAATCCAATGCCCGATTCATCCTCGTAAGCCAATCCATTTCTTTCCCTCCTCTCAATCGAAGTATAGAGTAACAGCGACTTTGTATCGCAACTTTTTTATGCACAAGTAAGTTGGTTTTTTTTTCATCTACATAATTCAGCAGGGACAGGATAAACTCCTTTATTAAACAAAACTTTAAACAAAACTTGCCCGTTAGTTGAACTCTTGTGTCCTCGACTCGGGACAAGAACTTGTACCGAGAAAACAAAAAAACCGCTAAAATAGCGACTTTCTATGGAACCATGTTCTTGTCCCTCGACAACATGACACACAGTTGATTTCACTCTAAGCTCTGCAGCAGCATACCACCCGTTAGCTTTAAAAGGCAGCTGATCGCGCTGACCAGCTGCCTTCTCTTCTTTATTTAACTAAGACAAATCCTATGTATTCAAAAAATCATCCATGGTATGACTTGACTTATTTTGACGTCTTCCATAGTTGGGGATACCATGTTCCATTCCTTCAAATGTAACAAACGTTATCACAGGCTAACTTTTATTTGAATCTAACTATTTACCTCTTTAACTCTAAATAATTCATATTATAATCTTCTCCTAAGAAATTCATCACTCCAGAAAATCCATTTAATTCCCACGCTCCATTTTTGTTTGGAGTAAAAATGTATTCTCTTTTCCAATCCTTTAACTTCTCATCATCACCAACATATTCTTCCTTAATGCTTAATCTAGTTTGATTAAAAAACTCATTCTCGAAGTAACTCTTATAAATGACCGCATTTGTTAGTGTTATTCCTTTATGAAAGACAGTTGGGTATAATGTGTTCTGTTGTACATACATATCTGACTCGGGATCAGAATCCGTATTATTGATAAATAATATGGATAGAATATCCTTAGCATGGACTCCAAACTCTTCGGTAAAAGATTTCTCTAATTCCTTATACTCCAGTTTTGACACCTTTTCTCTCAACGCTAAATCAATGATCATTTTTTTCTTTTTTTCTCAACCATTTCAATTGCAGTGTTTATGTCGAAATCAATTGTTTCTTCTTTTATCGGCTTTAATTGTTCTGATGATTGACAAGCCGATAAAAACAAAATAACCATAATAAGTAAAGATAAGTAGAATCTCCTCATAATTAGCCACTCTCCCCTACAATTACACCCTTTTATTATGTATGTAAATTATAGTTTTTACTAAGTTTGGGTGTGGTCGCGTAATTCTAAAATTATAATGTTCTCCGTAATCAGTCTTCCTCCTCTTTGTTCCACTAATCTGCCCGTTAGTTTAATAAGGTGCAATCGCACCTGACATTAGATAATCATCTAATCGTCCAAGTAATCAAGTTCTTGTCAATTTCGGCAAAGTATATAAGTGTCTTGTCATTGAGTTATGACAAGAACTTATATACTTAAAACAAAAAGACCGCAACTTATGCGGCTTTCAATGTCTATATATTCTTGTCGTTCGACAAAGGCGTCGTTCAGTTCATCCATCAACTTTATTATCTTTTCTCCATATATTAGGAATTTATAGCCTTCGGCATTTAAAGTCATGCCCCTCCAGTGACTTATGGATTTTTATGGTATAGTTATAGTTTCTTGTTTTCAAAACGAGGCTACCGATCGTCCCCTCGGCACCCTCGATTTCCTGATGTTGAGTTCTCGTTTCGCGTTAACTTAATCTTATGGATTATTACCTGCCCCAACCACAACTGAGAAAGTTCCTTTATCGTCGTGCTTCAAGATGACGATAAAGGTACCAGGCTTGGATTCGGGATCGAGAGTTTCAGCGAAATCATAATATCCTTTCAGCCGTTCAGCAAGGAGTTTGCTCTCATACTGAACGACATCTCGGCCCTCGTCAGCCGTATATTGCTTGACCTTGACAGCGTCACTTGGAATGACCGAGGAAGCCTCGAGTAATGCTTCCTCTGCAGACCGCCGTGGCGAATCCGTAGCTTCAAACGACAGGGTTACGTTGTTGGCCGTGTTCTTCTTCGTCACGTCATCTTCTGCATACATTACGAGAATTGTATTGTTCTGATAAGAGCTAATCCCAGCGTCTCCGTCATTCTCATCTGCTCCCCGAAACTGCTCGGTAGCCTCCTTGGTATCGCCAAGACCTCCTGCTTTGGTGATCAAGGGGTCTCCAGCTACGGCTTCTTCATCGGCTGGTTCTGGTGTGTTGTTGTTAGTGTAACGAATCAATTCAAACAGCTCCTCTTAAGAACCATCTTTGAAATGAAAATACATCAGAGCAATATCAGGTTTCACGGCAAACGCCTATGTCGAGTTTAATCCTTTCCCTTCAACCGGTGCAACGATCCTACCAGCTCTACAAAGTGATGCCCACGCTCTTCAAAGTTACGGTATTGGTCAAACGCAGTGCATGCAGGACTCAGTAGCACAGTGTCGCCCGGTGCGGCCAGCTTGTGCGCCTGCGCCACTGCCTCGGCCAGGCCTTCGCAGTGGACAATAGGCGGGCAACTCGGTACTCTGCGAGCCGCAGCCTCGATTTGACCGGCCGCTTCTCCTATCAACAGCAGCACCTTGACATGATCAGGCAGCAGCCTAGCCATCTCGTCAAACGGTACTTTCTTATCCCGACCTCCTGCGATCAGCAGGACTTTGCCCACATGCGCATGCAGCGTGGCTACGGTACGGGCAGGGCTGGAGCCGATTGAATTGTTGTAATATTGCACGCCGCCCACAGTTGCCACCCACTGATTTCGGTGCTCCACGCCGACGAAGTTGCGCACCGTCTCCAGGATTGCCTCATCTGACACGGTCCCCCTCACAGCTGTCATGGCAGCCATAACGTTTTCCACGTTATACCACCCCGGCAATCGAATGTCACTGATGGGTAATAGACCGTCGATTATGCCATCGTGGACAGTGTGCCCGCCAAAATACTTGGTTTTTCCTCGCCCCCGGAGTGCGGCGGTCGCCGGATTATCGCCGTTTAGGACGGCAAAGTCGTCAGCACTCTGAAAATCCAGCAGGCGACGCTTTGCGGCGGTATATTCATCCATATCGCGGTGCCAATCGAGGTGATTGGGCGAGAGGTTAGTAATCACCGCCACATGGGGAGAGCGCGTCAAGTCCATCAGTTGGAAGCTGGACAGTTCGACTGCGCACGCGTCTAGCGGCGACATCTCGCCCGCGCGCGTCAGCAGTGGCGTGCCAATGTTGCCACCCAGATGTACCGTACGCCCTCCGTCAGCCAGCATGTCTGCTATCAGCGACGTGGTGGTGGTCTTACCGTCCGAACCGGTCACGCCGAAAATGGGGCATGGACATAACGCAAAGAACTCCTCCATCTCACTGGTCACACGGCTACCGCCAGCGCGGGCCGAGTTCAGCGCAGGATGATCTGGACGCATGCCCGGAGTGCGGAACACCACGTCACCCCCAACGCGATCCAGATAATTCTCCCCCAGATGCAACCTGACGCCTAGATTGTCCCACTCCTCCCGGGGCAGGGCCGGATTGCGGTCGCGCACGGTGACGAGCGCCCTGGCCGAGCACAACATACGGATCAGCGGTGAATTGCTGACGCCGGCGCCGATGATGGTTACGTCCCGACCGGCCAGCGATTGGATATAGGTGTCGAAAGCAAAATTCATAAGCACCTCCGATTAGAAAATGTCATTAAATCAAATATACCACATATTGGAACTACCCTGCCCGTTGCTTATAAAGGTCCGATCGCACCAGACATTTATTCATATAATCGGGCAAGTATCCAAGTTCTTGTCATTTAGTTACGACAAGAACTTATATACTTAAAACAAATAATGCCGCATTTTATGCGGCTTTAAAAGTTTTCATGTTCTTGTCGTCCTACAGTTTTTGTCGGTCGGACTTTTCTTCCAGAAAATTTCGAACTAAATTTTTTGGCGATATTACTTTATTGTTTGAAATTCACTCTCAACATTCTAGATAACTGCCTTATTGCTTCTTTTGCTGATATGGCCTGCCATTCTCGAAACCGGGACGTAGTAATTGTCATCGGAGCTGACGCCAGCAACTCCCGAGAACCAGAATGTGCGTAACGCGAAACTACCTTAACTGCCCGTTAGCGCAACGCGGCTGCCGAACTAAGCTGGCCGCTGCGTTTTAGTTATTTATTTAACTATATTTCTCCGTTAATTGAATGAATGTTGATTATATCAATGTGTATAATTATCGTTCTTTGCTAAATCCAAGGCTACTGCAATTTTGATTTGATTTATTTTACTGAGTCCCTTCAAATAAAACTCAATTGGATACACGTCAACTATTGGCTCAATCGCTTCATCAGAACGATCCAATTCAATCTTAATCACTGTGTCAGTATCCACAAGAAAGCTTATTATATCCTCACCCTGTTCCGGTGTCCAAAATAAAATATGAGCTGTCTTCATTGCAGGAAAAGTCCTTCTAATAATGTCTAGAAATCTACGCATAGAAGAGTCATTGAATAAATAGTATTTTGAGTTTTTTAGTTCTTCTCGATATGCTTGCTCCGTAAGAGTCCCTCTAAGTTTCATCTTATCCTTCTTCCCCATGCCCTCAATTAAACTAACGTTTCCCGTTAGTTCAATAAATTATTGAAATTTCATTAGTGAGAGAGTGTTAGGACAACGCACAGGCCTTATCTTCACTGATGAATTGACATATGGTATCTGCATATAAATCCGGATCTTCGATTCGGGGAAAATGCGCACTATTATTAAACTCCACTAATCATCCCTTCTGGAATCAGTTGTCGATACACATCTTCTTGATCTTGACAGAACACCGTATCATATTTACCTTTAACCGACTAGAGAAGTTCCCTCATTTCCCTTAGTCCGTTCTTGTCAATTTCGGCCAAGTATATATGTTCTTGTCCTGTATCATGTTGACGATCATGACCATGAAAGGAAATTACGTTCCTTGGTCATTTTACGAACTTATAACGAAGTCTCATAGAACCGCTCGTTTCATAAAGTTGTGTACCAATGAGCTTCAGGTCGTTTCTTGCGGCAATGCTATCCAAGTATCTCTTACCGCTCCCGAGGATGACAGGGTGGATAATCATATTGATTTCGTCCAGGAGACCTGTATTCAATAGACTTTGCACAAGGCCAGCACTCCCCGGAACGATGATGCAGCCTTGGACGTCGCTTTTAAGTGCAGCTACACGTTCATTTAAATCACCGGTGAGAAGTGAAATCGAGTCGCCAAAGTCCCCCCATTGTACTTCCGTAAGCTCGCGATTTCGCGTGGCCACATATTTGGGAGTCTTATTCATGGCTTCGGCGAACTCTCCCTCCTGGTATGGCCAGTAGCTCGCAAGCCCTTCATAATTTACCCGCCCCATTAAAATGGCATCAGCTTTCTGGAACATAACCAGATTGTCGGTGGTAGAGTCTATAATTCCGGGCATTGCCCAGCTCACCATGTTATTATCGTCACCATATGGCCCTGTATAGACTCCATCCAACGTGCAGCTTACCGATGCAATAATTTTACCCATCTATATCTCCTCAATTCCTAATATGTATGAATTGAATTCGAGCCGCTCCATCGGCACGATTTTCTTATACACCCCCGCTGAGTATGACTCGATACCGCCCTGAGTAATCGGAGTGCGCATGCAGAACACGTATTTTCCGCCTTCACGAAAATCAATCTCGCATCGAGGAGAGGTATAGTTCGTCGGCCCCCACCATTTCATGACAAGTGTTGGATCCGTCCAAGCCTTCCAAACTAGTTCCAACGGATAATCGTACTCGCGTGTAATGACAATATCTTGCTTCTTGGGATTAACATTCATCGGGCATTGCTCCTATTCCTTATTTTTTTTGGAACTTGGAGCGAACGATATATGCTGGCAGATATATTCTCAGCATTAGCTGATCCCACAAGGCGAAAAAATTGTAGAAATGCTGGCAGATAACGACGGGTACCCCGCATCAGACATTCATAACCAATTCCAGTTCAGCCCTCAATCCATTTCCCAGCATCTTAAAATTCTTCGAGAAGTCAATTTGGTGCACGTGGAGAAAAAAGCTCAACAGCGTATATATCGGATTAACACAGAGGCCTTGGTTGAATTGGAAGAATGGATAGGTAATATGAGACGGCGCTGGAGCAGCCGACTGGACGCACTGGATGCCGTGTTGAAAGCTGAAATGGAGACGGAGTTTCGTTATCATACTTATTAGTTTAACGTTTTCTGACAACCAATGGACTGCTAGAGAACCCTGATATCTCTCCCATTTCGGCTGAATTTGTGCAGCCAAAGTACTTTTGAAATGTATAGGAAGATAGGGATTAGCGAATCTGATTCTAATTACTGCTACAATTATCTTCTATCAGGTAGCATTGGAATTATACGGACTTGGGTTGAAAGTGAATTGGACGATGCCCGAAAAACAGTCGGTCGGTATGTGCTACGGCGAAGCTGGAACTCCGATCTGAAAGGGACGAAAATTTCCAAACTCAAATGCGGCCCTGCATTTTCCGTTTTTTTCCCGTGGTCCAATGCCAATTCCATTCCAAGTAATGATGATTATTAGCCCTGTTAGAGCCTCGCGAACGTAATGTAATCGACTTGGACAGGCTCTGCCGATTCGATCCGAAGTGCCCGGTTGATCTGTCCCCGGTGATATTGCCCATGTAAGAGGACCTGCAATATGATGTCCCGGACGGACGTTCGGAACGGAACCCCGCTCTGGTTCGCATAGTCGATCATCTCGTCCAACTCGGATTCTTCGAGCCCTTCGATATAGACGCGATATTGCTCGGCGTTTTCTTCGAACATCGTCCGGATCGCCGTCAGGTCTTCCGCTTCCTCCCACAACGAATATTGCGTACTGCCCTTGCCCTGCAATCGGGACAGCCAGACTCGTTCCGCGACCGCGACGTGCCGAACCAGCTTCAGAAGGTCCTTGTTCTTCGTCTCACTCTCCTCGAGCGCGTCCAAGATTCGTCCGTCCGCCCAGTACAGGTGGTCCATCATACACTTGATCGTCTTCATTTCGGTTTCCCCCTCTTCGTCTCATCGATTACTTGAACCTACTGTTATCCGTTAGTTTAATCATTTGAATGACGGATTGTCAAAAGCGACTTTAAATGGGACCTTGTTCTTGTCCCTCGACAACTTTTTTTTCTTTTGATTTATAAAATAAAACGGACACTCATATTGGTGTCCGTTCTTAGATGAAATACTTATTCATTGAATTGCTTAAAAAACATCTTTTATCCAAACATCATTGTTTGTTGCGATATATTTTTCTAGTTTAATGACCATATCAGCTAGTTCAGATTTAGTAAGTTTCATGTACCTTCTTTTCAATCAATCTAAATCACGATCGACCTTTATATTTTTTAAATATTACAAGAGCATCGTCTGAAATATCAGTTGAAGTCATTTTCTTTGAATAGGTTTGTTCTCTTAACTCAAAAGTTCTTCGCTTTCGCTCTTCATAAATCTTAGGCATCTCGTTTACGGTAAAATACAATAGCTGTTGCAATAAAGATCAGCGTCCATAACATTGAAATACCTGTCCCTTGCATTGGTGTAAGGACATTTATTTCATCAGAGGAAGGCGGCATATACATATAATTTCCTGCCGTATCCGGAAAATATTTTTTAATACTAGGTAGAAAATCTCTCGTCAATGGACTGACAATGTAATAATAACCAAGCAGTACCACTAAAGCAGGAGTGGTTCGTCTTAGTAAACCACCTATAGCTGCACTGAGAAGTGTGGTTAATGTTAGATAGCCTGTTGCACCTACTAATGTTTTTATCATTGTGTCTATTTCAATCACTGCTGCTGCGTCTCTCATCATAATAAAAGTACATAGCACACCTGATGCAGCAATAATAAAAGCCACAGGAATGGTTATAATTGCCAATGCCAAATGCTTCATGGATATTTGAAACCCACGCCAAGGTATCGCAGTTAAAGTAGTTCGAATCTGTCCACCAGTATACTCCGAACAAGTAGCTAAGATACCAAGAATAATGAACCCTGCTTGAAGATATCCCATAGAAGCAAGTCCTATATTCAGTATACTTTGCGTTCCTGCTGCTCCTTGTAGACCAACAGAAGTAAAAGCTGCGGCTAAAACTAAATTAAGAATGAATGTACCCATAAGAGTGAGCCATATCAATGGCAATGTAACTAATTTATCCAGTTCAGCACCAAGGATTTGTGCTATCTTTCTACCAGAAGAGACACTCATGATGCAACGTCCCTCCTATGGAATATAATAACTGCAACAATGAAAATAACGGCTAACCATGCAAACATGACTAAACCGCCTGTAAAGGGGGTGTGAAATCTGTCGAATAAACTGCCTGTGGACGGGGTGTGAAATCTGTCGTTCGTAAACATAAACATCTCAATGCCAGCCCTATCCGGTAAGTAAAACGCCAACTTTGTAACCTTAGAAAGCAGGACACTAAATGATACAATAGATGAATTTATCATGAGCACAGCAAGCGGGATAATGCCATTCTTTGTTAGAACAGTAATCCCAAATGCTAAAAGAGCAGTAAATGTCCAGTAACAAACCACGCCGATAAGTCTAGATGCTTCAAATGCAGGGGCGTATTCACCAAGAATAAGATGCGTTGCTGACACAGTCGTCATCATAGCAACAATACAAAGCAGTATGCTGCTCACGGTCACAGCGCCTGCTTTTGCCACTAAAAAATGAAGCCTTGATGAAACAACAGTTAAACTTGTTGTAATCTGTCGTCCTCCACCAGATTCACTGCTCTCTGTCAAATACTCACTGCTGACAGCAAGCACACCAAGAATAATGACACCTTGCACACCAAAACCTAATCCGGAATAGCCAACTTCCGATAGCCGTGTGCTAACTCCAGCTATAATCTCCTCTTTTTCTACCATACTGTCCAAGGCAGCAATGACCGCTGGGGCAAATGCTCCAATAAGAAAGGCAAGCCAAATGCCCGGCAGGGAGAACAATTTAGATAGTTCCGCGTTGAATACTCTCATACAACATTACCTGCATTTTCAGATGTCAGGGCGAAAAAAGGCTTTCTCCAACGTGGAATGGTTACCTATTACTTCTTCCAATGTTCCATCTGCAACGACTTTTCCGTGATTAATAATCACCACATCATCAACCGTCTCTGCAAGCTCTCCCATTAGATGACTGGATAGCAACACCGTGTTACCAGACGCAGCACGTTCACGTAAAAATGTCCGAATAAAGCGAATTCCTTGTGGGTCGAGCCCGTTAACGGGTTCATCTAAAACCAATATTTTTGGATCACCAAGAAGTGCAGCTGCCATTCCGAGTCTTCTCCCCATGCCAAGGGAATAATTCCCGACCCTTTTCCCGGCTGCATTAGTAAGACCTACTATTTTCAGAACTTCCTCGACACGTGAGCGAGGCAATCCTGCGGCACGAGCAATCCAACGCAAATGTGCCCGTCCTGTTCGCATACGATGAGCTCCAAATCCATCAAGTGCAGCACCTACTGTTGCTAGAGGATTATGTAATTCTGCGAATGGCTTTCCATTAATTAGTGCACTGCCTGAGGTGGCTCGATCTAATCCAAGCAGGATGCGAAGCGTAGAACTTTTACCTGCCCCATTTGGACCTAAAAAACCAGTTACTCTGCCTGGTCTAGCTTTAAAACTGATACCTGATAAGACTTCTTGAGTTCCGCGATGTTTGACTAAGTTATTAATTGTAAGCAACCATAACACTTCCTTTCTGTTATGGTTCTCATTATAAAGAAGCAAAGTTACATCTCGGTTATCATGCTGTTTACTTCTGAGTTAACTTTAGGTTAAGCTTTACTAATAGCTACTCTTGTTCCATTTTCATTTGATGTAAAGTCAGCTTTCAGCTTCATTTTTTTTCAACATATAATTTGAAGTCGATAAACCAATCCCCGCCCCACGCTCATAAGAAGAGTTATCCATACCTGGACCTCTGTCTGCAACAATGATCTGTTCTTTTTCTACATCAACCACAATGTTTGCATATTTCCCCTCTGCTGCATGGCGAAGAATATTCTGAAATAAATTATCCAGAACCCGTGTCATCCATTTAGGATCTGCTTTCCAATAAAAAGTCTCCTCTGTCGGTAAATCAACATCGAGCTGAATTTCTTTTTCTTCAAATACAGGATACCACGCAGCAACAGATGCTCTTACTAAACGCACAATATCTGTTGAAGTGGGATGAAAAGGATGTTTCCCTGATGTAAGCAATGTATAGGAAAGTAAATCATCCATTAGATCTCCTACTCTTGTAATCGTATGGTTCATCTCTGTTAATGAGTTTTGTCCTTCTATACTCAATGGTTCCTTATTTAATCTGGTGATATGTCCTCTCAAAATGGTAAGTGGCGTTCGTAAGTCGTGAGATATATTCGCAATGAGACGATGTCGTAATAATTCCTCTTCATATTCTCGTTTGCGACTGTCTTCAAGCTGCTGAATCATCCAATTAAAAGAACTTCCTAACTGGTCTATTTCATCCATACGATCCGATTGAACAGATATTGGTTTAGGAAATGAATTATTATTAGCTGAAAATGACATGACTTCCTGTAAGCGGGTGAGTCGTTTACGAAGTCTCACGAAGAAAAGCCAAGACATTACAACAAATGCGACAATAATAAAACCAAATAAAAGTAGTGTAACGTAAAATTGATTTAACGTATTGATATTCAGATCTTCTTCATTGATAGAAACCCCAAAAGAACGCAGAGAAGAAAATAAGCACAATTGGAGGAAAAAAAGATAAATAGAAAATGTCCTTTTAAAAAAATGACGAAATAATGGTCTAGTCTGTTTCATAGTTTCACCCGATAGCCTATTCCCTTCAACGTTTCAATAATCTCTGGGGAATCTGGATTACGTTCCAACTTTTGACGCAGTCGACGGATATGCACCATTAATGTTTTATCACCAGTTATATAAGCTTCTTCCCAAATGGCTTCATAAATTTGTTCTTTTGGTAAAACTTGATTAGGGTGGCGTAAGAAATACATTAAAATTTGATGTTGTTTCCCTGTCAATATAATTTCTTCTCCAGTGCGTTTGTCAAATACCATTTGGGCTTCTGGGTCTACTTCAATATGATTTCTTAATGAAATGCGTTCGGATTGTGTTCCACCACTTCGACGTATTAATACTTCTAATCTTGCAACTAATTCATCCGTATGGAATGGTTTCGTTAAATAGTCATCAGCAAATTGTAAACCATCTACCTTATCATTTATCGATGTTCGAGCAGATAACAGCAAAATAGGAACAGCAGGAGCTGCCTTTTTTTAATCGTTTTCCCACAGTAAATCCGTCTAAACCGGGTAACATGATATCCAAAATAACGATTTCATGCTGATTTACTTCATTTTCGGCTCCTTCACCAGAAAGCAGCCACTGAACTGAAAATCCTCGCTGTTCCAATTCTTCTTTTACCCAACTGCCTATTTTCTCATTATCTTCAATATATAATACGCTTCTTTTCAAGTAACATCCCTCTCTCTAAATTGAGTTCACTATTAGATAGATTAACACAATCTAAAAAATGGTTTCAGAAAAACCGCGCGGGGCGCAGTTTCTTAAATCTTGCATAGATCCGCGTTCAAACTGATACGTGAACTCAACTGGCCCCTTCTACCGAAACGGCGGAATCCTGTTACGCATCATTCCGACAGAAGTGTGACCTACCTTGCTCCTATGGTCCGCATGATGTAAATACAAGCTCCTGCGAGCTTTTCCTTTGCCGCTACTTATGATGCGGTTCTCCGCACTGACTTTAGCCGCAAGTTTTTAGACCATTCCTGCCGGATCGTCTCGTCTAGCCCCATCGCTCCAATATTTCTTTATAATATAACGCATCGCTTCCGAAGACATGCCGTACACACGAGGCGACTGGCCATCCTCCGGGGTGATGTATTCCTAATGTTTCCCGGCAAGTTGTTCGTCGCCACGGAGTAATAATGAAGCATACTCGATGATTCGCTGGGCAGCTTTCGAGAGGCATCCGAATCCGGGGCTTCGTGCATATGGAGATGAATGTCTCTAAGAATATCAGCCCATTCCATCTCGACAGGCCCGTCTTGTTTACTGTTTTCGTATTACTCGACTCATCCGTTGCCGCAAATGGAATAACCCTGCGACGAAAATCCCACCCAGAATAACCATCCCAAATAAGATGAAAAGGTTACCTATCTCCTCGTATCGTTCAGTGTATGTGACCAAATGAGGGACATTCTGAGCGACAACGAATCTTGAAATTTCCAAGTAACCTAGATGAAATCCTATGGAAGTCCATAAGGAACCGGTAATGTTGCGCAGCAATTGTAACACTGTTCCGAAAGCAAACAGTAAGATGACATAGTCTGTGTTAATGTCAACTCCGGGCTCCATACCCGCCATTTGTTGTAAGAAATTTACTGTGACAGGCACACCTATGAACAGAAGGACTTGCCCAACATAAGCACCGACATAATGGAACTTAGTTCGCAATCCACTATAGACCAAGCCACGCATGGTCAACTCCTCAGGCAATGCTTCATACAAAAATGCCATGCCTGTATTGACAGCTACCGCAGTTACAAATTGAAATGAAAAATGCCATTCCACGATGTCGATCCATTCGAATTGAATAGCCAATAAAAAACCGCAAGCAGCTAGAACTACAGGAAAGCCAGCTCCAATCAACAGCTGAACCATAGCGGCTTTGGTCAACGGAAGCAACTTGTCAATCGGGTACCGTCTTCGGATCCAATTTACTGCTGCAATAACAATTAAAGAGACAAGAACGCATTTGGTCATGGCTGCGGTCCAATCCGGACCCCCTACTTCCTCTATGAGATGTCCAGTCCATGTCGCCGTAAACAACCCAATAACCATGGATACCCAACCCAGCAATGCAACCAAGAACCCTTTCCTAAGATGCGAGACGTTTTTCGACCTTCTTTATTATTATATTCCTCATGAATTACGATCCCTCCTTCTCAAATCATAAACCCTTCGGTATAGGTCAGGGTCAAGATGTGAAGGAGGGATTCTTTAACCGTAGGACTTAACGCTTTTACAGTTCATGTTTCGGTTATTTGTGATACGGTTTAGCGCGAATGATCATAAACTATACTGACCGCTAGCTTAACGAAAAACAGCCGGTCACAGTGGCAGGCTGCCTTCTTGTCTTTATTGAGCAATCGTTTCTATAAGTATTTTGTATAAGAATTTTGGTCCAAACATCGTTCAAGCACACCAGAAAGGAATTGTTTTTATGAAAACAATCGAGATCGTGAAAGAAAATTTGTTGTTTATTCTTGGACTTGGCGCATTAGCTCTAGTGAGACCCATTTACCGTCATCCTTAGCGGCGTAGTCTCTCCACTTCTTGATGGAAAATTGCAAGGTCCATTAACTAATCCGGTTGCCCTTGTAAGTGTCTTTGCTTTAAATGCGATTTGGGGATTCATCGTTGGATTGATTGCCAAAGCACTTCGTCGTTAACGATAGATACAACCGTAGGTTGATATTTGCGCATCAGGAGCTGAAACGACACGAACTTGGCAGATTGTCCGAGATAGAAATAAACCGGCTGCATGTTTGCAGCCGGTTTATGTTGATTCGAGTCCAATAATATAGAAGAAAGGCCGTACTTGGCACCTTCCTCGACTCATCTAAATGTATCGCGATTCCTTTATATCCCAGAAGTGCCAAGTCGCTATTGCAATTATAACATTTCCCAATCGAAAAAAGGGAGCAAACTACTATAACTATTCGGCCCGATAAAAGGAGTAATGGAACATCACTTCACTAAGCTGCATTCCGTTTGTATGCGCGCACCGCAAATAGATATGCGACGATCATTATCCCTAAGCACCACGCTAAAGCGACCCAGATATCATTGCCTACCGGTTGACTTGATAATAGTGCACGGATGGTCTCTACGATAGACGTCACCGGCTGGTTTTCGGCAAAGGCGCGTACGACTGACGGCATCGTTTCGGTAGGCACAAAGGCAGAACTGATGAATGGCAGGAAGATCAACGGATAGGAAAAGGCGCTTGCTCCTTCCACCGTTTTTGCGGATAGTCCGGCAATGGCCGCGACCCAAGTCAAAGCCAGCGTAAACAGCACGAGTATACCTGCTACGGCAAACCAAGACAGTACGCCTGCCGACGAGCGAAAGCCCATAATGTGCGCTACGAGAATGATGACGACAATAGAAATGATGTTGGATACCACCGAGGTCAGCACGTGCCCCCAAAGCACGGTGGAACGCGCAATCGGCATGGAGTGGAACCGCTCAATGATGCCCCGTTGCTTATCCAAAAACAGGCGGTAAGCCACGTAGGCCACCCCGCTGGCAATCGCCATAAGCAGTATACCAGGCAACAGGAAGTTCACATAATTATCCGTACCGGTTTCGATTGCGCCGCCAAACACATAGACGAACAGCAGCATCATTGCAATCGGAGTGATGCAGACGGTGAAGATGGTGTCCATACTGCGGAAAATATGGCGCATGGAACGTCCAAGCATTACGCTCATGTCGCTGAAAAAGTGGTTTTTTGCCTCCATTTACATGGCCTCCTTTTTACCGATGATTGCGAGGAATACTTCCTCCAATGTCGGCTGTTTTTCAACATACTCTACCTTAGCTTTCGGGAACAGCTGTTTCAGCTCCGCGAGCGTGCCGCTGGCGATAATCCTGCCCTCGTGCAGAATGGAAATTCGGTTGGCAAGCTGCTCAGCTTCCTCTAAATACTGCGTGGTCAGGAATACCGTCGTGCCGCCTTCGGCAAGCTCCTTTACAATCTTCCAAACCTCGATACGTGCCTCAGGGTCAAGCCCTGTGGTTGGCTCGTCAAGGAAAATGATCTGCGGTTTGCCCACGAGGCTCAAAGCGATGTCGAGCCTGCGGCGCATACCACCCGAATAAGTAGATGGCTTACGGTCGGCGGCATCAGTTAAACCGAAGCGTTTCAGCAAGTCGTCCGCAACTTGGCGCGGATGATCCAGATGCCGCAACTTGGCAATCATGATCAGATTTTCCCGTCCGGTCAATATCTCGTCCACGGCGGCAAATTGCCCGGTCAGACTGATCGCATGCCGCACATTCTCGGGTTTTGACGCGACGTCAAATCCGTTTACGGTGGCGGTGCCGCCGTCCTGTTTGAGCAGCGTGGTGAGGATTCTGACAATCGTCGTCTTACCCGCGCCGTTGGAGCCAAGCAGGGCGAATATCTCACCTCGCTTCACTTCAAAATCGACGCCCTTTAGGACTTCTGTATCCTTGAAGGACTTTCGCAGACCTCTCACTTCAATTGCTTTTTCCACCCCGATATCCCCCTTTTACTTTGTTTTATCCGTAACCTTTTTCATGGCCTTGTTAACTTCTTGGTCAACAGATTCTTGATAGATGTCAGCGAAAGTTTTTGAATCTTTGATTAGATCGTCGCAGAAAGCCGCTACGTCACTGCCAGTCACTTCGAGCACGCCTTTCCCCAGGGCCGCACCCTCTTCGAAAAGATCGATAATCCCCGAGAGCAAACCCGTCCCGTCGGTTAGCTGGACAGGGCCGACCTTAAAGAGATATTTTTGAATCTCTCTATAAACAATCTGATAATCTTGCGGGAGCGCTTTGACACGCGCCACGTGCGCTCGCCACTCCTTTTTGCCTTCGATGATATCTCGAATTCTCATTTTATCTTTCCTCCTATTTACCTAGTTTTTTAGCGATATTATTGTTGAGTTGCTCGCGCCACTTGTCCCGAAGAGACTTTGCCCCTTCTTCGCCGGCGAGCGCTGAACAGAAGCCTTTGATATCGTCGCCCAAAACCTCTTGGACACTCTGACCATCCGCCGCCGATTCTTCGAGTAGGCCAAGCACGCCGTCAAGAATTGGCATAAGGTTACGACCGGTGAAATCGGAGTACGTCCAAATATTTTCATTTATTTTTTCCCATGCTGCTTGATAATCGGCTGGCAGCTTTTTTGGCTCGTGATTCAAAAGCTTTCATTTCTTTAGTCATGTCGCTGCCGGTGATCTTTTCCCAAAAATTCATCGTTCTCTCTCCTTTAACTCGTTAATTTTTGATGATACGAACTCCCATTTTTCCCAGAACTTCCGCAGCTCTTCGCGGCCCGCGTCGTTGATCGCGAAAAAACTTCCGCGGCGGTCCCATGTCGGAGGGCTTCTTGGTGATCTCCACCAACTTGTTTTTTTCAAGCCGGATCAGGATGGTGTACACCGTTCCCTCCACAACATCTGAGAAGCCGAGGGCGTTTAGTCGACGCGTGATTTCGTAGCCGTAGGTTTCTTTGCGGCTTATAATTTCAAGGACACAGCCCTCAAGCACGCCTTTGAGCATTTCCGTTAGGTTTTCCAGCACAATCACCCCTTGCTATTCTGTATGACTGGTATCAAGTGTTACTTACTACTGCTATATAGTAACACGTAGTAGTTGGTCTGTCAATGGCATTTGCTCTGACACGGATTTTACATTTTCAACTATCCTGCCCGTTAGCTTAATGAATTAGAGCAGTGATAAGTAGTTAAATACTTATCCAATCGATAATCGGACCATCTTCTTGTCCTTTACGGCAATCGGTACAAGTTCTTGTCCTCGACTCGGGACAAGAACTTGTACCGATAAAACAAAAAAAGCCGCTAAAATAGCGACTTTTCAATGGGACTTAGGAGAATAATTTTCAATGGAATTAAAAGCAGTGTAACCCGGCCTTAGGCCGGGTGTATGAGATTGTTCTTATTTTTGCGTCCATTTTTTAGGCAAATATTTATTGATCGTATGGATTCCCTCATTGTTGATTGCATAGTACATACATAATTCCCCGTTAGCATCCAGCTCGTAATGGACCTCGTCAATCAGTCCGTTTGCCTGCAAGGACAGCATATGATCCAGAAAGTTTGCTCTTGTAAATTGACGTTCTCCACCGTATTCGCTTTTCAAAGCGTCCATTGCATCATCAATATTTGCTTGCTGCACAGTGGACATGAAAAGCAGCACCCGGGAGCGAATCGGCAACAATGGCATTTGCTTACGCCTCCTTCTTTTTGAACAGATCCATTGGATTCATTGAAACTAAAAGCGCTCCAAGTGTAATGATAATTGCACCGGCAATTATCGTTGGAGTCAACGCATTGCCGAGGAAGATAGCTGCAAAGACAACCCCCCATAGCACATAGGTAATGTTGAGCGACATTCCGACAGCAACGCCAACCATATTGTTGGCCATATACCAAGTCAGGAAAGAGATTGCCGTAAACAGGGCCGCAGCCGCGATAATGAGCATTGGCGATACGGAGCCAAGCGCGGAAGCAAAGAGATCCGTCGCGCTGAAGATAGGGATCAGTACGGCAATGTAAACGATTCCGGAAACGCCCTCGCGAATGGTAATGGCAATATTGGAATCCAGCATGGACATCCCGAAAGTGGCAAATACGCCTTCCAGTCCCCAGCCAAGTGCGGCCACCAGTGCAAAAATAATGCCTAGTGTGAAATTATCCACTCCACCTTCAGGCTTGACATAAGAAATGAGCGCCGCTCCGATAACACAGATGAACATGCCGACGGCCACGCGTTTATCAATCTTCTGCTTCAGGAACATTCGCGCGAAAATAGCACCAAACATCGGACAAAGCGCCGAAATCGGGATAGCCGCTGCTCCGGCCATATCAATCCCAACCAGATAGGCCCCGTTGGCGATCGGGCCGCCAAACACCGCGGCAATTGCGACCATCAACCCTGGTATGGTTACCAGACTGCGGCCGATTTCTTTGATCTTCCCATTCTTTAAGTTCCAGATCAGAAGCCAGATCGCCGCCAAAGCATCATTAATCGCCGATGCCACTATAGGCGCCGCAAACGCTCCTACGACCCCCAGAAAGGGATCCTTCATCATAGCCAAAGCAACAATAGTACTGTAAAGGCCGAACGTTAACCCGGAAATCAGTCCGTAAACGATTCCATTTCTTCGGAAACGACTGTTCATCTTTTGTTTCAGCATGCCGGCCGAAGCCACTGCTTCCTTCATCATCCATACACCTCTGTTAAGTAGATTTGTCTTTGTAGATGTATCTTCATTGTATAACAAAGCGGCTATTGCGCCTGTTACTAACCGTACCTCTTGTTGGACTTCCTAAATCACTTTTTTTCTTCAATCTGGTACTTTTTCGTACTTTTAGGACGACGTAGTAAAAATAAAAAAAACTCCCACCCGACACTTCGTCGGGGGAAGTTTCCTTGATTCTGTCTATAAAGGTTTTTTTTACACTCGAGCTAGAACGCTTTTTTTTGTATTCCTTCGGCGTCATATTCATTTGCTTGTAGAATACCCGGTTGAAATAAGACGGATCGGTAAAGCCGCATTCTGTGGAGATGCGATAGGCGGGATACCCGGTAGTCTCAAGAAGCTTGCAGGCATGTGCAATCTTGAGCTTGTTGACATAATCCGTATAAGTAACGCCGAGCTCCCTTTTGAATATGCGGCTAAAATATTGGGCATTCATGTACACATGACTCGCCACCATTTGCAGGGTCAGCTTATCTTTGTAATTTTGCTGAATATAATCGACGGCTTCTTGAATAAAGCGCTGACATTCTTGAGCCGATTCGATCTGATAAGTTTCGTTTGCTCCATTTTCTTCTGATTGAGCGGCCTTCTCCAGCCCCTTACGAATCATTTGCCGCAATTTTTCCGGCTTGACCGGCTTAAGCAGATATTCGTGTACCTGCAGACTGATTGCCGCCTGTGCATAGGAGAAATCCGAGCTGGCCGACAAAATCGTCACGCAGGCGTTAGGGAGAAAGCGGCGAATTTCCTGCAACGAGGATATTCCATCCATTTCAGGCAGCATGATATCCATAAAAATAATATCCGGCCGATATTGCTTGGCGAGCTTAATCGCTTGCATACCGGTATCGCAAATAAGAAGCTTATCTTCAGCACCTAGCATTTCCTGCGTGATGGATTGAAGAAATTCCTGTTCTATCGGTTCATCTTCAACAAACATAACTATGCTCATTGCATCATCACCTCGCATTTGGTTGGGTGGGGATGCGGATGTTAACCGTGCTCCCGCTGTAATCGGATTTCACGATCGATAACCCATACTCTTCTCCGAAATAACGCTTCAAACGGCTATCGGTACTCCGAAAGCCCACGCCGATCTTGCTGTCCGGCTGATGAATGAGCTTTAGTACCTCCGGCGAGAACCCGTTGCCGTTGTCTATAACAGAAATGGTGATATCATTTCTGTACTTTTCGGCAATCAGACGAACGATCCCCCCGTCCCGCTTAGGGGTTATTCCATGAATGACTGCATTTTCAACAATAGGCTGAATCACCAAATTAGGAATGCGATAAGCCTTTAATTCATTAGGAACAATGATTTCATACTGCAGACGATTTTTGAAACGCGCCTTTTGTATATACAAATACTTCTCAATGTTATCTATTTCGGATGCGATGGTATGAAGCTGATCATCCTGCTTCACATTGTATCGCAGCAAGTCGGACAGGCAATAGATCAATTCCTCCGTCGTATGGGAGTGTTCGAAATAGGCGATGCGGGCAATGGAATTCAAGGTATTGAACAGGAAATGTGGATTGATGACGAGAGACATATTTTTGGCTTCTAAGTCAATCACTTTCTTCTCCAGTATTTCTTTTTCCGCAGACAGACGATTGATAATCCCTGTGTTGTCCTGCGCGCTTTCGGCGATGTCGAGCGCAATATTCCTTGCGATATGATGGCAAAGCTGCTCGTGAATATCTGCTTTATCCTGGTCAATGGTTGGAAAAGCCGATATCGCCTTCGCGACAACCTCCAAATCCAGCCCCTTCATTTCGGCCAATTCCGCCGTATTAATCAGATACTTCTGAAATTCCCTCTCCTGGGAATACGCCTGCATCCCCGATATGAAGCCAACAACCTCATCTTTGATCATAATAGGCAGCAAAATATTCTCCAGGCCGTAACAGCAAACAAATCGCCCCTGTTCGCCGGTATTAAAGCGCTTCAAATAATCCGCGCAAGGTCGCGTAGGATTCTCCCAACAAATATGCCTGCAGAAATCAGGGGACGGATTGAACTCCAGCAACACGTCTCCATTGTTATCGTGCAGCAGCAGCGAGAACTTGGAAAGAGACAGGATGCCGCTGTATCGTGCGTATACTTTGGTTGCGATCGGACTATTGGTTTTCAGCATAATCTCGTTGCACCCTTTCACCGAAAATGAACGGGAAAATAGACGTTGCATGCTAAATTTTTCACAATATATTATCTTTATTATAGCAATTTTCAACCTGTTTGGAAATAGTACATCCCTCCTCCTCAAAGCCTTATTTATAGAAAATACACCACTTCGACAAGCTTTCGACAAGCGGATTGTTACAGACAAAAATAAAAAGGCCAGAACCCGTTTTACCGAGTTTTGGCCCTTTTCAGAACATCGATATAAATTATTGCTTAGCAGCGGGAAGAATATTTTCCACTTCACTGTGAGGACGAGGAATCACATGTACGGATATCAGTTCCCCTACGCGCTGTGCAGCTGCTGCACCAGCGTCCGTTGCCGCTTTCACAGCACCTACATCGCCCCGTACCATTACGGTAACAAGGCCGCCGCCTACCATCTCTTTGCCAATCAGGGTGACATTGGCTGCTTTGACCATAGCGTCCGCTGCTTCGATAGAACCTACCAAACCTTTTGTTTCAATTAAACCCAATGCTTCCGATTTCATGTTACATTCCTCCTAAAGTTTTGTAAGATTATAGCGCTAGCTTACCGAACAAAACTTGCTTCGGAAGCATAGGCTTATTTTATAGCTTTTTTAATTATGCCTTAGTAGTCGGAAGGATGATCTCCACTTCGCTGTGGGGACGAGGAATCACATGTACCGATACGAGTTCCCCTACATTCTTCGCGGCCGCGGCGCCGGCATCTGTTGCTGCCTTCACAGCACCTACATCGCCTCGTACCATCACGGTAACAAGGCCGCCGCCTGCCATCTCTTTGCCAATCAGGGTGACATTGGCTGCTTTGACCATAGCGTCCGCTGCTTCGATAGAACCGACCAATCCTTTTGTTTCAACCAAACCAAGAGCTTCCGATCTCATGTTCATTTCCTCCTAGCGATTTTTTTATGATTGTGACAACAGACGCCGATGTGAGATCCATCGCGTTAGCCTCTTCAACGTCGATATGACAGTCGAGAGCGGCGTCACTGCTAACTCGGATTGCGACCTGATTGTACCCTCCGCCCCGGAGACCATCAAATTGAATACTGACCATTTCTCCGTCAGTTACGCTAAAGAAAAGGGCATCATCAGGCGTCATATGAATGTGGCGCTGTGCAACCATCAAGCCGCAGGTAATATAGACGCTTCCCTTAGGCCCGACCAACGTGACGCCCGGTGTGCCTTCAAGCTCCCCGGATAAGCGCACTGGAGCTTTCACGCCCAGCTTAAAACAGTCTCCCCGCATAATTTCTACTTGGCTCTGTTTCCGCACTGGGCCGAGAACCCGCACTTTTTCGATGGCCCCCTTGGGACCGCAGACCGTAACGGTCTCATTACATGCATACTGTCCGGGTTGGGACAAATCACGCATTTTGGATAGCGTATATCCGGCTCCGAAGAGCGTCTCCACATCAGCCTGAGAAAGATGCACATGGCGGTTTGAAATTCCTAAAGGGATGGAGCGCGGCTCCTTTTCCGCCTTGCCAGCACCGGATACAACCTCCATTAACAAGGAAAGCACTTGCTCATAGTTCCCCATTAGCTGTCACCGCTTTTCTGCAAAATAGACACCAGCTCATCGACCAGATTCAACAGCAGCGCATCCTCCTGTTGCTTCGGCGGTTGTGGAGAGGAGACAGAATCAGGGTTTTGTGCCGTACAGTCCTTAATGCCATAAGCCACACGCTTGATATTAATCAAGTGCTGTGGTCCCACATTATCTGAAGTGGCGCTGCCCCCCCAGGTTCCACATCCCAAAGTGAAGGCCGGGGCAAGCCCGGTGCTTGCGCCCACACCGCCCTGAGTGGATCCCGTATTCACCAAAATGCGGAATACAGGTTTTTGCGCAAATTCCATGACCATATCATGATTCTGCGTATGGATGGAGAAGCTATGGCCTATTCCTCCATTACGCAGCAGTCCAAAACTTAGATCGCAAGCCTCATGCCAGTCCTGTACGGTGTAAAACGCCAATACGGTAGTAAGCTTCTCATAGGACAGCGGGAATTTCTCTCCCACGCCCTGCTGTTCGCCTAACAGCACCTTGACCCCTGCTGGAATTTGGATACCGGCCGCTTCCGCGATCACCTGAGGCGAACGTCCCACTAGTCTTGAATTCATGGCATGGCCTTTTACAAACAACTTTGCTGCGACTTTAGCAGTTTCCTCCTGATTCATAAAGTAACCGCCCTGACGCTCAAACTCCGCGATCACCTGAGGACGGATGCATTCCTCCACGATAACAGCCTGTTCAGAGGCGCAGATTGTACCGTAATCGAAGGTTTTGCTGGCAATGATATTTGCTACTGCCTTTGGAATATCAGCGGTGCGCTCAATATAGGCCGGTACATTGCCCGGTCCCACCCCCAGCGCCGGCTTACCCGCACTGTAGGCGGATTTCACCATCGCCGAGCCGCCTGTGGCGATAATCATGGCGATTTCATCGCACTTCATCAGTTCCTGCGTCGCCGGCATAGAAGGCTTGGTAACGCAGCCAATGATTCCTTCGGGAGCCCCTGCCTCGACAGCGGCTGCGTGCATGAGTTCTGCGGCCCGCATGATGGATTTCTTAGCCGAAGGATGCGGCGAAAAGATGATTCCATTACGAGCCTTTATCGCAATGATCGATTTGAAAATCGTAGTGGATGTCGGATTGGTTGATGGAATAATACCCATGAGCAGTCCGACTGGCTCGGCAATCTCTATTAATTGATTTGTCTTGTCCTCGCGGATAACCCCAATCGTTTTCGTATCCCGAATGGATTCATACAGCTCCGTGGAAGCCAGACGGTTTTTGAAGATTTTATCCTGGGTTTTGCCAAATCCGGTTTCCTCCACGGCCAGCGCAGCCAGTTCCGCGGCATTGACCTCCGCTGTCCGCACCATGTTTTGTACAATTTTGTCAATCTGATCAGCATTGTACCCTGCAAGAATATCGGTGGCGGCTTTTCCTGCACGAGCCAATTCCCGGGTTTCCTGAATCGATTGCAAGTCATAATCAAAATTTTCCAAGTGAAATATCCCCCTCTCGAATCCTGCTTACTGTTGATAATAATGGCGGAACCGCTTGAGCAGTTTCACCTTGTTGGCCTTGGAAATGGTCGTCCTGCTCATCCCATACGCAGGACCGCACTCTCTGGCCAGTCGGCGCAGCTTCACGGCTGTCATCGATTCCAGTTGCTCCATTGCTTTGTCAAGCCCTGATTCCTTTACCAGCACGTCAATCTGGTGTTTGAATGGGCTGTCCAGCACTGCCTGCTCTCCATCTGTCGGATTTTCATTGTCCGTTCCCGGACTTAAGTCTTCAGACGCAAGATCCTGAGCGGGATCGGCCGCCAGTACAGGTAAGCCTTCTTCACTACCACGATTGATTGAAACATCGGGCAGCGTGTTCAATGGAATATCGAGAGCCGTATCCAGTGGAACATCAGACGCTGCATCCGGTTCCGGAGTCTGCTTCGTCGTTTGCTCGGGCATCTGCTCCGCAAACTGTTCCGCTGCCTGAGTATGCTGCACTGGCAGCGCCGTCTCGTCCTTCTCCTTGGCAAGGTTCGAAACGCAGCGCCGGCCGATGATGCTCTCAATGTCGTTGTGGGGTCTTGGAATGACATGCCGGCTGACCAGCACATCACTGCCCAATTGTTGCGCCGCGGAGGCCCCTGCTTCCACGGATGCTTGAACAGCGCCGACATCGCCGGTTACCGCGATTGTCACTAGCCCGCCGCCCACATTGCATTTTTCTATCAGTTCGACCTGAGCTGATTTGAGCATGATGTCCAGACATTCAATCGCCGGAAGAAGTCCCCGCGTTTCAATTAATCCAAGCGCCTGCATGCTATCACCTCCTGTTACTGCAGCTTCCGATCAGGTTCGCCCGTCGGATACGTCATATAAAACATCCTCGCGCAGGCCGACGATCCCTTGGTCGCTTTCACCCCTTTGGGGATGAAGAGCACATCCCCCTCATGGGCGGTGAACATTCTCTCGTTCAAAGTGACATCAAGCGTGCCTTCCAACACGATATAAGTTTCTTCGTGGGCCGTCACCTGCGAGAAGCTATCGTGATCGACAGACAGAAACCCTGCGCTCATGGAACAATCCGGCCCCCCGATTACTTCTTGACGATATACCTTGGCACCAGATGTTCCCGTTTCGCAAGCTTCCATTTTTACCGTCCGGCCCCGCACAAGTTTCAAGCCAGTCGGATCCGTTTCCGCCTGATAAGGTGGCTCAAGAGCCGTTCCCAACAGCTTTTCAACCAGTCCTTTTTCCGATAACAACTTGAAAAATGTAAAAATGGCATTCATGTCGAGATCAGCCTGAGTTTCGCAGTCTGCGGCCTCGAAACTCATCGTCCCACAAGGCTCATGGGTAAACTCTAACCCCAGCTCTATTGCCCTATCTCGGGCCGCCGGTGTCACAATCGTGTTTCGGTCAATGCAGCACCGCTTCTGTCCGGAAGCTACCCATTCCTCCACATCCGCAGCGCATATCAGTTTTTTCACAGTTCTCGCCCCCTTTCGAATTATAAGTAAGTGTTCAAAAAGTCAGACTTTCAGCACCGAGAAGGTTGGATGAAGCTAGGGCCTGAGGAGCGGAGCGTACGTTTTGGGTACGTGAGCACCGGAAGGCCCGGCTGAATTCAAGATTCGATGTCGAATATGCATTCAGTGTTTCTTCGTGATCAAAGGGGGACTTTTTGAACAACCTCTATTCGATTTCTGTTCGAATATTTATTCGAACACGCAGTCTGCGTCAATGATGCCGACGACGACGGCATCCACAGGAACATCGTCTGCATGCAGCATTTTGCGGGCCGAGGAGCCGGTGCAGACAATCACTCGATCGCCTATGCCAGCGCCGATCGTATCGACGACAATCAAGCGGCGCCCGTCGTCGCTTCCACCAATCACCTCGGCCAGCATCAGTTTCATTCCCACAAGAGAATCTGCTTTACGGGTAGACCAGATATTGTGAATCAATTCAGCCGCAATCATAGCAATCCTTCCTCCCCGCTTTTCCGCTCCTCCGCTTAATCTCGGCGATGGCGTCCTCTACGGAAGCCGTGTCACCAAAAATGGCGAGAAGTATCATGTTCTGCGGGCAGCTGCCGCGAATATCCTCCACTGTCACGCCCACCACTTTTTCAGCTACATCAGCGGCCCATACCATATCAATCAGCCTTCCCTGCACCAGTCCGACCGCATCGCATTGGGGAACTTCCCGACTGCTGGGCGCTCCTCTGCGACGCAGCAAAATGTCCAGCGTCCCCTTGGAAGGAGATTTGATAATCCGAAATTCCATTCACATCGCCTCCCGCGTACAATTCAGAGCAATGCCCAGCGGCGTGACAAACAGGGGGTTGCTAGGCTTATAGGTAGCAATGCCGGTCTTCTGCTCAATGATCGTCTCCATCCCGGACAGGCAGCATGTGCCTCCTACTAAGTACAATTCCTTAACCTCATGGCCCACAACATGGCGGTTGACGATGGAGGCAACCTTATCGATGACCGGCCGGAGCAGCGGCAACAATTCTTGGTGATGGGCAGGGTCGCGCTTGAAACAGTCCGCTTCAGAAAAACTCATCTGGTATGCCCCGGCAATGACTAAAGAAAAGTGGGTGCCACCCGTTGCTTCGTCGGCGACATAGACAACCTTGCCATCCTTCAGAATCGAAATGCCCGTCGTACCGCCGCCAATGTCTACAATGGCTCCATCGGATATTTGCAGCACGGCATTAGCCGCCGTAGGTTCATCCAGTAAAGCCGTAACTTCAAAACCCGCACCCTGGAGCACATGCTTGATGGCGCCAGCATCCAGTAAATCGGTTCCCGGAGGAATCGCCGAAGCCGCATATTCAAGTTCTACACCCAATTGCTGCTCCAACTGTGCTTTAAGCTCCCTTACGATCTGTATCGCTCCCAAGTAGTCCACCACCATTCCGTCGCGGACGACATCGGCGTAGCGGTAAGCTCCCGCTACCGGCTTCCGGGTGTCGTCCAACACCGTAAGCACCACACAGGCCGTTCCCAAATCCACACCGGTATAGTAGAACGAAGACCGTCCTGGAATCGGCTTCTGGATGACCGCTTCAAATTGCTTTACGAGTTGATCGCAGTATGCAAAGGGTTTTGTCTCTGGCATGTTCTACCTCCTGTAGTTCTGCAAATAAGCGAGCTCAATGCGTTAATCATATAGTTGATTCCAGGAATAACAGGTTTCTCCGGCTTTTCTTGGGGACTGCCTGCTGCGGCTTCCAACACCGCAAACCCAAGCTCCCGCAAAGCGCAGCGCAAACGGTGGAGCAAAGCAATTTCTCTGCCCTTTTCCAATTGAATGTGAAACTCGGTTACCTCAAAGCAATCTCCCGCATCGTCAAGAAGAACATCGGCAGTAATTCCGGTACAACCCTGGAAAAATAAATCGGCAGTGGATGCGCCGCTTCCTTCCCCTTTCTGGAGGGCCGAAAACAGCCTTGACAGCTCCAGCACCTTCTGGGCCAGCAGCACATCCCGCTCCAGCAGCTCCTGCCCGGTTAACAAGAACAGGGCTGAGACGGATTGCATCTGACAGCGCAGCTTCCCACGCCGCCAATCAGGTTTTTCCGCCTGTCGCTCCGTATTCGGGAGTGGTTCTTGCTTTTGTTCTTGATTTTGCTCTTGCGCACCATAGGACACGGCGATCTGACGATCCGTCAAAAACTGGCGCGCCTCCGGCGTCAATCGGCTTCCATGCTCCACCATGTATGATGTAAAAGGCTCTATTCTGTACACATTGCGCAATTCCATTTCGGTAATAAATTTCATGGTATCAACTCCACTCTTATTACCCGAACAAATAACGTTTCAATTCCCCGATTCCCCTTCCCACGGGAAGACTAATGCGGAAAAAGGGTTCGGTTATCCCGGTACGTTTTAAAACTTGTACACCGTAATTCTCATTTTCCAGCGCAAGATCGGTTTTCGTGATTACCCCGACAACCGGCTTTGTGAAAGAAGACGCAAATCCGGGCGAGTAGACTTCCAGATGCCGGGACTGATCCACTAATATCAAAATGTGGCTCGCGTTCTGCGCCGTTGCAATCAAATGGCTGTACATCCAGGTATTTTCGACATACGCGCCCGGTGTATCGATCGTCTTCGGCCCGTAGATCATATCCTGCGTCCGCCGCAATGGACGATTCGTACCGTCAAGCGCATGGGCCAGCGTCGTTTTTCCGCAACCTGTAGGGCCGATCAGCAAAATACGTTTTTTCATGTCCGTGTAATTTCCGCCGTCGCAAAACCCAGGCTATTGCAGAACGTCTCAATGATGGCTCGCAGCGCTGTTTCCACACTGGCTATATCTCCGGTGAGAAGCACCGAACCCGTAAAGCGATCCAGAAAGCCGATTTCCACATCTGCCGCCTTGGTGGCGATATCGGCGGCAATAATGGAGGTTTCGCTGGGCGACAGTGTTAATATGCCAATAGCCCCCGCTTCATCGATGCCCAGTCTTTCATACATTTCAGGCACGGGTGAAGCAATGATATGGGCCAGCGTCACTTGTTTGCCCGGCACCGACTCCTGAATCATCCGACCGAGATCCGGCCCAGCAGGCTGCTGCATCAACGACCTCGCCTCCTCATAAAAGTTTTGCGAGTTTGTAAAGCGCTAGCTTTACCGAACAAAACTGACTTCGAAAGCATCCGCTTAATGTTTGACTACCCGAACCGGGAGATCGTATTGGCTGATTTGACGTTCAATACGCTCCAGATCGGCTTCATTCAGGCTTAAATCGCGTTCAACGCTGTAAACCATATCCAATTGCCTGTATTTGTTAATTCCCAGCTTGTGATACGGGAGCAAATCGATGCCTTGAAAATTCCGGTATTCCTTGTAGGGAAGCAGAAACTCCACCGTTTTGCGGATGGTGTCCGCATCATCATTGAGCCCCTTCATCAGCGGCATCCGCACCATCACGTTATGTTTGCGGGTAATCAGTTCCCGCAAATTGTCGAGAATGCGCTCGTTGCGTACACCCGTCAGTTGATAATGGCGATCCGAATCCATATGTTTCAGATCGTACAATATCAGATCGGTGAATTCGGCCATGGCCAAAATCGCTTCCGGTTTGGTATGCCCGGAGGTTTCTATGGCCGTATGGATTCCGGCGCGCTTGCATTCCTTGAGCAAATTGACCGCAAATTCGGATTGCGCGCTGACCTCGCCGCCGCCCAAGGTGACGCCGCCGCCGGACGTCGTGTAGAACAGCATATCCTGCTCTACAATGTCCACAATTTCCGATACTGTCATATTCATCCCGACGATAGAAAGCGCCCGCGCGGGACAAACCTTCTCACATTCCCGGCAGCCCATGCACTCGATCTTCCGGTCAACTACATGCTGCGGCTTGGACGGCTCCTGCGAGCCGGAAGTGTCCATACGGTGGATTTCCCGGGGACACGCCGCAACACATGCGCCGCAATCGTTGCACAAATCCCGTTGGTACATCACCTGATATTTCTTTTCCAGACCCTCCGGGTTAGCACACCACTGACAGCGCAGGGGGCATCCCTTGAAGAAAACAAGCGTCCGGATACCGGGGCCGTCGTATATGGAATATTTTTGAATGTTGAAAATACGTGCCTGCTTTTCCGGCATACCTGACTCCATAGCTGTGGCTCCTTCCTTGGCGCATATCTAAATGCCGGTATGTCTCTTCCCCGGCGTGCAGCGCCGGAGAAGAGGCACGGGGCTATTTTAGAAATGCTCAATCATCGTTCTGCTGATGATCTCATCCTGCACTTCTTTACACAATTCCACAAAGTATGCGCTATAGCCGGCGACCCGAATAATCAAATCACGGTATTGATCAGGATTTTGCTGCGCTTTAATCAGCGTTTCATTATCCACATAACTGAACTGCATTTGGCCGTTTCCGAGAATGGAGGCTGTCCTGAGCAGATTAATCAGTCCGTTCTCTCCTTCTGGTGTTTCCAGCAAACCGCGCAAAAGCTTGAAGTTATGCACCATGCCAATATTCATGGCCTCGACATCGATCTTGCTTATCGATTTGATGATAGCCGTCGGTCCCTTCTTGTCATGGCCCTGGGTAGGGCTGATACCGTCGGACAGCGGCAACCAAGCTTTGCGCCCATTGGCGGTAGCACCGGTCATCTCGCCGAAAGGCGTATTGTTCGAAATCGAAAGCGTGCCATGGCTGAAGGTAGAGTACAGCGTTTTAAAGTTGCGGTGATAGTTCTCGGTCCACCCGGTGATATCGGCGGCGATGCGATCGGCATAATCGTCGTCGTTGCCGAATTTTGGCGCGTCCAGACAATCCTTGTGAACCTGCTCATAACCTACGAAATCGGCCAGCAACGCGTCACGGATTTGCTCAAGCGAATATTTTTTGTCATCGTAAACCAGCTTCTTGATGGCAGCCATCGAATCGGCGTAAGTTGCCAGACCGGACCAAATCAAGCCAGGTCCCCAGTTATACATGGCGCCGCCGGCGGAAACGTCGCGGCCGCTCTCCATCGTGCCTTCATACATGATCGACATAAGCGGCTTCGGCGCATAATCGCGGTGAACGCGCTGGCTGATTACCGTACCCACTGCGGAAAGCTCGGTGATGTATTCTACCTGCTTCTTCACCGCCGCTTCAAATTCTTCATAGGTCTTGAAGTTGCTCAAATCGCCCATGTCCAATCCCGGCTCGCTTCCGTGCCAGAGCATTTTGCCGCGGTTAAGGACGAACTCAATGGCAATCGGCCACTGGGTGTATCCGGTGGAAGTCCACTGATACAAGCGTCCGGATTTTTGCGGTTCCACACAGCCCATCAGACAGTAATCGCGGGCATCTTCGATACTGCAGCCCTTCATCAGCATCATCTTGATGTGGGAATCGTCAAAATGGCAGGCCGGGAAGCCCAAACCCGCACGGACGACATCCACAATCTTCTTCAAATATTTCTGAGGAGAACTATTGTGAATGCGGCAAGCGAGCGAAGGCTGATAAACGCCGACATGGCGTACCGCATCCATGAGCAGATAAGTCAAGTCATTGGTGGCGTCGCCGCCCTCTCGTTTTTGCCCGCCGACACACATATTGACGAACGGCTGGTAGCCGGCAAAAAACTTGGAGCCGCCCGCGCTAGACACCCACATCATTTCCGAGCATTTGATCAGGAAACAACCTGCAATCTCAAATGCTTCAAACTCAGTCAGACGGCCGGCTTTTCTGTCCGCCTCATAGAAAGGATACATATATTGATCCACACGACCGACAGACATGCCTGTCTGATTTTCTTCCACCACGAGCAAAGATTCTACGGTCCAGACCGATTGCATGGCCTCATGGAATGTGGTCGGCGCATGAGCCGGCACGCGAGCATTGACCTCGCCGATTTTTTGCAACTCCGCCTTGCGCTTCGGATTTGTTTCTTTAGCAGCCAGCTGGTATGCATATTCAGACATCCGTTTGGCATACGCCATCACGCCTTCGGTCGTATCCAGCACGGATTTATAGTAATAGATTTTGTCGATGTCTTCGGGGTTTTGCATGGACAGCTTCGCAAGATGCTCCTTGGCTTCCCGCTGGATATCCAGCATCCCTTTCTTCATTAGAATGACATCGTAGCCCGGGTTGGAGTCTCCGCCGCCGTTGATCTGATGATAGGACAGATCGCTGACGAACGCTTCGCCGGAAAACTCCCAAAGACCAGCATCCCGGTATTGCTGTTCACATATTTCATCTACCGATTTGCCTTCCCAGAACGGGAACAGCTCCTCGCGCATGATCCGCTTGTCTTCCTCGGAGATGTAGAACGGATCCTGAGGACGATTGTGAATGGTGTCAAGCTCATCCCGGGTCCAGCGCCAAGCGATGTCAGGCGAGAAAGCGCCCGCGCGCGGCGCGCCGCAAGGATGACCAACGATCAACTCGTTGTCCTGGATGAGCAGCGGAGCCTCTTCACACGCTTTGCGGAAAGCCTTGGCACGCAGCATAATCGCTGGTAGACCTGGATTTTCCTTGTATACCTGAGTAAAGGCTCTGGCACGATAGGTTGTAATGCTTGGCGTAGCGGTTAAATAATGTTCTTTCAAAGCCCGCAAACGCTCGGTCATTCCTTCCGGGTATGCGCATTCTTCCTTATGAAGCTGGCCGAGGCTGTTTTCAACCTGCGGCTTAGCCCCTTTATCCGAAAGCTCTTTTGAAATTCCCTGGAACAGCTTCATGATCGCTGCTCGTTCTTGGGGAGCCATGGCCTTCGTTGCTTCAGCAAATTTGCTTGAAAACTCGTGAATGTTCAATATTATTCCCTCGCAATCTTGTGAGATTATCATTTAGAGGTAGCATTTAAAAGCTTGTACGATAAATGTGCTCCAACTCTTCTGCTGTTGGCTGACGAGGATTGGTTGGCGTACAGCGGTCAGCCATCGCGGTCTGCGCCATGCGGGACAACGCCTCGTCAAAAGCATCCTGGTCAACGCCAAGCTCACGAATTCCGTGTTCGATACCGATGGAACGCTTCAGCTTGCCAATTGCCTGCATCAAACTTACGGTTCCTTCACGGGCGGTCCGTGCCGGCAAGTGCAGCAGCGAAGCGAGCCTAGCATAGCGTTCGCAAACCCTGTCTATGACTTTTCCGCCCAGGTTGGCGTTATACTCCATTACCGCCTCCAGAAGCAGGGAATTCACCCGTCCGTGAGCAATGTGAAACGTTCCGCCAAAGGCGTGGGACATACTGTGAATGATACCAAGACCAGCGTTAGTAAATGCCATTCCCGCCATACAGGACGCATTCTGCACCCGGTCCCGCGCTTCAGCATCTGCCGGATCATGGTAAAGCGTTTCCAGATGAGCAAATACCAATTGGACGGCTTTTTCGGCTAACGCATCGGTAAAGTCGGTCGCTTTGGTGGAGACATAAGCCTCCAGCGCATGGGTAAGAACGTCCATTCCGGTGTCCACCACGATTTTGTTTGGCAATTGCTTGGTAAGGGTGGAATCGAGAATCGCTATGTCCGGTGCGATAAAATCATCCACGATCACGATTTTGTCTCCATCCACCGTAATCACCGAAAAGTCGGTCACTTCCGATCCGGTGCCGCTGGTAGAAGGAATGGCGACAAACGATGGTTTGACAAAAGGCGCGTCTTTCTCCTGCGCATATTGCCGGGCGAAGTACAGAACGCCCTTTGCTGTATCAATGACCGATCCGCCGCCTAGCGCCAGTAACACATCAGCGCCGCTTTCCCAATACACTTGAAGCGCTTCAGCCACAATACTCACGCTCGGATCGGGCTTAACACCGGTAAACACGGTAGTGGAGATTCCACCGCTTTGCAGCAGATCAACCACCTGACCCAGATATCCCAGCTTCTCCATCATCTGATCGGATACGATGCAGGCTTTCGTGCCTGGAATTTCCGCTAGTTTTTTCAGTGACTGTTCGCCTGAAAATACCTTCGATTTCATAACAAAGATGTCGTTTATCACGGGCACCTCCCTTGAATTTCTGCAGATAACCTGCCCCTAAGATGGAAGGGCATAGCGGGCAATGATCTTTTCGATGTCTGGGTGTGGGTTGGGAATAACGTTTGAAGAGTAAACCTCGGTCCCCATCGCCTGTACAGCGGCGACGCCAGCATCTACTGCAGCCCTTACAGCCCCTACATCTCCACGAACAAGGACAGATATATAACCGGACGCCACGTTTTCGTAACCTATCAAATCTACATCGGCCGCTTTACACATGGCATCCGCCGCTTCCATGACGAATACAATTCCAAAGGTTTCAATGAAACCCAGTGCATCATGCTTGCTCATGAACCTATCTTCCCTCCCGGCAATTATGCGTTAATTGCATGCGTTTTCACGATTCCTGCAATAGAACTGAGCGGACGCGGCATCACATTATGGGCAGTGACTTTGCCAATCTTCGCTGCCGCTTCAGCGCCAGCCTCTACTGCCGAACGAACCGCCGCGACATCACCTTTTACCATGATCGTTACGAGCGTGGAACCAACATTCTCGTAGGATACCAGAACAACATCTGCTGCTTTAAGCATAGCGTCCGCTGCTTGGATGGCAGGAACCATGCCCAAAGTTTCCACAAGCCCGAGAGCTTCTTCTCCCCGGTATTCCATTCGAACCTCACCTCACCTGGGTAATTATTATTTGTGAATCCGCTGTAATATCAGATACTCAACTCCTACTTGCAGGTTAACATAGGTTCGCCCCGTTATTATGGAAGATTCGGTAGCTGATTTTTAGTATTTTAATGCCCCTTTTACCAACAATCTGGTACAAAAACGTCTTTCTTGCATCACAAGTACCAGAATGCCCTCAAGCTCGTTCGTTCATTGAATTTCTCCGCCTATCTTGCTATAATTGTGGCAAAATCTGTGCGGCGAATGTGTGCCATGTTTAACGCATGCATATGGAATGCCGAGAAAAGGTCATCATGAAACCTCTAAACGACTTTTTATCCAAACAAATGAATATGGAAGACCTGGTGCAGCAAAAACTACGTCTTTTTTTTTGAAGATGATCGTATTGTTTTTTGAAAAATCTCGTTTTGCGGGCGGGTTGACCAATTATAACTACATTATGAATATCCACGGAACGGAGTATGTGATTCGTAAGCCCGGTAACCTGACGGATCAAATGATCGACCGCAGGATAGAACGTGTGAACAACGGCATCGCTTCGGAGTTTGGCGTGAATTCGGAATGTATATATTTTGATGAGGAAAGCGGCATTAAAATCAGCAAGTATATTCCCGATAGCAAAACGCTAGCCGCGGCAGGCCCCTTGGCWTTGCAAAGCCTGAAGGCCGTTTCTTCTTTACTGAAGAAGATTCATGGCAGTCCCAAGCACTTCCCTAACCAGTTTGATTGGCTCAGTGAACTTGCCAAATATGAAGCCATTGTCACGCAAATCAACGGAGAATTGTTTTTTGACTACGCCTCCTTAAAAGAGCAATTGCTTCGTTTTATGGAAGTGAATGTCAAGCATGTCATTTCCGTACCTTGCCATAATGATACGGTTCCCGAGAATTTTCTCGTAGATGGGAATGGCAGTGTCTATTTGATAGATTGGGAATATTCCGGAATGAACGATCCGGCCTTTGATATTGCCGCGTATATCATCGAATCGCGTTTGACAGCAGAGGCGATTGACCAACTGTTTGAAGCCTATTACGGCAATACGTTTACGCAGGATGATCTGATGAAGGTCAAATGTTATATGATGGCCCAGGATTTGTTATGGACGGTATGGGCCCTGCTGCGCCATTATACGGGGGATGATTACCTGGATTACTGCTCGCTGCGCTATAACCGCCTGCGTCGAAATATTCAAGTATTAAGCATGCAGCCGGATTACCCTATTGCCGACATGGTGATGCGTTAGCACTAGTCGTTGCTTGCTCTGGAATGAGAAACTTTCGGAGGTTTAATCAATCCCTTTCAAAACGATTGACCAGGTAGATCATATACAAAAACCTGTACTTTCTTATCTGCATGGATAAAAAAGTACAGGTTTTTTGTAATTTGACAATGTGATTCCTGACATAACCCCAAGATCGCGGTGCCTATACGGCTGTAAATCATGGGGTTACTTGCATGCGTAAAGAAGTCATCATCTATAACATTTGATATAATACTCCACACCATAACTGACTTGCAGAAGATGATGTTCTGAAGATTGACAGGTTGAGATGAGTCTATATGTTCGAAGGAGCGGGTTTGTGGCAAATGCAGTTCTAAATTATTTATCTAAGATACTTACTTGCAAACTCCAGAATCTCATCAGCCGCTTGTACATATCCACCTGATTTGCGAAAGGATTGCTGCATGTTTGCAGCGTCTTCTTTGAAAGTTGAATGGCTTAACACATGTTCTGTGGCATTGCCCAGTTGCTGTGCAGTCAAGCTTTTTTGAGACATGGGAGTGAGAATCACTAGGGCGAAGTGGAAACGCGCATATATGGAATAATATGGGTGATCGCATTTCACCCTTGTTTCGTCATGTACTTTCTACAAATCCCAGCTACCACTTTCGCTCTTGCCTTCTTCCTCCACGTTAACTTCAGGGTAAAATCCTGCGAATTCATCTCCGCCCCATCGGACGGAAATGGCCGGTATGTCCGTACCGTGGCGCCCTTACCGTCAGCTCGCCTTCGCGAGTTTCGTGCTGCGAACCGATGCCACAGCGTATACAACGAGCGCTGTCCAGATGAGCGCGAAGCCGATAAGCAGAACCGGCGACACCGATTCCTTGAACACGAATACGCTCAGTAACAGCATGATCGTCGGCCCGATGTATTGTACGAAGCCGAGCGTGGACAGCGCCATCCGGGCGCCGCCCGCGCAAAGAAGAGCAGCGGCAGCGCCGTTACCACGCCGGAAAGAAGCAGTTCGACGAACACCGGCGCAGGCAGCGTCCATGCCGTCGTCTTGCCCACGGCGGCCAAATAGATCCAGTAACCGAGCGCGACGGGCAGGATTACAGCCGTCTCCGCTAACAAGCCTACAGAAGCGTCTTGCACGATCTTCTTCTTCGCGAGGCCGTACAAGCCAAACGAAACGGCCAGCGAGATCGCGACCCACGGGAACCGCCCGTAGTCGATGGCGATGATGAGCACCGCTGCGCCAGCGATGGCAATCGCGAGCCATTGGCCGCGGTTTGGCTTCTCACGAAGGAAGACGACCGCTAGCAGTACGTTCAGCAACGGGTTCAAATAATAGCCGAGACTTGTCTCGACAACATGGCCGTTGTTGACCGCCCAGATGAAGATGAGCCAATTAGCAGCGATCAGCAGTCCGCTGGCGGCGAGCGACAGCAGGAGCGAGCGGCTAGCCGCAATCCGCTTCATGTCACCCCAGCGGCGCTGGACGGCGACGAGAATACCCATGAAGACGAACGACCAGATAACCCGATGTGACAAAATTTCGCCTGCCGGCACATCGTCAAACAACTTCCAATAAAGCGGGAGAACCCCCCACATGATATACGCGATGATAGCGTTGATCAACCCATTGTTCATTATGATTTCCCCTCTTATAGCTCCGATGTCTTAACGGATTATACGCCTCGATCCTCGCTTAAGTAAAGAAAATAATTAATGTCCGCTGGCAGACAGTCACGCTCTTGTTCGATTCTCGTTGTATTTTGAGCTATCGTTTTCCGTTCGTTCGCAGACTCGATGGAGCAAGCTGACACATTCTGCGCTGTTAGTCATTGATTTTTTTTTCCAAAATAGGTTATTTTATAGACAGCTTAGCGATAAGCAAGTTCCTATCACGAAAGGAGATGTGTTTTAATGGCGACTACTTATATGGTGGTTTGGTCTTAAAACTGAATAGCAGGCATACGGGAATAAAGCGGGACAACGCCCGCATTATTTGGTGTGCCATCCAAAGTAACCTTTCGTGAATATTGCTGTTTGCGAGATACGATGAAGGTCGTATCTTTTTTGCGTCTTGATGCCGCGCGACAGCAGCTTCTTTAGAGGCTGCTTGTCCGTGGCATTTTTGCGTCCAAAAAACAACATTAAAGGAGCTAACAAAAAAATCATGATGGATTTGAAAATTTATGGCTACACAGAAATAGAAGCAATTCAAGGCGGCTTATTGCCCGGCAGGGTGACGGAGCTTCGGCGCGAGCGCTTCAGGGTCATGACCGAGCGCGGCGAGGTAACGGCGGTGCTCAAGGGGACGTTTTATCACAGTGCGGAAACGCGAGTAGACTTTCCTTGCGTCGGTGATTTTGTTTTGCTGCACTACAACGAAAGCGGAGATTCTCTTATCGTTAGGGTACTGCCCCGCCGCTCCAAGTTTTCACGCGCGGATTACTCAGGGCATGCCGCAGGCTATGCCAAAACCGTGCGGGAACAGGTCGTTGCAACCAACTTTGACTATGTATTTATCCTTTCTTCTCTGAATTGGGATTTCAATGTTACCCGTATCATGCGGTATCTGACACAAGCCAGGCAGAGCGGCGGCCAGCCGGTCATCATTCTGACCAAGGCTGATCTCGCCCCAGATTATAATCTCCTGCTCGCAGAAGTCACACAAAGCATCCCCGATGTGCCGGTTCACGCGATCTGCAGTCATACAGGCCTGGGGATGAACGAACTCGATCCCTACTTGATGCCTGGTAAAACGGTCGTCTTTCTCGGCATGTCCGGCGTCGGTAAATCGTCTTTGCTCAATGCGTTGATGGAACAGGACGTAATGAAGGTTCAGGCGATCCGGGAGGTCGACAGCCGGGGGCGGCATACGACAACGCACCGTCAGCTGTTCATGCTCCCCTCCGGTACGATGGTCATCGATACGCCGGGTATGCGTGAGCTTGGGCTTTTTGATGCCGACGAAGGCATACACGCAAGCTTTACCGATGTGGAGGAATGGTTCCCGCAATGCCGATTTACGGATTGCCGCCATCAGGCCGAGCCGGGCTGTGCCGTTCTCGCCGCGCTTGCCGACGGTTCGTTGCCGCGTGAACGGTGGGAGCAATATGTTGCCCAGCAGCATGAGAACAAGTATGTCCAGGATAAAACCAGCTACCTCATCGACAAGAGGGCTCGAAACAAAACGATCGCCATGTGGAGCAAGCAAACGAAGAAAAACGGAGGATGGAAGAAATGAATATTAAATTCGAAACGCTGATCTATGCCTTAAGCCGACGGTTCAAGAAGGATATCATCTCGGCCGACAGCCAAACCATGCCGTTACAGGGCGGAACTGTGGGAAATGTGTACCTGGTAACGGGGATCGCCGAAACCGCGGATGGAGAAAAACTGCCGTACCGTATCGTGCTGAAAATCCAGAAGAAATGGGAGCGTTACGGCGATCCGGGTTCATGGCGCCGGGAATATGATCTCTATGCGTCTGACTTGGGAGCGACGTTCTCGGATGCCTTCCGCTGGCCGACATGTTATCACGCCGAGATGAATGCCGAAGAAAATGAATTCCAGCTGTGGCTGGAATATATCGATGGCGTAACCGGTTTAGATTTGACCGGTGACATGTATGAACAGGCCGCGCTGGAGTTAGGACGCTATCAAGGCAAGCTGTATGCGGAGCAGCCCGCTGTGCTGCAGAGCCTGAGCAACCTGAGCCATGCGGATCTCATGAAGAATACGTATCTCCATTACCGGTCTTGGTCGGTCGTCTACGATTATATACGCTCGGAGAACTGCGCATTCCCGCAGCACGTGCGGCAAATGCTCATCGACATCGATGAGCACGCAGACGAGATACTCGCCCGCATCGAAAAATTGCCCCTCGTGCTATGCCACCGGGACTTCTGGGTGACCAACCTGATCTATGCCGACGGGAAAATCGCGCTCATCGACTGGGATACTTCCGGATGGGGCTACCTGGGCGAGGATCTCGCAAGCCTGATTGCGGATGAAGCGGATATCGATAACATGGTCGAAAACTACCAGCGATGTGTCCCCGCGTATTACAAAGGCTTTTCGGAGTATGCGGATGTATCCCCTATCGCCGATCATTGCGTCTATGAGCTGATCCTTCTCGTATTCGGGTACAGGCTTGTGGAGTGGTATCTCCACACAGAGGACGATGACGAGAAGACGAAGCATGTCCATACGCTTCAAAAAATCTATGAAATGAAGACCATCCCTGCGTAGGGTTGACTCTAAAAAAAGATCTCCGAAAACCCTTGAATGTAGTGGGTTTTCGGAGTTTCTTTCATTACTCCCATTCGATCGTCGCCCGCGGCTTGCTCGTGCTGGCAAAAAGTCTCGGATGACAAGAACATATATCGTTAAAGGACAAGAACATATATTGTTAAAGAAAAAAAATAAAAAAACCACCTTGAAATTAGAATGTTACGCTTGTTCTGCCCAGTTAGCCGGATATGTTACATAGATAAATCGTGCATATTCTGGCACAGAAAATTGAATCTTACTTCCTTTTGGAATCAGGATCACTTCTCCTGGACCAGCTGACACCTTTGTACCCTCAATGATAACATCCAGATGTCCCTCAATCACATAATCAATTTCATCATAGTTAAGTGTCCAGTCAAAGGTTGTTTCTTTCATCTCCATGATACCGCAGCCAAGTCTTGGACTTTCCTTTAGCGAAAAAAGATCTTTACAATAGACGATATCCTTAGGGTTTCCTGTATCGAGACGATCCTCTTCTGTTACTTTCATATTTGGCACTTTAACAGAAGTAATCCCTCCAGAACCTCTATGAACGTTCTGTTCAATAGCATCAGCCCCTACTTTTTCCATGATGATTTTACGAACCATCTCTTCAATCATCTTTTTATCGATACTCATGGGTACCCTCCTCTGCTTCTTAGGTGCAGCTTTTTGGAATCATTTTACTTGCAATGAGCATAGCAACCATTACAGCTGTGATACACTTTTGAACATCGATTCTGTTCTCGGCTAAAAGGAAGTGTAAAACAAATTTCACTGCGGTATATGACTTCTTTCTCCGTAATCACAGTACGCGGAACGGAAAACGATGACGCCATATTCTGGATATAAAGTTTGGATAGGACAAGTTGTATTGTTGATGTTCCCATATCTATTCCTACACTTAACAATTCTTCTGCCATTTCCTGATCTCCCATACCAGAGAAAAAACACAAAGAGGCCTAAAGTTATACCGCTTCCGATCAAATAGGAATGCTATAACCTTAAGCCTCTTTGCTTTAGTAAGACTACGCCTTTGTAGTCCTCTATACATTTTAAACGTGAATGAAACTGTTGTTTCACACGCTGTAGATTCAAATTGCATGCTCCCTTTTAGTTTATCCTCTACATGGCTATTTACAATAGATAAACTAAACTTTTTTGTGAACATTCTTCAACGTTGAATCCTTTGCCATCATCTATTACTCCAATCGTGCAAAAGCCGTTGTTGGAACTCATAGAAATAACGATGTTAAATGTGAATCTTTATGCATATTTACAAGTTTTTGGACAAAAAAAATTGAACCAAAAATGCCCTTTTGTGTTGTATTTCACTATTATAACACTATTCCTCCTATGAATATTTTCAAAGTTACAGCAGGAAAATTGCATGGTGACCCTTAACTAACGTGTCAATCTTAACTATTATTTCTTATTAGCAACGGCTTTTTTGCATCAATAATAATGGATACCATCCCTAATTCATTTATGGAATTCCTTGTATCAAACCGAAATGATCTTCCTATCTTCCCGTCCATTTCATTCCAGTATGTATAATGAAAATCTCCGTTCTCATCGCAATACTCCAACAAGGTTACTTCAAACCCTACCATTTCAAATACTGATACAAAAGTTTTTGCATCATAAACTATTTTATGAGATGCCGCAGGATGATCCGCTGGCCCAGGACCTCCGACTTGAACCATCTGTTGATACCAATCGTTACGGAAATTTTTATCGGGAACTGCACAACGAATGTACCCACCAGGTTTTAGAAACTGATAACAATGCTTCGCAGCCGTAATCCCTTCCTCGTAAGTTAAATGTTCCCACACATGTTCAGCCAAAAGTGCATCAATACTCTCTGGTTTAGATAATTTGATCCAACTTTCCAATGATAGTAAATTCAATTCATCTTCTTGGGTACTGAGCCAACTATCATACTTTGTCTGCCCTGCTCCAATGACCACTTTCATCTAATACCACCATCCAATTTTGTTTGAATAATACCGCAGACCGTTCTGAAGGACCTCAACCTTTTGAGCCATTCTTGCCAGCCTGAATTGCTCCATATGGAACACTGTAAAATACGATATCCGTTCGCTTCTCGTCGCGGCTAAGATATTAGACCAAGTCCCTCATAAAGCCGTACTGTGTTAGGATGTAACCCAATGCTACGAGCAATCTCCGTCGTTTTGTAGGTATTCATATAAACACTCCCCCCATTCCCTACAGTATATATTACACAAGAGTTTGGTGTTATAGTGGAGGGTCTTATATAGGAAAAGAGTCCGCATATGCAGACTCTTAAGATATAACTAATTCTCTTGCGAGTTACTCTTGGATCATGCTCTCTGCAATCGCTACAAGATCTTCCTTGATAAGAGGGCTTTTCTTATAGATGGAAATCTCGTATTGAAATTGCTTTTCTGCATCTTCCCATCGTAACTTGGTAGAGTACAGATCATTGGAGTTCGTAGAATAAATCGCGTCGGTTCCATTGATGCTTAAGTTTTCAAACTTTTCAGCTTTACTAGGTACACGGGTGACTTCCGTAATGAGCGGCTGAACTTTTTGGGAACTGATGCGGATTACGTCCGAATCCTTAGAGAAGATGACTGCTGCCCCACCGGCTTCATTCCATTTCAGTTTTTTCGCGTAATATTTCTTCCCGTTCGCCTCCGCTTTAAGTTCCTTCAACATACTTTCATACGCCTTGGTAAGAAACAGAGGATACGGTGGCACGATCTCTCCAGACTTAAACACATAACCTTCTGGGATCCCGCCTGGCTGCTGCAATTCCGGTGCTTTGTATTTGGACAACATCTTCGTGTATTCGTTGTAATCTGAACTGGTTATACCGAGATAGCTAAATGACAGCGAATTATCAGTCCCATCATACAGCACGGTTAAATAACCTGGTTTTTTATCTTGGGGATGAAATATGTCCATAGCCTCTTTTTTCTGACGTTCAAGATTGCTCTTGTTTGATGTCGCCTGCGTCTTCGACTGTTTCTGCGGCGCAGCACCTACCTCTGTAGCAAATCCGCTTGCTGATCCCAACACTAGCAGAATGCTTGTTGCAGCAATGATCATTTTCTTCGTAAGGTTCATGGATGAATCTCCTTTCGGCCTTGTGGGCATGTGGTTTTGTTTACTTATATAACCCCTGAGCTTCTGAAAAAGGGACACTATGAAGTGAAGTTATTTCACCATGCTACCTGCAAAACGGATGAATTCGGACTTGGACGAACTCCATCAAGCCATCCTCCTCTCTACCTACATATAACACTTAAGGAGCGGTAAATGGGACATTTTTCAAAAAAAAGAATTAGGTAGATGCAGAAAAAAAGCCATGATCGCAATCGATCATAGCTGCGTCTTTATGCGCCAGAGACATGACTTTATTTGAGAAATAATAATAAGAGCAATCCTCCGATAACTACGAAGGTCGTTATGATTCTGGTCAGGAATCCTCCACTTGTCAATTTTGTGTCATAGCTACCAATCAAAAACAGGAAATTTGTGTCAAAAAAGATATAAGTGACTTAAGGTTAATTGTATTCTCTTCCCAACAAATAATCTTATTTGTCCATATTAATTACTGCATTTCGCTATGGGGTCAGTTCCCAGCGAGAGTCGCTCTGAACTTGCGCTTTTCTTCTATGCACAACTCCATGTTCCTTGCATCGGTCAACGGTAACGGCATGCGCATGGCAAGCTGCTCTAACCATCCGATGACAGCGGCTGCACTCCGTACCGCTCCAGCACCCGGTAAATCGCATCCGTTCCGAACCCAATGGCTTCTACGGGAATGCGTTCATCCGCCGCATGAATCAGTTTGGTAAACTGCATGTCCTTGGGCAGCGGCATTGGCAGGAAACCGTAGGTTTGGATGCCGAGCCTCGCAAACCATCTTCCGTCCGTCCCTCCGGGCAGCAGCATCGGCACCGGAACGGCCTCCTTATCCGCTTCTTTCAGCACATCGGACAGCAAACCGAACATCCCCATGTCGGGAACTGCGGCGCATGGGTCATGGCGCAGCACCTCCAGCCCGACCGAATCATGAATCGCGAATCGGCGCAGCTCGTCCATAAATTGCTGCGGAGTGACGCCCGGCAGCGTTCGGCCGTCCAGCTCGACCGTAATTTCGCTCGGATGAACGTTGATTTTCTCGCCGCCGCGAACGACGGTCGCGCTGACCGTATTACGCAGAAGCGGAGCGAACGTCCCGCTCTTTTCCCCCAGCAGCTTCAGGATGAGGCCGCCGAGCCGGGGAAGCAGCAGCCCTCTCAGCAGCAGCGCCGGCAGCAGCGGCAGCGCGGCGGCCATGCCTTCAATCATCAACCGGGCCGCCGGTGCCGCACGTATCGGCAGCTTATTCCTGCTAAGCGATTGAAGCATGTTCCCCAATTGCGCCATACCGTCGGTTCCCGGCTTGCCCATGGAGCCGTGGCCTCCGTCTCCTCGAATCGTCGCTTTGAGCCAACAGAGCTGCTTCTCCGCCACCATAATCGGATAAAAGGTTTTCCCCAGCGCATGAAACGCGAAGCCGCCAAATTCGCCGAGCGCATACTTTACGCCCGCAAAATAATCGGCATGCCGCTCTACCAGGAAGGAAGCACCGTATTCGCCCCCTGCTTCCTCGTCGCTGACAATCGCCAGAATGAGATCGCCGCGCAGCGGAAGCTTGCAGACATGCGCGCGGAGGAAAGCCGATACGAGCATCGCCACGCCGCCTTTCATATCAAGAGCGCCCCGTCCCCAGACGAAGCCGCCCTCAATGTCGCCCCCGAACGGGTCGCGGCTCCAGGCTTGCATGTCGACGCCAACGACGTCGACATGCCCGTACAGCAGCAGCGGCGGTGCCTCCCCGCTGCCCTTCATCCTGGCCAGCAGATTGGGTCGGGCCGGATCAAGCACCTCGATCCGCGTCTCAATGCCCGCATCCTCAAGCAGTTGCTGGATATACATGATGCATGCGGCTTCCTTGCCCGGCGGATTTGTTGTATTGAAGCGGATCAATGCCTGCAAAATCTCCACGGGAGACGGCAGCTCTGCGAGGCGCCGGACTCCATCCTGTTCCAACTCGTCATTGGCCACCCGGATACCCATGACAATGCTCCTTCCTATAATAGACTGCCCGTGTATGACCGGTCGGCAGGAGAAACGCCTGGCAAGCCGCGAAGGCCGAACTCACCCTGCAGCCTTGCGAGCCGCCGCTCCTGCTCTTCAGCTGACGTGCCTTTGGTGCGAAACACCGATTCCAGCATCGCCAGCGCTTGCCGAACATGCGCCTCCTCCACTTGCTCTCCCGTCTCCCGCAGCCGATCGACCAACTGCTGCACGCCGCGGTAAGGCGAAGTGACGCCTTGTTCATATTCGGCTGCGTTCCAGTTGCGGTTGCGGACGCAAGTGGCGATAGCCAGACAACGATTCAGCAGTTCAATCGAATAAGCGTCCGTCTGCCGGCTTGCGGCAAACAGATGCGCCTTATCCTCCTTGTCGTCAAAAGCGAATACGCGCAGTCCGTAGGGTGGAGCCAGTCGTTTCAATACATTGCCCGGACCCAGTTCCACGGCAGCGGCAACGCCAATGCTCTTCTGAAATGCAAGGACCGCCGGCCAATTGACGGGGTCCGTCAATCCCCTTGCCAGCATACCCGCGATCTCCGCCGTATACCCGTAAGGCAGACCCGTCAAGGAGGAAACTACGGGAAAATCTATTTCTCCAAACGAGACGCGGCTCAGCACTTCGGCAAAATGCGCCGCCGCCGGCGCCATCAACGGGCTATGGAACGGGGCGCTTACCTGCAGCGGAATGACTGCGGCCCCATGGGCGGACAGTCTTTCGGACGCTTCATGGACGGCCTCTTTGTGGCCCGAAATCACCGTTTGCCGCTCTGAATTCATATTCGATACCACAACAATACGGCTTTCGTCTGCGCAGCCCGCGCTAGTTTCCAAGCATACTTTGGCGACAACATCGGGACTCGGCCCATTCACGGCGGCCATCGCGCCGATCCCCGCAGCGGCGGCCCCTTGCATCAACTCGCCGCGGCGGCGTACGAGACTGAGCGCATCCGGGAACGTTATGGCCCCCGCGCAGGTTAAAGCGGTAATCTCGCCCAAGCTGTGGCCAGCAGCCATCGCAGGTAAGTATCCCCATTCCCGGCTGTAGACGCGGTACATCGCCACGCCAAGCGCAAGAATGGCGGGCTGGGCATTGTCCGTCCGCGTCAGCTCCGTCATCGGTCCCTCATACATCAGGCTGTCAAGGCGCATGCCCAGCGCTTCGTTCGCTTCCTCCATCGTCGCTTTGACAACCGCATGCCGCTCGCTCAGCGCTTTTCCCATTCCGACGCGCTGCGAGCCCTGACCGGGAAACCATATCGCATGTTTGTTCAGCATCTTTCATCACGCTCCTTACGGGTCAGATCGGGGCAGGCGCCTCGGTCAGCTTTTTGTTAATCACCGCTACAACATCGCGTTCCCGCTCATGCAGGAAAAAATGTCCGCCTTCAAACAGCATCAGCTCGCAGCCTCCCGTCGCATAACGCTCCCATTCACCGAGCGGGCCTTTGACGCAGCCGTCATCCTTGCCGCTCAAGATGGCGAGCCGGAGCGGCAGCGGCGGCCGCATCCAATGCTCGTATTCGCCGACAAGCTTGAAGTCGGCTCTAAGGATCGGCATAAACATATCCAGCAGCTCCCGATGGCGGAACAGCTCGCCCGGCATGCCGCCGAGCCGTTTCAGTTCCTCGAGAAACTCATCATCCGGTAGCATATGGGTCCGGCGAGCCTCCTCCTGCTCGCAATGCGGCGCCCCTCTGCCGGAGAGGAAGACCGCCCTAGGCAGCGGGAATCCTTCCTGCCGCAGCGCATGCAGCAGCTCATAACCAAGCAGGCTGCCCATGCTGTGGCCGAATAAAGCATATGAATCGGAGCCAAGCGCCGTCTCCAGCACCAGCGACAGCAAATCCTGCACGGCTTCTGCCACATCCGCATAGAAAGGCTCACCCATCCGGCTTCCTCTGCCCGCCAATTCGGCCGGCACCAGACGCACGCCAGGATGCAGCCGGTTCGTCCAGCGCTTGTACGCTTGTGCGGAGCCTCCTGCATATGGCAAACAAATTAATGATATCGTCATAACGCCCGCCTCCCGGGTAACATGTTGACGCAAGCGGCCTTTACGCGCCGGCGACCAGCGTGGTCCAGAACGCTTTTTCCTTCGCGAACAAATCGTCCGCGAGCGCCAGCTCTCTGCCGCGTTCGAAGTCCCCCGTCACAAAGCGGTCCTTCACCTGATCCCATCCATCCCTCACTGCGCCAAGCTGACTGGACAACGACTCATATAGTGTTTCGCCGATCAGCCTCTTCTCCCGCATGGAGCGGAGCAGCGACATGTTGGCGATTTGCCGGTTGCAAATGATATTGACGCCGACAAGGCCATAGGTCAAATGAGCTTGCTTCTTTTCCGGGTCGGAATCTACATTCCACATGCCCTCTATTGAGAACTCGCCAAGCTCCCTCGCCAGCCGCTCCGCATTTTCCACCACTTCAGCCAGCTTTAACTCGTAGGGCGGAACCTTTTCATGCAGGTTGTATACGTAGAAGGCAGGCCCCAAATAGTCCGGATTCACGTTGTATTCCGAGTTGCCGTACGCCTTGAGCAGCCTTTCCTCCGGCACCTCGTGCTCCTCGTAGCCCGCAAGCGTGTCGTCAATGACGTAGAAGACGCCGCGCTCCTTGTCGTATCCGTTAAACAGCGAATAATGATACCAATGGAACTTTTTCCAGGCCATGCTGCCCGGAAGCCAGTCGTACAAATCGACGTTAACGCTCAAGTTGCGTCCGCCCGTAAGCATCGCCCTGATTTCCTCCAGCACCGTCTCCTTGCTGCGGAAATGACCGGGCTCGATATAGCGGATCACCTGCGACAGCGGGAATCTGGCAGGATCATCCATATAATACAGCGTGTCAATTGTCGGATAGCTAAAATCCTTGTCGGTTGCAGCCTCCCAAGGATAGTAACGATAAATGTTCAAATACGCCGCATCCCTGTAGCTGGGCTCCTCCGACACCGCAATGGAAAACGCCTGGTTCAGCATGCAGTTCATCCAAAACTCGTTAAACGGTTTCCTTTTCATCGACAGCTTCATCTTTCGCCGCCTCCTTAGACTCAGAATGTTGGTTTAAGCAAGCTTGCTTGCCGCAAGCACAGCACTGATTTTTTTGCTTGCTCCGTCTTCGACCAGCGCGTGTAGAATCGCCGTATAATCATCCGCCAGCGCCCGGACGGTCTCTTCGCGGAAAAGACTTGTCGCATATTCCAGCGCAAAGCCGATCCTGCCGTCCCGCTCCGCCGCTTCAAGCGTCAAATCGAATTTGCTGACGCCCGGATCGAACTCCTTGGGGTCGAATTCAATGCCGCCCGAACGGTAAGCGACGCGATCGATATTTTGCAAAATAAACATCGTATCGAACAGCGGATTGCGGCTGCGGTCCTGTTCGATTCCCAGCTTTTGCACCAAATCCTCGAACGGATAATTCTGGTGCTCCAGCGCCAGCAGCACATCCTCATGCAGCTCGGACAAATAATCGCCGACGGTGCGGTACGATTCCGGGAAGCTGCGAATCGCGACCGTATTGACGAACATCCCGATCAACCCTTCCAGCTCAGCATGATTGCGGCCCGCTACCGGCGTGCCCATAATGATATCCTCCTCACCGCTCCATTTGCTCAGCAGCATCGAATAAGCCCCGAGCAGCACCGTATACAACGTCGTGCCGCGCTCGCGCGCAAACGCCTTGATCTTGAGCGTCAGCGCCTCATCCAGTCTGAAGATGATCAGACCGCCCTTGAAGTTTTGCAGTTCCGGCCTTGGCAGGGCCGTCTTGAGCGCAAGCGTCGGCAGCTCCCCTTCGAACGCCTCCAGCCAGTAGCGCTCATGCCCCATATAGGCCTCGCTGCCGATTTGTTCTTCTTGCCATACCGTGTAGTCCCGGTACTGGATATCCAGCTCCGGCAGCTCGCCGCCGCCGTACAAAGTGGTCAGTTCCTGCAGCAGGACGCTGACGGAGACGCCGTCGGTAATAATATGATGAAAGTCCAGCAGCAGCAGATGGCGCTCCTCGCCAAGCGGAATTAATCCGGCCCGGAACAGCGGGAGACTGCCGAGATCAAACGGACGGATAAAGCGCTCCATCAGCGCGCTGATGCCGCCGAACACTCCTTCGGCTCCGCCTTCCGCGAGCAGCTTGCCCGCCGCCATTCTCAGCCTGGCACCCCGCTCCAGCGTAAATACCGGCTCCGCATGCACGCGCTGGCGGAACTCGTCCTCCTCGTGGTGGAACGTCGTTCTGAGCGATTCATGGCGACGCGTTATCGCAAGGAAAGCTTCCTTCAGCCGCTCCACATCGAGCTTGCCTTGCATATGCACGGCGAACGGCACATGGTACATCGTTGCCTCGCCCGAGATCAGCCCCATCATAAATTGGCGGCGCTGCGGCCTCGACATCGGGTAATGCTCGCGCTCCGGCTGTTTCGGAATGCGCGCGGCCGCCACGGTTCCGCTAGTGTCCAGATGGGCCGCTAAACCTTCAAGCGTAGGATTCATAAAAATATCGCGCAGCGGCATTTGCATGCCAAAGCGTTCCGCAATGCGGCTGACCATGCCTGCCGCCTTCAGGGAATGGCCACCGAGCTCGAAAAAGCTGTCCTTGGCGCTGATCGCATCCGTACCGAGCAGCTCCTTCCAAATCTCCGCCAGCTTGCGCTCGGTATCCGTCGATAGCGGAACAAGCTCGCTTCTGCCAGCGTCGGCCGGTCCCGGCTTCGGCAGCGCCCTTCTGTCGATTTTGCCCGTTGGCGTAAGCGGAATCGCATCCAGAACGACCATGCAGGCCGGAACCATATAAGAAGGCAGCTTGTCCCCGAGATATTCGCGCAGCTGCCCGGTCAACCGGCCGGATGGCGTGGCGCCGTCCGGATCCGCATCCGCTGCCGCGGCGTTCTGCATGACGACATACGCACAAAGCGCATATTCCCCATCCTCTTCCTGAAACGCGGTGACGACCGTTTCCTTCACCTGCTCATGGCGAAGCAGCAACTGCTCAATTTCACCGATTTCTATCCGGTGCCCCCTGATTTTCACCTGGAAATCGCGGCGCCCCGCATAGGCAAACTCCCCATTTTCAAGCCTGCGCCCAAGGTCGCCCGTGCGATACATGCGTTCGCCCGGCGCATACGGATTCGGCACAAAAGCGACATCCCATTCGGGATGGCTGAGATACCCACGCCCGACGCCCGGCCCGCCGATGCAAATTTCGCCCGCCACGCCTGTAGGCTGCAGCTTCAGTCCTTCGTCAAGCACCATCATGACGGAACCTTGGATCGGCGTGCCGATCGAAATGTCCTCGCCTTCGGTCACTTCCCGGATCGAGGTCCACACCGTCGTCTCCGTCGGACCGTACAAATTAAACAATCTGGCTCCTGTAGCGGCGCGCAGCCTGCCGAGCACATCGACCGTCAGCGGTTCCGCCCCGATCATCAATATCCGCAGCTTTTGCAAACCGTCCGTTTCGCCTCGCTGATTCATCCACCATTTGAAGCGCGACGGCGTAATTTGCAGCACATCGACGTCGTGCGCGTCGATCAGGCCTTGCAGCAAGGCGGCGTCGCCCCGTTCCTCTTCATTGGCCAATACAACCCGCATACCCATTGTGAGCGGAAGCAGATTTTCAACGACAAAAATATCAAAGGAGACCGATGCCATCGCCAAGATGCTCTGACCCTTCTCAAACGGAATCCGGTTTCGGAAGCCGCTGATGAAATGCGCCAGCCCGCGATGCTCGATCATCACTCCTTTGGGACGCCCGGTCGAGCCCGATGTATACAGCACATACGCCAAATGGTCCGGCTTATGGACACACTCCGGATTGCCTCTGTCCGCCGCATACAGCTCCGGATCGTCCAGATACATCTCGGCAATGGCTCTCGTTACGACTCCCGCATATGCTTTTTCCGTCAGCAGAAGCGCTTCGCCGCAATCCTCAAGCATCCAGTCGATCCTCTCTTTCGGATAAGCGGGATCAATGGCGACATATGCGCCTCCGGCTTTCAGAACACCCAAAATGCCGACAAGCAGCAGCGGGCTGCGGGACGCCATCAGCGCGACAATGCGCTCGGGCCCCACGCCCTTCGCCAGCAAGGAATGGGCAAGCCGGTTCGCGCGTTCGTTCAGCTCGGCGTACGTCACCGTCTCCGGGCCGAATTGAATCGCCGCCGCATCCGGCGTGCGCGCCGCCTGGCGCTCCACTTCCTGCACAAACCCCGTCCATTCCGCCGTTGCTTGCGCGGAAGCCGTCGCTGCGTCCTCTTGCCGGCCCGTCATGCCTTTCTGAGCTCGGATTTCCATCCTACCATTGCTCCCCTCTCTACTCGCGGCCTGTACCGGCATGCCTCCTCCGGCCAACTGAGCTAGCAATTGCTCCCGCTCGGTTTCACTCATCAGCTCAAGCTCGCCGACCGTGCGACCCAGCGATCTGCACATCTCCCGCACGAGTACGGTATAACTCTCCGCCATGCGGCGTGCGGTTTCCTCATAAAACAAATCTGCTGCGTATTCCAGTTGAAGCTCGATTTCCGCTTCCCGCTCCACCGCTTCCAGAGTCAGGTCGAACTTGCTTGTCCCCGCCTCGAACGGCATTTCGCCAAAGACGATGCCGCCTGCTTCCATCACCGCCCGGTCCATATTTTGCAAGACAAACATAGCGTCAAACAAAGGATTGCGGCTTCTGTCCCTATCTGCCTTCAGCCCTTCGACGAGCTCCTCGAAAGGATACGTCTGGCGCGAAAGCGCCTCTACGACATGGTTATGCAGCTCCGCCATATAGGCCCGTACCGTCTTGTCTCTTTCCGGCCTGGTCCGCAATGCCAGCGTGTTGACGAACATGCCGATCATGCCATGCGTATCGGCATGATCCCTGCCGGCGGCGGGGGTGCCCACAATGACTTCGGTCTGCCCGCTGTATTTGGCCAGCATCGCGGCAAAAGCGCCCAGCAGCACCGTATACAGCGTCGTCTTCGCTTCCCGCGCCAGCTTTCGCGCCTCCGCCGTTGTCCACGCGTCCAGCCGGAACGAATGGCGTCGGCCCTTATAGCTCGGCAGAGATGGCCGCGGCCGATCCGTCGGCAGCTCCAGTACAGAAAGCTTGCCTTCAAAGAGCTCCATCCAGTACCGCTCATGCTCCGCATAAGCGGCATTTGCAAATCCGGCTTCCTGCCACACCGCATAATCGCTGTATTGCACGCGCAGCTCCGGCAGCGCTTGTCCGGCATACAGCTGCGACAGCTCACTCACCAGCAAACCGGAGGATACGCCGTCCGTAATAATATGATGAATATCCAGCAGCAGCAGATGATCTTCCTCATTCAGTCGCAGCAGCCCCGCCCGCAGCAGCGGCAGCTTGTCCAGATGGAACGGGCGCTGGAAAACTTTCATCAGCCTCGTCACCTCGGCGCCGTCCGGCGGCGCTCCCCGCAACGCATCGTCTCCGATCAACGCCGCGCGATCCAGCGCCTCCAACTTGAACGCATACGGCGGTTGAACCATTTGCCTAAATTCGTCCTTTGACATATGGAAGGTCGTCCGCAAGCTTTCGTGGCGGTCGATCAGCGCCGTAAACGCGTCTTCCAGACGCGCTGTATCCAGCTTGCCCTGCAAGCGGAGCGCGAACGGCACATGATACATGGTGGCGTCTCCGGCCAGCAACTGCATCATATATTGGCGGCGCTGGGCGCGCGACATCGGATACCACTCGCGGGGCTCCGCCTTCGGGATCGGCTCGGCCTCCTCTCCGGCGCCGTCCCGCTCCTTCAGCCAGGCGGCCAATTCCGCAATGGAGGTAAGCTCGAATATCAGGCTGAGCGGAACCAGGGTGCTCGTCGCCTGCTGCAGCTTGCCCGCCAGCACGGCAGCCTTCAAGGAGTGGCCGCCAAGCTCGAAAAAGTCGTCGTGAATGCCGATTGGCCCAGCCGTATCGCCCAGCACATCCTCCCAAATGGCGGCGACGCGCTCTTCCATCCCGTCTCGCGGCAGCTCCGGCTTTCCACGCTCCCGTAGCCCGAATTCCGGCTCCGGCAAGGCGCGCCGGTCCACTTTCCCGTTCGGCGTCAGCGGTATCGCGTCAATCGCCGCGATATAGGCCGGAATCATCGCCTCCGGCATCTTGTCTTTCAGCTTTCTTCGCCATTCCCGCGAAGGGAGCTTGTCCGAAGCGACCACATACGCGCACAACTCCTTGTCGCCGCTTGCCTGCTCGCGGACGACCACAACCGCATCCTCCACATCGGGAAGGGAAACCAATTGCGAGCGAATCTCGTTCATTTCAATCCGCACGCCTCTGATTTTCACCTGTTGGTCGGCCCGGCCCACATACATCACATTGCCGTCCGGTAGCCACTTGGCGATATCGCCGGTGCGATACATGAAGCGGCCCTCATGATACGGATGCGGTAAAAAGTGCTCGGCTGTCATATCCGGCTTGTTCACATAACCGTCGGCAAGGCCGCTGCCGGCAATATACAGCTCCCCGGCTGCACCGATAGGAGCAAGCTGGCCGCCATAGCCGAATATATAAATTTCGACATTGTGCATCGGCCCGCCAATCGGCACATAGCCGCCGCGATAAGCGCCCGGCTTGTAAACGTACATATTGGAGCAAACCGTCGCCTCCGTCGGACCGTAGCCGTTAATAATTCGAATCTCGGGATTTAGCTTCGTGTACAGCTCCAGCGTTTCGTCTTGAATCGGCTCTACCCCAACAAGCATTTTGTCTAGCGTCATCGCGGAAGCCGATGGCTCCAGCTGCCTCGCAACCTCTTTCAGCAGAGACGGCGGCAAATAAGCGAATGTAATCCGCTCTTCCGCAATCACCTCAGCAATTCGCCTTGGATCAAGCAATTTCGGCTCTGGATAAAGCACCGTGCAAGCCCCGAACATAAGCGGCATAAACAGCTCCGCTACGCTGACGTCAAACGAAATATTGGTCAGGCTGAGGCATCTGTCTCCCTCACCGTATTGCCCATCGAAGAACATCCTGAACGAATGTCCGAAATTGTAAAAGCTGCGGTGCGGTACAATGACGCCCTTCGGCTGACCCGTAGAACCGGAGGTATAGATGACGTACATCGGATCGGCGGCGTCCTGCGGCCATACGGCGGTGGCATCTGCATCGTCTTCGCCGGAGAACAGCTTCTCATCCGCAATGTCCAGCACCTGTAATGAGGACGGCATGACGTCTGCAGCTCCGGAACGCGCGCCGTCCGCGAATACCAGCTCCGCGCCGCTGTCCTCAAGCATAAAGCGGATGCGCTCCTCGGGATAATGCGGATCTACAGGCATATAAGCGCCTCCGGCTTTCATAACGGCGAGCATAGCGGTCAGCATGGGTATGGAGCGCTCCGCCATGATGCCGACTACGCTGCCGAGTCCCACACCTTTGGCGCGCAAGGTTCGCGCCAGCGCATCGGTGCGGCGATCCAGCTCCCGATAGGTCATGGATTCACCGCCGCAAGATACAGCCGGCAGGTCGGGAACGGCCGCCGCCTGTTCCTTGAAGCAATCATGCAGGCAACGTGGCGGCGGAAAATACGCTTTGCGTCTCCCCAGCGCCAGCATGTGCAAGCGCTCCTCCTCCGTCAGCATCTCTACTTCGCCGAGCGCAACGTCGGGACGAAGCGTCACGCAGCGAAGCAGCTGCACATAATGCCGCATGAACCGCTCGGCTGTCGCGCGGCGAAACAAATCGGCATTATATTCCACGACAAGCCGCAATTCCTCACCATTCTCCACAGCCTGAATCATCAAATCGTATTTGGCCGTGCCATGCTCAAAGCGCTGGTGGCGATACGACAATCCCTTCGATGAAGCATTTGGAATACCCAGATTTTGCATGATGAACATCGTGTCAAACAGCGGACTCCGGCTGGCGTCCCTTCTATCCAGCCATTGCGCGATTTCCTCGAATGGATAATCGGCGTTGGCGTAAGCCCCGGTCGCCATCTCTTTCACTTCGGACAAAAAGGCTCTGAACGGCTTGTCCGCGCGCGGATAAGCGCGCAGCGCCAGCGTGCCGGTGAACATGCCCGCGATTGCTTCCAGCTCGCGCCTGTTCCGTCCCGCAATCGGCGTGCCGACGGCAATGTCCTCGGCCCCTGTATAGTGGGCGAGGAAAGTGTAATACGCCGATAGCAGCACCATAAACGGAGTCGTGCCCGATTCGGCCGCTAGGCTGCGCACAGCCGTCGTCAAACCGGCCTCGACGTACACGTCGAACGTTTCGCCGCGGTTGCCTTTGACGGGCGGACGCGGGGCATCGGTCGGAAGCGCAAGCAGCGGCCAGTCTCCCCGGCATTGCTCGCGCCAATACCGTTCGGCGTTCCCGGAGAGCGGCGTGCTCTCCTGCCATACCGCATAATCCTTGTATTGCAGCTGCAGCGGCGGCAACGAACCGCCTTGATATAAAGTCATCAGATCGGACAAAAGAATGCCCGCCGACATGCCGTCGGATGCAATATGATGCATATCAAGAAACAGCACATGGCGCTCCGGCCTCAGCGTCAGCAAGGCTGCGCGGAGCAGCGGAGCCGTATCGAGCCTGAACGGCCGAAACAAGCTTTGCAGCACGCCGTCCGCTTCCGCTTCATCGGCCTCCATCCGAATCAGGCGGAAAGGAATGGCTGCATGAATGCGCTGCCTGATCTCTCCGTCGATGACGTGGAAGGTGGTGCGAAGCGTCTCGTGACGCTCCACGATGGCTTGCAGGACGGCCTCCAGCCGGTCTGCATCCATAGCCCCGTCCAAGTGCAACAATTCGGGCAAATTGTAGCTGCGATCATCCGGCATCGCCTGCTGTTGCAAGTACATGCGTTTCTGCGGCGATGAAACCGGATAATGTTCTTGCGGGGCCGCCTTTGGAATCGGCTCCAGCGTATCGCCGGACAAAGCGTCGGACGCTTGGCTGGTCAACGGTCCGACATGCCCGCCGGAAGCTCCTGCTCCGTCACGGCCGCAGGCCGCCGCTTGCCCGTCATGACCGCCGCTCCCAACGTCCGCACCTTGTCCATCGTGCCCAGCGTTCGTTCTTTGCGCTGTCGCCGCGTGGCTCTCCCCGACCCGCCGCTCGATCAGCGCCGTGAACGAAGGCAGATCCGCATGCCCCAGCAAATCCGCCGCCTGAATGCGGACGCCTGCAAGCTCGCTGAGCCGGTTTACAATTTTGAGCGCAATAATGGAATCTCCGCCCAGCTCATAAAACCCGGCATCCGCAGGCAATTCGTCATAACCGAGCAGCTCTCCCCAGACATCTGCGACATGCTGCTCCCATTCCAGGCCGGAGCGCTCCCCGATTAACGCAACGCCGCGGCGGCGCTGACTCGTCATCCCGCCGCTCTGCTCCAGCGCGGCTTGCCATCTGGCAAACGTCTCGTTCATTTCTTGCCCAAGCTCCTCGGGAATATCTCCACTGAGCGAATATCCGCTCCAGGCCGCAAATGGCGTATGAAGCACCGCTCCGGCGCGCGCCTCCTCCACCCAGCAACGGTGAGAATCGAACGGATACGTCGGAAGCGGCAGCCGTTGGCGGCGTTGTCCTAGGTAGATCGCCTTCCAGTCGATCTCGTATCCGGCCACGTAACGTTGGCCCAGCTCCAGCGCGTCCATTTCCTTTGGAACGGGTTGCTGCCGCATATTCCCGGCCGCAGCCGAATCGGCCGTTCCGAAGCGGACGTTCGGCAGCGCAAGGCCGGTAAGTCCGCTTTCGGCTGCGGCATGCAAGGTCTGGGCAAGTTCTTCCCAGCCGCTTACCGCAATCGCCAGGCGATAGCGATGGGCTCCCCGGCCGACGGCCAAGGTGTAGCAAAGGTCGGCCAGGCTGCGGCTCTCATCGCCGCGATGCTGCAAAACCCAGTCCCGCATCAGCAGCACGAGCCTTTCCAGCGCCGTCATGCTATACGCGGACAAGCAGAACAGCTCCGCTCTATCCGAACGACCCGAAGGCATCCCGGCGGGAGCCTCTTCCAGCACAACATGGCAATTGGTCCCGCTCATGCCGAAAGCGCTTACTCCGCATCTTCTTGCTTCGCCGTCCGTCTCCCATGGTGTCAATTCGTCATTGATATAAACAGGCGAATCCACAAACGGAATGTTGCGGTTCGGCGAGCGGTAATGAAGCGTTGGCGGAAGCTGCTTGTGGACAAGCGACAGGATCGCCTTGAGCAGCCCTGCAATGCCGGCGGCATGGTCAAGATGGCCGATATTTGTTTTCAGCGAGCCGATGGCGCAAAATTGCCGTTTATCGGTATATCTCCGGAAGGCGCGCGTCAGTCCGTTGATTTCGATCGGGTCGCCCAGCGAGGTTCCCGTGCCATGCGCCTCCATATACGTCACCGTTTCGGGATCAATGTCCGCATCCTGCCAGGCGCGTGCAATAACGTCCTCCTGCGCGAGGGCGTTCGGGGCGGTAATGCCGACCGAGCTGCCGTCCTGATTCATCGCGCTGCCTTTGATGACGGCATAAATATGGTCGCCGTCCTCCTGCGCGCGGGACAGCGGCTTCAGCAGCAGCGCAATCACGCCGTCGCCGATGCCCGTTCCGTCCGCCGAGTCGTCGAACGTTCTGGCCCGGTTGTCGCTTGACTCGATGCCAAGCCGTATGCCGGTATCCAGCGGCAGCACGTTAATTTTGACGCTGCCGGCAATCGCCGCCTCGCATTCGCCGCTGCGGATCGATTGGCATGCCAGATGGACAGCTACCAGCGAGGAGGAGCAGGCGGTGTCCACGCTGATCGCCGGTCCGCGCAAATTAAGCAAATACGAAATCCGGCTCGGTATCATGGAGCTCAGATTGCCGGGCGCCGCCATGGACAAGGCGTCCGGGTCCAGCGCTTCGATGATTCGCTTGTAATCATGCAGCGAATCCCCGTTATAGCCGATATAGACGCCGGTGCGCGAACCATGCAGCGCATCTCCGCCGTATCCCGCATTTTCAAGCGCGCCCCAAGCCGTCTGCAGAAACAGGCGCTGCGCCGGACTCATCAGCGAGGCTTCCTTGGGCGAAAGCCGGAAAAAAGAATAGTCAAAACCTGAAATATCTTCGATATACGCCCCGTCAAAAAAAGGAAACGGAGCCGTATTGCGCCTCCATGCGGCGCAAATACGGCCTCAATTCCTCCTTGCGTGAATCCGGAAACCCGCCTACCAGGTCCTTGCCGCTCCGGAGAAGCTCCCAGAAGGCTTCGTGCGATTCCGCGCGCGGCAGCTTGGCGGATATCCCGACAATCGCAATATCCTTGAGGGAAACATTGGAGACGGAGCCCCCGCTTCGCCCCTTCCGCCCGGTTGTGTCTTTTTTGGCATCCAGCAAATCCAGTTGAAACATGGCGCCCTTCCCTCCTAACTAGTAATGGAATCGCTGACGGCCTGTTCTTTTTCTGCCTTTCCGCCGCTCCCGCGCAGCAGCAGCAACACATGCGTCGCGATGCCAAGTCCGCTGATCAGAGTTAATAATCCAAGCTTACCGGACTGCCAATCGCCCGCCCATTGCAGCACGATATACAAGGTGCCTGTGCTGCACACATGGGCCGCAAGCGCCCCCCCAAAGCGAACGCGAGCCCACGCGAACGGTACCGTATACGATCGCTCCCAGTGCCGCAAATGCGCCAACCGTCACATTCATAAATACCGCGCCGAACAATGCGGCCTGGAGAAGAACCGTCCACAGAACCGAAAGACGTTGACTGAGCGTATGGAACAGCATTCCTCTGAACAGCCATTCCTCCAGCAAAGACCCCAGCAGCAAGCTGCCGAGCACAAATATGATCAGGCTGCCTCCGGCAACAAAAGCGACCAGATCCGAAATGGCCTGAAAGTTCGCTTTTATCCACGGGAGACGGGTAAACGCGGCGATAAACAAGCCGAGCCAGACGCCCGTCCCTGCGGACAGCAGCAACGTTCCGCCGCGCGCAGGAACAACCCCCAAATCCTTCAGCGAAATTTTTTGCCAGCGCAGCAGCGGAAGATAGACGGCAAGCACGATGATATTGGATACAATCAGCACAATGCCGGAATTGCCTTTGATCCACTCTTTCAGCCCGGGATCGCCGACCCAGTTGTAGAGCGCTTGATTGACAAGCATCACAATTGCCGCATAAATGACCAAATATAAGACGGTATTTCCCGCTATTCGCAATCCCTTCACAAAGGCGTCACCGCCTCGGAAGACGGCCGCCCGGAGATCGAAGAGCGATGCTTGACCGCAAGGAATATGCCAACCGCAATCATGGCGGCCGCCACAGCCATCACGATAAACATGATGGTGACATCCGTCGTCTCCGGCCCGTAATGCCAAAGCAGGTACTGACTGCCCTGACAGGCGACTTGCGCGGCAATCGGCGCCCAGATGGATTTAAACCAGACATACAAGAGCGCAAAAATAACCGCGCCGAGAAAACCGTACAGCGAGAGCGGAATGTCTCCGAAAAAGAACAACGCCCCGTACAACACGCCCTGAAGCACAATTGCGGTCCAAACCGGGAGCACGCGTCTGAACTCATTCATCAGAATGCCTCTGAATAATGTCTCCTTGTAAATATTTCCGAGAATCAGGAAAACCAGAAATACATACCATTCCGCGCGGTTCAGGTAATCAAACAATTCGCGGAACCGGTACTTGTCCGATGCAATGGCGGGAAGCCGGGAGAAAGCGACCGTAAACAGGCCGGCTCCAAGCCCGATCCATAAAGCGATCGCCACCGATTTGCCGCCCATCACGCGGAACTTAGCCGCCTTGAACAGATTTTCTTTGAATATAAACCTCCAGGCCAGCAGCATGAGCGGCAAACCCACCATATCGTTCAAAATAATGACGGTTACCGTATTCTGTTCAAACCATGTGCTTCTGGGGTACACATAATCGAAAAACAATGTCGTCACGATAAAAAACCATGCAAAATACAGGCCGATAACAACGGCCACGCGAGCCAACATCATTCCCCACGCCTTCATGCGGTCAGCTCCCCTTTTGTGCAGCAGACGGCGCGTCAGCCGTCAACGCTTGACCGGCGCATGCGCCGATGCCGCCGTTGCCGGAGGTCCGCCAGACATAGACGGAACCTCCAATCAACGCAGCCAGACAGAGCGCTGTAATGATATACAGCGAAACATCGCCCAGCTTGTCAAACCATACGTAGAACCCGATGTATTTAAATAGAAAGATTGTGCCCATTGCCGTATTCTGTACCAGAATAGGCGCCCACAGCGACCCGGTGCGTAAATACAGCGCCCCGTAAATCAGGCCCGAACCGATGCTGATGACCGAAAGCGCCGCGCTCGGCTGGAAGTAGGCGTAAGCCGCAGCTTGCAGCACCAAGGCCGCATATACCGGCATAACCCTGCGAAGCTCGCTGAAAATGAGGCCTCTAAACAATATTTCTTCAAATGCCGGGCCGATCAAACCAGCGCCCAGAATGACGTACCAGATCGAATCCCCTCTGATCAGATCGTCGACCAGCGCGGGAATGGACGGAAATTGCCGGGCAATATCGTCAATGACGATAAGACCGATGCTGAACAAGCTTCCGGCAAGACCCAGGCCAATCATCAGCAAGACGCGTGAGGCGCTCAGTCGTTTGAAGCCCGACGCGCGGAACAGATTTTTTTCCGCATGGGGCCAGATCCATCCTTTGATACGAAAGATGATCATGTACGCAAGCGTAATCAGCGTGAACAGAACGACCATAAACATGGCCGGGTTGCGATCCAGAAACTTGGCGAAGGACAGCGTCACTTCATAATTGTAAGTAGAGCGAAGCAGATAGAGCAGCGCATAAAAGACCCCGAGATAAAGCGCGATATTCCCTATCATGGTCAACACTTTTTTCACAGGAAAGCTCCTTTCTTCCTTCTGTCAGATGTATGCTCAGGGTCAGGCGCAACCCGGCTTGGACCATGCTACGCCCCCGAGTCGGCGCTGTGGGCTGCGGCACGATATTGCTCGACCACGCTCGACAGCAGTTCCAGATAATCGGAAGCCCAATCCAGCACCGCCTCCTTGCCGAGGCGCCGGGCGTCGTACGTCCATACCCCGCCAAGTTCTGGCCCTTCCGCCCCGCTTGGTGCGGCAGCGCCGTCCATATACAGCACAACATCGAATCGTTCCAATAGTGCCTCCCGCTCCTTGAACCCGTGCTGCGCTGCTCCTGCAAATAACGGGAACAAGGCAAATCCCGCTTCGGCTTGCGGCTGCTTTCTGATTTGCCGCGCGGTATAACATTCTCCCGCGCTCACCCGTTTGGCGGCATGCCGCAGCAGCGTATCGAAATCGCGCACCTCCGCAAAGTCGATTTCCTTCGGGGCAATCAGCCCGTTGTCCGTCATTGCCGGAAGCACAAGCCGGCCGATGCCGGACTCGCCGTGCCAGAAGTACAGATATACGGCATACACCGCGGCTTCAATCGTTACCGAGCTGGATGCCGAAAGTTCCATAAGCCCTTCCACAACCGCCCGGTCCAGTTGGAACTTAACGCTGCCGATACGCTCCGCGGCATAACCGCTACTGACGCAGTCGTCTGCCACCGGCAGACCGCTCCAGCTCCAGCTCGCGAGCTCGCGATTTCTCGACTCCAGATAAGCCGCAAGCGATGCGATCGTCGGATAGGTGAATAAATCCGTTACACCGAGAGCGCCGGGATAAAACTCCTCCAGCCGTTGATGCGCCCGCACCAGCAACAGCGATTCTCCCCCGACATCGAAGAAACGATGATGGATGCCGAAGTCGTCCCTTTGCAGGATTTCGCGCCATACGTCGGCAATTGCCAGTTCGATATCGCTTGCCGCTTCGACAAACGGAGTGCCGCTATCCGCCGCCAGCTCCGGCTCCGGCAACGCCTTTCGGTCGATTTTGCCGTTGGGAGACAGGGGCATGACTCGCAATTCCACCACGGCCTGCGGAATCATATAATCCGGCAGGCACAGCGCTGCAAAATCCCGCAGTTCCTGATGGTCCGCAGGTTCGGAGCAAACGATGTACGCGCATAAATATTCACTTCCGCTTGCGGCGTCCCGCTTCATGACCACCGCTTCGGAAACCGCCGGATGACCGAGCAGCACATGCTCGATCTCCCCGCATTCGATGCGCTGGCCCCTTATTTTTACCTGATGGTCGATTCGGCCCAAATATTCGATCGTTCCGTCCGGCAGCCATCTGGCAAGGTCTCCTGTTCGATACATCAGACTGCCCGCCGCAAACGGATTATCGACGAACTTTTCTTCCGTCAAATCGGGCCGGCCGATATAACCACGTGCCAGGCCCGCGCCGGATATGCACAGTTCCCCGGCAATGCCGACAGGCTGGAGCTTCATCGCTTCGCTCACGATATAAAGCGATATGTTGTCGATCGGCTTGCCAATCGGCACCCGGATCGGAATATCGCCGTCAGAGCAATCGTAATAGGAAACGTCAACCGTCGCCTCGGTCGGGCCGTACAAGTTCACAAGCCTGGCATCGAACGGAACTCCGATCCGCTCGCGAAACCGCCGCACCTGATCCGCAGTCAGCGCTTCGCCGCTAGCGAACACATGCCTCAGGCTCTCCAGCCTGGCCTCGCCGCGCAGCAAGCCGGGATGCTCCAGAAACAGGTGCAGCATGGACGGCACAAAATGCATCGTCGTTACGCCATGCCGCGCGATCGTATCCATCATAAGCACAGGGTCCTTTTCGCCGCCCGGAGGCAGCAGGACCAGCTTGGCTCCCGCAAAGCTCCACCAGAACAGCTCCCAGACCGATACGTCGAAGGTAATCGGCGTTTTCTGCATAATGACTCCGCTTGCGTCCAGTCCGTATTGCTTCTGCATCCAGCCGATCCGGTTGACGACGGAATGATGCTCGATCATGACGCCTTTCGGCTGTCCGGTCGATCCCGAAGTATACAGCACATAAGCAAGCGAACGTGAATCATGCAGCTTCTCCACAGGGGAGTCGTCCCGTTCCTGCGCCAGCGCCTCATGAACGTCCATAACTGGCAGGAACGTCTCCAACTCTTCGGGGGCCTTGCCCTTCGTCAAGACAAGCTTGGCTCCGGAATTGTCCAACATGTAGAGGATTCGCTCCGGCGGCAAGCCCGGCGCAACAGGCACATATGCTCCGCCCGCCTTCAGCACGCCAAAGATGGCAATCATCATTTCCAGGCTGCGATCCATTACAACGGCCACGCGCTCCTCGCGCTGGACGCCTTGTTTTCTGAGCGCCTGTGCCAGCCGGTTCGACCTCCGGTTCAATTCCGCATAGGTCAATGCTTCTTCCTCCGCGGCAACCGCAACCGCAACGGCCTGCGGCGTTTCCGCCGCTTGCCTTTCGAGGTAAACCTCTACCGTATCGCCGATTGCATACGGCACGGCCGTGCGATTGAACGCTTCGCTCTGCTTCTCCGCCGCCGCGGCGCCCTGCAGCCCGATCCCTCCGAGCGGCCGTTCCGGGTCGGCCAGTGCAAGGCCAATAATACGGAAATACCATTCCGCCATTTTGCATATACTGTCTTCTTTAAACAGTGCGGTCGCATATTCAATCGTCAAGGCCGCGCCTTTTGCGCCCTGATCCGCAATCTCAAACGTCAAGTCCAGCTTCGATACGCGATTGTCCGGCACTTGCGCCTCGAATTGCAAGGCGTCCGCCGCCGCATGTCCTGCCTCCATATGCTGCATGACAAACATCGTGTCAAACAGCGGATTGCGGCTCAGGTCGCGCGGCACATCCAGCATCGTCACCATATGCTCAAACGGGAGCAAGCCGTTATCCAGCCCCGAAAGCGCAGTTTCTTTGAGCTGCTCGGCGAACGCTCTGAACGGCAGTTCGTCAGATGGCCTGCTGCGAATCGGCAGAGTATTGACAAACATACCGACCAGAGACTCGGTTGCGGGATGGAAGCGGCCGGCAATCGGACTACCGACAATAAGATCGTCTTGCCCCGTCATCAGATGCAGTAACGTATGGTAAGCGGCAAGCCAGATATGGAATGGCGTAACTCCCCATTGCTCTGCTGCTGCGCTAACTCCCTTAACAATCTCCGCCGGAATCGGCAGCGCAAGCTTTGCGCCTTCGAAGCTTTGTTCGGAAGGACGTGGATAATCGGTCGGCAGTTGCAGCACAGGAAGCGTACCCGCTAGCTGGAACGTCCAATATTGCTCTTGCTGCTCTCTCGCCTCCGAAACCATCCACTCCTGCTGCCAAACGGCGGCATCCTTATAGTGAATGGGCAGCGGCTGCAAGGAGCCGCCGCGATACAGTTGCTCGAAATCGCGCGCCATCACATTCATGGACACGCCGTCGGCGACGATGTGGTGAATGTCCAGCAGCAGCGTATGGCGATTTTCACCGTCCGTCGCGAGAAACGCCCGAATTAACGGAGCCTTTCGCAAATCGAACGGGCGGACGACCGCGCGCGCAAATGTGTTCAAGTCCACCGCATCCATCAAAGCATGCACGGCGAGTTCAAACGAAACCCGCTCATGGACACGCTGCACCGGCTTGCCGTCTGCCCAGTCAAAGCTGGTGCGCAGCGGTTCATGGCGGTCAATCAACCCTTGAATCGCCTCGCGGAGCCTGTTCTGATCAAGCTGGCCCGTCAGGTTCAAGGCGAGCGGAAGATTGTAGGCCGTGCTGCCCTGATAAAGCTGCTGCAGCACAAACAGCCTGTTTTGCGCGAGCGACAACGGGTAGAACGGCCGGCTTTCCGCCCGCGCAATAACCGCGGCCCGCTTGGGGGCCGCATTGTCGATGCGGGCCGCCATTTCCCGCAGCAGGGGAGCGTCGAACACATCCTTCATCGCAAATGCCGCTCCACAACGCTGCTCAATCAAGCCTGCGAGCTGCGCGGCACGCAAGGAATGACCGCCCAATTGGAAGAAATGGGCTTCTCTCCCGATCGCCGCCGGGTCGTCCGGCCCGCTTGCGGCCAGACCGAGCACCTCCCGCCAAAGCTCGGCCAGCCGCTGCTCCGTCGGCGTAGCCGGCGCCTCGCCGCAAGCCGCCGGTTCAGCGAACCGGGGCTGCGGCAGGCGGCTGCGGTCGGCTTTGCCGCTCGGACTCAGCGGAAATGCTTCCATAGCAATAAAATACGAAGGAATCATATACTCCGGCAGCAGTTCCTTAAGTGCAGCCCGAAGGTTCGCTTCCTTCGGCGCCTTCCCGTCCGCTGTCGCGAGATATGCGCAAAGTGCCGGCTCTCCCATATGATCCCTCACCGCCGTCACCACGGCATCGCGGACTTCCGCCTGCAAGAGGAGCGCATGCTCGATCTCGCCGCATTCGATGCGGAGACCGCGCAGCTTGACCTGATGGTCAAAGCGTCCCAAAAATTCAATATTGCCGTCCGGTAACCATCTTGCCCGATCACCGGTACGGTACAGCTTCTCTCCTGCGGCAAACGGATTCGGAACAAAGCTTTGCTCCGTCAAATCCGGCCTGTTGCGATATCCGCGCGCAAGACCGGCACCTGCGATGCACAGCTCACCGGACACGCCGATCGGCTGTGGTCTCATCCGTTCGTCCACAATATAGAGCCGGATGTTATGGATTGGCTTGCCGATCGGAATCGATCCCGCCCCAGCATCCGGGCAATCGTAATAGCTGACATCGACCGTCGCTTCCGTAGGGCCATACAGATTAATGAGCCGGCACCCTCCGTCGCCGCGCTCCATCAGGCTGTAAAAACCTGCGACATGCGCGGGCTTGAGCGCTTCGCCGCTCGCAAATACGTATCGCAGGGAAGAAAGCTCGCCGCTTCTGCCGCTGTCCGCCGCATAGGGTAAAAAGACACCCAACATGGACGGCACAAAATGCATCACCGTCACCGCCTGCTCCTCAATCGCTTGCAGCATGACCGCTGGCTCCTTCTCTCCGCCGGGCTCCAGCAAATAAAGAGAAGCGCCGGCCAAGCTCCACCAGAACAGCTCCCATACGGAAACGTCGAACGTAATCGGCGTTTTTTGCAAAATAACGTCGCGCTCATTCAGCGGATAAGCCGTCTGCATCCAGTTCAGCCGGTTGATCACCGCGCGGTGCTCCACCATAACGCCTTTGGGTTTGCCGGTGGAGCCTGACGTATAAATGACATACGCCAAATGCTCGGGGCCCGCTTGAGGCGACAGGTCCGTTTCTTCTTCGCCCTTCGGCAGCTCCGATGCGGCGGCAGCCGCAAGCGCGTCCAGATCGAGCGTTTCTCCCTGGAAGGCCGGGAGCGTACGAATCCACTTGGCCCCCGCCAGAAGCAGCCTGGCCCCGCTATCCTCCAGAATGCCGCGGATCCGCTCGGGCGGATGCTCCGGGTCGATCGGCAAATAGGCCCCTCCCGCCTTGAGCACCGCCATGATCGCAATCATCATGGACAACGAGCGCTGAGCGGCAATCGGCACCATCGTTTCGACCGCAACCCCCTTGCCTCTTAGCACGGCAGCCATGCGTTCGGCGCGGTCATTCAGCTCCCCGTACGTCAGCGAGCCTTCGGCCGACCGCACCGCCGGGAAGTCCGGCCACCGCCGGGCGGACTCGGCGAACCATCCGTGAATCGTCTTCTCCGCGGGGTACGGATGTCCCGTATCATTCCATGCCGCAAAGGCGGCTTCTTCGGCAGGCGTCGCCATTGCGACGTCGCCACAGTTCAGGTCGGGGCTGGCGGCCATTTGCTCCAAAATATAAAGCAGCCGCGCCGCCAACCGCTCCATCGTGCCTTTATCGAACAATCCCGTATTATACTCCAGCTCCGCTCGCAGACCGCCTTCGCCATCGCTGTACAGATCGAGTTTGAAGTCCAGCTTGGATGTTCCGTGGCTGACGGGCAAAGGCTCCATGCTCCAGCCGTCGCCGCGCGCAACCAGCTTCTCGTCTTCAAACTGGTTGTGAACGATCAGCATCGTATCGAACAGCGGGTTGCGCGACGGGTCATGCGGATGCCGGGCAGCTTCCATCATGTGCTCGAAGCTGACATCGCCATGTTCGTATGCGGCAAGCAAACGCCCATGGGTCTCGCCGACAAACGTCAGGATCGGCAGCTCGTCCGCCACCCGCATCCGAATCGGCAGAAACTGGTTGAACATGCCGATCATCCGGGCGGTGTCCGGATGCGCCCGGCCTGCCGCCAAAGAACCGATTGCAAATTCCGACTGATGCGTCGTTCCCTTGAGCAACAGCGCGTAAGCCGCAAAAAGCAGGCTGTTCATGCTCGCCCCGGCGCTTGCGGCCGTCTCTTTCAGCCGTGCGGCGAGCGCCGCCGGAATGTGGAAGGTATACGTATCGCCCGCAAATGTCTGACGGTCGCCGCGCGGCCGATCCAGCGGCATATCGAGCGGCGTCGGCGGCTCTGCAAGCTGCTCCGTCCAAAACGCTCGGCTTGACCTGCCCCGCTCCGATCCGGACTGTCTCTCCTGCCAAACGGCATAATCCTTGTAATGCAGAGCCAGAGGCGCAAGCTCCGTTCCGTCGATCAAAGCGATCAACTCCTCCAGCAGCAGCTTGACGGATATGCCGTCCGCCGCGATGTGGTGGATGTTGAGCAGCAGATAGGCCTCCGCTCCTTCCGATTCGGGTCGGCAATAACATGCGACGAGCAGCGGCGCTGCGGCAAGCTCGAGCGGCCGGAAAAACTCGCTCAAGCATTCCGGCAGCGGCGTCTCCGCGAGCTCCGCCGTTTGCAGAACAAAGGCGGCCGAATCGTGCACGATCTGGGCCGGAACGCCGTCGATCCAATGGTAGGAGGTCCGCAGCGGCTCATGCCGTTCGATCAACTTCCGAAGCGCCGGCCCGATTCTAGTCTCACCCACCGCACCCGACAGTTTAAGCGCAAGGGGAATATGGTAGGTTAGTCCGATATCAGCCATGCTTTCCGCTAAAAACATGCGCCGCTGCGGCGGGCTGAGCGGATAGGATGCGGCTTTTGGCGCGCCCGCAACAGGTTCGTACGCTTCCTTGGCAGCCCTGTCGATCCAGGCCGCCTGCTCTCTGACCGTCGGCAGCTTGAAAATTTCCTGAAGCGGCATGCGCACCCGGCAATGCTTGTAGATGGCCGAGGTCAAAGCGGCCGCCTTCAGGGAATGGCCGCCATGCTCAAAGAAGTGGTCAAGCGCACCAACCTGCCCTGCATGAAGCACTTCTTGCCACAATCCTGCAACAATCATCTCCGTATCTGTGGCGGGCGCTTCATAGGGGAGCGCTCGCTCCGGCGCAGGCAGACGTTTCTTGTCCACCTTGCCGCTCCCGTTCAGCGGCAGCTTCTCCAGCTGCACAAATGCGGCGGGAATCATAAATGCCGGTAGCTTGCCTGTCAGTTGGCTCCGAACGCTTGCCTCCCCTTCGGTTTGCTCCGCAACGATATAAGCGCATAAATACGGCGCGCCGTCATTCTCGATCAGCGTCACAAACGCTTCCTTTACGCCTGCGCAATCCAGCAGCCTGCATTCGATTTCGCCCAATTCAATCCGGTATCCCCGCAGCTTGACCTGGCTGTCGATCCGGTCCAGAAACTCCAAATTACCGTCAGGCAAGCGGCGCACCAGGTCGCCGGTTCCATACACGGTTTCGCCTTCCCGGAACGGATGCGGCCGGAACTTCGAAGCGGTATGCTCCGGCAAATTCACATAGCCGGATGCGACACCGTCGCCTGCAATCCACAGCTCGCCCGGCACCCAGTCCGGCTGCAATCGGCCCTGCTCATTCAGCACCAGCGTTTCCGAACGCGCGATCGGCGCGCCGATCGGCACGGTGGCCGTTCCTTGTCCGTCCCATGTCTCCGTGACCCTATAGCAGGTAGCGAACACTGTCGTTTCCGTAGGGCCGTAAACATGCAGCAGCACGCCCGGTCCAAGCGCGCGGAGCGCTTTGCGGATATGCGGCACGGAAGCCCGCTCACCGCCAAATAAAATATGGCGCAGGCCGCGCAGCGAATTCAGTCCATGTTCGACCAGCGTATTGAACAGCGCCGTCGTCACAAAGAATACGGTAATGCCTCTGCCCTCAATCAACTCGGTCAGCCGCACAACGTCGGCAACCTCTTCCTCGCCGACCAGCGTCAGCTTCGCGCCGTTCAACAGCGCTCCGTACAAATCGAACGTTGAACCGTCAAAGGCGTAGTTGGAAAGCTGCAACAGCGCATCGTTTTCCGAAATGCTTACATAATCGGTATGGACGGCAATCCGGGACACATTGCGATGCTTGGTCATAATCCCTTTCGGCTTGCCCGTCGAGCCGGACGTGTACATGATATAAGCGAGATCGTCCGCCGAGCCGTCGAAGTCCAGATCATAGCCGGACTCGCCGGCCCATCTCGTATCGAGTTCATCCATGTCGACGACATCGATGCTGTCTCCGGCAATCCGGGCGCCCATCTCCATCGTCGCAGCCGCAGCCACGATCGTCTGCGCTTCCGTATCCTGCAGCATAAACAAAATCCGTTCTTCGGGATATTGCGGATCGATCGGCACATAGACGGCTCCCGCTTTCAGCACAGCCAAGATTGCCGCAATCATATCGGGCGAGCGACGCAAAAGCAGCGCCACCTTCGCCCCCGGCGCGACGCCGCGCCGCGCAAGCGCGCGCGCGAACCGGTTGGCACGTTCATTCAGCTCGCTGTAGGTATACGTACGCTCGCCCATTTCAACGGCAATCTGCCGCGGTGTCTCCACCGCTTGCCGTTCAAACAGCCTGTGCAGCGACAACTCCTGCGGCGGTGCGGCGAATGAACGGCCAAGCCGGAGCAGCCGTTCCCGCTCTTCTGCATCGATGGGTTCAAGCTCGCCAAGCGCAGCATGCGGCTGCGCGGCGACTGCCCGGGCCAGCGCTACATAATGCCGAGCCAATTGCACGGCGGCACGTTCATCGTACAAATCCAGTGCATACTCCAGCGAAAATGCGATACTAACGCCGTTATCCGCGCACTCCCAAGTCAGGTCGAACTTGGCCGAGCCGCTGTCCATCGCTTGGGGGGTATAAACGACATCCTTGCTCCGCCATTCGGGGAGCTCCATATTTTGCAGCGTAAACACCGTATTAAACAGCGGATTCCGCCCGTATTCACGTTTTACATTCGCCAGCTCGACTATTTCTTCATAAGGCACATCCCCGTTGCCGATAGCCGCCAGCGTCTCCCCATTGACCTGCTTCACCCATTGATCGAAGCGCAAACTGCTTTGCCCGCGCAGGCGGATCGGAACCATGTTGACAAACATCCCGACTAAGCTTTGCAGCTCCGGCCGCGCCCGTCTCGCGGCTACCGTGCCGACAACGATGTCGGATTCGCCCGTATATTTCGCAAGCAGCGCATAATAAATCGAAAGCAGGACGGTGTATAACGTTACGCCCTCGCGTCTAGCCAACGCCCGCAGCGATCCGGCAAGCTCAGGCTCCAGCTCGAAGCGCTCAATGGCCCCGCGATAGCTTGGCGTCTGCGGCCTTGGACGGGGGGACGGAAGCGCCGGAGACGGCACGCCATCCCGAAAGATTTCGCGCCAATAAAGCTTCTGACGCTCCAGCCAGCCGCCGCTTCGGCCTGCTTTCTCCCACAGCGCCATATCTCCGCCATGAATGGACAACGGCTCCGGCGCGTTCCCCTCGTAAAACCTCGTAAGATCGGACATCAAAATGCCCATCGACGTTCCGTCCGTAATGATATGATGCATATCCAGCAGCAGCACGCTTGACTCGCGCTCCAGGCGCACAAGCTCCATGCGCAGCAGCGGCGCTTGATCCAGACGAAACGGCTGCAGGAAGCTGCGCTGCCGCAGTGCCAGTGCAGGTGCCGGCCAGCCGCTTCCGTCAACGATGGCAAGCGGCGGCTCGACCGCCTGCTCGATGCGCTGCATCACATTGCCTTCCTCCATATAAAAGGACGTCCGCAGCGCCGGATGCCGCTCTATCAGCGCCCGCCACGCTGCGCGGAATCGTTCGATATCGAGCGGGCCCTTCACCTGTACCGTAAACGGCAGATGGTAGCCCAGCAGCCCCGGATTCAGCTCTTCCAAAATGAACAGCCGCTTTTGCGCCGAGGTCGCCGGATAAACCGTCCGCTCCTCCGCTTTGGCCACCAGCGGAGGAGCGGCGGCGGCAGTTCCTTCTCCCTCCTGCGCCTTTTGCTCCAGCAAAGCGGCCAGCGAACTCACCGTATCATGCAAAAACAGCTCGGTAAGCGTAAGCTCGACGCCAAACGCCTCTTGCAGCCTGGCGGCGGCATAAGCCGCCTTGAGCGAATTGCCTCCTTGCTCGAGAAAGCCGTCCTTCCGGCCTATGTATTCCTTTTTCAACACCTCGCGCCAGATGGACATGATCCGCTCTTCCGTCTCCGTGGCCGGCTCCAAGCCGACATCCCCGCGCAAGGCATCGCCGCCTTCCGCATCACGCCGCTCTAACGCGGCCGCGGCTTCCAGCTCCGCCAGCTCGGCAAGCGCTTCGGCAAACTCGCCTTCGTGCAGCGCTTCCGCCAATACGTAGCGTTGAATTTTGCCGGAGGTCGTTTTCGGAATTCGCCGAACGGGGACAACAAAGGCAACGTCCAGACCGGCCGCTCCGTTCAGCAGTTTTTTCACCTTGGCCATCAGCGGTACAAATCCGCCGGTCTTGCCGCGATGCTGAATAAAAACGGCGATCGCATCCCGTTTGGCCGTCGGATCCTGAACGGCTGCAATCGCCGTTCTCCCGATTTCGGCCCCTTTCAGGCCGCTGATCAACGCCTCCAGGTCATGCGGATACACATTTTGCCCGTTGACGAAAATGACGTCCTTCATGCGGCCGGTCACATATAATCGCCCTTCCAGCAAGAAACCCAAATCTCCCGTATTCAGCCAGCCGTTCGGGGAAATCGTTTGTTTGTTTACATCGGGCCGCTTATAGTAGCCGCTTGTAACGTTGCGGCCTCTAATATGAATCAAGCCTACGCTGCCTGCTGCTGAAGGGTTTCCCGCTTCGTCGCAAATACGCACCTCGCACTCTTGTACGGGGAAACCCAGCTCGACGATCTCGATCGCGGCATGATCCCCGTGCGCGGCCATTCGTACAGGCTGTCCGACAGCGAGCGATTGGCGCTCAAGCTTAACGGTATTCAAGTGATCTACCGTCCCCGGGAACGTCACGGCCAGACTCGCTTCCGCAAGCCCGTATACCGGGAAGATACAATTCCCCTTTAACCCGTACGGCTTCAACGCCTCCAGAAAATCGCGGCAATGGGCGGCCGATATCGGTTCGGCCCCGTTAAAAATCAGCCTGACGCAAGACAAATCCCATTCGTCCGCTCCTTCCGGCTTCCAATGCTGCAGAAAATGCACATAACCGAAATTCGGCGAAGAGAGGCATGTCACCCGATGCTTATGCGTAAGTTCCAGCCATTTCATCGGATGAAGCACAAACGTCGAGGTCGGCAAGTGCAACTGATTCATGCCGCAAAACAGCGGCGTAAGATGAAAGCCGATGAGCCCCATATCATGCGTCAGCGGCAGCCAGCTTAGCGAAGAATCCCGCTCCGTCGACTGCGCCCCATGGATAATGGCGCACATGTTCGATAGAAGATTGCCGTGCGTCAGCACGACCCCCTTCGGGTCTCCGGTAGAGCCCGATGTAAACTGGATGAATGCGGTGTCCGTCTCGGCTGCGTCATACGGCTCCGCCTCGGGACGGCCTGCATCCGCAGCCGCCGCAAGCACCTCCGCAATCGGCACGCTGCTAGACTCGAGCCGGACCAGCGCCTCCGTTTCTCCGTGCTTTAAAGCGTAGCCTTGAATTCCCGGCCAAAGCTCTTCATCGCAGAGCAATCTAAGCGCTTCCAACTGCTTGCATACCTGGATCAGCTTTTTGCGTCCTTCGTCCGTACGCGCCGCCGTCACAGGTACGGGGACAATGCCGCCGAGCACACAAGCCCAGAACAAAAGGATAAATCGTTCGTTATCTTCCGTCTGCAAGACGGCAAAGTCGCCTGGCCCAAGGCCCTGCTCGCGCAGCAGATGGAGCGCTCTTCCGGCCAATGCAAGTAATTGGCCGTACGACAAGTAGCGCTCCTGACCGCTTTCGCAAAATAAAATTCCCGCATCGTTTTCCTTGCGCTCCAGCAATACGCCGGACAAATTACGGATGGTTCTCATCGTCGGCAGCCCTCCGTTCTGTGTCTTATCACACCGTTGTGGAATGCAGTTCTTGATAATCCTCCGTTACGATGCGATTATGCTCGTCCATAATGACGACATGCGGACGATACGTGCGGGCTACCGATTCCTCCATCATCGCGTAAGAAATAATAATGACGCGGTCGCCCGGCTGCACCAGTCTGGCAGCGGCGCCGTTCAAGCAAACCATACCCGAGCCTCTTGGGCCGGTTATGACATACGTCTCTAGCCTGGCTCCGTTATTTATATTGACAACTTGCACTTTTTTCGTTCTCCAGTATGTTCGATGCATCCAAAATATCCTGATCGATGGTTATGCTTCCTACGTAATTCAAATTGGCCTCCGTCACGACAGCATGGTGAATTTTGGACTTATGCATCTCTCTAAACATGAATACACTCTCCTCTTCTTATAACGAACGTTATTTTCCAAATATTCTTTTTAAGGAACATTCAGAGTGCAAACAAACCTACATTGTTTCTCTGTCTTAACGAAAAAGAACAAGTAGGAGCAATCAAGATGTTCAAAAAAGAAATTCTGCTACAAATTCGTGCCGATGGGCTGTTCGTACGGAATTAGCAAGTTCATGCTTATGTGTGGAATCAAGCTGAATGGGTAATTTCATGCGATTGTGAGGAGGGCATGTTGACTGGCAAGCTCATGCTTTTTTGTGGAATCTTGCTGATTGGGCAAGCTCATGCTATTGGACGAGGTCATGCTAATTAGGCAGGTTGATTCTATTGTGAGGTTCCGGTTGATTGAAAATTCTGACAGTAGAAACAAAAAAACGTGGCTTGTACATCGCAGCAGCTCATCATACCGGCAATTTAGTGTAATCAGGTGTAGCGGTAATGAATTAAAGTGCTGCAGCGCAATATAGTTCTAAATAGGGAATTTCTTGAAATCTACCCTTATAGTAGTGCTAAACCTTCACTTGCGATAGGGTGATAATCTTACAATAGAGGGGGAAATTCTTTTTTTACTTTTTTGATCAGCCCTACCAGAGATTAAGAGCCCTATGCAAAAAAGCATTTCCGCTCTTGCTTGAAACCAGCAGCTTGACAAACAAAAACAGATTAAAAATCGTAACTTTGTAACGAAGCGATTGGCGGCAATAGTGGAGCGCTTTTTTGCGGTCGGAACGGTTCAGATAACTGAGCGTATAATATTTGCTTGCGATGCCGATGTCAATGTAAGAGAGCAGTTTCGCTTTATTGCTGACGGAATCGGACTGAGCGACCAAATCCCGGATATGCTCGCGCACCTTGATAGATTTGAAGCTAAGTCCCTCGATTTTTATATATATTTCCTCGTTAAGATGAATCGTATCGGGATCAAGCTGCCAGCGGTCGCAGAAGAAGTAAAGGCTGTCGGGAGACTCCCGGTAGACGGAATGAGGTTTGGTTTGCAGCGCAATTCTGTATGTGTCGAAAAAGCGGAGCAGATAGGTCGTATCTTCCCCCAGATAAAAATGTTCGTTGATCAAGCCGACTTCGTCCAGCAGCTCCCGGCGGAATACCATCGTGTTCAGTTGAAAAAAAATTGCGCGTATGCGACAAAAACGCCTCGAACAATCCTTTTTTGAATACGATCGTTTCTCCGTCATTCCATGTTTCGAACGTTGTTCGCATCGAATGCAGCAAAGACCGCTCAACCTTGTTGTCGAAGTTGTAGGAGGTAATATCCCCGTGCTGTTCCACCCACAGCGCAAAGCTGATATCCGCTTTTGTCAGCGCAAGCGTTCTCATGCTGTCGGTCAAATGGCAAGGATACCATTCGTCATCGGAATCAAGAAACGCCAAATATTCGCCTTGCGCCGCCAGCATCCCCGTGTTTCGCGCGCCGCCCGGTCCTTTTTCCCGTTCATTGCACACATAGCGGATTCGCGCGTCTTTGTGCGTCCACTCGCGGATTGCCTCTTTCGTATGATCCGTGCTTTGGTCATCCACGACGATCAGCTCCCAGTTGACGTAAGACTGGCTCAAGATAGACTCGATCGCGCCGGAAATCATCTGCGCCCGATTATACGTTGGCATCACAATGCTTATCAACTGCTCCATTCGTTTCACTCCGATCGTTACAAAATAAATGCCTTAAATCATCGTCAGTGTAAATGCGGAATGGGAAGCCGTCAAGTCCAATAAGCATACGGCGGTTTAAGCATGAGCAACTGCTTATGAGTTAAAAAGTCTCTGATTACAATACTGGATAGACACTTGCTCGCAAACTTCCGAAACGTAATAGGCCCTCCGCTTTGCGCAGAGCGACGCATTTGGTTGCCTCCCTTCAATTGCTCGTACTCCCTCACGGCATAGTGACGTTCTTCCGCAGTTTTGAACAGGTTCGCATGGTAAGGACTGTTTTATTTCCTTCTTCCACTAGAGTAATCGTCGATTCACATTGACCGGGGCTACAGCATCGCCATCACTGCCGGAATAAACCCACCACAAAGACTAAAGTACGCTTATCGATTAAAACATCCATGGTCGTAGCCGGAGTCATCATTCATGACCGTAAAATGTTATGCTCCTTTTCTTCCACAATCAAACATGCTTGTGCTAAACTCGTTAGTAACACTAGACTGGCCTCACCTCGAAGAAAAAGTGCGAAGATAACTGGAAAAAGAAGAATAATGGAGATCGCATAATTTCGTGAAAACTCTTTATCATCCTTCACAAATATCGCTCCAGCACGTTTTAATGAGATACTCATAGCAACTCACTTCCTGTCACTTTAATAAAGATGTCGCCTAGCCTTGGCTCTTTCGTTCCAATCGATCAATTAAGCCTTGTTTCATCCAATCGGCTATTGGATCAGCCGTTCCCTCACCTAGCGGGAGCTTGTATGGTCCCCCATTTATTAAGTCCACATAAACTACGTTTTCTGATGCTGTTTTTTAAGTTCCTTGGGTGAGCCTATGGTTTCCGCTAACAATGCATAACCGAAACGCTTCTCCGTTTTCATTCTTCTCGTAAGCTGTCCGTGATTGTATTTCCGCAAGGGTATGATCGGAACCGTGCCGTCTGCCTCCTGAGACGGAGACGAAAACCATTCTGCCGTCCCTCACTCCTAGTCAGAGCATAAGTTATCGTTATATTACACGCCTGTTGATATACCGTTAAGTATACTTAGGCATCATCCAATAAAAGCATTTATCAGTCAAAGAATACATACTCTCTCTGGATTTAGACACGCAGCTGCAAAAACATAGTTCGAACTGAAAGGGGCAAGAATGATGAAGCTGATCTATCAATTAGAACATGTGAATAAAAACGTACAAAAAAAGGAAAGGTTGTCGCCAATCAAAACATAAGCTTCCACGTTCAACAAGGGGAAATTCTCGGTTTGCTCGGTCCGAATGGAGCAGGCAAATCCACGCTAATCAAGCAGATGGTAGGTCACCTTGCACCCACCTCAGGTTCGGTACGCTATAAAGGAACCAGCGTACAGACACAAACAAAGCGAGTTGCCCAGGAGGTGGCCTACTACTCGCAAGAGCCTCACGCCCTGACCAGTTTAAAAACCTGGGAAGCTTTGTATTTTACAGGAAGATTGCGGGGGTTGACGAAGCAGTCCTCCGTAAAGCAATCAGAGGAATTGTTGGAACGCTTTGGTATGTTGGACCTCCGTCATAAGCTGTTGAAAAAACGTTTCCGGCGGACAGAAGCGTTTAATCGGGATTGGTACTTGCTTGATCGGCTTTTCCCCCGTTATGATCCTGGATGAACCGACCAATGAACTGGACCCTAAAAAGAGAAGGCTCGTATGGGATCTGATTCAGGAACGCAATCGCCAAGGAGTAACCGTAATCTTGGTGACACACAACGTGCTGGAGGCCGAACAGGTCGTGGACAGAGTAGCTGTTGTAAATCACGGCAAGCTATTGGCCATCGATCATGTCAGTGTCTTAAAACAAAGGGTCGATCAGCGGATGAAGCTGGAAATTACGACTTCCTTAGGCGAAAGCGATTATGTTTGCCGAAGCTTAAGCGCGCTGGGACAGTGGACCAAAATGGGAGAAAACCGAATCCGGACACTGATCGAGAAGCAAAACGCCAGCTACGCGATTGACTGCCTGACTGAGCAGCATTTACCGATTGAAGAATATTCGTTGGTCCCTCCTAATCTTGAAGATGTCTATTTTCATATCGATGACGAACAGGATAAGCCTGCCAAAACGGAGGTGGTCTAAACATGGAAAAGATGAAACCATCCATGCAAAGCCATGACTTGCAACTTCAAGAAGCGGCCTTTCTCCAAGGGCACGAGCAGCAGAGCATAATCCAACGCAGAATCACAGAATGGCTGATCTTAGCCCGCATTCAATTCACGATCATCCGCGAGGCATGGGTTTGGATTTTCATCATGGCATGCATGTTTCCGTTAACGACGCTGTTGTTTCTCAAATTCTTTACGGTCGCCCCCACGCCGGCTGTCATGACACGTATTATTACAGGGAATATGCTCTTCGGCTTAATCGTCATGGGACTCAATTCCATGGCTCAGGAGATATCTTGGCAGAAGCATCAAGGCCACTTCACGTACTATTCGTCCCTGCCGATTGCCAAGGTAAACTTCATCTTCGCCAATTTGCTGCGCGGCTTGATCATGAGCGTACCGTCTTTTATTATCCTGGCCATAATTGGTCAACTTGCTTACGGCATTCAATTCCACTACAGCTGGGGACTTGTCCCTGTATTGCTGCTCACCGTCTTTAGCGTGGTTGGCGCGGGTGTACTGATCGGCTTCTGGTCGCCTAGCCATCAATTGACGAATATGCTGGTCCAGGCGTTGATGATGTTCATCTCGTTTTTGACGCCTGTCATGGTGGATATGGATCAATTGCCTGTGATCTTGCAATGGTTCTCTTATATCTTCCCAACCACTTACGCCGCTGAGGCCATGCGGGAGGTATTGATATCGGGCTGGTCCGGTTCTGTCGCCTGGAACACGCTTGTACTCTTGTTTTTCTCGCTGATCTCCATCGTATTGATCTTGAAAAAGGTAGATTGGCGTGTTGAGAAGTAGATAAAAGTCCTCCTTGTTAGCGGTCGTTAACTAGCAAGCCCGACGAGAAAATAGATAATTACGAGCAGAGCAAAGTCGTCTTTACAGGCGACTTATCTTTTTTCACTAACCATCGGGTACTATTTTTGTAGGTAATAGACTAGCATGGGATCGTTCGAACTTTTCAAATCTCTGCGCTATGGGAATGATCTTATGCCTATAGAGGAGAAGTTTTTTAAAAAGGCGGTTTTCTAAAATATTATTGCTTTATAAAGAAAAAGTTTGTTGGTTTCCCCATTTAGGGTATAATTGAAATATAAATGAAACGAAGTTTCATATAGTGAAACAAGAGGGTGGCTGATATTAAAGCAATTGTTGTAGAACAGTTTGGCTCAACCGAAAATATGAAATATGTAGACGTTGAAATACCTTCAATAAGTTCAAAACAAGTCTTGATTCGTGTAATGGTGACAAGTGTTAATTTTGCAGATGTTAAAGCGAGATATGGCAACAAAGGACAAGTGAAACTTCCGTTTATTCCTGGACTTGAGGCATCGGGTATCATTGAACAAGTTGGAGATGAAGTAACCTCCTTTTTTTGTAGGTCAAAGAGTAATGGCGTTTCCTCAAAACGGTTCGTATGCAGAGTATATTGTTGCAGATGAAAATCTAACTTTTGCGATTCCTGATAATATTAGTTTTGACGTTGCAGGTTCATGTGGTATTGTCTCATTTTTTGTCCTATAAACTGCTTGCTGACGTAGCTAATTTACAAGATAGAAATAAGGTTCTCATTCATTCTGCCTCTGGAGGAGTAGGAACAACAGCTATTCAAGTCGCCAGAGCATTAGGTGCAAAAACTATTATTGGAACTGTGGGTAATGAAACAAAGATTCCTGTGGTATTAGAAGCTGGGGCAGATCACGTGTTATGCTACACAAATGAAAATTTTTCACAGAGAGTTAATGAATTAACTGATGGTAAGGGTGTCAATATTATATTGGATTCCATTGGTGGAGAAATAACGGAGCAAAGCATGAATTGTCTGTCTAAATATGGACGCTTAGTTGTATTCGGAAATTCAAGCGGAAAATATGGACAACTTCAAACAAGTGAACTCCATTCAAGTTGTCGTTCTGTTCTTGGATTTAGCTTGGGAACAACAAGAAAAGAACAGCCAGAAGTATTAAAGGATACTTCATTGCAAGTATTCCGCATGTTAGAAAGTGGGCAAATTGCGATTAAAATAAGTGAAAAATTACCCTTGAAAGATGCTTCGTTAGCACATCAATTAATCGAAAGCAGGAATAGCACAGGAAAGGTTATATTGTATACTGAGAACTCATAAACGGTAGATGTAATACAGAACTCCTTACAAGAATCCAATAGCATCGGGTGTAATGCTAATTAATTCTTGTTTTTTCATGCAAATTATCCCACATTGAATGATTATATCGTAGTGAATTGGGTTTATGGCACGATGCTAAAAGTATCGCGTTGGATACTAATTTATCATCTTGGTTCTTGTTCAGTTCAAGGAACCGATGCCAAAACAAGTAGTTATCTAAATAACGGGTCGCTACACCATCAAATCGTTTTAACCACTCTTTTAACTCACCATGATAATGATTCACATGTTGGGTATGATAGATCCCTTGCTGTTATGAATAATGTGATAAAATGTAAATTAATAATAAATTTAAGGGGGCTGATTTTATGAACTTATCGATTTTAGCTCTTATCCTTGTTGGGATAATCACCATTTATGCCATTGCATTTACAATGATAATTAGGTTACTTGGCCGGAAATTTAAAGACAAATCCAATATGTATTTTTTTATATGCATCTATTATCTTGGTTATCCAATCTTATCTTATAACTAAGGATTTTTTTAGGAAAACAGCCTTTAAGTTCAGTTAATCTTTTATTTTTCTTAATGGCGTTTATGCTGATTTTCCAAGGAATAAAACGAAAAAAAATCAAATATGTAGATGGTAACTTATATATAGCCTATCCGGTAATCGGACCATGTTCTTGTCCCTCGACAATTGTTCCATCTGCCTTTTTTTTCATAACAAAAAAACCGTTAACCGGGTACTCAGATTAACGGTCTAAAATTCAATTTTTTTATTTTATTCCGCCCGTAAAATCCCTTATTTTCTCAGAGATTTCTTTTGGATGGGAACGATATAAATAATGTCCCGCGTCCAATAAGACCATTTCTCCATGTACAGACTCCTCTATTTGCTTCTCATGTTCGGGGATCCATCGGTCCGTCACAGGGTGATTCGCTTGGACGAAGAAAAGGACAGGCAAATTGGGAGGAAAAGTCAGCTGTTTTGCTGCTTTAAAGTTGGAATACATGCTCACCGCCTCATTTAATTGAGTGTTGTTATACATGTTTTTGCGCATCAAAATGTTCAATTGTTCTTTGGTTTGTTGATCATACGGCAGTCCTTCATAAGGGTCAGCGCTTAGTTTCAATTGTAAACGGGCGAAGCCCAAGTTGCGGAACCATTTAACCGGTTCTGTGTCTGACGAATCAATCTTCTGTTCGCTCAGTGACGGAACGCTGCTATCCAGTCCGATAAACGCACTCACTTCATTTGGATATTGGTTCACATAATCCAGACTATAGAGCCCCGAAATGGAATGAGCCATGAGAATATAACGATCTATCTGGAGACTTTGTAACGCTTCATGTATTTCACTTACGATATTTGCTGTACTGCGCTCCTTCAGGGTTTGATCGCTCAATCCGTAACCAAAAGGTTCAATCACGACGACTTTATAATAAGGGATTAACTCTGATATGAGTGGTTTAAAATCAAGTGCAGGCGCCGCTGTTCCATAACCGGGAAGAATCACAATGGTTTCTTCACCTTGACCTTGAATGAAAACATTCATCTGTTTTCCATCTACAGATACATGCTGACCGTATTGTTCCATTCTTTTTTTGTTCTGAGTGACTGCTGATTTTATTTACGGTATACACGATGGCGATAAAAAGTAGGATGGCTATAACTACTGCGACGATTACTTTAAGCAAAATATGTAGTACTCTCTTTGTTTTTGTACGATTCCTTACTTCCTTTCCTTCTGGTTGTGTCAAACTCTTCAGCTCCTCTTGTTATCTATACAATGGCCTTGCGGTCCACTAATGCAAGTCTAACCAACCAAGATGTCCTCTCCATGAATGGAATATGAACGGAGCATGAACAAAGTTTTTCGGCAATCGGGACAAAAACTTGTACCGACAAAACAAAAAAGCCGCTAAATTAGCGACTTTCAATGGGACATATTCTTATCCTCGACAAAAATCCCCTCGACCTGATGGGATTTTTTCTATAAAAGTAATCAACCCTTCCGCCTTCAACCGCGCATATGCGAGCATCGCTGAAGAGATATCTACACCGGTCATCGTTATGCCGGCTTTCGATAGGGTATCGTTGTTAAGAACTGATATTTGTCCATTTCACCGTCAAAAAATCCACTGGTGAGCAGCCCTCCTGTTCTTTATGGCAACTTTAGGCTTGCTTTTACCAAAATCACCCATAACGTCAACGGCATACACACAGCGTTCTTGAATCAGCTGTTTCATGTTGGGGAACTACATCGTACTACTCATTGTCATTCCGTGAAGGAGAAACAATGGTTTCTTACTCGTATCACCGAAACATAGTACATGTGTATCTCCGAATGTTGTCGGGATATAACATGACGTCATCTCCATATCAAACATATCTAAACTTCTTTGGTAACAAAGATAGTATTCTTTTTCGGAAGCTCCACTCTTAAAGATAGATCCCATCAAGAAACCCCCATTTCACTATAAATTCCTATCATTCTACTATAGAATACTTGCCGTTACTTATGGTACAACGCCTTCATGCCCTTCTCTACCACGGATCTTACGGTGCATCTGATCAACCAGATATTTCCTAACGGCTTTCTTAACCGCTTCTGGTTCATCATCCCACTATGTATGAAAAAACGAAGCCATTTGGCGACTACCTCCACATTCATCTGCCACAGTAAAAGTGGACATTTCCGTACCTCATAAACGGATGTCCACAAATGGTGTGTAACACTATTTGAAAATACTGTAGAATCATAGCATCGTCAACAAAACTTACTAGGCAAGAAAAAGGGACCCCATCCACATCGTTCGGGTCCCTGCTTCATTTTCTTACGGCTGGATGTTCGGGTCGATCTTCTTGAAGAACGGGGCCAGCTTGGAGACGAGCTGCTCAAACTGCTGCTGTTCTTCTTTGGTCAGCTTTTCCTCATATTTGATTCCTTTTTCATCGGTCATCTTCAGCTTTAATTGCACCATCTGCTTGAATAGCTCCGTAAATTCCTTGAATTCGTCTTCCGTGAGCTTGCCTTTTGCTGTTTGAAGCATTCCCTCAATCTCTTGATAACTTTCCTGTGAACCGCCGTGCTGTTCAATGGTTTTAACAGAACCGAATATTTCATCGGCCAGATAGGAAGAAGCAAATACGGCAGACGGAATCAGGATTGCGACTGCGGCAATACCTGCAAGCATGCGTTTTTTCATGGGAGATCTACCTCTCTTTTCGTTCACATAGTGTTGATAGGACTGTCGGACACGTCCATACAAATCGGGCGGGCAGTGCATCGAATCTGCCACCTGGCGCAGCTCTTCACGCAATTCCTTGTCAATGGACATACGCGTCTCCTCCCGTCATTTCGAATCGTTTCCGGAGTTCTTTCAGTGCCAGATGATGCCTGGACTTCACTGTGCCAACGGGGATCTGCAGCATGTCTGCGATTTCTTCCAGAGCATAGTCGTGAAAATAGCGCAGGATGATGACCACACGTAGTTTGTACGACAACTGTCGGACAAGGCTGAACAGCTCATGCTGCAATTCGGACTGCAGGACAGCTTTGTCCGTCCAGTCGAACTGTTCGCAAGTCATTTGGCGGTTGCGTTCAAAGATGCGAATTCGCCGCCAGGCCTTTCTTTTCCAATCCTGAACAAGACGGACAGTGATCCCGTGCAGCCAAAATCGGAACGGCCGGTTCGGGTCGTACGTGTGAAACGACCGCCACATGCGCATGTAAACTTCATTCACGATATCCTCAATGTCCTGTTTGTTGTAGACAAGAAAAGCAACCGTCCGATAGACGTCTTGGTGAGTCGCCTCATAGACAAGCTGAAAGGCCGACTCGTCGCCCAATATCGCTTTTTCAAGCCACGGAAGTAATTCTTTATCATTCATGGGGGCCCCTCCTGAACGTGTTACAACCTTTAATTCGCTCCCGTGGGGAAAAAGGTTCAGTAAGAGAATAAACTTTTTTGACGCTACGCGCTATTTTAGGAACTTCTTCAGGTGTATCACCAATTTTTTACACATGTTTGCCCCTGGTGTCACGGACGCTGGTACTACCCCAAGTCAGGGAAATCTCCTTCAAAAGTTCCTCGTTTTAGGCGTTTGTCGTCACAACACAAAAAGCCGCAGCTATGCGGCTTTTAAGTTTAAGATCTTGTCATATGACAACTTTTCATTCATTACCCTTCTACGATATCTGCCCCAAAATCAGCTGCAATTTCGATCATGAGGGGCACGATTTCTTGATGGGAGACGGCTACATACAACTCCCCCATATAGTGCCTGAATGGAATAAGGGCTTCCCCATGTTTCCACATAAAGAAATCCCCTTCTATAGACATGGTGCTCTCCTCCCCTTTCACGGTCAGCACCGTCTGATAAGTGAAATCCGCCTTGGATGAAAAATAAACTTGGCATTCATCCAATGAAATCTCTTGATCACTAGTGTTTGGCTTCATGGATCTCGTAATTCGAAAACGTTGATTCATAAATATCCTCCAAAAATAAAATGACCTTGTATCCTCCAATACATTAATTGTTATGCTGGTCTCTGTCAATTGAGTTGGTTGACTCTTTCGGGCAAAATATACTTAAAACGAAAAAAGCCGCAGGAATTTTTAGGAAAAATTGAACAACCGTTCTCCGGTGGAATACCGAGAAACGGTTGCTGCTTAAAGCTGTCTTTTTAGCTCTGTCTACTTGACTGGGGTATGAACAATTCATGCGTACTTTTAAACAAATACATTCGCGTTACTTCACATTTATTAAGATTCTTTGATTAGGTAAATACCCGCCTGATCTCTTCTGCAATGACATTCATTAGATCTTCCGCCTGACTATCTATGACCCGGCTATTTTTCCTCCCCTTGGCTGGCTGCTGTTGGCGTCCGGTTCGACGGTGATCCCGATTTGATCAAAAGTCTGACCTCCGGCGAGCCGGTAAGTCAGTATTCCGGATCCGTTTTCGTCCGGCTTGAATATGCCGCCATTTTCCCTCGCGCCGTTTTTCAGCAGCCAAACCTGGTAAACCTGTGCACCTTCGACGCCGGGCAATTCATGAACCTGCACCACCAAATTTTTCTCTGATCCCTGCTGGACAATATAGGCGATGCCGTTTGTTCCCGGGTGGCTTTGATTGGCTGCTTTTAAGGGAATGGCGGTTAAAATTTCAATGGGGATATTTGCGGCATGGCGACTTTTCCCCTGCACATTCACTATTCCAAGACTAACAATCGCGAGCAACAAGACGGCCACGATACTGGCTGAAACAGGAGTGAACTGGCTTTTGAGCATCACGGCAAGCTTGCTTATCATAGCTATGAATGATTTCGTACCGCTTTTCCTTTTGTGATCAAAAACAACCCCCAGCACTTCGCCTTTTAGCGATTCAGGCACCTCGATTTCGGTATAATCAAACGGCAAAGCATGCCAGGCCTGGGACAATTCTCGATATTCTTTCTTACAGTCCGCACAATTCTTTAAATGTTCAACAAAGGCCATGTGTTCGCTCTCCTTGAGCTCATTTGCTATATATGGAATTAAATGTTCACAATCTCTTCTCATTTTATATCCTCCAGTTCCAGATGCTTCCTCAATCCTTTTAGAGCCTGGTGAAGCCTGCTTTTAATCGTGCCGAGCGGCTCTTGTTCCAGCTTGGCGATCTCTGAAAGAGAATACCCTTTCCAATAAAGCAAATCGATTAATTTTCTTTGCGCCTTCGGCAATTTGTTTTTCGCAATCGCAATATTATTCGTATTTACTCGTTGTTCGATTTCATTGGCAGGGTCGGCGATCTCCTCATGTTCCTCTTGATGGTGTTGTATATGCCTCTTCTCTTTGCGGAGGTAATCAATGCAAATATTGCGGGTAATCGTGAGGAGCCAATTGACAAAGCTGCCTTGAGCGGGATCGTATTGGCTGTTTGTTGTCCATAGCCTCAAAAAGACCAACTGAATAATCTCTTTCGTCTTATCCTCATTCCCATTGCAAAACTTCATAACAAAGCTGTAAACAAGCTTTATATATCGATCATAAAGCTCCTCTAATGCGTGACGGTGTTTTTCGTTTACCAATCTCATTAATTCCGCATCGTGTTTTTCTTTCATATGGCACTCCCTGCTATTGGATAAAAATATATTGCCATTTTACTATTTTAAAAGAAAGGAGGAACGACCGCGACTGATCGTTCCCTGGGCAGGCTTATTCAAATTCTGTTTCGCTGTTTACGACAAACCATACATCTTTTACACCTTGCCCGTTTACATCCCCTTCTTGCTGGTCTTTTGCAAAATAATAGAGAGGAAAGCCTTTGTACGTGACCTGCTTCTCCCCGTTGTCTTCTCTTGTGATCGTATCGAAATCCTTTTTGTCAAAACCTTCCGGGACGGCGAAATCCTCCTGGGTAAATGCCGGCCAGCTTGCCAAGCATTCTCCGCTGCAACTGCTTTTTCCTGCTTCGTCCTTTTTAAAGTAATACAGGGCTCTTCCCTGTGGATCCGCCAGGTACTTTCCAATTTTCTCATTCTCCAAAAGCCGGAGGCTGTCAGCCGAGGCTTGTTCCGATTTGGTTTGTTCCGTTTGGGCTTGAGCGGGTTGATCAGCCCCAGTTTTTTCCTCAGTGCTTTTTCCGCAAGCAGCCAAAACAAAAATAATCGAAAGTATCGCGAGAGTAAGTATTCCTTTTTTCATGTATGTTCCTCTTCCCCGTTTTTAAGATTTAAGACTCATCCTTACTTCCAGCCCCATTTTTGAAAAATTTGATGAGATTTTTCCGTTTTTAAATAATCAATAAATTGCTGTGCCTCTTTTTTCTGATCGGTGATTTTCGTCAGGGCGATCGGCGTTCCACGATAGAGCTTTTCTTCTTCGGGCAGTTCGACCAGGTCGGTCACATCCTTAAGCCGGTAATGCCACGATTCATAGGTAATCCAGGCGTCCAGGCTGGAATTCGATTTCCATCGTTCAATGGCTTCGGCACTCGACTTTACAGAAAGGTTAATATTTTGGGAGATGCCTTCGATCAGCCCTTTTCTGCCTGCCAGGTCTTCCCATAGGCCAAGCTGGCCTGCCCCGTTCACATCGATTATTTTTACACCCTTTTTCGTTAAATCCTCCAGTCCTTCAATCTTCTTAGGATTTCCTTTCCTCACCAATATTCCTGCAGCACGCGGGTAAAGCTCCGTTCGTGATTTAGTGTCGATCATTTCCGGGTGGTTGAAGATGAAGTCCTGCAGCATATATTCGGAACCACCGAAGATAATATCTGCATTTTTCTTTGCCTTGCCGATCCAATTGCCCTCTGGTCCGGCGGTTACTTCCACTTTGATTCCCGTTTCAACTGAAAAATGTTCAGCAGCTTCCTTGATCGGTCCAAGTGGTCCGCCCGGCCCGTACACCCGGATGACATGATCATTTTGGCTGGAATTCGGTGTCGCCTGGGACGCCGGCTTATTGTCCATTTTTGCATAGGCTGACAATCCGGCAGCCGTAAAGACAAAGAGCAGTAGAGCTGACAGGAACACGATCTTCTTCATGATTCTTCCTCCATTTCATTCATGATTTTTCCGGTACTATTAAAGGAAACGAAGGGAGGCTGTGAACGGTTTGATTATAATTGCAAAATATATAAATTGATTTAGCAGCTTGAGAACCACTATCTTTGACATCAAAGGCGGGTAACTCACCTTGCTGCCGCGAAAAAAACACCTCCAAGGTATTCTCCATATCATTCGATATGGTTGATGAATTTTCTTGGAGGTGTTTCATTTTGCCTCACACCATGAAGACAATCCTTGTAGCTATATAATCGTTCTGATTTAGGACACCAGCGCCCTTTACTTTCTACGAAGCAAGAAGAACGAGAGTATACGGGGCAGGATCTTCCTGAACTGGGTGAGGCCTCCTCCCTGACCGGCGAGAAGTTAGAGAGCGCCGTTCAGCAACTGGAAGCTAGACTACAAAAGCAGTCGAAAGACAAACCTTTAAAGAAAGCGGTCCGCATGCTGCGTAAGGACCTGCTTCCGAGGCTCCAGAAATACGAAACTCAGCAAGAGATTCTCGGAAGCCGAAACAGCTACAGCAAAACCGATCCGGACGCTACCTTCATGCGGATGAAAGAAGATCATATGCGTAATGGTCAGCTCAAGCCAGGCTACAACGTGCAAATCGGAACGGAAAACCAGTTCATCCTGGGCTACAGTCTGCATCAACGCCCCACCGACACGCGCTGCTTAAAACCTCATTTGGAGAAGGTCAAGACTGCTCTTGGCAAGCTGCCTAAAACCGTCATCGCAGACGCCGGATATGGCGGAGAGGAAAACTACGCTTACTTGGAAAGTGAGCAGCTGGAAGCCCTGGTAAAATACAGCACGTACCACAAGGAAAACACGAAGAAGTGGCAGCAAGATATTAGCAAGCTGGATAACTGGCAGTACGACAAGGCGGAAGACACCTGGACGTGTGCGGCTGGACGCAAACTGTGGTTTCGTTATGAAAGTAAGGAAGAGACGGAAAGTAGGTACGAGATCCGAAAGCGACACTACCGAAGTGAAAGCTGTGAAGGTTGTCCACTTAAAGAAGCTTGCACCAAAGTTAAAGGGAATCGGGAAATCAGCGTAAGTATGGAATATCTGCGGTACAAGCAGCAAGCCCGCGAAAAACTCAAAAGCGAGGAAGGATACGCGCTGTCGGTTCGAAGGATGATTGAACCAGAAAGTGTATTTGGTCAAATCAAGAACAATCGAGGATTCAGACGTTTTCTGCTTCGAGGCCTGCCGAAAGTAAGCCTTGAGGTCGGGTGGCTTTCGCTCGCCCATAACCTATTGAAGAAGGCGGCAATAGACCAAAACAAAGGCATGGCGGTGTCGGGATGACCTCCCTGACATCACCATGCCTTTATATTTAGCGTAATTTTCACTCAAGTGAGCAGCCTCGTCAAACAAGAAACCTACTTTTGAGACAGCCCCTCCCATTAAACATAAGGTCAGACTAATAAGTTTTTCGTTGCTCAGCGGCTCTAAAAGTTCACTTGTGTTCTTGTCTTTTAGATATATTTTTCTGTAACTATCCTTATAGCATCCTTAGTTATAATGAACGTATCACAATTTAGAATATCATATACATTCAGCGAGTTGGCTTCAGTTGTCTGTACTTCTGGAATGTTATTTGCGCTTTTATACACGATGTGATCCGCCTCAGGTGTTACAATAAGCACTTTCTTATTGGCATGAAGAGCTGTAAGCATGGCAACGATCGATTTTGTCCTGTAACTTTCAAGTTTAATCCGGTCAACTACAATGAGTTCGTTATCTTGTACCTTGGCGGATAAAGCTGATTTGATCGCAAGTCGTTTAACCTTTTTATTGAGGCTATAACCATAGTCACGAGGTTTGGGGCCAAACGCAATACCTCCGTGACGCCAGTGCGGCATACGAATGGAACCCGCTCTCGATCTATCAATTTTATTTTGTTTATAGGGTTTTCTACCTCCACCTCTAACTTCGCCACGAGTTAAAGTCGAGTGTGTCCCACTACGCTTGTTCGCAAGATGGTTAACAACAGCTTCATGCAGAACCGATTCGTTAGGTATAATACCGAAGATGGATTCTTCAAGTTCCATTTCACCCGTAATCGTACCTTCCATATTATAAATAGAAACGTTTAACAATCTTAGCTACCTCCTGATTATCATCGTAAAAAGTGGATTTTATTATGGGAACGTACAGCTCGAAAGTGAGCAGAAATAATGATAATCAGTTGTTTTATTAAATTTAGAATATCAACTTTTTCATTCTACTCACTTTATTAGCTATCGAAGTATTTACGATAACATCCATCACTTCGACCTCCTCCTGGTGCAAATTTAAATGGTTTATACCCCCATGTTTCCCTTACATCTTCACGATAACAGATTGAAAATTCATGATCTATATACAAAACGATGCTGTAGTATTTTATATTTGTTAACTTAAAAACTATTGCTAATTAACATGTAAGTGGCTGCTTTGAGTTCCCGATTTCTTCTCATTATAAAAATCCCTTCAAGTAATAGTGCTCGATTTTAGCACGCTTGAAGGGAATAGTAGCTATCTATTTCTGATATATTATTTTTCTGATAGCATAGGTTGATAAAAAGAATGATTCTGAAAGTTCCTCGACTGAAGCGCCGGATAAATATGCATGCAAAATAGCATCATTTCTTTTGTTAATCTCTTTTCGTGCGCCAGACAGTTCTCCCCAGACTTTATATTCATTTTTTCTAGCTGGTATATAGAGGTATTTGCCTTGGACATATTCCTGCAATTTTTCAACTAGTTCCTCCGGCAAGACGACAGAAGCATTAATATATCTCACTTCGACTCACTCCTTGAAATTATTGTTCAAGCAGCAAAGCCCGTTTCAATTTTATTGGCTACTCCATGCATATACCCAAAACCGGCTTTGCATGGAGTAACACATGTGTTATAGATGTATTTTTATGGAACATTGTATTTCCCTCCGCTAAAAATTTTTAAAACCTTATTTTGATCCATACAGTTGACCGCATGCTGCGTTGATTTCCGATCCAAATTGGGTTCTGACGGTGACATGGATTCCCTTTGACTTCAGGATTTTAAGGAATATATTTATACTGTTCTGATCCGACTCTACAAAACTCTGTGCTGTGGCATCGGTGGAATTGTAAGGGATTAGATTGACGTGATATAAATGTTCCCACGACCCTCTTCCACGCAACAATTCAGCAACGGCTTCAGCGTGTTTAGTTGAATCGTTTATCCCCCTTAGAAGTATATAAGCAATGTAAACCTTTCGCTTCGTTTGTTGAATATGCTCGTCCAACACGTTCAAAACTTCTTCTAATGGAAAATGATTGTTAATGGGCATTAACTCGCTTCTCTGATCATTAAATGGTGAATGAAGGGAGAAAGTTAAATTAATCTGTGGAAACTCCTTCGTCAACTTTTTTTACTCCAGGTAATAAACCTATTGTGGAAACCGTAATTCTTCGATGTCCTAAACCGAAAAGTTTAGGATCCGTCAGCACATGCAATGCATCAAATACATATGGGTTTGCAAGGGCCTCTCCCATCCCCATAAAGGACACACTGTCCAAGGGATAGTTATTCAAAGTAAAGTAAAGAAGTTGATCCGTTATTTCATCTGTTGTGAGATTCCTTTTCAAACCGAGTGTTCCCGTAGCGCAAAATGTACAACCAAATCCGCAACCGCACTGCGAAGAGATGCAATAGGATTCCCATCCCGTTTTATAACTTAACTTTACGGACTCAATGTATTCATCACCAGGGATGGCAAACAGAATTTTGCTAACTTGGTTGGATTTCTGCTCCATTTTTGGCGTGATGCTCAACACATTGTTTCCAAGCTCTTTGATTAATTCATTTCTTAATGGCTTAGGCAAGTTGTTCATTGCTTCGAAATTTCCGATCTTGTTCTTGAAGATTGCCTCTGTTATTTGCGAATATCTATAATTCGGTTGTTTTAGAGCCGATAAGATCTTACGTATTTTTTCGTACTTAGATAAATGTTTCATATCTATCTCCCTTTAAACGGAGAAAACGCAAAAAAAGCACCAGCTTACCGGTGCTTTTTTGCGTACATTAACCTAACTATACCTATACAAAAATAAGAGACTTTCTATAAATAAGTCACGAACTGTATATATGCATAGAAGGATAAAGTTCCGGTATCTGATTTGTTATTTTGTGAACCTTGTCAAACATCTCTTTACATGACAGGTTCACGTTTACATCTACAATTTCAGAAGCAGTCATCACTTTATCCCTCCCATAATTTAATCATAGTTATTATATGAAAAAATTTAACACAATATATATATTACGGTCAAGGAGAGTTAGATAGCAGGCGTATATCCTGCCCGCTTCGGGCTTTTTATTGATCCTTCCTCATCTACTATCGTTCAGTAGCGAACTTACGAGTCATGTTCCTATACTTTGTAGGTGAAATGACTTTTTTTAGCTTGAAATTGCTTAATAAAGTAAGTGTCATACTCGAATCCGGTATCGCGTGCAATTTCATCAAGCTTCATACCTGTATGTGTCAGAAGATCGCACGCAACGTTTAAACGATAGGAACCTAGAAATCGTAGAACCGAAATCATATGTGGAGGAGTTTCGCAATTATTTGCTTAAAATGGTCGATAAATATTCTTAAAGGGTCCTATCAAATCAATATGTCGGCAACTTCTAACGGATAGATGCATCTTTGCTGCCAACACAAAAACACCTTCAAGACCGTCTCCATCTCTTACGACATGGCTTCGTTCTCCTGAAGGTGCTCTTCTTTACCGCTTCTTCACTTCTCCATCCCCGTACCGGCTCCCGCTAGGCCGAGGCGGCTGTTGAACAGCTGCTCGATCCGGTTGCAGGTATCCGCCGGGGTCTCCATGCCGGCCCACAACAGATTCAGTTCATCCAGCAGCGTCAATATTTCAGATTGGTTCATGTTGAGGACATGCAGCGGATAAGCATGCGGCAGCACCTCGAGATAACGGTTATAGTGCTGCGGATGAATGTCCGGATTCAGCAGGCTGTCATCTTCGGCCACAGACCGCAACACCGGAATCGTGCATCCGTACTGTTTCAATAATTTCTGTGCTTCCTCGCCCGTCATAAATTCCACGAGTTTTTCGGCGATATTCCGATGACTGCTCGCAGCGTTGATCGACAAACCCCCGCCTAGCAATATAGTGGCGGGTTTGGTCCCTTTCGGCAAGGTCATCACATCCCAGTCGATGGAATGGTCGCGGAATTCATTCATGAAATAATAAGTGGACATGATCATCGCAACCCGTTCTTTCATAAACAGGCTTTCGGCTAAATGGCTGCTGCCATGGGAAAAGATCGGCGACACATGCTCCTTGTACATCAGCGATACGCAATACTCCAGCGCTTCGATGTTCCGCTCGTCCGCCATCGTGCTCCGGCTGCGGTCTGCAGCCATGATGCTGCCGTCATTTTGAAGCAGGAAGACCGGCCAGCGGTTGGGGGACGAAGAGAAGCAGAAGCCGTAATGATCGGTCATTCCGTCTTCGTTAGGGGCCGATGTGCTGGCTTTGGCCGTTTCCAGCAGCTCCTGCCAGTCGCCGAGACTGACAGGGTGAGACAGGCCGTGCTGACGGAAGATCGAACGGTTATAACAGATGACTACCGGAGAGAACACAAACGGCGCCGCGAGCATGCCGCCTTCATGATTGAACAGCTCGAGACCCGCGGATAGCTGACCCCTTCCTCCATGAGACGGGGAGGAACATACCCTGTCAGCAGATTCGTGCGCCCGCTTTCGGTCCATTCCCGGAAATGCTGATCCGACATAATGAACAGATCAGGCCCTTGACCGTCCTCAATGGACCGGATGATGGTTTCGGTGTAGAAATCCTCGGAATACAGCACCATCTCCACCTGAACGAACGGATGCTTCCGCTCGAACGCCTCGATCATTTTTTCGATAATCGGAATCTCATAGGAGGAAGAGAACCAGGCGAGTCTCAGCACGACAGGCGTTCTGTCCTCATCCGGCACCTTCACCCGGTTGCCCTTGCCCGCGATTTTCTCGATCAATCCTTCGTTCACCAGCTCATCCAGCGCCTTCCGGATCGATACCCGGCTCATTTCATATTTCTGGCTAAGCGTGTTTTCCGGCAAAATAAATTCACCCGGCTGAAGAATACCGGCAACGATTTCATTCCTTAATTCCTGGACAAAACGCTCATAACGCTCATGAAATTCATTTCTTCTACGCAACAATATATACCGCTCCTATACATGTCTATAAAAATCAGTATATCATGAGGGACATCAGGATTCCATTCATCCCGGATAAAGAACGCGTATATATTTTACTCCGCAAGCTGTTTTTCAAGAAAAGCATAGGCTCGCTGCCGGATATCCGGCGGAAAATCGTGTCCTTCATGACCGATCCAGCACTCGAAAGCAGATGAAGCGCCCAGAAAATCATACAAACCATCCAGCTCCCCCAGTCCCGTGACAATCTCCCTCCAGTTCGGAAAAATCGGGTCTTGCGTTCCGCACCACATCAACATCGGCACCGGAGCTGCAAGCGCCGCGATTTCGTGCCACTCAAACGGAAGGAATCCGCTGCTCAGGCTGTCTGTAAGGGATGGGATATGGGAAAACCACTCCCGAAGGCCCCAGCGGTTCGGCTCCGGATCTCCGCGGAACATCGTAAATCCGCAGCTCGAGACAACGGCCTTGATGCGTCTATCCATTCCGGCCAGAAACCAGCCGTTATAGCCGCCAAGCGAGTGGCCGATGACGCCGATCCGGTGTGGGTTTACCTGCGGCAGCGAGGACAGCACGTCGACCCCCGCCATGTGATCGGAGAGCATTTTGCCGACTGCAGTCCACGCAGGGTGCCGTTGATAGAATGGACCCGTTTGAAACGGCGCTTCCCCTGGAAAGATTCGGTCGCCGAACGTGATGGAGTCCGGAGCCAGCACGGCAAATCCGCGCCGTACCAGCTCTAGACCGTACCGCCGGTTCGCCCGTCCGGAAGTCAGACATACATCGTCTTTTCCATTCTCGGTTGTCGGGTGAAGGGCCAGTACAGCGGGAAATCCTCCTACAGCAGGCTTTCCTGAAGGGATCAACAGATAAGCCGGGATCGAATCCCCGTCCGGTGATTCGTACATGATCACCTGTCTTGTGTGATCTTCTTCCTCATGCACGGAAAGCACCCGGAAGCCCCCGCTGTCTGCGACGGCTCTCGGCTTGTAATCTACCGGCTCCGGGGGCTCCCCCAACAGCTGCAGCCAGCGTGCTTTCAGCCTGGACTCCTTCACCGTCCAGTCCTCAAGGGTATGGATTCCCTCAAGCAGCGGCATTATTTCCCCATTAAAGCGAGTCATGAAAGCAATCACCCTCCTCTTCCATCCGATACCGCCACAGCTCAGCACCGGAACCGAAATACACGTCTCCGTTCAGGCAGGCGATTCCGCTGGTCGCTTCGACCGGAAGCACTTCCAGCAGTTTCGGCTGCATACTCACTGTATTTACGGTGAACAAAGCCCTGCTCAACAGACCCAGAAGGAAAGAATGCCCCTTCCGCTCGATCATGAGCAGTCCCTGCCGGACAATACCGCCCCAGGACGAAAGATCACGGCAATGAATGATCTTTTGCAGTCCTGAATCGTAAACAAAGAACACCGATTCCGAGGTCATGCCATAGAGAAGACCGTTTGCGCCGGAAATCAGCTGAGCGATTTCCCTGGCACCCGGAACCGGTACCCAGCGCCGAATCACTTTTCGCTCAGGCCAATTCAACTCATACATCACCGCCTCCTCGGCCGAGCTGATTCCTCCGCCGGGCGTCTCGATGCTGGTGCCGCCGAATACCCTGCCATCCGGCAGCACTGCAAGTGAAATCGTACTCTGCCCGCTGACGATTTCCCGGTTCTCCAGCATCTCCACCTGACCGGCCGGAACATCCACGATGCCGAGCCCGCCGCCGGCCGCACCATAACCGGGAAAGCCGCCGTACAGCACATGGCGGCCATCCGGATGCGCGGCTGCGCATCTCGGCCTGTGGACAGCGGCATTCTCATAGATCCGCAGGGGATTCCGCTGAGGTCCTGGTTCCGTGCACCATTCTTTCGCCGTATCCAGCAAATGGACCATGCCGCCTGCATAAGCAGCACCCACGATGAGGCTGCCTTGAGCCGCATAAGCGGCAATATTGCCGCCTCCTCCCCGCTCCACGATATCCCCGCCCCCAATCGGTCAGACGCCCGGCTGCGGCATCGTACGTGAACAGATGAAGCGGGTGATTGGAAGTGCCGTATAGAATGCCGTCCGGACCTCCGAACAGCGGGGAGAGTGACGTTCCGCCTCCCTTGTAGGCAAGCGGAAGCCGGCTCAGGCTTCCGTCCGCTTCCATGATTTCGATCTGCCTGTCGGACAGCTGCCATTTCAGCAGCACTCGACCGGCGTCAAGGTCCCGGTGCAGCTTGTTGTATCCTGCCCCCTTATACAGGGACGGGTTAACCTCCTCTGCCGCCACTTGCTCTGCCCCCTGCTCGCCCAGCAGGTACCATATGCCATCTCCGTTCTCTCCGGATGGCAGCCAGCCGTAAACGGCGCCGTCGCAGCCTTGGTGAACGGCAGCGCTGCCCGTCGTATCCGGCGGCCCCTCCAGTACGATCTCCAACACTCCGGTTTCCTTATGAAAGCAGGCGATGGCCGGCGACGTCGTGCCCAGCCCGGCATAGACCTTCCCCCCGCTTCCGCAGGCGAGCGTCATGGCATACTTCCTCTCGGAATCCAGCCTGCATAATGTACATGAGGAGTTTGACGAAGCATGGAGCTCAATCAGATAGCTTCCCGGGTAAGTTGTTGCGTAGACCCGACCATCTCCATTCAAGGCAAATGCAAAGCCGGCTCCCTCTTCCCCTTCAGGTACCCGGTGCTGCCCGACAAAAGCCGGAGTGAACGGATCGATAACGTAAAAAATAGCGGCCGGCTCCCGTATAGAACCATCCCCGGGAATCACTGATCGACGCAAACGGATACTGGCCCTCGCCTCCAGGAAAATAAAGCTGGGTGCTGTTTCCTGTTCCCGGATCCGCGATCAGCACATATCCCCGGGCTGCGATTACGATGCGCTCGGTCCCGTCGGCTCTCCGGCACACCGCCGCGGATCTGCTCTCGTCGACATCAACGGGTACGCCGATCCGCTCAAAAGCCCCCATCCCCGTTGCCTTGCTGCCGTTCACTTCTTCCGTATTATTCATCGCTTTTCGCATAATAGGCGCCCACCTTGGCAACCGCCTGAATGATATGCTCAATATCCTCGGGCGAGTAGAATTCGTTCATCGGAATCTGCACCGCCGTGTCTAATATCGCCTCCGCGACAGGACAACGGCCAGGCTCATAAGAGACGCTGCTGCCGTCAAACGGAAAATGGCTCCCCGGATAAGCCTGCCGGTTCTGGAACAGCGGCTGCAAATAGCATACTTGCGGGATATAGCCGGCACGGTTGGGAATCCCCTCAGCCTCCAGCGCCCTGCAAAACTCTTCGCGGCTGCACGTCAGCTTGCCCAGATCAAGGCGCAGCATGTAGAACCAGTATGTACAGTCATGCTCCGGGTCGACCTGCGGCGGAATGACGCCCTGGATTCCCTTCAATCCTTCATTGAGCCGGTCGCCGTATTGCTGACGCCGCCCACAAATCCAGGGCAGCTTCTTGAGCTGGGCGATTCCGACGGCTCCCTGCAGCTCGGTCATCCGGTAATTCGGCGCAATATAGCTTGTTCCCCGGTCAACCGTGGTGCCGAGACGGCGGTAGTTTTTGTCCGCGAAGGCGTGAGCGGTTTCGTAATCCTCGCGCTCTCCCGAATTGATCAGCACCATGCCCCCGTCCCCGGTGGAGATATGCTTGAAATCGTTCGTGCTGAAACAGCCATAATCGCCGATGGTGCCTGCCAGCCTCCCCTTATACCGGGTCATATAGGCCTGTGCGCAATCCTCAATGACCTTGATGCCATGCTTTCTCGCGATCTCCATGATCGGGTCCATATCGCACGGATATCCAGCCAGATGGACGACAAGGATCGCTTTCGTTCTCGGCGTAATGCAGGCTTCGACCGAGGCCGGATCCAGATTGTAAGTGTAAGGCTCCAGATCGGCAAATACGGGGATCGCATTCTGGTACAGAATGCCGATCAGCGTTCCCTGGTCCGTAATCGGGCTTGTAATGACTTCATCCCCTACGGAGACCCCAGCCGCACCCAGCGCCACATGAATCGCCGCGGTGCCGGAGGATGTCGCTACACTGAATTCCCGGCCGTACATCGCATTGAAATCGGCCAAAAACTGTTTAACCTTGGTGCCGAAATGATAAAACAGCGTGTTCTGCTCCAGCGCTTCGAGCAGTTGCGCGGCCTCCTCTTCCCCGAATCTTTTGCCTGTGCCAAAAGGACCGGTCTTGACCGGCGCTCCCCCATGGATCGCTAACGCTTCCACTGTCTATTCCTCCTCATTGCCGTTATTCGGCTGCTGGTTTCATAATACTCGCCGCTTCTGCACACGGCCGCCCAAAGCGAATGTCCGTCTGCGAAGCTGACGGGTCCGCCTCCGCAACCAACGGCTGGCGCACGACCGCTCCCTGCGGAAGATTCTCGGTGATGAGGGTACCGTCTGCGCTTACCCGGAGCACCGCAGCTCGTCTGGCCTGCTCCCAGCGGGTGATCTCCTCGCTCGTCCAGAACGCATAACCGAGCCGCTTCGCGGTTTCGACCGCTAGCGAAAACGCATGCCGGACGTTCCCTAGATGATGAATGTGCTGTTGGTGAAACAGAAAATGGGCGACGCCGCGGACTTCCTTCACCTTTTCGAGAAACGGGGCAATCACCGACGAATCCGATAGCGTGGGATGCTCCAGGTCCTGGGTCAGAAAGCCGATCTGCAGCACCCGGTATAGCCGGTTGCGGTCATCCGAACGAGCGATCGGGTAATACGGATGGCTGGTACCGAACGGAAAGCCGACATTTCCTTTTTTGCTCGGACCTCTAGTTTGATCCGCTTTGATGCCGTTCTGCTCGCACCATTCATAGAGCTCTCCCCAGCCCTCAAAGCGGGTATAGTGGTTCTTGTTCGAAATGATCGGCGCGCCGCTGGTGCTCCGGATTATGTTCAATTGACGGGAAAACTCCTCGGCGCTCCATATCCCCTTCTCCTGCTCCAAAGCATTGTAGTGAAATGCCAGCTCATGGCCGGCAGCCTGAATTTCTTTGTAGAGCGACGGGGAGTAGCCCGGTTCGATCATGCACCAGGTCGAGCGGACGCCGTTTTCCTGAAGCACGCTCAGGGTCGTTTGGGCCGCCTCCTCTATGTTGAAATCGCTGTCGTGCGAGATCATGGCCACCTGATTGACGCCTTCCGGCCAATAGTCCAGAAACGGAAGCGTCATTCCCAGCGCATCTGCTTCCTCCATCAGCTGACGGACAATCACCTCGCGCCACCAGTCTGCATACGGCGTATCAAAGTATGGCATCCCGGTCTCCGTCACCGAGCGGTCCTCATTCCAGTCCATCTCACACCGGTCATCGGCCTTCAAAATGCCTTCGTCTACCGCTCCCGTACCGTCCGGTGCCGGGATGCCGTCCTGGACGACCGGGCCGCCGCCCTGCTGAAGCATAACGATATTCGCGGAGATGTCCACATTCCAGCGAATCAGCCGGCCTGCACCTAGCGGAAACTCCAGAACGGCTGCGGCTGCCTCTGCTCCAGCTTTATGGAGCCGGCACAGAACGCCATCCGCTTGAACCGGAATGTCGGATTTCTCTGACACCATCCACGGATCGCTGCTTACCGCCCTTAAAACCGGTATGCCTTGCGCATAGCTTAATCCTGACAGGTCCCCATACACCGCATCCCTGATGGCAGACCGGGTACAGCCCAGCCGGCCGGCCATGCGGTTCAATCCGCCGTAACTGATGAGCGTCGCTCCGCGGCGGGCCCACTGCTCCAGACGGTTCAGATCCTCTTCCTTCTCTCCCGGATGCAATACGACGATGATATCGGGTTCATATGACTCAAGGGTTTCGGCATCATCAAACCTTGCATAAGGAATGCCCGCATGACCAAGCACCTCTTCCACATAAAGCTGAAACAGGTCCTGGCCGTGCCCCCAGAAGTATTCCGCCGACTGCCTGTTAAACCACAAACCGATTTTCGCTGTCTTTTTCATGATACAGGTCTCCCTCCTCCACAGCTCGCATTCCCATAGGCGCTAGTTATTCCAATGCAGAACAGGGGCAAAAAGATTTGCCCCGCTGTCCTACGGATCATGTTTAAAGCGTCATTTCCAAAGTCTCACTTAAACAGTGCCTTCGGATCCTTCTCTTTGATATTCGCGTTGTATTCCTGGATGACCTGGGCACCGCCTTTGTCCAGATACTCCTGAACCAGTTTATCCCAATCCGAAACCGGACGGGTGCCTGCAATCATTTTTACCTGCTCATCCATGACATACTTTCTCAGCTCTGCGCCTTTCGAGTTGTCGGTCGGCGACTCCAGTCCATTGATCGGGTTGATATAAAGCTTGATATCCTTGTACATCGTCTCGATGGCGGCTACAAGATCCACCAGCTGCTTGGTCTGATACGTAATGGAATATACGTTGTCCGAGTCCTGCGGTACCCAGGAGGAATTATCAACATAATACGTTGATGGGCCAAGGCCGTCTCTGCCGAAGTTCTCGTTGAAGACAGGCAGGCCGTTTTTCATGACGTAACCTGAACCGACTTTGCCTGAATACCAGTCAAAATCGGCATTCTTTTCATTTTTCTGATCCTGCGGGTAGAATTTGCGTCCGAAATCGATCATCTCCAGTACCTTCTTCAGCTTTTCCGGTTCATCTTGAAGTTTGGCACTAAGCACGGTAAGACCGTTATAACCTGCTCCGGCCATAAGTCCCTGGTTTCCGTATTTGTCCATAAACGGATCCAGATGTACAAACTCGGCTTCGGGATGGATCGCCAGCAGACCGTTCATATAATCCTGCGACATTCCGCGAGGCGTTCCGATGAAGATGCCTGCCTTGCCGGAGTAAAACTCTTTGTTCGTGTCTCCCCAGTTCAGTACCGCGTAGTCTTTCGTCATCGCTCCCTGCTTATAAAGCTCGGACAGCATGGTTATGAACTCCCGGCGGCCATCGCCAATGATGCCCGGGATGTAGTTGCCCTGAGCATCCTGATGGTACCAGGCATCCGGATCCCAATACGGTCCCTGGTTAAAGTTTGGGTTAATGTCCTGGCCGATGGCGATCCCGTAGGTGTCCTTTTTGTTGTTGCCGTCCGGATCTCCGTTCGTAAACGCCAACGCTACCTCTTTCAGCTCCTCGTAATTTGTCGGTGGTTTCAAGCCCAGCTTATCGAGCCAGTCCTTGCGGAGCACCGTGACGACCTGATACTTCGGGGCATATTGCGGAATCGCATGGATTTTGCCGTTTACCCGCATGGAGTCCCATATGTAATCGGGCACAACCTTCAAGGTCGGATAATCGCTGATGTACGGCTCGAGATCCAAAAACGCCCCCTGCTTCGCAAACTTATTGTAGCGGTTTTTCAGGTCGGTCGACATTAAGCCGATCATATCCGGAATCTGACCCGATGCAAATACGGCGTTGATCTTTTCATCAAATGCGGTATTCGGTACAAAAACAGGCTTGTAGTCTACATTGAATTTTTCGTTGATCATGTCAATGCCCGGACTCGAGGTCGGCGGCGGATCTCCGTAACGGAAATCGATTGCCGTAATCGTAAACTTTTCGTTAGCCTCCACCGGGTTATTCCCTCCCGAGGCCGGCGCTTTCGGCTGCTCCTCCGCTTTCGGCTGTCCGCCGCATGCAGTCAGGCTGACGGAGAGCAAGGCCGCCATCACTGCGGTTAGTTTGTGTTTCTTTAACATGAGCTTTCCCCCATTCTTATCAATGTTGGAGTGTGACCTCCATTTATGATTCATTCGGACAGCTCCATAATCCAGCCGTTCGAAGTCATCAACCCTTGACGGCGCCCAGCATGACGCCTTTGGCAAAGTGCTTTTGCAGGAACGGATACACGATCAGGATCGGCAGGGTCGCCATCAGAATGGCAGCCATCTGAATCGTTTCGGGAGGCGGCGGATTTTCCAGGAACATGTTATCTCCTCCGAGCGTGCCCGTCGTTTCCCCCACCACCACAATCTGTCTCAGCACGACCTGGATCGTCCATTTGGCCGGATCATTGATGTACAGAATCGGCGCAAAATAGTTGTTCCAGTGCGTGACTGCATAGAACAGGCTGAATGCCGCGAGCGCAGGCTTCGAGAGCGGCAGGATGATGCGCCCGAAAATCTGCAGGTCATTCGCGCCGTCCACGATGCCCGCCTCGATCATATCGCTTGGTATGTTCATGAAAAATTGGCGGATGACAATCAGGTTGAAGGGCGCGATGGCCACCGGCAAAATAAGCGACCAGATGGAATCAAGCAGCCCCGTTTCCTGGACGACCAGATAGGTCGGAATCATGCCGGCCGAGAACAAGAGCGCAAATACGACCATAAACATGACGGTACGCTGGCCGACGATCGGTCTTGACAAGGCGTATGCCATCGTCGCCGTAAAAAACAGATTGACGATGGTACCGAGCACGGTAACCAGCGACGTGTTCAGCAGCGCCTGCCGGAACGTCCTGGAGGCCCAGATATATTCATAGGCGTCGGTCGTCCATTTGGACGGCCAGAGCAGCAGTTTGCTGCCCAGAAAATCCTCGAACGAGGAAAATGAAACCGAGAACAAATATACAAACGGAAACAGCATGACTGCGGATATGACAAGCAGCAGACTGATATTCACGCCGCTGAACAAGCGGTCCGCGATGGATTTTTGCTTCATATGTCGTTCTCCTCCCAGAAAGAATCGAAGCCCCTAATATACGCCCTGCTCGCCGAACCGCTTGGACAGCTTGTTGGCGGCCATAACCAGCACAAGACCGACCAGACCCTTGAATACGCCGACCGCGGTGGAGAAGCTGTAGTCCGACTGCTGGATCCCCTTGTAATACACGAAGGTGTCGAGCGTATTGCCGATGTGCATGTTAAAGGCGTTCAGCTGAAGGAACACCTGCTCGAAGCCGACCTCCAGCACATCGCCCAGACGTATGATCAGCATGATAATGATCGTGCTGCGGATAGCGGGCAGCGTAATATGCCAGATTTGGCGGAAGCGCCCTGCGCCGTCCATGACGGCCGCCTCGTAAAGAGCCGGGTTGACGCCTGCCAGCGCCGCCAGGAAAATAATCGTTCCCCAGCCGGCTTCCTTCCAGATGACCTCCAAAACCAGAAAAGCTCGGAAATAATCGGGCTCGGTGAGAAAAGGGATCGTCTGCTGCAACCCGAACAGTTCGCGCAGCACGTCGTTGATCAATCCCTCGTTGCGGAAGAAGATCGTCACGATGCCGACCACCACGACCCAAGACAGAAAATGCGGCATGTAAACGATGGACTGCAGCCCTCTTTTCAAGAGCGGATTTGCCACCTCGTTCAGCATGATGGCCAGAATGATCGGCGCCGGAAATGCGAACGCGATTTGCAGAAAGGAAATGGTCAGCGTATTCCAGATAACCTGGATAACCTCCGGGCTTTCGAAAATCCGGGCAAAGTTCGCAAAACCGACCCAAGGACTCTCCGCGAACCCCCGGAACGGGCTGTATTCTTTAAAGGCTAGTGATATGCCCAGCATGGGCAGATAGCGGTACACGATAAAGTAAAGCAGACCCGGCAGCAACAGCAGGTATAGATAACGGTCCCTCCACATTCGGGTCCGGATTCGCTTCCAAGCGCTCTTTTTGACGGGAGCGGATGGATTGACCTCCGAAATCACGGTTTCCATGCAGCTTCTCTCCCTTCCGCCTGACCACCTCTGCCGGTATTCATAAGATTCCATTCATAATAGCCGGGTGGTGCGGTTTGATTGACTTCCACGCTAGCAGTTATCTGCTTCAGCTTGAAGGAGACCTCCACAGGGTGGGGGTTATGCACAATGCAGGTTGTGCGGCGGTCATCGCTGTATAAACTCAGAGGCAGCTCCGCCTCAAAAACGATGTCTCCGCCGGACAACCGTTCAGCCTTCCACAAATTAAGCAGGCCGTTAGCCGATAAGCGGGCGGCTTCTCCCAGGAAGGTCATGCCCCGGTAGCGGGCTTCCACGGCGTCAGCGCAAAACAGCCAGATATCCTCGGCCCCGCCGTGCCTTTTCACCGTTAAACCGGAAGTCAGGCTTCCGGCATCCTGCTCCTCCTGACGGATGACCAACCTCTCGCCGTAATGGATCCGCGGATTGATTAGCGTGATGAACCGCCGTCTTTTTCCCCTCGTGCCACCGACAGCTACATAAGAACCATAGATTTCAGCCCCGGGGTATTCACGGAGGGTGAGCACCTTCTCCTGGGGGTAAGGAAACATGAGCTGCAGTGCGGCGCTCTCCCCCTGGAATACAACGGATTCACTTCCCAGGTTCTCGCCCGGAGCCTTGGGCTCTTCTCCATCCAGAACCGCCGAGGTCGTATGAAACAGGAGCTCGGCCTCATCCGATTCCTGATGAAGCTCCACGTCATCCACGATGAAATAATATGACGAATCGATATGTAGGACAGATCGCCGATAGCGTTTCAGCAGCCCGCCATAGCTTTCGGCAGCGTCCCCGACAACCGCCTCAAATGACGGGAGTAACAATTCCTCCCGGAGACCCCCGCCTCCCAGGTGGATCTGCCCCTGACCATTGACGAGCAGCGAATTGTGGCCGACCGTGCCGGTAGTGTAATCTGCCTTTGGACCGGGTACATAATCCTGGTAGCCGGGATTCGTCAACAGCCACTCTCCGCCGACATTGATCACCAGATTGTTCTGGTCCTTGTGATTATGGTCCTTCGCCGAGCTGCTTGAAGTAAAGCACAGCAGATGATCCTCATCGCCCCATCCCGACCGCAAGGCGGCCCAGCCTACGCTCCGGAATACCGCGGAATCGCGCGCACCGTACAGTTCCGTAGGACTTGCAGGTGAAGTCTCTTTCCGTAAATAAAGGAGCGATGCGTGATGCGTTGCAGCATGCTTGTGCAGGTACCACACCGCTGCCGGATGGTCGTAATGGGTAGCTGTCATGGCCATGAGGTAAGCGATATCCAGCTTGTAAAACGAATCCGACAGATTCGGGAACGAGCTTTCTTCTCCCGGTGCCAGCAGCCGAAAAAAAACGTTCAGGAAGCTCTTCCCGCAAATACGGATGCTGAACCAGGCCGTCATCGCCGCTGATTCTCCGATAAAGATCCGCCGCCATCCAGGCATGGCGCGCAGCCACATTGTCGTACAGCAGCCCCTCTGTTTCACCGGACACCCTTTTTCGGTCCAGATAGCTTTGAAGATAAGTAAGTCCGGCTTGCAAATATTTGGCGGCAAACGGGTTCTCATCCATAATGGCCGCCGCGCCGTACACCATCGCCACCTGCTTGGCTGCCACGATGTTGTGCATATCATGGCTTCCAATATCAATGGCCAGCGGATGCAGCCCTTTTTCCAGGATGGCTTGGCGAATGGATCGCCGCTCTTCTTCCGTCAGCAAGCTGTGTATGGCATCATAGGCGCACGAAGCGCCTAGCAGCAGATGGGCGTTGCTCAGATTTCCTTCCGCGCCCCGCTCGTCAAACTCATACCATTTGCCGAAGGCAGTCAGGGACAGCAGATGCTGCTTCACTCGAACCGCATACTTCCTCTCTCCCGTCACCAGGAAGGCCGTGGACATGACGACCAGCCGATCCTCTATCGCTCTGGCATACATCGTCCAGAACGGGAAAAAGGTATGGCCTTGCGGTTCTGGTACCCGCTTCGGCTCCGTCAGAGGCAGCGCAACCTTCCACTGATTCGATATGGACGGATACAGCACCTCGAAGCTTTCTTCCTCCACATAGGCGTCTGCTTTTGATAAATATTCCTCCCATAGCAGGGATGCATCGATGATCCTCGGAGAACTACCGTCACCCGGCTTAATCCGTTCCCGAAAATCCGCGATCTCATCGATCGAAAACAAAATCCTCGGACGGTCCTTCAGCTTCAATTTCGCGGGTTGACCAGCCGGCCTTACAAGAACCTTCCATTTGAACACTGAAAATCTATCGTCCAGAAAGTCTATGGCAATTTCGGTCTCGCCCGGCTTCAGCCCGGTGATCACGCTGCCGTTCACCTCAACGATCTCCGGGTCGCTGCAAGTCATGCTAAAGGTCATATCCGATTGCGGCTCCATTCTTCCGCAGGGGTGCACAAGCATGAAGTTAAGCCGATGTTCCTCCCCGGCCTCCAGCAGCGAGGGCTTAATAAATTCCATCCGCAGCAACAATCGCAAGCTCCTCCTTTAATTTTCTTTTCAGCCGATCAAGAAAACGCTGTCATAAGTTTCTGCAACAAAGCGCCAATCGAAGCCATCCGCCGTTACGTGACTTCTGGTCGCCATGCTTAAATTGAATCATCTTTTTAATATACATGTATATTACTTGTATTTTTAATGATCTGTCAATTCAAATTTTTGTTGTATTCTTCCAACTGCAACATGATCAATCGGAAGGAAATCCCCCTCATACGGACTGCTATAAGGAAACTTGACCGCTCCAAAGCGCCAGGCTGCAACCCTATTTATTTCCGACTTTAAATCCTTGTTGTTAATCTCAATCCTTGATTTGCGGCGTCCGGTAAGGCGAAATCCAAATGTAAAGCGGCACCCAACATTCCATTTGGTGCCGCCTCTTATTGTCTTGCTATTTAACCGTGACTACACATTCCGCCGTCTTGCTGCCATCCAGTGTCGTGACGTTAATAACCGCCGTGCCCGGCTGCAGTCCTTTGACGACTCCGGCAGCGCTGACGGAAGCAACCGCGCTGTTGCTGGAGGTCCAGGATACATTCTTTACCGTTGCAAAAGATGGCTGCACCTCCGCTTTGATTTCGGCCGTTTGATCGACGGACAACTCGAGGGTGCTGACGTTCAGACGCACCTCGGTAACCGCAGCTTTGTTATCCTCGATCACATGGCGCCAGAGCTCGTTACCGGTCACAAAGTACAGGTTGCCCATGTGATCCCGTGATAACCAGGCGGCCTGATTCCTCATAATCGTCATTTTTTTTGTCCTCAGGATGGATGGAGAACAGCTTGCCGCTCATTGTTCCGTAGACGAGGCCGTCTTTCCCGATCAGAAGGCTCGCATCTCTCCATTGTCCGCCCGCTTCCGGAAACTTCTCGTCCTGATACACCACCTCTCCGGAAGAAGGGTCATAAATGAACAGCGTGCCCATGGCAAAACCCCAGATGTTCCCGTCCGGACCTTCAATCAGCGAAGTGATAGCTCCTTTTCCGGGAACAGGAACCAGCTCTTTTTCCTTGACTCCCTTCGCAATGTCCCACACCAATAACTTCGCTTCGCTTTCGGTCGGCGTGCTGCCGAGGCCTCCACGGATCGAGCTGCCTGCATAAATCTTTCCGTTCTTGTAGGCCAAGGACACGATGCTCTGATTCGGCACGATCTGCGTATGAACCGACAAATCATGGGTTACCGGGTCATAGACGCTGAAGGCACCGCCAAGCTTCCCGTAGTCCGGAACCGTGCCAATGAACAGCTTGTTTTCCGCTCCCAGCATGGCAAACGGACGATCCTGCAGATGCTCGGTTTTCAAATCAAACAGCTTGTTCACCGTTCGGTTGGTACCGGAGCTCCTCCAGGGCTTCGTCGTGTCATTTTCAAAAATATTGGCGCCCGGATAGGTGCCGAAGTACATTTTGTCTCCGATGGAAGTCATCCCCTCCGTCTGCCCGATCGAGTTATTGGTGGAGAGCCCGGTGCCCGGATCATAGATGCCCATGCCGCCGGGAAGAAATCCGCCGGCATAGATTTTCCCGTCCGGTCCCTGTCCGGTAATATGCAGATCGATAGGCTGCTTAGGAAGCGGCATGACGCCCTGCTTCAGCGTTCCCAGCTCCAAATTGTATTTGATCACTTTTGCCGAAGCATTACCGGCAACGCCGATCAGCGTCGGACCGGGATAATCGGGGTCATCAATCCAGGCTGATCCCCAACCTATTACGTTGGAGACAAAGTTGATCTTTTCACTGCCTGTGTATATTTCCTTCACTTCGTTGGTCGACAGATCATAGCTTTTTAGAATGCCGCCGTAAGTAAAATACACCTTGCCCTCGTGCGGCTCGGACACACCTCTGGAGTGAATCAGCTCATCATCTTTAATCACTGCGCCGGTTCCTTTGTCCAGCACGATCATTTTGTAGCCGGGATCCATCTTCAAAAACAGCTTGTCGCCTACGATGTTCAGATCATAAGTGCTCGTCAGATTATACTGCGCCGGCATGATGTTGGTCTTCTGATCGGAATTCAAATCATGGCGAATGAGATAGTTTTTCGTTCCGCCGCCTCCGACATACAGGACGTTCTCCTCCTTGTCGTAAGCCACGCTCCGCGGATAAATCTGACCCGGCACAGGGTTGCCGAAATTCGTAAAGCCTTGTACCGGGTCGTATTCGAACACGGAGCCTGACGGGTAAACACCACCGTAGATTTTGCCGTCCAATCCCGGGGTCAGCTCGAAGAATTGAGTGGTTTGACTAGCCGTACCCTCGGCCGGGTCACCGAGATTGACGATCGTATCGGTCGACGGATCATAACGATAGAGTGAAGCGGTGCCGTAGGAACCGAGATAAACCCTGCCGTCCGTTGCTACTGCCATCCCCCAGGCCCCGGTTGCCCCCGGCAGATCGATCGCCTTTAACGTCTCCTCGGTTTGAATATCAACGACGACGAGCTGGGCCGGATCGCCGACCTGAACCATATAAGCGACATCGCGTCCGTTTTCGTTGCCGAACACAGCCCGCATGACATAGTTGTTATACACCTGGATGCCCAGATTTTGATAGGCGGGAACGACTTCCACGGATTCCTCGTCTTCTGCCAGCACGTCGCCGCTTATGCCGTCGATCAGCCGATAGCTGAAGGTGTAGGTGCCGATTTTCGAAAATTTAATGCTCCAGTCCTTTGTGGAATGGTACTCTGCTGGCAGCTCGAAGCCCGGTGTTCCATAATCCCCGCTGTTCAGTATCGAGTGATGTCGTCCCTCTTCGTCCTGAACCGAGAAAATAATATCGCCGTCTCCCTGGGTTTTGGACACCTGTAAATAAGCGAATTTGTTTCCTTCGTTCTCGTGAGCTTTCGTGGAAATCGTGACGGGCAGCGTCAGGTATTCCCCCGCACCGGCCTGATCTAGATCCGTGATCTCGATCTGATACGGCGATTGGCCCGTGGTCACATTCACCTTCTGTACCGCGGCAGCAACCACGCTTCCATCCCGACTGATGACTTTATAGGTCACCGCATATTCGCCCGGCTGATCGAACACGGCCGTCCAATTCGAGGTGTTAGAGTATTGGGGAGGCAGGCGGAAGCCCTCTTTATGCAATTCCGACCGGTCAGTAAAGGATACCTCTCTGGCTCCCAGAACCTCGGGAGAGCTGTAAACCGCGTGGCCCGGCCCGCTCGTATCCACTGCAAAATAAACATTGCCATAGGTTGCAGGGGCCATCTCATAGGTGGCAAGCGTCACTGTATAATCTATCATGTCGCCTGCGGCCGCTGTGTCCGGCAGCGTAAGGTCCAGACGGTACGACGAGTGTGCGGGCTTAGGGGTAGGGCTTCCCTCGGCATCGGCGACCCCCGGCATAAAAAGCTGGGGAAAAATCAATGCAAATGCAAGGGTCCAGGTCCAACCTTTGGAGCGGAATAATAATCGGGGTTTCATTTCATCAATTCTCTCCTTTGGCTCATTAGATTTGTAGACGCTTTCAAAATAAACAGCTTTGTTCTGTTATCTCCTGGTATGTAATTATATTCCCCCTTTCAGAATACATGTATTTAACATGTATTTGATGTTCCTAAGTTACCATGTATAAAAGGCAGCGTCAACGCCTGATTATTCGCTTCTCTTCTACCCATTTTAAGTCGATCTTCCCGAATGTCAGGGCCCAAGAAATTATATTGATAACAAAAAAAAGCCGCATATCATGCGACTTATATAAAAAAACTACCTGCCGGGCAGTTGGATGCCGCGCCATTTGCTTACATTGCATTGGCCATATTCATTATCACCCACGGCTACGACCGTGCCGTCCGATTTAAGGCCGAGCGTATGAGCGCAGCCGGCAGCTACCGCTACAATGTCGCGCCAGCCGCTTACATTGCATTGGCCATGCTCATTCCGGCCCGCAGCAATGACCGTACCGTCCGACTTTAGGCCGATGGTATGATAACTCCCCGCCGAGACCGCCACGATTCCGCTCCAACCGCCTACATCGCATTGGCCGTGCTTATTCAAACCCACAGCCGCCACCGTACCGTCCGATCTAAGACCGATGGTATGAGCATTTCCCGTGTTCGTTGCCATATGAACATTCCCGGCCGCGACCGCTACCATATCGCGCCAGCCGCTTACATCGCATTGGCCGTAATGATTATCTCCTGCAGCCGTGTACCGTGCCGTCCGATTGAAGAGCCACGGAATGGCGTCGACCCGCCGCTAGGGTATGTTTGGGCCACCGTTTCACGTTTAACGCCGCTTCTTTCGGCGAAATGTAATCCATCTCTTACCTCCTTGAAAACAAAACCTTCTATAATATAAATTCATGGCAAAGAAATAAATACCAACCGTTCTCATTTCGTAACATCTAGTCTCTGATGAAATAGTACTCTTTGTTCGTTTTATCATATACGTATAAGCTGATCCATCGGGCTTTTTCGTATTGATACGCGTTTCTGGTTTAACGGCTTTGTTTAGTGGATTGATCGTCAATCGCTTGAACAGCTAGTTCCAACGCTTTAATTCTTCTTTCTAAAAGCGTTTTTTGGGGACTGCCATCCTTTGACTTGGCATAACTGTTTTTAATTGAAGGAATTAAACCAGTAATAACATTATGAGCTGCTGCTAAATCATCCTGGGTGTAATGATGGGGTCTTTGATTCCAAATGTTTTCTAGCATGGATAAACCGATGGAAACAGCTTTGAGTCGTTTCTTTACTAGGGTAGTATTTGCGCCATTTTGGGTCATCTGGGACAAGGCATTCTCGAGTTTGCTGATTGTCGATTGTAAAGATTTTATTGATTCCAATCTAACTTCAACTGGTACGTTTTCCATGTTAATGCTGTCCTTTCTTCGTTTCTGAATTATTTTGCTGGATGCTTGATAAAACTTTAAGAACCTGATTTCACTCGCATAGCTTAATTGTACAACATTTATGCAATTGCTAAGGTTAGTCCGTCCTGTCCCTTGATTTCTCAGTATCAATTCAAGAAATGTTTAGAATACGTACTTTAATGTTTTTCTAAAGAGATGACATTTAATTGGAGAAGAATTTAATTTCTTTACATATCGAAGTAAACTTCCGTTATTTTAATTAGGCCTCTGTCGTTGAGTCACGACAAGAACCTACATACTTAGTAACAAAAAAAGCCGCATTTTATGCGGCTTTCAAAGTCTATATGTTATTGGGTCATCGGACATCCATTTCCTCTCTTGTTACACTCATAGTAATAACCAAATGCCCTTTTATAGCAACCCAATTCAGTTTCTTTGTACCTCCTAACCGTACATCTACTTAAAATATGATACTAATTTTTAATAAAAATGCCATGCGTCTTGAAGCCCTATTATCCGCTCCACCCACGCCTTCTTCTAGTTCTTGTCCTCTTGAGATTGGGCTGAATATACATTGTTAAGAAACTCGATAGAGATGCGTTCTGCCTCCGCTTTTGTTACAATTTCCGAAACCTGGCGTAAACTTTGGTACATATTTATCGTATTTTTTAAAGCCTGATAGCAACTATCAAAATTGTGGAGGGAAATCGTTCCTTTAAGCTCCTCAAGTTCTTGGACACCGTATTTCTCTAATTTTCGAACCCCTCGAGGTTGCTGGCCGTTACGAATGAGAACCAACGGCCCCAAAACGGTGCTTCGCATAAATGTTAAAAGATCTATTAATTCAAACAACTCGCCTCTCCCTAGTTTCGTTGCTCCATAATGAACCCATACCCAAAAGCGGTCCTCAATCCATTGCGGATCAGGGTAAGGGAAAGTCATCGTTGTTTTGTTGAGTATCGTTGTAATGTCAGAACCTCTCTCCCAAAGAATTTTCGGATTTTCGATTCGGGATTCAAGTTCTTGCGGTTGTACAAATTTTAGGTCGACATGAAGAGGAACGGGACCATAAAGACAAATAACCAGACGAGGCTCACCAACATGCTCGCCCGTGAATGCCGAGAGTAGGTTACCAAGCCCTTCTGCAATGCGAAGTCGTTGTTCCATGATCTCACTTCGGAATTCGGTGCGGTAGACAATGATTAAATCCAAATCACTGTACTCGTCCATAGCTCCGTGCACCATAGAACCTCCTGCAAGCAGACCTGTAAGTCGTTGATCTTGGCGTAAATACTCTATTGCCTTTTCAATGAATCGTTCATGTACGGGTAACCTCATCCAAAACACTCCTTAAATCGTGACCCATAAAATGGGTATTACTAAAAAATAACATTTAGATCATGTGAGTGTCAACCATGACCGGCCTTGGTATATGTTCACTAATAAAAAGGCCTTTTCTTAGGTTAAAATAACCACTTAATACCGGAGAGGACTGGAAATTAGTTGAAAGAGAAAGGAGCAGATGCCTTATACTGTCTGCTCCTTGTTTCGTATACTTACACATCGTATTTATCCATCCAGTACTTTAGTTGATTGAAACATCCTACTCTTCTTGCCGGCTGCCTAACGTATTCCGTTAGTTTTCTTTCCTCTGATCGCTTCCAACGCTTGGCGTGCCATTCCCGTTCGCGGATGCATCGATTCCAAACAGCCGATCGGGCTACACACACACACACGCTCATAAGTAACTCCGTTCATCCGAACATGGCTAAACTCGCACGTCATGAACTGTTCCCTGTACAGCCAAGCCCCGCTCCGGACGAATCCGTACACGATGTGGGTACCTTTGATGTGCATCCAGATAAATACTCCATAGGTTCACCGCTGATTCCCAAGTAAAAAATGGTTCCGCTAATACCTCTACTCTGTAATAATTGTAAGGGCTTTCTCACTTTATTATTCTTCGAACAATTTCTCGCCGCGATGGAGCCGCCATGCAATTTTAGCCGTATGAGGCGTCTCACGGGAAGTCGGAGCATGCGAGGCCAAATAACGGGTAACCGCAAGGATCAGCGTTTCGCGGGCCTTCTCAGCGAACGGCCCAGACTCTGAAGCCCAGCGGTCATATTCCGCCACGGCCGCCTCGTACATCTGGAAGGTATGGAATTCCGCATCCTCTCGAAGCAGCGCATGACCCAATACGTTAAATAAAGGCTCTAGCTTTCCGCCACTGCGCAAGTAGCGGATCACCCATGCCGCCGCCGACGCCACTTGCTGTTGCTTGTCGAGAATTTCAAGCAGCTCCGTGGGCTGCGGTACTTCCTCAGTCGCGCCCATTCCATCCGGTCTCGGAGCAGCCGGGATGTTCAAAAACCGGTCGAGGTAAATCGTAGCCGCAGTATGGAAAATACCGCGAACCAGCGATGAATCGGCAGAGCGGATCAAACCTTCGTGAACGGCGTGAGCATGCGTAAACGTGTGTAGCACCGAAATCCAGTCCCCGAAATCGTTATGCATATGGAAGCGGACGATCCGTTCTGCCGCAGCCAATGCGGCAATTTGCGAGATGCGCACTGGAGAGGCGCCGCTGAGCAAAGCATCCTTCAGCATTTGAACCGTCCGAAGCGGATCGTCTCCAAGCAGCGCTTGGAGCAGCCCCTCGTCGTCGATGTCAGAACCCCCGCTTCCAGATGAAACTCCCTTATTAGACAGTTCCTCGAACGCTTCCTTCAACGGCTGAATCAAATTGACCGGAGACTGCCAACTATGAAGCTCTTCGCTTCGCGATGCGTTCCCGAACATCGGAACGAGCGAAGCGAGGACATAATTGCGCTGCTCGTGCCCGACATACTTCAAGCTCTCGAATGCCTTATTATGGAAATCTAGCGTATGCCCTCCATTAATATAGAAATGGTCCGTCGCCGCCATGCTCATCATAGAGAATAACCGCTTCTCATCCGCCCCCGCCTGCACGGCGGTCAGTAGTACCCGTTCCGCTCCGCGCGTATCCCGAACCTCGATGCAATCGCGGTACCATTCCCTCAACCGTTCTTCGGAGACGCCTGTATTCGGAAGTGGATTGAGTAAGAAGCGCGTTCCGCTTCCGACTGATTCGCGCGCCGTGTGCTGCAATCCTTGAAACAATGCAAGGATCCGGCCTTGTTTATCAAGCTTTGGCAGGATGTTGGCCATCGCGGTCAGAATCGTTAATCCGGAGCCCCACCCTTGCCTGCGCTGTTTGACCCCAAATTCGATCCCAATCGCTGCGATTTCCGTCTCTGGAACACCCGCCTCCATTAATCCGACTATGGCCTTGGCTATGACAAGACCGATATTTTGCTCAAGGCCGCTCAGAAGCCGGTCTTTATACAGCTGTACTTGATTGCTGTTCCGGGAATTCGGGTTGACCCAAATCAATCCGTTATGAACGGTTATATCGTGTACCGGAACATCGTCCGCCCAAGGGTCGAGCGTTCCGCCGCTGCATACGTCAAAACGAGCATGATGCCAATGGCATGTCAAAATTCCGTTGCACAAACTTCCCATGTGGAGCGGAAAACCGAGGTGTGGGCACCGGTTGTCAAGCGCATGCACTTCATCCTCGTGATAAAGTACTACGATTCCCCCCTTGATCAGCTTCGGTCCTTGCTCTCGGAGCTCTACTACCGTACCCGCCTGAATCCAACCATTCATGAAAACGCCTCCATTTTTCAATATCATACGCTCATGCTTTCCATGCCTATAGAACATATTATTTCGAACACTTTTTAAACATTCACATTTAAAAAGTAAATTCTTTTTTTATGCCCAAAAATGAATCCGAATCTGGATATCTATTTACTATGCGACCATCATTCTGGAAGAGCCATTCGATAGAGTTTAACGTCATTCTCTTGCGGCGTGTCCATCTGAATGGTTACTGATAAAATAAAGGTAGTTGTCTTCGATCCGCATATTCCGAATTCTTCCTTGACTCCTAAGTTTTTGTGCAGCCTCATGCCCCATTTCCCGATTTTACTTGCCCAAAAGACCTTATAACCATTCGAAACCAATTGTTCGACCAGCTCATATTCACTTCCTCGATTCCCGCCGATGTAAAGAGGCACACCAGTCGGCGTGCCCCTAGAGTAGGATTAATCCTTATTCACTCCCTATGGTGCTGATATCGATGACAAAGCGATATCGGACATCAGAAGCTATAACACGATCCCAGGCTTCATCAATCTGGTCAGCTGAAATGACCTCGATCTCCGGGCCAATGTGGTGTTTGGCGCAAAAGTCAAGCATTTCCTGCGTTTCGCGAATTCCGCCAATCATGGATCCGGCGAACGGCCGACGATGACCGATCAGTGAGAATACGTTAACTGATAAGGGCTCCGCTGGGGCACCTACATTGACGAGTGTACCGTCCAGCGCCAGAAGCGAAAGTAGGCACTCATATCGATCTTCGCGCTCACGGTATTCACGATAAGGTCAAACGGACCAGCCAGTTGCTTAAATGTCTCCGGATCACTAGTGTCATAGAATGGTCCGCGCCAAGCCGTAAACCGTCTTCTTTCTTCTTCAAAGTTTGGGATAAAACCGTAACCTCAGCACCCATAGCATTAGCGAGCTTCACAGCCATGTGTCCGAGTCCGCCAAGTCCAACAACGGCTACCTTCTTGCCGGGAGCGCTCCCCAATGGCGCAGCGGCGAATACGTTGTGATTCCGGCACACAAAAGCGGAGCGACAACGTCAAGCGCCATACCGTCGGGAATTCTCACCACGAAGTCTTCCGTTACGACAATGTGGGTGGAATAACCGCCTTGCGTATATTGCCCGTATCTGTCGAAAGCAGCATAGGTGTCCGATTTTCCATTCAGGCAATACTGCTCCTCTTCGTTACGGCAGTTATCGCACATTCTGAAGGAGTCAACCATGCAGCCTCCCCCTACTTGGTCGCCAACGGTATATATTTTGTGACTTCGGAGCCTACCTGGGCGACAATTCCGGCGATTTCGTGACCTGGAACGAGCGGATAGTTTACCGGCCCCCCCTCGCCTCGAACGAAGGTTCCCTCCCCTCCTGTGCTGTACGAATCTGTTTCTCTTGTTGATTAAATTTGTAGAGGCAATTTCAGTCAATGCTAAACAGGCTTCCGAAGATCGGAAGCCTGTTTTAACATATCTGGTAAATTATTTCAGAAAAAAGTTACATCTTACAATTCTTCATAAAATTAAAACTAGAGGCTTTCAGGAATATCCTCTCATTTTAAGTGGATGCAGCTTATTGCTTATTAAAATAATACTGTCGGAAATTTTTAATATGTGCATAGTTATACCTTGAAATTCTTATAATTCGTTTTAGGTTTAAGTCCTTTTTATACCAAAGTGATTTGAGCACTTTTTTTTGTTTATACATTTTTTTAATTTCAGTTGACAACTTCGGCTCAGTTACATATTTTTGTAATATGATTTTCGGAACATTTGTCCAAAGACCTATCTTGTCACTGTATATACATTCTTCCTCCTTACCATAGACAACGTTGTCTATTAGTGCAGCTATCATATTAAGTCCTGCTGCCCTGACAAATAAACTGCTTCTACCAAGTCGCGGATTAATTTCAAACATCATATACTTGCCTGTTCTGCTGTCGTATTTCATATCCATATTCGAATAACCTATATAACCGATTTTTTCAAGAAAAGCCTTTACCTTCAAATATATATCCATATCGGAACGAGAAATGATCGCAGCATAATTTCCAAGTGTTTTGGGTGCATATTCCTCAAGCACGGGCTGTCCTAGACACATCATCTTTACTTTTCCATTGTCATCAGAATAGCTATTGATGACTCGCATAGAACTGTCCCCACCAGGAATAAATTCTTGTATAATTAATTTTCCATTATAATCGGAATCATTCATGTTTCTAACCATCTTTAAATAGTCATCCTTAGTGTTAAAGAAAAACACCTTTTTTTTGCCCTCAAAGTCACTATGCAAATAAGCGTATGCATTGCTGTTTTCCGGCTTTACAACAATGGGAAATTCAAAATCCATTCCCTCCAACGCTCTTTCACGCTCATGCGCCTCGCAAACAATCGTTTTCGGATAATCCAGACCATGTTTCTCACATAGTTTGTAAAATTTATCTTTCGTATCAAGCGTATCAAGCAATTCCTCGGAAATAAAGTGATTAGCGATGAGTCCTTTGAATTTGCAATAATGTCGGGACAACATCCCGGCATAATAATCCGAACAAGGGATAACGATTAATTTTTTGTTAGGAGCAGCGTGTTTCTCCAATATGGAAAGCAGAGCTTCGGGAAATACTTTTTCATGGTCAAATCGATCGATTTGGACAAGATCAAACAAGTTACTGTTCATGGTTGGTATTAACAGCCGTGTGCACAACAGAAGTGGCTTGATTTGATAAGTCTCATGAATTAGTCTGGCGTTGCCATATGCGTTTTCATCGCTTCCTAGTATAATTGGTAGAAAATCGTAATGTCCCATATCTTCTCCTTTTCTCCAGCGACAATGGACTTTTATATTGACCTCAAATAGTAATTTTCAAACTATTATTACTTGAACTAAATTTCAGGCTAGCTCCTAGTCCCTTTGCAAAAACTTGCGCAGGAACATATGTAACTCCATTTATTATTTTTGGTGCTGCACTGGTAGTTTCAGTTGATCCATTGTAATAAACTGTTTTGCTGCCTAACGTAAGAGTCAATTCTCGAACTCCCTTTTTTACACCGACCGTTCCACTGGACTTATCGTAAGTTACCGTTGCCCCTAAACCTTTTGCAATTTCACGCAAAGGAACAAGGTTAATGTTTTGGTAAATCACAGGTTCACTACTAAAAGTGATTTTTTGTTCATTTACATATACATTTAGCCCAGACTTTTTATAGGATGGTGTTTGTACAGTTGAATCATTATCAAAACTAATTGCGAATTGTTTTTTTACTAAGGGATTCTCCATCCATTTTTCCATTTCTTCTGATGAGTAATCATACTCTAATTTAATTAAATTTTTTTCTTCAGCAATTACCTGGCTTGAAGAAAAGAAAATAAAACAGATTAATAATAAACTTAAAATCTTTAATATGGTTCTTATCAAATAATGCCCCCCCATCATCCTCATTGTAATCGAGCCTAAAGCATTAAACTAAGGATAGATGTCAAGCCAAATATTATCAACGAAATAAAATTTATTTTTTTTGCGACTTGATTCGATAAATGAAGGAAACTATATTATTATGTTTATTTATAGTAATTATCGTCTTTTTACAACTAGCATTTTTCTTTAATGCCCGGTGACCTGCATACGGTTGACAGTTAAATCATCCTTTAACCCGGGACTCTCGTCCGTTTGTTGTGCAATTCTTTCCAGCTTCGGCTTTCCCGGTGCGGCAGAGCATAACGTCGCAGGTCACAATGGCTAAATGGTTTTATCAATTGCAAACGATATATGTTCTTATCAAGATCCAGGATTAATCTGAATAATAGGTCAATATTGTAATTATGTTTTTTGTCCCCTTGCTCGTCTTAAAAAGTAAATAAATCATATACCGACTTAAGAGAAAGATATTTATAAGGTTTATTGATATCAATATTTTGCTGGCTATGCCGTAAAAGCAGACGCTCCCAAACTTCCCGAGTATCTAAACCTCCGTATTCTGCCTTCGGAGATAGTAGCCATACTGCTGTTCCATTCGGATACGGAGTTTTTTGACACTCATCTAATCGGCTATGGATATATGTTCTTGTCTTTTGGTTTGGACAAGAACATTATCCTTAAACAAAAAAACGAGTAGCTACGCGATTCCTATGCATATATCTTGTTGTTCACTGACATGTATCGTAAAAATATATTTGGTGTCATACACTATATAGTTCTCATTGTCTTTTTGTAAAAAAAGTTGTTTTTCACCTCTCATCCTAAGAGAAAAAAATGACCGGTTGAACGTCGGTCATTTTTACTTTAAACTCTTATGACAACATAAATCTCTCCATTCGTTCAAAAACCCTATTTTCGCCCATGACTTTCATAATATCAAACAAATCAGGTGTATTGGTTCTGTTAGTTAGAGCGGCCCTAAGTACCATCGCTACATCACCAACATGCCCCTTGTAACGGTTAGGGTTGGCTTTAAATTGCTTTATTTCCTTTGCAAATCCGAGTTCCACAGCAAGTTCTTTAATTTCATGGAACCAAGCTTCCTTTTCATTATTAAACCTATAAGTTTTGCTGAAACCTAGTACAATTTCTTTCGCAACATCTAAACTTACATTTGTAGGTATCTTGTAGCCACCCAATACATCCTTTTCAAACCATTCGTCATAAAAGAAAGCAATTATTGTCTTTAGATCTGACCACTTTGAATAATCTTTTCTTGGTTTCTCAATGGTTCGACCTATATTTAGAATTTTAACAGTGTATTCCTTATTTTTGTCAATTAAAGTATATAGCTCAGAATCAAATTCCTTTGACCAGGTGTATAAATGGTCAAATACTTGTTTGCCCGTGAGCCTTGAGATAACATCCTTGCTGATGTCACCTAGTTTATTCATGTCTAATAAGGCACCGCTGGCATTCATTTTATCGGTATAGATAAAAAAGTCTCTAAATGATTTATGAGGGTTTACCATTCTCCATTCTTCAAAGTCAGAATTGATGAGATTCATGAAGTATTCACCTATAGCTATTCCTGGGTATCCTTGTTCTCTGTAATACTCAGCGGTACCATCAAGATCCTTACGTTTACTGAATTTCCGTTTTGAAGCTCCGACTTGCTTCATTATTGGAGCAATATGTCCGTATTCCGGTATTTCAAAACCTAAGGTTTCAAACAACTGAATATGGATAGGCACAGAAGAAAGCCATTCATCGCCCCTAATGACATGGGTTGTACCCATCAGATAATCATCAATGGCATGAGCAAAGTGATATGTTGGTAAACCATCCGTTTTCATTATAACAATATCTTGGAAATTTTCAGGTAGCTCAATCGGACCTTTCACCAAATCGTTGTATATTATTCTCCTGTCTGGTGAACCTGAAGATCTAAGTCTAATAACAAACGGTTTACCATCTAAAATCTCTTCTTTGGCTTGCCCAAAAGAAATATCTCGATGTTTGGCCCATTGACCATAATAGCCTGTTGTTACTTTTAAGTTTTGCTGGCTTATTCTTATCTTTTGTAGATCGTCCTTATCACAGAAGCAGGGATATGCTAATCCTTTTTGCACTAAGTGTTTAATAAATATCTTATAGATTTTTATTCGTGAGCTTTGTTTATAGGGTCCCAAAGCACCCTTTTCGCCACCTGATAAGGTAGGTCCCTCATCAAAATGAATCCCGAAGTATAACAATGAATGGATAATGTTTTCGATGCCACCTTTTATTTCGCGTTTTTTATCTGTGTCTTCGATACGCAGGAAAAATACTCCATTACTTTGGTGGGCTAATCTTTCTGATATTAAAGCTGCGTAAAGCCCACCAATATTTAATGAACCCGTTGGGCTCGGTGCAAAACGTGTAACCATAGCAGATATAGACAAATTTCTTGGCGGATATAGTGAATAAATATCAGTCGGTAACTGCCCAACATCCGAAAATAACAGTTCTGCCATGTTCTCATTTGACATATCCTATCCTCCGTAGGTTCAAAATAAAAAGCCCTTCATCCTGTTAAAGGACGAAAGGCTTGCTTCCGCGTTACCACCTAAATTGGTTAAAAACCCACTCAATATGCAGCAATACATTATCTTACTGCACATTTCTTTAACGGGAAATCCCCGATAGACCTACTCCAATTTTTCGATCTACTGCTCCAAGGCTTCTTTCATTAAGCTCGAATACCCAATTTCACCAGCATGGGCTCTCTAAGATTCGAGTGATTAATTACTCTTCCTCTTCATTGCATTTTACAATATGTGGATATGCTTGCTGATACAATAATTCATTATTACCAAGTTGTCAAGAATCGATTCGGACTTGGAGTTACCAAATATCCATGGGTATTGTTATGCGCTGTTTCGAAGAAATTACGTTCGTGGTAGGCTCAAACCTAATTCGGCTGTGGTGTTATTGGCATACAATATCGCATGAACAAAACCCTTGCGAGGCGAAACTCATAGAGGCTTTAAGGGCTTAAACCAGTTGACGTAATCGGATAATTCCAGTTCTAACTTTTAAAGGCTCTGGAAGTTCATCTGGTTCGACGTCTGGATACGACGAAGCCGCGCTCATTGAGCTTAACTTTCCGTAGGCTTTACGATTCTTGTGGAAAAGCTCCACTATTTATCACGGTTGTTTTGGATGATAGCTACTTTCGTCCCATGATCAGCGCGGCTTGCTTTAAAAATGTCATTCTCCATTTTGAGGCGCTGGTTCTCTTTTCGTAAGGCAATGAGTTCATTTTTTTCCACAGAGCGATTGTTCTTCTCAGAGAACGAGCCTGAGATTTGAGATTGCTTAATCCAACGATCCAAAGATGAGGCTGTGAGGCCTTATTCCTCCACAATCGCCGCTCTGGACTTCCCATTCTCATAGAGTTCTACCATTTGTTTCTTGAATTTATTGTTGATCTTACAGGCCCCGGGCCCTCTTACACCCCAATTTTTCGCCGTCGGTTCCCCAATATCATCCCCTCTTGTATTCCGTCTTTTGAAACCCCGCTTTACAAAAGTCATATCGCTTATCAAGACTTAAATTAAAAGAGGATAAGATAAATAAAAGGACATTACATATTAGTCAAAATAAAATACGTAATGTCCTTCAATTCTTCATATTCAACTACATAGATATCGTTTTTGTTGCAACTGTTTGTTGAAATGCTTGATCATGCTCAACAAAAACCATTGTTGGATTAAATGTTTGAATAAGCTCTTCAATCTGCATGCGCGAATAAATATCAATAAAATTTAAGGGTTCATCCCAAATATATAGATGAGCCTTTTCACATAAACTTTTGGCTATAAGCAGCTTTTTCTTTTGTCCACCAGAATAATGAGATATATCTTTCTCGAATTGAATTCGGTCAAAATCCATCTTACGTAAGATTGATTTAAATAACGGTTCATTAATCTCATGTTCTTCAATAAAGTCCGATAACAGTCCCTTTAAATGAGAAGTATCCTGCTGAACATAGGAAATGATAAGTCCAGAGCCTAAATTCATTGAGCCTGTATGTTGTATCGGATCTCCTAAGATTAGTTTTAGGATACTGCTTTTTCCGCTTCCATTCTTTCCATCAAGTACAATTCGGTCACCTGGCTCAACCTTAAAGCTAATTGGCTTATTCACGATTTGGTCATCATACTTAACAGACAAGTTAGACAAAACAATCAGTTCTTTTGACTGAAATTCCAATGGTTCTAATTTTAATGATTCGGTTTTTTCCACATTTTTTAGCAGTTTTGACTTTTCTTCAATAGCTTTTTGTTGCCTTGATTCAATGTTCTTTGCTCTCTTCATCATCTTTGCCGCTTTATGTCCCACAAATCCCTTGTCCAACTTAGAGCCCGAATTCGTCGTCCCATTTTTTGAAGCTTCCACTTGATGAGACCAACCTGCTGAACGCTTTGAGGAATCTTTTAATCTCCCGATGTCTTTTTGCAGACGCTCATTCGTTGCTTCTTCATGTTCCTGCTGTCTATCAAAATTTAACTTCCATGAAGAATAGTTTCCACTTTGAACTTCAATATTCGCTCTATTGATCGAGAGAATATGGTCAACGCATCCATCTAAAAAGATTCTGTCGTGTGAAATTAAAATAAACCCTTTTTTCTTCTTTAAATAACTAGAGACAATCTTACGTGCATCAGTGTCTAAATGATTGGTAGGCTCATCGATCAATAGAAATTGACCTTCATTCAAAAATAGTGCGGCAAGCAATACCTTTGTTTGTTCTCCATTTGATAATGTTATAAATGGCCGGTACATGACCTCGGCATCAACGTTCAGATAGGATATTTCGCGAAGAAATTCCCAATCTTCTGCTTGGGGGCAAATTTCTTCAAGAATTTCATAGGTATACTTATTTTTATCCGAAACTGGATAAGGGAAATAATTGAATTCTACCGAAGACGTGATTTTCCCACTATACTCATAATTCCCTAATAACAGATTAAAGAAAGTTGTTTTTCCTCGTCCATTTCTGCCGATAAATCCAAGTTTCCAATCCGTATCTATCTGAAAGTTTACGCCTTCAAAAATATTGTCAAAGCTGCTCGGATAAGAAAAAGTTAAGTCTTGTACTTGTATCATTGACATGTTAATTCCTCCGTATAAGTTTAATAGTATTAGCGACTTATACGGAGCATTACATGTGTAACGATAGTGTCTGAGTTACTCATTTCTTTCTCCCCTTTATTTTACAGATAATAAAAAATATCAATCTTTCCATGAGAGAATAAAAAATCCCCCCAATTTATAATTGGAAGGATTAGTCTTTCACTTAACTCAAATAAGTTCATTGCCAATATTAGAATCATGGCATTTAAGTGTTAACTGATTTATAAAAATGATAGACTAATCCTATATTTTGTATTTTGAAGTTATTCATTTCAAATAAAATATAGATTAGTTAATCATTGTTCATCCATCAGTCCTCTCATTATTGTATTTTTATATTAACAACTTTTTTAATGGAATACAACATCAGCATCAATCTCCCCTCAAATCACTGATTTAGCAACATGACCTTCATCTACTTACCCGAACCTTAAGGGAGAGTTGACAGTTGGGTTATATCTGATTAAATTACATGATTTAGACGCCTTCTTTATATCGACCTTTTAATAGAGTCTAATAAGAATATTGGATCAAGGGTAGAGCTAACGGACAGGTCAGTGTTTCGAATAAGTGAGCCTTTACTTTATCCACTTCCTAGGGTGTTCGATGTACAGCAAGGAACACGCTTCCTCGAAATCGACTCCAAATCCTTCACTAACAAGACAAAAGAGGTCCTAGCGGACTCACTCCTGGTATGGAAAAAATATATCTAGGGATGCTGGTAAGCCCCTTCATTGTTGCCAAACGTTAAATTTGTTGCCATCCGGATCTTTAAAGCGGAACTGCAGGCCACAACTTCCATAATCCGTAACCGTTTCAACCTGCGCTCCATTCTCCCGCAATGACTCGTGAAGTGCCACGATATCCTCCGTCTCGAAAGTTAGGGAAAACATTTCAAAGTTTTCACCTTCCCAGTCGTCCGTAGTAAAGTTGGCGTTTGGCCTATCCTTAGATTCGATAAGAAACAGCCACTGCCCGCTACCCATAATCATAATTCCGCCTTCGGGTGAGCGGGGCTTCAGTCCCAGCACGCGCATATACCATTCCCTTGCCCGATTCACATTGGCTACCGGAATGTAATTGCAGTGAACTCCTTTTAACAATGGATTCATTTCCTTCTTTCGTTGTAGATTGGTCTGTTCTGCAGACGATGGATTCATTTATGATCCTCCTTATGTTGTGTTTCGATATATAGACGAACGAGGTTTTTAAATCCCGTCATCACTTAATAAATTTTTTTATTTTTCCGAGAAAATGCCGAACCGGTTGCCTTCCAAATCAAAGAAGGAAAAGTTATCCCCCTCAATCCCGGTTTGTTCTCCCTTTTCCACTTGAATGCCTTGCTCCCTCAAAACCTCATAAAGTGTTACCGGATCTTCGACCAAGAAAATAAGAACAGGTAGTTTGGAATCACTATACTCGGAAAGTACCGATTCATTCACTTCAATTAGATATAAAGTATGTCCCGAGGGAAGCTGCAAGTGTCCATTGCGATCCAATGAAAGACCGAAATATTCGACAAACCAGTCCGTCGATTTTACCCGGTTGGATACCGGAATATAATACTGTCCAGCCTGCTTGACAATCCGTTCCACAACTTTGGTAACTATCGTTTCCGTTGATTCACGGTTGCCGAAATACATTGACCAAGCCGCTAAGTAATCTTCTCTCAGCAGCTTTCGGCTTCTCCTGATACGGCTCTCCACCGCACTAACGGATACGTTCAATGCTTTAGCGATCTCAGGCATGGACATTTCGCTAATATAGTACGATAGCACGACCGTTCGATTCATTTCATCGAATTTCTCGAGCGCTTTCAAGATATCGAAACGCAACTCATTCTGCAAAATGCTTTCTCCAGTAGAGTGTATAGCAGGGTCTATTTTAAGTTTATCTCTCAGCCGTGAGTCCCGGTTTTGCTTCCGCTTCATATCTATACTGAGCCTTGTAGCGATTGAATACAGCCAACTTCCGAACTTTTCAGGCTGCTTCAGAGTATGTAATACCGTATATGCCTTCACAAAAGTTTCCTGCGCTATATCCTGTGCAAGGTGATAGTCTCTTAATACTCCATATGCCACTGCACAGACTGCATTCGAATAGGTTCTGACTAAAGTAGTGAATGCTTCAATATCACCGTTGCCGGCTGACTCGACTAAATCAATATCATGCTGAATATAACTCCCCTCCTTTTCTTTCCAGATGTTTGATTTCGACAGTCTTAGTTTATTTCCTTCGAAATTGTGGGGGGGAATAAACCTGACTATCGAAAAGCCATCATTTAGCATGGAGCAACAGAAGCACTTTCAAATCATCCTTTAATAAAGTGTCGTATAGTCTGTACATTAAGTTGCCTTATGTCGATGTTGTTTTCATTTCCAGTATCCAGCCGATCTCATGAAGGAGCGCAAGTCCTTGTTCTTCAGCCACTCTAGCCTGTTTCAATAACTGAGCTGCGGCATGGACACACCACGCTTATTGCTCGTCTTTAAAGAAAAGGCAACCGATACAAAAAGCCGGCTGCCTTCAAAAGCTCCACGGATTTCAAGGTACCATCCTTCAAAATCCTTTATAGTCAACCTTGAAATGAGGATATAGATGGATTGGCTGAAACGCATGGATAACGCAATGGAATATGTCGAAACACACTTATCTGATGAAATCGATTTCGATCAAGCAGCTAAAATCGCTTGTTGCTCCACTTACCATTTTCAGCGGATGTTTTCGTTTGGGTCCCTGTATTTAAGAAGCCTGATGCTTAGAAGATTGATAATCTTTACTGAGTAAGAACAGCAAAGAAACAGCAAAATGGGAAGCCAAGAGCTCTTATTCTCGGCTTCCCATTATGTTCATAATGAGCTATTAAATTTCTTTAATTATAGTCAGATCCCCACTGCATAGCGTTTCAAGATTATCAAAAATTTTACGAACAGGCCAATCCCACCATTTAATGGTAAGGAGAACATCGATGAGTTCATCATCCCTTTTCTTAATAATTTTGCAAGGATTCCCGCCTGCAATATGGTAAGGTGGAACATCTTTTACAACGACAGTATTGGCTGCAATGATTGCTCCATCACCAATATGCACGCCGGGCATTACGGTGACATTTTGACCGATCCACACATCGTTTCCAATTACTGTGTCACCTTTAAGGGGTAAGTCTGCCAGTGTTGGAGTCGATTTCTCCCAGCCATTGCCCATAATGTTAAATGGATAGGTAGTGACACTGCACATTCTATGGTTTGCACCATTCATTACAAATTCAATACCCTTTGCTATTGCGCAAAATTTTCCGATAATCAGCTTATCTCCAATAAATTCATAGTGATGTGTGACATGCTCTTCAAACTTTTCAGCACCGTTTATGTCGTCATAGTAGGTGTAGTCACCGACAATAATATTTGAGCGTGTTACAACGTTTTTAATATAGCATATACTTTTAATTGCCTCATTTGGGTAGATTGCATCAGGATCAGGTCCATAGTGCATATAAAAATCCCTCCTTCGTGATATAAAAATAACAAAGAATACAGTGTTCTACTCGATTATTTCTGATATTTTATTATACCTCGATTCTGTATCAAAATATCTCAATGAGATCCGATACCAAAGACAAACTTAACATGTCGGGATTGTCAATGACACAAAACAACCCTAAATCAAGTCATCTAATTCAGGGTTGTTTTGTGTCATTATTACTTTAATTTTGATTCGCAGTAATGTTACCTTCTGGACGTGGTGGTCTATCGTCATTGAACTATCGTCTCCCGTTAGCGCAACGACTTGCTCAGTTGAATATCATGTTCCTCAACATAATTGCGGTAATGTTCACCACTAAAGTAATCAACAATATCCTCATTAATCTCTGGATACAGTTGAATGGAATGTAACTCCGAAATTGGGATCCATTTGACACCAATCTGGTGAGGGTCTGGACTTTCAGGAAGTTTGGGAAGCGATCCTGGTTTCAACCTACATTCAAATGTAACTCCTACTGAGTGAGTATCTCCGTAAATATAGTTGTTTTTCGTTGGTTGATATTCGTAAACAAAAGCAACCGGACCAACTTCTACCTCGACACAAGCCTCTTCTTTTGCTTCCCGTTGCGCAGCTTCAATCAATGTTTCACCTGGCTCAAGGCCACCTGCTGGAAGATTGTAATGTACGCCGCCATCATTATCATTTTTGAACTCGACTAGTAAGATTGCCTCGTTTTCAATGATTAATGCACAAGCGCGAAGTCGTATCTTTTCCATCCTCTTTCACATCCCATTAGGTTTCATCTCCGCGCTTTCGTCATTCGATGGTTGAGTTTTCCAATGAAAATCAGAGTGTCAATACGGTGATTAGCTCGTCTCCTAAGATTTCGCCGTTGTCACGGAAACCGAAGCTTTCATAAAGTTTTTTGGCGGGCAAGTTATCTTCCTTATAAGAAATCCAGCAGTAATGTGCAGGCCCAGCCGGAAAGGTGCGGATAAATTCCAAGATTTTTTTCATGGCTTCCCGACCGGCTGCCCATCCGAGTAAATGGCAAACGGAAATGGATGCCCCCCATTAGTTGCAAGGACATAGCAGGAAGCCACGCTTGACAAATTGGACGCAACGAAGCGCCGTTGTTCTTCGGATACTTCCAAGTTAAATATGGCGCGTCGGTTTTCCAGCGTTATTTTTCTGAGCGTAATCATGCAGGTCTTCTCCCTTCATACATTATCGCTTTGCGCCGCGGTCGCATAAATAACATACAGTTTTCACCAAAAAAATAATAGACTTATGTTGAATTTTTTTATAGACTATTATGTATCTATGGCTTTTTTAGGATGGTCAATTGGTACATAATTGTGCCGGTTTTTTTTATTTCCTTTGCGTTAGGTAACGAGCCTGCCATAATAATTCGCGCAGCCTTGATGATCCTTAGGAGACCACGTCGCGATCCGGAAGGGTCGCAGTCTGATATGTACGGATTTCCGGACAAAGCATTCTGGAAATGCTGGATGACGCAGTCCTGGGCACCGAACGACAGACTAAGGGAACCGTGGTGCTTTTCTATGTAACGGGAGGTGAAACGCCCGGCAAGCTGCTCCTTACATCACCAGTTTATTTTATCGGCGCATAAATATCGAAATCAAAATAATCAATCACATCTGCCGGGATGTGAAATGGATTTACCGGTGTGAGACGATTCATCTCATATCCATACGAACCTTCCGTCATATCTCTTTCCATCCCCCCGCTTTCGAACCATTTCCACAATGCCTCGTAAGTACGATCCATTTGGCTATGGTCACCGCGCACTGTAGTTTCGCATACTTTTTAGCTGGGATCGTTATGGTTTCCAACCCTTCCGGAACGCGTTCCAGAGAATTGACTTGCACTCCGACCCACAGGGTTTCGACCCTTGTCGCCCATTGCCACTCCGGTATGAATACGAGTCCTTCGTCTGCATTTGGCCTACCAGAGTGATCCGCCATAGCGGCTTCAATTTCTTTCCATGCCAGACGTACATCGCGTTTGTTAGCGATCGTACGCAATACGATGGCCTTCATCTCGGGACGTTCGACGATGATAATTTCCGGGTCACTGGATTTCATTTTCAGTCCTCCTCGTATTAATTGTAGGGCTTTCGGTGTTACAATCGGCCGATAATCCTCTGGCGGTCTGTGTTGCGGCATTTTATTCATTTGATCCCTCTCCATTCCGAATCGCAAACGATATTTCCAAATAATGGATATGGTATTAGCATGGTTTATACCCGACAAATCATCAGCTTGTTGCCATCCGGGTCGTTCACGACGAACCAATGATCGTGCTGTATATCCGTAACGAGCTCCACGCCGAGTTCTTTCATATAGTCTAATGAGCCTTGAAGATCCTCTGTTAATAACATAAAGGCTGGCGTCTCAATTGACGGCGCACCACCCGGCTGGTCGCCACCCCACATGGGCATGGTATCCAAGATAATCCCTGCCCCATCCATCATTGGCAGCGGGCATAGGTGACCATTCATAATTTGGACATCCGCCTCATTCAGACCTAGAACCCGGCAGTACCAGCTTCGAGATTTCTCAATATCCCGAACCGGGACAAAAATGCTTCCCACTTTGTTCATAATCGGACTGGTTATTGTCATGCCATCGTCGATTTGCTGTTGCTCGATCATTGGTTTCCCTCCATGAATCATTTTTAACGCTTTCGGAACCATATGCGGTCGATAACCCTCAGGCGGTTCCTTGCCTATCGGCATTTGGCTCATATGCAATCCCCTTACTCTAAATTCGTATACTGATTGGTACGCAGCACTCCACGGATACCTGCTCCTCAAAGACCCTATAATGGGCATACCAGCAACGAGTGCCATCCAACTCGTAATCTGCGGAAGATCCGATCCATCGATAGATTCGTTCAAGAGCACCGGTCATCATACCGTAGGGGCCAGTCGTCAAGCATGCAAACAACCCGCCTTCCAATCGTGACAACCGATGTTTATCTTCTTGAAAAGGTACAAATCCCTTCGGTGGCGCAATGAAAACCTCGTATGTGTTGCTCTCTCCAGGCGGAAAGCTGCAACTCATGAATAACTGAAGTCTGCTATCCCCGGCAAACCCGTTGCGGGATAACCAATCGATAGATTCGTTATCGGCGCGTGATACGCAGTCGTCGTCTTCGGCTCGGAAGCATATGACTTTCACTGCTGGCCGCTCCACGATTTCAATCGTTCTCACAACCTGTTCGCGTCTGACGGGAAGGTAAAGTTTTAGACGTGAGATTTTGTCCCCGTATTGCTGGTATTCCTCTAGAAAACCATGGTCCCCGAGCTCGAATGTACTTCGCGGCAGCCATTCCGATAGCAGCCGATTCCATGCAGCAATAATAACGGTGCCTGAACCTGCTGGCGTGCGAGCAACGGCATACAGGCCGCCCGAAAGTTCGATGGGTTTCAGTTTAGGGGATCCCGCAAGGAACGCTTTGTCGCTGACAGCAGCCAATTGGTAACCAAAGCGCTGTGATCCTTGATCCAGATCGACGTTCCAGCCGAACAGCCTAATTTGGCCTGGATCGATTCCACATTTTTTTAAGTGCAATCGAAATATGGCGAGTGCGTCTTCTTCCAGGCTATTCTCACGATCAGCCGTGTGCAGATAGCCGAAACCTTTGAGGGGGGCGAGCTGAATGACCCTGACTTCCGGATATCGTTCGGACACCTCCCGTTCTTCCAGATACGTCACGCGCTCTTTCAGTCCTATCCGTTCAAAGCTGAAAATCGACTCTGTCTGGCGGTATAAACCCGGGGTCAGGTTCGTATTCCGTTTGAACGTTTTTATAAAGGTCTGATACGAATCAAAACCGCAGCGAAACCCGATATCTATCGCCGGAAGGTCCGTGGATCTTAATAGGTAGGCCGCCTCGCTAGTTCTTCTTTTACGTATGTACTCTTTAACGGGGTGACCCGTCATCGCATAGAACATGCGGTACAAATTCGGCACCGACATCGCGGCTGCCGTCGCGATCTGCTCTAGCTCAAGAGGCTCATCAAGGTGCTCCTCTATAAAATCGATCGCACGTTGGACAATATCGATCGTGTGCATAACGGCCCCCTATAATTTCCTTATACTGGTTGAATCCTTCCGTTGAATTCATCATAGCAGAACGTTTCTTATGTAGAGTATACTTTTTTATCAAAAACCTCTGAGATTGAAGTACCTACTCTTCTGTACCTTTGGCTCACTGCAGTAAGTGAAAGGTCTCCTTCTCGGATCAGAATGGTTATTTAACCTGCCTATTATTTGAGAAAAGGCTGCCAAATGGCAGCCTTAATGCAATTGAACTATCGTGACCCGTTAACTCGATGCTTTATGCTGCCAGATTCCATTTCAGAATGAAGAACCGAGGCGGAAGGTTCGCACCGTTATTCTCGTAAGTTTCTTCCTCTTGGTTTCCGCCCGGTTCCGATTGTATGCCTGATTGTTCTGCGTCTCCTGCTCAAGAACCTCGAATTTTCGAGCTGCCGTTCAATTCGTTTTGAAGACGGTTGACCAAAGAATGCTCTAGTCAATCGATTAGATTTTGCTTTAAGGACTCGAGGCAGCTCTGAGGAATTCGACATCCCCTTAACAAATAATGTTCGATACTCCCATACTGTTCCATAATCTCATTTAGTACGTCTTCCAAATAGTCACGGCGCACTTCCAACATGGGCTTAATGCGTTCAGATGAAATTCTGTATAGGCTCATCAATCGAATAAATTTCTCTATTTTTTTCATTTTTGGACCGATTCGCACGTTGGAATACAAGTAATCCATCATGACGGACTCATAATGCACCCCCAGAAATAATTGAATTATAGCCGTGACAAAACCTGTACGGTCCTTCCCTCCAGTACAATGGATCAAGGCGGGAACGTTTTCCGCATCGGACAGCAGGCAAAAGATCTCCCTGATTTTATCCTGGCTACCGAACGCCATATGATGATACATATCTTTCATCATTTGTTCAAAGTTCAAGTTCTCAGGGTTGCTGACAAGAAGTTTCATGAATTCAAAATGGGTATATTCCTGACTTTTATCCTGAATGGAAAGAGACTTCATCTCGATCCCCTGATTGAGCATTCGACTTTTCTTGGACGCTTGTTCTCTTGCTGTTCTCAAATCACATATCAATTTAAGTCGTAATTCATCCATGAGTCCGATATCTCGTTGGGTCATACGTGATAACTCATCGGAACGAAACAGGACTCCAGTTTTTATTCGTTTTCCATCCATTGTGTGATGCCCTCCGATGTCCCGAAAATTGGTTAAGGCATCGAAAGATATGATGTTATTAGTTGCTTCCACGATTCTGTTTTCCTTCCGAATTAGTTTTATGGTGATGTTATTATCCTGCCAAACCGCTACATAACGTTTGGCTGACAGTTATCTGTTTCACTATTACTAGAGTATTACGACTTATTGGTTTTGTAAAGAACTTAATGTTCATAAAGCTATTGACTTTGTGCTTATTACTTCCAAAAGCCTGTAATGCCTCTCTTTTTTGTTTAGACTCCATGCATCAAATCTTTATTGACACACGATGCTATCATCGTTACTATTATGAATGACCAATAGGTTTTTTATAAAACTTAATGTTTTTAAGGGGCGGAAATATCAAGACCTATTCTACGATTTTACAAATGTCGGTTTTCTGCTCCACACATCTTCTAGTAAAAATTTCAAAGAAAGTAGGTTCACCTCATGTCAGATCAATCTACAATCGTCCACGACACATCAGAAGAAAGTGCTTTTACAATCAGACGCATTATTGCGCCCCTTCTTGCTGTCATCATCGGCACCTTTATGGTCCTGTTAGATAGTACGGTCGTTAATGTCGCCATTCCAACGCTCGTTCAGTACTTTGATAGCCCCCTCCATACCATTCAATGGTCAATAGCCGCCTATACGCTTGCTTTGTCAGCGGTTATCCCCCTCGCCGGGTGGATGTCAGACAAATTTCAGCCCAAACGGGTGTTTCTTGTATCCATTGGACTGTTTACGATTGGATCCGTTTTGTGTGCTTTTGCCCAAACCGCGGAGCAGTTAATTGGGTTCCGGGTTCTTCAAGGCGTGGGAGGCGGCATGGTATCGCCGATCGGAATGGCGATGGTGTATCGCCTGGCACCGCCTGACAAAAGAGGATCGGTTATAGGTTTGTTCGGCATCCCATTGTTACTCGCACCGGCGCTTGGCCCTGTTATATCCGGATGGTTGATTGAGTTTGTCAGCTGGCAGTGGATTTTTCTGGTCAATCTCCCCATTGGAGTAATCGGGTTGTTCGTAGGGTTAAAACATCTGCCGCTCTTTCCGGGAAAGGAAGCACCGTCCCTGGATATTCTCGGCATGATTCTTGGACCGTTAGCCTTTGCCATGATTACCTTTGGGGTCAGTGAAGGAGGGGTAGACTGGACTTCTGCCAAGACTTTATCCGGTCTTATCATTGGTGGGATCACCCTTGTTCTCTTCATATGGTCTTGCTTGCGACAAGAACAGCCTTTGCTTGAGCTGCGTGTGTTCAAATCCGTTGATTTTACACGAGGCATTATCATTTCCTGGATCATGCAAGCCGCCATGTACGGCTCGGCCCTTCTCTTCCCGCTGCTTCTTCAACAGATTAGAGGCTTTACACCGCTTGTGACAGGGCTTATCCTGCTTCCTCAGGCGATCGGTTCCATGATCTTTATGCCGATGGCAGGCAAGCTTTTTGATAGGGTTGGAGCGCGTCCCCCCCTTCTGGCTGGGATGACATTAATGACGGTGGCCTTGTTTACGATGTCCTTTGTTCGAACCGATACTCCGTTGGCACTCATTATGGGCGTATTATTTTTAATGGGTTCCGGTATGGGGTTATCGATGATGTCTTTGAATACCCATGTATTAAATGCAACACCAAAGAAACTTGTAAGTAGAGTCACTCCACTCACAAGCGCTTCACAGCAGGTTATCGCTTCGTTTGCCGTAGCCGGCTTCACGGGTTACTTGTCCTCTCAGATGACATCAAACCTATCGAATAACCCGGTTGGAACGGATAACCTGGAATCCAATGCAGTATCATTCGCCAGCACCTTTTTCTTGGCAGCATGCATTGCTTGTATTGGACTCGTTCTCAGCTTTTTCCTGAGAAAGCCAAAACAAATAGCCGAAGAGACAAACCTCCATTGAAAAGGTCACAGTCCTGTCGGTTCTTGCCTCATGTATTCATACCGGCATTCATGATCATTACGCTTTTCAGCCAGAGGATTTATAACCAAGCGGCCTGGCTGATCTACTTTTTCTAGGAGGAACTTTCTTGGGAGGCGGAGAAATGGTTATCATTATTTTCATTATCGTTTTAGCATTAGCCACCATTTGGGGGCAAAATACGAAAAAAAGCTGGCTGATGTACTCGTTAATCGCTCTATACGCCGTAACGGTTGTGCAGATTATTGTGGGGGATTACCGTTGGCAAATGATTCCTTGTTATGCGGCTTTGGTCATCCTTACGATTTGTATCATTTTTAGAAAAAACGACAGGAAACAACGCCCCAGAAACAGGAGATATTTCTTAGCCTGGTTGTGGACCTTGATGTTGATGCTCTACACGTCAGTCATGGTCGCTTTACCTGCCCTACTGCCTGTGTTTACCTTTGATCAACCCCAGGGTCCCTATTCTGTAGGAACAACACTGTACCACTTTGTTGACAAAGAACGGTTAGATGATTACTCTGCCGATCCAACTGACCACCGCGAGCTGATGGTACAGCTCTGGTATCCTTCCGAACAAAAAACAACGGAAGAAGCCGAACCCTACATCCGTGATGTATCAGCTATTACGCAAGGTCTCGAACATGCGCTGTCATTCCCGGCTTGGACGCTAGGCCATCTAGGTCTTGTTAAGACCCATGCTCAAAGCAATATCCATTTGTCTTCTGCAGAGCAAAAATATCCGATCTTGATTTTCTCTCATGGTATGACCGGTTTCCGCAGTCAGAATACCTTCCAAGTTGAAGAGCTGGCCAGCTATGGCTATATCGTCGTAGGGATCGACCACCCCTATGATGCGGCTGCAACGGTATACCCGGACGGCCGAGAGATTTTGATACAAACGCATAATCTTTCAGGTTTTGAAGGGCTTGACGAGCACATGCCGCTATGGACCGAGGATGTATCCTTTATTTTGGATCGACTTGAACAATTGAATAGACAGGATGAACAGGACCTATTTACCGGCCGTCTTGATTTAGACCGAATCGGCATGTTCGGACATTCTTACGGCGGGGCAACCGCTGCTCAGATGTTAATGAAGGATGCCCGTATCAAGGCTGCGATCAATATGGATGGAACCTTATATGGAGACCCTATGCCCAGCACTGGACTAACTAAGCCATATTTACAGATGAATGGTGAAAAAAGCATCGATAAGGCGGTATTCAACAATAAGCTGGATCAAGCAATAGCCCAGAGCGGTAAAACAAAAGAGGATTACGAAGAATTTTGGGATGAGACAGTGAGACGGCGCTCGAATGCTCTGCAGGGAGGCGGATATACGATGACGATACCGCATACTTCCCATATGAGTTTTACGGATTTCCATCTATTTTCCCCGTTATTGCCTAACCCAGGAGAAGATCCAAGATCGGTTCATCGCATCATCAATGAGGTAAGCGTTACTTTTTTTGATCAGTTTCTCAAAGGTGTTTCGAATAGCGATATGGATCGGCTCGCGGAGAAATATCCCGACATTGAATTGGTTCATAATTGAGTACGGATTCAAAGAGCCTGGATTCGTTCCTCAAATAACGATATGATCAATATGGATTAGCGAAAGAATATAATATCCATGTATACTTAAATTTGGCCTGTCTCTGTTTTGTTTCGAATCCGGCACATGTGTATATCGTTAGGGGGCTGCTCTATGAGCTTGTTAAAGGAAAAAATATTACAATCGGCCATTCGTTTTTTTGCTGAAAAAGGATACCAAGCTACGTCGATTCAAGATATCGCCGATGATTGCAGCATCGCAAAAGGCTCAATCTATAAATACTATGGCTCCAAAGAAGAACTGTATATCAGTATACTGCAGAAACGGCAGCAAGATATGATTGATGCTGTCGAGAATATCCGCAAAAGAGAATTGCCCAGAAGGGAAACATTTCTTGAGGAGATCGCTTACCAGTTCGATTTTTTCATTGAGCATGGGTATTATATATCGCGTGATCACAACGAGCTTCCACCGGCGAACAGCGATAAAATAGGCTCTGTCATCCATCAGCTCCAACTGAATATGTTCCGGTATTACCAAGATATTTTGATCCGTCATTATGGGAATGCGATATCCGAATGGAAATGGGATGTCACAGCCATATTCAACGGATTGATCCGCGAGTATACCTTTCATGTATTGTTTGGGTTCAAACCGCTGGTTCAAAAAGAATTAGCTGCTTTTATTGCTGAACGAATGGATGATCTCGTGCAGGGACTAGCCCAACGTTCTCCCCGTCCCTTGCTCACCGATGAACTCATGAAGGAATATTCCATGATTAATTTAGAAGCACTTCCTTATACACAAGAGATACGGAGAGCCGCGCTTATGGATATGATCGAGTCCATAATCCCGGATCTGCCAATTACAAATTCCAGAAAAAAAGATTTGTCTGAGGTAGCGGTAATGTTACGGGAAGAATTTATCAATGAACACCCAAGGAACTTCCTAATCCAAGCGCTGCTCCGGGATCTGTCTTCAGAGAATGAGCTTGGCTTTTACACCAGTCAGCTGCAGCAATTCATTCGGGATCGTAACAAAGACCACTAAATACATATTGAAATGATTCTTCATCATGTAGTTAGTAAATATGTATCCTTGAATTGGAATACATTTCTCGCTCGACAAAAACAATATAGCTTTACCTGCCTCACCCAAAAAAGGGACTGAGCCGAAATTCATTCGGCTCAGTCCCTTCAAATAAGCGGTTAATTTCAAACGGGATGGAGCCAAAGAATTAGCGTAACTATTTATTACCCGTTTTCGGAAAAAATCATATTGATAAAGTTAAGATAAAAGCCGCATATAATGCGACCTTCATAGCCTTCATGTTCATGTCGTCGTACACGAAGCAGAAGGACCAGGGTTTTATAACGACCCCGTAGCCATCCATGAAGTTACTTCTGCACGATCTGAATAAGGTTCCCGCATGTATCGTCGAAGACAGCTATGGTGAGTTCGCCCATTTTTGTCGGTTCCATGGTAAACTTCACGCCTTTTTCCTTTAATCGTTTGTACTCTTTGCGAATATCTTCAACGCCAAACATGGTTGCTGGGATGCCATCGGCAAATATCTTCTTTTGATACTCCTTTGCGGCAGGATGCTCATTCGGTTCGAGCAAAAGCTCGGTACCGTCTTGAACATCGGGAGAAACAAGCGTTATCCACCTAAATTCCCCGACAGGAACATCCTCCTTTTTTACAAACCCCAGCTTTTCTGAATAAAACTCCAGTGCCTTGTCTTGATCTTGTACGAATATACTGGTAACAATGATTTTCATGCTGTTATTACCTCCTTTGATATTTGTGACGCATGATGCCGTGCCAACAATCCGGCTGCAAGCAAAACAACCCACACATTCGTCAGCAGCCCTGCTCCGATGTTATAAAATTACTCTATCCATCCTTTCAGCAAATTCTTAAGTGGTTCGTTGTTGAATATAATTACTCGATATTTTCCCTTACGCTTTGATATTACGAGTCCTGCATCTTCCAATGTAGAAAGATGTTTGGCTATCGCTTGCCGCGAAATGGAAAGGTTGTGCTTCATGATGAGACGTACCGTAAGTTCATACAACGTCAGCTCATTGCGTTCGGATAGTTCGTCTAGTATAAGCCGCCGAGTCGAGTCGCCAAGTGCTTTGAATATTGCGTCTTTGTCCCACTTCATATATCGAGTATAAGCAACCCTACGGTTGCTTGTCAACAATAAGTAACCGTAGGGTTGCGTGAATAAACCGTACTTTGCAATAAACAGGTTAAAGTCAACCAATGGAGCCTCTGCAGATTCCTATCCATGAGTATATGCTTTCGTCTTCCTTGCGATTTGTTCAAAAATTGAAAAAGCCGCGAAAATGAAGTGACCCCCAAAAGTTAGACACGGTAATTTCATCAGGCAGCTTTCTCAAAATGAGTTCGGTACTGTACCGGACTCATTTTTAATTTTGTTTTCAACCGTTTGGTATTGTAGTATTCAATATACTTTTTCAATTCTTCTTTGAAGTGTTCCACATTTTCAAACTCGTTGTAGTAAAGAAACTCCGACTTGAGAATGCCAAAGAAACTCTCTATGACGGCGTTGTCGTAACAATTCCCTTTTCGTGACATGCTTTGGAGAATGCCTCTCGACTTAAGCGCATGGCGATACGGCTTCATTTGGTAATGCCATCCTTGATCTGAA